>CAVWTD010000025.1:0-249370 GCA_963757915.1 uncultured delta proteobacterium | reverse complement strand
GAAGGAAATCGCGGGGAAGATCTCCATCATCGAAGAGATCGCTCGCCAGACAAACCTGCTGGCGCTGAACGCAGCCATTGAGGCGGCGCGCGCCGGTGAACACGGGAAGGGGTTTGCCGTGGTAGCCGCCGAGGTGCGCAAGCTCGCCGAGCGGAGCCAAATGGCGGCAGGCGAAATCAATAAACTGTCGGCATCGAGTGTTCAAGTCGCGGAAAAAGCCGGAGAGATGCTGGCAAGAATGGTTCCGGATATTCAGAAAAACGCGGACCTGGTCCAGGAGATCACTGCCGCGAGCAACGAGCAGTCTTCTGGAGCGGGCCAGATCAACAAGGCCATTCAGCAATTGGATCAGGTCGTGCAGCAGAACGCTTTGGCATCCGAGGAGATGGCTTCCACGTCTACCGTGTTGTTGGGCCAAGCCGAGCAACTTCAGAACACGATTGCATTCTTCAAACTTAGCGGCGGCTCTGCCGTTGCGAAGACAAGTATTGCGGCGGCCGTCAGACAGGTTAAAACAGTTCAGAAAGGCCACGTGGCGCATTCAAAACACGCTGCGCCGAAGAAGACCAATGGAGGCGTGCAATCGAGTGGTGTTGCTCTGAATCTGTCGAAGGAAACCCAGGCAGACATGACCGACGCGGAGTTTGAGAGATATTAGGGAGGAGTTGACATGAGTGTATCTTCAATAACCGAGACAAGTCAGTATCTTACCTTTAAGCTGGAAGACGAGGTGTTTGCATTGGACATCGCAAAGGTCCGGGAAGTCCTGGACTTCACATTGATTGCAAAAGTGCCGCAGACACCTGATTTCATGCTGGGAGTCATCAATCTTCGGGGAACCGTGGTGCCGGTCGTGGATATGCGTTTGAAGTTCGGAATGACCCGGACGGAGACGACGGTAAATACCTGCATCATCATCGTCGAGATTGAGGTCGACGGGGAGAACACCGTGCTCGGTGCTCTGGTCGATTCAGTGCAGGAAGTGATGGACCTCGATCCAGACCAGATTGAACCGGCCCCGCGTATCGGGACCCGCTTGAATACAAAGTTCATCAAGGGAATGGGGAAGCGGGACAATCACTTCATAATCATCCTGGATATCGACAAGATATTCTCTTCAGATGAACTTGCCATGGCACGCGACGTGGGTGAGGAATCCGCCGCGTAAGCCGGATCATAAGGGTTGACAGCGGAGGGCGCGGAACGAGCGGAGAGAAAGACAGAATTCTTCCTCCCACGTTTTTCTCAGTTATATCTGTGAACTCCGCCGTTAAATCTTTGTCAGGAGCCATCCTGAAAACTGGAGGCGATCGCGCATAAAATGCGGGCTGTTACCACGAGCACAGAGCACGATGCACAGTTGCCAAAAGAAATGAGGAGCGAATCGTCTTCTCTCCAGGTAAATTCAAATGGGGTTTCAGCGGGCGGAATATTCTCGGTGCAGATGTCTGATAAGGACTTTGTGCGCCTGAGCAAATTTATTCGAGATTCATGCGGCATCAAATTGCCTCCCGCCAAGAAGACGATGCTCGAAGGACGACTCCGCAAGCGGTTGCGCGTTCTTTGTATCGAGTCGTTTGAGAGTTACTGCGAGTTTCTGTTCAGCCCCGGCGGGTCACAGTCGGAGCATACCCACATGATCGACGCGGTAACCACCAATAAGACCGATTTCTTTCGGGAGCCCGATCACTTTGATTACCTTTTCGAAAGAGTTCTTCCGGAGCTGGTCCGTCTGCACGGGGTTGGCGCCCGGAAAAAGCTCAACGTGTGGAGTGCAGCATGTTCAACCGGAGAGGAGCCCTACACGCTGGCAATGGTTTTGAGTGAGTTCGCGCAAGGTTGTCCGGGGTTTAGCTTTTCGATCCTCGCAACCGACATTTCCACGGCAGTATTGGAAAAAGCAAGGTCGGGCATATACGAGCATGACAGAGTGATCCCGGTTCCCATGGAGCTTCGAAAAAAGTATCTTCTTAAAAGCAGGGAAAAAGACAAGGGGCTTGTGCGGATCGCACCGGAATTGCGGAATTTAGTGCGATTCGGAAGGCTTAATTTTCTGGAAGAAGAATATGGAATAGAGGAACCGATGGCGATCGTGTTTTGCCGCAACGTCCTCATCTATTTTGACCGGCCGACACAAGAAAAGCTCGTTAATCGGCTTTCTCAACATCTGATATCCGGGGGATATCTGTTTGTGGGGCACTCGGAGAGCCTTCATGGCATGGATTTGCCCCTGGCACAAACGGCAACCACCATTTACAGGAAGCAGTGATGGATTCAGACTGCCGAAGGCCGATAAAATGAAGCAGAACATCAGCATTCATATCGGTGGATTTTATGCGAGCAGGGAGCCGGCCGTCATCGAGACCCTTCTTGGCTCCTGTGTTGCCGTCTGCCTGTATGACTCCGTAGAGCGAATTGGAGGCATGAACCACATCCTGCTGCCGGGAAAGGCCGATCTGAAACTCTTTGACAACGTGGCCCGGTACGCAATAAATGCCATGGAGCTGTTGATCAACAGGATCATGAACCTCGGTGGGGAAAGAGCTCACCTGGTAGCAAAGGTTTTTGGCGGGGCGCATGTTCTTCCGGCTATCTCTCCCAAGAACGGGATGGGCGCCAGGAACTCCGAGTTTGTGCTCAAGTTCCTTCAGATGGAGGCCATCTCTATCGTCAGCCGGGATCTGGGAGGGCATGAGGGCCGAAAGATTCACTTCCACACTGATAGCGGTGAAGTCTTCCTTAAACGTATCCCTTCCACCCGCTGCCCGAATATCAGTCTTAAAGAAAGAAGACTTCTGGAATTGGCGCGAAGGAAAGCCGAAGAGTCGGGGAGCGTGACTCTGTTCTACTGACAAGGAGCAGGAATGCCGCGTGTTAGTGATGGAGAACCTCGGATGAGTAAGAAAATCAGGGTATTGATTGTTGATGATTCGGCAGTAGTGCGCCAAACACTTTCTGAAATACTTTGTTCCGATCCCCGGATCGAAGTAATGGCGACAGCCCCGGATCCTTTCGTCGCGGCAGACAAGATATCCCATGAGGTCCCTGACGTAATCACACTGGACGTCGAAATGCCGCGTATGGACGGCATCACCTTCCTTGAGAAGCTGATGTCTCAGCATCCCATCCCTGTGGTGATATGCTCGAGTCTGACCGAAAGGGATTCCGAGACGACGTTGAAGGCACTGGAATATGGGGCTGTGGAGATCATCCAAAAGCCCAGGCTTGGCACCAAACAGTTCCTTGAAGAATCCAGGGTTCGCATCTGCGATGCCGTGAAAGCCGCATCCCAGGCCAGGGTCAGACGCATTTGCGAACGGAGCAAAGTCGAGCCTAAGCTAACCGCTGACGCCATCATTGCGAAGCCGAAGACAAGAGCCATGATCGAAACGACAGAAAAGGTCGTTGTCGTAGGAGCGTCCACCGGGGGGACCGAGGCATTGAGGGTTTTGTTGGAATCACTTCCTCCCGACGCCCCCGCCATGGCGATCGTACAGCACATGCCGGAGCACTTCACGGCCGCCTTTGCAAGGCGCCTTGACGGAATTTGCCGGATTTCCGTCAAAGAAGCGGAGGACAACGATACGCTGATCCGGGGGCGCGCGCTGATAGCCCCGGGCAGTCATCACATGCTGCTCAAGCGCAGCGGCGCACGCTATTTCGTGGAAATTAAGGACGGTCCACTTGTCTGCCGTCACCGTCCCTCCGTGGACGTTCTGTTTCGCTCCGCCGCCCGCTACGCGGGTAAAAACTGTGTGGGAGTTATCATGACGGGAATGGGGGACGACGGCGCAAGAGGCATGGCCGAAATGAAGGAGGCAGGGGCAGTTACTCTCGCCCAGGATGAGAAGTCCTGTGTCGTATTTGGTATGCCGCAAGAGGCGATAAAGCGCGGGGCTGTGGACCGGGTCGTTTCACTTGAAAATATCGCGCAGCAGGTCCTGAGGGTCTGCGGCAACTGATAACAAGGCGTGTGTGAGGGTCGGCTCATTTTTTCGAGATCAGGTCGTCTTCGAGGTCCCTGCACAGAGCCTACTGCCCGAAATAGTAGAGCGTAAACGCGCTGAACGACACCTGGAACCGCGCGTAGGCGTTCTGCAACCCTTCCTTCACTAAACCAGACTAGCCCCCCGCTCCATCAGCAGCTCTCGCAGTACAGACCGGTGACATCTGCTTTCGTCTTCGCAGTAGCATCCCAGAGCCACATCGGTCTGATGAGAGAGTGCCGCCAGGAGATCCAGAATCTTACTCGCATCCGGTCCATTCATCTCGGAGCGAAACTTCTTCTTGAAGACAGACCAGGACGCTTCATCTTGTGATGATTTTCCCTCCTGCATAAGCCTCTGACTGGGAGAAAGGTTTGGGAGCCAGACATCGTAGAAGTCCTTCTTGGCGTAATCCGTTTTTGGAACGCCCCGTGGAGGACGGCGGACCGTACCAATACGAAACCCTTCTCCCTTTTCTCTGGAAGATCCGAGTCTAATTATTCGAATGGACATAGATGCTCCTTTTCATGGCATGAATGGATTTCTTGCGTCAATGACACGGGGTTCTCTGGAACGGCACGTTGGGCTGCCCTACTTGACTCGCGTGTCCAACTAACGTACCAAGCTCGACTGCATCTCGCTGGCGCCATAATCGGTTTCCGAAAAGTACATTTTATTTACGTATAAGCCCTAAGTAAAGGTTCAAAACCGGGCTTTAAAACCCATCTCGTTTTGCAGCATCAATAACGTCCAGGTGAAACCGGGATTTGATACAGCCTTGACCGGATGAGAAAAAGCGATTGTAATCCTACTAATCATATTATATAAGTCGTATTATACGAAGCTCAGATGCATGCTCCCGCTCCTGGCGGCGCGCAGGATGAAAGATCAGGCTGGCAGGAATCGAGGTGAAGGTGAAACTAACATGCCGAAGTGAATACGCTTTGCTGGCCCTGGTCTACCTGGCACGGCACCGGAATGAGCAATATATTTCCGTACCGACCATCGCCGCAGCCCAGCAAATACCCTCCAAATTTCTTGAGCAGATACTTCTCACCCTTAAACTGGCCAAGTACCTGAACAGCTCGAAAGGTAAGAACGGAGGGTTCCGTTTGGCGAAATCCCCTGACAAGATTTCTCTGGCCGAAATCACCCGGCTTTTCGATGGCGCGTTGGCGCCTACCGAATCAGTCAGCAAATATTTCTATACGCCTACACCCATTGAGAAAGAAAGAGGACTGTTGGCCCTCTTCAAGGAGGTGCGGGACTACATTGCGGCTAAGATGGAGAATACGACTCTGGCCGATGTATCCAAAAATCTTACCGCAGGCGCAGAGAGGGGCGGTGGGAAAGACAAGACACCCGGATGGGGAGATGGGTTGACGCTGTGAGGGTTTAGTCCCCGCGTCTTCGTGTCCCTGCGTTTCATCGGTCCTCTCCGCGTATGGTGAATTTTTTGTCATGGCGGGCTTTTGCTCAGAGGAGGAAGGCTGCCGTACCCTGTTGGAGCTGAATTCTTTCTTCGCCTCAACCGTTATCTGCGATGTCCATTCGATCCCGATTCGACATCGGCCACTCAAAAGGGAGAAAAAGTATGCGATCTTCGGCTTGTGAATCAGAGGCATTTCGTTTAGGCGAGAAGACTTACCGGCTGGATGAAGAAGGATTCCTGGAGAATCCCGACGAATGGGATGAAGGTTTTGCCGAGGCAATGGCGCCTCTGGCAGGAATCCCTATGGGATTGACCCCGGCTCACTGGGAAGTCATCCACTACATCCGCAAAACTTTCAGGGATTCGGGAAAATGCCCGCTGGTCTATGAGATTTGCAGGGCTCACAAACTGCGCCTTGCCGACCTCAAAGGGCTTTTCCCATCCGGCTATCTGAGAGGGGCGTGCAAGCTGTCCGGGCTCACATACAAAGAAGAGCAGGCACACCAGGGATGGCTCCCAAATCGAAAGGCAACAAGACAGAAATCCTTGGAGGAGAAGGTTTATCGGATAGATATCAGAGGCTTCCTGGTTGACCCCTCTGAATGGGATGAGGGATATGCGGCGCTCAGATACCTGGAAATGAAAATGCCCGGGAGCCTTACCGACAAGCACTGGCAGGTCATTCGGTTTTTGCGGAAAAAATACCGGGAAAACGGAACAGTGCCCACTGTCTATGAAACCTGTGAAGCCAATCAGCTTGAAATAGAAGACCTTGAACGGCTGTTCCCCGATGGCTATCATCGCGGGGCGGTCAAGATCGCCGGGTTAACAGCGAGATAACCTCAGACAAAGGACTAGACAAAATTCCGCGTGTGCCCATTATTATGTATTCGGTTTCCAAGGATCCAAAGGATATTATAAAGGCTTACGAGCTGGGGGCCAGTGCCTTTATTTCAAAGCCGGCCCCCTTCAATGGCCTCAAACAAATCCTTACCGCTTTTCAGGGGTTCCGGACTGAAGGCCCCGGACCGCAGGAATGATGTATGCGTGTCGACTGGAGCAGGCGATTGAAGCCGGCTTAACCAGGGCTTAGGCGAACGCATCCGGTTTTGGGATTAGAGGGAGCAGGTAGTGGTGACTCGTAAACCCAGCTACGAAGAGCTGGAGAGAAAAGTTCACGAATTGGAAAAAGAAGCGCTCATGCGCAAGCAGTCGGACGAAGTTCTCCGGAAAAACGAAGAACGATACCGAATGATTTTCAATTATTCTCCACTGGGAATCGTTCATTTCGACTGTGACGGTCTGGTCATAGACTGCAACGAGCGTTTTCTCGAAATCGTCGGCGCGTCAAGGGAACGATTCATCGGAATGAATATGTCCGCACTTCTGCGTGATGAGAAGATTATGGCTGAGGTTATCGCCGGCCTCTCGGGAGAGCCTAACTATTTCGAAGGGGATTACCTGTCCGTATGCGGCAATAAAGTCACACCGTTCAGGGCCGTGTACAGCCGGGTAAACTCCGAGGATGGCGCACTTTTGGGAGCGGTGGGTCTTTTTGAGGATATTACCGCGCAGAGGCAGGCAGAGGAAGCGTTGAGGGAATCGAGGGAGTTTCTTGGCAAGATAGCTAACGCCATTAGCGACCCGATATTCGTAAAGGACAGACAACACCGTTTGATCCTGGCCAACGACGCCGAGTGTGTACTTGCAGGCAGGAAACGTGAGGAAATCATCGGCAGGACTGATTACGATTTCTTCCCTAAAGAGCAGGTCGATGTCTTCTGGGAAAAGGACGAGGCCGTTTTCGAAACCGGAGAAGAGAACGAAAACGAGGAACAGATAACGGATGGAAAGGGGCTAACCCGCACCATCATCACAAAAAAGGCCCTGTACACGGATAAGGCTCAAAATAAATTCATAGTTGGCGTGATACGGGACATAACCGAGCGAAAAGACGCCGAAGTGGCTTTTCAAGCGGCTCACCAGGAGCTCCAGGACATCATAGAGTTTCTGCCCGACGCCACACTGGTCATCGACCGGGATAAAAAGGTCATATTTTGGAACCGGGCCATGGAAGAAATGACCGGGGTCGACAAAAGGGACATCCTCGGGAAAAGCGACTACGCTTATGCCGTCCCGTTTTATGGTGAAAAAAGACCGATGCTCATCGATCTTGTGATGGCTGAGGAACCTGAAATCGAGAAAAGATATGACTTCGTCAAAAGGATAGGAAATACGCTCTATGCGGAGGCGTTCGTTCCAGGGGCTTACCAGGGAAAAGGCACATTCCTGAGGTCAATAGCAGCTTCGCTTTTTGGCAGAGACGGGAGCATAATCGGTTTTATCCAATCCATTCGCGATATCTCGGATCGTAAGCGAGCCGAGGAGGAGCTCAGGCATAGCGAAGAAAAGTACCGGCAGCTCTTCGAGACCGTATCAGACGCCATTCTCGTTTTTGATGGGCAGACCCGCAAGTTCATCGACGTCAATGAGAGCGCCTTGCGCATGTACGGCTATTCGCGCGAAGAGTTCCTCGGACTGAAACACTCACAGGTTACCGCAGAACCCGATCTATCCGAAGAATCCATAAATGAAACGCTGGCCGGCATGCGAACGAAAGTGTCGCTTCGCTATCACAGGAAGAAGGATGGGACGGTCTTCCCTGTGGAAATATCTTCCAGCACCTTCGATCTGTCCGGTCAGAGAGTTCTGTGCGGTGTGGTCAGAGACATCACTGAGCGCATACGGGCTGAAGAGGCCATAAGACAACAGATGAACCTTCAACAGACGCTGATTGACACGATTCCAAGTCCCATGTTCTATAAAGACACGGAAGGCAGGTACCTGGGCTGCAACTCATCCTTCGAATCCTACATAGGTTTGAGCAAAGCCAGTATCATCGGGAAAACCGTCTATGACGTTGCGCCATTGGACCTGGCAGACATATATCGTGAAGCCGACCTCGCCCTGTTCAATGATCCGGGAATCCAACAGTACGAAACCTGTTTCCAGTATGCGGACGGCACCCGGCACGATGTTTTATTCATCAAAGGCGTCTTCACGGACCTGGACGGTAAGACCGCCGGGCTTGTCGGAGTATTGCTGGACATCACCGACCGTAAGCGAGCTGAAAGGGAGCTGAGCGAATACCGCGATCACCTCGAGGATTTGGTAAAGGAGCGCACGGCGGAACTGGCCATAACAAATGAACGGCTTACACGTGAGATAGAAGAGCGCAAGCGTGCGGAACAGGCATTAAACGGCGCCTCTGAAAAGTTCAAATTTTTTGCCTATTCGGTCGCTCACGATCTCAAAAGTCCGGCCATCGGCGTTCACGGACTGACAAAACGACTGAGCAAACACGCCAGGGATGTTCTCGATGAAAAGGGCAGGACCTATTGTGAGCAGATATTGAAGGTATCGGAGCATATCGCGGCCCTCGTTGAAAAGATCAATATCTACATAGCGACAAAAGAGGCTGCCCCGTTGATTGAAACGATAAACGTTGCAGAGATTCTCCGGATGCTCAAGGACGAATTCTCTGCGCAACTTAGCCTCCGCCGGATTGATTGGTTTGCGCCTGAGTCTGAAGTGAAGATCGAGGCCGATAGGCTTTCGATACTTAGAATCTTCAGGAATCTAATTGACAACGCGCTGAAATACGGCGGAGAGAGCCTCACCAGGATTTCGATCGGATACGAAGACTCGGAAAGCCTCCACATTTTTTCCGTAAGCGACAATGGCAAGGGACTTAAGGAGGCCGATTCCGAAAAGATTTTTGGGCTGTTTGAACGCAACGAAACGTCCAGGGGCGTTGAAGGCGCGGGACTGGGCCTTACCATAGTAAAAGAAATAGCCGAACAACATGGCGGCAGGGTGTGGGTGGAACCCAGAAGCAAAAGGGGTATCACTTTCTGCGTGTCAATTTCAAAGAATCTGCCCTCTTCCTGAGCCTATTTTTCCGGACAGCTTTTGAATAGATGAAAGCCCGCTATAACTGCATCCCGCTGCAAGCCGGGATTCCCCAAGATAAATCTTGCAGCAGCGGGGAAATCACCGTTCCCGCGCATACTCGTTTATTGCCTTTACTGCGTCCTGTGTTTCTTCGGTAAATAGAGCCAAATCGCTATCGGACACGAGGCCCTGGCTTTGCCACGCCGCAAGCTTGAAAAACGCCGTGCTCCGTTTTAAGTCATCAAACATAGCGGCGATCTTGCGATCTTCTTTATGGAGCAGATCCCAGAGACTCCAGGTACGCTTCGTGGTTGCGCCCTTCCCTTTTCTGCATGATCGACTCCACGCGGGTAAGAATTCGCGCACACGCGTCGTCCAACACGCGAGCTTTCAGCGATCTCATTTGCTTCCAATCTTTTTCCGGGATGGTTCTCATAGTTCACAAAGTCCTGATGTTGTTGATTGCCGCTAACGGCCGGCTACTCCGGTCAAGTTTCGGACATATGCAATTTCTGAAGTTCCAGGTGATAGCGGGCCAGGAGGTCTTCCAGTCCCAGCATGCCGATAACTCCCTTCTCATTGTCTTCTATGGGAATTCTCCCATATCCGGTTTCAAGGAATTTGAGAAGGGCCTCGGACAGGCTGTCATCCGGCGCAACGCTCACTGGCGGCGAAACCAAATCCCGCAGAATCAGCAGGTCCAGAATCGATTCTTCAAATATCACCGGCCTGATCTCCGGCAACGGCAAGATTCCTATAAGACGGAAACGATCATCAACAACCGGGAAGTAAGACTCGCGTGTATGGGTAATTAGCCGCCTCAGTTGAACAAAGGTCATGTCTTCCGGAAGAATGGTGACGACAGCATCCGGACGATGCACGTCTTTAACTGACAGGTCTTGCAGAAGATTTATTACCCGATCGGATCGATGCGCCGGAGAGTGGAATTTATTCAGGACCTGTTTTTCATAGAGGCCCCATCGCTGGGAGAGCAAAATTGCCACGACCGAGGTGAACATGATCGGCACAATTAGATGATATCCGCCGGTCATTTCGCAGACCATGAGAAGGGCCCCGATGGGGGCCTTTGCAACACCGGCAAAAAATGCGGCCATACCGACAAGGGCGAATGCGCCCGGAGAACTCACAATTCCGGGAAACCATGCGTGCGCAAGTTGCCCGACGGCCCCGCCCAGCATCGCGCCTATAAAGAGAGACGGCCCAAAAACCCCTCCACTTCCTCCGGATGATATGGTGAAAGAGGTTGCTGCAATTTTAAGAAAAGCCAGAGTGAACATGAGCGCTATCGGGAGTTCACCCATCAGGGCTTTTTGAATGGTTCCATAGCCTCCGCTAAGTATCTGGGGTTGCCACAGCGCTGTCAGTCCAACCAGCAAACCCCCGAATGCAGGAATCAGTGCGCGTCTGACCGGGAGCTTTCGGAAGAAGCGGTCTCTCAGACCATAAAAGGTCTTCACGTACATATATCCGAAAGGAACACAAACCAATCCGAGAACTGCATAGAGAAGCAGTTCCAGGGCGCTGGAAAACTGTATGGAAGGAATTGCGAATATGGGCTGGTGGCCAAAAATGCCCGTAAAGATCGCATAGGAAACCGAAGATGAAATGATGCACAGGACAACTCCCTCGGCTTCGAGGTCCTCACGGTAAAGAACTTCCACCGAGGTCAGGGCGCCTCCTAAAGGAGCACGAAAAATAGCGCCCAACCCCCCGGCGCACCCGGCCAGAAGCATTAGCCTTCTTTCCCGGATATTGAGCTTGAGGATACGCGCGAGCCCCGAACCTATTCCCGATCCAATTTGCGCGATGGGTCCTTCCCGGCCGGCGCTTCCCCCGGTTGCAAGAGTAATTACTGAAGCAATTGCCTTGACAAAGGGGACACGCGTCCGAACGAACCCTTGCTTGTTATGAAAGGCGTCGATGAAAGCATCGGTTCCATGCCCTTCCGCTTCAGGGGCCCAGGTATAGACGATCAGACCTGAAAGAAGCCCTCCGATTGCGGGGAGCAAAACGAGCAGCCACAGGTTGAGAGGGGTTGTGGCCGCGAAGGGAACGAGATGTTCTCCTGCCGGCTTTGCCATTGGATAACCGGCAATATACTCCAGGGCAAAAAATTTAGTCCATTCCAGGAGAAAGAAAACGACGCCGGCCATGAGCCCGCTCAAGGCGCCGATTACTGAACCATAAACGAGCCAGCGGAAGAATCTGTGTTTCCCAAGTGCTTTAGAGAGAGCAGGAACCCAGTTTCGCGGTCCGATCCGATTGATCCTTTTGTCGCCTGCGGCCTGATTTTCCGTTTCCAAGCTCCCGGCCTCCCCATTCGGATGATTTCAAAGCAGCTTATATAACACCTTCAGGCCCAATATTCCATTTTCAGCACAAATCTTTACATGCTCCACCGCAAAACTTACCTAATACGACAGCAGAATGCGATCAGAGCGCAAACAGGATACGGGCATGGAGAACAAACAGCCAAAACACCCACCCTTGAATTCTTTTTGGATCAGGCTGATTCAATGAAAGCAAAACAAAGGCATACATTGAGCAAAAAGCTGCCGGGGATCGAGAATATTAACAAGATTTATGCCGAGAGCTTCCGTGGGGCCGGTCACCTGCGCCGCATCACCGGGGAAGCGCAGGCAATCGTGAGTGATACTTTGGCGGCGTCCCCGCAGCAGCCGGGGATTATGTCCGAAACAAATGTGAAGGGGAGATCATGAGCAAACAAACACGTGCCAGCCATCCTATATACAATCTTCTACCCACGGAAATCGAGGGGTTCGATTCCCTTGCCGAACTGGCCTTGAATATGCGCTGGTCGTGGAATCATGCTACCGACGAAGTGTGGCGCCGGCTTGATCCCGAACTGTGGGAAATCACGCATAACCCCTGGGTTGTCCTGCAGACGGTCTCGCGCGACCGGATCGAGCGCGTGTTGGCCGATCCCATTTTTCGCAAAACAGTTGACGGCCTGGTGCAGACCGAGACGGCAAGTGCTGGACGCGCCCGCGTGGTTTCAACAGAATTATTCGCAGGGTCCCCTGACCTGCGCCGCTTATTTCAGCATGGAATTTATGTTGAGCGAAGCTTTGCCCATCTACTCGGGCGGGCTTGGCAACGTAGCCGGCGATCAGCTCAAAGCCGCCAGCGACCTGGGCGTGCCGGTAGTCGGCGTGGGACTGCTGTACCAGCAAGGCTATTTTCGCCAGGTGATCGACAAGGACGGAGCGCAACAGGCCCTTTTCCCGTATAACGACCCCGGACAGCTGCCGATCACGCCAGTGCGCCAGGGGAACGGCGAGTGGTTGCGCTTGGAGATCGCCTTACCTGATTACACGGTCTGGCTGCGCGCCTGGCAGGTCCAGGTCGGCAGAGTGACGCTTTACCTGCTTGACAGCAATGACGCGGCGAACTTCCCCGCTCATCGGGGGATTACCAGTGAGCTCTATGGCGGCGGGCCGGAGCTGCGCCTCAAGCAGGAACTGCTCCTCGGGATCGGCGGATGGCGGCTGCTTACTGCTCTTGGCATCCGGCCGGAAGTCTGTCATCTCAATGAAGGGCATGCGGCCTTTGCCGTGTTGGAACGAGCCCGCAGCTTCATGCAGGAGACCGCGCAGCCATTCGAAGCCGCGATGGCCGTCACTCGAGCAGGGAACCTCTTCACCACCCACACTGCCGTGGCCGCCGGCTTTGACCGTTTCGCTCCGGCCCTCATCGAGCAATACCTCGGTGGTCACGCCGAGCAGGAGCTCGGCATCACACTCCACGATTTGCTGGCCCTGGGCCGCCGGGATCCGAACGACTCGTCAGAGAGTTTCAACATGGCATATCTGGCGATCCGGGGAAGCGGGGCAGTCAATGGCGTGAGCCAGTTACACGGGAAAGTCAGCCGGAGCATCTTCCAGCCTCTGTTCCCCCGCTGGCCCCAGGATGAAATTCCGGTCGGACATGTGACTAACGGGGTCCACATGCCGACCTGGGACTCGGCGGCAGCGGACGATCTCTGGACGGAAGCGTGTGGAAAAGACCGCTGGCTGGGGCGCTGGCAGGGGACGACGGAAACCCTGGAGCAGGATATTCGCCGCGTCTCCGACCCCAGCCTCTGGCAATTTCGCACCGCCGCCACCAAATCTCTTGTTGAATTCGCTCGCGAGCGGTTGTCCAGGCAAATGGCCGCCTCCGGCAGGCCGCTCGAAATGATTGAGGGAGCAAAACATCTGTTTGATCCCAACGCGTTGACACTTGGCTTTGCGCGTCGCTTCGCGACCTACAAGAGGCCGAACCTGCTGCTGCACAACCCGGAGCGGCTGCTTCGCCTGTTAACCAATCCTGAGCTCCCGGTGCAACTCATCATCGCCGGCAAGGCCCATCCGGAGGACCAGGCGGGGCAGGGATTGATCCATGAATGGATAAATTTCATCCGCCGGCCCGAGGCCCGCCCCCATGTGATCTTCCTCAGTGACTACGACATGCTCTTGACCGAGCACCTGGTGCAAGGGGTGGACGTCTGGATCAACACGCCACGGCGGCCCTGGGAGGCGTGTGGAACGAGCGGCATGAAGGTGCTCGTCAATGGAGGCATTAATCTCTCGGAGTTGGACGGCTGGTGGGCGGAGGCCTACGCACCTGAAGTGGGGTGGGCGCTGGGGGACGGCCGGGAGCATGGCGACGATCCCGCCTGGGACGCTGTCGAAGCTGACGCGCTCTACGACCTGCTCGAGCGCGAGGTGATCCCGGAGTTTTATAACCGCGACGAGAACGGCATTCCCACCGCCTGGGTCAAGCGGATGCGGGAAAGCATGGCGCGGTTGACGCCGCGCTTCTCAGCCAGCCGCGCGGTGCGCGAATACACCGAGCAACACTACCTCCCGGCTGCAGCCGCCTACCGTGAGCGAGTGGCGAATAATGGGGCAGTGGGCAGGCAGGTGGCCGATTGGCAGCATACGGTGGATCGGGATTGGGGCTCGTTGCGCTTCGGAGACTTGCGGATCGAAACCAACGCGGACCACCACGTGTTTGAAGTCGAAATCTTTTTGAACGATCTCGATCCGAACGCGGTGCGAGTTGAGCTCTATGCAGACGGAATCAACGGCGGCGATCCCGTGCGTGAGGAAATGAAGTGCGCGCGACCGCTGCCTGACGCATCCCGCCGCTGCGTCTATCACGCAACGGTACCCACTACACGTCCTGCGGGAGACTACACGGCGCGAGTGATACCTCAGCACTCCGGGGTGGCGGTTCCGTTGGAAATCGCTCGAATCCTATGGCAACGATGATGAAAACGGCCGAACCCGGAGGATTATCCGGCTTCGGCCGCTTATTTTACGGCCGGGTGTTGGTCAGGCCCCATGTACATGCAGCAGATCGGCATGCCGCAGGGCAAAACCAACTCACCCAACCCACAACCTTGCTTCGATCTATTTGAGATTGTTGTGCACCTTGCAAGCGCGCACGGTGTTTTTCATGAGCATCGTTATGGTCATCGGCCCCACTCCGCCGGGAACCGGCGTAATGGCGCTCGCCCTCTGCGATGCTTCCTCGAAGGCCACGTCTCCCTTGAGGATCCGTTTGCCATCGGCGGTTTTTCCCACTTCGTTTACTCCCACGTCGATCACGACGGCCCCGGGCTTGACCCAGTCGCCCTTGACATATTCCGTGACCCCGGCGGCAACGACCAGGATGTCCGCACGCAGGCAGTGTCCCTTGACGTCCTTGGTGCGGGTGTGGGTGACGGTCACCGTGGCGTTTGCGCCCGGCGCCTTCTGCATGAGCATCATCGCAATCGGTTTGCCGACGATATTGGACCTTCCGACTACCACGACTTCCGCGCCGGATATCTGCGTCCCGGAACGCACGAGCAGTTCCTGGATCCCGGCAGGGGTGCAGGGCAGATAATCGGGCTCCCCTATCATCAGTTTTCCGACGTTTACCGGATGAAAAGCGTCAACGTCCTTTCCAGGGTCAATTGCCAGGAGCACGCGGTTTTCGTTCACATGCTTGGGCAAGGGCAACTGCACCAGGATTCCGTCGATCTTCGGGTCCTTGTTGTACTTGTCGATGAGCTTGAGCAGAGCCTCTTCGCTCAGATCGGCGGGCTGATTGTCCTGAATGGAGTAAAAACCAAGCTCGTGAGCAGTATTCTGCTTCGCCCTTACATAACTCTGCGACGCTGGGTTCTCGCCGACCAGAATAGTGACCAGTCCCGGCACGACCCCATGTTTTTCGTGCAACTGTTGGACCTCGGCTTTGAGTTCGGCCCGAATCTCCTTGGCCACCTCGGCCCCTTTAAGCAGTTTGGCAGACATATGATACCTCCGGTGATTATTTGGAGTTTCTGGATAAATCCCGACGCTTCGCGAGGTATCCAGTATCGGGTTAGAACAGGCCCGTGACTTTTCCCGTCTTCACATCGACGTCCACTTTGCGGAACGCAGGGTCGGAAGAGGTCCCCGGCATGAGGCTGATGGCGCCTGCACACGGACAGAGGAACTTGGATCCGGAGTAGATGAGAACGTCGCGGATCGGCAGTACCCAGCCCTTGGGCACGCCCTTGACTGCCGGATCGTGGGTCAGGCTAAGGTGAGTCTTGACCATCATTGTGGCATAGTCATCATACTTGGAATCCGCCTCGAGCATCTTGGCCTTTGCTTCAGCTTCTGGCGTCCAGGCGACGCCGTCAGCGCCGTAAACTTCTCTGGCCACCATGGCGACGCGCTCTCTAAGCTTCATTTCCAGGGGATAGAGGAATTTGAACTCGCTCGGTTGCTCGCAGGCTTCGATAACCGCGTCGGCAAATTCCAGGGCGCCTTCGCCGCCCTTGGCCCAGTGCTCGGACACGGCGCAACGGGCGCCGGCGGCTTCCGCATGCTTGCGGACCAGGGCGATCTCAGCCTTGGTATCCGTATGGAAAGCGTTGATGCAGACGACCGGGTTGATTCCCGACTTGCGGATGGTGTTGATATGGTGGACCATGTTGGCAATGCCCTTCTCGAGCAGGGCCAGGTTTTCCTTGGTGTAGTCAGCGGGAAGCGGAAGACCGGCCACAACTTTGGGACCGCCGCCGTGCATCTTGAGCGCGCGGATGGTCGTGGTAAGAATCGATACGTGAGGCTTCAGGCCGCTGTACCGGCATTTCACGTTCCAGAACTTCTCGAACCCGATGTCGGCGGCAAAACCGCTCTCGGTGACATGATAGTCGAAGAGCTTGAGGCCGACCCGGTCGGCGATGATCGAAGACTGGCCGACCGCTATGTTTGCGAAAGGACCGGCGTGAACCATGCACGGCTGATACTCAGCGGTACACATAAGGGTTGGGTTGATGGTGTTTCTCATCCAGGCGGTCATGGCGTTTCCGACTTCCAGGTCGCCGGTGGTTACGGGTTTTCCGCGCTTGTCGAACGCCACGGTGATTTCATTGAGTCTTTTCTTCAGGTCGGCCAGATCTTTTACGATCGAAAGAGTGGCCATTAATTCCGAGCTGACCGCAATCCCGAATTTGGACTGCATCATGAAGCCGTCCATCCTGCCGCCCATACCGATGACGATATTGCGCAGGGCCTGGGCGCAGAAATCCATGATCCAGCCCATCTCGACACGGGTGGGATCTATGTCGAGGCGCCTCATTCGGGTCAGGCGCTGAAGCTGCTCGTCGTTGTAGTTTCTTTCGTGCTGCATGCGGGCGGTCAGCGCCACCATCGCCAGGTTGTGGGCGTTCATGATGTCGTTGATATCGCCCGTAAGGCCCATCGAGAACTCGGTCATCGGGATGAGAAGCGAGTTGCCGCCGCCCGCAGCCGTTCCTTTTATGTTCATGGTCGGGCCGCCTGAGGGCTGCCTGAGCGCCCCGCCCACATTTTTGCCCCTTTTACCAAGGCCTTCCATCAAGCCGCAGGAAGTTGTGCTTTTGCCTTCTCCAAGAGGAGTGGGGGTGATTGCAGTTACTTCGATGTACTTTCCATCCGGCCGGTCTTTCAGCCGTTCGATGATTTTCAGGAAATCGAGCTTGCAGAGCCTGCCCATGGGAAGGATTTCATCCTTTTTCAGTCCCAGTTTTTCCTGAAACTCCCATGGGGTGGGCATGTTCGACTTCGGCTGCTTCCGAAATCTGCCAATCCTTCATTTTGGTCGCATCATAAGGCATGTTCCGTTGAACCTCCGTTTTGAAATTTTAAACATGTGGTCAGTGCTGCAGAATCATTGCGATCGCAGCGGAGGGAGAAAAAGAGGCCGCAAAGGCAGAACCTGATCATCGGGCAAACTAGATGAGGGGCGCCTGTTTTGTCAAGAAAAAAGTCGGGATGTTCCACATGGTGCAGATCCCCTTATGATATAGAATTTTGTCTGTTGAGATTGACCAGGGGCAAAAAACGCTTTGCCATACCGGGTTCTTCTGAGATTGTATGTTTCATCAGGGGTTAATTTTTGCTATAATAATTAGTTTAATATGAAACAGTTTCGGGAAATATCGCAGAATTTGGTGCTCAATTCCTGCCAAGGACTGTTTTTGTAGTTATAATAGAGAACGAAGCGGACCGAAGCGAATCTCTGAGCCCAGCTCTCTTAGAACGGAACAACAAAACAGGGTAGCGGGAGGAACACGATATGTGGGACTACACCGATAAAGTTAAAGATCACTTCCTCAATCCTCGAAATGTTGGTGAAATCGAAGACCCGGACGGGGTTGCGGAAGTAGGATCGATTGCGTGCGGCGATGCGCTCAAGTTCACGTTCAAACTGGATGAAAACGGCAAGATAAAAGAGGCGAAGTTCAAGACATTCGGATGCGCCAGCGCAATAGCTTCAGCCTCGGCAATGACTGAAATGATAAAAGGCATGACGGTCGAGGAGGCCGCAAAGGTCACAAACCAGGACATAGCGAACTACCTCGGGGGACTTCCTCAGGAAAAGATGCACTGTTCCGTTATGGGGCGGGAGGCCCTGGAGCAGGCTATTGCAAATTTTAAGGGCGCTCCCGTCAGGGCCGAAGAGGAAAAAATCGTTTGCGAGTGCTTCGGAGTAACTGAGAAGGAAATCGAGCGGGCTATCCGCGAGAATAGACTCACTACGGTCGAAGAGGTGACAAACTACACGAAAGCTGGAGGGGGCTGCGAAAACTGCCACCCAATTATCCAGGAAATAATCGACAGGGTGCTCTCCCAGATGAGCGAAGCCCCGGCTGAAAGGCCAAAGCTGTCCAATATCAAGAAAATCAAAATGATAGAGGAAACCCTGGAACGGGAAATCAGGCCGGCCCTGAAGCACGACGGCGGCGACATCGAACTGGTGGACGTGGTGGGTAATCGCGTGCTGGTTGCAACGCGCGGCGCATGCGCATCCTGCCAGGCATCCGACCAGACGTTGAAGAATTTCGTCGAGGCGAAACTGCGTGAGCTGGTCTGGCCGGAGCTTGTGGTTGAGGAGGTATCGGCGTGAAACCTGTATATCTGGATAACAATGCGACGACCCAGGTGGCCCCGGAAGTGCTGGAAGCAATGCTCCCATATTTCCATGAACTCTATGGAAATCCTTCGAGCATGCACTCCTTCGGGGGCCAGGTAATGAAACAGGTCAGGAAAGCTCGCGAGCAGGTCGCCGCTCTTCTGGGCGCATCTCCTCGAGGAGATCATCTTTACGAGCTGCGGCACCGAGAGCGACAACGCGGCCATCCGCTCGGCCCTTGCAAGCTACCCGGACAAAAAGCACATCGTGACCAGCAGGGTCGAGCACCCGGCGGTGCGCGCCCTTTGCGCTCATCTGGCCACCCAGGGATACCGGGTAACCGAATTGCCGGTGGATGGCGAAGGGCGGCTCGATATGGAGCAGTATAGACGGGCGCTGACCCCGGACACGGCAATCGTGAGCCTCATGTGGGCAAACAACGAAACAGGGGTGATTTTCCCCATCGAGAAGGCAGCGCAAATGGCCCGAGAGCGCCGTATCCTTTTCCATACCGACGCGGTTCAGGCGGTCGGAAAAATCCCCATCAATCTGGCTGATACCCCCATCGACATGCTTTCTCTCTCCGGACATAAGCTGCATGCCCCCAAAGGAATAGGCGTCCTTTATGTGCGCAAGGGCACCAAGTTTTCACCCTTCCTTGTGGGCGGTCATCAGGAACGCGGAAGGCGCGGCGGAACCGAAGCCACCCCGAGCATAATAGGGCTGGGAGTCGCCGCTGAGCTTGCGCAAAAGAAAATGGATATTGAAAATACCTTCGTCGAGGGCCTGCGCGACAGGCTCGAAAACACTATCCTCAATACCGTCGCCAATACGAAGGTAAATGGCGACAGGGAGAATCGGCTGCCTAACACCACCAATATCAGCTTTGAATTTGTGGAAGGCGAAGGCATCCTGCTCATGATGGACGAGTTCGGCATTTGCGCCTCGTCGGGGTCGGCCTGCACCTCGGGGTCGCTCCAGCCTTCCCACGTTCTACGGGCAATGGGGATCCCATTTACCATGGCGCACGGATCGATCAGGTTCAGCCTTAGCGTGTACAACACCGATGAGGAAATAGATTTCGTCATCGAGAAATTGCCTCCCATAATCGACACGCTGAGGAGCATGTCCCCCTATTGGAAAACGGGTGCTCAGCTCTGCCGTGAGGCATGACTCCGGCGAAAAAGTATTTTTTCGAAGGCCGGCTCGCTTATATTTAAGAGAACCGGCTGTTTCTTTTTTGGGGACTGAAACGTGATTTTCCGGTACGGGAATGTTAAATCGAATGAAAACCGCTCGCTCTTGACCCATCTTAAGAGGGCGGAAAGCTACCCTTTGGGGACCAAAGCTTGTCCAGCTTGCGGAAAATCGCTCTTCTTTTAGGTCAAAAAACTGGAGGTTGGACCATGGAAGATAAACTTATTTTCGATCATTGCCGGACCGAGATTGCGACGGAACGACACTTTCGGGAGGAGATTCCCGGGATTGTCGAAAAGCTGGTCGATTCTTGCTCGAACGATGCGGCCTTTGACCACGTGGGACCCGAACCGATTCCGTCGAGAGAAGCCGTTGTGGACATCGTGGATCGAGTCAGAAGGCTTCTGTATCCGGGATATTTCGTCAGGGGACGGCTCGAGAAGTTCAATCTTGGCTACTATTTCGGCCAGGAGGCAACGGCGCTCTTCGAACTCATGTCCGAGCAAACAGCTTTGGCCCTGCGCCACGACTGCATACGTCACGACCTGCCCTGTGTTGCGTGTGAAGAACTGGGTCAGGCGGCGACAATCAATTTCATGCAGAACCTGCCTTCATTGCGGCTCCAGCTCGCAAGCGACGTGCGTGCCGCGTACCAGGGCGATCCTGCCGCCAGGAGCTTCGATGAGATAATCTTCAGCTATCCGGGCCTTTTTGCCGTATCGGTCTATAGAATGGCCCACCATCTATGGGAGCAAAACATTCCCTTTATGCCCCGCATCATTACCGAATATGCCCACAGCGTGACGGGAATCGACATCCACCCCGGTGCTCATATCGGAGAGAGCTTCTTTATCGATCACGGAACCGGCGTCGTCGTAGGCGAGACAACTGAGATCGGGGACCGCGTGAGACTCTACCAGGGCGTGACTCTCGGGGCGCTTTCGCTCCCGCGCGATGCGGGCGAGCAGCTAAGGAACAAGAAACGGCACCCAACCATCCAGGACGATGTTATCATCTATTCAGGAGCAACGATACTTGGCGGAAATACCGTTATCGGGGCAAGATCGGTAATCGGCGGTAATGTCTGGCTTACCGAATCCGTTCCGCCGGACACCCGCATAATCCTGAAGAAACCCGAGCTTATCTATACGGGGCAAATAAAGTCATAGAAAAAAGATCAATAAGCAGATCTTTTGCATGGCCCTAAAGGCGCTCAGTGCAGAAAGGGCAGCGCGAAGATCTGCAGATATCCGTTTGCGCACATGACGGCCCCGAGTAACGCCGCCGCTACGGAGAAACCGAATACTGCGCGGCTGGCTGCGATTATCGACACCGAGGCCATGACAATGGCTATCTGAAGGAGCACTTCCCCGTATTCGAAGTAGGGGTCCCTGGACCTGTTTATGTCCCGTTCCTTTTCCAGCTTCCTGGCTTCCTGCTCGATTTCCTTCTTATCATTTGCAAACTTCGATTCCTGCCTGGCAAGAGTTTCGATGGAGGCCTTGACCTTTTCTGCCGACTCGGTGCTGAGAGTTGGAGACAGCAGGTCCAGTTCGTTTTCGAGCATCAACTTTTGACTTTTGTACAGGTGCTCCCGGATCGATTTCGCCTGGTAGAAAGCCCACTGGTCCGATGCCTGTTGCTGGGCAAGGAGCATTTCTTTCATCGTGTGGTTTCCGCCAAGTGCGGCTATAGCCAGAACCACCGCAAAAACCGCAGTGACCAGCGCCACCCCCCTGGTAAATTTCTTCTCTTTGATTTCTTCGAGTTCCTTCAGATTTGGCAGTTCCACTTCAGCCATTTTACATGCCTCGCTCGTGTTTTATTAATTGCGTTTATATCCGCCTCTACGTCATTATAAACTAATGAAGCGGAAAATCCTCGAATACCTTATATGCCCGGCTTGCCTGCCCGAAGAGAATCCGTTGCGCTTGGGCCATTCTCAAAGCTCGGGGGCTGAGATAAGCGAGGGCGTGCTGCAGTGCGGCGGCTGCAAGCAGGCATACCCGATAAAAAGAGGGGTCGCCGCCCTGGTGGCTGGTCATGCTTCCTTGAGCGGGGAAGGCTTGCGCTATGAGGCGCCTGAGCTTCTTTCAGCCTACCTCTGGAGCCATTACGCCGATCTTTTCAAAGACCCTGACGCAACCGGAGCTTACTCTGAATGGGCAGGGCAGATCTCGCCGGTCGCCGGAGCAGCCCTTGACGCAGGCTGCGCCGCTGGAAGGTTTTGTTTCGAGATGTCGCTCAAGTGCGACCTGGTGATCGGGGTCGATCTTTCCGAGAGTTTCATATCCACGGCCAGGAGGATCATGGAGCAACGTAAGCTGAATTTTCGCCTCAAGCAGGAAGGCCGCATTCACTTGGAAAAGGCCTTCGTCTTACCTGCTCGATGGGACTCGAGCAAGGTGGAATTCATAGTGGCCGATGCCGGCGCGCTCCCGTTTCGCTCGGGGGCATTTAGCTGTGTCGCTTCTCTTAACTTGATTGACAAAATCCCCCACCCGCTCGAACACCTGGGTGAGGCAAGCCGCACTGCCCGCCCCAATGAGGCTCAGTTGCTCATATCTGACCCGTTTTCATGGTCTGAGGCGGTATGCGCCCCCGACAGGTGGCTTGGCGGCGCGCCGGACGGCAGATTTGCCGGGGCCGGGATAGACAACATTGCACGCCTGCTCTCCGACGAGAACCGGCCCGGGGCGCCTGCCTGGAAAATCGTCCGCAGGGGAGCGGTGTGGTGGAAAATCCGTAATCACACAAACCATTTCGAGCTTATCCGAAGCCTGTTCGTCAAGGCGGAACGGTAAGCGAAGCAGAGATAGGGATTGATTTATGCTGGACTTTGATTTTCTGGCCGGCATTGCCAGGGAGGCCGGTAAGGCTATCATGGAAGTCTATGACACGGATTTCGAGGTCGAACGCAAAGACGACCAGTCCCCGCTCACGCTCGCAGACAAGCGTTCGCACAACATAATCGTTGATTGGCTGCGCCGCCGCTACCCTGATATTCCCGTTCTTTCCGAAGAAGGAAAAGAGGTTCCATTCGAAATCAGGCGGAATTGGGACCGGTTCTGGCTTGTCGATCCGCTTGACGGAACAAAGGAGTTCGTCAAACGAAACGGCGAATTCACTGTTAATATTGCCCTGGTGGAAGATCGTACGCCGGTTTTTGGGATAATCCATATCCCGGCGACAGGCCGGCTCTTTATGGCGGACGTGCGCAAAGGCTGCTGGGAAATAACCGACAGCGGAGACAGGACGCTTCAAGTGGCGCAAATCTCAACCAAAGAGCCTGTGCGGGTCGTGAGAAGCCGCTCCCATCCGACCCGGGGGTTGCATGATTTTCTGTCGCTGATCCCTTCCTATCGGATCATAAACCGGGGGAGCGCTCTCAAGTTCTGCGCCGTAGCCGGGGGAGAAGCCGATTTTTACCCGAGGTTCGGCCCTACCTGGGAATGGGACACTGCGGCCGGCCAGGCGATCGTCACCGCCGCAGGGGGAATCATGCTCGACTTGTCTGGAAAGCCCTTTGTCTATAACAAGGAGAATTTGCTCAACGGTTCATTTATAGTATCTTCGAGCATGGAATGGCTGAGGGAAACCGGGATCCTGGAAATGGCCTCGAAGTTGTCTTTGCAGGCCAGCCGATGACCGGGGGGCCAAGGAGCAGAGTAAACTGCTCATGTTCCTCTGCACTGCGGAATACCGCCGGCCCCCTCGGGTAAGCGGCCGTTAAGAGCTTGTATCAATAACTTAAAGTGTGGAAGGTCCATAAGGACGCCGGGGTTCAGTTCGGCCAAAACCTGGAAAGACCTTCTTCCCTTACGGTAAGCCTTATCTGAGGCCGCAATTGCGTGTCGCATTTTCGAGCGCCAGTTGCACATCAGATCTCGATCTCTGTTCCAAGTCGTTTTCCGGCAGAAGAGCGCTTATCTGAAGCCCGTCCCCGAAGACTTTACGCAGGGCCTCCCTGTCTGACATTATCCACGTCTCCATACAGGTGACCATCATTTGCGCCTGGTCGTCATCTGTCCCATGAGGACGCGTCCAGCCATCGCGTGATTGAAGATGGTTCCAGGCGGCTGCCGAGCCATCAGAAAGCTCATTTTGAGGGTCCACGGGGTCTTCGCTGTCAACAAGTAGTATCGGATGGAAGCCTTGCCCCTTGCCAATGGCTGTCCGGAACATGTCAAAAGCATGTTGTCTTCCTCCGCAGGCAACTATGCTCGGCATTCGACCCCTGAAACCGGCTTTTTCGATAAGTTTCCTGAACCCTTTGCGGCAGAGGATTTGCAGCTCCTTGCTGTCACCGCCGCCCTTCTACATAGATGCCTCACTTTCACCACCGGGTACCTCCCAACTCACCTCGCGTCCAAAGTTCCCCAAGGCGGTATTTTTGCAACCAGGCGGAGAGCATCTTTTTATTGAGGCGTTCCATCGTGGTCTGGCCCGAACGCTTTTCGCAAATAATTACCGCCTCGGGCCTTTCGCTCATCGCATCGACCAGAATGTCCGAATGTGTCGTGACAATCAGTTGGGTACGTTGGGAAGCATCGACGAGCCGGTCGGCAACTTTGGGCAGGATATCGGGATGAAGCCCGAGCTCCGGCTCTTCGATACAGACAAGCGGGGGCGGGTCAGGGTCGCACAGGATAGCCAGAAGGCATAGATAGCGCAGAGTTCCATCCGAGAGCCTGGTAGCAGGGATAATAAAATCACCCTCTGCGAAGAATACCTGAACGGTTCCGCCTTCTACAATTATGTCGAAGTCGGAAAATTCCTCATATAAATCACGCAAGCCTTCAAGGATCGCGGTTTTCGCCTTTGGTATCCTGCGGAGTCTGTTCAAAAAAAGGCCCAGGTTCGAAAAATCCTCTTCAAGACGGTCGTTCCGCATGTCTGCTTTTTGCGGTTCGCGAAAAATCGTTTTGCGCCCAAAGGTCCACTCTCTGTAGATCCTGATCTTTTCATAGAGAGAGGCCAGATAAAAGAGCACAGGGTAGGTATCCGGGTCTCGCCTTTGTGCAAGAATAGACTTATCAGGCTCGAATGTCTCGCGCGCCAACTCGCGTTCCCCGGCCGTAGTGTTAAGCACAGGGCGCCCATGGAGGTACCGATAATATATATAAGGACGTACTTTACCATGGGCCGGACTTTGTTCGACTCGCTCATCATCCAGACTAAAGCCCTGTTTTTCAGAACGAAACTCCAACACGTGCCTCAGGGGCTGCGATCCAAAACTGATGACCGCGCCAATCGATGCCGCCTCTTTGGATGTCCCCTTCCAAATCCATTCGTCTACCCCGCCGTTTTCGCGGATAAAGGCACGCAAATCGGCAGGGCTCGAGAGCGGAGAAGAGCAAATACCTCAATAAAATTTGATTTTCCTGAACCATTGGGACCGATTAAAACATTCAGGCTCGAAAGACCGATGTTTAATCTTTGAGGTCCAAATGAGAGGATATTGCGAAGTGATACTTCCTTAACTGCAATGGGCATCCATTTCTCCTGGATTTATGGCGATCCCATGTTTGATAAGCCGTCAATTTAGCATAGCCGGGTTCAGAGGCAAGAATAAATGGAAAATGACTCGTGGAACAGGTAAGCGGGCGAGTGACCGGAAACATCCGGTTAGAGACCAGCAGTTTCCGATTCGGAAAGGAGGCATTTTTCGTCCTGGCAAGGAAATCGAGGGGTTGCGCGGAGGCGTACATCGTTACGCCGCACAAGAAACCACGAAGATTGACACCGCCAGGGCGGAAAAGGACCCGTTCCGAATTGGAAACTGCTATACGGCCTTCCCGGCCGCAAGGCGCCTTATCTGGAAGTTCCGCACCTGGAAGTTCTTGATGTTGATCTCGTCATGGAGCAGAATCGCGGCCTGAAAGGCGCCGAGTCTTAGGCAGTCTTTTGCGCATACATCCTTGTCGTGATCAATGAATTCGCAATTTCTACACGGGCTTTCGACGGTTTTGGCAAGAGCGAGCATGGCTGATCCTCCGGAGGCGAATGAGTAAGTGAAAGGGGTAGCGCCAAAGCCTCGATGATAGAGCATATTTTCACAATCTGTCAAGCGAAAAATGTGTGAAAGCTGCCTATCCCCTGTAAATAATTTAAGTTTTTGAAATGTGCGGCTGCACAGGTCGCATAGAACCGGCCCCTGACGCCCGCTATTATGTTGAATTTGGCGGCCCGACAAACTACTTTTTTTCACGACCTCCCCATCAAATCATGTTGACCCGCAGAGGAACTGCTGATATAGGAGAAGACTGAAAATATTTTCACAAGTCATTCGTCTTCCCTGTTGCGGCCAGGGACGGCGCGTGCGTTTTCCGATCAATGCTTCTTACGTGTTCCGGCTCAGGTTCATTTTTTCCATCCGGGAAAATGGCCAAGGGTGCCGAATCGTGTTGCAGTTCGTGCTTCTTTTAACAGATCCCGCTGATGCAACCGGCGGGTTGTCATGTGGAATTTCGCCGTTGAGGAGGTCGTCTTATGTTCGATGAGAAGGTACTTCAAAAGATTCAAGCTGGTAGAGAAAAGTGGGATCAGGGACCTGTTGCGAAGACACTTTCGAAGTCGCCCGAAGCAAGACCTGTCTTTACCACGATTTCCGGGACTCCGGTCGAAAGGCTCTATACTCCACTGGATGTAAAAGGCCTCGATTACGACCGCGATCTCGGCTACCCGGGACTTTTTCCCTTTACTCGTGGCGTACAGCCCACCATGTACCGCGGCCGCTTCTGGACCATGCGCCAGTACGCAGGATTTGGAGACGCCAAGAGCACCAATGAGCGCTACCGCTACCTGTTGCAGCAGGGACAAACCGGTCTTAGTGTCGCATTCCAGCTTCCTACCCAGGCCGGCTACGACTCCGACCACCCGCTTTCCATGGGTGAGGTCGGAAAGGTTGGTGTGGCAATCGACCACATCGACGACATGAAAATTCTTTTTAACCAAATTCCGCTGGACAAGGTCACCACCTCGATGACCATGAATGCCCCTGCCGGCGTGCTGCTCTCGATGTATCTGGCAATCGCCGAGGAGCAGGGCGTGCCCTGGGATAAGGTCGGCGGGACCATCCAGAACGACGTTTTAAAGGAGATCATCTGCCGAGGCCAGTATATTTATCCGCCCAAGCAGACGATGAGGCTGACTGTCGACCTGATCGAGTTCTGCCAGAAATATGTTCCGAGGTGGAATTCCATCAGCGTAAGCGGCTATCACATACGTGAATCGGGATCGACGGCCGCTCAGGAAATGGCTTTCACCCTGGCCGACGGTATCGCATATACCCAGGCCTGTATCGACCGAGGCATGCCGGTAGATAGTTTCGCCCCCCGGCTGAGCTTTTTCTTCAACGCCTTCACAAACGTGCTCGAAGAAGTGGCCAAGTTCCGTGCAGGCCGCAGGTATTGGGCAAAGGTCATGAGAGACCGGTTTAACGCCAAAGACCCGCGCTCGATGATGCTGCGCTATCATGTGCAGACGGGCGGCGTCACGCTTACGGCTCAGCAGCCGCTCAACAACATCGTTCGAGTGGGTCTGCAGACTTACGCCACGGCCCTTGGCGGAGCCCAGTCGCTGCACACCAACTCCTATGACGAAGCGCTCTGTCTGCCGACCCAGGCGGCCGTAACCGTCGCGCTTCGGACCCAGCAGATCGTTGCCGAGGAAAGCGGTGCGACCGATACTATCGATCCGCTTGCCGGCTGCTACTATGTCGAGAACATGACCGACAAGATTGAAGCCGAGATCGACGAATATATCAAGAAGATCGACGCAATGGGCGGAACGCTTGCCGCAATCGAGCAGGGCTTCATCCAGAAAGAGATTCAGAACAGCGCCTACCGGTTCCAGAAGGAGATCGAATCGACTGAGCGCGTATATGTAGGCATAAACAAGTACACCATGGAAGAGCCCCCTCCGACCGGTCTTCTCAAGGTGGACATGTCCGTTGGCGAAGTTAAAACCGCCGAGCTGAAAAAGTACCGCGCGGCAAGAGACCAGGCAAAGTGGAAGGCGGCGCTGGACAAGCTGAGCCAGGTTTCCAAGACGGATGAAAATGTCATACCCTATGTTGTCGAAGCCGTAAAAGCCAAGGCCACCGTAGGCGAAATCTGCGACGTATGGCGCAATGTATTCGGTGAGTACCGGCCCAAAGAATTCGTATAAGACTG
Source organism: uncultured delta proteobacterium (assembly GCA_963757915.1). Classification (GTDB taxonomy): domain Bacteria; phylum Desulfobacterota; class Syntrophobacteria; order Syntrophobacterales; family Syntrophobacteraceae; genus SbD1. The sequence goes on along the minus strand of CAVWTD010000025.1, from coordinate 221,165 downwards.
GTCTCAACAGTTAAAACACAGTTATATCGGAGGAAAATTCCATGGCCAAAAAAATTAAGATGATTATGGCAAAGCCCGGTCTGGACGGACATGACCGCGGCGCCAAACTCTTGGCGAGGATATTTGCTGAGGCTGGAATGGAAGTGGTTTACACCGGACTTCGCCAGACCCCTGAGATGATCGTTGCGGCCGCAGAGCAGGAAGACGCCGATGTTGTCGGCATGAGCAGCCTGTCAGGTGTTCATAACTATTTCTTCCCAAGGGTAGTTGAACTCATGAAGCAGAAGGGGCTCGATGACGTATTGCTGGTGGGCGGCGGCATTATTCCCGACGAAGACCTCGATTTTCTGAAACGTTCAGGCATTGCCGCCATTTTCGGACCCGGCACGCCGACTACCGAGATCGTCAATTTCGTCCAGAACAACGTGCGCCAGCGCTAAGAGCTGTTCAGATCGAGGCCGCCCGCAGCCGGCCCACAGCGGGCGGCCACAATAACTCGTTATCCCGGCAACATGCGCTGCCGAAGGCCCCGCCCTCGCCCGCGCAGTTTCGCGCCTGGACCCTGGCTGCGGCCCCGTCGCCGCCCTGAAAGGAATGAACCCCAATGTCGGTTGATTACGCGGCCCAAATCCTGGAAGGTTCTCCTCGGGCGGCCGCGCGCCTCATTTCCTGGCTGGAGGACGAGGATGACAGGGCGTATGAATGGATGGCAAAACTCTACCCGCACACGGGAAGAGCTTACATAGTGGGAATTACCGGGTCGCCGGGGGCAGGGAAATCTACCCTTACCGACAAGCTGGCCCGCGTCATCCGCAAAAGCGGCCTCAAGATCGGAATCATTGCCGTGGACCCTTCAAGTCCCTTCACCGGGGGCGCCTTGCTGGGCGACAGGGTCCGAATGAGTGAACTCGCCAACGATCCTGATATCTATATCCGAAGCATGGCGACTCGGGGATTTCTCGGAGGCACGGCCAAAGCCACCGCAGACGTGGTAAAGGTCCTCGATGCCCTCGGAAAGGACCTGATCATAATAGAGACCGTCGGCGTCGGACAGGATGAGATCGACATAATCGGCATTGCCGACACCACCTGTCTTGTCCTGGTGCCAGGCCTAGGAGATGCGATCCAGAGCATGAAGGCCGGCATCATGGAAATAGCCGATGTGTTCGTGGTTAACAAGGCCGACAAGCAGGGCGCCGATCAGCTCTGCAGCGAAGTTTGCTCGAGGATCGAAATCGATGCTCATATCAGGAAGCGCGACTGGACTGCCCCGGTCAATAAAGCAATTGCGGTCGAAGATATCGGCATAGAGCCACTGTGGCTCGCCATCGAGTCGCACCGCAAATACCTGCTCGATTCCGGCAGGTTTTATGAAAACAGGCGGGAAAGGACCGGCCGTGAAACACTTCGGATGATTCATGAAGAGCTTTTCCGAGTCGTTCGAGAGCAGTTGGAGCAGGACGGAAGGCTCGACGCCGCTGTCGAGCAACTGATGAATAAGAAGAGCGACCCTTACACTCTGATGCATGACATTGTCAGCGAGTGGCTTTCCATTTCCAAATGCAAGGAGGCGTCATGAAGATACTCAAAGTTGACCACATAGGTATTGCCGTAAGCAGTATAGAGGAAGTAAAGAAGCTCTATACCGACATTCTCGGACTCAAGCACCTCGGAAGCGAAACTGTTGCCGAACAGAAGGTTACGACAGCCTTCTTTCCGGTGGGAGAAACCGAAGTCGAGCTTCTCGAATCTACCTCACCCGACGGCCCAATCGGGAAATACATTGAAGCCAAGGGACAGGGGGTCCAGCATATTGCCTTCCGCGTGGACAATATTGAACAGGCCCTCGAAGAACTCAAGGCAAAAGGGGTCAGGCTGATCGACGAAAAGCCGAGAAAAGGCGCCGGCGGCGCCAAGATTGCCTTTCTGCATCCCAAGTCTACTTTCGGCGTACTCGTCGAGCTGTCGGAAAGATAATGGTCCTGCCGGCGGGATTGGGCAGAGCTGTTTGAGTGAAACCCTGCACGTCAAATTTGGCACATGGGAGCGCTTTCGAGCGCTCCTTCTTTGTCCGATTCCCCGGTGCCACACCCGCCCATCGAGCCTGCTCCATACGCTTCTTCCCGCTCCTAAAAACCGACCCGGAGAGGGGGGGACGGGGTGACGCGGTGAGGGTTTTGCCTCTGCGTCCCCGCGTCTCAGGCTCCCCAGTTCCTGCCCCTCTTGGACTCAACTCTCAGTGTTGCTCACTTTGTCAACTTGTCAGCCAAGGCGGTTTCGCTCAGCGCGCCCTTGCCGGACCAACTCGGCCGAAGGTAGATAAACCAGTACATCAGGCCAACCATGAGACCGCCGCCTATGATGTTTCCGATAGTGGCGGGTATCAGGTTCCGGACGATAAAATTGCCCCAGGTAAGTATTTGGCCGCCATCCTTGAGCTTTTCAGCCACGGTAGCAAAAAATGCCGGATCGAGATCTTTTATGAAAAGCGCCGATGGAATGAAATACATGTTGGCCACGCAGTGCTCGAAACCGCACGCAACGAATGCCGAAATGGGCGGAATGATCACCATCACCTTGTCAGAATTGCTGCGTGCGCCAAAACACATCCAAACCGCCATGCAGACCAGAGCATTACAAAAGATGCCCAGTGCGATACATGGTAGGAAATCGAGGCTTGTCTTGGCTACTCCGATGTTGAGTGCGGCCAACCCGACCGAGCCGGCTCCGAATTTGTGCTGCCCGCCGAGAAAAACAATGTACGCCGTGAAAACGGAACCAACGAAGTTTCCGGCATAGACTATTATCCAGTTCCGCAGCATTGATCCCGTAGACACCTTGTTGTTTGCCCAGGCCATGGGGATGAGGCAATTGCCCGTAAAAAGCTCTGAGCCGCCTATGATCACCATGATAAGACCGGTGGAGAAAACCAGACCCCCCAGGAGCCTCTGAATTCCATAAGGTACACCGGCCCCAGCCAGTCCGGCCCATACGGTGGTTGCGTAATTTGCCCCCATGGCTATGAACGCGCCGGCCAGAATTGCCAGCGCGAACATTCTGTATTTACCAAGACCGGCTTTCGCGATTCCGACATTTTCCGCCTTGATGGCCATGTCCTTTGGTAAAAGAGCGTCAATGGAGAGGTTAAGATCATTGCCCATGAGATTCCTCCTTTAGCAGATTGGAATTGAGTCGATCATGATTGGACAGATGTCAAAGAGCAGGCGGCGCCCGCCGCCGGTAAAACCTTAAAAGGGCCTTCATACTAAGTCAAGAGAAGTTTCTCACAAACCCTTGTGCTTCTCTCATCTTCAGGGCCTCCCCGCATTTTCCCCGGCATTCTTTTTCTAAGATGCGCAGACGCTTACTCCACTCGGGAAGCGAAACGCTTTGACATAGCGCGGATTTTTGGCTATTTAACTAAAGGTTCTCCTTCTGCTTTTGTTGGACCCGGCCGGACCTGTGGAGACCAGGTGAAACCGGCAAATTTACTGAACTGAATTCGGATTTTCCAATAGTGGACGCTTCCGCCCTGCCCAACTTCATGCCTGCCGGTCCGCAAAACCTCAAGGGGAGGATTTACGCTCAGGTCGGTCCGGACCTTGTTAGGATCGAGGAGGAAATAAACCGCCTGCTTGACTCCGATATTTCCTTAATCCCCGTTGTGGGACGCTATATAATGGGCAGCGGAGGCAAACGGCTGCGGCCCCTGCTCATGGTTCTGTCCTCCAGGCTTTGCGGATATAAAGGAAACAATGACACTCCGCTTGCCGTCGTATTCGAATTCGTACATGCGGCAACCCTGCTGCACGACGACGTTGTTGACCATGCCGAATTGCGGCGAAGCCAACCCTCGGCAAACACGGTCTGGGGCAATCCTGCCGTTGTGCTCATTGGGGATTTTCTCTATTCGAAGTCCATACAGATAGCGGTCGGATACCGGGACATCCGAATCCTGGAGGTGCTGCTCGAAGCCACGACCAGGATGTCCGAAGGCGAAGTTCTTCAGCTCATAAATTCCGATAATCTTGAAATAAGCGAGGACGAATATCTCGAAGTAGTTACGAAAAAAACCGCCGTGCTCATCAGCGCGGCGTGCTGGACAGGCGCCATTTTCGGAGGCGGCGGCCTGGCCGAGGAGAGGGCCCTTAAAGCTTACGGCCATAACCTGGGCATAGCTTTCCAGCTCATTGACGATACCCTGGACTTTACCGGCGAGGCCGAAGAACTCGGAAAACCGGTCGGAAACGACCTCCAGGAAGGCAAGGCGACCCTGCCGCTCATCTATGCACTGCAAAACGCAAAAGCCGCAGAGCGGCTTCGACTGAAGCAGATTTTCACCTCAGAGCATATTCAGGCAAAAGAGCTAAGTGAAATCAAAAGCCTGGTAGTTCGCAGCGGTGGGATCGAATACACCAACAACAAGGCCTGCGCTCACTCCATGAGGGCCAAAGAGGCGCTTCGGATATTCCCCCATGGTTCGGTCAAAGAAATCCTCCAGGACATCGCCGATTATGTAATCTGCCGAAGAACCTGAGAGGTGGCGGGGCCGCCGTTGGACCGCGTCTTGACGTGAAAGAAATTTCTTGCGGCCCCCCATTCGCTTCGAGGTCTTACGGCTTCATCCCGCCGCTGTTAAACTCCCCCGCGAATATACTACCGCATTTGTTCATACTGCTCTCTCATTGACATTATCACCTCACCTGACACCGATATCCAGCCGCCAACACCGAGTGATCGCCATTAGAAAAAGCACCCCTCTCGGGGCAAAAACTGCACCTTTCTACTTTTCTTTGCAGGGTACACAGACTCTTAGCGGTTCAAATATCGGGCAGGGGTCCCGACATTGCCCGCAATACTTGTTTAATCAACGCATCAATGATAGATTAGGAAGTCTGGGCGCAAGTAGTTACGCACTCTTGAGACTGATACCGTTAATGGAAAAATCCACCAGGATGCCGGCGCGCTTCTACCCGCTTTTTCTTGCCATAGAGGGGAGAATCTGCCTTGTCGTGGGCGCAGGGGCCGTAGGTGAGCGCAAGGTCAGGACACTGCTCAAATATGGCGCCAAAATACGGCTTGTCGGCCGTGAACTCTCGGCATGGCTCGAGGAGAAGCGCTCTGAAAAACTGGTAATCTGGGCTGGCGAACGATATGAGAGGTCGCATCTTCTGGGGGTCAGCCTGGCGTTTGCCGCCACGGACGACCTGGATTTGAACCGAGCCGTTGCCGCCGACGCCGGCGAGCTCGGCGTCTGGTGCAACATGGCCACTGACCCGGAGCTGGGGTCTTTTATCGTCCCCTCCGTTTTCGAGCAGGGGGCCTTGAGCATCGCCATATCTACTTCAGGCCTGAGCCCTGCGGTTGCAAAGCTGCTCAGGCAAAGGCTGCAACTGGAAATCGGCCCTGAATGGGATTTTTTTATCCGGTTGCTGGGGGAGTTGAGGCAGTGTTTTAAATCCAGGGGAGTAGCGGAAAAACAGGCCCAGGAGATATCCACCCGGCTTGCGGGACTGCCCATCCCTGAACGGCTCAAGCAGGGCCGCCCGCAGGAGGCTTTTGCAAAAACGATCGAGGCCTGCCGCCCGGTTATGCCTGAAGCCGAAATAAAAGCTGTCTGGGAAAATCTATGGAATCTCTTTTCCTTGTAATCGCAACGCTTTGCTACCTGAGCGGGACGGTGGGCTACCTGGTCTATCTTTTCAGGGACCGGGAACAGTTGCACCGTATCTCTTGGTCTATATTGCTTGCCGGCGCCCTGTTTCATGGGGTCGCGCTGGTAATGCGCACGGCCAACACCGGGCATCTTCCGGCTGAAACGATCCAGGAATCGCTCTCCCTGTTCGCATGGGTCTTTGTGGTTACCTATCTTATCCTTCAAATCCGGTTACAACTTCGCATCCTGGGCTCCTTCGTCTCCCCGCTTGCCGTAGTTTTCATGCTCTCATCTTCCCTTCTACCGTCGCACATAATGCTTAAGAGCGAGTTTTTCAAAAGCGGCTGGGTCATTGTGCACGTGGCAAGCCTTTTTTTGGCGGACGCACTGTTTGCGCTGGCTTTCAGCGTTGGCGTGATGTACCTGTTGCAGGAAAGACATATCAAGAAGAAGAATTTCGGTTTCCTCTACGAGCGGTTGCCCTCGCTGGAACGGTTAGACTCCATTGCTCATTGCTGCATCATGTCGGGATTCCCTCTCATGACGGCGGGCCTGATAACCGGGTTTGCCTATGCGGCCATTGTCTGGCACTCGCCCTGGAACTGGGACCCTAAAGAGATACTGTCTCTGGTCACCTGGATCATATACGCTGTCCTTGTGCACGAGCGGCTCGCGGTCGGATGGCGAGGCCGAAGGGCTGCGTGGCTTTCGATCCTTGGTTTTTCGGCAACCCTTCTGACCTTTCTCGGAGCAAGCCTTTTGCTCGGCGGCCATCATTCTGTTCTTTCGGGTAAGATGTAATGTCTCACATCGTCCTTTTAGGCATGAATCACAATACGGCTCCCGTCGAAATACGCGAACAGCTTGCTGTGGCATGCCGAAAAGAAGTAAACCCCCTGCATATGCTCCCGCATCTGGAGCAAGTCGATGAGATGGTTTTCCTTTCCACCTGTAATCGAGTGGAATTCCTGTTTACCTGTAACTCTGTCGCACAGGGCACACGGGAGATAAAGGCCGTGCTGGGGACCCACATAGGGTTGTCGGACTCCGTTCCGCTCGATTCGTACCTCTACCTCCATAAGGACCTCGAGGCCGTCAAGCACCTGTTCATGGTCGCATCCAGCCTCGATTCGATGATCGTGGGAGAACCGCAGATACTCGGCCAGTTAAAGCAGGCCTACCGTGATGCTGTCGAGTACAGAACGGTGAGGGTAGTCCTCAATCGGCTTTTACATAAAGCTTTTTCCGTCGCCAAGCGCGTGCGAACTGAGACCTGCATCGGCTCCTGTGCCGTATCGGTGAGCTATGCGGCTGTTGAGCTTGCCCGGAAGATTTTCGGCGACCTCAGGGACAAGAGTGTGCTGCTCATCGGCGCCGGAGAAATGGCAGAACTAGCCGCTGAACACTTTCTCAGGCAGGGCGTGCGCCGGATGACGGTGGCCAATCGAACGCTCGAAAGAGCAATGGAGCTGGCCGCCAGATTCAAGGCTGAGACGGTTTCATTCGACCGCTTTCTCGAGGAGCTCAAGGTAATGGATATAGTGGTCTCCTCCACAGGGGCGGAGAAACATCTCATCCTCTACCAGGATGTGAGGTCAAGGATGCGGGAGCGGCGTAACAAGCCTCTTTTCTTCATCGATATAGCCGTACCCAGAGACGTAGACCCTAGAGTAAACGAGATAGATAACGTCTATGTTTATGATATAGACGACCTGCAGGGAGTAATCGACCACAACAGGGAAGAACGGCAAAACCAGGCTCAGATAGCCGAGCATATCATCAATGAGGAAACCATCAAGTTCAACAACTGGATGAACAGCCTGAGCGCGGTGCCCACGATTGTCTCCGTGCGGCAAAAGGCCGAGAGCATCAGGCGAAATGAGCTCAGGAAGACATTCTCCCAGCTTCCGGACTTAAGCGAGAGCGAAAAGGAAGCCATTGAAATCCTTACTGCATCGATCATCAAGAAATTGTTGCACGACCCTATCGTGTTTTTAAAAAAGAAGGCGCAAAGAAACGCACAGGCCATTTACATGGATTTCACCCAGCAGCTTTTCAATCTGGTCGAAGGAGCGCGTGAAGAGGATGCAGCGCCAGTTGAAGGCGAGGATACGCAAGATCAAACCTTTTTTAAAACCGCCAAGAAATGAGGCAGTATGGCCGATATCATCGAATTCGGTAAGAAAGCCGAGCACTTTAGGTCTGAGCGCGACAACGCTGTGCGCCGGCGCAAGATCGAAGCCCTGCGAAAGATCTTTCAGTGTACCCAGTGTGTGGTGCGGTGCTCGAAGTGTGGAGCTCAGATAGACCCCCAGGCCGAAGAATATGCCAAGTTTGCCGCTCCATACAGTTTCTGCAAGTGCTGCCGGCAGGAGTACGAAGAATACCGCGACAGGGCCGGCGGAAACCGGGGTGATTCTGACTGTTATTGGCATAACGCCACGTGGATGGAGGTATGGGAGACTTGGCTCCAGCATCAGCAGGCGCTCGACCGGTACAGGCAGTCGAAGGAATTCCTTCAACTCATCGATGAAGTCGAACACCTGCTCAGAAAGTAAGCTAAAACAAGAAGGAGCAAAAGCTTCCCGATTCACACCGCAAGGGCGGAAATTGATCACTCCATTGGAGAATGCTCTACCTGCGCCAAATCATCAGCGGTAGGGCTACTGCGCAGTCTTGTGCACAAACCCGGAAAGAGTCGGTCATAATCGGTGCCGGTAATTAAAAATCCGAGACTTCTCCATCATCAAAAGGGATAACCTGCTCCGGGCCTGAATTGCTTTTACTGAGAGGGACCGAAGCCTTTCCATTGCCTGCCCCGTGAAGGCCATCTGTTTTCTTTGCGTATGCTGGAATCATCTTCGGCTCTTTTGCAGCCTTCTTCAATGCGAACTTTTTCCGCAATGCTGTGGCGCCTCCGATGGTTGAATGGCTATTGGCGCCCCCAATCAAGGTTTCAAGTTGGGCCACAGATTGTTTCATTTGTTCTGCCTGGGCGTTCATCTCTTCGGAAGCGGAAGCAGATTCTTCGGCAGTCGCGGAATTTCGCTGAACAACATTCTCCATCTCGGTCACGGCTTTACTGATTTGTGTAATCCCCTGAGCCTGTTCACCGGATGCCGCTGAGATTTCCCCTACCAACCCTCCCATCTTGGCGGAGCTGGTTTGTACTTCGGAGAACTCGGCGTTTGTCTTTTGGACAACTTCAGAGCCTTCCTTTATTTTTTTGACTGTCCCTTCAATCAGACTGGCTGTATTTTTTGCCGCCTCGGCAGCCCTCATAGCCAAATTTCTCACCTCATCCGCAACAACGGCAAATCCCGCTCCGGCCTCACCGGCCCTGGCGGCTTCAACTGCTGCATTCAGCGCCAGCAGGTTGGTTTGAAAGGCGATTTCGTCAATGGTCTTGATGATCCTTGAGATCTCTTCACTGGCTTTTGAAATCTCCTGCATGGAAGCGGTCAGGTTCGTCATTGATCCGTTGGCGCGATCGATAATCTGCCTGGTCTTGTTCATCAAATCGTTGGCCTGATCAGCGTTTACGGCATTCTGTCTTGTCATGGAGGCCATTTCTTCCAAAGAGGAGGAGGTTTCCTCGATGGACGCGGCCTGCTCGGATGATCCTTCTGCAAGCTGCTGGCCCGCCGATGAAACCTGGCCGGAGGCTGCGGCCACCCGCTGTGCGTTTTGAGACAAGGCTTCGATAGCCCTTTTCAGCGACCGAGTCACACCGCGGTGGATGAAGAGCCCGAGGATTCCCAGGAGGGCAAGTCCGATCAACACCACTGAGAAGCCGACACTGCCAGCCGTCGAATAGCTCTCTTGCACCTGATGACCGGTCATGTCAGTTATGGCGTGCGCAGCGGTCTCAATCTTGCCCGCGTTATCCCTCAGGTTACCCGTCAGATCCCGGTTCCGCTGCCAGAACTCAACGAGAGTGGACTGCAGACGTTCGATCTCGGGCACCAACTTCAGAGCTTCCTGCCATCGCCCCAAGACATCCTTGTCTTTGGCGACCGATATGAGCGTCCCGGTGTTCCTGGCAGCCATCTGTAGCCTGCCGGCCAATTCGGCTTCCCGCTTCCGGTAATCGTCCAGGCGGGCGAAAAGGAGGAGATCCTGGATATTCAGTTGCTTGACGTACCAAAAGGATAAAAAGCTCTTGATTTCCCTTCGGATGTTGCTGGTGGTAAGGTCGAGGTCATCCCCGAGCATGTTGACCTGTGTTTCCCGCTTGTCGATGATTCCAATGGCATCCTCAAGGATGCTCTGCAATTGACGAATCGTTTGGCTGAGCGTGCTCTTGGTCTGCTCCGAGGCTTCGATATTTCTCGCCACTTCCTGAAACATGGTTTCGTGCTCTTGGCGCAGTTTTTTGATCTCTTCTATCCGGGCACGGATCCCTGCATCTGCGCCGAGTTCCAGGATGCGCTCGATTGAGGCTTTTACCCCTGCCAGGACTCCGTTATAGTCTTTCAGCCCGCCCTTATCATTTGAGTTGATGAATTCCTTCTCGATGAGCATCATCGATAAGATGCCTTGGGAAACTTCTCCGGCAGCCTGCCCCACGGCCACCCCGGATTGAACCTTCTGTGCTAGAAACCTGCTGACGCCGGCACTGATGGACATCCCGAATACGCCGAGGATGACGAGCAGGAGAATCTTACCGCCGATATTGGAGAACCGGACCATAGATTGTCGCATGAGAGAAAACCTCCTTTGAGCCCGCTCAGGGGGCCGCTTGGCGCCCTCTATGCTGGATCGGCCTTAGTGGTAGTAGCCCGCCGCGGCGACCAGCTTGGTACCGGGAATCTTAAAAACATAGGTGGACTTGGGGGAGGCAGTGGTCTCGCCCGGCTTCGGCCACGTGTAATCCACCCAACCCTCACCTTTCCCGTTAGCCACATTGAAGAACTCGACGAAGAACATCTTGCCGTTGGTGTCCTTCAGACCGGTTAGCACTTTCCCGATCAGCTTCGGGTTAGCCGGATGCGCCAGTATCAGATTTGTTTCGGCATCCATCAGGAACACGTAAGAATCCTTCCAGGTGAATTCACTCTTGGGGTCATTGACCTTGGCTATTGCAGCCTCCGGTCCCTGTTCCTTGACCAAGGCGACAACCGCATTCACCTTACTCACACATTCGTCTTTCGTGGCCACTTCAGCAGCACCCGCGACGGTTGCCGTCCAAATGCTGAGCACAACGAAAACACCGACTTTGATCCATCGCTTCATGTTTGTTTCTCCCTTCCTGAGATCTCGTGCGGGTTTGTCTAGGTCGTAATTCCTGAGCATTGCAAACGGGTTTAGGCCCAAGGTTTTCCCCTTGAACCCACCTCGTCTTGCAGCTTCTCACTGCGGCCGCACCGATACATCGCTTGGAAACTCCACTTTATGAAAAGTTCCAGCCGATTATCGATGTCTATTTTAATTCAATAATCGAATCGGTGTTTTCACCCGCAGACTTTAATATTATTTCACTGAGGTGGTGGTTGCGTGAGTTCCGATGAAGCCGATATCCTGAGCTGCACGGACGCAGCGGCGAACGGTCTTTCGATCATACCCCAAAGACCTTGTTCTCCCTTTGATGCCGGCGCCCTGGCGCCACTGGTGCAGAATCTCCATAACTTCATTCATACGGATTGCAGCAATTGAGGAATTTGCCTTTAATCGTTGAATCAATTGTGAAAATCCCTTAAGTCGTCGAAGTGACAAGGGCTTAGAAATTTTATTTCTCCCTGCTCCCTGCCCCCCACTCCATCTCCGCGTCTCCGCGTCTCCGCGTGAGATACTTCCGCCGCCATTCATTTAATGAGATCAACACCCACAAGCGGCTCCAACTGGGCAAGCGCCTTATGAAACCCGACCATCGATTCGTAATATTTGAGTTGGTATTCGAGAAGGGACATCGAGGCGTCGATTAACTGGAGGAAATCGATTTTCCCGACCTGGTAATTGGCTATGGCGGAGTTAAGAGCCAGGTTGGACTGGGGAACTATAGCAGATCCATAGAGATTGGCGAGCTTTTCGGAAGTGGTTGCCATAGTATAGGCTTCTTTGACCTGGTAGAGGACAGTTGATGAGGTGTTGTCGCGCATACTCCTGGCGCTTGAAAGATTCAGCCGGGCAGCTTCGAGTTCGGGCTGCTGCTTTCTCCAGAAGTAAAGCGGCAGTTTTGCACTCATCATCAGGCCATACATTCCCGGGTTCTGATCTCTTTCAGCGTAGGCAAATCCGACGGCAAAATCAGGATAAAATTCTTTGCCGGCCAGTTCCACCCCCTGCTCTCTGCTGCTTATCTCGCTCTCGGAGACCTTCAGGGCAGGGGAATTGCCATGGGCGAGCTGGGTGAGTTCTTCGAGCGAATAGGCAAATTCGGCTTTTTTGAATTCGGCGGGTTTCCCGACCGGAGTCTCGGTGGGCCTGTAGAGAAGGTTATTGATTTTTGCTTCGGCTATCCGTTTTTTTTGCCCTTGCACCAGCAGCCTGTCGAGAACTTTGGATATTTCGACCTGGGCCTTGAGGACGTCCTGTTGCGTCGTTTGGCCGACCTTGTATCTTGATTCCGCGATGTCCTCGAAATTCTTAAGCAGTTCCTCATTCTTCAACAAAATATCTATTGACTTATGGATCAAATATAAATCGAAAAAGGCCTGCTTGAGCTCCGACATAACCTTTAGATGCACAAGCTCATGACTCCACTGCCGGGATTCGGCTTCGACCGAGGCAATATTTTCTTTCAGGCCGAGTTTTCCGGGAAAAGGAATTTCCTGCTCGATGCCGTAGGTGCGAACTGAAGCCGGGTCACCCTTCATGAGTGTTGGAGGAGTTTCGAACTTAACGGTAGGATCGGGAAGAGTGCCTGCGGCAGGAATCTTCGCCTTGGAAGCAGCGGCGGTCTGCGCTGAGGACTTGATTTCCGGATTATTTTCGGCAGCGGCTTTCAGCAGTTCTTCCAAAGTAATTTCTTTTGTTTCCGGGGGACCTTGTTCTCCGGTGACCTGAGAAAAAACATGCATGGGGGTTAGCATGCAAATGAACCAAAGGACAAACAGCCGGATAAAATTTTGGGGCAGCATTTGTTTCCTTTGATTATTGAAGGGCAAAAGATGGTTCGATGATAATCTTTATTCAAACCGGATGGTTTAACAATCCCTATCCACGCGGATCCCAAGAGCATGGGAGAGCGGAACCGAGCCTTTTCTTTTTTAACGCGGGGACGACTGAGATGCAACTGGTTTGTCGTGGATAAAACGATATAGTTACTCTTTTTTCACGACCTTGTCCTTTCAAGACGTGAGTTTCGCGGACTCGGATTTCTGCTCTTAAGATGATGCTGTTGTTACCCGCCATATTGAGCAACATCGGTGCCAGGAGGGGAGTATTTGCGCCTGTTTTGTATTTAGCTGATATTTGTGTTAGTAATTTCGATCAGGGGGTCGCGTTGGGATTTTGAGGGAATATAAAGTTGAAGAAGGCTTTCAATTGGTATTGCAAGAAAATGTCCAACGGACCACCCCCCCGGGTTGTTATTGAGGTTTTGGCTCGCGCCCGTTTTGCGCTGGTCCCTGGTGATCGTCGCCTTCAATATCCCGGCCCTGCTCCGCAGCGCCGTTTGGATGACTCTGATCGTACGGACACAAATGCTTTGTTTTTTGTTCGATGGATGGAGCGCCAACAATATCCATTTGAGGTATTTGGGCTTGCATGGTTCCGTTCTGGCCTCCATAGTCTTCGTTAATCATCCGGAAAGACATTCCCGAACGATATCTTGATCCGCTTCTCTCCATCGCTCCCGATGAAGACGAAACAATCAGCATCAAAGCGATCATCAGCGACATCGAAACTGACGTTCGGCATTTAATCACCTCCTGGTAAGACTGGATGGATTGAATTCGGACCTGATCCACTTATGTAAAATGATCTTTATAGAGGCATAGCCACGCTGACTCTGCCTGTAAGTAAGACTACCCTCCCCTTTTATTCGATCCCTGTCCCGGACGGTGCCGGGCAGCGAAGTACCTTTTCCTCCACAGGCACGGTTATCCATCCTGTATGAGGATTGGAAAAAACACGTTGAGAAGTAATCACGGTAACGATCTCCGGATTTGGGCAGGATACTCCCGGTGACGATTGCGATGATTGATAAGGCGATGCACAGGCAAAGCCCGTCGCAAACACCATGACAAAAAGCAAGCCGATTGCAAATATCAGTTTCATATCAATATCCCCTTTCTTACTGAAGAATCGTAATCACTCAATCGTAAAGAGTTGCGCGGGGACGCCCCCTGCGGTCCATTTTGGGACCCCAGGGGGCGGTCAAGTTCTCGTGCTTGAGCAGTTGGTGTTAGCCCCCCGCTGAAAAAAATGAACCCGACAGATCGGGTTCCCAATGGGCATCCATCGTCGGACAGCTTCCGGGTGCACCGATCCAGTCAGTGTAAGCAGGCGCGCAGCACAGGGGGGTCAAAGTTTTTGAAGTTGCAGCCAACGAGTTGGTCAGCCCAATGAAGCCGACCAATGCAAAGACCAGTAACAGGGTTGTGATTACTCTTTTCATGACTTTCTCCTTTCGATAAGTGAGTCCCGCGGACTCAGATTTTTCTGCTCTCAAGATTGTGCAGCAGTTACCCATCATAGTGAGCAACATTGGTGCCAGGAGAGGAATATTTTCATCTATTTTGTATGTTGATGATATCTATGACTAATTTCGATTCGGGGCGGTTATCCGGACTTGCCGCGAATTCACAATTGAATAAGGCTTTCAATTGGAGTTGAAAGAAAGTTTCCAAGATGTTTAATGCTATCCGCAGTTTTGACTGGTCCGGCCCGAACCCTTCAAAGTCTGCTTTTTAGTTCGAGGCAGTGCATAAAAAAACCGGGTCCGAAGACCCGGCAAAGAGGATTTGACACTGACAAGGCTAGAAGCCGGAGCTACCCATATGCGAGCCGGACTGACCGCTGGCGCCCATGTGCGAACCGGACTGCCCGCTGGCGCCCATATGCGAGCCGGACTGTCCGCTGGCGCCCATGTGCGAGCCCATCTGACCGCCGGAAGACATTCCCGAACCCATCGAACCCATGCCCATGTGGCCGCCACCGCCCATGCCACCGACCATGCCGCCGCCCATTGCATTGGCGACGTAAGCCGAAGCAAGTACGAATGAAAGAGCAAGCATAATTACCCCGAGTTTTCCTGTGAACTTCATCGTTACCTACCTTTCCACTGTTTGTACTGTTGATGGAATTGTCGTGATCGAATGCCAATTCACCCATCATTTACCTCTCAGCACACTTTTCCGTATTCAACTGGTAGGCAGGCATCAGCACCCACTGCCATTGCCCACCTCTGCCCGGGACGAGTTTATTCACACGAGTTTCCTCAGTCCAGCTGCAATAAAAGTTACCGTTCCTCTCAAAGCAGCTTTGGCTGTGCGCCGGACATACCGGGGCAACCGGCCCAGCCCACAGAATACCGGCGGAAGCTAGAACGCTCACCACCACAACGATCACAGACAGGTGAAAAATCTTTTTCATGGTCAACTCCCTTCTTTCTAAGCGAGATTTTCCTTATACCAATTACAATCGCGCACCTGACATGCCGTACGCTTGCAGTTGCACGTCGTTACCCCATATCAATGCAGTACTCAGGCCAAGAGGTGAGGTCCGCCTGCAATATAGTAAGTTATTGATATTTATGTAATTAATTAGTTGGGGCCAGGATGCCTGACGGCTTATTGATATTTGGAGTGAAAATAATTTGCAGGCCGTTGATATAAATTTTCAATTTCGCCCTCGCGCATCGACAAAAATAAATATGCGCTCTTTTAGAAAAACAGGAGTTCGTTTGGGGCGTGGGAAGAACCCTGCATGGGTGAGGCGAACAGTGCAGAAAGCGCCACGCAGGATTCCTGCACCGCCGGCAACACCCGAATCTTAATTGATCCAGTCAAAGAGCCGGGGTACAAGGTATTGGTTTGCCGTGGAATTAAGGTACCGCATCAAAGCGACCTAGTTATATCATTGGCAATAAGTGACTTCTTTTACTCCCTTCTTGTTTTGAGGGTTTTCCCGTACGTAAATAAAGGCCGCAAGATCGGCGAAATCGTTTTGTTCCAGCCAGCTGTTCAGACACTCTACCTCGGCTTTGCTCCCCGCCCGGGGCCTCGGGGAAGAAAATATGAACAGGTTGGCGGGTAAGAAAACGGATGCCCTAAAATCCAAAAAAGCTTATAAATATTGATTATCAGACACTAAATCAATATCGAGCGAAGCAATGTTTCGATTCAGAGAAAAAATCTCCCGCAGGTTTTTTGCCGCTTTTTTCATAGTCGCGGTCATTCCGATCTTCATCATGGGCATAGGCTTGTACAGGGCTGCAGAACAGACGCTCATCGATTCGGCTTACATGCACATTCAGACAGTTGCGCAAGATCGACGCGAACAGGCTGGATACGTGGTACGGAGAAAGGCTGGATGACATCAAGGTCCTTTCGGGCCTGTCGGCAATTCGGGATGTGTGCTCCGCCGCCTGCACCCCCGGTTCGAAGGAGGCGCCTGCGGTAAAAACAGCCCTGATCGACGACTCCCTTGCGCTCACGCGCGGCAAGTCCCCGGCTTACGAGAGCATTCATGTAATCAGTCTGTCCGGCGAAATCATAGCTTCCACTGAAGCCGAGCAACGAGATGATCGTAACAAAGAAGTACCTGGAGGACCTGAAAAACCTTAAAAACACGGATGGCCCGGTTTTGAGCCCCTTGCATGCAGCATTCGGATCGCGCATGGTACATCCATCTCACGGTGCCCATTTATTCCGAAGACGGTACGATGAGTGCGGCCATTATGGCGATCATGGATGTATTGGGAACGCTCGATCCGCTTCTTGCAGACAGGACCGGCCTGGGAAACACGGGCGAGGCCTATCTGGTTAACGGGGATGGGAAAATAGTTACACAATCGAGGTATCTCAGCCACGAAGAAACCGCCAAACAGAGATTCGAGACACTTGGGATAGTCTCGGCCCTCGATCGTAAAGAGGGCATTTCAATATACCGCAACTATATGGGACGTGAGGTGGTCGGCGCTTACAGGTGGCTTCCGCGCTATCACTCGGCCCTGCTGGTCGAAATGGAAAAAGATGAAATCCTTGCCCCTATCAGAGGCATTAGAACCGCTGTCTTGACAACGGCCGCTCTGGTGAGTTTGATATGCATTCTGGCGTCTTTTCTGTTGAGCAGGCAAATCTCGAGGCCGATCAGCGAGATGGCCAAAGCCTCGCGCAAGATGGCCAACGGTTCCCTTGACCAGCGCATTTCCTATTCCCGGCACGATGAGATAGGGACGCTTTCGCAGAGTTTCAATTCGATGGCCGAGGACCTCTCGGCGCTGATAGATTCGCTGAAACAAAAGGAAATCTCGCTTCAGAAAGCCTATGACGAACTGATGCAAACGCAGAGCCAGCTCGTTCAATCCGAGAAAATGGCGGCCATCGGCGAACTCGTAGCCGGCGTTGTCCATGAAATGAGGAACCCGCTCTCGTCGGTCAAACTCAACCTTCAGATAATCGGGCGGTCCCTGGGCCGTGCAGGTCCTCTCCATGAACATTATTCCATTGGCCTTGACCAGATCGCGCAGCTCGAAAAGATGCTTTCAAGCCTGCTCGACTACAGCAAACCGATCTCGCTCGAGAAAACTCCCGTTTCGGCTCGAAACGGTCATGGCCGAAAGCATGCAGCAACTGCAATCCTGTACGGAAGGGTGTTCAATCGATGTCAAGACGGACGGCTCTCTTCCGGATGTCATGGGAGACCCGGAACAGATTCGACAGGTACTGGTAAATGTAATCAAAAACGCGGTCGAGTCGGCCGGACCGGATGGAAATGTGGAGATAAGGATTAAAGCCGCCGGAGAGGACGGGGATAAAGGAATTCTTATTGAGGTTTCCGACAACGGCCCCGGGATTTCACATCAGGATATGAAGCGCATTTTCCAGCCTTTTTTCACCACGAAAGAGAAAGGAACGGGGTTGGGACTGTCTATCGTTAAAAAAATAATGGAGGCCCATGGGTTCGGCATTTCGATTTCGAGTGAGGAAGGGGCCGGTACTGTGGTGAGCTTGCACTTGAGGGCCCTTAAATGAAAAAGATACTGTTGATAGACGATGAACATTCGCTTGTCCGGACCCTGGAACTTTATTTCCAAAGCAAGGGCTACCTCGTTCTGGCCGCCTTCGATGCACGGGAGGGTCTTGATCTTTGGCGGGAACATGATCCCGACCTCGTGCTGCTCGATGTCCAGTTGCCCGGAATGGACGGAACGCAAGCTCTTTCGGCGGCAAAGGATGAAAATCTTTCAGGCGATGTCATCATGATAACCGCCTTTCAGGACATGGAGGCGACTCTTGCCGCCATTCAGCGCGGGGCTGCTGATTATCTTTATAAGCCCCTCGATCTGGACGCGCTGGACGTCCTGCTTGAAAAGATTCTGATGAGGCGCAAAGAACGGGAAAAAATCGAACGGCTCAGCCATGTCATTTCGGAAAGTTTCAAGCCAAACCAGATTATCGGGAAAAGTAACGCCACCCTGGAAGTCCTCAAAGATATAGCGCGGGTTGCCGCACACACCCGTAACGGTGCTGATAGAAGGCGATACCGGCACCGGAAAGGAGTTGGTTGCTCGGACCATCCACCAGCAGTGGGCCCCCGACGAGCCGTTTGTGGCTATCAATTGCGCAGCCGTTGTGAGCAACCTGCTCGAAAGCGAGTTGTTCGGGCACGAGCGGGGGGCTTTTACCGGCGCTGTTCAACGAAAGCCGGGAAAACTTGAAATTGCCGGCAGCGGTACGGTTTTCCTGGATGAAGTCGGAGAACTCCCGCTGGAAATTCAGGCTAAATTTCTGCGTGTGCTCCAGGAGAAACAGTTCCAGAGTGTTGGAGGCTTGAAGGACATCCCCTTCAAGGCACGCCTCCTTGTCGCCACCAATCGCAATCTCGAAAGCATGGTGCAGGCAGGCAGTTTTCGTGAAGACCTCTATTTCAGGCTGAAAGTGTTCGTGATCCACATCCCGCCCCTGAGAGAACATCCTGAAGACATCGTACCGCTTGCCGAAAATTTTGTATCGAGGATGAACCGGGAACTTAACAGGAACGTAACCCGAATTCCAATGGAATACATCAAGACCCTTAAGGCTTACGACTGGCCGGGAAATGTCAGGGAGCTTGAAAATCTGCTCAGGAGGGCCTTGATCCTTTCCCGAAGCGACGTGCTCGAACTCGACGAACGCTGGTTCCAGCGGTCCGAAGCTGTCCGTACGACCGCCTCCGCCTGCGAAGAGAGCGATGAACTCAAGAGCCTGAACTGTGTGGAAAAGGAGCATATCCTGAAAATTCTCAAGCATACCGGGGGCAATTACGGTGAAGCATGTAAGATTCTGGGCATAACGAGGCCTACTTTACGAAAAAAAATAAACGACTACGGTCTGAAGGAATATTTGGAAGCTCAGGATACGGGCAAAATCTTTCCGGGATAGTTTTCGCCATAAGAACCACTCAGCTCCGGCAGAGGCAATGTTTTCTTTATTAATTTACGTTCCATGAATTCCTCATCCATTCGTTTGTTAGATTGCCCTGACGGGCTCCCCTCCCTCAGCAATGTGCCGGAGTTCCTGTGATTCCAGCGACAATGTTTGCGGTCCTCTCTCAATTCTTTGACCGAAGGGAACCTCATTCCTTTGAATTCGTGAGTGGCATCCTGGTGGTAAGATCCAGTTTTCAGAAAACTGCAAGGGCTTGTAATGATGTATTAAAGTACCTATTGTCGTACTTGCGGGGGTTATTCTCCGGCAGTCGGGTTGAAAGAAATTTTCAACGAATGGAAAGAACCTTTCATTTCATATCTATGCGGCATGACTCTCGACTTTTGGCCCTCATCGGATGAAGCCGGGAGAGCCGACTCAAAACATTGGCCGGCAAGGGACCCAAAGGCAGAGTTGAAAGAAGCCCAAGAATTGTTTTAATTGGCATTCTATTTGCGGTACGGTTCCCGTCCTTACATTTAGAAGCGAGGTAATATCTATTATTGCCCAATTTTGAGGACCAAGATTAGTGACAATTGAACAAAAATATATTCCCTATGTGGGGTGAATAATGAAAAACGGATTCACGGATGATGATAGAAAAAAGATAGAAGATGGCATTCGGCAGAGATACGCGAAAGCCGCCCGAAGCCCCGAGGGCCACTTTCGCTATCCCACCGGGAAGGCGGGCCTTGAGGCGTTGGGCTATGACCGGAGTATTTTAAGAATCCTGCCGGATGAAGTATTGGCTTCCTACTGCGGAGTAGGACAACCGTTTATTTTGGATCAAATCAAACCGGGCGAGTCAGTCCTGGATATTGGTTGCGGTGCTGGAGTCGATACGATCATCGCCGCCATAATAGTTGGCCCTCAAGGAAAAACTGTCGGCATAGACTTCGTGCCTGAGATGGTGCAACGAGCAAAACAAAACCTTCAGTTCACACAACTTCAGAATGTAAGTTTTGAGTTGGGTTCCGGAGAAAATTTGCCTTTTGCGAGTGAGGACTTCGATTGTGTGATTTCCAATGGAGCCTATAACCTCATTCCAGATAAAGCCAAAGCACTGCAAGAGGCTTTTAGAGTCTTAAAGCGTGCCGGAAGATTCATGATTGCAGATCAAGTTCTCAGTGGGGGATTGCCTTCCAGTCCTATGGAAATGGTAGAGACGTGGGCCAAGTGACAAGGCGGTGCCATACCGGGAAAGGATTTCCTGGCTATGATGGAGCAAGCTGGTTTTGTGCGTTGTGAATTGGTGGCGGAAACGGGCTTTAATAGTTCACCTGTTACAAAGGGCGTTTTATTTAGGGCCTACAGGGCCTAAGGGACTCAATCCATCCATTGATCACGCCATAAGGGCCGTTCAAAAGGGCAAGACATGTTCTTCCTCGTTAGAGCGCTAAAAGAGAATGTCAAGGTCTATGAAACAATCTAGGGGATGTGATGACTTTTGCATATGCGCAAACGGTCGCGTGGAAGATACCCGCCGCGCTCGAAGGCTCGAATATTTAACGGTTGGTTGGAACCTTATCGAGGCCGGCGTTGCTCTTGGAGCTGGAATTGTTGCCGGAAGTATTGCGCTTATCGGATTTGGTGTTGACACCCTGATCGAAATCTTGTCGTCCCTGATTCTTTTATGGCGTTTGTTGTCCATCCATCCCGATGAGCAGCGCGAACAGATTGCCCTTAAACTTGTGGGCGTCTGTTTCTTGCTGTTGGCTGCTTACGTAGGGTATGAAGCTGTTTCCTCACTCGTCCTCAAAAAGCCACCGGAAGCAAGCTTTGCCGGGATAGCAGTGGCCATTCTCGCCCTGTTCGTCATGCCCTTGCTGGCTCGTGCTAAACGGCGCGCCGCTGGCCGTCTGAACAGTGCTGCGCTTTCCGCCGACTCCCGTCAGAGTTCCCTTTGCGCCTATCTTTCTGCCATATTGTTGGGTGGGCTGGCCCTGAACGCTGCGTTTAGCTGGTGGTGGGCCGATCCGGTCGCCGCCCTCATTATGCTTCCAATCATCATGAAAGAAGGATTAGAAGCCCTGCGCGGCGAGGTTTGCGTGGATTGCCATTAAACAAGGGTTCCCATGGTGCCCGGCGGAGTGTTGGCCAGCTCGCACAAGACACTGCTTCACATCGTGTCTTCGCCGGTCCTAAGGTGTGATGGATAAATATTCCCGCGAAGGAGACAACTTTTTTATGCCAGGTTTGCCGATAGGCTTGCAGAGGACGCAAACGCCCCGACCAGGTACATAATTCGCGGGGGGGAACCAAGAATCTCCGGTTCCCTTTTGATTCCCCCCCCCAAGTCTGTAGATATAGGCCCAGTGCTACGGGGACCCAAGGGCAGACTTGAAAGAAATCAAAGCATTTGTTTTAATTGGTCTTATATTTGCCAGACAGTTCCAGTCCTTACATCTTGAAGCGAGGAGGAATTCAGCCAGATGAGCACCGGCAAAATTTATGGTCCCGATGAACCCGGCGTTCACGGGAAAAAGCGGGTTTTCCTCGTCCCATTGCTGTTCTTCGCGCTTGGGGCCCTTAGCGCTTTCGGCTACTCTCACTGGTACGCCGGCCGGAACGCAGGCGATATGAAGACGGCATCCTCCGAGACCCCTGGGAAAAAGCAGCCTAAGGTCCTTTATTATGTCGATCCAATGAACCCTTCCAACAAAACGGACAAGCCCGGCAAAGCTCCCTGCGGAATGGACATGGTCCCGATCTATGAAGACGAGCAGCCATCGGCCCCGGAAAAAAAACAGCCTAAAATCCTTTACTATGTCGATCCCATGAACCCTTCAAACAAATCGGACAAGCCCGGCAAAGCCCCCAGATGGAATGGACCTGGTCCCCATCTACGAGGAAGAGCAGCCGGGGGCGGGTAATCTGCCTGCCGGGACCGTCAAAATAAGTCCGGAAAAACAGCAGATGATCGGCGTAAAAATTAGCGAAGCTTCTGAAATGGACATGTCCAAGACCATTCGCGCCGTGGGTCTGGCCACATACGATGAAACCAAAGTCGCCCATGTACACACAAAGTTTCCGGGCTGGGTGGATAAGGTTTACGTGGATTTCGTCGGAAAGCTGGTCAAGAAAGGTCAGCCCCTGCTAAGCATCTACAGTCCCGATCTCGTATCTACCCAGGAGGAATTGCTGATCGCAAGAAAATCCAAAGACCTTCTCAAGAGCAGCGAATTCGGAGATATCGGGTCCCGGTCGGAATCACTTTACAGCGCGACTCGCGAGCGGTTGAAATACTGGGACATAAGCGACGCCCAAATCAATCGGATCGAACGCCTGGGGACCCCACTCAAGTCGCTCACACTGTATTCGGCCCTGGACGGCTTTGTGGTCACCCGTAACGTATTTCCGGGCCAGCAGGTCGCCCCCGAAGCGGACCTGTTTGTCATCGCGGACCTTTCCGATATCTGGATCCAGGCCGAAGTATACGAGTATGAAATCCCATCGGTCAGCCTGGGGCAGAAAGCGTCGGTCACTTTCCCATCTTTTCCGGCAAGGACCTTCACAGGCAAGGTTACCTACATATCTCCCGAAATGGACCCAAAGACGCGGACGCTTAAAATCCGCGTGGAGCTGGCCAATCCGGACTTTAAGATCAAGCCGGATATGTACGCCAATGTCGAGCTGAAAACCGACTATGGAAAGAAACTTTCAATTCCTCAGGAGGCGGTGCTGGATTCGGGTGCGGCCCAGACGGTTTTCATCGCCAAAGAGGGCGGCTATTTCGAGCCGCGTAAAATAACCGCCGGCCCGCGCGTGGATGGCCGCCTGATCGTGCTCGACGGACTCAAGGCAGGAGAACGGGTGGTGACGTTCCGCAAACTTCCTGATCGACTCGGAGAGCCAGCTCAAATCCGCCGCCGGCGGTATGGAGAAAAAATGATGAATGATGAGTGATGAGTGAATGATGAGTGATGAATGATGAATGATGAGTGATGAATGATGAATGATGAGTGATGAATGATGAGTGATGAGTGATGAATGATGAGTGATGAATGATGAGTGATGAATGATGAATGATGAATGATGAGTGATGAATGATGAATGATGAATGATGAGTGATGAATGATGAGTGATGAGTGATGAGTGATGATGGATGGAAAGTAACTACAGCGATGGATGATGATTTGCTCTTATTCATCATTCCGCATTCATCATTTCGATTCGTCTGGGAGTGAGGAATGCAAAGTGAAAAGATGGGCATACTTGAACGTACAAAGCTTTTTGCCTTGAGGACTATTCGGCTTTACTCTACCTTGCCCAAGACGATCGAAGCCCAAGTGATTGGGAAACAGCTTTTACGTTCTGGAACGTCGGTAGGCGCGCACGTTCGTGAAGGAAGCCGGAGCCGGTCGGATGCGGAGATGATCAGCAAGACCGAAGGCGCTTTGCAAGAACTGGAGGAAACCGTGTATTGGATTGAGCTTCTTGCAGATGCCGACATTGTCAAAGCTGAACGGCTTTCCGACATGATCAGCGAAGCAGAGGAACTGATCGCCATCCTCGTCACCAGCGTCAAAACTCTCAAAGCACGGAAAAACAAAAAAATGATGAATGATGGAAATTAACTGCAGTAATGGATTTTGATGTGTTTTTATTCATCATTCATCATTCATCACTCATCATTTGATTTCGGTGTGTTTTTATTCATCATTCATCATTCATCATTCATCATTTGATTTCGGTGTGTTTTTATTCATCATTCATCATTCATCATTCATCATTGAAAGAATGGATATGATCAACAGAGTCATCGATTTTTGTGCGAACAACAGGTTCATCGTTTTCCTGTTGGTTGGAGCGGCGGTTGCAGCAGGCGTCTACTCGATGCGGCACATCACGCTGGACGCCATCCCCGACCTCTCGGACACGCAGGTAATTATCTATTCGAAATGGGACCGAAGCCCGGACATCATCGAGGACCAGGTTACCTACCCTCTGATCACGGCCTTGCTTGGGATCCCAAAAGTAAAGGACATACGCGGCTTCTCCGATTTCGGCTATTCATTCGTATACGTCATTTTCGAAGACGGAACCGACATCTATTGGGCAAGGTCCCGGACGCTGGAATATCTGAATAACATCCTTCCAAAGCTCCCGCGCGAGGTCCAGGTGGAGCTTGCCCGCGATGAGACAGCCATCGGGTGGGTATTTGAGTATGCGCTTGTGGACAAGACCGGAAAGCATGATCTTGCGGAACTGCGCTCGATTCAGGACTGGTTTTTGAAATACGAAATCCAGTCGCTGCCGGGCGTTGCCGAAGTGGCCCCGGTCGGTGGATTTGTCCGCCAATACCAGGTAAACCTCGACCCCAATGCCCTGGTCTCCTACAAGATCCCGATGGACAAAGTGATGAACGCGATTCGGGAGAGCAACAACGACGTGGGGGGACGGCTCGTTGAGTTCTCCGAGCGCGAGTACATGGTGCGGGGCCGAGGCTATGTAAAATCGTTGAGCGACATTGAAAACGTGGTCGTTGGGACCAATGAGATGACCGGAACACCCATTCTGGTCAAAAACCTGGGCAAAGTTGTCTTGGGACCCGACATTCGCCGGGGCGTAGCCGAGCTCGACGGTGAGGGCGAGACTGTAGGCGCAATCGTGGTAATGCGCTACGGCGAAAACGCTTTGAAAGTTATAGACAGGGTCAAGGCCAAGCTGGCCGAAATCACCCCCAACCTTCCCAAGGGAGTGGAAATCGTTACCACATACGACCGGGCGGACCTCATCAGACGGTCTATCGAAACCCTGAAACATACTCTCACTGAGGAACTGATAATAGTCAGCCTGGTTATCCTCATCTTTCTATGGCACATTCCGAGCGCGATTATTCCGATTATCACCATTCCGGTTGCGGTCATAATCTCGTTCGTTCCGATGTACGAGATGAATCTTACGGCCAACATTATGTCCCTGGGCGGGATCGCGATAGCCGTTGGCGCAATGGTGGACGCCGCCATCGTCGTTGTCGAGCAGACACATAAGAAGCTCGAGCACTGGGACACCGCAGGAAGGCCCGGAGAGTTCAAGAATGTGGTGATCGGCGCCGTAAAGGAGGTGGGAGGGCCGAGCTTTTTCGCACTGCTGGTCATAGCGGTTTCATTCATGCCGATTTTTACTCTGGAGGCCCAGGAGGGCAGGCTCTTTAAACCCCTCGCATTCACGAAGAATTTTTGCATGATCATTGCCGCCTTTCTGGCCATCACCCTGGACCCGGCAATTCGGCTGCTTTTCACGCACATGAAGAACTTTTCGTTTCGCCCGAGATTTCTGGCGCGTGCGGCGAACGCCGTGCTGGTTGGCAAGATTCACAGTGAGGAGAACCACCCGATAAGCCGCCCGCTGATGAGAATTTATCATCCAGCTGTGGAATTCGTGCTGAGACACCAGTGGTCCACAATTGCGGCGGCCTTCCTGGTCGTGGCGATTACGTTCGCCCCCCATATCGGCGTGTTTGAGAAAATCGGCTCGGAGTTCATGCCGCCCCTGGACGAGGGCTCGCTGCTGTACATGCCTACCACGGTCCCGGGCATTTCCGTCACCGAAGCGCAGCGGGTGCTCCAGATCCAGGACAAGATTCTGAAATCGTTTCCCGAGGTCGAACGCGTGTTCGGCAAGGCCGGGCGGGCCGAAACGGCTACCGACCCCGCGCCTCTGTCAATGATGGAGACTGTGATCGTTCTCAAGCCGCAGTCTGAGTGGCCGAAAATTCCGACCTGGTATTCGGGCTGGGCGCCCGAGTGGCTAAAGGACATTCTGCGCAGGGCCTGGCCCGACCACCGGAGCACCGAGGACCTCGTCCACGGGCCGAACGGCATGGATAAGGCCATGCAGATCCCGGGGGTCGTAAACGCCTGGACCATGCCTATCAAGGCCCGGGTGGACATGCTTACAACCGGAGTGCGCACTCCTGTCGGAATCAAGATACTGGGTCCCGACCTCAACAAAATCCAGGAAATAGGACTGCAGATTGAAGCCGCACTAAAGGGTCTTTCCGGAACTTCCAGCGTATATGCCGAACGGACAACCGGCGGCTTTTTCCTCAACCTCGATCTTAAAAGAGAAGAGCTTGCCCGCTACGGTCTCACCGTCGCCCAGGTCGAGAGCACCATAACCTCGGCAATCGGCGGGGAGAACGTTTCGACCACGGTCGAAGGCCGGGAGCGTTATCCCATAAACATCCGCTACTTGCGTGATTTTCGAAGCACGGTTGACCGGTTGAACAGGACCATGATCGCAACCGCGAGCGGCGCACAGATACCTATGGCCCAGGTAGCAGACCTGAAGCTGGTATCCGGTCCAGGAATGATACGGGATGAAAACGCAAGGCTAAGCGGATACGTTTATGTCGACATCGCCGGACGGGACGTTGGCGGCTACGTGGAGGAAGCCAAAAAGATCGTAAGCACTCACGTTGCATTACCGCCCGGATACACGCTCGTATGGAGCGGACAGTATGAAAACATGCTCCGGGTATGGGACAGGCTCCTTGTCGTCGTACCGATCACGATCCTGCTCATACTCCTGCTTATATATTTCAATACCCGGTCGCTGGCGAAGACGCTGATCATTTTCCTGGCAGTCCCCTTTTCGGCCGTCGGGGCTATCTGGTTCCTCTACATGCTCGGCTATAACATGAGCATCGCCGTTTGGGTCGGCCTGATTGCACTCATGGGCGTCGATGCCGAAACAGGGGTGTTCATGCTCCTCTACCTCGACCTCGCCTATAACTCCAGGCGGGACCAGGGGCTTATGAAAACGAAGGAGGACCTGCGCCACGCCATTGTGGACGGGGCGGTCAAAAGGCTCCGCCCCAAGTTCATGACGGTCGCGGTCATGTTTATGGGCCTGGTTCCTATAATGTGGTCTACGGGGGCCGGCTCCGATGTGATGAAGCGCATCGCTGCCCCGATGATAGGGGGTATTTTCACCTCGTTTATTATGGAATTGCTGGTTTATCCTGCGATTTATGAAGTGTGGCGCCGGCGCTTTCACCTGAAAAAAGGCACGCGCGCTTCAGGTGAAGTCACGGCTTAGGGCTTGGCCGTAATCTGAAAACGGCAGCTGCGGGCTTTGCCCGCGATTTGGCTTTAATCAACCAGGGAGAAGAAAATGAGCAAGGTTAAATTGATCGTACTGTTGGGTGTAACATTGGGGCTGCTCACCTTTGGCTGGAACATGCCCGGGATTGCACAAGCGGGGCCTCAGACCACGTGTCCGGTCATGAACGGAAAAATCGATGAAAAAATCTTTGCGGACTATCAGGGCAAGCGTATTTATTTTTGCTGCTCCGGCTGCGTCGAACGAATTCAATAAAGACCCTGAAAAATACCTTAAGAAAATGGAGGCGGAAGGAGTGACTCCGGCGAAGACGCCTTAAGCCGAAGTTCGTTCACCTTTCTTTATGATGATCAAATGGTTTCCGGCGGCTTTTGGCATGATGACTCCGCTCGTTCTGAAAAATCGTTACCTCTGGCCTGGGGAGCTCTGGACTGTGGTCGTGCCGGTCCTGCTCCCCTTCCTCTGCCTTGAGCTTGTATGCCACGAAATCTCTAAGGAATTTGCCGTTCTTTTAAGATCCGCACCCTATTCTCCCCTTGCCCTCGGTTTTTTGAATTGCTAAACTGATAGATTGATCCGTCCAAATCCCGGTTGGCAATTTACATCGCCGGAAGAGAGCTTTATGACCAAAGCCGGAAAAATATTTTTGTGGGGAGCTTCCGGGGCGGGGATTCTCTTGGTTCTGCTTGCCGCTACGGCGGTGCTCCTTCCGCGTGTCCTCGATACCGACGCTCTGGGCCGCAAGGTGGCAACCGAACTCGCCTCCCGTCATCAAATACACGCGGAGCGAATCACGATAAGCTTTCTGCCCTTTCCCCGCATGGTCATGCACGGTGTCAAAATGACCATTCCTGAGACGCTTACCGCATCTGTCGAATCGATAATACTTCACCCGAAGATACTGCCTCTCTTTACAGGCAAATTCAAACCTGCCGAAATAGAGCTTATCAATCCGACGATCAACGCCCGCCTGCCGGTCCTGACGCACGAAAGCTCGGCAGAGTCACTTTCTCAGCGACTTCTAGGCCTGAAAGACAGGATTTCCCAGTTCCAGGCAACACTCCTTGCGGAAATGCCCGGCGTGGTTGTCGACGCTCGCAACGGTGGGCTGGAGCTCTGCTGCGGGCTAGACCGCACCTTCTTTTTCGAAGAGATCGACCTTAGGACTTCCGTCCATGCCCAAAGGGTCGATTTCGAGCTGACGAGCGGCAAATCCGATCTCTGGCAAGCCCTTACATTCAGTGGTTGGGTTGACCTTGGTACTCTGAAGAGTTCAGGAGAGTTGAAGCTGGCCGGAGGCAATCCAAGGGACCTTATGAGATATCTCAATAAGTCCGCATCCGACAGGATCGGCGACTCTCAGATAGACCTGACCCTTACCCTTTCTAACAACGGCCCCGGAACCGCCCGCGCAGATTTCACGGCCTCGATCCCGCAGCTTACTCTCGCCGGCGGACCCCAGAGCACTGTTATGAGCAACGGCGCTCTGAGCGGCGCATTATCCGTCGACACCGACAGCTTCGACTTTTCCATTTCACATCTCCGGTTCGACTACCCGCGTCTAAACCTCACCGGGCACTACCAGAAAGATACTCCGATCAAAGCGTAACTCTGGACATCGACGGGCAGGATACCAACGTCACAACTGTACAGAGCATCATGCTCGCCGTGAACAACCAAAACCGCGTCACCCGGCGGGTTTTTGAAATCATACGTGAGGGTGAAGTACCGGCGATCCTTTTCAGCGCACGCGCAAACACCCCTTCCGGTTTGAAAAAACTCGAAAACTTCACCATAAAGGGTACGATCAAAAAAGGTGTCGTTTTTGCCCCCAAAGCGGATCTACTCGTCTCCAACGTCAGCGGAAACGTACTGGTTGAGGATGGTATACTGAACGGAACTCACCTCTCGGGCCAAACCGCAGGGTCTTCAACCAGCGATGGAGAGCTGAGAATCGGGTTGCGGCGGGACGACCCTCTGTTCCATCTGGATCTTCCAATTACCGCCGATCTCTCCGAACTGCCCGATGTTCTGAAACGTGTTGTCAAAAACGAGGCATTCACGCAAGAACTGGCGCAAATTAAAGATGTGGCGGGCAAAGCGCAGGGCAGACTCGTACTTGGCGAAAGCCTTAAGGCGCTCACCACTAAAGTGGAGTCCGGCCCTTTCCGGATCTTGGGCCGTTACGGCCGTCTTCCTGAACCGGTTGATCTGCAAGGCGCTTCTTTCCTGTTGGAGGGGAAGAAAGTATTTGTGACATCTTTGGCCGCGAAGAGTGGAAGCTCGAATTTCGAGCGGGTGGATCTGAGCTACGAATGGGGTGAGTCAAAAGTTCTGGGGATCAACTCTGCGGCCGCGTCCGTCGTTTCCATGGACCTTCTGGCTCAGCACCTGAGGGCACATGAATACTGGAAAAACTTCCTGGACACCGCGCCGAAAGGATTGCTGAAAATTAACTCCTTGCGGTTCTTTGGCCCTCTTGCTGACCGCTCCAAATGGGTTTTCAACGCCAGCGGCTCAGTCGAGGACGTTGTTTTTCAAAACAAGCTTTTAAACGGCCCTCTCACCTTGAAAACGGGCACTTTCGAGATGGACGGGGACCAAATCGGCTTCACGGAGATCAACGCCGTCGTGGCGGACTCATCACTATCAATTTCAGGAAAAATTACAGGCTACCTGGATCATCCGAAAAAAGTGGACTTGCAATTGAGCGGCCAGTTCGGCCCGGAGGGGAACAAAATTGCCGCTTCGCTCGCTGGTTTCCCGCACTCACTCAAGGCCATCTCAAATCTAAACTTGCACAACTCCCGCCTGACCTGGGACACGGGGCCGAAAACCGCCTTCAAGGGGGAAATGCAGCTTTCTGCCGGACCCAGCATTACAATCAGTCTTGTCAAAACGCCCCAGGAGCTTTCCATTGAAGACCTTATCATAAGAGACGAGGACTCTGACGCCACAATTTCGATGAACTCCGGGCAGAATCAGTTAGAAATCAAATTCTCCGGAAGGCTTAGCAACAAAACGGCCGACCGGCTCCTTGCCGACAACAGGCTGCTTACAGGGCCTATAAGGGGCAAATTCAGCACACATCTCTACCTCGACACTCCAGAGAAATCGAGCGCTCAGGGAGAAGTCAGTATTTCGGGCTTCCAACCGCCGGTCAACCTCCCTGTGCCTGCGCGAATTGAAAAAGCGACGATCGAGGCTGATGGAAACAAACTAAATGTGAAATCGGCCATAATAAGCTGGAACGGGAGCAGGCTGAGCCTTATAGGGAGCGTCGCGATCGCCCGGGACGCTTATGTTTTGGATATGAATGCCTTTGCGGACAGTCTTGACCTGGAGAGCATTATTAAGTCCAAGGGGAGCACTCAAGAGGAGATAAATAACTCGGGTCAACCCGGCCCCCAATCACCGAAAAAAGCTTGGGAATCGCCTCTTAAGGGTACTATCCGGGTAAGAAGCGAGCACCTGTCCTATGGAAAACTTAGCTGGAACCCGGCCAATGCCGATGTGGTCCTTAGCCCCGGATCCATCGACGTTCGGCTGAATCAGGCAAATCTTTGCGGGATCTCCACTCCGGGGAGCATCAGGATCACGCCTGAGGGCGTGAATATCTCTCTCAGCTTATCGGCCAAGGACCAGAACCTCGAATCAGCCATAGAATGCCTCTTCAATAAACGGCACATTCTTTCCGGCAGTTACACGCTCACCGGAAATCTTACGGCGAGCGGCCGGGATGACAGCCTCGCGGATTCAATCGAAGGCGACGTAGAGCTTAAGGCAAAGGACGGGCGCATTTTCCGTTTCGAAACTTTAGGGAAAATAATTTCGCTGCTCAGCATCTCGGAAATATACAGGGGCGTGGTCCCGGACCTCATCGGCGAGGGCTGCGAATATAAATATATCGAAGCTAAAGGAAAAATAAAGAACGGAAAGCTCGTCCTGTCCGATTCGGTAGTTAATGGGCCGTGCATCAAGACGGTCTTTCGTGGAAAGATCGACCTCTCAAAGCGGAAAGTGGACGTGATTGCCCTTGTCGCCCCGCTGCGGACCGTGGAGAGGGTGGTGGAGGCGACGCCCGTTATGGGTAAAGTACTGGACGAGGCATTCGTAACTCTGCCGGTCCGCATAAGCGGAGACCTCGCCGACCCCGCAGTGGTCCTTCTTTCCCCCAGCGCCGTGGGCGAGGAACTTTTCGGAGTCATGAAAAGGGTCTTCAAGCTGCCATTGACTATTTTTCAACCTCTTGTCGAAAATGGAGCAGCTCATAACACGGATGGATCAAAGCAGCAAAATTAGGGGGCCTGAAGAAGCAGGCAATGGAAAAACATTCCTTCAGAATAAAAGGCATGTGCTGCGGCCAGGAAGTTGGGCTGCTCAGATCTGAGGTGGCGCCCGTCGTTGGAGGCGATGAGAGGCTTTCTTTCGATCTGCTGCGGAGCCGGATGACGATCAGCGGCAGTATTGACGCAAGCGTTGCTGAAAGCATCATGGCG
Source organism: uncultured delta proteobacterium (assembly GCA_963757915.1). Classification (GTDB taxonomy): domain Bacteria; phylum Desulfobacterota; class Syntrophobacteria; order Syntrophobacterales; family Syntrophobacteraceae; genus SbD1. Next base: position 189,366 of record CAVWTD010000025.1, on the reverse strand, counting down.
GCGGTTGCCAGGACCGGCATGGAGGCGGTCCCCACTGAGGATGCCTGCCCCTCAGGAGCATGCGCGACAAGCGGCGAGAGCGCCTGGGAAAAACATGGAAGACTCTTCTCATGCGCATCGAGCGGCCTCTTGCTGATGGCGGCATTTGTTTTTCAAGCGCTCCACCGGGGCAGCATATACGCCGCACTCGCGGGGGAAAGCGGCGGCCCTCCGGTCTTCTCAGTTGTCCTCTATTCTTCGGCACTCCTTGCCGGAGGCTGGCTTATTTTTCCAAAAGCCCTCTATGCGGCAAGAAAGCTCAAGCCCGACATGAACCTTCTGATGACCGTGGCAGTTCTCGGGGCAATCGGTTTGGGTGAATGGCTGGAGGCCGCTTCGGTGAGTTTTCTTTTCGCGCTTGCGCTGTTGCTCGAATCATGGAGCCTTGAGAAGGCGAAACGTGAAATAACCGCGCTTTTGGACATCACCCCACCGAGGGCCCGCTTTATTTGCCCGGATGACGGGAACATCGAGGAAAAACCGGTGGATGAAATACCGGTCGGCGCCACCGTCGTGGTCCGACCCGGCGAACGAATCCCGCTTGACGGCGTAATAACACGGGGGGCCACATCCGTAAACCAGGCGCCCATAACCGGTGAGTCCGCCAGCGTTCCCAAAGGATTAGGTTCCGAGGTGTTTGCCGGAACAATCAACGAAGAGGGGACGATAGAGTTCAGCTCGACCCGGCCCGCTTCCGACACCACCTTATCGAGAATCATCCGCATGGTGGATGAGGGCCGTTCCAGACGCTCTCCTGTCGAGCAGTGGGTGGATAAGTTTGCCGGGGTGTACACTCCTGTTATGATGCTGGTGGCCCTTGCCATTGTTGCAGTTCCACCACTTTTCACAGGCGGGGGCTGGGCAAAGTGGTTCTACGAGGGCTTGGTCGTTCTGGTTATCGCCTGCCCGTGTGCGCTTGTAATATCAACTCCCGTGACAATTGTCGCAGGACTCGGTTCAGCGGCCCGAAACGGCGTACTCGTGAAAGGAGGCGCCTATCTTGAAGCTCCGGCGCGGCTCAAAGCGATTGCTCTCGATAAAACGGGGACCATTACCTTCGGGGAGCCCGCTGTAAAGCAGGTCATTCCGCTGGGCGGCCACAGCGAGACCGGCCTTCTTGCAAACGCAGCCGCCCTTGAAGCGCACAGTACGCACCCGCTCGCAAGGGCTATTATCCGGCATGTGGAATCAAGAGGCATTCGCGCCACCGTTGCCGACAAGTTCACAATCTTGCCGGGCCAGGGGGCGGAAGGGTCAATCGGGGGCAAAGCTTACTGGATTGGAAGCCACAGGATGCTCGAAAGATGGCAGCGGGAAAGCCCGGTTTTCCATGACGCGATCAGCAGGATCGAGGAGGCCGGGAATTCGCTTATGCTGATGTGGTGCGATGATCACGTCTGCGGACTTGTAAGCGTCGCCGACCAGGTGCGCCCGGAAGCAAGCGAGGCGATTGCCGGCCTCAAGGCTCTCGGTCTGGAAAAGGTCGTAATGATCAGCGGCGACAATCACAAGACCGTAGAACTTATAGCCAAAGCGGTTGGAATCGATGAATTCCACTCTGAATTGCTCCCCGAAGATAAGGTTCGGCTTGTCTCGGAACTCAAGACAAGATTTGGCGGAATTGCGATGGTCGGAGACGGAATCAACGACGCTCCGGCATTGGCCGCCGCAACCATAGGGATCGCCATGGGGGCCATGGGCTCGGATGCTGCAATTGAAACCGCCGACATAGCGCTGATGTCCGACGACCTGTCAAAAATACCCTGGCTGATCCGCCACTCCAGAAAAACGATGGCCGTGATCAGGCAGAACGTGTTTTTCGCCCTGCTGGTAAAGGCCCTGTTCATCTGCATGGCGGCCGCCGGCGTCGCGACCCTGTGGGAAGCGATTGCCGCCGATATGGGGGCTTCGCTGCTTGTTATCTTCAATGGGCTGCGCATGCTGAGGATTACGGGGACAGACGGCGACAAGAAATATCCCGCCCTCTGCCGTTCCGAGTTGGCCTGCTGCACGAACCCGAGGCTATGAAGCGGGAATTTCCAGGTAACCCGCTTTCTGAACTAATTTCAAGCCGCTTTCAGCGTGAAATCGACATGCAAGGCATCAAACGGGAAGACGATACGCCCACTGGCGGTCTTTTGCAGAATGCCGGCATTCAAAAGCGCATGCACGTCGCTATGAACCGGTTTCACATCTCGTTCCAAACGGCGCGCCACCTCGCGAATCGTCATTGGACCCGCACCGGTCATGAGCCTTAGCAACTGCCACCGTTTGCCTGTAAGCACCTTGAAAAGAAGCGCGGGAGATTCGAAGCTGATGAAGGTCCCTTGCGGTTCTCCTTCGAATGCCCCAAGGACCCGTTGGTTGAGGCTCTCCCGGGAAGATATCACCAATGTGACCGTGGCCATTTTAAGACCTCCAATTGTCTACATCACTCCAGAATCGTCGAGCAGGGCCTGAAGTGATGTGAAAATGTACGGGACCTGTTTGTCATCCAGGTGCTTGTGATCGCCCTTGCCCAGTTCGTTGTCGCAGCGCAAAACACAGCGACCATTAGCCACCAGGGCAAACCTATATTTGAAACCATACCGGCTGCTTGAAGCCCGCTGCGGCAAACGCCATACCACCATTTCTACGAAAGCGTCTTCGGAGATAGCGTGGCGCGCGTTGAGCAGTAGTTCAGCACTCATGTTGGTGATAATACCAACACCATCAAATGTTGTCAAACACCATAGAACTTAGCAACCGATGTTGATGCAGAGGGGCTTTTGGACCTCGTCGCCGAGAAATCGCAGGGATGGGATGAAATCGCACAATCTCATTACCAGGCCCTTTGCCTCCTGGACCAAAAGTTTTACTGTCCTATTACACCACAGGAACAGAAGTGACGGGCACGTTTGTGGAAATCAGAATTTGCGAAAAGCAGGCGAAGTGGAGTCTTGCAAGAGGCTCCGGACTCATTCTGACTGCGATAAGGAATCCAGCCTTTCGATAATGTCTCTGAAATCCTCAGACAGAGGAGCGTTTGCCGTAACGGTGGCGCCGGTGACCGGATGGGTGAATTCGAGCCGGATCGCGTGCAGCATCTGGCGTTGCGTCCCAAGCAGCAGATCTCGCACCGACGCCGATTTGACGTTTCTCGCCCGCCTCCTGTCCCCCCCGTAAGTCTCGTCGCCGACGACCGGATGTCCGATATGGCTTAGATGTACCCTGATTTGATGTGTCCTGCCCGTTTCAATCTGTACCCTCAGCAGCGCGGTTTCCCCCCAGTCCTTCTCCACCCGCCATCGTGACAGGGCCTCGCGGCCTCGGTGCTGAAGAACAGCTATTTTTTTTCTGTCTGTCGGATGTCTGCCAAGCAGCGACGAAATCTCTCCCTCACCTTTGGCCGGACTCCCGTAAACCAGGGCGAGGTATTCCTTCTTAACCCCCCTTTCCTTGAACTGCCTTACCAGGTTCAAGTATGCACGCTCGCTTTTTGCGATTACGAGTGCTCCGGAGGTATCCTTGTCCAGGCGGTGAACGATTCCGGGCCGAAGAGGGGAACCCTGAACGGCCAAACGCGCACAATGGGCCAGCAGTCCATGCACGAGCGTCCCTTCGGAGTGGCCTGCCCCTGGATGGACCACAAGGCCCGGCGCCTTGTTCACAATGAGCAGGTCCTCGTCTTCGAAAAGAATGTCCAGGCTCATCGGCTCGGGCTTGAGAAGCTCATCCGGTTTCTGTCCGGGGACCTTCGCCATGATGAGGTCACCCGCCCGGGTCTCGTAGCTTGGCTTTACGGGATTTCCATTCACCAGGATCAGATCTTCTTTGATCAGCTTCTTGAAATGGCTGCGCGAAAGGTCCGGAATCACCCGGCTCAAAAACAGGTCGAGCCTTTGTCCGCTTTGTTCGTTTGAGACCACGAAAGAATATTCGTCGTTTGAATTAGCAGTCTCTGTCAACGGAGTCCGTCATCCTTTGAAAGAAATTCTACATTTATTATTTTGAAAAAAACAGCCGATTCGACGAAACAGTTTTTCTTCCATTACAAAGCGGGCTTTGGACCCGCCAATAATGCTCAGGGCAAAATGCCCATGTGACTAAACACTTTGAAATCCTGGATAAAATGTAGGCCGTGGCTGATTGTTAAAAAAATCTCTTGACTCTGAAAGCCCTTTTCTGTAAATTCACCGGAGATGACTAAACTTGAGCATCTTGAGGCGGATTTACACTAGGACTCGGTCCTCGCTGCTGATGCCTCAGTTGCGGAATCGATCTTTGAAAAAGCTGGAGGCGGTGGGCTAGGTGTGAAATTTAGCGCAATTTGTCCGCCTTGTTCCTGTCAAAAACATGGCTTCGCAGTTTTACGACGTTTTCAATTGCGCAGGCTGATAAGAACCTGTGCTCGTTGTCGCTGTGACATCTCTTTTTGTTGTTGGTTGGTTGCTTTTGTTTCTTACTCCCTTTTGGTGCAGGTAAATGGAGGAAAACGCTATGGCTGAAGCCAGTCCAAAGAAGGATGCCGATGACGGGAGGGACCCCCGTTACAAAGGCATCGATCGCGTTTTAAAAAGACTGCAATTCAAACAAGACGCTCTGATAGAAGTGCTGACTACAGCTCAGGAGGCCTTCGGCTATCTTCCCGAAGAGGTGATGATCTACGTCGCCAGACAGCTCAAGCTGCCGTTCAGTTGGGTCTACGGAGTGGCCACCTTCTATCATTTCTTTTCACTCAAACAGCAGGGAAAACACAACGCTATTGTATGTCTCGGAACGGCCTGCTATGTCGGGCGATCAAGCGACATAGTGGACGCGATTGCCAAAGAGTACAGCCTTGAGCCGGGCCAGACAACGCCGGACGGCGAGCTGACCCTGACCACGACCCGTTGCCTTGGGTGTTGCGGCCTTGCGCCGGTGGTCGTATTCGAAAATCAGGTCCTCGGAAAAGAATCCCCTGAAACCACAGTTGAAAAGGTAAAATATGTTCTTGCAGGCGGGAGCCTGGGGACGGCCTTCCAGCCCGAAGAGGCACAGGAGGAAACTGCCACAGCCTAGTCGTTGCAGAATCGGTTACAGTCTGAATTTCGCTCATCTTTAGAGTTGAGCGCAGTGAATCGTTCAGAACTTAAGGAGAATACAGCGTTATGAACCGACAGGAACTCTTGGAAATGGCCCAGAATGAACTGGACCGCCAAAAGAAATTCCGCTGCCGGCTGCTCGTCTGTGCCAGTACTCCCTGTATTTCTTCCGGAGCGTTCGTAGTTGAGGACGCCTTGAAGAAAGCCGTGGAGGCAGAGGGGCTTCAGACCGAGATCGAAACGGTCGGCACCGGCTGTCTTGGCCCATGCAGTCGAGGCCCTTTGGTGACAGTTCAGTTCGAGGGAAAACCGGACGTAATATACGAAGGGGTAACCAGCGAGGTTGCTCAGAAGATAGTCGCGAAGCACTTGAAAGGCGCATCGGTCCCCGAACTCGATGCCAATGTGATCGCGGATGACTGGCCCTTTTTTGCTAAACAGAAAAAACTGGTCTTGGCCGAAGCCGGCACGCTGAACCCGGAGAAGATCGAGAGCTACATAGCCCGCGGCGGCTACACCGCTATCGGACAGGCCCTGCGGGAAATGACCGCCGAGGAAGTCTGCTCCACAATGGTCAAAAGCGGTCTTCGCGGACGCGGCGGAGCGGGTTTTCCCACCGGCCTCAAATGGGACATGGTCCGAAAAGCACCCGGTGAGCGCAAGTATGTAGTTGCAAACGGCGACGAAGGCGACCCCGGTGCTTACATGGACCGCACCCTGATGGAATCCGATCCCCACCGCGTACTTGAAGGAATGGCCATAGCGGGTTTCGCGGTAGGCGCCGACCAGGGTTTTATCTATGTGCGCGGCGAATATCCGCTGGCGGCAAAACGTTTAGAGAAGGCCATCCGGCAGGCGGAGCGCAAGGGACTTCTCGGCTCCCGCATACTGGACAGCAACTTCAATTTCCGAATCGATATCCGCATGGGCGCGGGCGCATTCGTGTGCGGCGAGGAAACAGCGCTCATGCAGTCGATCATGGGACGCCGAGGGCAGCCGGTACCCCGCCCGCCCTATCCTGCAAACCGCGGTTTGTGGGGCGGCCCGACCCTGATCAACAACGTGGAAACATTTGGAAACATTACGTGCATCATTCTCAAGGGAGCTGAATACTACGCTTCGTTTGGCACCGAGAAGACCAAGGGCGCAAAGATTTTTGCTCTCGCCGGTAAAGTCAACAACACCGGCCTCATTGAAGTTCCAATCGGGATCACATTGCGCGAAATCGTCTTTGACATAGGCGGTGGCATTCCTGGCGGGCGTCCGTTCAAGGCCGCACAGACCGGGGGCCCTTCGGGCGGATGTATACCGTCTGAATACCTCGATACGCCGATAGACTATGAAACCCTTCAGAAGCTCGGCTCAATTATGGGTTCGGGCGGTCTGATCGTAATGGACGACCGGAGCTGTATGCCCGACGTGGCCAAGTTCTTCATGGAATTCTGCATGGATGAGAGCTGCGGTAAGTGCGGCCCGTGCCGGGGCGGAACGGTGCAGATGCACCGGATTCTCGTCAAGATTACGAACGGAAGCGCGACGATGGAAGACCTGACTAAGCTCGAGGAGCTCTGCCTGATGGTGAAGGAGACCAGCCTCTGCGGACTTGGAAACACCTGTCCAAATCCCATCTACAGCACGCTCCGCTATTTCAGGGATGAATACGAGTCGCACATTACGGACCATCACTGCCCGGCCGGAGTCTGCCAGTTTACGGAGAAGCCGCTCAGAATCGCTGTGGCATGATAATCCTACAAGCATGAATCTCCAATGGAGGCGCCAAAATGTCAGTTGTCACACTCACGATTAACGATAAACTTGTCAGCGCCCCGGCAAACACCTCGCTTCTTAGTGCGATGCAGGAACAGGGGATAGACATCCCCACCCTCTGCCATCTCAAGGGGCTGAGCGAGCGTGGCGGGTGTCGCCTGTGCATTGTAGAGATGGAAGGAAGCCCCAGGTTGTTTGCCTCGTGCGTGACTCCGGTTGCCGAGGGGATGGTGATTCGCACCCATACCGAAAGGGTGCTCAAATACCGGCAGATGATGATCGAACTGCTTCTGGCCGAGCGTAATCACATTTGCGCAGCCTGCGTCCAGAACGGCCACTGCGAACTGCAGACCCTGGCGGCAAAGCTCGGGGTGACCAGCGTTCGCTACGATTACATTTGTCCCGATCTGCCGATGGACGCCAGCCACGAACGCTACGTATTGGACCATAACCGCTGTGTTCTGTGCGGACGGTGCAACCGGGTGTGCGACGAAGTGGAAGGCGCGCACACGCTTGATATGGGCGGGCGCGGCATCCAGTCAAGAGTCATTGCGGGTATGAATCAGCCTTGGGGGACCAGCCGGAGTTGCACTGGTTGCGGCAAATGTGTCCAGGTCTGCCCGACCGGCGCTCTTTTCAAGAAGGGCTCGAGCGGCGGGGAGATGGTGAAGCAGCACGACTTTCTGACCTGGATTCTGGATGGTCGTGAAAAGAAGATTTATCACTGGTCCTGATAAGAGGAGAGGCGTAGCATGGCAACATCGACGAACAGCAAACCTCGGCTGGCTACCGTGTGGTTGGGCGGGTGCGCCGGCTGTCATATGAGTCTATTGGACCTGGATGAACGGATCGTGGATGTCCTCGGCCTTGTCGACTTGGTCTATAGCCCGGTCGCCGACATCAAAAAGTTTCCCGACGGTGTTGACGTGACACTGGTCGAGGGATCTTGCTGCAATTCCGAGAACGTGCACCTGGCCCGTGAACTCAGGGAGAGAAGTAAACTGGTTGTTGCCTTCGGTGACTGCGCGGTTACGGGAAATGTCCCGAGCATGCGCAATCGGCTGAAGCTCCAAGACATACTGGACGAGGTCTATGAAGGCCCGGGACCGGCCCCGCCCGCTCAGGGCGATTTGCCGATCCTGCTGCCCAAAGTGGTGCCTCTGCACCAGGTGATCCCGGTCGATATTTACCTGCCCGGCTGCCCACCGGATCCTGAGAGAATCTGGGCTGCCATTACGGCAATACTCAAGGGCGAACCGATCGAGCTTCCCGTTGAAATGCGTACCTTCGGCTAGCTCCATTTGCATTGGGAGGACGATGATTTCGTCATACGTCCCGGCAGAAAATCGAATACATGGAGAAGGACGAGTATGGCACAGACTATAACAATCGAACCTGTCACTCGCATTGAGGGCCACGGAAAGGTAACGATTCAACTGGATGACGCAGGGCTTGTATCCGACGCGAAGTTCCATGTGGTGGAGTTCCGCGGCTTCGAAAAATTTTGTGTGGGGCGCACTTTCCCGGAAATGCCGGCCATCACCATGCGAATCTGCGGAATTTGCCCGATCAGTCATATGCTGGCATCCGCAAAAGCCTGCGACGGCATTCTGGGCGCCAGGATTCCCCCGGCGGCAAATAAGCTGCGCCGTTTGATCAATCACGCACAATACACGCAGAGTCACGCGCTCAGCTTCTTTCACTTGAGCGCGCCCGACCTGCTGCTCGGAATGGAGAGCGACCCGGCCCTCCGCAACGTAGTCGGACTGGTCCAGAAGTTCCCGGAACTGGCGGTAAAAGGCGTCAAGCTGCGCGCATTCGGGCAGAATATCATCCGGATGCTTGGCACCAAGTCCGTCCATCCGGCCTGGGCCGTTCCCGGTGGAGTGCGCGAATCGCTTTCCGCCGAACAGATCGATACGATCAGGCAGGGTCTGCCTGAGGCGTTCGAGACGGCCGAAACCGCAGTTAACCTGCTCAAGGACAACCTCGACAACTTTAAAGACGAGATCAAAACCTACGGTGATTTCCCCAGCCTTTTCATTGGCCTGGTTACGCCGGAAGGCGGTCTCGAGTTCTACGACGGCTTGCTCCGGGTTATGGACTCCGACGGCAGGATTATCGAACCGGGCTTGCCCACTGACAGGTACCGGGAGATAATTGGCGAGGCCATCGAACCCTGGAGCTACATGAAGTTCCCCTACTATAAACCGGCTGGAAATGGAAACGGAGCCGGCCTCTATCGAGTCGGACCGCTTGCGCGGATCAACATCTGCGACTTTGCCGGCACTCCTCGAGCCGACCGCGAGATCCGGCAGTTCCGAAGGATCAACGGCGGCAAGCCTGTGCTGGGCAGTTTCTATACCCACTATGCACGCCTGATCGAGATCCTGTTCTCGCTCGAAAAGATCGAAGAACTGATCGAAGACCCACAGCTCTTCGATCCGCATCTGCGGGCCATCGCGGGCGCAAACGAGCCCATGGGCATCGGGGTCATGGAAGCCCCCCGCGGGACCCTGTTTCACGAGTACCATGTTGATGACAACGGCATATTAACAAAGGTCAATTTGATCGTCGCCACCGGCAACAACAACCGGGCAATCAATAAGACCGTTCAGCAGATCGCCCAGGCGTATATGACCGGCAAGACCAAGATCACCGAAGGCATGATGAACCGTGTCGAGCACGGGATCCGGCTCTACGATCCATGCCTGAGCTGTGCGACCCATGCCGTCGGCCAGATGCCGCTGCATATCCAGGTGTTTGATCACACGGGGTGCCTGGTCGAAGAGAAGATAAGGGATTAGGACCTTGTTTTGACGCGATTGGCGGTGAGCCGTTTGCCGCCGATTGCTTTTAAGCTGATACGATTGGCCCGATTCGCTCGTTGAGGCGAATCAACGGTCCATCGACGGGGCGGGCGGGGGTAAAGCCCTGCCCTCACCCCCTTATCGACTCGACATTCATAGCGCCGGGGGCAGGGGTCCCTTCTCATCATCAGGGTCCTGGACCCACTTTGGCAGAAATTGTCAAAATTCCCTCGGCCGAAAACGTCACTTTGCCGATAACATAAAACATGGTGCTTATTCTCGCTTATGGAAACAGCCTGCGCCGGGATGACGGCGCGGGCTTTGTTTTAGGTGACGTAGTCGAGCGGATGCTTTCCGAGGCGGGATTAGAGTTCGAGCGGATCGACTCCCACCAGCTCGATCCCGAACTTGCTCTCGACATCAGCGGCGAGAAAATCTCCGCTGTTTTATTCATAGACACGCGCGCTATCCCTGAAACACCGGGCGACGATGACCTACGCGTTCAGTTGCGCCCGGTTGTTTGTGCCACAGACGCATCCCCCTCCATGGGTCACCATCTGAACCCTCCAACCCTTCTCGCCTACTCCCGATTCCTCTTCAAAAAGGAGCCCCCGGCTTGGTTGCTTACCGTTCCCGGAACAGATTTCGATCATGGAGAGGGACTGAGCGAGACCGCCAGGGAGGCTATCAATGCGGCACCGGAAATCTTGACTGAGCTGATTCGCCTTCTTCCCATCTCTTAAGCTGGCACCCGCGATTTCGACGCTCCGCGAGGTAGGCATCGGGGCCGCTGCCCAGGACCTATCCCGGACCCCGGATCAAAGTCTCCCCCGGACTTGATCCGGGCATTTCGACCCGAAGCTGTGTGGGCGGCAGGAGCCGCGAGCGGTGCTTCAGTTTTCTCAAGTGTTTGTGCAACCTGGCATCGAATAAGTACTAATACATCTTCCATCGAAGATATCGGCTGAGTAAAATACCCATTCCAATTAGTCTCGAATTACAGCACAATTACTCAACCCAATGTGCGTTTGACCGAAAAGCAAGGAGAAAAAAATGGCGCTCATGACAGGTGAACAGTACGAAGAGAGTTTACGGAAATTGAACATGAAGGTCTACTTACTGGGTGAGATCGTGAAAAACCCGGTCGATCATCCGATCATCCGGCCTTCCATGAATTCTGTAAAACTTACATATGAGCTTGCCCAGGCCCCTGAGCATGAAGACCTCATGACTGCAACTTCCCATCTGAACGGCGGCAAAATCAATCGGTTCTGCCATCTGCACAGGAGCACCGACGATCTGATCAGGAAGGTGAAAATGCAGCGCCTTCTGGGGCAGAAGTCAGGAGCATGCTTCCAGAGGTGTGTCGGAATGGACGCGATCAACGCCGTGGACAGTGTCACCTTCGAGATGGATCGGAAGCTGGGCACGAAATACCACGAGCGCTTCAATAAGTTCCTTCTCATGATGCAGGAAGGGGACCTGACGGTGGATGGCGCCATGACCGACCCGAAGGGCGACCGAGGACTGCCTCCCCACAAACAGGCAGATCCCGATCTGTTCGTGCGCATTGCGGAGAGGAAATCGGACGGCATTATCGTGCGCGGTGCAAAAGCGCACCAGACCGGGGCAATCAACTCACACTGGATCATGGTGATGCCCACGATGACCATGGCCAAAGAGGACGCCGATTACGCTGTCTCCTTCGTCGCTCCGGCCGATGCGGAGGGCATCTCCTACATTTACGGCCGCCAGTCCTGCGATACCCGCAAATTGGAGGGCAGCCCGATAGATGTCGGCAACAGGCAGTACGGGGGACATGAGGCCCTGATGGTTTTCGACGACGTATTCATCCCGTGGGAAAATGTCTTGATGGCCGGGGAGTATGAGTTCAGCGGCCCCCTCGTCGAGCGTTTCGCCGGATACCACCGCCAGAGCTATGGCGGCTGCAAGGTGGGCGTCGGTGACGTGCTGATCGGCGCAGCGGCTCTTGCCGCAGACTATAATGGTGCAATGAAGGCCTCCCACATCAAAGACAAGCTCATCGAAATGATGCACCTCAATGAGACTCTTTATGCCTGCGGCATAGCCTGTTCGGCGGAAGGCAGCAGGACGGCCTCCGGAAATTACCTGATTAACATGTTGCTGGCAAACGTCTGCAAGCAGAACGTTACCCGTTATCCGTATGAAATTGCGCGCCTGGCCGAGGATATCGCCGGCGGGCTCATGGTGACCATGGCCTCCGAGAAAGATTTTAGGCATCCGGAAATCGGCAAGGTGGTCGAGAAATATTTCCGTGGCGTAGCTTCGGTTCCGACCGAACACAGGATGCGAATCCTGAGGCTCATCGAGAACATCACGCTGGGAACTGCGGCTGTCGGCTACCGGACGGAATCGATGCACGGAGCCGGTTCACCCCAGGCCCAGAGGATCATGATCTCCCGCCAGGGCAATCTGGAGCACAAGAAGAGCCTTGCAAAAGCACTGGCCGGGATCAAGGAATAACTGAAAAGAATCGGCTCCCGAGGGGAGGAAGGGCAATGCGCGCTAACTATGCCGCCTGGACAGGGTTATTCATTATTGCAGTCTTGGTCACGCTGACCGCAAAGTATTTTGCATACTTTCCCGGAGACGTGGCAGTCGAAAGGTGGGTGCAATCCCTGGTCACCCAAAATCTTAATTGGGCCGAAGCAGTGTCGCGGACAGCCGAGTTCCCCTGGATTCTCAGTATACTTGGGCTTACCGTTGCCATTTCCTGGGGCATGGCGGGATGGCGTGCCGCCCTTGTTTCCATCCTCAGTTTTGCGGGGATGTGGGCTCTGGGCAATTGGCTGGGGCCGTTCATTGGCCGGCCGCGGCCCTCGGCGGACCTGGTCCGCGTGCTTCGTCACCTCCCGGGTTATAGCTTCCCTTCCCTGTTTGCCCTGAGGTATGCCGCCACCTTTGGCTTTCTGGCAGAACTGGCGGCGGTGAAAAGTTCCGGTGTGCCGCGAACCGCCCTGATGGTTGCGTGCGCCGCTTTCTTAATTCTTGGCTTCGTTGCCAGGGTCGCCTTGGCGGGTCACTGGCCCAGTGACGTCATCATCTCTTATTATCTTGGGTTGCTCTGGGCAGCTTTCATCATTCGGTTTGCTCCTCTGGCTTAGTCGGCAAATTACAACAATGGATGATGAACATCGAGACCAGGGCGTTACTGGCGCCAAAATAAGTTTGAGCAGGTTGGCCCTTTTTTTCTCCGTCTTGGAACAACGGCTTTTGGTGGACCTGCGGCTCACTTTGCCATGATGGAAGATGAGCTGGTCCGGCGCCGGCGCTGGGTCCCCAGGGATAAATTCCTCGATCTGCTGGGTGCAGCCAACCTGATCCCCGGTCCCAGTTCAACGGAAATGGCGATCTTCATAGGCTACTTGTGTGAAGGTTGGATGGGACTCCTGTTGTCCGGCGTTTGCTTTATCGTTCCGGCAATGTTCATGGTCACGGCATTTGCCTGGGCTTACGTTCAGTACGGGAGCTTTCCCCAGATTACCTGGCTGCTTTACGGAATCAAGCCGGTGGTAATCGCCATCGTTTTGCAGGCCCTTTTAAGTTTAGGGCGCACTGCGATAAAGAATAAATTCCTGGCGGCAATGGCCGCCGTTGACATTATATTGGATTTTCTGGGGGTTAATCCGCTTGTCCTGCTCTTTGGGACCGGGTTGATCGTGGGATTGCAGCAGGGATTCATCCAGGATTGGCGAAGACACTGGATATCGATGCTGATTATGTTTTTATCGGCCTGCTCCTTACCGGTGGCCGCTTACTTCGCCTCGGGGTCTCACTCTGCCGGCAAAGCCGAGTTCGGTTTGCTGCCGCTCTTCCTTTTCTTCATAAAAATCGGCTCAATAGTCTTTGGGAGCGGCTATGTGCTGCTGGCTTTCCTGCACGCCGATCTTGTCGAACATTGGCATTGGCTGACCACCACACAGCTTTTGGACGCCATTGCCATAGGGCAGGTGACCCCCGGCCCGGTCTTTACCACGGCGACCTTCATCGGTTACTTGCTTGCCGGCCTGCCGGGCGCATTAATTGCCACGGCCGGAATTTTTCTCCCTTCATTCATCCTCGTGGCAATCGGCAGCCCGGTCATACCTCTTTTGCGCAGATCGCCGATTGCAGGAGCATTTTTGGACGGCGTCATTGTGGCCTCTCTGGCCCTTATGGCTGTGGTCGCCTGGAGTCTGGGCCGAGGCGCGGTTATCGATCTGCCCACGGCTCTGCTGGCCTCAGGAAGCGCTCTCCTGCTGATTCGTTTTCGTTTGAATTCATTGTGGCTGGTGCTTGGCGGGGCAATTATCGGGCTGGTGGTTTGTGCGATTCGGATGGTCTGGTTTTCCTGAATTTTGCCTTTGGCTTCATCTGATAGCAAGTTGCGTTCAAAGAAGTATCAAGTGATCTTTTTCAAAAGCGTGGGGAGTTGCACCCCCCACACCCCCTCGCCGCTACGCGGCTCTATGTAGCGCTGCGGCGGCGGCCCCCGCGTATGCGGTGGCTTGCCGCCGACAGCGCCGAGCGCTCGGCCGCGCGCGTAGCGCGCGCGGCCGAAATCCTGCGGGGGTGCGGGGGAATCATTCCCCCGCTCAGTTCGGGATTATTCGTCGCTCTTTGAACGCAACTTGGTATAAGGCCCTATTTAGCATGACGGTATTCGGAGCGCTTCCCGTTCGGCCTCGTCTACAAGCATCTCTATGATTCTCATGCCCCGGTCCCAGAATCGGGCATCGGCCAAATCGACGCCAAACGGCCGAAGCAGCTCTTCGGGCTTGGCTTTCCCGCCTGATTCAAGAAACGCCAGGTACTTGGGGACAAAATCCGGCCCCTCATGCAGGTACTGTTCGTAGAGGGCCATCACCAGCAGTTCACCGAAGGCGTAAGCGTATACATATCCAGGGGAGTGGACGAAGTGAGGAATATAGGACCACCAGGTTCTATAGTGGTCGAGCAGCCGCACCGAGTCACCGAACATTGCAGTTTGTGTTTGGATCCACACAGAGGAAATGAAATCGGGGTCCAACTCCCCGCGCGTCCTTCTGGCGTTGTGTACGGCTTCCTCGAACCGGTTCATGGCCACCTGCCTAAAAACGGTCGAGAAGGTATCTTCTATTTTTGAGCAGAGCAGTCCCAGGCGTTCAACCGGGGAAGCCGTCCTTTTCAGAACGCTGCGGAACACGAGCATTTCTCCGAAAACCGATGCGCTTTCGGCGGCCGTAAGAGGCGTATCGGAGTTAAAAAGCCCCTGCCCTCGCGCCAGGTACTGGTGGATGCCGTGACCGAGTTCATGGGCCAGAGTCATTACGTCCCGGCGGCTGCCGGTAAAATTGAGAAAAACGTAAGGATGCGCGGAAGGGACCACCGGGTGCGCAAAAGCTCCGCTGCGTTTTCCGGGCAGGACCGCAGCGTGGATCCACCCCTCCTCAAAGAACCGGAGGGCTATCTTCTCCATTTCCGGAGAAAAATCCCCATAGGAAGCTAGCACTATCGATTTTGCCTCATCCCATGAGGTCTTGGCCTCAGCCGGGACCTGAACAGGGGCATAGCGGTCGTAGTCGAAAAGCTCGTCATACCCGAGAAGCTTTCGCTTGAGACGGTAATAGCGTTGGGCCAGATCGTACCTGGAGCAAACCGCGTTCACCAGGGCGCCGACCATGGCGTCGTCGGCCTCATTGCCAAGGTTCCGGGAACTTAGCCAGTGGGGGTATTGGCGCAGCCGGTCATCTATCGACTTATCGAGCAGGACCGTATTGAAAATGTGTGTCAGCGCGGGAAGGATCGACTGGAGTCCGTCGCTCAGCTCAGTTGCGGCGCGTTTGCGGACCTCGCGGTCGGGGCTGTAGATGTCGCTTAATATTTCAGATTCAGTCCTCTTTTTCTCCCCAAACTTCAACTGGCTGAGCATCTTGTCGAAAAGTGCCCCCCAGGCCGATGCCCCGGCGGGTTCCTTCTCGGCCAGAATGCGCTCCTCCGGTTCGCTTAACAGGTGCGGCTTATAGCGCCTGAGGGAGATGAGGTAATGATGGTATTTCGACAATAGGGGACCGGATGCGAGCTCTTCGGCCCGGCCGTCTTCCAGTTTGCTCCATTCGAGTTCGAAAAACAGGGTATCCCGGCGGATTTCGCTGTAAAGTTCTTTCCGGGATTGAAACAGCGCGCTTGCTGCCGGGTTTGATGTCTGAGTCGAAAAATTAAGATATGCGTATGCCAGAAGCTTCTGGGCCCGCTCGTTTATTTCTTCCAGTCTCGCAGACGGCCTCGAGCAAATCCTCCGGCCCCAGCCCGGCCACTTTCCCCCTGTAGGTAGAAAAAGGCACAACCTGTTCCCGGAGCCACTTTGTATCGGCTTCGATTTGCGGATCGGAAGCACCCGAGTAAAGATCGCCCAGGTTCCAGATGATGTTTTCTGCTAATGTGTTTTCCACTCGCGGCTCCGTGGTTTTCCGAATTATTCGGCATGAGTTTGAAATCTTGCAAACATGGTTTTGTTCCTGTAACGATAAGACTTATGGAAGCGCACTGCCCCTGTCAATATCGAATGCATTGATCTGCAAGGGGATGGGTGTTATACTTTTCCCAAAAAGGGTATAACATTTTGCTCCGGGATAGTTCAAACATTGAAGGACAGATTATGGATCCATCGAATGTGATGCAGTCGAAGGTGTCTTCAAAAGGTTGGGTTGTCATTCCTGCCGCGATCCGTAGGCGCTATCGTTTGAAACCCGGGTCGATGATCGAATTTAGGGAAGAAGGCGAAAAGATTCTGCTTGTCCCAAGACAACCTGATCCCGTCGAGGGATTGTTTGGGAAGCTGGCGGGCCGCGTTTCACTGACGAAGGCCCTGCTTGAAGATAGAGCTGCGGAGTTGAAATGTGAAGAAACCAGTCTTCGTACTGGATAGCTATGCGCTTTTGGCATATTTTCAGGCTGAACCAGCCGCTCTGCAAGTAAAAGAAATACTCACGCTGGCGCGGCACAATGATGCAGTGGTTTTCCTCAGCCTCATCAACCTGGGAGAAACCATATACACGGTTGAGCGCAAACTTGGCTGGAACACTGCTCGTGAAACCCTCCAGGACGTGCTGACGCTGCCCATACAACTGGGTGAAGTCACAATGGGTCGCGTCTTATCGGCAGCCCGCATCAAGGCAAGCTTCCCCATTTCTTACGCGGATACATTCGCTGTGGCACTGGCGCAAGAGATGGCCGCTACAGTCGTAACGGGCGATCCGGAATTCAAACGAGTCGAATCCGTAGTTGACGTCCTTTGGCTATGAGTATCCTGGGAGAATATTTAGGGTTAGCCCGAATTTCACTCTAATTTCTTTGCCGCTTGCCATTTTCAAGGGCTGACCCCTTTGCCATCTACGAAGGAGGGTCTACCATGTATATGGCTGGAAGTAGTTGAATTTATTGATCACACTCATAGGATGAGATTGGATTCCTTAAACTTCTGATGGAAGATAAGCCGGAATTGTATGCAGACAAGGATTTAAAAGTACGAGTATTGCCGATGGCCAAATGGGGGTTTAAAGTGCCTATTTCACCGTTCAAATTGGCCTTCTAAGGCACTAAATCGCCGCTTCTTTGAATCTTTTTGCTTTCAATTGAGGTGCTTGGTTTGGTCCGACCCCATGTGACAACGGGAAGGAGTCGGGAGAAGACCAACCGGGGAAAAGACTTCACGGCAAGCCAGATGAATCTTGCAGGACGGCTGGCTCCGAACGAGATTGGCTTATCCGGGAAGAAGCATTTAGGCAGAAGTCAGAGTGAGCCTGCAATCTGCCCATGCTTTTTCCAGTCGCGGCCGAGATACGGTGCGGAGCCGTTTGAACCCAAGATGGCGCGCCATAAGTACTATGGGATCTTCACCAAATTGGTGAGATAATGAACGGGCAAGAGCAGTCAGTTCAGGCATGGCAACTTGATTGACAAAGCGAGGATTGCCCTCAGAACCAAGCCGACAGGACGTGCATTGCCCAACTTCG
Organism: uncultured delta proteobacterium; assembly: GCA_963757915.1. Classification (GTDB taxonomy): domain Bacteria; phylum Desulfobacterota; class Syntrophobacteria; order Syntrophobacterales; family Syntrophobacteraceae; genus SbD1. The sequence goes on along the minus strand of CAVWTD010000025.1, from coordinate 171,672 downwards.
CAATTTGCCTTCCAGAAGAATAGCCCCACATCCTCCCTAGTCGTTTGATAACGTGATTTTGCGATACTGAAAACAGCTTCTCGGATGCGGCGGCCCGCCTTGAAAAATCCCATTTTGCGGGCAACACTGTGAGCCAGGACATCTTCGTGTATTGGTGATTCATTTTCGACCGTTGAGATGATGGCCTGCAACATCTTCTCTTCATTCAACGGCTCGGCAGCTTCCACGTCCTCTATTGTGGCTGTCAACGTTTTTGCGCCTTCGATTTTCGGCGCCGTTTTGCTTTTGGCAACGGCATTGCCAATTCGCCACCAGCTACGGCCAAAGGCCGCTTTGGCATAAGATTCCGAAAACCCGACGTACACCACTTCGATGAAGTGCTTTTCAATTTCGGCTTTCGTCTTGCCAGCAGCCAACATTTCACGAACGATGTCTTCTTTGCTCTTGTTTTTGGCAGGCGCAGGCGCAACGGCCACCTGTGCGGCTTCAGGCGGCTTTTCGACGATGGCCGTATCAGAAGTCGTTTCAATCGTTTTAATGGCTTCAACGGCCACCTGTGCGGCTAATGTGGCTGCATCTGCCCATGCTTTTTCCAATCGTGGCCGAGACACCGTGCGGAGCCGCTTTAACCCTAGAAAACGCGCCATGAGCACCATAGGGTCTTCACCAAATTGTGGGGATATTGAATGGGCAAGAGCCATCAGTTCAGGCATGGCAACTTGATTGACAAAGCGAGGGCTGCCATCAGAACCGGGCCGACAGGACGTGCATTGCCCAACTTCGCAATTTGCCTTCCAGAAGAATAGTCCCACATCCTCCTGAGTCGTTTTATAATGTGATTTTGCGATATTGAAAACAGCTTCTCGGATGCGGCGGCCCGCCTTGAAAAATCCCATTTTGCGGGCAACACGATGAGCCAGGACATCTTCGTGTATTGGTGATTCATTTTCGACCAATGAAATGATGGCCTGCAGCATCGTGTCTTCATTTAAGGGCTCGACAGCTTCCACATCCTCTAAGGATTGATCATCCGCATGATTCTTGATTTCTTGATCGGTGTGGTGGGCCTCCTCTTCCGGTTCCATAAACACAACTTCCAATTCCTCAGGTAAAGTCTGCTGTAGCGCCTCCCCTTCTGCTTTCTTTACACGGCGATCACGCGCAGCATCCAATAATCTTGTGAGTTGGTCATGGAGTTTAGTTATTGCACGCTCCCGACTAGTCCACCATTCTGTTGACCAGACGCGGATTATCTCCCATCCAAGCTCACGAAGTACTTGCTCGCGCAGTTTGTCGCGGTCCCTGGCGGTAGCTGCACGGTGGTAAGTTGCGCCATCACATTCTACCCCGGCAAGGTATTCCCCAGGAACGTCAGGGTCCAAAACTCCCAGGTCGATGCGAAATAAGGAAACACCAACCTGTGGATGCATTTGCCACCCTTTTTTCCCAAGCTCCGTTGCTACTGCTTGCTCAAACGGCGATTCAAAATCTCCGAGACTGCCGAAAACTTCTTCTGCAAAAACCCTTGCTCCTCGTTGAGCAAACTCAAGAAACAGCCTCAGGTCGCGTACACCGAGAGCATTGGTGCGGGTTATATCAATCTGGTCCGGTTGAAGCGATGAGAACACTCGAAGCTCATGTCGTGCGCGAGTAACAGCCACGTTTAGCCTGCGTTCTCCTCCTTCTTTGTTTAGCGGGCCAAAGTGCATGGAGATACGACCAGACTGGTCCGGCCCATAAGTTGTTGAGAAATAGATGATATCCCGCTCATCACCCTGGACACTTTCCAGATTTTTGACAAAAATCGGCTCCATTAAATCCTCACTGAAGAATTGTTCCAGGGTCCTGTCTTTTCGTCGCTCAACCTCGAATAGGTCTTCTATGTACCTCTGCTGCTCTGAATTGAAAGTCACAATACCGATACTCAGTGGTGAGTCGGTGGCAACAAAGGAAGGGTCGCGCAGCCGAGAAACTATGTGAGCCACAACAGCGCGCGCCTCGATTGGATTCGTGCGTGAAGCGCCCCTTTTATATACGCCATTCACATGGGTGTAGGATACTGCGCTGTCTTCGGAGTGAGGTGCAGGGAAGGTCACCAACTCGCCGCCGTAATACCTATGATTAGAAAAAGTGATCAGACTTTCGTGGCGGCTTCGGTAATGCCACCTTAACCGGAGGTCTGGCAAACTCGATCCAAGGCACTCATCCAGAACACTTTCCATGTCAGCGTCCTGAGTAACCTCATCATCAGCCTGTTCATCTTCGGAACGTATAAAAAAATTAGTTGGGGGCAATTGCTTTGGGTCACCAACGACGACCACGCGCTTTCCACGCGCCATTGCCCCAATGGCATCCCAAACGGGTATTTGAGAAGCTTCATCAAAGATGATGAGATCGAATAACGCCATCCCCGGCGCTAAATACTGGGCTATCGAAAGGGGACTCATAAGTATGCAAGGTGTAAGGCGTGTCAGCACCGAGGGTATCGAGCCGATTAGTTGACGGAGCGGCATATGTCTCTTCTTTTTTGCCATTTCCCTTTGGAGAACACCCCACTCCCGGACTGCTCCGTTTTCATCGCCGCCGACTTTATTGGAGCAAAGCCTTGTGCGAATACACAACCGGGACAAGTCGCGGAGCTTTCTGTTCAGGTATTGAAAATCTTTTATGCTTCGCTCATGCTGGATTGCGACGAATGATCTCAGTATCGGAAGGTCTTCAGCAACAGAGATGATCCACCAGCGACAGTAGTTTACATCAAATGCCTCCTTGACCCTTTCCGGCTCTATTGCGCCCGAGACAACCGCATCCACAAGAGTCGCCAATCCTTCGTCACAAGCTGCGCCCTTTACTCGCAACCAAGCACACCAATCGTGAATATCGGCATTTCGCGATACAAGCCCCTTGCAAATGTCCCCAATTGATGAGAGATCACCATCAACCCAGTCGGCCTCAGTTGCTCCAGCCAGATCAGACAGAATTTCACACTTCGACCTGAAACTATCGAGGGTCTTTAAGTACAAGGCCATCGCCTCGGCCGCACCGCCCAAATGCCCCAGCATAACGTTACCAGGCCCCAAGAGGTATTCTAGTGCTGTTTGAAGGCTTACCATGGTTTCGGGTTTATCCACAAATCGCGCGACAGCAGGCAATAAATTTTCGTAGAACGAGGCGGCAAGAGTGATTTCCTGCCCATCTGTATTTAGCCCGGACCAAAGACCAGCTGTCTTCTCGATCAAATCATCGAATGAATCAATCTGATCACGAAGAAGGCGCATTCTTGTCAGTGCAAGCAAATCTTTCTCACAATCGGGCATGGTGCTGCCGCCAGTTTCCGACATCTCCTGCAGGATTCTTATTATTCTGTTCTTAATAGAGAAAGCCACGTCACCCTTATTCGCTCCGAGGACCATGTTGGCCTGCGTCGGTAAAGGCTGACCAGGTCCGAAGAGACGTTGGAGCAAATCAACAAGGCTGACAGGAGCACCCGGCACGTCGGAAATTTGCGATATTGCTTGATTCAAAGCTTCGTGGAATGAGGAGATCTTAGCCTGGGGCACGTCAAGTGTTCCGAGCCAGAGCGAAACTGCTTCCTCCCCTAATTTATCGAGGGCCTCTATGCTATTTTGGAGATCCCGCATATTGATCAGGATTCTGAGATCGTTTTCGCAATCCGGTATAGAGCTACTTTCTCCATTTGCAACACTACGAAGGGCCTTTTCAACCCTACGCTGCAACATTTTGCGCTGGAGCCACCAACTGTTTTTTGATAGCTCCCAAATGGACTGCAAGGCTTTAAGATCAAGATTGTAGGCACAACTCTTATACGATATGGAAAGTCTGCCTGCCTGCTCCACATATTCGAGAAACAGATCAAGTGCTTCTTTTAGCTTCCGCAACCACTCCTTTTCGGAGAGTTGCCAAATGGACTGGAGGGTAGAATGGTCCAACTGCAAAGCTTCTTTGCGATAAGTTAACGAAAGACTTGCGGCGCGTTTTCGGTATTCGTCCAGCAATTTTACGGCCTCACGCAAGCGTACGAACAGACCGGCCGCATCGGGGCGCAAAGTCAACCGCCAGTCCTTGCCTGCAGCTTTGGGAAGAAGTCTTGAGAGCGTTTCCAGGCTCTCGCGTCCCTTCGTATCCAAGGGCTGGGCGGGGATTCCAGTAACTTTTCGGACGTTCTCGGCGGCACTTTCAAGCTGGTTGCATTCAACCGCGAGTTCGCGCGCCGCCCCTACCAGTTCCGATTGCCAGCGTGGCGACCAATCGCTTTTTTGCACAACACGAAGAGGGGTTAGCTCCAGGTTTCTCGCCGTAGTGCCATGCAGACCAATCAAATCAACGGTTTCGCGTAACCCATCGAGGGCTGTCTGGTCGTGAAAGTCGTGAGATGGCCAGGACAATTGGATGAATGGTACATCTGTTAGTTTTACGACAGTGCCTATAGCCTTGTAAGGGGTGAGGCCATTCGGATAGCTACAGTGGATCGCCTGAACATACTCATTCAGCTTGTCCTGGAGATCTGAGAGGCGTATACTTTCCATATTCCACAGGTTTTCGACAAAATCCTCACTTGCTTCATATGCATTCCTTAATTGCCCCAACACTTCCAGTTTTCGCGCCTTGTGCGAATGAAGCTCCAGACAGAACTCTCCCAGTCCGATAGCTTTGAGGCGCCGGTATACCACATTCAGCGCGGCCGTTTTTTCCGCAACGAAGAGAACCGTTTTCCCTTGGGCAAGACACTGTGCAATCATGTTGGAGATCGTCTGGCTCTTGCCGGTACCTGGCGGGCCGATGAGAACGAAGTCCTTGCCTTGAGCTGCCGTGGCAATGGCCGAAAGCTGGGAAGAATCAACCGGCAACGGACAAAACACATTTTGAGGTAAAAGGCTCTTATCTAAATCCCTAGGATCGATGAAACTTATCCCGTCCCGATACCTTTCGGATGGGGTATCCAGAAGATGACGGACGACTGGGTTTTGCTTGAGGGTTTCAGTGCGATCTATTAGGTCCTTCCACATCAGATACTTGGCAAAGGAGAATAGGGCTATGGTTACGTTGCGGGATACCTCCCAGCCAGGTATATCTTTGATGGCAGTCTGGACAGTCCGCCAGATAAACTCGATATCCAACCCATGTTCGCCTTTTGGCAGTTCTCTTTCAAAACTATCGAGAGCTGAGATTTCAAAGTCCTTGCGCAACATTTCGAGTAGGGTCAGGTTAAAACGGGGTTCGTCATCGTGCAGGGAAAGCTGGAACCCAGACTGAACGCTCTTGCGCTCCAGTCTCACCGGGATCAGCACCAATGGAGCTTTACAGGGTTTGTCACGTTCCTTGTGCCTCCATGACAAAAATCCCAGAACGAGGAAAAGGATATTCGCGCCTCCTTCTTCGATTGCACTACGGGCTGTCCGGTATAGCTCAAGGAGCCGAGTATCCAATTCCTGTCGAGTTAGCGGGGCGAGCAACTGGTAATTCTTGAGGACATCCAGGGCATGAGCCTGTATCAGGTCTTCTTGGTGCCTGTCCTCATGAAGGGAATATTCGCGGGGATCATTACCTTGCTGCTCGATACTAGGCAGAAGACGGAATCGGTGGCCCTCGCCTAGCATATCTTCGAGTGTGACCGGGTCAGGGGCGATTAATTCAACCACCCTTCTCGAAGCCCTGAAGTTAAGCAGATTATTGCGGAGAGAAAGGTCGAGAAGGCGTCGTTGCCAACGCTCAAGCCGGCTTGCAGGCCCTTTTGGCTCAGTGGCATGTGGAGCAGTGGCATCCATAACGAAATCTGGAGCTTCGTCGAATACAGGCTCGGGTGATTCGCTTATCGACTCTTCTCCTGGCTTTTGAGGTTTTGCACCTTCAGCCAAAGCCAATGGGCGGATTCGCTGCATTCTGGCTCTACGAACGTTAATTACGAGATGGAACTGGTATTCCTTTTCTTCGGTTATATGCGCTTCGCCGCGCTCGCAGGCCCATTTAAAGGAAGAAATTCCATCTTTCTGCTGTGCAGCCAAGGTAGTTTCGAAAAGAAGAAGCTCCTGAAGATGGACACGCTTGCGTAATGCGGTAATGTCATCAATAACTGACGTGGAGAATGTCTCATCTACCAGCCAGCATCCAACAAAAGCATGGTTTTGAATGAAGATCAGGATCGGATTGAGTCCGCACTGCTCCAGGCAGGAAGCAAATAACATGGTCAAATCGAGGCAGGTACCTACTTTCGCTTCGATTACTTGCGACGGATGTCGTATCTTTTGCCCTGTTTGTTCAAAACTCGTAGGGGGTAGGACATAACCGATCCGCTGGGCGCAAATTGCGTTCCATAGGGCCGTTAGCTGCTCCCACACCCTCGTTTTCCTCTTTCGTGTCCAACCAGCGAAGGCTCCTTGCCGTGAGCTTTCAGAACCTCGATTGCCTTACCAAGAATACGTTGCACGGCTGGGTCATTTGGTTGGACAAAAGCCGCTGCCAGTTCAGGGAAATGACCAATTCCGCCCCACTCGTTCCTTGCCAGCAATTCGACCGGGGTATTGAGGTTGGCGATCTCATTTCCATCCTTCTGCAGGATAAACTGGATAGCCCCCTTTTCGGCCTCATTTAATCGTGCCAGTACCCCAGGGTGAAGTTCCAAGTCTAAGTTCGGGATACGGTAACGTTGACCTGCTCCAACCTGGGCTATACGCCACATCGAGGTGTCGAAGAAGTCCGGTGTGGAAACTGCAGTCAAGTCCAAATCTCTCAGAAGTTCGCCGCTGTCATTGACGATCGCGAGTTGGCGAAGAATTGGAATTGAGTTCTGTTGAGATGCAAAGGACACCTTGGGGGAAATGGTTGCCTCAATGCGAATGGATGAATCCATCATACACTCCATCTACGCTAAATCTTATGCAGCCAATATCGAAGGGTGGGAGAAATTGTATATCAAAGTATCTGGCACGACCTTGAGCTGAATGCAAGAAATAATGTCATCTTACCATGAATTATGGGTTGGCTGTTCGCTTGGGGCTCTTTCAAGCAGGGTTCGGCTCCGAGCAGCGCAAACTGAGGGGAATATGGAAGGCAGCTCTTTTATTTGCGCAGTCGGACGGACATATTATTGTCTTTTAGGAAAGGTTTATGGGGCAGTTACTCGCATGTGGCATTTTTGTGGTGCCTAATCAGGTAGAGTAAGTGGGTCCCCCCCAGACTCTTTTTCGTCAAAATTCTTGGCGATCTGAGAAAAAAGTGAAAAAAGGGTCCGTGAAAGAAGGGATCGCCTGTTAAAATGCAAACTGTCCTACGGCCTACGGCATCGGGCCAAATCAAGCCTTTGCATCTGTTAAATAGGTCTCGGGGACCTCAGACGGAGAGATTGGAGACTTATTCGGAAAGCTGACATATTCGGCGATCAAAATAAGCCAAAGTTTTTCAAAGCGAATGGAACATGACGAGGAATTGGAGAAAAGATTAGGGAGCAGGGAGCAGGCATTCAATCTTAGACACGCATGAAGGAGCGTAGCGGAGTGGACGACCACGGATCTTAGGTCAACTGGCCGCCGCCCACTGAACACCGTTTCTCATTTGCCTTTTTACTTTTGCCTTGAAACCGTCTCCCGTCCTCCGTCCTCCGTCTTCCGTCAGCTCAACTTTCCCGTTCCCTGCTTCCCTGCTCGTCGCGAAGCGATAGAACAAAAAGAAATTATTTTGTTCTACTCACCGTTCATCGCGAAGCGATAGAACCAAAAGGAATTATTTTTTCTACTCACCCCCGCTCACTATTGCAAGGGCACGGAATGAAATGAATCCGTGTGATTGCCCCTCAGATTCAATGAAAGGCATCCGCTGATGTAAAATGGAGTTTGCCTTCCCCTCTAAATCCTCAACCGAGGCTGCTTGCAGAGGAGTGTTGCCCAGTTTCCTCCACTCCCTCCCTTGACAAAACTAATTAGAATGATTCTAATTAACTTATTGCCACAAAGGAGGTTTCTTGGAGCCCGTACAAAAAAGACAAGAAATGGAGCAGGCGCTTCGGACGGCAGGGTATCGTATTACCGGCCAAAGGAAAGCCATTGTGGACTACCTGGTCTCCACTCTTGAACACCCTGGTGCTTATAAGATTTTTGAAGAGGTGAAGAAGGTTCAACCCAGATTGAGTTTGGCGACGGTTTACAACACATTGCAAGTTCTTACGATGAACGGCCTAATCAAGATGTTGACGTTCAGGGAGGATAATCGATACGAAGCCAACCTCTCTTTTCATATTAATCTTATCTGCACATCCTGCGGGAGAATACAGGATTTCGAGGCTGGGGCGCACATGTCTCCGGAGGAGGTCCGTGAGAAGATTGGTTTCGAAGTCATGACCTATCGGATGGAATACCACGGACTTTGCTCGGAGTGCAAAGCTAAGGCCGATCAGAAGGGGGAGGACAAGAAGCTCTACAGTGGCGGCTTGAGTCCACGAAGAGAACCTCCGGGAGGGTAGATCAGTACAGACCTTAGAGAGTTCTTCGTGGTTAGTATTGCCGGTTCGTCAAGGGGCATGCATTCTGCGTCTTGCGGTTGGGTTGGTTGAGAGTCTTTGGTGATCAAAACTGAAAGTGATTTCCATCTTCAACTACCTTCTTCAAAAATTTCTATACCTTTGCATTTCTGTCCTTCGTCCGGCCCTAGCCCGAATCTCTTGTTGAAAAGTGGGTGAGATATGACTGGACACGTTGCCGTCATCGAGGAGAGGACAGCGAACAGCCGCAACTTCAGGGACGTGCTCTTTGTCCAACAAACAGCTCGCCGGCCACTGAAGCCGAACGTTAGCCAGATGGGCAGAGAAACAGTGTTATTCATACTAACGCTGTTCGACAATTCACACAACGAAAGGAGCAGATATCATGAATGAAGAAAGCAAGCGCCCGGTAACGGGCACAGCTCACACACACATTGCCGGCGGCGGCACGACGAACCGAGACTGGTGGCCGAACCAGTTGAAGCTCGATATCCTGCACCAGCGTTCCTCCAAGTCCAATCCGATGGGCGAGGGTTTCAACTACGCTAAAGAGTTCAAGAGTCTCGACTTGGAGGCCGTGAAAAAGGACCTCCGTGAACTGATGACGAAGTCGCAGGACTGGTGGCCGGCGGACTTCGGCCACTACGGACCTTTGTTCATCCGTATGGCGTGGCACAGCGCCGGCACCTACCGCACCGGCGACGGCCGCGGCGGCGCAGGCAACGGCAGCCAGCGCTTTGCACCCCTCAACAGCTGGCCCGACAATGTGAACCTCGACAAGGCGCGCCGACTGCTCTGGCCCATCAAGCATAAGTACGGCCGGAAAATTTCCTGGGCCGACCTGATGATCCTCACCGGCAACGTCGCCTTGGAATCGATGGGTTTCAAGACCTTCGGTTTCGCCGGCGGGCGTGAGGACATCTGGGAACCGGAAAAGGACGTCTACTGGGGCTCCGAGGACAAGTGGCTGGGTGACAACCGCTACGCCGGCGACCGGGATCTCGAAAATCCGCTCGCTGCCGTGCAGATGGGCCTAATTTACGTCAACCCGGAAGGCCCGAACGGCAACCCGGACCCGGTCGCTGCGGCGCGGGATATCCGCGAGGTCTTCGCTCGCATGGCGATGAACGACGAGGAGACGGTGGCCCTCATCGCGGGCGGCCACGCGTTCGGCAAGACCCACGGCGCCGGTGATGCGAAACATGTTGGGCCTGAGCCCGAAGCGGCCGGCATCGAGGAGCAGGGCCTTGGCTGGAAGAGCAGCTTTGGCACGGGCAAAGGCGGCGACACGATCAGCAGCGGCCTGGAAGTCATCTGGACCAACACGCCCACGAAGTGGAGCAACAACTTCTTCCGGATCCTGTTCGGCTTCGAATGGGAACTGACGAAGAGCCCGGCCGGTGCGCACCAGTGGAAGCCGAAGGGTGGCGGAGGTGCCGGTACCGTGCCGGATGCGCACGACCCGTCAAAGCGTCACGCGCCATCCATGCTGACCACGGACCTCGCTCTGCGGTTCGACCCTGTCTATGAAAAGATTTCAAGGCGCTTCATGGAAAATCCGGATCAGCTCGCGGACGCGTTTGCCCGGGCGTGGTTCAAGCTGACGCACCGCGACATGGGCCCGCGCGCACGCTATCTCGGCCCGGAGGTTCCGGCAGAAGAACTCATCTGGCAAGACCCCATCCCTGCCGTCAATCACAAACTCATTGATGCACAGGACATCGCCTCCCTCAAGGGCGAGATCCTGGCTTCCGGCCTGTCCGTGTCGGAGCTGGTTTCGACCGCCTGGGCGTCGGCGTCCACCTTCCGTGGCTCCGACAAGCGCGGCGGTGCCAACGGTGCCCGCATTCGTCTGGCGCCGCAGAAGGATTGGGAAGTCAACCAGCCTGCCCATCTGGCGAAGGTGCTCAAGACCTTGGAGGGCATCCAGAGCGCGTTCAACAGCGCGCAGTCCGGCGGCAAGAAGGTATCACTGGCTGACCTGATCGTTCTGGCCGGTTGCGCGGGCGTCGAGCAGGCTGCGAAGAATGCCGGTCACGAGGTGACGGTTCCCTTCACGCCGGGGCGCATGGACGCCTCGCAGGAGCAAACCGATGCGGCCTCCTTTGCCGTGCTCGAGCCGATCTCGGACGGCTTCCGCAACTACCAGAAAACCCGCTATGCCGTATCGGCCGAGGAGTTGCTGGTTGACAAGGCGCAATTGCTGACCCTGACCGCACCCGAAATGACAGTGCTCGTGGGCGGCATGCGCGTCCTGAATACCAACTTCGGAGGGTCCCATCACGGCGTCTTCACCAAACGGCCAGAGGCGCTCACCAATGACTTCTTCGTGAATCTGCTCGACATGAGCACGACGTGGAAGGCAACTGCGGAAGACGATGGCGTATTCGAGGGTCGTGATCGCGCAACAGGCGCACTCAAGTGGACCGGCACCCGTGTCGACCTAATCTTCGGTTCGAACTCCCAACTCCGGGCCTTGGCGGAAGTCTACGGATGTGAGGACTCCCAGGAGAAGTTCCTGCACGACTTTGTAGCGGTGTGGAATAAAGTCATGAACCTTGACCGTTTCGACCTCGCTTGATCGTAGCATAAACGTCTTCGAGGGCTTCTGACAGGGCGACGAAAAAACGGTCAGCAAACAACCGGTTCCAGCGGACGGCGTATCGCCGCCGCTGAACCGGAACGTTCGGCTGGGAAAGAGAAACTCCACACTTCTCCTATATCTTGAATCGCTGGCACCTGAGCACCTCTTTAGAGATGCACATATGTCACGGGGACTTCAAACGGAGAGATTGGAGACATATATTTGGAAAGTTAACATGTTCGGCGATTGCCAAAATAAACCAAAGTTTTTCAAAGCGAATGGAGCACGACAAGGAATTGGAGAAAAGATAAGGGAGCAAAGAGCAGGCATTCAATCTTAGACACGGATGAAGGTTCGTATCCGAGTGGACGACCACGGATCTTAGGTCAAGTGGCCGCCGCCCACTGAACACCGTTTCTCATTTGCCTTTTTACTTTTGCCTTGAAACCGTCTTCCGTCCTCCGTCAGCCCACCCTTCCCGCTCCTTGCTTCCCTGCGCGTCGCGAAGCGATAGAACCAAAAGGAATTATTTTTTTCTGCTCACTGTTCACTGCTCACCGTTCACTGCTCCCTGCTTCCCGCTTCACCCCTCACCCCCGGCAGAATATTTAGGGTCAGCTCGAATGTCATTCTAATTTAGGGTTTGCCCGAACTTGATTCTAATTTCCTTGCCGATTTCCATTTTCAAGGGTTCGCCCCTCTTCCACTCTAAACGGCTTGCCGCCTAAGGAACGAGAGATTTACTCCAAGCCAAAGTCAACCGTGAACCGGTCTTTGACAGGATAATAAAGAGGCCGGGGGCTGAGCCAATTTTCATTAAGTGGATACCGGAGTACATCCGCTGAGTCGCCGGTTGGCGCCTCTCCCACAATCTGCTTAAGCCCTGCCGGAATTGCGGCCCTTTCTCATAGGATCCACAGACCCGTTGCCGCCGTTCACTGTAGAGAATGAGCACACGACCGGAAGCTCCGGGCGATTGCTGCCAACATTACGAGTGCGAATGTCCATGGCCGGCCAATGATTATTGGGTTGAGGAAGTGTAATGCGCTAAAGGATGCTCTTTCCCTCCTTGCATACACTGTCTATAACTGCCGCAACGGCCTTACTGACCGCCAGGCTGCCGCTCTCGCAGGGGCTGAAACCGTAAAATCCCGTATTTGACTCACCACGCCCACGAATTCGAGTCACCCTGGATTCGTCAAGCGTATAAAACTTGACTCCCATATCAATATTAAATCCGTAACGATCTCCTCCTACCCAGGAATCCACATCCCTGAATTCCGGAACGGCAATAAGGTCATAGTGGCTATCCGGCAGATAGTAATCTCCGAAAGCAAGCATCTCCTTTACAGCACCCTCACTGTCAACTGGCTCTACCGTTATGGAGCTGAAAAGAAGGGCTGAGCTGCGCCCGAAGCTGCTCCGTCGCCTGCTCACCAAAGTTGTGGAGTGTGGACGTCCCATTTACGGCGCTGACATAGGAGAACCTCTCGAAATCTCGAGGAACCAGCATCAGCAACCGCCCCCCTGCGGGTGGATTAGCGCAGTAGGTCGCCGCCCAAACCCCGTGCGGATATGCTGCAATAACCATAACAGCGGCCAACAGCGCCATAGAAAACCACAAAAGAATTATCTTCATCTGCATCACTTTCAGTTTCTGATTTTTCCCCTCTATTTAAAAAGCTAATACACTAGTGCAGCGTCAACTAAGTTCCGATAGGTAAGAACCTACAGCCCGTCATTCCGGCGCAGGCCGGAATCCAGTGTCTTTCCAGTTGGTTAGCGGCACTGGACCCCGGCCTTCGCCGGGGTGACGATTCCTTGCAACATGTGATAACTTTGTTGACAACGTACTAGAGTGCCGGACTGAACGTTCACAAGATAAAAAATAGTTTCAACTGTCGCAGATAACATCTCCTCCATGACTGTATAGGTGCAAGCCGAAGGCTGACTCAGTCCTGGCGAAGCTAAATCAAGCGCAAGTAGACAAGAGCCGTCACGCAGGTCAATAAGTGACACTTGATCTTCGTCCTTTCTATCATAGCCTCATCAGACCAGACATCTTCCAGCCGCTGCAATGATGCTTTCTCTCTAAATATATGAATCCATGTAATAATTTTGATCCGCCATTCACTTTCAAGTTACTGATCGAAAGTCAGATCGGAAGCGAAAACTATCATGATCGGGATAAAGGATAATTGAATGCGCCATCAGGATGTTCCAAGACGTTTTCGGATGGTCTTGGTCGTGGATGATTTCGAGACCATTCGATCCCCGGCCCGCAAATTTCTTTAGGCGGCAAGTTTCATTGTCCTTTTTGCAGGAAATGGATTGAAGAAATCTCAATCTTGTGCCGATACAGTTGAAAAGGGGCGGGGTAAGTGAACTCCGTCAGGGTGGTGTTGTCTGCCGTTGGAGAGAAGGAATAGAACAATGGGGAAATGCACGGTCCTTGTCGTTGAAGACGAAGATAGCACCAGGATGCAACTGGCCAGAGTCATCCGGAAAGAAGGATATGACGTGATCGAGGCCGAGAACGGCCGGGTCGGTCTTGAGATGTTTGGAAAGAAACTTCCGGATATCGTCGTAACCGACAACATGATGCCCGGTATCGACGGACTGGAGATGATCCACCACATGCGGCGGATATCTTCCCATGTTCAGATCATTCTCATTACCGGCTATGGTGAGACAGAAACGGTGATTTCGGCGTTACGGCAAGGAGTGATCGACTATCTGAAAAAACCCCTCGACCTGGATTTGCTGTGCCTGGCTCTGGGAAGAGCGCAGGAAAAAGTCAACGAGTATCGAAAACTTGTCTGGGTGCCCGCTTTGCTGCTGGCCGAAGACGAGCAGGCCACAAGGGATCGGTTGGCCAGAGTGCTCGAAAAGGAAAATTGGAAGGTGTTTAGTGCCGCTGATGGTGATGAAGCAGTCAATATCTTTGCAGAGAACAAGATCGACATCGTCCTGCTTGATATCAGCATGCCCAGAAAGGATGGACTTCAAGCACTGAAAGAAATGAATGCTCTCAGTTCCGATTTCCAGGCGATTGTCTTTTCCGGCTATGGTGATGAGAAGACTGCCATGAATGCCATGCGAAACGGGGCCAGCAACTTCCTCATAAAACCGATCGACCTGGACCAGTTGGTCGTATCCGTCGTGAAAGCCATCGAAAGACTGAATACGGAGAGGGCGCTCAACTACCGTACCAGGGAGTTGGAGTTGACAAAGGAAATAGTCGCCACGATCCAGAATGCACTTTCAGCCGACGGATCGAAACCCATATCGGCAGCGGAAACGACATCATCCAGCAAAAGGAGCGGAGCTACGGCTATTCGAGATCCACGAATAAAGGCAAAGTGTCCGCAGTGTGGAGGCGAGAATGTGGAATCCAGGCTATCCTTTACCAACATCGTTGCATGGCTGGCCAAATTACTTGGGACTCCGACGGTCAAGATCTTTGAGAAAAGGTGCTCGGAGTGTGGGCATGAGTTTCAGGTTTTTCCGAAATGAAAGGTATCTATTATGTCCCGATTGGGACAACTCGACACATTAACGAAGATTTTCTACATTGGCGGCCTGATCAGTTTTATCGGTCTGGCCCTTATGATCTTAACCGGAATGACCGGCATTGGCTCTATTCTTGCCCAAAAATGGGAACTCCTCTAGCTGTGCCCCTGGTGTAGGTGACCCCAAACATGGATACAGGTGAGCCTAACGGCCGTCGGAAGTAGCCGGTAGAACCCGCTTAAGGCTTTTCAATCTGGTTTCCAACCCTTACCCGTTTCACCTCTTCACATTAATGACCAGAAAGGGGAAAAAGTGGTTTTCGGAACTCGAACCTGCATTGAGCTGAGGAAATATAAACTGCCGGAAATGGTGGTACGTCCTGTAAGCGCGCAGACAGGCCCGCTGGCGTATCATTTGCTGTCATGATTGGGATAAAGGATAATTGAATGCGCCTTCCGGGTGTTCCAAGACGTTTTCGGATGGCCTTGGGTGTGGATGATTTCGAGACCATTCGATCGCCGGGCCGCAAATTTCTTTAGGCGGCAAGTTTCATTGTCCTCGTTGCAGGAAATGGATTGAAGAAATCTTAATCTTGTGCCGATACAGTTGAAAAGGGGCGGGGTAAGTCAACTCCGCCAAACGTTGTCTACGATGGGGCACGGATGGCATGTCGATTCACCGGAAAGGACCGGCGGCTTACTCATCGGCATAGAACAGCGCCCGATCGAATGCGATGCAGCATAGAATACTCGGACGTGCAAAGGTGTACAGGACATGAATCCCGGGCCAACTGAAGAAGCCGGGGCGGCGCAGCGTCGTGCACGCCGGCATTTTCGTGCGCAGTTTTCGCTTTCGTATGTGCCCTCCTATCTTGCCGACGTAGTGATCCTCGCCCTGTTTGCCGCCGCCGGCACCGTAGCTGCATGGGTTCCCGTTGCATACTTTGCGGCTGGATGTACGGGTGCCGCGGCTTTCTACGCCTTGATCGTCTCCGGCTACAGCGAGCGCTATTCCGATAAGTTCATGGCGTGGCCACAATTCTGCGTCGCATCGGTAACCGTGCTCGTGTTTCTTGCCTGCGCTCCGTCTGTTGGGATTATCTTTCTTGGGGACCTCATCCTTACCAGCGTCTTCGGCAGTTTGAGGTTCTCATGGCGCCAGACCGGCATCATGTGGGCCATAGTCGTGCTTGCGAGTGGTGCCTTTTTGTACACACTAGAAGATTTTACTTTGGTCCCGTATTCGAGTCCAGCCGAGAAAACTCTTATCTGGATCTGGTTCGGGCTGATAACGGCCCGGTTGATGGTGCTCGTACGGTTAGGCAATATGTGGCGAACGAGATCGTATCTGCACCAGAAAAAGCTCGAACTTGCGCTCGCGCGCTTAGCGGAGAGCACCACCGAACTGTCAGTCGCCAAGGAGCAGGCTGAATCGGCCAGCCGCGCCAAATCTCAGTTTCTTGCGAACATGAGCCATGAGATCCGCACCCCCATGAACGGCGTGCTCGGCATGGCAGAAGTGCTGTTAGGATTAGATCTAAATGAGAGGCAGCGCAATGTCGCTGAAACTGTGCTCCGCTCCGGTGAGTCGCTACTGGTAGTGTTGAATGACATCCTGGACTACTCAAAAATTGAAGCAGGCAAACTGAAGCTCGAAAGCATCGACTTTGACCTGCGAGAGTCCGTTGAAGAGGTCATCCAACTCTTCGCGGAAAGCGCTCATCAGAAGGGAATCGAACTGGCGTGCCAATTGGATGAGGATGTTCCTATCGCCTTGCAGGGTGATCCCGGGCGATTGCGTCAGATATTGATAAACTTGGTTGGCAATGCCGTCAAGTTCACCGAACGCGGAGAAGTTTTCGTCCGCGTGAGCGCTTTAGAAAGAGAAGAAGATCATGGACGCCTGTGCTGTGAAGTCCATGACACCGGGAACGGGATCGCCCCGGAATTCCGGGAGCATATCTTTGATGCCTTTTCGCAGGCAGACGGCACCACCACGCGAAGGCACGGCGGCACAGGTCTGGGTCTTGCCATAAGCAAGCAGTTGTGCGAGATGATGGGTGGAGAAATCACGGTTGAGAGCACGCCAGGGAAAGGCAGTACTTTCCGGTTCTCGGTGCGGGTCAAAGTCCGTCCCCTTCCCTTGCTGCCTAAAGTTGCAACCCATGCTGATCTCAAGGGTATACGCATTCTCATCGTCGATGATAATGCGACTAACCGTAACATTTTGCACCATCAAGTCCTTTCCAGTGGAATGCGCAACGGGTGTGCTGAAAACGGTCAAAATGCTCTTGAACTCCTCAACAATGCCGCAGCAATGGGTGATCCCTATAAGTTGGCAATACTGGATATGATGATGCCCGGGATGACCGGCCTCGAATTGGCCCGGGCCATCAAAGCGGATCCGGCCATTGCTTCCGTACAACTTATTGTGCTCACCTCCGCCAGTCAGGATTACGACTCAGAAGTGATGCACCGCCACGGCATTTCGGCTTATTTGACCAAACCCGTACGGCAGTCCCGGCTTTATGATTGCATCGCCTCTGCCTTAGGAGCTCAATCCGGGAAAAACCCGCAACTGATGTCCGACTCCAGTGACGACGACAAAGCCAACACCTTCCTTGGAGTACGGGTACTTATTGCCGAGGACCAGCCTGTAAACCAGGAAGTCGCCCGATGTATGGCGGAGAGCTTTGGCTGCCGCGTCGAAGTGGTGTCCAATGGGCAGGAAGCTCTCGATGCTCTCTCAATCACTCCGTATGACCTTGTGCTCATGGACTGCCAGATGCCCGAACTGGATGGCTACGCGGCCACACGGATCTTCAGGGAAAGAGAGACGCAAAAAGCAAAGAATCAATCCGGCCGGACACAAGCAATTCGCCGCACCCCCATCATTGCAATGACAGCCGTTGCAATGCAGGGAGACCGTGAACAATGTCTTGCCATCGGGATGGATGATTACCTCAGTAAACCCTTCAATCGGGACCGGTTGTTCGCAATATTGAAACGGTGGCTGCCGGCTAAATCAACGACCGATATACCGGTGCACACCGCTTGGGAAGATCAAACAGAACAGGACCAATCCAAAGCCTGCCGGTTGCCGGATGCAGGTAATGGAGGATCAACCCTGCATGGTGAAGGACCCTTAGACCGATTTTCGCATCTGGACCATCTGAATTACGAAACCCTGGAAAGTTTGAGGTCGATGGTTGGAGAAGGCCGGCCCAGTCTACTCCAGAAGGTCATCCAGCTCTATATGGAGAGCTCACCGAAGCTAATGGAAACAATCTGCCGCTCCATAACCCTTGGTGATGCAGCAGCTATGCAGAAAGCGGCCCATAGCATGAAATCCATCAGCGGAAACCTCGGCGCCATGATGCTCGCAGAGATGTGTAAGGAATTGGAGGCAATGGGGCGTGCAGGCACTACTGATAGCGCCATCCTTCTGCTGCCCGTGCTTAAAGACGAGTACGAGAGGGTTCGTGAAGCTCTAGTGGCTGTATAAAGTCTATGACTGTGCGGCCATGCTGCAACATTGCCGGTGTCATCACCCAAATGCCTCAGCCACTCTGTGTCCAACTTTGAACGGGACATCAGGCAGAAGCCCCCTTTCCCCATAGATTTTAGCAAAGCGGTTCGGTCTTCTTATCCACTAAGCAGCCTTTTTCCTCAACAGGGTTTACCGGCGCAGTGATTGAGCATCAAAAAGAGCCCGGGCAAGATGCTGCATGAGGTCGTTCAGCCTGCACGGATGGTCGTGGTCGTGGATGATTTCGAGACCATTCGATCGCCGGGCCGCAAATTTCTTTAGGCGGCAAGTTTCATTGTCCTCGTTGCAGGAAATGGATTAAAGAAATCTCAATCTCGTGCCGATACAGTTGAAAAGGGGCGGGGTAAGTGAACTCCGCCAAACGCTGTCTACGATGGGGCGCGGGTGGCATGTCAATTCACAGGAAACGGCCGGCGGGGTACTCATCGGCATAGACCGGCGCCCGATCGAATGCGATGTAGCATAGAACACTCGGACGTGCAAAGGTGTAAAGTACATGAATCCAGTGCCAACTGAAAAAGCCGAGGTAGAACAGCTTCGTGTTAGCCGGCATTTCCGGGCGTGGTTTCCGCTTTCGTCTGTGTTCTCCTATCTTGTAGACGCAGTGATCCTTGCCCTGTTTGCCGGCTCCGGGATCGTAGCTGCGTGGGTTCCCGTTGCATTCTTTGCAGCCGGATGCACGAGTGGCGGAGTTTTCTACGTTTTGACCCGTTCCGGCTTCAGCGAGCGCTATTCCGATAAGTATGTGGCGCTGCCCCAGGCCTGCGTCGCATCGGCAATCATGTTAGTGTTTCTTGCCTGTGCTCCGTCTGTTGGGATTATCTTTCTTGGGTCACTCTTAATTGCTTGTGTCTCCGGCAGTTTGAGGTTCTCATGGCGCGAGGCCGGCATCATGTGGGCCACGGTGGTGCTTGCGAGTGGTGCTATCATCTACACGCAGGCAGATTTTACTTTGGTCCCGTATTCGAGTCCGTTACAGAAAACTCTTGTCTGGATCTGGTTCGGACTGACGATGGCCCGGTTGATGGCGATCGGACGGTTAGGCAATGTATGGCGCGTGAGTGCGTCCCGGCGCCAGCGGAGACTCCAACTTGCGCTCGCGCGTCTCGCGGAGAGCACCACCGAGCGTGAGCACGCTGAGGAGACCCAAAAGCGACTGGTGGCCCTTTTGGAAGAAACTCCTGACTTCGTAGCCTTTGGCCATGCCGTCGACAACAAGGTTCTCTATATGAACCGAGCAGGCCGTAAAATGATAGGAATTGGGGAAGATGAGGATATTACCAGCATAAAGATCAGTGATCTCTACTCGAAAGGGACGAATCGGATGGTAGTAAAGGAGATCGTGCCTTGTGCTATTCGCGATGGCGTGTGGAGAGGAGAATACCCTATTCTGAGCCTGGATGGCCGTGAGATCCCTGCTTCGAGGGTTATCGTCGCCCACAAGGGGCCCGACGGTAAAGTGGAGGTCTTCTCTACTATTGCCAGGGATATCACTGAGCAAAAAGAGCTTATTCGTCAATTGGAAGAGAAGGCGCTGAAGCTTGAGAACGCAAATGAAGAGATAAGGAGCGGCACGGTGCAGTTGGTACAAGCTGAAAAGATGTCTGCCCTGGGTCAGTTGACAGCCGGTGTGGCCCACGAAATGAACCAGCCGCTGAACGTTATAAAGATCATTTGCCAGTCTCTCCTAAAGGATGTGAAACGGAATCAGGTTAACATGGAAGATCTTCCGCAGGATTTGGGCGATGTGGTCGGGCAGGTGGATAAGATGGCGCAGATCATCGACCACATGCGGGTTTATACCCGCCGCACAGAGGGAAAAACAAGAGAGGCGGCGGAGGTCAACACTATAATGGAAGGGGCATTTCGCTTTCTGGGTCAGCAGTTGCGAAATCACAACATAGAGCTCCTGAGCGAGTTCGAGAGCCATTTACCGCAAATCTTCGTTGATCCCATCCGTATTGAACAGGTGATCGTCAATCTTATCACGAACGCCAGAGACGCCTTGGAAACCTCGGGAAAAGAATACAAATGCATCAAAGCAAGAACGTATCGAGCAAACGGCATAGTTGGCAGTAAAGCAGAGAGCGGGAGTAATTCTCGATCCCCGGCAACCGCCGGTCCCTTTGTGGTAATGGAGGTATCGGACAGTGGCCCTGGAATCCCTGAGAATATACGGGAGAAGATTTTTCATCCCTTCTTCACTACGAAAGAGCCCGGTAAAGGAACAGGACTAGGTTTGCACGTAGGGTGCAAGATCATCGAAGAACACGGCGGCAAGATCGAAGTGGACAGCACTTTAGGCGAAGGCGCTACATTCAGGGTGGTGCTGCCTGCCGTTGCAGAGAAGGAGTAGAACAATGGGGAAATGCACGGTCCTTGTCGTTGAAGACGAAGATAGCACCAGGATGCAACTGGCCAGAGTCATCCGGAAAGAAGGATATGACGTGATCGAGGCCGAGAACGGCCGGGTCGGTCTTGAGATGTTTGGAACTAAACTTCCGGATATCGTCGTAACCGACATCATGATGCCCAGTATCGACGGACTGGAGATGATCCACCACATGCGGCGGTTATCTTCCCGTGTTCAGATCATTCTCATTACCGCTTATGGTGAGACGGAAACGGTGATTTCGGCGCTACGGCAAGGAGTGATCGACTATCTGAAAAAACCCCTCGACCTGGATTTGCTGTGCCTGGCTCTGGGAAGAGCGCAGGAAAAAGTCAACGAGCATCGAAAACTGTTCTGGGTGCCCGCTTTGCTGCTGGCCGAAGACGAGCAGGTCACAAGGGATCGGTTGGCCAGAGTGCTCGAAAAGGAAAATTGGAAGGTGTTTCGTGCCGCTGATGGTGATGAAGCAGTCAATATCTTTGCAGAGAACAAGATCGACATCGTCCTGCTTGATATCAGCATGCCCAGAAAGGATGGACTTCAAACACTGAAAGAAATGAATGCTCTCAGTTCCGATTTCCAGGCGATTGTCTTTTCCGGCTATGGTGATGAGAAGACCGCTATCGATGCCATGCGAAACGGGGCCATCAACTTCCTCAGAAAACCGATCGACCTGGACCAGTTGATCGTATCCGTCGAGAAAGCCTTCGAAAGACTGAATACGGAGAGGGCGCTCAAGTACCGTACCAGGGAGTTGGAGTTGACAAAGCAAATAGTCGCCACGATCACGGAGGAAAAAGAAATCATCCTCGATTTCCGGAAGGTGCCTGGCATCCCCGCGATGGATTTTGCCAAGAGTTTACTCGATAGCTTTCCAGGCGGGCTTGTCGTTTTGGATAAAGATCTCAACATTCTCTATATGAATCATAGTATTGCCCGAATCTTTGGGGCCACGCCCAATAAGATTGACCTTGAGTTTGTAAGCAAACTGTCTGAGTTAGGCATCACTGACCTTACTTACGAAACGTTCATCTCCGCGTTGGAGCAGCTGCTCAATTCAACATCAGGTACTCTTGAAACCATTAAAACCGGAAAATACTCCGACATCACTCTGCTGCGATTGAAAATCGTGGGTGAAGTGCAGGACCAGCCTATTATCCTTATAACGATGCGCGGAGAAAAGAAGTAGAACGTGTGGCAAGTTCTCTATTGCCGGAATGGAGTTCAGAGCGTGATTCGATCTTCTAGCCCATCGCCGCACCGAGTTGGTAGTTTTCGACCGCATGAAAGGGAATGCCTTCATTAACGGGAAAGGACTTCTCGGCATAGGGACGATTATAGTCATCTGCCAATGATCTCCCATTGATCAGCACCAACGTAAATCCTCAGTTCTTTAAAAATGAGAGGTATCCGCCCGTTCATGCTGAGGTATCGAAGCAGAAAGCAACAACAGGGGCTCGTCTTCGATACCTTTGAATGCCGCCAGGTTCATTTTTGCTGATCCGGCGGTTTCAAAAGCTCAACTCTGCCTCGCTTTGCAGAAAAGTGCCAGCGATTGTCAACTTTTTCAATTCGAATTGGAAAAGGCCGGTCTTCATTCCCTATTTCGAGAACCGCCTCCTTACTGCTCACCTTTATGATCCGGTTCTTTTCCTGATAAGCTTGGACAAAACGCTCGCAAGCGGCTTTTTGATCACCTTCTTCGCCAGAGAAGACGAGTTTTTTCCCTTTAGATCCCAGAACGGCCAACAGCTTGTTCTCGTCATTCGCATTTAGGGCCCCAACCAGGGCCGTTACCGCGTCTTCCGGGGATCTGTAGGTGTTCTGGACGTTTTTGTACGCGTCGCTTGGCACAATAATAGGTCCCCCAAAAAATGCCGACACGTTGCCGCAAAACCAAACCGATACCAGAAAAACCATCAGACCAGTGGCTGACCCCAAAAGAAACACGCGAGGCATTCCCCTGTTTTTATTGAATAAAAGCATTATCTAATCCTCCTTAAGACCGGGATGTGTCATAAATGCTGCGCCTTGAACGCCGTGGGCATGAACAAAAGATAATCTTTGAAAGCTCGCCAAACAACGGACCCATTGACATCATGAAGATTGGCTTTCTGTGCCTGATTCTGAATCATTTCCGTCTCGGGTGCTCTGGATGCAACATAATGGATGGTGGGGTCAGCCCTTAGCGTGTCAGCCCTTGAAAATCGAAATTGCTCAACGGCCGCCCAAGCCAAATCAAGTCCCTGCACCTATTAAATAAATTCTTAGCAACCCATTTTTAAGGTTTTCGATTATTGTTTTTAACATCAAAAAAGGCATCCTGAAATGATTCTCTGACACGCCAGGTACTTCAGCGCATGTTTTTTTGCTCCCCGCTTCCCGCTTCTAGCTTCACCCTTCCTGCTCCCCGCTTCACCATCGTCGAGGGCCTACCGGAAGCCGTGCGTCACTCCCAGTATTCCTATTATGATGAGGTAGAGAGCGATCACGTAGTTCAAAAGCCTCGGCATCAACAGGATCAAAATTCCCGCAATCAAAGCTATCACAGGTTCGTTCGGTATGTGAGAAAAGTTCATTGCACCTCTCCTTTGCAAAAATCAAAATTATCTAATTATTTGTTAAGCCTGTACCTCGAAAAGTAAACCGGCAAAGAGTGAAAGATTTTGGGGGGATGGAAGTTTTGTGGATGCACTATTGGGATTAGCATAATCCCGGTTTATGCTTTTACCGGGATTGAGTATCCTCGAGGGGCGGGAAGCGAGCTATTGACTGCGGGAATGGCGGTATGTCCTAAAATTGCCCAAATGGGTCTGATCGGCATTTTTTCTTTCGGGTTTTGATTGGAATATCGTATGATTTATGACCGTTCGGCATTCCAAAAGCTTTTTCGGATGGAATCCGATCGGCAAAATGCCGTTCGCCTCCAGTTGGGGTCAAGTTGACGCATTATTCAGGTTAAGCCCAATCGAGGGCGCCATCCATGCTTCATGGAATAGGTCGTCCTCAACCTCAAGGCTGAGTAATGCTTCTCAATTGCCCCCTCATCTGAAATACAATGATTCCCATTTAGCGGGTAAGCGCTATCCAGGTAAAAGGAGAAAGCGGGATGAGAGTTGCTGCAATCGTGAACCCATTCGCAGGAAGCCGGACGGCCAGCATACAATGGCCCATTCTCCTCCAATCGATCGGGTGGGAAGCAAAAATGGTTGATACATTCTGGAGCGAATATCCCGGGCATTGCGAATCGATTGCTGCATCAGTCCGCCGCTCCGGATACGACAGGGTGATCGCTGTGGGCGGAGACGGTACTCTGTCCGAGATCCTGAACGGACTATGGTGGGAAGAACATGGAGATATGCCCTCGGTGGGTATGGTGCCCTTCGGCTGCGGGTGCGACTACATTCGAAACTTTGAAAACGGGATGGGGATGGCCGCCAAATTGAAAACGGCCTTTGGCAAATCAGCGGTCAAAGTCAGTCTTGGAAAATGCCGTTACCAGGTTAAGAACGGCATGAAGCAAAGGGTTTTCGCGAATGTCCTGGGACTTGGGTTTGACGCAGAAGTGGTCCGCCGGTTTAAAAGCTCGAACCTCCAGCGATTTGGCTTGTTTTCTTATGGCATCAGCGCTCTTGCCGAGATGAGGCAGCTTCGGCCGTTTACCTTAGAGGGCACCGTGGGCGGTTCCCCTTTCCGGGCCGATATGGTCATTTTTGCGGCAAGCCTCGGGTGCTGCTTCGGAAAAGGAATGAGGCTCGCTGTCGATGCATCTCCTTCACTTGATCGATTTGAATTCGTACATGCCGCGCCAATGTCTCCGCTGGGTATGGTTCCCCCCATTATGCGAGCGTACCTGGGGCTGCGTCAGGACGATTCCGTGATAGGCAGGTTGTATGGAAGTGGAGCGGTGCTAGGCTCCTCGACGCCGTTCGCATTCGAAGCTGATGGGGAACTGCTGGGACAAACCGGCCTAATCGAAATCGAGTTGATACCCGATGCCTTCTCTTTTGCCGGCGGGATGACCGGGAAGCACGGAAACTAAAGGGATCGAGTCAATTCGTGCCGCTGATACCCGAAGGAGAGCATTGCCAATTTCCATTTTCAACGCCTGCCCCTTTCTCCACTGACCACAGAGACCCACGATCTTTGATTTGACATACGTAACCTTCGAGGTTACGACATAAAAAGCGTGGCACCAGGTAAGCAGAGGAAGCCCGTAGATGATAAAAACATTGCCCACAAGGGACTGGAAGATTTTTTCTACGATGGCGGCAAAAAAGGAATCCAGCCCAGGCATGCTCAGAAGATAGGCGACATACTGGACTTGCTCGACGCCGCCGTAAGGGTCGAAGATATGAGTTTTCCGGGATCGGGCTTGCACCAAATGAAAGGGGACCGGAAAGGCGAGTGGGCCGTGAAGATATCGGGAAACTGGCCCATTACCTTCAAGTTCTCCGATGCCCATGCTTACGACGTAAATCTTGAAGACTATCACTGAGGAGGGTTGCTCGTGAGAACAAGAAATACAGCACCTGGTCATCCCGGCATGATTTTAAAAAGGCTCTACCTGGACAGCCTGAAGATTTCCAACTCGCAGCTTGCCGGGTACATTGGCGTATCCAGGAAAACCATTTCAAAGATCGTTAACGGAAGGGGAGCTATCACCCCGGAGATGGCGTTGCGGCTGTCTCGCGCCTTCAATACGAGCCCGGAGCTTTGGCTCAACATGCAGGTATCTTACGACCTGTGGCAGGCAAGCCATAGCTCTACTGATTGGCAGAACGTTAAGGCGATTAACGCTGAAGCCGCAACGTGCTAAGATTTATAGTCAACTGGCCGCCGTCCACTGAACACCGTTTCTGATTTGCCTTTTTACTTTTGCCTTGGCACCGTGTTCCGTCCTCCGTCTTCCGTCCTCCGTCAGTTCACCCTTCCTGCTCCCCGCTTCTCGCTCCCTGCTCTCCGCTTCCTGCTAAACAAAAGACCCATCCAAAAAGGTCCGGTCCGGAACGAACATCTTTCCGGGGTTCATTATATTAAGCGGATCGAGGGCCTGTTTGATTCTTCGCATGGCGTCGAGCCCGCCGCCTCCTACCTCCAGTTCGATGAACGGGGATTTGGCGATCCCTATGCCATGCTCTCCGGAAATGGTCCCTTCCAGCCCAAGGACTATTCGGAACAGTTCCTCGACCGCTTTTCCCGCCCGCCGCCGCTCGCTTTCATCCTTTCTGTCGAGCATGATATTGGTGTGGATGTTGCCGTCTCCCGCGTGACCAAAGCAGACTATGGTCAGGTCGTATTTTTCGGCCAGAGAACGTATGGACCTGATGAGCTCAGGTATTTTGGTGCGCGGGACTGTAACGTCCTCGTTTATCTTGCCGGGCCTGATCCGCCCCAAAGCCGGGGAAATCGACCTGCGCGCCTGCCAGAGCCGGTCTCTTTCCTCATCGGATCGCGCCGCCTCGGTCCTGGTCGCGCCCGCTTTTTGGCAAATTCGCTCGATTTCGGCAACCTGAGCGTCAAGCACGATGCCGGGTCCGTCCACTTCGATCAGCACAAGCGCTTCCGCTTCAACCGGAAGCCCTATCCGCAGGTGATTCTCGACTGCGCAGATCGTCGGCCGGTCCATCAGTTCAATTGTGGACGGAATGATGCGCTCCCTCAATATCTCGCATATTGCGTTTACGGCCCAATCAAGGTTGGAAAATACGGCCGTCAGAGTCCGAACCGATTCCGGCGCAGGAATCAGCCGAACGACGATCTTTGTGAAAATCCCCAGCGTACCTTCGGAGCCTGCCATAAGACGAGTCATGTCATAACCCACGACTCCTTTCATGGTGCGGGTCCCGGTTCGAATGACCTCACCGGTGGGAAGGACCATTTCCAGCCCCAGCAGATAGTCCCGTGTCACGCCATATTTCACCGCCTTTGGACCTCCGGCGCACATCGCGACGTTTCCTCCCATCGTAGAAAAAGCAAGGCTTGCCGGGTCAGGCGGATAAAAAAGTCCGTACTTTGCGGCGGCTTTCTGAAAATCTCCGGTAATTACACCCGGTTCAAGTACTGCCGTCATATTGTCGGCGTCGATTTCAATGATTCTGTTGAGCCGGTTGGTAACGATGACCAGCCCGCCCTGCGGGAGGCAGGCGCCAACCATTCCGGATCCCGATCCCCTGGGGTATACCGGAAAACGATGTTCATTGGCCAGTCTGACAAGCGCCGCTATCTCGGCTACGTCAGCAGGGAATGCCACCCCTTCGGCAACAAAGCGCATCTTGCTTGCATCGAAGCTGTAGCAGTGGAGTTCTTCAGGCGACCTCAACAGGTTCTCATCGCCCACAATGGACCTTATTTGCGAAAACGGCAAAGGCATGTATGGAAAAATCCTTTCTGATGCGGCCGACGGCCCATCCTGAAACATCGGCCCTCAAAAAAGATTTTCGAGAATATAGGCTTGCGGGTCAAGACATTCCTTGAACCATCGCGAAATTAAATATATTTGATAACAGATTTGTAATTGATCGGAAAATATGTGCAAAGGGAATTGAAATCAGGTGATCGGCCATAGTCAAACCAGCAAAGACGATCAATTCCGCCTGGGGTGTGAAGTTTTGCTGCACTCGCCTCCCTCATGGTTTCGCTCGGGGCGGCTTGGGCTTCTGGCCAATCAGGCTTCGGTCAGCAGGTCTTTGGAAAGCGTCAAAGGATTGATCCTGGGCGCGGGAGGAAACCTGAGCTGCATTTTTTCGCCCCAACACGGATTTTATTCGGACAAACAAGCAAATATGATTGAATCGTCCGACTCGCGCGATCCCGACACCGGCATCCCTGTGGTGAGCCTTTATTCCAAAACCCGTGAACCATCGCTGGAAGCTCTCGAAAAAATCGACGTACTCCTGATCGATCTACAGGATGTGGGAACGCGGATCTATACCTATACTACCACAATTGGCCTCTGCCTCGAAGCTGCGGCGCGGGCGGCCGTCAAGGTGGTCGTCCTGGACAGGCCCAATCCGATAAATGGTGTACGGAAATTGAAGGCAATGTGCTCGAACCGGCATTCCGCTCCTTTGTGGGAAGATACCCGGTTCCTATGAGACATGGATTAACGGCGGGGGAATTCGCACGTTTCGTCTGCGCTGTAGCAAATCTCGACTGCGATCTGGATGTTGTTTCTATGAGGGGCTGGAAGCGAGGCCGGTGGTTCGACGACCTGGGCCTTCACTGGGTTTACCCCTCACCCAATATGCCAACCTGGGAGACTGCTTTGCTCTACCCCGGCATGGTGCTCCTGGAGGGGACCAATATCAGTGAGGGCCGGGGCACGACAATGCCGTTCCAGCTTTTCGGAGCGCCTTTTTTGAACCGGAAAAGGTTTCTGGAAGAATTGAAAAAGCCCGGCTTGACCGGCGTAACTTTTCGGCCCGTTACATACGAACCTGCTTTCGACAAGTACAGGGGTGAACCATGCTCCGGGTTTCAGATACACATAACGGACAAAGACAGGTTCAAGCCTTACAGGATGGGGCTTGCCCTTCTGCAGGCCCTTGCCCTGACGCACCCGGAACACTTTAGATGGCTCGATCCTCCTTATGAGTACGAGCGGGAAAAACTGCCCATAGATATTCTAATCGGAAGCGGCGCCGTACGGCGCCGGGTCGAGCAGGGGCAGGATCTCGACAAGATCGAATCGGATTGGGAACCGCAATTGCGGAAATACCGGGAAAAGCGCGAACCGAGTTTGCTTTACCCTGAATAAGACAGGATTGGAGCAAGCCACAACCCCAATGCTATATTTGAAATCCCGAATCATTATTTACTGGAGGAGCAATTTACCGAACCTGTTCCAGCGGATATAGCTTTCGGAGGGCTCGATGCTGAATGCACCCTCCTGTCTCCAGGACCAGTAAATGATAAAAGCTTCGCCGACGAGATCTCCATCATCGACGAAGCCCCAGAAACGGCTGTCATGGCTGTGGTCCCGGTTGTCGCCCATTACGAAATAGCTGTGCGGAGGAACGATGACCGGCCCGAAATTATCCCTTGCACCCATCATTATGTGCGGATCGTCGTAATAGCCGTAGGGATCGTTCATGGGCTCATCGTTGATATAGATTTTCTTGTTGATTATTTGAACCTTATGAAGAGGCAGCCCTATTACTCTTTTAATGTAATCCTTCGAGCGGTCGTTTGGATATCGGAACACGACAACATCAAATTGACTGGGAGATTTGATCGGGATAATCTCTTTGTTGACAATAGGGAGCCTAATGCCGTAAATGAACTTGTTGACAAGGATATGGTCCCCGACGAGTAAGGTGGGCTCCATGGAACCGGACGGAATTTTAAATGCCTGAACAACAAAAGCGCGAATGAAAAGGGCGAGAATTACGGCTATTATTATGGCCTCGCTATATTCGCGAACAAGACTCTTGCGCCTGACTCTGTCGCCCGAGGATTCAACTACGGTTTTCAACTCCAGCTCCTCTCGATGTGAACTGTTGACACAATCTTTTATACTAGATGCTTTCTTTGATATTTTCAAGCCAAAGATGCCGGATTCAAGTTTGTGGGCAGAGACAAATTAAAATAATGGGGAAATCGTTTTAAGACGAGATCCTGATCTTCATAAGCTAAAAAATAATCGAGTTTCAAAATTTTACGACAAAAGCTGATTGGAGGCTGATTTTAGGCTTGCCCCGGCAGGCGGCGGTGTGTAATATCGCCTTCACGGGGTTCTAGGCAGAAATACCACTGAGGAGGCGGAGCTATGCAGAGGCCTATTCTGCGGGAAGGGTTCGGGTGGATCTTCCTATGCCTGGCTTTCTTTGTGATTGCGGCATGCTCCATGCAAGAACCAGGCAGCCGCTTCGATTCGTCCAAATCAACCGAAAAGAAAAAACAGCCGGAAAGCAGAACGGCCCACCAGCAACCACCCGGGGAAAAAGATCCTGTAAGGATCGACTATCTCACAGCATTAACTGACATTGTAAATCCCGAAATCTATGTCTATAAGGAAAAACGGCGTCTCTACGTGATCCAGTCCAATGTGATGGTCCGTGACTATCCAATAGGCCTTGGATTTAATCCGGTTGGAGACAAGGAAAGAGAGGGGGACGGCCGTACCCCTGAAGGAGACTTTTTCGTCTGCCGTAAAGACCCTGTAGGCCGGTTCAACAAGGAGATCGTTCTCAACTACCCGGACAGAAAGCATGCCGAACAGGCCCTATTCGCAGGCATTATTTCGCCCCCCGAGTTCAAAGAGATACTGATGGCCGCCGAGCATAACGCTATGCCCCCATGGTCCGCGAAATTGGGCGGACTGCTGTGCGTGCATTCAGGAGAGGCGTATAAGGATCGGACACAAGGCTCCATAGCGCTCTACGACAGCGATATGGAAGAGCTTTTCAAGATCGCCGCCATCGGAACCCCGGTACATATCAGACCCTGATTTGGTATAGGAAGTAATAATAGAGAAGTTCTTGTTCCTACCTTAACCGGGTGCACATCCATTAAAAGCAAAGAGGCGGCATGAGCGATCTTCAGCCCATGCTGCCTCTACGTCTGTATTGCTGAGCCCCCGTTGCGGGCAAAGAGTTAGCCGCCGGCAAAGAGTCTTTATTTATTCTTTTTCTTTCTTCTTGTCTTCCACAACGCACTTTTTGACCAGCTTTTCGTACTGATCATCCACCCTGCCCTGAATATACTGTACCTCCGCATCGGTCAGATGACGGAAGCGGCGCTGCGGCTTGAAGTATTCGGAAACCGCCTTCGGCTTCGCCACCTTGCGCGAAAGGTGGTATTCGCCGTCGATCACCTCGTAGAGCGGGAAGACTTTTGACTGCACGGCCAGTCTTGCCACTTCGATACTCTCGTCGATCCCGCACCGCCAGCCGGTGGGACATGGAGAGTAGATGTGGATGTAGGCGGGGCCGGGAACCAGCGAAGCCTTCTTGACCTTGTTCATAAGGTCGATCGGGTAAGCCGGGGTCGCAGTGGCTACGTACGGTGCGCCATGGGCTACAGCGATTTCCGCCATGTTCTTCTTCCAGGTCGCCTGGCCCGAGCTTTGCTTTCCTGCGGGTGAAGTCGTGGTCGAAGCCCCGAAAGGAGTCGAAGAAGAGCGCTGAATACCCGTGTTCATGTAAGCTTCGTTATCGAAGCAGAAATAGATCATGTTGTGGCCGCGCTCGAGAGCGCCGGACAGTGCCTGCATACCGATGTCGGCGGTTGCTCCGTCACCGCCGTAAGCGATGAAGGTGACACCGGGCTGATTGATTATCTTCTTGCGGTTCATTGCTTTATAAGCTGCTTCCACGCCGCTTACCACAGCGGCGGCATTTTCAAACGCCACGTGAATCCAGGGTACCCGCCACGCGGTTTGCGGGTAAGGAGACGTGATAATTTCCATACACCCGGTAGCGCTGCACACGACAGTGTTGGTTCCGATTGCTTTCATTGCCTGCCGCAAAGCCAGTACCTCTCCGCAGCCCTGGCACGCGCGATGACCGGGTGACACGGGTTCTACCTCGGGCATATTCTTGAGGTTAAACCCCTTGAAATTCTTTAGAGCCTCAGATGCGATTCCCATTTATTCCCTCACATTGATGAATTCGTAGGCTGGAAGGTCACCGTTTTTGGCGGAGGCCACTCTTTCGACCATTTCCTCGAAGTTCTGTCCCGTCACGTCGCGGCCGCCCAGGCCAACCAGGAAGTTCCCCACCTTCGGGTAATGCTTCTTGTCGAACAGGACGGACTTGATCTCGAGGGCGACGGGCCCCGATATTTCTCCACCTGCAAAGGCGGAGACCCTGTCGAGGAGCACCAGGTTCTTCGCGCCCTTGATCGCCTTGAAAAGCTCCGCAGCAGGGAAAGGCCTGAAAACGCGGATGCGTGCGATCCCGACCTTCTTGCCTTTTGCCCGCATCGCATCGATTGCAGTCATGGCCGTCTGGGCGATGCTGCCTATCGCGACGATAATGGTATCGGCGTCTTCAGTCTTATAGGTTTCGACCAGCTTGTACTGACGTCCGAACTGCTTGGCAAAATCGTTGAAGATTTCCTGGATCACGGGCTTTGTCGCCTTGAGCGCCTCATCCTGGGCCATGCGGGCCTCAGTGTATACGTCCGGCATACCCACGGCGCCAAAAGTTACTGGATTGGCGGGGTCGAGACGCAATTTCGGCTTGAAAGGCGGTAAAAATTTCTTCACTTCTTTTTGATCGGGTATGGCGATCGGCTCGATTACGTGGCTCATCGTAAAGCCGTCCAGGTTCACCTGTACGGGCAGGCATACTCTTTTGTCTTCACCGATGCGGAAAGCCAGAACAGACATATCGACGGCTTCCTGTCCATTTTCCGCGATGAGCTGAATCCAGCCGGTATCCCTTGCGTACATCAGGTCGGCATGGTCGTTCCAGATGTTGATCGGTGCGCTCAACGCACGGTTTGCAACCGCCATTACGATCGGCAGCCGAAGGGCCGAAGCGATATAGCAAAGCTCCGACATCAGGGCGTAGCCCTGGGAGCAGGTTGAAGTAAAGGTACGCGCTCCTGCTGCCGAAGAGCCGATGCAGGCGCTCATTGCGCTGTGTTCGGATTCGACGGGAACGAAATCGGCATCCAGGTGGCCGTCGGCTACTAGTTCGGAGAGGTGCTCGACAATGTGCGTCTGAGGAGTGATCGGGTAAGCCGCAACAACATCGACATCACACAGTCCTACCGCTTCGGCGACAGCGATAGAGACTTCAATACCAATAGGTTTGGACATGTTAGTCGACCTCCTGAATCATCGTGATGGCGTCAACGGGGCATTCCTTGGCGCAAATGCCGCAACCCTTGCACCAATAGTAGTTCTGTGGGTAGTAGCCCTCGGCGTCCTTGCTGTAAACCATATCGGGGCAGAAAATATAGCACTGGCCGCACTTGGTGCACTTTTCGCGGTCGGTTTCGGGCCGCATGGACCGCCAGTCTCCGGTTTTCAG
This sequence comes from uncultured delta proteobacterium, assembly GCA_963757915.1. GTDB lineage: Bacteria > Desulfobacterota > Syntrophobacteria > Syntrophobacterales > Syntrophobacteraceae > SbD1. Next base: position 139,159 of record CAVWTD010000025.1, on the reverse strand, counting down.
CTCCGCTGCGTTTCCCGGAGTCGTAATGGCGATCCCGAAGTTCAATTCTTTCCAACTCTGGATTCCAGTCTCTTTAGCCACCGTTATCCCTCCGACTACCTTGGTTTCTTCGAATGCACGGTTACATGCGTTAATGTTCTTCTCGGCGATGGGTCCAAAGCGGTGCTTGATCGGATGTTGCAAACCGCTTATCTGAATGATTCCTGTTGCTTTGACAAGAGCACCTAACATGGTGGTGTTGGTGATGGGAACGCGCATGGTATCCATGGCAATCTTGGAAGCGTCCACAGTGGCGAGTTTGGCCTTTATGCCGGTCTCCTTGCGGACCTGTGCCACACTCTTCGAGGTATTCAGAATTACAACCCCACCTTTTTGCAGTCCCGCTTCGACATTGACGATCTTAAGGAGCGTGGGGTCAAGGACAATAACGATGTTCGGTTCATACACTTTTTCCCGAGTAACGATCGGGGTTTCACTCACCCGGACGAACGCCATAACCGGGGCGCCGCGTCGTTCCGGGCCGAAGCTTGGAAATGCCTGAGCATACTTCCCTTCTTCGATTGCTGCCAGGGCCGTAAGTTCGGCAGAGGTCACAGCCCCCTGGCCTCCTCGTCCATGAAATCGAATTTCAACCATAGTTTTTCTCCACACTAGCGTTGCAGGTCAAATAGCGCTCACATCAGGAAGGTCTTCAGCATAGAGCCCACGGCGAAAAGCACATGCTCCGCCTGAGCATTGATTTATCCCGCTTTGTGAAAAAAAAGTCAAGGCTTTTCTGCTTTTTTTGCATTACCAAGCAGACTGCCCCTGCATCGCAGATCAACCCCGCACCATGGGCTTCCCCGGCAGGCCCCATGCCCGGACCAGCCTGCTTCCGCTCGTCGAATCCTACGAAGATATTCGTCTTGTCCCTGTTCGCAGAAAGAACACAGTCTTTTCCAGTCGGCCGGATGTTTGACATCCGAAAGAACCGATCATTGCTTATTAGCCAGTAATGAGTCTCCGTAACGTGCCAACCTGGGCAGCAATCACCCTGCTTTAGCGGGAGACTTGCAAAATCGTGGGCTTTTGTGAAATAACGAACTAAGGCTTTCTCCAGACAGCAGAACCCTCCGCTGAAGATCGGAGAATGGATTCGATATAGAAAGCCGGGGAACCCGACGAATTGGATTTTGAAGGCGTGAAAGGCCATGAACACGCAAAGCGAGGGCTGGAGGTCGCGGCGGCCGGGTCGCACAACGTCCTAACGTTAAACGTTATATGGTATTTAAACCTAAGGAAATCAAGCCATCACACCAAAATGCCGGTTCCACCTAATGCAGCCCACTTTTTCCCAACGCAATATTTTAAATTGAATTCTCATTCCGCAAGAAAAAACTGCTCCCAAAATCAATATGCTCGGATCTTATCTCAAGATGCCCGTTCATCTGCGGTCTAACCCCTGTTGGCGAGGACTATTATGCCGGAAAGTAGAAAACAGCGACAGGACGAAATACTGGGCCCGAGCGGGTCAACTCGCCCGGTTTTTGGAATCATGATTTAATTTGACAATCTCATGATATTCTTGCAGACAGAACTCCATGTGGGATGAGAAACACACCAAAAAGAAACCCATTCAGCGTCTCTCATGGTGATCGACATGAGCTGGCTAATTAATGCTGCAAAGTATCAAGGAGCTTGATGATGCCGGATAAGGAAGAACAGGAGCTGTTATTGCGCTCTTCAATACGCCGTCCGCTCTGAGACCACAGTGCCACTACCCGGCCGGTCAACATGAACAGGTTGGAGATTAAACGCTTGATCCCTCACCGTGACCCATTTCTGCTGGTAGACACGATATCGGCCATCGACTTCGATCAACGCGCCCTGGAGGGCAAGCGCCGGATCAGTCCCGAAGATCCGGTATTTGCAGGTCATTTTCCCGGCTGGCCGATTTATCCCGGCGTGCTCCTTCTGGAAATGGTGGGGCAGCTCGGCTTATGCCTCATGGGGCTCGAAGCGGGGGCGGGCCGAAGGTGGAAGGCTGGATGCCGCAAGTATACCAAATGTGCGTCTATTCAGGATTCATTCATATATTGCCCGGTGCTGCCCGGCGATAAAGTTACGCTGCGCGCTCTTTTCGTCGAAGACAGCGGAGTCACTTTCACTTTTGCAGGACAGGTCTCACGCAGGGCCACAATTTGTGCCCTCGGCATAATGGAGGTTCACCGTGGCTGACAAGAAAAGGATCGTCATAACCGGCATGTCGATCAATACACCGCTCGGGGACGATCTCGAGGTGTTTCTGCGCAACCTGCTGCAGGGGCGTTCGGCAATCACCCATTGGAAAATGCCGGAATCGTCGAAGATCTACTCCAAGGTCGGTGGAGATATGTCGGAGTACGATATCGCCGGCAAAATGCGGTCGATTCAGGAGAAGATACCGGACGGCATGGCCCGGCGCCTGCCTAAACTGATGCGCTATTCACCCTTGTCGACCAAACTGAGCATTCTCCTGGCCTTGGATGCTTTCCTGGATGCAGGGCTCACCGGGTCGGCCGTGGATACGCAACGTATCGCGGCCATTGTTGCCGGCCACAACGTAAACAGCATGCACATGTACAGAAATTGGCCGCAATTTGCGGAAGAGCCCAACTACATCGATGCGACACTCGCCCTTAGCTTCATCGATTCAGACCAGGCCGGATGCGTGTCGGATGCCCTGGGTATCCTGGGACCGGCTTACACCGCCGGGGGCGCCTGTGCGTCGGGCAACGTTGCTCTGCGCTGCGCCATGGGCGAGATTCGGCAATTTGACAATGACATTGCGCTTGTGGTGGGCGCCGTCTACGATATCAGCCCCCTCGAATTGCACAGCCTGGGGATGATGGGGGCCATATCGACCATCAGCTTCTGCGACGAACCGGCCAGAGCCAGCCGCCCCTTCGATACCGACCGCAGCGGCTTTGTTCCATCGCACGGCGGCGGGGCCATGGTGATCGAGGAACTCAATCACGCCCTTGATCGTGGGGTCCGCATCTATGGTGAACTGGTGGGGGTCGAGGTGAGTTCGGCGGCTTCACGCCTGCCGCAACCATCCGAGGAACACGAAGCGCGCGTGATGGAGCAGGTGCTCCGCAACACCGGGACCGATCCGCGCATGATCGATTTCATATCCGCCCATGCCACGTCCACTCACCTTGGCGATCCGGCTGAGGTCCGTGCCATTCGTCGAGTATTCGGCGACCACGCCGAAGTGCTCAAGATCAATGCCCCCAAGTCCATGCTTGGCCACACATGCTGGTCTTCGGCCGTGGTCGAAGCCGTTGCGGCGGTCCTGCAAATGGCGGCGGGACGTCTTCACCCTTCGATCAATATCGACCGTCTCGACCCTGAGATAGACGTTGACGTTTGCGCCAACCGAGTGGTTGAGCACCCGATCCGGTATCTGCTCAATAACGCGTTCGGGTTTGGAGGAATCAACTCGGCGAGCATCATACGGCGCTATGATGGATGATCTCAAATTGCCGGCCACTCCGCCAACAAAGTGTTGTCGGGCCGGGCGGTTTTAATATATCTTGAGCTGAGCGCTGCTCGCGCGCTGGGCACGGCGGCGCCTCCCTTAAGCGACGGCCCGCAGTTTCGGAGCACGTCTTTCCGTGGGGCTTTGGTCTTGGAGGGAATCACACCCAGCAGGTTCTCCGGTATATTTGCTGCGGCCCGCAGCAGAGGAAAGGAGCTGAAGGAGACGACTCGCGACGAGGTGAAGGCAATGCTGACCAGAGAGGCGTCGATAAACCGAAAATCGGCCCCAGCCCCCGATATCTTCGTGGTCCGTTTCATAAATCCGGTGACGTATTCCAGTTGTGAGCGGCCATCGGTTGTAGGATGGGCACGATAAAGCCGTGCATACCCTACGTCAACCAGGAATATCCCGGCGGATCAAATCGAGAAGGTCTTTTGCCCTTCGAGAGAAAAGCTTGATTGAATCGAAATTCGGAAGGGCGACGAGCTTTTGCATGAGCATCCCGTCAGTATCGAACCAGCGGGGAAGAAAACCACCAAAGAAGTAGCCCTTTTGCCTCAGTCCGGATATGGCCCGACCCGACCACGCCTCGCCGAGATTCAGATACACCTGCACAACCTGGATTCCTCGGTTTTCCGCCTCCCTTTCCGCCATGGTCAAAACCTCGGCAAAGTCTTCCCCCGTGCGGCAGGCGCTGAATCTGGCCACCCCGGCAAAATCAAAAAACCGGGTCTGAAGCTCCGTTGACGTGCCGGATGGAATGCCGGATTCAGACACGATGACTTTCCTCGAAACATCGAGCCCCGGCAAGATGAAGTCAAAAATCCCCGCATACTCTACGGGGATGTGAATGGAGAGCATCTCGTCACGCACGCTCTTGAACACCAGAACAGTCGATATCCGCTCGTTCGGAAACCCGGGATTTTCATAAGCTTCCGCGGGCATCAACCCGATTTCTATGCCCGTTTCGCGAAAGCCGCCCGCCAAAGACAGCTTTTGGGTAATGACGTGGTTGCTAACGCTCTCCCCGAATACCTGGTCGATATCTTCACCGGGAACGAGAACATTGAGGATGTAGTCCTGAAGCCACCACACGGCGAAGGTGGCACGATATTCGGGAAGAACGATGGCCTGTCCGTACTCATAGACCCTTGGCGAATGGGCGGAGCTTCTGTACAGGGCCGCGTGGCCGATGATATCTCCGTTTTCCGCCCGTGCGACAACGCTGTGCACATTGCCGATCCTGTTTTCTTCGATCAGCCTCTCCGGAATGTAATATTGATCGTGGGGATAGTTCTCGCCGTAGACGGTAAAAAAGCAGCGGGCCACTCCCCAGGCGTCTTCAGGTTCCATGCGCCGGACATTGAAAGCCTGCCCGGGCCTCACCCCGTAGTTCTCCCCTTCGAGTTTGCGGATCGCCTCCTGCTTGTTCATCGTCTGCTGCTCCCCGTATTCCAGGGCCGCCCCTGGGGCAAATGTTCTTTACTTCAGCCCATAGGTATCATATGAGGAGCCTTGTTCGTCATTCCGGCGGAATTCCGGCTTTTGCCGGAATGACGTCACCCCGGACCCGATCCGGGGCGGAATCCAGTCTCTTCAAGTCTTTCTGGACCCCGGCTTTCGCAGGGGTGACGGCGCTCAATATCGAGAATTTCCTTAAATCAACGACATTGCCGCCAGGGCCCTCGGCAATTCTATTTTATCGATTGATTCAAAAACGCGACGATAGCGTCGATGGTTCTGAGCACTTCGGGATCTACCTGCGACAAATTGACGCCGAACTTCTTCTCGGCCGCAAACGCCAGCATGGGCAAATCGACCGAATCAATGCCCTGTTTAAATAGGGGAACATCAGGTTTTAACTGGTCGATGATATCCTTTTCTATTCCCACCTCTCTCATTATCTCGATGATTTCGGCTGCTGTTACGGCCATTGTCGTTTCTCCTCCCATAGTCTTCCGGATTGGTGTTTCACGGTCTGTCACGGCTGTAAGCCGCTCCCGCAAATTGTTTTTACGCCAGGATGCCCGTACATGGGGACCCTCACAATCCCCAAAAAGGATGGTGCCGTCCCATTACGATGAAATCATAATTGCTAAGGGCGCTCAAGGGGAATATGTATATAACTGCACTTGGCGGTGAAAAAACCGTATTTCGCTCACTGTCATCACGGAAACCTCAACGCCGCAACAGCTTCAAAGGCATCCGGCCCGGATTGGGCCCGCTCCGGACAGGGAGGAAGTTATGAAAAGGACTTACAACGTCACCTGCGAACTTCTAGATCGGCACGTCCGGTCCAAGGGTGACAAAACGGCCATATATTACGAACGGGAGAGAATAACTTATCGACAGCTTCAGGAGCAGGTCAATCGCTTTGGTAATGTACTGAGGGACCAACAGGTGCGGCCTGGTGAGAGAATCCTTATAGCCCTTCCAGATTGCCCCGAGTATGTGTACGCATTCCTGGGCAGCATGAAATACGGCGTATGGCCTGTTTTGACAAGCAATCTCCTAACGGAAACCACCTACCGGTTCATACTCAACGATTCCCAGGCATCGGCTCTTATCACAATGAGCGATACCGAAGCTGCGGGGGTGCGCACTGAATACATCAGACACACGCTGTGCACAGATAACATAAGCCTTCAGGCCGGAGTGGCCGCGGCCTCCGCCGAGCTCGATCCATACCCTTCGAGCCGGGAAGATATTGCCTTCATGCTCTACAGTTCGGGCAGCACTGGAAACCCCAAGGGGGTCCCGCATCGGCACGGCGATATGCCGTTCACCGCCGATACGTACGGCAGGCACGTGCTGAACACCACGGAGGAGGACGTCTGTTTTTCGGCCAGCAAGCTCTTTTTCGCCTATGGACTGGGCAACAGCATCTCTTTTCCCTTCCGCGCGGGAGCGGCAGTGGTACTGAATTCGGGAAAATCGACGGCCACCGAGGTCTTAAGAATCATTTCCCAGTACAGGCCGAGCCTCTTTTTCGGTGTCCCGACCCTTTACAACATGATGCTCAAGACACTGGATGAAACAACCGACCTCGAATCCATTCGCTTGTACGTATCCGCAGGTGAAGCCCTCCCGGCCGCAACCTGCCGTCGGTGGAAGGAACTGAGCGGGATCGAAATAATCGATGGGATCGGCTCCACGGAGGCCCTTCATATATTCATTTCGAACCGGCCCAGCGAAGTGCGGCCGGGGACATCCGGCTGCCCGGTTCCCTCGTATGAGACCAAAATTGTCGGCGACGACGGCTTGCCCGTCCCGCCCGGCCGACCGGGCCATCTTTTGATAAGAGGACAGAGCACGGCCCCCTTCTATTGGAATAGACCCGATAAGACCTCGGAGACGATGCTCGGTGACGGTTGGCTCAGAACAGGCGACATTTATATCGAGGATGCAGGCTATTATTGCTATCAGGGCAGAGCGGACGACATGTTCAAGGTGGATGCCAATTGGGTTTCGCCCACACAGGTGGAGAACGTCCTTTGCGAGCACCCGGCGGTAATGGAGTGCGCTCTTGTCTCACGCATGCTGGAAGGACTCGCGAAACCGGTAGCCCACGTGGTACTCAATCCCGGCTATGCGGAGGACACGAAGCTGTATCGAGACCTCCGTGCACACTCGCTCAAGAAGCTGCCCGAATATATGTGCCCGGTGCAGATAGTTTTTTGCACCGAACTGCCCAAGACGGAAACGGGAAAAATCCAGAGGTTCCGACTAAGGGGCGCCTCATAACCATACCCTGCCTCCCTGTGGAAGCCCCCCAATTCCGACGAGCTGGATTTTGAAGACGTGAAGGGCCGGAAACACGCAAAGCGAGGGCTGGAGGTCGCGGCGGCCGGATCACACAACGTCACCATGATCGGCCCGCCCGGGTCCGGTGAGCCTTTGGTAAACAAATCGTTTGCGACCCATGAGGAGCTGAATCAACAGAAGATATTCTACAGTTATTTCCTCATAGTGTGCTGAGTTAGAAATTCGCTACACAAGTCCGGTACACACAGTTCTGGACCCCGGCTTGCGCCAGGGTGACGTGTTCCTTAGCCATCATTCCAAGGCTTGAATTATGTTGAGTACTTTTAACTCAGGACAATAGCTTACCGTTTATCCTCTAAGGCGCTCAGCAGATTATCTAATTCGGCCACTTCTTCATCTTTCATGTTGTACGTGTGTTCCGAGTCGACCGGAAATTTCCCTCCCCGTACTTCCTGGGCATAGCTGCGGAAAGCCTCTGTGAGCACTTCTCCAACGTTCGCGTATTTTTTTACGAACTTCGGCGTAAAGTCATCGTAAAAGCCAACCATGTCAGCATAGATCAGAAGCTGGCCATCAGTATGGGACCCGGCGCCGATTCCAAGTACGGGAATCCCGGCTCTTTCCGTAATTGCCTTTCCGACGGCGGCCGGCACACCTTCTACAAGGATACTGGCCGCACCGGCTTCTTCGATGAGTTGAGCCTGACTGATAATGTTCATGGCTGTTTTGGCGGTCCGGCCTTGTGCTTTATAGCCGCCTAATTGCCCCATAAACTGCGGGGTGAGGCCGATATGTCCCATAACAACTATGCCTGCTTCATTTATGGCACGTATCCTATCCAGAATACGGGGGCCTCCACCCTCGAGTTTCACACAATCCATACCGGCTTCCTTGACAAATCTGCCCGCGTTGGCAATGGCCAATTCATCGGATGCCTGATAGGACATGTACGGCATATCACCTACGATGAATACATTCGGGGCCCCCCTGCGCACAGCCTGGCAGTGCCGGATCATATCGTCCATGGTCACTGGAAAAGTGGTATCATAACCCAAAGACACCATTCCCAGAGAATCACCGACCAGAATCATATCGACCCCGGCTCTTTCCTGCATCTTTGCTGTGAGATAGTCATATGCGGTGAGGTAAACAATTTTTTCCCCTCTTTCCACCATGGCCTGAAAATCTTGAATGGTTTTCCTCAAAACTATTCCTTTCTGAATTTGTAATTATGAGAAATGTTCCTTTGACATGATGAGAGCCACCGGTTGTTCCAGGTATGATCAAAAGTGGCTGCCAATAGTTCAACGGGATGGCGGACATCAAAGTTCCCGTCGAAAATTCTACTGCCATACCCCAACTGCATCAAGCAGGATGGACATCCGGCGGCCACCACATCGGGTCGTATTGACCTGGCATCTTCAGTTTTCTGTGCAAGGATTTTCCGAGCGATATCCGGATGCTTGAAGCTGTATGAACCGGCAGCTCCACAACACCAGTCAGCTCGCGGCATTTCCGAGTATCGCGCACCGGGAAGAGCGACCAGCAATTCGCGTGGTTGAGCCGCAATACCCAGACGTCTGTTCAAGTGACATGAGTCGTGATAAGTGACCGTGATTCCCGGCAGAGCTTCCGGCCCCACGCTGAGTCCTGCAACGTCGACGAGATACTCGATTATATCGCGGCACTTGCCGGCAAAGCGTTCGGCCCGCTGGCGCCATATCGAATCGTCCCGGAAATCGGTTGCATACTCCCGAAGCGAGTAGCCGCAGGCTGCGCAACTTGTCACGACGAAATCGACCTCCTGCCCGAGGAAAAAATTCATTGTGGCTACGGCAAGGCGCCTGCTCTCGGTGAGGTCGCCGGCAGCCCTGTGGGGTTGCCCGCAGCACAGGACCGCCGGAGGCACTACGACCTGGATGCCCTGACGCTTCAGTACTTCCAGGACTGCCATTCCGATGCCGGGGAAGATGGAGTTGGTCAGACAACCTGGGAAATAACCGATCTTAAGCCGGCCGGCAGTATCCAGGGTCTTTTGTAGCTTAAGCCAATCCATGAATGTGCTGGGAGGTGGCTGTGGAAATATTCGGACTTTTTGGCGCAATTTTTTGGGTAAGAGCCGGGTCGTCCCCATTCGTCTGCTCATATCCAGCGTTCTGACCAGATATCGGAAGCTCTGCGGATGGGAACACGCCTTCAGTATCATCTTGTCTTCGAGAGTAAGGCCCAGTCGGCCCTGGATGGCCTGTTTGACCTCGGCGACCAATTCGTCGACCTTGATCTTGGGCGGACACACCGCCCTGCACGCCTGGCACCCGAGGCACGAGTCGTTGTAGAGTTTGAGCGTGGGGCTCAATCCCATACGACCTTCAACAAACTGTCTGGCAAGCCAAATTCGCCCCCGGGCGACCATGGGTTCGCGGCGCGTTACCCTGTATGTGGGGCAGACAGTGGTGCACCGGCCGCACCGGACGCAACTGTCGGACTGAAAATAGAGATCGATCAGTCTCTGGTTTGTGTGCAACATGGCCCGCCCCTTAAAAGGCTTTCCCCGGGTTCAGGATGTTGTGAGGGTCAAATACCGTCTTGATTCCCTGCATCATCTGCAAAGCCAGTTCGCTATGCTGCAGGCCGAAGAGGTGCTTTTTGGCTATACCTACGCCGTGCTCTCCGGTGATACTCCCCCCAAGGCTTATAGCTGCTTGATATATCTTATCTTTTATCAGCGGGACCTTTGCTGTTTCGACCTCATTTCGAGGGTCGTAACAAATATTCGGATGCACGTTGCCATCCCCTGCATGACCGAAGGTGGGCAACAGCACCCCGTACTCCTCTGCTATCGACTGAATTCTGGCTACCATCTCAGGCAGGCGGTTTCTAGGCACCACAGCATCTTCCGGCACCACTACGGGTTTATATGCCGAGAGCGCGGCAAACGCCGACCGGCGGCCGGCCCAAATCGCTTCCGCCTCGGCCGGAGTGGAGGCTATTCTAATATCACGGGCGTTGCATTCATGGGTCAGTTTGGAAATGGTATCGATTTGCTGGTCCACATCGGAAAGGCTCCCATCCACTTCGATCAGCAATAGTCCTTCGGCATCAGTGGGGTAACCGGCATCCATGTAGCGCTGGATCAACTCGATACTGATTTTGTCGAGCAGTTCCAGCATGGAAGGAACGATCTTGTGGTCTATTATTTTGGTTACGGTGCGCGATGTGTCGGCAAGGTCATCAAACGCGCAGATGAGTGTTCGTTTGGCTTCCGGCAACGGCAGCAGCCTGAGAATGATCTCGGTGAAAACCCCCAGGGTTCCTTCTGAACCCACAAGCAGTTGCGTGAGATTATAGCCGCTCACGTCCTTGGTCGTCTTGCCGCCGGAGCGAAGAACCTTGCCGTTGGCCAAAATCGTTTCAAGTCCGAGGACATAATTTCGCGTAACACCGTATTTAACTGCTCTCGGTCCGCCGGAATCGAGCGCCACATTCCCGCCGATAGTGGACATATTGAGGCTCTGGGGATCCGGGGGATAGAAAAGCCCCTCTGCCTCGACGGCTGTTTGCAAGTCCAGGGTTATCACACCCGGCTGGCAGGTTACGGTGAGATTTTCCCGGTCGATTTCCAAAATCCTGTTCATCGAGAGGATGTCCAGAACTATGCCTCCATGCAAAGGTATGGTGGCGCCGCACATATTGGTCGCACTTCCTCGCGACACGACCGGGACCTTCCTGCGGGAAGCTATTTCCATCACCTTGACGACGTCATCGCGGCAATGCGCGGTCACGACGACATCCGGCAAATGCCGGTACGTTGAAACATCATATGAATAACAACTTAAATCTTCCGTCCGACTGAGTACCTTTTCGGCACCAAGCGTTTTTTCCAGTTCCTTCACCAGATCTCTTTGCAATGAATATCCTCCCGGCAGAATGTCCGATGCATTGAGCGGGTATGCGGTCTATCCCTATCGTTCCTGTAACGGGACCGAAGCAACAGCCACGACCTCCGGAACATCCTTGCCTGCTTCGCGCAACGTCCTAAGCAGCCCTGCCGCCGTTAACAAACAGGCCGCCATTCAGCGGATTCTCAAGTCTCAGGTTCTGCAACTCCAGAAGCTACCTTATTATCTTGAAAAGCGCGACCCTGAATTTGAGCTAAGGATGCGAGAACTCCTCATGGTCTACAAGGAAATAGCGTTCAGTCAACAAGGCGACAATCAAGTCACCGGTGGGAAAAGTTTGACTTGGCGCAACTAAATATGTAATGGTTTTTATGAATCAATATAACTAGTTACAGATGCCCCACATTGCTTTCAGTCCACGTCATCCCACGTGCCGGGAGTTTTCCGCCCCCTCCACAGATACGGTTTTTCGAAGCCGACACCGAAAAAGAAAGGGATGAAAAAGGACCATGCCACCCCAATGTACCCGTAGGTTAAGGCCGAGTTCATGTCGCTGCACACAGGACCTATTGGGCCCTTTATTACAAGGGTTAGGATGATGCTGAAGCACGGCGGTGAACGCGCCGGCAAGAAGGCCACCCCGGGGCATGGCAATAATCTCGTGAGAATTGAGGGCACGCGTTTGATGGGCCTTGGCGCCCCTCACGACAATCCCGTTTTTCCTTCTATAAAATTCTCAATCCAGAGCAGGCTCACGAGCTGTCTTCACGGTTTGAGTTTCACTACACCCCGAAAAAAGCCAGTTGGCTGAACATGGCAGAAATCGAGCTGTCAGTGATCTCGAAACAATGTCTCGACCGGCGCATCGCCACCCAGGAAGAGATCAAAAGGGAAGTCTACGCATTGGTCGATGAGCGCAACAGAACCAAAGCTACAGTTAACTGGAGCTTTACAAAAACCAAGGCACGGCAAAAGCTGGAAAGACACTATCCAACTATAACTAATTAAGTTGACAATGTACTAGTAGTCACCGCCAAAAAACCACCGCAACGCACCTTTTTTTATGTCTTCTTCTCCACTCGTGCACCTGCCAAAACCGAGTGAACATACTGTAACGATTTCTGGTCCCATCTTCGCAACGGCGGCGGTCGTCGCTTTGTGTGCATCCAGCATCATTTTTGCGCCGCGTGTCACCATTGCCTTGCCTTCCGCCATTGTGCCGCCGGTCATCATGCTATCGCCTTTGGTCACCATGTTATAGCCGTCCGTCATCATCTTGTTGGCCGACGTTAACTCTTCGCTTTTCATTCCTTTCTTGGCCACTGTATCCATTATCGTTTTGTTTCCATCCATCATCTTCTTTGCGCCGTCCATTATCGCCTTCTGACCTTCCTTGATTCCCTGGTCACTTTCCGCAGCTTGTAAATACCCAGCGACAGCAAAAACGCCAATGGACAGAAGGACGATTAAAGAAGTTGCCAAAAATCTGCTGCGACTTTTCATTTGAATAGCTCCTTGTTCAACTCCCTCAGACTCTCCTCGTAAGCCTGTGGCGTCATCATGGGATCGACCCTTATTTCTGATAATCTTCCAGCCCCCCGGGTAAGAACGAGCTTTCTTCCCCTCCCGCCGGCCAGACTGGCCCACGGCGAGGAGGGGAGCATTGACTGCTTCTAACCCATATAACCTATGCGCTATTATCGAATAGCCACCGTTGGCGCTGAGCGTTTTCCCCCTCACCCGGTTCGATACGTCCGAGCAGAGAAAGACCTTCATGGCGTAATTCCAGCATAAAGATCGCCACTTGCGCCACGGGGAGGGCCTATCGAACAGCAAATGCGCTTACCGGTGAACCGGTTGCGCCCTCCAGAGGAATAGGCGCAAATACAAACAGGAACTCATAGACCTTATCCTTGGCAAGTTCCCGCAAATCCAGGTTCTGGAGTTGCCCGATTCCGTTCACGCATTCCAGATAGCAATGTGAAGGAAATGGATAATCGGGATCTTGTGCCGGGACGACATCGAGCGCTCCCCAGGTATCGGCTCCTACGATGCTTACCTCCTTGTCAGCAAGATATTTGATGACCTTGAGGTCTACACCGGGTTCACCTGCATCGTAAACTTTTTCTTCCCCCTCCCACAGTTCAATCCACCCGGTATTGAATAAAACCGCGTCTCCTTTCTTAATGGGAGCAATCCCTGCTTTCTTGATACAGGTTTCAAGATCCTCGAGCGTAATTGCCTCGCCTTTCTGCATGGTTTTAACGCCTTTTAACCCTGCCGCGTCTATCAGGATCCCCCTGGTTACATAGGGCACCAGGTGCTCCGGGCCGAGTCTTTTCAGTCCGTGCGAGTTCGCTCCGGGATATTGCTGGAAATTGACCCCATTGTACCACCTGAAAACGCCGTCTTTTTTGTCTTTCATTCCAATATGGCCGAGACCGTCGAATTGAGTCCCTACCTGCGCAATTTCTCCGACCAGGAATTCATCGTTCCATACGACGCCCTGCTTCCCATACGGGCCTCCGGTGGGTAATCCAGGGATAGTCAGGCTATAGGTGCGTCCCCACGGAAGCGGCATGTGATTGGTATAGGGTTTGGTAAGCTTGTACATTTGCCCGGTCTTGGGTATCTTGAGGGCAGACATGACTACGCTTGGGGTTATGAGATTATTGGCGCCTCTATTATCCTCAGGTCCGTACTTTGAGGGCCACCATTTTTCCGGCAGGAAGCCTTCTGCCGCTCCGGCGCGGCAGGTGCTGGCATGGTACACACCGAAAGAAACTGCCGCCAGAAACACCGCCGCGAAGACAATCATACATGCTTTGATCCCGGGTCTTTTCATAATCGTCCTCCCCTTTTAGTTTTTGTTTAGAGCATGTTTAAGCAGGCAGTTTCCGTCCTACCTGGCTTTCCCAACTGTTATTTTCCCCTCCTTTCTGCCTGGCCGCCTCTGGAATCGGTTTGGCGGCAAACTGCACCTTCTCAATGGATGTACCAACCACTTCGATACCCTTCATGCTTCCGAGGCCTTTTTCATGGGCCTTTCTGATATGACCGATGGCGGCAGCGTCAAATCCCATAATAGTGGTGCCCACCGCATCAACAGCAACATAATCCGGACCTGCTACGATGGTATTCACTGGTTGTGCATCCACCTTAAGAGGTCCCAAGCCCTCACCGGCATAGATCCCGGTCACAATCCCGTAATGAGACCTGATCCGCTCCTTGGCAATCGATGTCATGTCAACGATGACATCCGCGATATTCGAATGGGGCAGCCCTGACTTGTAGCTTCCGTACACTTTGTTTGCCGGGAGGCCGATAAAGTTTTTCATGGTCATGGTGGTTCCGGCCCACATGTGGGTCTTCATAGGGGCGACGCTGACCATCGTATCGACCTTACCGACAATATCGAAAATCGCGTATTGGGGGAGCGCCAAGGCCTTGTGAGGCTTCATCATTTTGTAAGGGGTGCCGTCCAAATAGAGAAGCTTTACGGCTGGGTCCTTGAGTGCAGCAACGCCTGTTTCGTAACCGGCTTCCTGGAAGAAACTGTGGCAATTACTGGCATTGCTCTCTGCGATGATGACCGTCTTGGCACCTTGTTCCCGCGCTATCTTTGCTGCAGCGATGACCACCCTGGGGTCGCTGATCGTTGCCACGGCGCGCGCGGCAGAATAATTATCCAAAAGGAAAAACCCTAGATGAGGCGCCTGCACGACGTTGGGCTTGATAAAAACAGTATCACCTTTTTTTACAGGAAGCCCGCCGGTAAGTTTAAAGGCACTTCTGAGCATCCTTTCGATCTCGGCCATGCTTTCGGGTGTCCAGCTTAGCTCCATCAATCCCAATTTTTGTTTCGATTTTGTCGTGTCATCTCCCCAGACTGACATGTCAAACTTGCAGGCTGTCCCCAAGTCCATGTCGCTTTTTATAACGGCGACGGCCGACTTTGTCGCAGCCTTGAGTATTCCCGGGGCGCCACCCAAAGCTGCGGCCCCTGCGATTACCGCTGTGGTTTTTATGAAATCTCTCCGGTTCATCTCTTCCATGGCACTCCCTCTTTTCTTGGTTAGATGTTGAGTACCGACTTACTGCAAAACCTCACCCTCAATCGTTTTTCACGTCGTAATGCCATCCCGCCAGATACCCATCTCGAAGAACTTGTTTACTTCTGTGTTGGTTCGTACCTCACCGTTTGCGACCTTAAGCATGAGGTCGAGCAGATTTTCCGTGAGCCTTTCCATACTCGTTCCACTAAGGAGAACCCCCGCGTCGAAATCGTTCCATTTCGTTTTACGTTTGTAGAGGTCGCTGTTTGTCGTCACCCGAAGAAGTGGCGCCGCAAACCCGCCCGGCGTTCCGCGACCGGTTGTGAAGAGAATGAGCGTGCACCCTGCGGCTACTTGGCCGGTAATGCTCACAAGGTCATGTCCCGGCGCCTCGAAAAGATTCAACCCGGGCACTGATACCCGCTTGCCAAACCGGATCACACCGGTGACCTTGGCTTTTCCCCCCTTCTGCGTGCATCCCAGGGACTTCTCTTCAAGCGTGGAGAGCCCACCCGCGTAGTTGCCTGTGGTGGGATTCTTGCTCACATCGATACCGTATTTCTTGTAATAGGCCTTGAAGTCATTGATCAACCCCACGATGTCGTGAAAGACGCTTTCATCCACGGCCTGGTCCATTAGAATCTGCTCAGCTCCGAACATCTCAGGCACTTCCGTCATCACCGACGTTCCCCCTTGAGCGGTCAGGATATCGGTGATTTCTCCCACAAGCGGGTTCGCCGTCAGACCGGAAAAGCCGTCTGATCCCGCGCAGTTGGTGCCCACGATCAACTTGGAGATCGGGACAGGTTCTCTTTTATTGCTTAGGGCGTGTTCGTGGAGTTCGCGCAAGAGCTTCATGGATTCCTCGAATTCATCTTCCACGTCCTGGTAGATAATGAACTTTATGCGCTTTGGATCAAAATCCCCGAGGGCCGGTTTGAACGATTCAATGTCGTTGATCTCGCATCCCAGCCCGACGAAAAGGACCCCCGCCGCATTGGGGTTCCTCGACATACCGGCTAGGATCGACTGGGTGTAGAACAGGTTCCGGCCGTCCTCTGCACATCCGCATTCATGGGTAAACGGGATGAAACCGTCGAAATTACCTGATGCGGGCATCTCCTCATTTGCCATGTCAGCCAGTCTTTGTATGGGGCCGTTGACACAGAATACGGTGGGAATAATATAGATGTAGTTTCGAATCCCCACGCTACCATCATCGCGCTTGTAACCATTGAACGTTAATTCCCTCAAAACTATTGGATTCGTGGAAGGAGCGCGTTCCGGATGGTATTCATAGGATACGGATTCCGTGAGGGCTGACCTTATGTTATGAACGTGGACCCACTCGCCTTCCATGATATCCCGTGTCGCAAGACCGATTGGATAACCGTACTTGTAGACGACCGCGTCTTTTTTGATTTCTTTTAACGCAATCTTGTGGGGAACGGAGATATCGTCCATCACGACAATACTTCTTCCTCCAATATCAATAGCCTCCTCTTTCGCAAGCTGTCTGGCAGCCACGGCAACGGAGTCTTTTTCATTAATGACGATCACATCTTCGGTTACGTGCATGCTTCACCTCCTTTCCTTCAAAGCAAAGTTTAGCGTCCCATCATCGCAACTGTCAGGGACTACTTGTTGACAAGCTTAGACGGGACGAGAGTGATCACTAATGCTGCACCCGCGAATGCGGCAGCTGCCAGCACGTACACGCCGCTATTTGTACTGTGTGTCAGGTCGGTGAGCCATCCGACCAAGTAATTGCCCAAGAATCCGGACAGGTTGCCTATGGAGTTGACCACGGCGATTCCGGCGGCTGCCGCGGTACCGCCCAGAAAGGCAGTAGGAAGAATCCAGAATGCCGGCAATGCGGAGAGGCTTCCGGCCATGGCCAGGCTAAGGAACATGACTGCAAGGATAGTGTCTTTCCCGTAGATCGTGCTGAAAATAAGGGCGATGCAACTGATTGCTGCGGGCACCGCACAATGCCAGCGCCGTTCCTGACGTTTGTCGGAGCTGCGGCTGATCAATATCATGCCAATCACCCCTGCGGCAAAGGGAATGGCGGTCAGCAAACCAACGTTGAACACGCTCTTGACGCCGGTGGCCTTGATAAGCGTGGGCATCCAGAACGTCACCCCATACATCCCCATTAAGAGACAAAAATATATGAAGCTCATCAGCCATACCATGCCGCTGCCGAAAGCTTCACGCAGGGACTGCCTCTGTTTTGCCTGTGATTCTGCCTCGATATTCTTCTCCAGAACGTGCTTCTCTTCTTCGGACAACCAAGTGGCATTGGGGATTCTGTCGTCAAGATACAAGTACACCACAATGCCCATGACGACAGATGGAAGCCCCTCCAACAAGAATAACCATTGCCATCCAGCCCAGCCGAAGTTGCCGGCAAGCGACTGCATAATCCATCCGGAGGCCGGTCCACCAATGACGCCGGAGACCGGATTCGCGGCTATGAGCAAGGCGACCATCCTTCCGCGCCAGTACGAAGGATACCAGTAGGTAAGGTACAGGATGATACCGGGAAAGAAGCCTGCTTCGGCGATGCCCAATAGAAAGCGCATGAAATAGAACATCCCGGCCGTTTTCACGAACATCGTCGCAGCAGAGATAATCCCCCAGGAGATCATGATACGGGCAATCCATTTTCGGGCGCCGACGCGATGAAGAATGATATTGCTGGGGACTTCGAAGAAGAAGTAGCCAATGAAGAAGAGGCCTGCACCGAGTCCGTAGACGGTATTAGTCAACTTCAAATCCTGAAGCATTTGAAGTTTGGCAAAGCCGACGTTTACGCGGTCGAGGTAGGCGATAATGTAGGCGATGAACAGCAAGGGCATCAAACGCCAGGTAACTTTTGCGTATATTTTCTTTTCAACAGATTCACTGCTCACGAAAGGCACGCTGATACCGACGCTATTCTCTGACATGTCACTTTCCCCCTTCTGTGGATTTTCCACGCATTTGGGAGATCTTCATAATGGATGTGACTCATCCCGTGTTTACATCCTGCCTATGTGCCGTAGAGTTTTGGGGCTGGCATTTATTCAACAGGCGCTGCCAGTCTTCGTCCACCTGCGTTTGAAAGTGCAGAGAGTCCTCAGCCAACATTTTTTTGAACCGGCGCTGATATTTTAAATACGCATCCACACCTACCTTGTCGGCCATGGGACTTAACTGCCAGATTTCGCCGTCGAACACTTCATAAAGCGGAAATACGCGGCTTTTGACGGCCTGTCTGGCAACCTCAATAGTCAATTCAGACGCGTGCCCCCAACCGGTCGGGCACGGAGCAAACAAATGGACAAATCGTGAGCCTCTGAGGTCCTTGGCTTTCTTAAGCTTGTCGTTTAGATCCTCCGGTGCACCGATGCTGACAGTGGCTGCATAGGGGATACGGTGAGCCGCCATGATTTCTAAGATGTTTTTCTTTTTCTGGTCCTTCAGGGCTGAGTCGGGTGTGGTGGTGGTCCACGCTCCGGCCGGTGTTGCCGAGGAGCGTTGGATACCCGTGTTCATGTAAGCTTCATTGTCGTAGCAGATAAAAAGGATGTCGTCGTTACGTTCCGCCGCGCCGGAAAGGGCCTGCAAACCAATATCAAAGGTACCGCCGTCACCCGCCCAGGCCAGGACGGTTGTATGGTCGTTACCCTGAATACTCAAACCGGCTTGGACACCGGCTGCGACAGCCGCTGTGGACGCAAAAGCGACCGAGACCACCGGCACGGTCAGACAGGTATAAGGGTAGATACCGATCAAGGTAGACCAGCATCCGGCTGGCATCACCACAATCGTATCTTCGCCCAGGGCACCCAGGGTCTGGCGCATGCCCAGGGTCGCCCCGCAACCCGGGCATCCGTAGTGACCGGGGGTGAACAGGTTTCTTTTCCGCCGGGCATGTTCGTTCATGGCAGCACATCCGCCCAGAGCGTTGTCCCCGCTTCGACTGCGGTTCCGGCCCCGGAAATTGCCTGTTGCACCAGAGGGACAATTGTCTCAACGGAGATATCTTTTCCGCCGATGCCGGCAATAAAGCCTGTCAATTTTACATCTCCATGGCCTTCAAACAGGATTGCTTTCAGCTCCTGGGCCACAATGCCCTCAGCGCCGAAAGAAACATCCCGATCGATAACGATCAGATGTCGGACGTGTGCTATCGCTTTTTCAAACCCCTCACGGGGGAACGGCCGCATCATCGCAAGACGCAGGCTGCCGACCTTTAAGCCTTCTTCCCGCAACCTGTCGACCGCCAGCCGCATGGCGCCGCTGACAGTACCGATGCCGACAACACACACATCGGCATCTTCGGCTCGATATGCTTCCACCGTTGGATGCAGGCGGCTAAAATGCTCGCAAAATCTTGTTGCCGCCCGGTCCCAAACCTTTTCCAGCGAAAGGGTGTCACAATGTCGTCTGTATTTGATAGAAGTAAACAGGTCTGCCCCGCACACATTGCCGAAGGTTTTAGGATCATCCACATCAAGCTTGCTCGAAGGCTGATAAGAAGGAAGAAAAATATCCACCACCTTTTGGTCCGGCACGTCCACCAGCTCGGAGGTGTGAGTCAAATAAAATGCGTCCATATTAATCATAACCGGCAGGAATGCCTGTTCAGCAACACTGTAAGCGATCAAGATGGCGTCAAGCACATCCTGGGCATCGGCACAATAATACTGGCCCCAGCCGGTGTCGCGCTGCGCCAGCGAATCGGTGTGGTCGCAATAAAGGTTCCACGGAGAGGCCAAGGCACGGTTGCAGTTGACCATCACGACCGGAACCCGCACCCCGGCAGCGTAGTGGAGCATTTCATGCATGTAGACCAGACCCTGAGAGGAGGTTGCCGTAAAGGCCCTAGCACCTGTCAGGGAAGCGCCGATACAACTGGCCATGGCCGAGTGCTCTGACTCCACCGGCATGTACTTGGCCTTCAGTTCGCCCCGACCGATTATGTCGGCCAGATTCTCAACAATAACGGTCTGAGGGGTAATCGGGTATCCCGACACCACTTGAACCCGGGCCAGCTTGGCGGCCAGGGCTGCGGCTTCGGTCCCCATCATGACTTTTTTCATGCGCTTATGGTCTCCATCGTAATTACCCCCCTGGGACATTCATAGGCACAGATGCCGCATCCCTTGCAGTGGTCCAGGTCGACCGTGACTGCGGTTTCATCTTCATCCAGCCGGATGCTGGCGTCAGGACAAAACGAGACACATTGCAAACAGAGGTTACAGGTGCCGCAGGACAGGCAGCACTCCGCCTCCTGCAGGGCCCGCTCCCACTCCCATGTCCCCTGTTTAGCTTTTGCCCGTCCGGCAAGATCGGACGACAAAAAGTGCTCAATCTTAATATCTTCCACGTTCACCATCTGCCGGGATAGGTGCGGGTTCGGCGCTGCGAGTCCCAGTTGTCCTGAGGGCATGACAAGACGATCAAAGGCCTTCCGGGCCATCAGGCGCCCGGCGCCGATGTGATGGGCAATCATGGGCGCTTTGAACGGTTTCAGGTTTTGCGGTAGTTTTACTGCGATGATATCGCTATCTACGGTTTTATCAGCGAACGGATTGAACGTGACTGCACCGGCGGGCACGCAAAAATCTTCTGAAAGACCGGTCGGGTCTAAAATGACAAGGTCAGCCTTCGACACCACTTCGCCGGGTCTGTCAAAATCGACTGCAACGCTGGTTTCTAGTTTGATATCGGCAAGACGGACCAAACGTCCGATTTCATTCACCAGAAGCTGCGGGTCAACTTTTTCCGGTGAAAGATCAACAAGCGCTCCCCCGGCCTGGTCTCGCGGATCCAAAACTACGACCTGGCACCCCCAGCAGCCTAAATAGAATGCACAGGACAGCCCCAAGGGGCCGGAACCGATGACCGCCACTTTTTTATCTGTTTTGCTATTTTTCTCAATCGTTACATCCGTACCGAAATCCCCCAAAAACCGCTCGATTTGCTGGATGGATACGGCCCGATCGATTTTTCTCCTAACACATTTTGCCTGGCAGGGGTGATAACACAAGCGGCCAGTCAGACGGGGCAACGGGTTATGGGCGAGCAGCAGTGTGAGAGCACTTCGAACGTGCCCATTTCTCAGGGCATTAAGATAATCAGTAATCGGAACGGCGGCCGGACAGTTCTCACTGCACGGTGCCAGCTTGTTCGCGGCCATCGGTGTTAGATAACGCCAGTCGCCGGTCTGGTTCCACGCCATAGTGCCGATGGTTGACGGCATTATCGGAAGGTCTGATACACCTTTGATTTTTTTCTCAGACTCCACAAATATCTCCCGATATTTTGAATACTGCCTGATATCCCGCCTCGGCGGCAGCCATGTTCTGTTTGGGATTTAACGGCACGCCTGTTTCAATGGCTTCCAGAAGGTTTGAAAGGGCTAGATCGCCAGCCAACCTGGCAAAAGCGCCTATCATGACGGTATTTATGACAGGGGCCGCCTTTGAGCCCAACCCATATTGAAGCGCTATTTTAGCGGCATCCACGCCAGCCACTCGAAAGGAGCCTTCTCTGGGGAAGGGGATCCGGTTTTCATGATCCTTGCAATTGAACAGGATCAGCGCCCCCGGCTTGGCGCCTTGAGCTACATCCACTTTGGGGAGCAAAGAAAAATCCAACACGATGACTGCCTCGGGATGTTTGATTTCTCCGCGTTCGACGATAGGAACCTTATCCAACCTGACAAACGCCGAAACAGCCGCCCCTTTTCGTTCCATACCGAAAAACGGAAAGGCCTGAACGTAGAGCCCCTGTTTGAAGTAGGCGTTGGCCAGAATTTTCGAAGCGACAACAGCGCCCTGCCCTCCTCTTCCATGAAATCGAATACCTATCATTTCAGTTACGCCTGCACTACGAACGATGCCTGTTACGTTTACGGCTCGCGAAACGAACTTGAGATGTTCCGCGCCGTTTTTGATAACAATTTTGCAAACGTTTCGCCGGTTTTTACGGCTACCCGATTTTTCGGAGCTGAAATGTTAACGGCCGCCACACACTCCCCCTTGGAAGTCAGCACAGGTGCGGCAACACAATAAACGCCCAAAAGCGCTCAACGACCTCGGTAACGGATCCTCCCTGGACCAGAAGCCCGCAACATGTCCTCAGGTTCAATATTCTGAGTTATTTTATTCACCGGCTGCCATTCAAGCTCCGAGAGTTTATTCTGTATTGCAGAATTCGGATTTTATGATCCAGAACTTCTCTTGTCAAGTAAAATCTCATAAATACACACATCGGTTTATGGTTGGCCCCGATTTTTGGACCCCGAGCTTAGGTGGGTTGAGCTAAAATCTACCTCAAACGTGGAGGGCCAATCCAATGTCCGGGAAACGAAGAAACTGTAGACCCCGGTTGAAGTTTAAAGTCGCACTGGAAGCAATAAGAGAGCCATTTTGATAACTCACCCGATTACCTTTGCGGGACCCCTGGTGGCCAAAAAGGCCCGGGTCCCCTGGATATCCAATGTTCTAGCCCCTCTATCATTCTTTTCGGCATACGACCTGCCGGTATTCGCGCCATATCCTTTTTTGAAAAAACTCGAGTTCCTGGGGCCGCGGACGGGCAGGCTGCTCTTGAGGTTTCAGAGAAGGGTTTCGAGTAATATCAGAGAGTCGTCTCTGTCGGAGAAGAGAGAGGGATTTCGTCCTGCATTTTGTACCGAAGGAGCAGGATCTCAAAAACGACGGGTTGACGCGGCAACGCCCTTAGTTCATGCGGCTTTCATGAGTCTATCGAGTTTTCGCCGAATGTTGTGCTGAAATTGCCTGCAGATAACATCAGCTGTAAAGTTGTTTTCGAAGGGTGGCAGTGTAGGTGTAACGGACAACTATGACTTATCGGACCCTAGGGGAAAACCTCAGTCATGTCAGATCGAGTCTTGACTTTTACAAAAATAAAGACTAGAAATCTGTGTAACGTGAAAGTAATTTAATGTTTCAAGAATAGCGCCCCTTAACGTTTTGCAGTGGGTGAACCCAGGTTATTGTTGCCGTCGATAGGGAAAAGGCAGGAATCAGAGGCTCGATTGGCATGCCCTTAGACTAGCGTCCATCCGGAAACCCCGGATGGAACGCTGGCAGTTTCCGATTCGAAAAGGAGGCATTTTTCGTACTGGCAAGGAAATCGAGGGGTTGCGCGGAGGCGTACTTGGGTACGCCGCACAAGCAAGCCCGAAGATTGACGCCGCCAGGACGGAAAAGGACCCTTTCCGGATGGAAACTAGACTAATGTGAGCGAAAAAAACCATTAGTGGGCCATGCCCCTTGGGAGTGTGGCAAAGGATCAAGCCAAGGACCCCGCAAAAGTCAGACGCCGATAAGGCGCAGGTCAAATATGGTTTTGCGGGCAAATCAGCTGGAAAGTGACCAGCACGGGTGCGATTATCATCAATGTCATGGCAAAATATGTGTAGATCGCAGGACTGCGGAAGATTAGAAAGGGCGTGCTTTCAACACATGTTATATAACTCGTATTCAATGTATTTCTATATTGAGTTAAGTTAGAATTTTAAATCTTTTTTAGCCGTACAGATAAATAGGGGTCCCTGTGAAGCAAAATTCGAACCAACATAAATATTCTGTGAAATCCTTGGAAAAAGGATTGTTGGTTCTTGAACTGATGACCGCAAAGACAAGAGATGTAAGTTTGACTGAAGTCGCTCAAGAACTGAACTTGGGCAAGGGCACTGTACATCGTATCGTCAGTACACTAAGAGCCTGTGAATTTGTGGATCAGAATCCGGAGACAAAAAAGTACAGTTTGGGCATACGTGTCTTTGAAATGGGTTCTGCAATAAATAAAGAGGAATTCCTTAAAAAGGTAATGAAACCGGAACTCTTCGTACTTGCAGGAAAATGCAAGGAAACCGTCAGCGCTTCCCTGCTGGAAAATTTTGAAATCACATATATCGCCAGGATCGATTCCGAGCAAGTGTTACGCGTATCCATTCGTGATGGAACCCGATTCCCTGCACATTGTACAGCCTCGGGAAAAATTTTGTTGGCCGCTCTTTCGAATGAGCAGTTAAAAGAGATGTATCAGCGATCGGATCGGCTTGTCACGTTAACCGAAAACTCCATTTCTTCATTTAGGAAACTCATGGAAGTGATATCGGAAGTTCGTATGAAAGACGTTGCCTATGATTATGAAGAGGCACTGACAGGCGTCTACTGTGTCGCAGCGCCGATCGTAAATTCTAGAAACCTGACCATTGCCGCCGTTAGTATTTCAGGCCCAAAGGAGAGAATGACTGCAAAAGGAATGGACAAATTTTCTAGTATGCTCATCGAAAGTACCAGAAAGATATCACGAAAAATTAGGGGCGACGAAAACCCCCATTAAGCAGATATGCCCGTACCGTTTTGAGATTGTAGACAAAAAGCTCCCTGAGTTTGATGTCCTGCTTTTCGGTAAGGTTCTCCGGTCTCTAAGGCAGACACCACCGGGAATGCGTCACAGTAAAGTAGGAACCAGGCTTCGCAAGCTTATTCTGCCTCCCCTCGTCAATTCCGGACATGAAGTTTTCCCTCATCCGGCTCTGTTTTGTCTATTCACTATATACAAAATAAGTCCAGAACGGCAACGCCATGTCCTCTGCTTCGTACAGGTGAATACTCGTATCCTTGAAGGCATCCTCATCCAGACCGAGGCGTTCAACTCGATATAAAGTGCTCTGTCTCGAGCTGATTCTCACCTCAACTCAATCCAAAAATCAACATGCCTAAAAAGCCTGCCTTCCCTTAAGTGCCCTTTCGACTGTTATACGGTCGGTGTATTTAAGGTCGCCGCCCATCGGTATGCCGTAGGCGATCCGCGTTACGCGCAAGGGACGGTCTTTTAAGATTTGGAGAAGGTAATGAGCGGTTGCCTCTCCTTCGTTGCTCGGGTTGGTCGCTATGATAATTTCACTGATTTTTTCGGATCCTAAGCGGGAGAAAAGTTCCTTTATGCGGATTTGCTCGGGACCGACACCGTCAAGGGGGGCCAATACGCCCTGGAGTACATGATAGCGGCCTTTGAAAGCACCGGATTGCTCAATGGCCAAAAGGTCTGCCGTGCTTTCCACGATGCAGACCTCCCCGGTATTTCGCGCCGGGTCGCCACAAATGGCGCAAATCGGCTCGTCGGTAAAATGAAAGCAGATTGAGCAGGTTCGTATATTGCCGCGAAGCAGCCGGATGCTCTCGGCAAGCAACTCGGCCTCGCCACCTGGTGCTTTGAGGAGATACATGGCGATCCGGGTGGCGCTCTTTTCCCCAAGCCCGGGAAGTCTGCTCAGTTTACGTATGAGACTGCTTAAAATCGGTGGATATGCGTTCATTTACTCTCAAAAAAGCCCCGGTAAGTTCAGCCCCGGAATATTAAGTCCGCCGGCCAGCTTTCCCATTTCGGCGGCGGCCATTTCCTGGGCCTTTCTCAAACCGTCGTTCACGGCTGCAACGATCAAGTCCTGCAACATCTCGATATCTTCAGGGTCTACCACCTGAGGGTCTATCTTAATACCGAGAACTTCCTGCCTGCCGTTGATCACCACCGTCACCATGCCTCCCCCGGCGCTAGCCTCGACTTTCTTGAAAGCAAGGTCTTCCTGCATTTTGGCCATCTTCTCCTGCAGAGCCTTAACCTGCTGGAGCGGGTTGAATCCCTTTGGCATTGTCTTGTTCCTCCGATTGAATTTGAGCGATTTGAGCGTTAAGGGCAATTTTTAACACTTAAATCCTGAGACGGTAAGAAGGCAAATCCATATTCTTCTTCTTACCGATGGGATCAAGTCCTCTGGACGGTTTCACCTCGATGAGTTCAGCCCCCAGTATATCAATTGCCTGCTGAACGGCTGGATGATTGACGATGTGTTTTGCGCTCGAAGGTTTACCCGTTTTGGGGCCTTTAGCCGCTGCGCCCCGGGAAGTTTCGGACGTTTTCTGTATTGTAATCATCCATTGCAGCCGGGCGCCAAAATAAGCCTGTGAGGCATCTTCGAGTTTGTGGATAAATTCCGGACCATCGGCGCCCTTCTCAAACATGTCCGGGACCTCCAGTTCGATCATTTCCCCCGAAGCCTTGACCGCGCAATGCGAAACTTTGGCCCACAGAACGGGGTTGTGATTTTCAAGGAAGGCGACGAATGCCTGCCAACCTTCGACGGCTTTTACGGCGGACACCGGCGTGGCGAGCTCCGGCTCCCCTAACTCTGCAAGTGGGAAGTTCGCCTGACGGGGAAACTCCGCATCCGGCGTGCTAACCGGTTCGCGCTTGTCGGTAAAGTCTGATGACAGTCGAGCCGGCCCCAAATCGGGAGTTAAACCGCAGGGGGGCGTGGCAACGGTGGAGGGAGGCGGGGAGGAGGTGCTTTTCTCGAAACCGGGCCGGCTTTCGGAAACAATGCAAGCCGAACCTGTATGTCCCTCTTTGAGACTTTGTTCGATCATTGCGATCCTGTCCAGCACGGCATCGATTGATTCAAGCCTGGGGAGCTGGGCCATTCGCAAAAGAAGCATCTCAAGGGCGATCTTTGGCATACTCGAGCGGCGGATTTGCTCCTCTCCCCTAAGCAGCATCTGAAAATAGACATGGAGGGACTCGGGAGTCGTCAAGGCCGCCTGGTCCTTCAACAATTTTTTCTCGTCTTCGGGCAGATCGACCGGCATTTCACGCTCAGCGGAAATGGCAACGAAAAGCAGGTTTCGAAAATGGTCGCACAGATGCTGGCAAAACCGTCTGCTGTCTATTCCGCGCCGGTAGACATCTGCGACGAGGTCGAGGCATGCTTGCGCGTTTTCTGAAAGGATCGCCTCTGCGGTCCGCAACACGCTTTGCCTGTCGATTACTCCAAGGATGTCGAGGATTTCCGCCTCCGGAAGCTCGTCGCCGCTGAAGGCCAGGAGCTGCTCGAGCAGGCTCTGCGCATCGCGCATGCTTCCGTCGGCTTCCCGCGCTATCGCGTAGAGGATGCTCTCGGAGAAATCAGCCCCTTCCTGCGAGATGATCCTTTTAAGATGCTCCACGATTTGCAGCAGGCTCAGGCGCCGGAAATCGAACCTCTGACAGCGGCTGAGGATAGTAGCCGGAATTTTGTGAGGCTCGGTCGTGGCAAATATGAAGATAACGTGCGGGGGCGGCTCCTCAAGGGTCTTGAGCAAAGCGTTGAAAGCCTCGGGGGTCAACATGTGCACTTCATCGATAATATAGACTTTATAGCGCCCCTTCGCGGGCATGTAGCGCACAGTTTCCCTCAGCTCGCGTATATTGTCGATTCCCCGGTTGGAGGCGCCGTCGATCTCGATAACGTCCACTGAGTTTGTATGCGATATTTCGCGGCAGTTCGAACATTGATTGCAAGGCGTCGGGGAAGGCCCCTTTTCGCAATTGAGGACTTTAGCCAGAATTCGCGCCACGGATGTTTTTCCCACCCCCCGCGCTCCGGAAAAAAGATAGGCGTGAGCGATACGGTCCAGGCGAATCGCGTTCTGGAGCGTCCGTGTCGCATGCGGCTGGCCGATAACCTCTTCAAAGGTCCCCGGCCGCCATTTTCGGGCGATGACTTGATAAGACATACGTGGCTCTAAGTTGCCTGTCAGCAGTCAGCCGCCAGGGCTAAATGGCGGAGAGAGAGGGATTCGAACCCTCGATACACCTTTTGGGCGTACACACGATTTCCAGTCGTGCTCCTTCAGCCTCTCGGACATCTCTCCGCAAAGCGCATCCATCTGTTGGACTAACCTAAAAAATCAGCTTTTTGTCAAAAAATCCAACAATCCCCGGTTCTTGGTCGTTGGTTTTGGCTTAACAGTGGCGGAGAGGGTGGGATTCGAACCCACGTGCCCTGCTCTTCACAGGACAACTCGATTTCGAGTCGAGCCCGGTACGGCCACTTCGGTACCTCTCCGTAATAGTAATCGTTCCTCACCTGGAGAAAAACCTTAAAAATTTAATTTTAATGTAAGCGGAAAACAATTTAAACGATAAATCACCCTCAAACGTCCGTTAGATATTCCAAAGGAAAAACAGCGGCTTTTCTTCTACCCACGGCGCTCTTTGAAGAATCTGTGCAGAATTTCGGCGCAGTTCTCAGCCAGGACCCCTCCCGTCACATCTATCCGATGGTTGAAGCAACCAACCCTTGTCAGGTCCAGCAAGCTTCCCGCTGCCCCGCTGCGGGGGTCACGCGCGCCGAAAACCAGGCGCCGCACCCTGGCATGAAGCATCGCCCCTACACACATCGCGCAGGGCTCAAGCGTTGCATATACGACGGTTTCAGGCAGTCTGTAGTTGCCGACCCTGTTGGAGGCGCTCCTGATTGCCAGGATTTCGGCATGCGCCGTCGGGTCATTTGATGTAATTGGCTTGTTGTGCGCTCTGGAGAGGATTTGTCCATCGGCGCCCACGACCACTGCCCCGACCGGTACTTCGGCCAGCAGGTAGCCCTTTTCGGCCTCCTCAATTGCAAGACCCATGAAGAAATCATCTCGTTGCAAGACTGCTCTCTATCTGCCGACTCAGCATGCCGATTGCCAATAGCACAGTTTTGGTATATAGAAAAGTTCTTTCCGTCTATTGATGCACCGGGCGATCCCGATTACCGTATAGTTACCGTCCATCCGGAAACCGGAAACTCCTGATGGAACACTAACGGTTTCCGATTCGGAAAGGATGCATAATCTGGCCCCTTCCGCCTAAAGGCGGTACATTGAATGACCAGATTAACCCTCTTACCGCCTTAGGCGGAAGAATCTGTTCTCCACGCTCCGCAAGGCGGGTCTCACCGCCCCAAGGCGGAAGGAGCCTTTTGCATGCAACGCAGCCCGAATGCCGAATCAGGGCCGACTGGCTCCGAAGCCAATCCGCCGCTTCCAAGAAAGCATGCCTGTGCGGATTGCCATGTCTGCCAGCTTTGCAGCGACTCCCGTTGTAATTGCTGCCGAAGCGCAAAGACCCCGGGAAGCTGTCCCAAAATGAGCTTCAGTGAACAGATCCGGCTATATGATCAAATTAATGCTAACGATTGTTTCCTGAGAAAAAGGTGCAAATGAGTTCGAAAAAAGCTTTGCCTCGTTTACGGCGCTTTTTCGTTTTTGCGGCGTTTGTAATAATCTCAATCACCACTTTCCCACCTGTAGGCGCGGGACAGGTTCACAACCCCTACGACCGCCTGCCGCGTTTCGACCGACACAGCTCCCGCCGCCGAACCCGAAAAGGCCCGCCCGGAAAATGATCTGAGTGAGTGGGGCTCCTCGGCCCTTTGGCGCCGCTATATCTGGCAGAGTCTGCCCACCGAGAGCTTAAACGGCCCTGATCCTGACCCAGTCAGTGAAGCTTACCAGAAAAATGACTGGAAACCCATCTTTATTGACTCCCGATTCACGCTGAACCAGGGAGCGGCGCTACTCCTCGCCCGCCTCCGCACGCTCGAAAACGAGGCCATAGACCCCCGCCCTTTCAGGCTCGACGAACTGTCCCAAAGTCTTGACAAGCTCGATCAATGCCGATCCGCTCTCCAGGCCGCCGACCCCGGAATCAAAGACAGCAGGGCGGAGTCCTTTTTCGATGCGCAGCCATCAGCGTTTGCCTCTGCCGCTTCCGCAAATCAGTCCGCAGAAACGGCCCAATCACCAGGGGCAAACCCAGGGGTGATTCTGGAAGAATACCAGGAAACCTTCCGAGCCGCCAGCGAAGCCGATGTCCGGCTTACCATCGCTTTCTTTCTCTTTGCAAGGGAAATGAATCCATTTTTACAGAAGGAACAGAGCCTTAAGGCCCTTTCGGGCGAGATTCCTCTTTCGAAGTTTTTCACAGAACTTGAGCCGAAAACATTCAACTATGAAGCGCTGCGTTCCGCCTATCAGAGCTATAAAAAGCTCGCGGCCCAGGGGACCCAGCAGCGTGTCAGTATGCCCTCCAAGGCTCGTCATGGCGAGTCCGGCAATCACATCCGCGACTTGCAAAAAAGGCTGCAGCAGGAAGATTTTTATTCCGGAAGTATTACAGGCGTCTATGACTCTGAGACCCAACGTGCGGTGAAACAATTTCAGGCTGCCCACCTGCTTGACCCCGATGGAACTGTCGGCAAGCGGACCCAGGAATTGCTCAACGTCCCCTTTCAGCAGAAGGCGGACTTGATCGCGTATGCTATGAAAGCCGATCGCCAAAGCCCTTCGCGCGCGTACAGCCGGTTTGTTCGAATAAACATTCCGCAATTTGTGTTGGAGTATTACAAAGACGGGCAATTCCAGGAAGCCCATAAGATCGTGGTCGGCAAGGAGACCGGGAAGAAAGTAAAATTTCGCGGTAAAATGGTCGGAGAGAACCAAACTCCAACCCTGACCAGCTCAATTGAACGGTTAATACTTAATCCACGCTGGTATGTTTCGGACCGAATCCGGCTGGAGTTGGACGCCGAGGCCAAATCCGATCCGGAGTGGTTTACTAAGCACGGCTATGTCAACATGAGTTCACGATATCCCTGGGGCGCCCCCAGGCTCTTCCAGAGCCCTGGACCCAAAAACGCGCTCGGCCGTGTCAAATTCGAATTCCCCAACCCCTACGCTGTTTACCTGCACGATACCCCGCTCAAGCATCTGTTCGCAAGATCGCGCCGGGCTTTTTCTCACGGCTGCATACGGCTCGATAATGCCCTGGAGCTTGCCGAAACACTTCTAAGAGATGACGCCAACCCGTATGCAGAGAAGATGAAATCGGTCATCGAGGGATCTAATCAGCTCTTTGTGAAGCTCTCAAAACCCGTTCCCATCTCGATAGAATATATTCCGGTGGTTGCCGCCAGCAACTCACAGATCGTTTTCGCGGGAGACCTTTATGGGGTTCTTAAAGAAGACAAATAGCCGCAAAAGATGAAAACTGATCTGCAAATACTTTTCGTTTGTTTCTAGAACTCAAATTCATTTTAAGTTGTTGTTTTCAGGGAAATATTGTATCATAGTTCATAGTTTAACCCCTCTTTATATATTACTACAAGAAGGATTATTTTAAGGTGATATACAGGACTTACCGCACCTCAATGCATCAAAATCATTCATCTGCGGAATCTATTTCATACTACCTCCATATTAGATTTTTTATTTAGTGCTTTCAACTGCTTAATAGTTACTCTGAAATAAATCAGACCGAATTCTGAAAAAACTGTTTGACATTGGCCTGCGTTTTTTGGTAGTGAAGCTCCATCTCCTTCAAACAATTGATATGTTCAGTCTTCGCAAAGGATGGGGACTCCTGAAAGTCACCATATGGGGGGCAGTTTTATGGGGGGCGCCAGAACTCTAAGAGCGTTAGTTTTTGCCGTGGTCCTGACGACCGTATCTGTATTCTCTTCCTTAACTTTTATCCAAACATGTCAAGCGCTTACCGTCTCCCTTGGACACCCCTACCAGGGGCGCCTGGAAAATGGCGTCGTCTTTCCAAATCAATTTCCGGGTTACCATCTGCGCGATGAGAGCAGGTCGTATACCACCCCTGAAGTGGTGGGCGCTCTGCTCGACGCGATAGAGGCTGTCCGCACGCAGTTCCCTGGCACCTGCGATCTTTTCATCGCAGATTTTACCTGCGCCGGTGGCGGATCTGCCATTCATCACCGCTCTCACCAGAATGGAAGGGACGTTGACATCGGGATGTACGCCGCGGGCAACCGCCCGCTGAACGGTTTGGTTCCGATGAACAGGGATAACCTTGACCCCGCCAAGACTTGGTGCCTCATTGAAAACCTCATTGCTTCGCAGCGCGTTCAGTACATTTTCCTGGACCGGAGCGTCCAGAAGGTACTGTATGAATACGCGGTCACTCGCGGCTATGATCAGGCCTACCTGCAGCACGTTTTCGGAAATGTACGCGGGTGTTTGATCCAGCATATCCGAAATCACATCGATCATATGCATGTCCGGTTTTTCACTCCGTGGTCCACTCTTGCGGCGCACATTGGAGCCGATGAAGTTGAGAAACAAGCGGTTATCGAGATGGCCCAGCAGTCATATTTGCCCCAAAAGGTCAATTACTATGTGAGCGGCTCCGAAAAAGGGCTTGACGAACTCGCCAATAGCTTCGGGGTTGCCACGGGGGATCTTTGCAGGTGGAACCATATAAGCCCAACCAGCGTGCTCGTTCCCGGCAGTTGCCTCGTTTTCTACAAGAGGAGTTTTGAAAGCGAGCCCGTCCTGCTGGCGCGTTCTCTGCAACCCGGCTTCATTGCTCAGTCCCAGCCCGTCAGGATGGCTTCTCTACAGCCCGAACCCGTGCCATCAAGCAGCATATCGGATTCAACTTCTTCGCAGAACACTGAGCTGGTTGTGAAGGAGCAGCGGTCGCAGCGCCCGATGACTCCAACTTCCACATTCCGCACGTATAAAGCCAGGAAGGGCGACACGCTCGACAAGATTGCCCATCGTAACAAACTCGATGTCAAACTTCTTTGCCGCTTGAACGGGATCAACAAGACCGCACCCTTGAAACCGGGCCAGAAGGTAAAAACCGGCACTGTCAAGATTTATGCGGTTGCCGGCAAGGTCGCAACCGATACGCCAACGAGTGGCTCATCATCTTCATCGGCCGGCTTTTCCTCCGATTCCCAACAGTCCGGCTCCGCAACCGCTGCTTATTACACTGTGAACAAAGGCGGAACCCTGCAGGACGTTTCAAAAAAGACCGGGATCCCGGTTTCCTCACTGTGCCGGTTGAATGGACTTGGCCAAGACATCCATCTTAAGCCGGGCCAGAAGATAAAGCTCGCACAGGCGGATCTGGAGAACGCGACAAATACGCACAAAGGGGGACCATCATTTTCATCGATTTGCTTTGCACCCGATTCAAAAAAGCCCGACTCCCCAACCGCCGCTTATTACACTGTGAACAAAGGCGGGACCCTGCAGGACGTTTCAAAAAAGACCGGGATTTCGCTTTCCTCACTGTGCCAGTTGAATGGGCTCACCCGCAATGCCCATCTTAAACCCGGCCAAAGGATAAAGCTCACCCAGGCGAACCTGCGGGTAAAACCCTCCTTCGGCAGCGCTGCATGCTCATACAAAGGTCCCGCAAAAAAACCTGCGGCAGTTAAGCATGACAACTCCAACGACAAATCCTCAAAAGATCGTGAAGCAAAAGCTGCTCAGAAGCCGGTCGCCAAGTCCGGCGCCTCAAAAGACTCAGCGGTGCGCAAAGGGCACGCAAAAGAGGCGTCTGCCAAAAATACGGCATCTAAAAAACCTGCTGTAAAGAAAGCGGGCAAATCCGGCAAACCTGCGCCGGCAACAGCTCAGAAGAAAACTCCGGGTTCTGGGGCCAAGCTCAAAACAGCGGCTAAGCCAGGGAAAAATACGGCCCTGGCAAAGAGGTAGATTCGTTCGGGGCCGGCAGGGAACTTCTCTGGACCGGCCCTTTTCTTTTTTCTTAATATGAGATATAAGTAAAAGCTTGAACGGGCGCTATTCGGTGCCCGTTCTTTTTTGCACCGAACTTGTCTGGAGTTATAATGTCTGACAACACCGCAGAAAAAATCGCTCTGCTAAGAAACATCGGCATCAGCGCGCACATAGATTCGGGGAAAACGACTCTCACGGAGCGAATCCTGTTCTACACCCGGCGCATTCACGCCATACACGATGTGAAGGGCAAAGATGGAGTGGGCGCCACAATGGATTTCATGGAACTCGAAAAGGAGCGCGGCATCACAATCCAGTCTGCCGCGACTCATTGCTCCTGGGGCGACCACCCGATCAACATTATCGATACGCCGGGTCACGTAGATTTCACCATCGAGGTCGAACGCGCCCTCCGGGTCCTCGACGGGGCCATTTTGGTGCTGTGCGCCGTCGGCGGGGTCCAGTCACAATCGGTTACCGTTGACAGGCAGATGGTCCGATACCGGGTACCAAGGATCGCTTTCGTAAACAAATGCGACAGAACGGGCGCCGACCCCTTCCGTGTAGCTCGGCAGCTCCAGGAGAAGCTGAACCAAAATCCGGTGCTGCTTCAGTTGCCGATGGGCCTGGAGAAAGATCATCGGGGGGTGATCGATCTTGTTTCCATGAAGGCGCTCACTTTCGAGGGAGAGCATGGCGAGGAGTTGATAGAGTCAGAAATACCGGCGGAATTTATTGATCTCGCGCGGGCAAAAAGGGAAGAAATGCTCGATGCGGTGTCTTTATTTTCCAATGAATTGACAGAGGCGATTCTGGCGGAGGAGCCAATATCCGAAGATATGGTGCATGAGGCGATCCGCAAGGGCACCCTTGCCCTCGAGCTTACTCCCGTTCTCATGGGTTCGGCTTACAAGAACAAAGGGGTCCAGCCGCTTCTCGATGCCGTTGTCAAGTACCTCCCGAGCCCGCTCGATGTCGACAACGATGCCCACGACCTGGACCGGGAGGAAGAGCGAGTCATGCTCGCAAGCGCGCCCGATAAGCCACTGGTGATGCTTGCGTTCAAACTCGAGGTAAGCCGCTACGGTCAGCTCACATACGTTCGAATCTACCAGGGGAGCCTGAACAAGGGCGACACTATCGTCAACACGAGAACCGGTAAACAGGTGAAGGCAGGACGCCTGGTCCGGATGCACGCCGATGAGATGGAGGAAATCGACTTCGCGACAGCAGGCGACATTGTGGCCCTTTTCGGGATCGATTGCGCCTCCGGGGATACTTTCACAGACGGGCGGGTGCGCTACGCGATGACTTCGATGCACGTCCCGGCCCCTGTTATTTCTCTTGCCGTAAAGCCCAGGGATAAAAAGGCCGAGATGAACCTGAGCAAGGCGCTCTCCCGTTTTTCCAAGGAGGACCCCACATTCAAGGTTTACCTCGATGCAGAAACCTCCGAGACCATAATCTGCGGGATGGGAGAGCTTCACCTGGACGTCTATGTAGAGCGGATGCGCCGCGAGTACAACGCCGAAATCGAAACCGGCATGCCGAAGGTCGCCTATCGCGAATCGCCCAACCCGCATGGCAGAATTCAACTACACCCATAAAAAACAGACGGGAGGTGCAGGCCAGTTCGCCCGGGTCGCCGGGGCGCTGGAGCCGCTTTCCGAAGGGGAGTTTGAGTTCGTCAACAAGGTTACCGGCGGAGCGATTCCCACCGAATTCATACCGTCATGCGAAAAGGGATTCAGGGCGTGTCTCGCCAAGGGTGGATTCGCTGGATTTCCGGTCGTCGGAGCACGAATCACGATAAATGACGGCGCAGCCCATTCGGTCGACTCATCCGACCTGGCTTTCCAACAGGCAGCAATCGGGGCCTTCCGCGAAGCCTACCAGAGGTCGAGCCCGGTGCTCCTCGAACCTATCATGCGCGTGGTGGTCGAAACCCCTTCCGAGTTCCAGGGCGCGGTGCTGGGGAGCCTGAACCAGAGGCGCGGAATAATTCTGTCTACGTCTGAAGACGGTGTTTTCTCGGCCGTAGAGGCCGAAGCGCCGCTCTCGGAAATGTTTGGCTACTCCACTGTGCTTCGCTCGTCAACCCAGGGCAAGGCCGAATTCACCATGGAATTCTCGCGGTATAGCGTGGTCCCAAAAGGTCTGGCCGAGGAGATCATAAAAAAAGAGAAGGAAAACCGAAAGTAGCGCATCAACGGTGGATCTATTTCAGCCCTTTGTAACTTTCCTGGAAGACCTTTTCGTCAACATTGCCCGAATCGGGACCACCGCAATCCGGGGTATAACAGCTTACGTTTACGAACTCGCATTTGGCCTTGCAGGACGGACATGTTTCCGGCGGTGCCTCCAGACTGATCGTATTGCCGCATTTATTACATTTCCAGGCTTCCATGGCTCTCTCCTCTTGCATCGGGTATGCAATGATGCTTACAAAGAATCTCAATCACTTACAAATATTTCGACATCGGGAGTCATCAATTTAAGGACCGGTTTTAATTAATGCAAGCAAGTCAACTGCGATCTTATTCTGCTGGAGAACGCTTACTCTCGCCAAGAGTCATTCACTGGCTGAATAATGCTGAGGTGCGGGGCTGGGGATGGTCGAACTAAACTGGCTTTTGTTCTGCTTTCTTTTTCTATATGTGGGACAGAGTGTGTTCAACATCTGGGTTGAGCGCATCAACCTGATTCATTCCCAGCGACGCGCCGGCAAGGCGCCGGCCGGGTTCGAAGGATTCATCGACGAGTCAAAGCTCGCCAGAACCACGGGTTACGTGCGGGCAAAAACCCAAGTCGGGATCATCGATGAAATCGTCTCGGATGTGACGCTCCTTGCGATCCTGCTCTCAGGATTGCTGCCCCTTCTCGTCCGTTGGTCCGATAAACTCGGGCTGTCGATGATTGCAGCGGGGGTCCTTTTCTTTTTTGTTCCCGGACTCATTCATTTCCTGGTCGAGCTTCCTTTCAGCTACTATAATACCTTCGTCGTGGAGCAGGAATTCGGCTTTAACAGATCCACCCTGAAGCTCTGGACAATCGACCATATAAAGGGGGGATTGGTCACGGCCGTCCTTTTTGCGGTGATCTTTTCCATCCTTCTGCTCTTCATTGCGTGGTCGCCCCGTTTCTGGTGGTTTTGGGGTTTTCTGCTTCTCTCAGCCGTGCAGTTGGTAATGGCGATCCTTTATCCCGTGGTCCTGGCGCCGCTCTTTAACAGGTTCGAACCGGTCCGGGACGAGGAACTTTCCGCAAAGATCAGTGCGCAGATGGAAAAAAGCGGTATCCGGGTGAAAAAAATCCTGCAGATGAACGCGGGGATCAGGAGCCGCCACACAAACGCTTATTTCACCGGAATTGGAAAGACCAAGCAGATCGTGCTCTTCGATACGCTGATCGAATCGCATACCCACGAAGAGATCCTTGCGGTGCTCGCGCACGAGGTGGGCCATTTCAGGAAAAAACACGTCCTTAAGCAGCTTCTCATCTTTGCCTCCCTTTCACTGGCGGCATTTTACGCCACCTGGCTTTTCATCCAATGGCCGCTGGTTTTCTCCACCTTCGGATTCAGTGCGCCGCTGCCCTACGTTGGGCTTTTCCTGGCGGGAGTCTTTTGGCGCAAGGCCGGATTTTTCCTCCAGCCGCTCTATATGATTATATCGAGGCGTTTTGAAAGAGAAGCCGACATTTTCGCCGCTCAGATGCTTGGAGGCGGCGCCGCTATGGCCGGCGCGATGAAAAGACTTGCCGCCGATAACCTCTCCAACCTCAACCCGCATCCGCTTTATGTCTGGTTTCACTACTCCCATCCACCCATTGTGGAAAGGGTCGCCCTGCTGGAGGGAAGCGATGGCAATCCTGACAGCCGGAAGGCAATTTCCAAAGGCACGGACATCTAAACTATGACAGGCACTCTCATCAATATGGGCGCGATCATCGCGGGGACTGCGATCGGCTCTCTGGCTGGATCAAGGCTCCCTGCCAGGATGCGCCGGATCGTGCTTTATGGAATCGGCCTGGTGGTGCTTCTGCTCGGCCTCCAGATGGCCGTTCGCACTCAGAATGTCCTTGTCGTGCTCGGGGCCATACTGATTGGCGGCATAATCGGCGAGTTGCTGCGAATAGAAGAGAGGCTCGAGCAACTGGGGCAGTTTTTTCAGAAAAAGTTTTCGAAAGGCTCGGAACAATCGATAGCCGAGGGATTTGTAACGGCGAGCCTGGTATTCTGCGTGGGTCCGATGGCGATTCTGGGTTCTATTTCGGACGGTCTGAGCGGCGACTATAGTCTGCTCTCCATAAAGGCCGTTATGGACGGATTCGCCTCCGTCGCCTTCGGGGCCAGCCTGGGATGGGGGGTTGGACTTTCTGCGATTTCCATTCTGGTCTACCAGGGAGGGATAACGCTTCTTGCAGGCAGCCTTCCCGGCGCGCTAAACGAAGCCATGATCACGGAAATGACTGCAACCGGCGGTTTGATTATAATCGGCATCGGCATTAAACTGCTCGA
Source organism: uncultured delta proteobacterium (assembly GCA_963757915.1). GTDB lineage: Bacteria > Desulfobacterota > Syntrophobacteria > Syntrophobacterales > Syntrophobacteraceae > SbD1. Next base: position 101,021 of record CAVWTD010000025.1, on the reverse strand, counting down.
TCTCAAAGACCTGCCCCTGGCCAATTTCGTCCCCGCAATCGCCGTTGCGCCGGTGATCCTGGCGCTTATTCCCATATTCAGAGGCCTGTTTTAAACATCTGTAACAAGGAATACACACCTCCGACACACTCCCGCCAAATTCTTTCTTTAAACTGGGAACATCTTTAATAGAAAAGGATTTGGCATTGATATATTTCAGGCTAAACAGCGCCCTTTTAAAGTACGTTCTCCACCATGCAAAACCCACGGACCATAACGAGGTCAGGAGGTACACAAAACAACAGTGAGTATGTCCTGCGTGCTTCTGCTCGCTTTTTTGACGCTTTGCGGCATCGCCTATCTCTACTGGCGTTATGTCTGGTTTTTTAGAAATCCCTCCCGAAAAATCCCCTCTGAAGACTCCGGAATTCTCAGTCCTGCGGACGGTTCCATCGTCTACGTGAGAGAAGTAGCTCCGGGCGAAGAGACCATCACGATCAAGCAGGGTGTCAAGGCGACCGTTGACGACATTTGCCGGGAAGCGATGTCGGCGCCGAAAGTCCTGATCGGCATTTTTATGAGTCCTTTCAATGTGCACTACAACCGGGTCCCGATCTCCGGAACGACCTTGTTCATTCGTCACTACCCGGCCTTGGGGAAAAATCTCTACATGGCGGCAATGCACCTCAGAACTCTTTTCCGCCGACTGCCCCTCTATAGGAACAGCCTCCACATCCTCCAAAACGAGCGGACCGTAACGGGAATCAAAGGGCAATACCGGGGCAGGCTCCTCAACTGCTATGTCGTGCAAATCGCGGCAAGAAGCGTCAATGGAATCGATTCATACATCGAACCGCAGCAGCAGGTGAGCGCCGGACAACTGCTTGGCATGATCCGGATCGGGTCCCAGGTGGACCTCATCGTCACGGCCTTCGAGGGCATGAAGATCAGAGTGCGGCCCGGAGACCGCGTCCGTGCGGGAGAAACGATATTGATCGAATAATGGTTGAGCGTATACAGGAAACAATCGTACGGACCTGGAACGAGCTTCAACACGAACTCTACAAGGACTCGTGGAACGGAGAACTTGGCCGCTATCGGTCCCGCTGCGCCTTCCGGGGGCTATCCGATGCCGGCTACCGGCTGGAAACGACCCTTATACGTCTGAAGGGCGGCTTTATAGAACTTGAAAACCACCTGCTGCGCAATTTCAAGAAATACGCTCATAGAAACGTCGTGAGCGGGAACTCGATCTGGCATTGGCTGGCCGTGGCGCAGCATTCAGGCCTTCCCACAAGGCTTCTGGACTGGGACCTATTCACCGGTTCTTTAGTTTCCCTCGGAAGGCGTCAAATGAATAATCAGAGGTGGGACACTTTTAAACGGGACAACCTTGCTCCGCATGCGGGAGGGTTTCATGCACAAGACCTATGTTCTGGACACCAATGTGTTGCTGCATAACCCGGAAGCCTTGTTTGCATTTGAAGACAATCATGTGGTCATTCCCCTCACGGTAATCGAAGAAATAGACAGCCAAAAGAAAAGGCAGGACGAAATAGGAAGAAATGCGCGGGTTGTTTCGAGGGAACTCGATGCCCTTCGCTCATTGGGGCATCTTTCCGAGGGGGTGCCGATGCCTTCGGGAGGGAAGCTCACGATCGAACTCAATCACTCCAGCATAATAAGCTTCCCGAAGGGATTGGACCCTGAGAAACATGACAACCGAATTCTCGCTGTGGCCTTCAACCTGAGCCATGCAGAGCAGGGAATCGTAAGTCTGGTGACCAAGGACCTCAACCTGCGAATCAAAGCCGACGTTGTAGGCGTGCGGACAGAGGATTTCTATAACGATAAGGTGGACTACGATCACCTCTACTCCGGTGTCGTCGATAAATATCTATCTGCCCAGGAACTGGACAGGTTTTACCAGGAGGGGAGGTTGAAGTTATCCGGCTGCCAACCGCTCCCAAATCAATTCTTCCTGCTGAAGTGCCACGAGAATTCGTCACAATCGGCGCTTGCACGATACAGCCATGGCATGCTGATGCCTCTGTGCCATGCGGATTCGGTCAACTGGGGAATCAAGGCCCTGAACAAGGAGCAAAAATTTGCCCTCGAACTGCTCAGAGACGATCAGATAAGGGTCGTAACCCTGGTCGGCCGGGCCGGAACAGGGAAAACCCTGTTGGCCCTTGCCGTCGGATTGGAAAAAGTTCTGGAGGAAAATGCCTTCTCGAGGCTGCTGGTCACCCGGCCCGTCATCCCGATGGGCGAAGACCTGGGCTATCTGCCCGGGACGAAGGAAGAGAAACTAAGGCCATGGATGCAGCCGATATATGACAACCTGGAGTTCCTGATGCGAAATTGTCCCGAGCCTTACGGACTGCTCGATGATTTGGTGAGGAAAGGGACACTGGAGCTGGAAGCGCTCACCTACATACGGGGACGCAGCATCCCGAAACAGCTCATACTTTGCGACGAAGCCCAGAACCTCTCGCCCCACATGATAAAGACACTCATCACCCGCGTCGGTGAAGACACCAAGATCGTCTTCACCGGAGACCCCGAGCAGATCGATCACCCTTATCTGGATTCGAGCAGCAACGGCCTGACCTATCTCGTAGAGCGCCTCAAAGGCGAAGACATAGCCGGGCATGTAACGCTGGTCAGGGGGGAGCGGTCCAAGGTGGCGGAGTTGGGCGGCAGACTGCTTTAACATCCACCGCCTCGGTCATCGTTCCAGAAAATCCCAAAATGACCAAAAAATTACCGTTCGATCTCTGATTTGCAGGTGATTGGTTCTGGAAAACGCATAACTTTTTTGTATCGCATTGAGATTTCTCACAAAAGAAACCTCCTTGCAACACAACTGTAACATACATCCGTTATCTTCTTCGCCAGTTCGGTCGATGTCCGCCGCAAAGGCAACAGGCCGGGGCGGCGGAGTTGAAGCGAATACCCTTTAATATAAAGGAGCATAAATGAGCTGCTATTTGCACCATGTTCCAGGGAGAATCAGAATCAAGATTCCAGGTATAAAGGGAAAACCCTTCCACGCGCAGGAACTGGGGAAAAAACTCCAACTCATCGCGGGAGTCTACCTCGTAAGTGTCAATTCCATCACGGGAAGCGTCCTGGCATATTATGATGAGAGATCTACAGATGCCTGCGCAATAACGGATGTGGTGAGCAGGGAAACCGGGGTCGACCTCTCCAATGCTTCTGCTCCGGATAAATATATGGACGACGCATTGTCAAAAACCGGTCAAATGGTCGGAGAAAAGATAGGCAAGGCTGCTCTGGGCATAGCGATCGGTCAGATATTTGAAGGATCACCCCTGGCGCTGCTTGCAGCCGTCATTTAAGGGGAAGAACGGACCAAAGCCGGATTTTTAGAGAATATGCCGGTATTGTCCCCGCCGGCTGCTGGTATCAAAGCGGCCGTGGCCATGCTTTTCTCATTCCTCAGGAAAACCTCCCAAGAGTACGGCAATATCCCTCGTATTTTAGACTTATACAATACCCTGCTCGAAAAAAAATGCTCCTGACATCGTAAGAGCGGCGACTGTAACCGCAGCCATGCAGAACGCACAGACATTAAATGTGGTGCGTTTGTAGGCAACCCAAATGTTAAGAGCATCAGAAAGTGAAGTCACAAAGGTGCCAGGGTTTCACTCTCAGTCCTCAGTCCTCAGTCCTCAGTCCTGATAGCGTAGCGCGGAGGCCTGCCAGGGGTCACCGGTCGATCTTGCCGATGAGCTGACTCAGGTCGATTTCACGTGGGGATGTGGCGGTAAAATGTCGAGCCTTACATGTGGTTTTTGGCGCGTGAGATCGGTCTCTATGCTAGCGCCCATCCGGAAACTCCGGATGGAACGCTGGCAGTTTCCGATTGAAAAGGAGGCATTTTTCGTACTGGCAAGGAAATCAAGGGGTTGCGCGGAGGCGTACTTGGGTACGCCGCACAAGCAAGCCAGAAGATTGACGCCGCTAGGACGGAAAAGGACCCTTTTCGGATGGAAACTATGCTAAGCAGGGGAGGGTTTCCCCTCCCCTGCTCCTCAAAGGCGCCTCAAATGCGTCTATGCCCTGCTTGCAATATTCACCAATAGCGGTTCATAAAGTTCCCGGTCGATGATGCTGACGTGGAGGTCCCGAAGTTTGCAAGCAGGTCTTGGAGAAAAGTCTGCAGGGCCGTGCTGCTGTTGGACGTGCCATTCGTGCTGTTTGAGGCGCTTTGCGTGCTGCCGGATGTACTGTTCGTGCTGCTTGATGCGCTGTTGGCGGAACTCGCCTGTATCGCTGAAACCAGGTTATTGTAGTCCGATTGCAGCGTGCTGAGGGCGCTGTTCGTAGAGCTGCTGGAAGCAGAGGAGGAATTGGTCCCCAACTCCTGAATCAGGCCTTGGATCTGGGCCGAAAGGCTTGGGTAGGAGGATGCCGCAGTCGCAGACGTGGAGGTCCCGCCGCCGTTTGAATTCGATCCCGCCTTTACGGCTGCAAACAGATCATGCATAAACTTTCGGAGCGCATGTCGAGGGCTTTCGGTGGAGGAGGCGGAGCTGTTGGAGTTTCCTCCCGCATTGCCGGCGGCCCCTGCCGGCGCAGGGGGAAGCCCCATCGAAAGCCCCATCTGGCCGAGCGTCGCCTCGATGGCCTTCATTAACGTATTACCCCCTCCGGAATTCGATTGACTGCCCAAGACCTGGCCGCTCGAACCCGCTCCGCAATTACCTGACTGGTTGAGCTGGGAAAGATATTGCGTGTAGAGAAGATAGTTGTTGTTGATTCCGGAAATGCTCATGGGTTGCTCCTTTAACTGCAATGATCTGAAGATGCGCGACGCGCCGGGGGACATCTGTGGTTTCGCCGCATGTTTCTATCTCTCCTTGTGAATTTGTTATTTCAAATTACACATAAATTCCCTTTTTATCTTTGTCTGAAGGCAATAATCGGACCGATTTAAAAAAAATCGTCTGGAGATGCGTTAGGGATCACGTAAAGATTTGTAACCATCGTTATGTTTAATGCCAAACCGGCGTCTAGCGCGGCTTGATGGGTGGTGGGGTCCGTATCGTAAGCCTGCTGGAATTCGAGGCTCTATTGAGTTGCGGATAAAGAGGAAGTTAAAGCTTCATCTTAATGGCGGAATTTTTTGCTGACGATTGAAAAAAGTGCCGCTCGGGTCGGCAAGTTTTTCCATAGGCAGATCCCCGTCAATCGGTAGCGCATACATCATGGCCGACGCTCCTTTCATGACTCGCCCGCCCTGGCCTCCCCCGCAAACCATGCCGGAAACTTTCTTCGTGTTTTGCAAGGGTGTACCGCAGACCATATGATGACCGTCATGCAGATAATATGACCCCTATCCTTGAAAAATGAAGTTCTCAAACAGGCAAGTTCCTCAAATCATATCTGGTCTGGACCGACCGAGTATGTCACGGTGTTAAAAATATAGAGGGGATGTCCCTGGTAAAATGAGTAGGTTGGGGGGAGGGGCGCAGAACGAATAAGCGCAAGGCTCAAGGTTCCAGTGAGGGCATTGTGGACCGTACAAAAGAGAGGAAATCTCGTAATGCCTCGTGTGGGACTTCGCTGATGAGGCTCTGCGTCACGTCTGCTTCGCTCCCGTTATGAAAATGGCGTGGAAAGGTCGATACGGATTCCCAACACTTATGCGGTGCGTTGTCGTGTCGGAAGATCTTTCCATCTATGGCCCTTCGTTCCCAATGGTAGCTGTATCGACCGTGAAGTTTCAGAGAAAACCATGCGTCTACAAAACTCCCATCCGTAAGAATGATGCGCAATTCATTTGAGTCCAGGATCAAAACTTCGATCACTATGTCCGAAAATTCCACCTCGGCGATCTCGCGCAGTCGTTCGAGGTCGATGAGGCTCACGATACAGCCTCGATAAGCTCCAACAGGCGGTCACGCTTGTACTCCAGATGGTCCAGACGCTGAAAATCACGCCATGAAACCGCCTCTTCCAGTGTACCGTCCCGGTACCGTGATTCCATCTCCTCAACATTGTGTATCCCATGTCGGCCACATATTTCAAATATCTCTGTCTTTACCGTACGAAGCCGCCGCTCCAGGAACGTGCGTAGTCCCTGCTTCAGCAGATCGTCCTCCGAGACATGGAGTTCCTGAGCCACCGTTTTGAGAATTGCTGTAGATTGCGCAGTCATTTGTGTCGCTTCCCTCTCTCAGACCGTCTCGACATTTAACCTGCGAAAAGCATAATTCAAGTCTATAACACCTGCCCACTAAGGTCAAGCTGAGGGGTGACGGGAAAGCACGGCCCCAGCGTAGTAACAAAGGGGCCGGTGTCAGCCCGCATCGGGAATACGGCGGTGAATAAGCTATCCCGCCACCGCTTGCGCAGTTCCAAGAAGAAAATGACCGTCTCGCGCAAGAGGCGGAGACGGTCATTGGAAGGATTACATCACAAAAGGCGGCGGACTGATGTGCCGCAAATTTAGAACTTGTAGTTCACGCCGATCTGGAAGATGTTGGCCGTTGTCTGCCAGGTGTATCCCATCTGGTATGGCGGGCCCGGTGGAATCGGATTGGCAACGCTGTACTCGCTTCCGAGGTCCATATACAGATACTCCGCCTTAACGGTCCAACACTTCGAAACGGCGTATTCGACGCCTCCGCCTACGGCCCAGCCCACCTTTGTACTGCTCACGGATGCGGGGTACTGTGTGTCGCCCAGATAGTTTTTATTCGCCGAGTAGGACGCATCGCCGTAGGCAAGACCGCCCGTCGCGTAGATGAGCACGTTGGGCTTCACGGTGTAGCCCAGCCGAGGACGCAGTGTTCCGAACCAGTTGATACTCTCTTGCGTTGAAAGAACACCCGGGAGAGGACCGCCTACATGAGGGACGGGTGAGAGGCTCCGGGACCCGCTCATTCCGGAGCCTGAAAAGTCGGCCTCGATTCCAACGACGAAGCATCCCATTTGATAGTTGTAGCCGGCCTGTGCGCCGCCAACGACCCCGCCCGGATCCTGACTCAGTGTCCACGGCAGGGACGTATTCCCGGTGGGAGGCAGGCTTTGAAAGTTCGTATCCGCATTGCTCCAGCCGTAGCCGAAGTGGAGCCCGGCGTAAGGCCCGGTCCAGTTAAAGGACGGTGCACTGTCCGCAGCCAGAGCGGTTTGACTGAAGACCAGCACGCAGGCCAGTGACAAAAGACACGTCAATCGCGACAATTTCATGGCTTTCCTCCTCGTAAGACAGACTTATGTACAACACTGGGCAACAAAATGCCATATCGATTCCGGGTACCCCTCAGCGATACACCTCGCGGAGCGCGGAAGGCGCCCGCTACGCAGGGTCTAATCTGGTCATCCCTCTTACCGCCTTTAGGCAGAAGTCAATCGCGTTGGGCGTTCGCGGGGCGCCTTTTTCCATTGAACGGAATTGACCTCGAATCTATTTGCGGAGAACGCTTTTCTTACCCACGGCCCCTGATTCCGTCTCGTCTCGATGTGATGCCGTAACCGCCAAAAAATACATGACACGATTCCTTTTGTCCAGCCGGTTTACCTCGTGGAATCCCCAAAAAAAGCGGAACCCTTGAGGGCTGGACCAGCAAGCATGCTTCACTTTGTGAAGCAATGCGAAGTTCGCGAAGCGTGATCTATACACCGGAGGCACTTAACTTTTTGGAAGCACCTCACATTGGGCTTGCCTCCAACCGCACCACGTTTAGTGTCTGCGCTGTCTGCATGGCTGCGCGCACTGTCGCCGCTTTTGCTCAGTCCTCAGGGAGCGAAGCGTAGTTCAGTCCTCAGTCCTGTTTCTCCGCATGGCTGCGCGCACTGTCGCCGCTTTTGCTCAGTCCTCAGCACTCAGTCCTCAGTCCTGCTTCTCTGCTCAGTACTGCATCTGGATTCCGATTTCCATGACTTTCGAGGGGGGTATGTTCAGGTAGGACGATCCGCTGAGCGAATTGCGAAACATGAACGTAAAAAGAAACCTGCGCCACCTTGGCATAGTCCTCCTGCGGTCGCGCACCAGGCTTATCCGCCCCACGTAGTACGTCACCTCGTTAAGATTGATGTCCAGCCACTTGGCCTTGGCCAGGGACATTATCTGCGGTATGTCCGGCGATTCCATGAAGCCGTAGCGGGCGCTGATCCGGTAGACGCCGTGACCCAGCCTCTCGATTTCTATCCGCTCGTGGTCCGCCACCTCGGGGGCGTCGATGGTGAGCACCGAAAGGATCACCAGTTTCTCATACATGGCCCTCGTCTGTTTGACATAGTGAAGGAGCATGGGCGGCACTTCCCGGTGGAAAGTGGAGAGGAACACGCCGACGCCCGGCAGGCGTATCAGGCTCTCGGCGGCAATCATTTCCATGAATTTTTCTTTTGGAACGGTGCTGGTCATCACCATTATCGCCAGCCTCTTCCAACCGTCCCACCAGGCGACCATAATAACCATGACCAGCATAGCGCTGGTCAGGGGAAACCAGCCGCCGGTGGTGAATTTCTGCAGGCATGAACTGAAGTAGGTGAGGTCCATTATCAGGAAAAGCAAACAGAGCGGCAGGGCCCTGACGGCGCTCCATCCCCAGACCCACCTGCAAATAAAGTAGAATACCACCGAAGTGATGAGCATGGTCCCGGTGACCGCTATGCCGTAAGCGTCGGCGAGGTTGTCGGACGCCTTGAAGTGAAGCGTTAGCGCGATGGCCGCCACCATCATAAGAAAGTTTACATCGGGGAGATAGACCTGCCCTTCGGCCATTCCCGATGTGTGAACGATCCTCATGCGCGGCAGGAAGCCCAGTTGAATGGCCTGCCGAGTCAGCGAGAAGACCCCGGAGATGATGGCCTGCGAAGCTATGATCGTGGCAATCGTGGCAAGTAAGACCATCGGGTAGAGCAGAGCGTGTGGAACGAGGCTGAAAAACGGCGCCTCCGCCTTTGCCGGGTCCTGCAGGATCACGGCGCCCTGGCCGAAATAGTTCAGAACAAGCGCGGGAAGCGCTACTAGGTACCAGGAGATGCGGATAGCCCTGGCCCCGAAGTGCCCCATATCGGCGTAGAGGGCCTCGCACCCGGTCACGCAGAGCACTACCGCGCCCAGCAAAAAGAACCCGTGTATCCCGTTGTTTAAAAAGAACCGGACTCCATAGGCCGGGTTGACCGCTGCCAGTATGTCGGGCCTGCGCCAGATTGACGCAACCCCCAGCGTGGCTATGACCGCGAACCACAGGATCATCACCGGTCCGAAGAGCTTGCCGATCTTGCCCGTGCCCTGGCTTTGTGCCCAGAAGAGCAGAAACAGTATGCCGCAGGTCAAGGGGACAACCAGCGGTTTGGTGCTCGTGGTGGCCACTTCGAGCCCTTCCAGGGCGGACAGCACCGAAATGACCGGAGTTATGAGACCATCGCCGTAGAGCAGTGCCGAGCCGAAGAGCCCGGCCAAAATCAGTCCCCTGCCGAGGCTGGCGCCCCTTTTCTTGTGGAGAAGGGCCAGCATGGCAAAAACGCCGCCCTCTCCGCCATCCTCGGCCTTGAGGATAAACAGCGCGTACTTGAAGCTGACCACCAGCATCAGCGACCAAAAAATCAATGACACCAGGCCCAGAACGTTTTGCGGCGAGGGGGCAATCGATGATTGGCCGATAAAACAAACTTTGAGGGTATACAAGGGGCTGGTGCCGATATCGCCGAAAACGACCCCCAGCGCGGCGACTACCAGAACACCGGCCTTCTCTTTAGCGTGGCCCATGAAAAATCATTCCTCCCACGGTCTTACGTTACCACGTGCCCAACAGGTCATTTTTGCTGCGGGGAGCCTTCCCACCATACCTGGGTAAACTCCAGGCGCGTCGCCTCCACAAGGTTGTCGATAGCCTGCTGGGACTCCGCCGTGGTTTGAAAACCGGGGAACTGGAGGGCATGCATTATCAGACTCACCGCATCATCCACACTGATCGTCTTGAGGTGTATTACCATGTCGTAGAAGGTCGCGTCCCAGGTATCGGCCCCGTAAAGGGAAAGCGCCCACTTTCGCCGCTCCTCGTCATCCCTCACGAGGATCTCCCGGGCCTTGGCCGCAGCGATGCCCTCCCGCTCAACCTCGTCGGCAACGCGGGCCTCAAGGTCGCCCACTATCCGCACCTTGAGCACGTGTGGTATGCCCTGAAGGAAAAAGTTCCCGAAAAGCCCGTGGTAGACCACATTGTCTTTTTGCACGTGCTTGAGGAGGGCGGCGCGGATGTAGGCCACGTATTTTTTCCTGTCGCTGGTAAAACGCTCCAGGATCTTGGGCGCATCCTCGATCGCCCGGACCAGCTTGATTTCCGGGATGTTGTATTCCTTGGAAGCCGCCAGGAGTATCTCTCGGGAAATACAGTCATAGCCTAGCTTTGCCGCCAGTTTTTCCGCTACTTCCCGGCCGCGGTAGTACGAGCCTCTCGAAATGGTGATTATCGCCATCCCCCGTCCTTTCCTGATTCTTTGATGAAAGCTTCCTTTCTAGCCACCCTCTACCGGAAACACCTAGACAAATTCCACGCCCCGCGAGGTTTCTGTTCGGAAAGGAGGGATAATCTGGTCATCCCTCTTACCGGCTTTAGCCGGAACGTTTTCGTCCTGGCAAAAAAATCAATCTCCCCCCTTTCCTAAAGGGGGGCAGGGGGGATTTTAGCGCGGAAGCGTACAATTGGTACCGCCTCGCGGAGCGTCGAGATCCTGCCTGTGCCGCCGCCGAAGACAGCGGCGAACCTGACTGGCGGTTCCACCGCCCCGCCAAGGCGGAAAAGGACCCTTTCCGGACGGAAACAAGCTACTTTAGCATGGAAAGTCCACGATAAGACATAATGATTGTCATGGCTCGATAACGAAAAATCCATCGATTCCGCCTGAGTTGCTCCCCGCCGGTTCCGGCTTCGCTTGTCCTGCGCCTGAAGCCGATATTCATAAGGTAAAGCGGCTTATGACAGGGGTGATTATGCCTGGGCTTATGAAGACTTCCGGGAGTCAGCACAATTGAGAGACGCTGAAGCACAATATTTGGGGGGATGTACAACAGAGAGCCCAGCGTGCGGAAGGATCACGCCGAGGCGATGAAATGGTATCGAAAGGCTCCCGATCGGGGGTATCCAATAGTACAATTTGGAATTATTGCGTTGTCCTGCCCGAGTCGTTCGAAATATCGCCTTTCTTGTTAGTTTCGTAGTCAGACGACCCTTGACTTCCCGCCGGACTTTCATGCTTGCCCAATGTATCCTTGTCAGCATCTCTTGAGCCGCAATGCGAATCCCAAAGAGAACATGTGGAAGCGTGTGGCGAAGGGCCATTTAAGCCAAGGTCGCTCGCTGCTTGTAGGCTGAAATATAAGCCGCTTACCAGCAGTAGCGAAAGCACCATTCCAACAATCAGTTTTCTGCTCAACTTTATCTCCATAAACTAGCAACAGTAATTATCAGAAATGATGCACCCGCCTGAAAACGCAATATAATGAACTACTTATAAAAACGTAACGGCGGTTTCGATCCATGTCAACAGCCATAACATCAGGACCTGCATAATTCCGATTTATATATCCTGCCGGATCTGCGCGGCCACAAAGAAGCCTGGCATGAAGCCCGCAACCCTGCTCTTTACCCTCCCAAAGCTACCATCTAAGCTATTCGAGTCGGAACGAAACGGAACTCGGCCTGATTAGTCGGAAGAAGGTGCAAAATTCGTGCACGCTGGACGAAAAAGAATGGCTAAAGCCCAAAGGAATGCACCCAAAAACCTTTGACCGGCTGCGGGCCAGACCGTATCGAGGCCGCAATAAGGGGCGATGAAATCTAGTGCATGAGTACGAGCGCATGGCTGAACCGGGTCAAGCGGCCACTGAATGACCTCTTGACCATAGGTAAATCTTGCTGCAATAATCTTTTCGGCCTGGGCAACGTAGGCCATGCTTGCACTCTCTCCGGCGATGGCTTCAAGCTCTCAGGGTCTCAACAGCCTCTGGGCCTAGTGCCACATGCGGCACATTGCCATCGAGCAAAAAACAGCAGGAAAAAATGGACAGTGTTGTTTTGTCCCATGATGAAGATCGTGGTATAGGCTGGACGCGGGTCTGCACCTACTCCAAACCCCGAAAACTGGACAAAATGACAAACGACCTAATACCCAATTGCGTTCAAGTTTGATCCGATGGGTTACGCTCCACCCATCCGAGCGATAGACAGCTAGATTTGTAGGATGGGTGGAGTCCCGCCAGACGGGACGAAACCCATCGTTTTGGATGCATTTTGAACGCGAATTCGTATAAAACATCTCATCTGGCGCAAGGTTGAAAATCTGCTTGCAGCCGCTAAGGGCAGTTTTCTGGCTCCTGGACGCGCTCGGAAACTCACGCGCGCGCGTACTTGTTGGTTTATAAGGTAGCTCCGGAACCATCAGGAAGAGACACCACTATGATTACAACGGCTTGTTGAATCTGCAGAGCGCAGTTCCTTCGATGGGCATGGTGGCAACATCCATCGGAAAGAATCGCCTATTGGTGCTGTCTGGAATGCGACCATGCCGGCTTCAATGCTCTGCCGCGCTATTTGGCGGAAGCGCGGGAAAGTTAGGTATTGTGTTAGCAGAAACTCACGCTGCCCTGGGCTGCACGGTGCGTTCAATCTGTGCTCCGGTCTCTGCTTCAGCCTTCCTTATCTCGTAGGCAATTTGCAGGTTCAGCCAGAACTCGGGAGTTGTGCTGAAATACCGCGCGAGCCGTAATGCGGTGTCAGCAGTTATGGCACGGTGTTCCTTGATGATACCGGTAATACGGTTCGCCGGAACTCCCAAAGCACCGGCCAGAGCATTGGCGGAAAGGCTAAGTTCAGCCAGCTCTTCACGTAAGATTTCCCCTGGGTGGATAGGACGCATAGCGTTTTTCATAGCCGTTATTTCCTCAATGATAATCCGTTATTTCTACATTGTGCGGCCCATCTTCAAGCCATTCGAAACACACACGCCACTGCGCGTTTATGCGGATACTGAACTGTCCTTTGCGGTCACCCGCGAGTGCTTCAAACCGGTTGCTCCGAAGGCGCGTTAAATCCTCAAGTCCTACAGCACTGTCGAGGACCTGCAACCGCCTTTCAGCCTGGGCGCGGAATCCGTCGAAGCGTCGCACCCGGCGGCCACGATAGAGGGCCTCCGTATCCTTATCCCTGAACGAGCGAATCATGAGATGAAATTAACAGGTTTTACGCCTCACGTAAAGCATCTATTGCGGGAATATGGAAACTGGGCATCGCCTGGGAGCTTCAATATCCGCACAATCCCGGTAAAAATGAAAAAGGATTGACGTGCAACACCGGTGCAACACGCCAACCCTCTTCTTTGAAGGTCTAACCTATTGAAAGTACTTGTATTTCTCATGGAGCTACGGGGAGTCGAACCCCGGACCTCTTGAATGCCATTCAAGCGCTCTCCCAACTGAGCTACAGCCCCGGATAGCTGCCCGGCCGAAATCTGACCTCGGCTCTGCGGCAGTTATATTTGTGTATCCAATTTGAAAGCACCTGTCAAGGCGATTCTGGATACAGGATGCCTGGCGCTCGATGCCGGGCGGGGCGGTCTTTGTCCGGTATCCTTAGGACGAAATCCCACATCCGGATATTGCCCGCAGTTTTCGCATTTCCCTTGACACCCGTCAAAATGCCTGATTAGAATTCGACGAGGCCGGAGTGGTGGAACTGGTAGACGCGCTGGACTCAAAATCCAGTAGGAGCAATCCTGTGCGAGTTCGATTCTCGCCTCCGGCACTCACTTTGCGGGCTTTGCCTGCTTTTTCATTTCTGTGATTGTGCCCGTTGCAGTGCCCGGAAGATTTCTTTAGTTCCGCATCAAGGTAAACGGTGCGGCCTTTCTCGTTTTTCATTCCCCTGGATTCAGCCTTACGGTCCCGTTATTCAGGTCAACTTCGGACCACTTCAAATCTGTGACTTCCCCTGGAGTCGGCCCTCTGAAGAATCCACGGCAGCCGGTGAGAAAACCGCTTTTCACGCTGCAGACGCTAGGCCTGGAATCGGCATTTCACTTCCGCCTGTTGGGTATAGTAGCTTCTATCCTGTTTCTCAGTTTCATCGTGAGATCATCCGGAGCGCTCCAGACAATATGGTTGTATTGCCGCGTGTCAAAATTATCCTTAAGCTTTTTAACATCAGTATCTTTACAGCACCAAATGACCGGAATCCCCAAGCCAAGGGCAAAACCGGGTTTGAAGAAAACCCCGCTCCTTTGCCCGGTAAAGTCGGCAACAACGAGAGAACTTCTCCGAATTTCGGCCAGTATTCTATCGCATATCTTCTCGTTATGTTCTGAGAGGTCAATCCTCAGCGCGTTCTTGTATCCCGTATCAATCAGGGCTTTCTTAAAACCATCTTCCCAAGCGGAGTCCATACCTTTATTGAAGCACATGGCCACAAATGCTTGGTCTGGTTTTCTTTTATGCTCCCTGATAAAGGAAAGGCGACGCCAGCCCTCCAATGCAAGCATGGAGAAAAACTCTTCTGGTGGCATTCGTCGCTCGATATATTGCAATTCGTAAGCCTTGGTCACATAGAAGGAAAACTCTTCGGCGTCTTTTGCATAAATGATCGGGTACAGCTTATGAGGCAGAAGATTTACGGCTTTGCCAGGCCGATTAGCCTTTTGGAAAATGAATTCCAGGAGTAGATCGATTGACTCAAAGGGGGTCCTTGGCAAGGGGACGGAGGATACGAGGTCAGCAATGTTCTCTGTTGTCAGATAAACGTCTTCGCCCGCTTCGGTCAAATTCCGGACCAAGCCTGATACAATGTGAGGATCGGCATAATTCTTAATGCCCTGGACCATTAGCATATGAGAGATCCAATAGTCCCCTCAGAGCTGGCAGTAAAAACGAAAACGTGGTCCTTCATTCCCAAAAACGGAACCTGATTTCTCGGCTTCCCCCGAACAAATTGGACATTCCATGTTCAAATCCTCTCAGCTTCTTGCCTTTAAGTCACAGGGGGCAAAATCCGCTCAATCTCGACCATGGGGATTATCCAGCTTCTTCCCTATTTAGTTGCCTGTACGGTTCCATGCCTTAGCAAGCGTCAGTAAAACTAAAGCTAGAAATGTCTATAAGCCATTTAGCTTCTCGGCATCCGAGTATGGGATTAGCTCTCCATCTTCTCGGTTTTCGTAACTGTATTCGCGGTGTGACGCAAGGAAAACTGACCGATTGGTTGGATAATTCATTGCGATTTTATCTATTATCCTGATTTCATGCTCGGTGAGCGGTTCGGCCAATTCAATGTCAGCAACTTGAATCAGGTCTATAAGATCACTGTAATTATTGAGTTGCGGCCCGTGCGGTAACTTCGCATAGGTCGCTCCCGTCATACTCTGCCCAAGCTCCCTGAAGGCTATCATGTCCGAATACCACAAGTACTTTGCGGCATATAATAGCCTGTCACCTTTAATAAGCAGATTGCGTCCAAGCCTCTCGCTGAATGCTTGCAGCACGAGCTTGATTCTTGCCAGCGATATCACTCGATTCCCGGTGTAGGGGTCGCAGGATTGAGCACCATCGTTAAAAGCCCTTCTTAGCGCGTCGTCCATTGGCCTTGTCTGAATCTGCCCTTTTTCCCATCTCTTGATACTTGCTATCCCAACATTAATTGCCTTTGCAAGATCCTCCTGAGACCAGCCTTTTTGTTTGCGTCCTTTTACGATCTCATCTCCGCTCAGCAAGTTCATCGATTTTCGGTATGCATCCGAAAGGGCTTTCTGATTCTTCGCCGCAAGGGGTAAATCATCGACTTTCAAGCCGCAAACAGGGCAAACATAATGTTCGCCCCAAATCTGGAGTTCTTTCCCTCGAAAAACGATTTTCTCAGGGTTTCTCGATATCCTCATTTCTCCGTGCTCGTCCGGACAATTCATCTTATGCGCCCTCCCTTCTTTCGCCTCGGTCGGCATGCAAAGAAGAAATCCAAACTGCATCATCTTTCAATGTGAACTTTAAGTAGATCATGCAACCCAATGTTTTACTTTTCCACCTAAAGGCGAACAACTCACATCCCTCGATCACCCTTTCATAAGATTTTTCTGGCGGATTTTTCCCTTTATAATGCTCTGGCCCTATCTCGGAGATAAGCCTTGGAATCAGGCCAGGTAGACTCTCGGCCAAGATATTCAGTTCGTCCAGATCGGCAAGTATAGACAGTGATTCAACCAAACGAATGACGCCATTTTCTGCCGCAGCAGATGCAGCTTTCAATTTCCCGAAAATCTCGTGGTGAGAGGGGCGTCTCATGGTAGCCCTTAATTATAGTATCAATTGATACTTTTGGCAAGTGAAAAAGTAACCTGAACCTTGCCTCCACTTTGCCTTTCACTTTGCCCAACAAACCCCGAAAATCCGCAGGAATGCCAACATTTGCCAACGAAAAATAGACCCAATTTGCCTTTGGTTTCGAGTATTTAGGCTCTGCGCTTAGCTTTTAAGGTTTGGTCAAAAACAGACTCAAAATCCAGTAGGAGCAATCCTGTGCGAGTTCGATTCTCGCCTCCGGCACTTTGGAAAATCAACGCGTTAGCTCACTGTCAAATCATTCATCCGCGTGCATTCGCCCCAACAGAAATGGCCCTGTGTACATTCTGCTCTGAGAACTTGGTGTTCGGCCGCAATCAAAACGTGAGTTTGCCCGGAATAGAGTCCGGATCGGGTTTGATATTGAAGTAAAGAGCCGGAAGGTGTTCACTGTTTGCCGGATCATTGGCGATCGGTGACTGGATACCCTGAATGAACTTGCTCTAACAACTTCGGCTGCCTGTGCCGAAAGCAGGCGTGCGCGGGCCGCCTTCCCGGCCCGGGATTCTAGCCTGTGGAACTGCTTGCAAGGTACGAACTCAGGTTGAGGTTGTCGAGCATTCCGGTAACCTGGAGGGCAGCCTGGAAAGCCGTTTGTACCCGTGTCAGCTCGGTGGTCGCCTCGGCCACGTCCGTATCCTGGAGGCCGGAGAGGGTGGTCTTTTCGTTTGTTTGAATAGCGTTGATCGCCGATTGCTGATTAGTGAGCTCGGACAGCATGGTCCCGTTAATGGCCGACTCATTGTTTATATGGTTGTATGCATCGTTTAGCGTGTTGATATCGCTGCTTATCGTAGCCGAGTCTCCCGACTGTAAGGCCTGCCCAAGACCCCAGATTACCTGTAGCACGTTGAGGGTCTGTCCTCCGCTGCTAAATGAGAAGACATCGTTACCGGTAAGGTTTACAGCCGTTGAGCCCCCGCCGGAAGCATCGCAGGTGCCGGTCTTTACCAGTATTGAATTTTGATCTCCACTGTCGGTGACCGCCCCTGTCGAGTTGTCGATAGAATAAGGCGCTGAAGATGTGCTTGTGCCGCCGAAGATGTACTGATCGCCGTATTGGGAGTTGGCCAGGTCTACCGCCTGTTGCAGAATCCCGTTCACCTCGGTGGCCAGGTTCGCGCTGTTGGAGGTCCCGGTCGCGCTGCCGGCTGAAACCGCGATCTGCTGCGCCTGGCTGACCAGGTTTGAAAGCTGGTTCAGGGCTGACGAGGTAGCCTGGCCCCAGCCGGTGCCGAAACTGATGCCGCTAAGAATCGAGCTATATTCCTGCAGGCCCTGATTGATGTTCATTACCTGAGCCCAGTCGGAGGGGTCATCGGATGGGGAAGAGAGTGTTACACCCGAAGAGATCTGCTGCGAGAGCTTATTGATCTGTTCTTGTTGATCATTCAGGGTGAGCAACGTCTGATTTGTTTGCATGTTGAGTGTAATTCGCATAGTTTCCCCCGCTTAATGAACCATGGAGATTACCGTGTTAATCAGGGTAGAGACCGTTTCGACGACCTTGGCCGCTTCCTCGTAAATCTGCTGGTCCTGTATAATGTTAATCATTTCCTGATCCGTTGAGACGCCGGAAACGGACTGCTGTTGGTTCTGCAACTGGGTTTGGAGAGAGTCATAGTAGCTCTGGTTATTGTTCGCTTGCTGAACGTCGTCTCCCACATTCTGCTGGATGTTGCTCAAGTATTGCCCCAGTGTAGCATTGGTCCCACCTAAGAAAGATACCTGATTGTCCTGAAGGTCCCCCATCGCCTCTGCGCAGGAGTTCAACTCGGCCGCAGTCTGGCCGCTCAGGAAAGTAGTGGACGCCGTGATGGAGGAGGCGCCGGCGCCGGCGAAAACGGCCGTTCCGCCATTGTCCGTAGAAATCTTGTTGACCTGCGACATGAGCGTGGATGCGAAGGTATTTAGCTGGTTCATATAGTTGCCCAGGTTCCCCTGAGCCGTCTGGAGTCCGCCGAGCTGCCCTCCCGTGAAGAGCGAGGCTGCCGAGATGGGATAGGCCGATCCGCCCCAAACTACCGCCACCTGACCACTGTAGTCAGTGGTAAGGACGTTGACCATGCCAGTCGTCGGGTCCTGAGAGAAGCTCACAGGGATAAGTTGGGCAAGGCTGTCCATCGCCTGGTATCTTTGGTCAATGAGCTCGTTTGCCTGGCAAGTGGGTGTGGAACTTTTTTCAATTGCCGTATTGAGCTGGGCTATCTGCTCGATCAGCGTATTCGCTTGAGAGACCGTATTTTGGATCTGGGTGGGAATTTGGGTGGCAATTTGGTCAAGTTGATTGTATGTGGATTGCACGGCGCTGGCCAGACTCTTCGCCGCCGAGTAGACCCCCGTCTGCTCGCTGAGCCCTGTCGGGTTTTGGGACAGTGTGCTCCACGCATCAAAAAAGTTCCCCAGTGCCTTTGAAATTCCATCGTCGCCGGAATCCGCGCAGGCGGACTGGATAGATGTGAGTTCACTAGACAGGCTTGTGTACTGTGAATCATCGGACATGGCGTTCATGAGCTGCTGTTCAAGAAACTGGTCCCGCGCCTGAGTAATCTGGCTGATGGTTGCTCCGGTGCCCAGCCAACTGGAGCCGATCATATTCGCCGGAGTTTCCGTCTGCACTGCGCTCTCTTCCGAATACCCAGGGGTGGCGGCATTGGAAATGTTGTTCGAAGCGACCTGTATCTCAACCTGCGTATTCTGCAGGGTCTGCAGTGCAGTATTGAGCGTAACGCTAAGTCCGGCCATCTTTTAAATCTCCCGCGCGAACGTACGTCCCTTCGGAGGGCGCGCCGCTCGCTTTGCCTTCTTGCCGGCCGGGCCGTAGCTCGGAGGCGAAAAGATCGAAAGAAAGTCCCGCCAGAAGGAAAGAGATTTTTCGATAAAAACTCCGTTGGAGGTGTTCAATTTACTTATCTCGCTCAGCAGGGCCTTAAAGGAGTCCGAAGCCGTAAGAAAGCCTTCCCCTGCCTCTTTGGCGGATTGAAGTTTCCATTCCAGTTCGGTGACCAGATACTCCTTTTTCGGAACAAGCCGCAGGAGTTCGGCCCCAGCAAAGCGTTTGAGGATTTCGGCTTCATTCCGGAGAACCTCGAGCAGCTCGAGAGCGGTCGGGAGGCATTCAGAATGAAAAGGAGAGTTGTCGGCCGCCAACACGTCGCGGTGCGCAACGCTTTCGGCTGTTTGCAGACTTGATTCCATGTCATTACTCCCAGTTTCGATTACGTTCAGCTCCGAGGGAAAACCCTCGCATTTCTCAATCGACAGAATTCTTTATATCGTTAGCGGAAAGATCGCCTGCAACCTGCGGCGGCGGATACCGTCAGCCGCCCCCCGGTTTGTTCCAGGACGTTGCAGAAATGACGGTTTGCGCTTCAGCCGGGGCCGTCTTCAGCTCTTGGGAGGTCCGCGTTTTAACAAGAGGCTCAAGCTTGGAGTAGAGCATATCCCCAATCCCCAGGGCTGAAGAGCGGCTGATTACTTTGGATACCTCCCCGGCAAGCATATCTTCGTACAGTTCTGTTGTGCTTCCGGGCTCTTCCCCGCGCACAAGACCGTCACGCGCAGCTTTCATCATGTAGGCGATCATGACCGATTCGAATTCGTGGCAACTTTCCCGAAGCCGTCTTTTCTGGATTTCCAGTTCACGGGAAGAATCCGCCTGAAGAACCTGTTTAACATCGGCTTCCATAAGAAGACTTTCTTAAATACTTGATTCTAAATCAGTTCCAGTTCCGCATCCATCGCTCCGGCCGCTTTTATGGACTGAAGGATGTTAATCAGATCGCGGGGCGTTGCTCCTATGGCATTGAGTCCGTTTATTACCTGCCCTATCGTCACCCCCCCGCCGACAACCGCCAGGTGACCTTTGCCTTCCTGGACCTGGATGCTGCTCTGTTGCACAACCTGAGTTTTGCCCTTGCTGAAGGGAAGCGGCTGGGAAACGGTTGGTTTTTCCGTTATCTGAACCGTGAGGCTTCCATGAGCCACGGCAACCGGGGCTATCCGAACGTGTTCACCCATGACTATGGTCCCGGTCCTCTCGTTAACCACGACCTTTGCAATCACGTCCGGATGCACTTCCAGATTTTCCACCTTGGTGATCAGCCCCACTATTTCACCGCGCTGGTCAGGCGGCACATCGAGTCTGATGGTTCCGGCGTCCAACGCCCGGGCGCCGACCCCTGGGACGCCGAGGCCTATTGCCTCCGCTGTCTTATGGGCGGTTGTAAAGTCGGGGGTCTTCAAAACGATGTCAATCGTAGACAGTTCGGAATACTGAATCGGGATCTCCTTTTCGACCAGCGCGCCGCCGCTTATGAATGCAACAGTCGGAAAGTTTTTCTGAACGCTGCTTCCGCTTGCCCCCGATACCGAAAAGCCCCCGGTCGAGACGGGTCCCTGGGCGACCGCGTAAACTTTTCCGTCCGGCCCCTTGAGAGGGGTCATGAGAAGCGTGCCTCCCTCGATGCTTATGGCGTCTCCTATCGAGGAGGTCTGGACATCCACCTTCGCCCCGGTCCGGCAAAAAGGAGGCAGCTTGGCCGTAACCATGACCGAGGCCACGTTTTTGACCTTCGCCTGGGTCGGATCGACGTAGATGCCCATGTTCTGGAGGATGTTCGCCAGGGTGGTCATGGTAAACAGGGTGTTAGTGGTGGTGTCGCCGGTGTTTTTAAGGCCAACGACAAGCCCATACCCTATAAGCGAGTTCGAGCGGGCGCCCAGAAAATAGGCCATGTCCTTTATTCTGGCCGGGTTGGCAGTCCCGGCCGAAAGCAGGAAGGCCAATATCATTCCGATACAAGCTATCGAGAAACGACCCTTCTTTTTCATGCATCCCTGCCATGTCTAGAAAGGTGAAATGAAGTCCCAAAACTGACCCAGCCATCCAGGTTTCTGATACTGAGTGACCGGACCTTTTCCGAGCAGGTAAATTTTTGCTTCCGCCACGTTCTGTGAAAGAACTGTATTGTTGGTGTTGATATCGGCCGGGCGGATCACCCCTTCAAGAACGATCTGCTGGAGTTCGTCATTTACCTTTGTCCAGCGCGAGCCTCGAATGAGAAAGTTCCCACTGGGCAAAATATCGATCACGGTTGCAGTCATGTACGCCGTCATAGTATCGGTCTGACTGGTTGCGCCGCTTCCAGCAAAAGTTTTGTTGAATGCGCCGTTATAGGGGCCAACAGAGAGCGCTCCCTGGGGGTTGCTGACTCCCGACCCATAGCCTACCCCCCCAAAGGTGAGGCTGCCCGTGAAGTTCTGGGCCTTCGAGTTTGACGTGGTCGAGGCCTTGGAGCCTGTCGAGGTCTCACTGACCGTTATCGTGACTATGTCACCCACCTTTGAAGCCTTGATATCGGCGAAAAGCGAGCGGCTGGCCGGGGCCCAAAGAGAACCGGTCGGCGCAAGCGATGCCGGCTGCGGCCCGGCTTCCGGTAAGGGGAGTGATTTTGGGCTCCACACCGTCTTCGGAATATTAGGGTCTTTGCCCGATTGCATCGCGGCGCAGCCCGAAAGGATCAGGACCAGCAGGGCGGCTGACATGAACCTGATTGCTGCGGCGTTTCCATTGGCTCCGGGATTTCTATTGTTTCGCATCTTCGCTTTGTCACCTCATCCAAGGCCGAGGGGCTTCGCCGCTAACGGGTAGCCATTACGGTACGAGCGTCCACAACTTTACAATGAATCGTCTTTTTCGATGAGACGTTGGTTACCGCCAGCGTATCCCCGACCCCTCCATCGGCGTCTGCCTGTCCATTTGCGATCACCGAGAGCCCAGGTTCCTCGTAGACTATCTTCACCTGATCGCCTCGCTTGAGGACCAGCGGCTTGTCCAGGTCTTTGAGTTCCAATGGCTGATGTAATCCGAGGTTGCGCAGCACGCGCCGGTTCTCAACCTGGTCGAGCCGGGTGGCGAAACGGTCGACAGCGTCGGTAAGGTTCATTTTGTGCACTTCCAGGTCGGCCTGGGATACCATTTCGTTTTGTTTCATCGGACGCGATGCGAGATACACGTTTCCGAAAACCTCAACCTTGCCGACGATACCCAGAGTGCGCACCTTCTCTCCGTTCACATAGAAATCGACGGTCGCCGTTACGTTGCCTATGAAACGCTCCCTCCCTGAAGATCCCGTAACCTCATAGGTCATTTTGCCGGTCGGAATGAGGGGAATGCCCGAGAAACGAACTCTTTGAATGTTTATGTCCTCTTGCTTCCAGGGCGAGTTTTCAAGAACGAACTTTTTGAAAATCTCTTCGATCATCTCTTGTGTGATCCGGGTCGCCTCCCGCCTCACAACGATTCTGTCAGGAATATCGAACTTTACGTCCGAAGAATTGATCTTGTAGGAATCGAGCAACCTGACCAGGTATGTCTTAAGCTGGCTTGGGTCGATAAACTTCTCAGACCCTGCCGGCGGAGCATCCCCGATGTTGAGTCCGCCCATAATCGATTTCCACTCGCCGGGAAGCGTTTCCGGATCGCAGATGTCAGCAAGAGAGACGTCCTTATCATTGACTGTGACGTTGCTCATGACCCGGACCTCGCTAATCGGCCCCGGAGCGCTCCAGGCCGAATCCATACCGGCAAAGGGCATCACTGCCGGCAAAACCGGAACCAGGAAAATAAGCGCGGCAAGCGGCGCAAGCATGAACGAACGCATCCAGTTCCCTCCCTCAGCATCACTTTACGACGTTATTTGCCATTTGCAGCATGTCGTCAGCAGATTTGATGACCTTGGAATTTGCTTCATAAGCGCGCTGGCTCAGAATCATATTCACCATTTCATTAACCACGTTCGTATTGGAAGCTTCCAGATAGCCCTGGAGAACCGTTCCCATGCCTTCCGGCCCGCCGGGCAAAGCGTTGGTCTCGTTACCTGAAGCAGGGGTCGGGACGAAATAGTTTGCCCCAATGGACTGGAGCCCGGACGGGTTTGGAAAGTTGTAGAGTGAAATCTGTACCGTCTGCACCACCTTTCCGGTAGCGTCTGTGGCCGTGAAAACACCGGAAGAATCGATACTCGTCGCAACGGCCGTTTTCGGTATGCTGATTTGAGGCTGCAGCGCATACCCCGAAGCATCGACCAAGTTTCCGTTCTGGTCAGCCTTGAAGCTGCCGGCGCGGGTATAAACCTGCTGAGTGCCGCGAAGCACCTGGAAGAATCCGTTACCTTGTATCGCCAGATCCAGTGGGTTGTTGGTTTCGGTAAAATTCCCCTGCGCGAAAAGCTTTTCGACCGACGACGTTTTGGTTCCCATGCCGATCTGGACGCCTGTTGGCACTGTTGTGCCTGCGCTGTTCTGCGCTCCCGCCGGAACGGTTGTCTGGTACATCAGGTCCTCGAAATTTCCTCGGCTGGACTTGAAACCGGTCGTGTTCGCATTTGCCAGGTTGTTGGCGATCACGTCCATGTTGGTCTGCTGGGCAGCCATTCCTGTGGCCGCCGTCCAAAGGCTTCTCATATTCCTCTCCTCCAGGCCGTTATCGGCCCTCGTTCAACCTGAATGAACCCAAGGGAGCTTACCCGGACATCTTTGAAATAACCTGAGAGTCCAGGTTCGCACTGTTTTGAATTGTCTTCTGATAAGATTCGTAGTTCCTTGTTGTTTGAACCATTCTGGACATTTCCTCGACTAGATTGAAATTTGCACCTTCGAGCGCCCCTTGGCGTACGAAGCAGTTTGTGGCTTTTACCGGTTCGGTCCCCGCAACCTGAGGTTCGAAATACCCGTTCTCCGCTTTCTTCAAACCAGCGCCAGGTGGGAATTGTACAATATCAATGCTGCCCACCGTGTCGTTTCCGTCAAAAATCTGACCACTTTCGTCGATACGCAAAGTCGCCTTGTTCTTTATGGTGATTGGCGCGTTTTTTCCGAGAACCGGCCAGCCATCCTGGGTAACCAGTTGCTTTGCGTTATTTAGCGTCAGGTTTCCGGCCCGCGTATAGAGAATCCCCTGGTCTGTTTGGACGCTCAGAAAGCCGTCTCCGGAAAGAGCGATATCCAGATCAATGCCGGTTTGGTGGATTGGCCCCTGTGACATGCTGGTGTAGGAAACCTCGCCCAGAACATCGCTGAAATGAACGCTGTCCTTTTTAAATCCGGGACTGTTGGCATTGGCGATATTGTTTGATATAATATCAAGTCGCTTTTGCTCTTCCAGGGACCCGAGTGTCGTGAAATAGGATTCCAGCTTCATAGAATCTCTCCTTATGGTCCTTTAGCTTGCAACGAAGATGCCAGCGAAGCAATTGCTCCAGATTCAAGCGGGTAGTCATCTTTCAAACGCTCGATCCCCGAGCGCCCCGGAAAATTTTTCCGGCAAAGGCAGGCCTGCGTGCTTATATATTGACTGATTGGTATGCCTGTGGGAAAGTTGACTGAATTGATGGCCTGTTTCGGCAGGGTGGTCCTCATCGGAAGCTGATTCCCGCCGTTGGTCAGGGTGGATGCGGGTAGATGCCGTCCCGTTCCAAATTTGTGAAGAATAACTAATTTATTTGCATGGGCTTGAGTTGGAGCTTTAGGGGATAGGGTTTCTCGATTCGGCCTGGCATCATCCTTTCCAGAGGAGAAAAAGACAACATGAACATTTACGTTGGGAATCTGTCTGCAAAGACCACCGAGGAAGAATTGCGTGAAGCTTTCGAGAGTTTTGGTGATGTCGATTCAGCAAAGATCATCAAGGACAATCTTACCGGGAGGTCCCGGGGCTTCGGCTTTGTCGAGATGCCGAATCAGGATCAGGCGCAGGCCGCAATAGAGGGACTAAACGGCAAGGAATTGGGTGGTTCGCCCCTTACGGTTAATGAAGCCAAGCCGCGTGAGAGCCGTGGAGGCAGATCGTTTGGAGGTGGAAGCCGTCCGGGTGGAGGCCGCCCGCCTGGCGGTGGCGGTTTCGGTGGCGGCAGAGACCGGCGCGGTGGCGGTGGCGGTGGCGGATCGCGCGGCGGTGGCGGTGGCGGTGGCGGCGGTGGCGGCGGTCGACGCTCATACTAGTCTAGAGGTTCAAGAATTGAAACAATTTAGGGATTCCAAATTAAGGAATTCAGAGATTAACACTCCAATTACTTAATTCCTAAATTGTTCAATTCTTTCTAATTTGTTTAAGAAGCTATTTTTCTGCAGGTTCAGGATTAGTTCGACTTCTCCCACCGGCCTTTTAAGACTTTTAGATATTTCAGAGACGTCCAGCCCCTTTCTGGCAAGCGAGAGCACCTTCTGCTGGTCGGCCCCCTGGGGGCGCGGACCAGCACTTGGAGAATGCCGAGCCTCAAGTTTGTCGGTGTTTATCCGGGAAAGCTGATCGAGCTTGGTACACAGGCTCTCTGCTGCCTGGATGCGCTGGTCAAGCTTGGCTGTTATTTGCTGGAGCAAGTCCCGCCTTTTTTCAAGATTGATTTCAAACCTCTGAGATATTAACGCTGTTTCCTCCACTATATTTTCAAAGGATTTCATTACCACTTCATCTTTTTTCGAGATTCGGAGTTTTTTCACAGTCAGGATCATCCCAAGCAGCCCGAGGATTATCACATCTACGCCTATCTGGAACATGCTGTTGAAGGAGACCTGAGTTCCAAAGAGCTTTAAGATCAATTCCATAAGGGGCCCTTTCAGAGGTTTTCCACCTGGGTTAAAAGGATTTTGTCCGGATAACTCTGCGGCAGTTTTACCCTCAGAAAATCGGCAAGATCTTTCTCCAGGACCGAATGCCAGGATTTTACCGAATTTCCGGACAGGTTCTGCCTTAGCAGGAAAGAATAAACAATATCACGGAAAGCCACGTTCTGTTCTTTGAGGTTTTGATACCGCACCGGGCTCTGGTATCCGATTTCCATTCTGATGGCGGTAATCATCTTTTGACCTTCAACCTCGTAGACGAGCAGAAAATCCAGCATCTCCCGGTAGTCGGGAATGGGGATGGGACGCATTATGCTGGTTACGGGTTTGAGTTTTTGCAAACTGTTGGCAAAAGGCAAGATATGTGCCTTGTACTTGATTAAGAAAAAGGCGGCCGCAGAAAACAGGCACAATGCCGCAGAACCCAGCAGGAGAACCTTTCTGAACCGGCTTGGCTTCCGGCCCAAATTTGCGTGCTCAGGACCGGTATCATCAGCCTCGGCTTTAGTTGCTTTACTCCCCGATATCGTTTTGTCCTTGGGAAGCAGCGTTTCTTTCAGATCTTGCTCAACTTGAAGCGCAGAAACATCTCTTTTGGCTCGAGGGCCCTCGTGTTTTTCTTCAGACTCAGCCCTTGCGCCCTCGCCCAATAATTCTCGATTGAGTTCCATCTGCCGCCTTTCCTGCGGGCTCCCGTTGCCTATTTGGTAACGGAGACCTGCTGGAGATGAGCGTGTTTGGACTGAAGCGGTCGAAGTTCACCCTGGACAAATCCGGGCAGATCGTCAGCTTTGAGTCTTCTGGCCAGCCTTGTCTTGAGCTTCAACACCGCCTTGGTATGAATCTGCGAAATTCTCGACTCCGTATACCCCAAGACCGCGCCTATTTCCTTCATGGTCAGTTCTTCATAATAATAGAGCGACAGGACAATCTGCTCTTTTTCGGCAAGACCGGCAATGGCTTGAGCCAGATGAATGCGGATTTCTTCCCTGTAGGTTGCCTCGATCAGTTCATCTGAGCCCGAGCAGAACGTGTGGGATTCCCTGTTTTCACGGATGAAGTCATGGATATTTTCGGGTAAAAAAGAGATCCCTTTTATTTCATCCAGAAGCTTATGAAATTCATCCATGTCCAAGTTCAGCTCCGATGCGGTCTCCTCTTCGGTGGGATCACGCCCTAGCCTTTGTTCCAGGGTGATGCAGGCTTTCTCTACGAGACCGCTCTTCTGCCGCAGCGACCTGGGCACCCAGTCCATAGAGCGGATCTCATCGAGCATAGCTCCTTTTATGCGGATTTTTGCGTAATACTCGAATGGAATGCCCTGGTTGGGGTCGTATTTCTCGATGGCGTCCATCAACCCCAGGACCCCTGCGCTCAAGAGGTCTTCTACGGTAATGTGGTTCGGCAACCGTGAAATGAGCCTGAAAGCGATATACCTGACGAGGTCGCTGTGTTCCAGCACAGCCTTGTCCCTTTCACTCTGGGATCCAAACGATTCTGCCCCCTGGTTGCCGTAGGGATTTTTACGAGCCGTACGGGCGCTCTGTTCCATATGGATCATCCCTTTTTCTTAAACGTTGAGGAGCCGTTTCCAGAAAAACTGAATCGTACCCTGATTAACGTTGGGACGGGTCCTCCAGATAGTCTTGGCTATCTGCATGAAGGCCTTCGACGCTGGTGCTTCGGGAAAAACCTCGAGCAAAGCTTTTTGCTGCATCACCGCTTTGGTTACCGAGGTATCGTGGGGGATAGTCCCCAGGTAGTCGAGCGAGAGTCCATCCAGAAAGTGATCAGCGACCTTGCTGAGTTTTGCGAAAATGGATTTCCCCTTGGATTCGTTTGCGGCCGAATTGACAAGGATTCGAAAATGTCGTTCGCCGTGCTTGGAAAAGAGCACTTTTATCATAGCGTATGCATCGGTGAGTGAAGTCGGTTCCGGGGTTACTACGATGATTCTTTCGTGGGCCGCCAGGTTGAAATAGAGCACGGTATCCGAGATGCCCGCACCGGTGTCTATGAGCAGCACATCGATGTCGGTCTCCAGACCGTCGAGCAGTTCGAGAAACAGCAGCTTCTGCTCATCCGTGAGCCTGGTGAGTTCCTGCACGCCCGAGCTGGAGGGCATGATTTTCAAGCGGCCCGGACCATCGACAAGAATCTCATTAAGCCGTTTTTGCCCGCTCAACACATGACTCATGTTGTACTTTGGCGTAAGCCCTAGAAGGACATCGATATTGGCCAGCCCCAGGTCGGCGTCCATTATCAGCGTTCGGTGCCCCAGGCGGTCCAAGGCCACCGCAAGATTGATCACCACGTTGCTCTTGCCCACCCCGCCCTTTCCGCTGCCAACCGCTATTACCCTGACCGGCTTTTGCAGAGCAGATATGGCTTTGGAAAAGGCTCTGCCCGTTTGGATTTCGTTGTTTTCTTCTTTTCTGAGTCCTACCGCCTGATCCATCTTTTTCCCCTTTTATGCACTCTTATTCCCCGCCGGGAGCAATAATGAAAGCAGCCGCTTCTGAGTGGCAGGTTCGATATCTTCCGGTACCCTTTGCCCCGTACCCATGAAGGAGATTGGATAATTGAACCTCAGCAACTGGTTGAGAATGCACCCGTGGTGAAAGGTCTCGTCGAGTTTTGTGAAGATGAGACTGTTGATATTAATTTCTCCAAAATGAACGATTGTCTGCTTCAGGTCTTCGTCCTTGGCCGTAGCGCTTAGGACGAGAAAATGGCTCAATCTCGGAGCGTTATGGAACACCGAATGCAGGCGCCTCACATGCGCGCGGTCTAGATAGTTCCTGCCGGTGGTATCGATCAGGACGGCGTCGCAATGCCTGAAATCATCGAGCACACCCGTTAGTTCCGTCTTGCTCTGGGCCACGCTGAAGGGTACTTCCAGGATGCGGGCGTAAGTCTGAAGCTGATCTACTGCGCCAATGCGGTAAGTATCCAGCGAAATAATTCCAAGCCCCATTTGGCGCCTTATCTTGAGATAAGCCGCCAGCTTGGCGAGAGTCGTCGTTTTTCCGACCCCCGTAGGTCCCAAAAAAGTGAAAACCCCCGGACCGCTCGAACTGGAGATCGTTCTGAATGGCCTGGCGCAACTGATTTTCGCAACAAACCGCTTGCAGAAGGCGTTGTATATCTGGCGCCGGCCGACCGGATCACCATTAAGGTCCGATACCGCCTTGCTAAGAAGAATGAAAACCTGCTTTTCGTCTAGACCACGAACAAGAAGCGAGTGATAAAGCTCAGCCAGCGGCCCGTTTGCCTGAAACTGCGCCAACTGGTCCTTCGAAGAGATAAGGAGCGAGAGGAAGCTCTTTATCTCTTGAATACCGTTTAGCATTTCGGCTGAAGCATCCCTCTTCGCTGGATTCTCGGGCGCGGGCGCGGGGGCGGGCTGTTGCTCTCGAGCGGCGCTCACTTCGAACCCCGACTCCCCCTTCCTGCTGCCCAGGATAATAGCGTCCGGTCCCAGCTCTTTTTTGACCAGGGAAAGCGCCTTTTCCATGGTAGCGGCTTTGAAGGTCTTAACCTGCATGTTCCATCCTGATTATGCCGATCGAACGGATTTCCAGGGAATTGCTCAATTCATTGTGACTAATCACCGCCACATCCGGCAAAAAGCGCTCAAGGAGCTTTCTCAGGTGGCGCCTTATTGCAGGCGAGCAGAGAAGAACAGGGTGATACCCCAGACTGACCGAGCGCTTAACCTCGTCGCTGGTCGCCTGGAGGAACTGCTGGAGAAATCCGGGGTCGAGGCTAAGAAAGCTGCCGTGCTCCGACTTCTGGATTCCGCGTGTGAGTTTTTCCTCCAGGGACTGCTGGAGCGACAGGACCGGGAATTTTTGATCTTCGGTCTCAAAGGGACGCGTGATAGTACGCGCAAGGACCTGACGGACATATTCCGTAAGGACATCGGGGTCTTTAGTGACTGCCCCGTAATCGGCCAGAGTTTCACAGATCGATTGCAGATCTCGAACGGTGACTCCCTCCCGAATAAGATTCTGAAGCACCTTCTGAATGACTCCCGGCGAGAGCAGGTTGGGAATGAGTTCATCAACCAGCTTTGGCTGCTGGAGCGCAAGGTTGTCAAGCAACTGCTGCACCGTCTGGCGGGTCAGCATCTGGTCTGCGTACTTTTTGAACAACTCGGTCAGATGAGTGGCCACAACGCTCGAGGGATCTATCACCGTGTAGCCGGCCCTCGTGGCTTCCTCCCGCCTGTTTTCCGGAATCCACACGGCCGGCAGGTCAAACGCCGGGTCTCTGGTCGGAATACCCTTTATTTCTACGCTGCTTTCGCCGGCGCTCAGGGCAAGGAAATGGCCGACCATTATTTCACCCTTTCCGACCGGGTTGCCTTTGAGAAGCAACCTGTATTCCGCCGGTTTCAACTGAAGGTTGTCCCTCACGTGCAAAGCAGGCACAAGAATCCCGTATTCGAGAGCGAGTTGCTGCCGTATTGCTTTGATCCGGGGCAGCAGGTCTCCGCTTTGGGATTCATCGACCAGCGGAATTAGCCCGTAGCCCAGTTCCAGTTCGAGAATATCAAGCAGAGGCGGAAGGTCTGAACCTTTCTGGGGTTTTGAGCCGTCGGTCTCCTCGATCTTTTGCATACCCTGCTCCCCTTTGGGTTTCCGGGCCACATATCCGGCAAGCACGAACATGACCGTACCGACCAGAATCAGCGGTATCGCCGGGAAGCTTGGAACGATGGCCAGAAAATAGAGCATCGCGCCGGTGAGTGAGAGCGGCTTGGGATGTACGCTGAACTGCTTGCCAAAGGCTGCGCCCAGGCCCATTTCCGCGGCGGCGCGGCTCACCAGGATGCCTGCGGAGGAAGAAATTATCAGGGCGGGAATCTGCGCAACCAGTCCGTCGCCAACCGTTAGCAGGGTATAGACGTGGAAGGCGTCTGATATGGACATTCCGTTTTGAAAAACCCCAATCGCGAGGCCGCCGAAAATGTTTACGAACGTAATAAGAATGCACGCTATGGCATCCCCGCGGACAAACTTGGCCGCCCCGTCCATCGTGCCGTAGAAATCTGCCTCCTGGCGGATCTGCTGGCGCCGCCTGCGCGCTTCGCGCTCGTCGATCATCCCCGTGTTGAGATCGGCGTCGATGCTCATTTGTTTCCCGGGCATCGCATCCAAAGTAAATCGGGCCACAACCTCGGAGATGCGCTCCGTGCCCTTGGTGATCACCATGAAATTTACGATCACCAGGATTGCGAATATAACGAAGCCGACTACATAATTGCCGCCCACAACGAAACTGCCGAATGCATGGATGACCAGTCCGGCAGCCGTTGTCCCTTCGTGTCCATGCAGGAGCACGAGCCGGGCGGCGGCCACTGTCAGGGCACTGCGAAAAAGGGTGGTCACCAGGAGCAAAGACGGAAAAACCATGAAATCCAGAGGCTTGTAGCTGTAGATGGCCGTAAGAAGGATGATCAGCCCTACCGAGATGTTTATTATCAGAAGCACGTCAAGAAAACTGCTCGGCAGCGGCAAAAGCATGACGGACAGGATGGCCACCATCCCTACGCCCATCAGGGCGTCTCCGTCTGAAACCGCCTTCAGCCGATTTGTCAAAAGACCCTGTTTTGCTTCCGCCTTAGCCATTCTGAGTCCGCCGCGTCCATTGTTTTTGCTGGTAGATGTAAGCCAGTATTTTTGCCACGGCTCTGTAAAGTTCGACCGGAATTGTTTCCTCGATATTAACCTGCTTATACAAAGCACGTGCCAAAGGAGGATTAGACACTATGGAAACTCCGTGCTTCCTGCCTATGGCAATGATCTTCTGGGCTAGGAAATCAACGCCTTTGGCCACCACGGTTGGCGCTTCCATTCCGGTCTCATATTGCAGAGCCACCGCATAATGAGTCGGGTTGGTGATAATCACACTTGCCTTCGGTATCCTCGAGAGCATTCGCTGCCTGACGAGAGTCCTCTGGATGGTGCGGATTCTCCTCCTTGTCTCAAAGTTTCCTTCCATTTGCTTGAGCTCTTCCTTTACCTCCTGCTTGGTCATCCTAAGGTCTTTTCTGGTCTGCCATCTCTGGAACAGGAAATCCAGAATGCTCAGAATGAGCATGATTCCGGCCACTCGAAACAAAAGCTTGAGAGCGAGCATTCCGGTAATGCTAAAAAAATCGGATACCTCCCGCCCGGCCAGTTCGGATAACGCAAGGCGCTCGGGCCACACCGTCGAGTACACGGCATATGCTACTGTCGCCATCTTGAGAATGGATTTGACAACTTCGATTAGAGACCTGAGTGAAAACATTCTCTGAAGGCCGCTGAACGGATTGACGTTCCCGAGGCTCATCCGCATCGCCTCGAAGGACAGGATAGCTCCCTTCATTTGAGTCAGGTTCATCATCACTGCCGTGGCCACGATGCTAAGGGCAACGGGCGCAACCGTGATGAGAATCAAGGTCATAGCGTGTGTGAAAAGACCACAGTTGGCAAAGTGGCCGGGAACCGAAAAGGACTCTTCCGACCACGCGGATAAGAAAATCTGCTGGAAATTGGCGAACATGAGATTCCGGGACAGATAAACTGCCACCCCGCCTGTGATAAGGACGAATACAGCCGTCAGGTCGCGGCTTTTGGCGATCTGCCCCTGATCTCGCGCCCGGTGCAGCTTTCTTCCGCTTGGCGGATCGCTTTTTTCCTGGGTTGTAGTCGACTGATTCGCCAATTCGCTGCCCTTTCACCTATCACAGTGTGGAAAAATGGCCCCTCAGTGGTGATGTCAAAAATTACCTGACCGGTCAATTTTTTGTCCGGTCCTGATAGTCCGCCGGCAATGCCTTTGCTGCCGGCACTTGCAACGGTTCCCCCCTTTGGCGCACAGCAGTTCACGGCTGTTCCCACCCTTTTCTGAAGGGGGACCGGGGTTTTTCAACGGCGGTCAGGAATCTCCACATTTCCGCCGCCTTTGCTTAATGCGCAAACCGTTCCAATTCACCCGAACCGGAACTACAGGCACGAGGCGTCGAAATAAACACAGGCTGAGCGGGGCTTGACAGCTGTCCCTGTACGGAAAGTTATTTCGAGAAATTCTCCAGAAAGTGGAAAAGCCCGGTAAACGACTGGACCCCCATTTCACCCCAGAAGACCAGGGTAAGACCGAGGAAGAACACGCCCAAGCTAATGGTCAGAGGAAAGCTCGTGGCCAGGATATTCATTTGCGGAGCAAACTTCGCCATCAGTCCGAGGCCGACCTGGGTGAGGATCAGCACGGCCAGGACCGGAGCGGCCAGCTTCACCGCCAAAATGAACAGCGTACCGGAAAGCAGGAGCATTTTCGCAAACATGCCCGAATCGAGCGCAAATGAGCCGATCGGGATCGTCTTGAAGCTCTCGACCAGGGTTTTCAAGATTATGCGGTGTCCATTGATGGAAAGAAAAATCATGGTCGCAAGCAGTTGGCACCACACGGACAGGACCGTAAATCTCGCGCCGGTCAGTGGATCTGCGGTTTGCGAAAATCCAAATCCCATCTCGAAGCCGATCAGCTCGCCCGCCAACTGGAAAGCGCTGATTATAAGAAGCATCGCAAGGGCAAACAGTGTCCCATATATCAGCTCACCGATAATGACCGAAGCCAATGAGGCGAGCTCGAGCGGAACGGGCTTGATATTTTGCTTGATAACCGGAAAGAGCATTATGGAAAAGGAGAGTACTATTAAGGCTTTTAAGGCTGTAGGCACTCCCCCTGAGTTGAAGATGGGCAGCATGAAAAGAATGATGCTGATGCGAAGTAGAATTGATAGAAGAATGGCGAGATCGGAGATATTGACGTCAAAAGACAACATCGCGGGTCATCCTGCAATGTGCGGAATGGTGAGGATAACTTCGCGCAAAAAACCGGTGAGCTTCCCAAGCATCCAGGAACCGAAGATCAGCAGTGCCAGAAAGGTTACGAAGATTTTTGGCACGAAGGTTATCGTCATTTCCTGAATTTGAGTGATCGACTGAAATACGCTTACTATCAGCCCGACCAACATACTGAGGCCAAGCACGGGCATACTTACGAGCAGCATTGTCTCAATGGCCTGCCTGCCGAATGCGATGATAAACTCATAGCTCATTGTTATTGATTCCTTAACCCTTCTTGCCTTACTGGAAGCTCTTTACGAGCGATCCGATCAGCAGGTTCCAGCCGTCCACCAGGATGAAAAGCATGAGCTTGAACGGAAGAGAGATCATCACCGGAGGCAACATCATCATGCCCATCGAAAGAAGGATGCTGGCTACGACCATATCCAGTATTATGAAAGGAATATAGAGCATAAACCCGATCTGGAAGGCCGTTTTCAGCTCGCTTATCACGAAAGCCGGAATTACGGTCGAAATTGAAAGAGATTCGGCATTCTGCGGTTTTTCCTTTTGCGACATAGAAATAAACAGGGCCAGGTCTGCCTTATTGGTGTGTTTGAACATAAATTCTTTGAGGGGTGCTATGCCGCGTTTCATAAATTCTTCGCCCGAAATCTCGTGCTGTTCGTATGGCACTATCGCTTCCTGGTTAATTCTTTGCCACACCGGCTGCATTACGAAAAAAGTGAGAAAGAGCGCCAGACCGACTATGACCTGGTTGGGAGGCGACTGTTGCGTTCCGAGCGCGTACCTCAGGAAAGAGAATACGACTGCGAAACGGGTAAAACTGGTCATCAAAATGAGAACTGCGGGCGCAAGCGTCAGGACTGTTAAAAGGAAAATGATCTGCAGCACGCCGGATATCTGCTGAGGTCCCTTAGCGTCGTCCAGGTTCAAATTGAGGGCGGGAAGATTAATGCCGGCAGCAAAAGAAATGATCGGATGAAATAGGAAGACAAGAAAAGCAACAAGGCAAATGAGCGAGAGAAAACCCAGTCGGGATCGAAGTCGCTGACTTCTTTTTCCGTGGCGGCTGTTCATATATTCTCGATCACATCGTCAAAAGAGTCTTTGCCGGACAGGGCCGGCGCGTTTACGGACAGAAGGCTTATATTCTGAGGCGAAACGCCGACCAGGACTTTGCGCTCCCCTGTGACTTTGACCAGGATAAGGTGATGGCGAGGCCCGAAAGAGTGTTTGCTCAGGACTTCCATCATGGTTTGCGAGGCAGGTCTTTTCACCCGGTTTCCCCATCGCCTGAGCACGTAGATGAAAACGAAGAAAAACCCCAGGACCAGCCCCAGAGCGCCCGCCGTCCTCAATATCATCAATCCCGATTCCATTGGACGCACCTTCAGTGCGCGGGACCACCCGCGCTCCGCCTTCTCTACTTGATTATCCCAACTGTCTTACTCGCTCCATCGGGCTGACGATGTCAGTTATTCTCACCCCGAATTTTTCGTTGACAACGACGGCCTCACCACGTGCTATGAGCTTATGGTTTATCAGAATCTTCGAGGGGCTCACCGGCCAGCTTGGTCAATTCGACAACGGAGCCCTGGCCGAGATGAAGCAAATCGTTGACCAGAAGCTTGGTGCGGCCTAGTTCAACCGAGATTTCAAGGGGGACGTCCAGCAGGAAATCCAGGTCCTTTATGCTCTTTTGTTCGTGGCCTTTTTCCAACTTCGGGAATTGAGCTTGTTCTTGTTCATTTTCCATTTGTTTCACCTTCCCATTTAGAAGAACGAATCCAGCCTGCTACTCACTGCTGATTATCTCGCTATGTACCTGGAAGGCCAGATTCCCATGGCAGATTCCCGGGGTAGCCATGAATTTCCCCACTCCTTCCACTTTCACAAGAAGCGGTTTGTTGGCATCATTATCGAGCATTAGGACGTCGCCGATTTCAATATTCATCAGCTCCGAGCCATTTATTGAAGCACTGCCCAGCTCGATGGCAAGCTCCACCTGCACGTCGTGAAGGAGTTTTCTCAGGCGCAGTATCCATTGCCCGTCAACTTCAAGTTGGTCGCTCTGGAAGTTCGCGTAGAGCTTCGTCCTGATGGGTTCGATAGTGGCGTATGGGAGCGCGAGGGCCATTTTTCCGATCATGCGGTCCATTTCGACTTCGTACCGAATCACTATCACAACGTCGGTTGAAGGGATAATTGCCGCAAACTGGGGATTTACCTCAGATCTGACGAAATGGAACGAAACGGCCGTAACCGGCTGCCATGCCTGCTCGAGGTCCTGAAGGACCATTTTTACCACTTTATCTATCACACGATATTCGATCGAGGTAAAATCGCGGCCTTCTATCTTATAGCTGCCTTTCCCGGTGCCACCGAAGAAACAGTCAACCAGGTTGAAGATGAGGCGGCTTTCGATCATGAACAGGACGTGCCCCCTGAGCGGCTCGATCTTGAAAACATGCAGGCTCGTCGGCACAGGCAGTGTCCGGATGAATTCACCGAACTTGACCGTCTCGGCCTGGCCGACATTTATGTCGAGCATTCGCCGCAGTGAACCGGAAAGTGAACTGCGGTGGATTTTGCCAAATCTGTCGTTAATTATGTCAAGAGTGGGCATGCGCCCACGCACGATCTTGTCCTGGTTTGTCAAATCGAAGGGACGAACGCCATCCTGTGCCCCGTCGCCTTCCTTGCTGGTGTCGATGTCGCCGTCGGATAGCCCCTTTAGCAGGGCATCGACTTCATCCTGGGAAAGTATCTTTTCCATAGTATGTACTGACCGCCTTCACTGGACCAGAAATTCGGTGAAATAGACATCCAGGGCCTGCCCTTTTTGAAGCATGCGGTTTAGAGTCTCCATTATCTGTTTCTTCAAAACCAGCTTGTCTTCCGGGCTCATAACCTCTTCGCATTCTTTGCTGGAAAGCAGCGTCAGAACGAGGTCCCTCATTTGGTAATTGCGCGACTTACACTCTTCCACCACACTGGGCGAGCTCATCCTGAGCTTGATCGTGGCTTTCAGAAAACGCTTCCCGCCCGGATCGGCCAGGTTGACTATGAGGGTGTCCATTTCAAAGTAAACGGGGCCCTCTACATGCTTTTTTTCCTCCGCACTTACAGCGGGCGCCCTGGCAAATTTGAAGTAGGCGCCCGCTCCTCCTCCACCAAGCAGCACTAACAAAAGGGGTATGATGATCAGGATCTTCTTTGATCTGGGTTTTTCCTGGACTTCCTTCTGTTCTTCTTCAGGAGGCATTTTTCAAGACCTTTCCCATATGCAGTAAAATTTCATTCGGAGGTTAACGATCTCCCGGACAGACCGAACGAGCAATGAGCATGCCAGAACTGAAAACGTGAGAGACCCCAGGGGTTTGAGGGCAAAATACAAAGGCCCCGAAGCCGGGTTTTTGGCGCGTTGGCTGCGCACAAAGCCATCGATCGGGGGGCCCGTGCACTTTCTTCACTCTCAGGATCAGGGAGTCGTGTGAAGTGATGCAGAGGATTTGCATCGGCGGACAGAATTCGGGTCAAGCTTTTGACATAGTCGATTCAAGAATTCAGTAATTGATTCCTGAATTTCTAAATCCCAATTAATTTAATCCGGAAAAATATGCATGGTGTGTGAGAAAAAATTTCCCCCAAGCGCATTTCAAAGCGGAAACGTCAAAACCACAACTCTTCGAAATAACAGCACTTTTCCAATAAACCCCTGCTGGTATCACTCTTGCTCCTTCATTGGGCGGCCAATTCGAACCATCGCTCTCAACCTACTCTGAGAGGAGCTCATAATGTCAACAACCTCAACAACGCCAACAACGTCAACAACCAGCGCTCAGTCGATTTATGGTATCGGCTCCGGGCTCGGCACAGCCCCGACTGCGGCGTCCGGCAGCAGCTCCGCAAACTCCTTGAACGCGAACTCTTTCATGACGCTGTTCCTCGCCCAGTTGCAGAATCAGGACCCGACCAACCCGATGCAGTCTTACGAACTGGCCGCCCAACTCGCGCAGTTTACGACCGTTCAAGAGTTGAACCAGACTACGACGCTTTTGGGCAACCTTCAGCAATATACAGCGGCCATAAATAATGGGGAGATTACATCGCTTGTCGGCCAGCAGGTAACCGCCCAAAGCAACACAATCAACGTCAGTTCAGGCAGCCCCTCCGCACTCAACTACACGCTCTCGGCGCCCGCAACGGTCACCGTGACCATAAAGAACTCCAATGGCGCGACGGTCAATACTTTGAACCTCGGGTCTCAGAGCGCGGGCAGTTATAACGTGCCGTGGACGGGCAAGGACTCGAGCGGGAACGCGGTGGCCGACGGCGCCTACACCTGCACGGTCACGGCAACAGGGTCCAACGGAACTTCCTCGGCAGTTGTGACGGGCATCTCCGGGCAGGTTTATTCATGCAACCTTAACAATAACCCCCCGACATATATTCTGTCGGGACCGAACGGAATACAGGTTCCGGTAGCGAACGTTTTTGCGGTAACCAGTAAGAGCAGCACGAATTGAGCAAAGTAAAATCCGCTGAGCGGGATTTGTGATCCGCTCAGCATGACACCCAATACAGTAAGGGCATTGAAAACCAGAAATTGATTCATCTATTTAAGACCGGAAAAGGAGAAGCAAATGTCAGCCGACTTGATGTACACAGCACTTGCAGGTCTGAATACCTTCAATACGGCCCTCTCGGTCGTTAGCGACAACATCTCCAATGCTAACACCACGGGATTTAAATCCAATACTGTAGACTTCGGCGATATTGTGAGCGGACTAATCTCAACTCCCAACGCCGGCAACGCTGTGGCGGCGGGCGCAGGCTCGACGGTTCTCGACGTCGAGACGAATTTCACGACCGGTTCCGAACAAATAGAGACCGGGACCTGGTCGGATTTGATGATCCAGGGTGCTGGATTTTTCTCGGTAGAAAATCCCACCAGCAGCGCAGTCTACTACACCAGGGATGGAGAGTTCCAGGTCAATTCGAAAGGCGATCTCGTCGATATGAATGGTAACGAGGTACTCGACGACAAGGGATCAGCCATTACAGGTTTAAGCGCAAGCACATACAGCAGTTTTTCCGTCGACCAGTATGGGAATATTGACGGGACCGCAACTTCAACCGGCACCGTAACCACCATCGGCGTCCTCGGGGTAACGACCTTCTCGAACCAAAACGGTCTCATCCGGATTGGAGAAAATGATTACACTCCGGGCGCCAGCGTCGGGACCGCTACAGCAGGAGCGGCAGGGTCCGGCCAGGCGGGCACGATATCAGCCGGGGCTCTGGAAGGTTCCAACGTGGACCTGACCCAGCAGATGGTCAACCTGATCAACTACCAGGCCGACTACCAGGCATGCTCCAAAGCCATCACAACCGGCAACAACGATCTCCAGACAGTGGTGAACCTGATAAGATAAAGACTGGGCGGTTTTCGGGAAAAACGGGACTCAAGACCGGAAAGGCGGCTTCGGCCGCCTTTCTCATTATGAAAATCGCCATCTCCGGTTGCTCGGCCGTTATCCGAGCCGGCATTCCAGAACCCTGTAACCCTTGTAGCTTAGAATAGCACCACTCCTGTAGGGGAGAGGTACAGTCTTATGTGCCCTCCAAGATGGGCAACGCTCCCCTTTTGCTCACCCTTCTCAACATAACACTACTACGTTAAGTCATCACGCAAACCTTTACACATAGCTGTAGGGTGGGTACGGTTTCATCGTGCCCACCATTTCGCGGTGGGCAACACTTGGCGTTTGCCCACCCTACGGTACTTGACGAAGTAGTGATAATTCAAGCCTTGGAATGATGGCTAAGGAACACGTCACCCCGCACCCGATCCTGGGCTGAATCCAGCGTCTTTTCGGTTAGTTAAAAGCACTGCCCCCGGCTTTCCCCGGGGTGACGCTTACTTGCAACATGTCATAACTTTATTGACAAAGCACTGGGTCAGTATCAGAAGGTCGGGAAGTCGGATTTTAGGAGTCATTGCAAACGGTTGGTATTTCTGTTTTGAGCCGCCCAATTCACCGGGGCGGGTTAATTCACGCAAAGAGGCTGATTCGCCACTGGCCGTCCGTTTCCCTGATATAGGAAGGTTCCGTTGCGGCCTGAATGCTGGCGTTTCTTGCCGTCTTGGAAACCGGCGGGGTTGTTCCTTTGGGATTGTTTTCTTCGGGGTAATTTCCTCCACCTGATTTCTCGCCGTTAACATCGACTATGAATTTCTCCAGCACAAGTCCCTGGTTCTGAAGGTCCTGGCGAAGCTCAGGTGAGTGTCTCATCAGGGCCTGCCTTGCAGGTTCGCTTTGTGTATGGGCTTCAACGGATATTCCATCTTTTTTTGCCCCAACTTTGATGCTGATCTTTCCGAGTTCATCAGGTTCCATCTCGAGTACAAGGTGCCTCGCGGCGCCACTCGTGACTTGCTCGCGTGCGTTTTCGGCAAGCTCGACCGACCGGTACGGATCAAAGTAGGCGAAGGCGCTTTGGATTGAATTCTGCATCTGGGACAGATTTATCTCGCTACCCTGAAAGCTGGAAGCTAAATTCTGGAGAACTGTGTTCGCCTGGGCGTTCAAATCCTCCCGGTTCGGATTGCCGTCAGAAGACCTGTCACCCGAAGCAGATTCGGCCGCCATTGTTTTTGTCAGAGCCGCCTTAGTCTGTTCGGCTATGTCCTGCGCAAGCTTCGATGAACTCAACGTCCCGCTAGGCCCGTCGGCCTGTTTTTGAGCCCCTTTGACCGAAGGCGCCAGGTTCTGGGCCTGAGCGGCCGAGGCTTCATCAGGACCGCCGGGCGCCGGGGTTGAAGCTGTGTTCACTTCAGGCTGCTGCGGGCTCTCAGACACTATCCTTGCGTCGAAATATTTCAAAACCGGGTCAAGAGCTTCGAGAGGTATGCTTACTGTTTCCTGCCGGGCGGAAGGCGAATCAGATGTTGGAGATGTCGATGATCCAGTTCCGTCATCCTTTATTCCGGCTTCCGTAACGAGTGCGCCCCCTTCCTTACCCTTGTCCCCGGAGGCGACTTCGGCTGCGCTCAACTGCTCGCCTGACTTCAAGTTATCTGAAACAGTTTCAACAGAGTTTTCGCGGATATCTCTCACCTTTGCGCTTTGTGCTTCAAACGTTTGATCGTTAGAATTTCCGGCGAAAATCTTTCTATTCGAATCATGTTCGTGATTTGCTGAAATAAACGAAGGAAGAACAGTTTCAACAAGGCTCTCTGTCTGGCCTCTTTTTAAACCTTCAGCCGTTTTCGCCGAACCGGGCTGAGACCCCGGATCCGCAACCTCGCCCTGTGTCGTGTCTGCCTGCTGCAAAACCTTGTCCAGCAGTCCCCGAAACTCACTGGGACTGTACGATCCTTCGGTCTTCATCTGCAAAGATGACTGAAGGGTTCCTCCGGATGCTAATTCTTTCTGGTTTGTGCCGCTCGCCTTGGAAATTATCGATTCCACCAGAGCACTGGCGTGCTCCGCCGGAACCTGACCGCTCAATCCGGAATCAGTCGCCCCCTGGGTACCCAGCAGAGCTCTCAGGTCTTTAATGGAAATATGCCCTTCCTTATTCTGCATGCCCTCGTACGCCTTTCTGGTCTGCGCAGGATATTGAAGGTCGGCCAGCACTGTCTGGGCGATGACGGGGTTGGTAACCACGAGGTCTTGCTCTTTTTTGGCCTTCGATTTTATCGCGTTTATTTTTGTCCTGGAATCTGTCGGGATCCTCCGCTCCCGGACTGAAGGCGGCGGGTTGTTTTCTGTTTCAGCAGAGGTGGGTGTCTGGCCCGCGGAAGCATTTGACCAGGGAGCAGCCGAGGCATTCCAGCCAGAGGACCCGGCGCAGCCGGCCGACGCTGGCATGAGATGTCTAAGTTCGCCGGAAAAATCGCCCTGGCCTATAGCTTGCCCGATTTTCTCATTTTCGCTTCCGAGAAAAGATGACAGCAGTTGCGAAGCATTAACTTGTCCTGATTGCATTCTCTCATCCGATTCAGCTTAGATAGCGTTGTTTAAGCCAAACCCAGCATTTTCTTCCCATGGATTTCAGAGCCTTGCAGACAAAGTTGCAAGCAAGCTTGATACCAATAAATCCTGCTGTTAAAAGGCACTTAAATCAATGACTTACGATGAGGGATTTTCTTTGGGAAGAATATTCCGGGTTTAGAGAGGAATTTTTTTCTTGGTGCGTGCGCAAATATTTCCTATTCGGGTCGGATTAGGCCCTTAGACCTTCGGAACTGAGGAACGGATCGGAGAGCATGGCAAGGGCCATTCTGCCCTCTTCTCTGAAACGGCTTCGGACAGCCGCCCTGACATCCGGTAAGGACGACCCGAACTGGCCCGCACGCATAGCGTAGACGGAGCCAATCAATTGGGCTATTTTAACTCCCCCGTTTTTGGCTTCTGCGCGCTTCATCGCTTTGGTGAAAATCTTTGCCGCGCCGTTTGGCCCATGCTGAACGGCGGTGCTCCAGAGCACCTCCTGAAGAGCCCTGGGGGCTTTTGAGATATCCATACCGGTTCGATTAGAAATTTCCTGAACGGCAGGAAGATAATGGCTTTTTTCGATAAAATCGTACTGGAGTTTAGAAAACCGCACAGGATCTTCAGTTGTTACTTTTTTCCAGACTTCGGGCATTCTTCCGAAGCTGTTGCCTGTGTTTGCCGGTCCGGCGGCTTTCAGTTTATTGGCGAGGTCCGGCGCCCGCTCGGACAGGTAATCTATAAAGCGTTTCATGGTGCCTGCCCTGGAGGAAATCTGGTAGGTCCCGTAGGATGTCCCGCCATTATAGTCATAGCCGATCGCCCCCGGACCTTTTTCGCACGATTCGAAATGAGCGGACAGAACGCCGATTTCCTGCCCTGGAAACAGCGTGGTCCCGGCTTCAGGCGTCGATCCACTGACCCCGCCGAGGCTTGAAGTCCCACCAAGCCGACCGAGCCCTGAGGCCCCCGAGCAGAAGCCGCCGATACGGTTCAGACCGGATGAAATGGATGCCATGGCGATCAGAGCAGATGCCGCCAGATTATTGACGTTGACGTTCTCCGAGTGCAAGCCCCGGGCCACGCCAGGGTTTTTCGAGGGGCTGTGGTGAGCGTGTTTGACCAGCTCTGAGGATGCAGGCCTGTTTCGCAGACTGCTGACCGCCTGGCTGTTTTCTTTGAATTTTAGCTCGCTCAAATCTGATGATGAAGGCCTGTTTCGCAGACCGCCGGCCGCCTCGCTGTTCTCTTTGAATTTCAGCTCGCTCAGAAGGACTTTAAACACATTGGAGCTTTCGGGTTTCTTATCAGAGGTGGATTTAGTGGTTTGAGTGGCCTGATGGTGGGTTTCAACCCGGCCGGTTTTTTCGAAATCGACTTTGACTGCCATGACCACACGCCTCCAGATAGTTGACTCGCTAAAAACTTATGCAAAAGACGTGCTTGCTGACGGAGACCTCACTTTTCACTGCTTACTGGCCAGCGCCTGCTCCAATACGAGAACCGGGGTCCCCGGCTCTGCCCATCTGAAGAGTGCTTCCGCCTTTTCGATCGGCAGAATCACGCAACCATGCGAGCAGTGCGCTCCAAAGACATTTCCCGCGTGAATCCAGACTGCTTCGTAGATGTGGAGCGAAAACGGCATCCAGGCGGGAGACCCAAAATCATTGGGGTATGAGCTTGAAGTGTGTTCGGCGTCTTTTTCCTCGACCCGGTAGATCCCGGCCCTGGTATCCTGCCCTGAAACGCCCGTGCAGGCCTGGCTGTCGCCGACAAGCACCCCTGCTTCATACCATCCGACAAAAGCAATGTCCTTAACAACCAGGATAAGCTTCGGCGCGCAGAGCTTTTCAGACAGCCGGACAGGCAGGGGGGTCCAATCCCTGTAAGCGCTGAAGTCCCTGGGGACTTTCAGTTCCCGGCCCTCCCGGACATCTATGCGAATGTAGAAAGATTCCTTGTTATTGAGCCTGGCCAGTATCTCGCGGCAGGTATTCAGGTCGAGTGAGGGATCCGATATTTCAAGAGCGAGCAGTTCCTCCTCGGAAATGACCCGTTCACTCCAGGAAAGGTCCGGGTGGTTTGAGGCGGCAAAGGCAGTCTGCCCTCCAGGGAGGCAAAACGATATTAAAAGAAATAGACAAATAAGCTTCATTCTGCTTGCCAACTTTTCGGAATTTGTCCTGGTTTTTGTTTCCCCGCGAGTTTGCGGCCCCTATTTGTGCCATATCCGACAACGTTTCGCAAGGCTCTTCGAGCCCGGTTGGGTCGCACCCGGAACACCGGATGAGACACTTGCGTTTTCCGCTTCGGATTTTTTGACCTAAAATTCGACACTTGAATGATTACATTAAATCAAACTATGTTTGATATACGATTCTTGCACCTTGCCCGTTGCATTTGCTCAGCGCCTTTGAGGAGGGCCGCAACATGGAAAGATACTTTATGAAAATGCCGGAGGATATGTTCTGCGAGATATGCTCCGAGAAAAGAGGCATAAACCCCGGTACTCTCA
This sequence comes from uncultured delta proteobacterium, assembly GCA_963757915.1. GTDB lineage: Bacteria > Desulfobacterota > Syntrophobacteria > Syntrophobacterales > Syntrophobacteraceae > SbD1. Next base: position 56,672 of record CAVWTD010000025.1, on the reverse strand, counting down.
GAGAAGTCATCATCCTGGCCGTGGAGATTGCTCGTGAGGGCAGGGAGGGCAGAAGAATCGGGACAATGTTCGTCGTCTCGGACTCGGAAAATGTCATGAAGCATTCTCGAAGCCTGATTCTGGACCCTCTTCTGGGGCATCCCGCTGAAGTGAAGCATATTTCCGATACCGACATGCGTGAAACGGTCAAGGAACTTGCGCAACTGGACGGGGCTTTCGTGGTCTCCGATGAAGGAACGGTCGTTTCGGCCTGCCGCTACCTCGACTCTTCCTCAGAAGGAATCAACTTACCGCTTGGCCTTGGCAGCAGGCACATGGCGGCGGCATCCATAACCAAACTGACCAACTCGGTCGCGGTGGTGGTCTCCGAGAGTTCGGTGGTCCGAATCATCGACGACGGGGAAATTGTCTCTGAAATAATCCCCGAACTCCTGATGTTCAAGAGGTATTCCGCCCTCAGCAAGGGCAAGATGGTGGAACAGGAAATAATAGTGAGCACCGTCGAGGATTAAGAATTCACTCTCCCCCAACGGGCAGGGGCCGGCTCCGCCGCAATTTGCTATCAATCGTACCCGTAGAATTTTTCCTGGTGCGCGGCCATATGAACGAGAATGGGTGCCGGCTCAAACCTGCGGCCGTAAGTTGAGCACAGATTTTCCATTTCCGAGACGACCCGCCCTATTCCGGCCGAATCCAGGTAGCGGAACGGTCCTCCCAGAAAAGGCGGAAAGCCGAGCCCAAAGACCGCTCCGATATCTCCGTCCTCGGGACTCGATATAGTCCCCTGCTGCAGGCACAGGGCTGCTTCGTTCACCATGAGATATACAAGTCTTTTACATACTTCCGAGGAAGCGACGCTCTTTCTTCGGCCTCCGCCAAAAAACCCGTAGATATTCGAATTAACCGGCGTTGCTGGTTCGAAGCCCGGAATGCGCACCGTGTCAATCAATCGCGGATGGTAGTCGTAGAATCCCACGCCCTTCTTTTTGCCCGCATACCCGGATTTTAGTATAGATTCAAGGCCCGCAGGCGCGTGGAGATCGCGGAGGACAAAAGGCTCTTCGAGTTCGCGCGCAACATGCGCGGCCACCTCTATTCCCACCTCATCGAGAAGTTTGAACGGCCCCACCGGAAAACCGAAACCCCTGATTGCGGCATCCACATCCTCAACAGCGGCCCCTTCTTCGATCAGTTTCATCCCCTCGAGTATGAAAGGCATCAGTATGCGGGTTGTATAGAACCCCGGTCCATCCCTGACTACGATCACCGTCTTGCCCTGTTTGCGTCCCACTGAGACGGCTGTCGCCAGGACCCAGTCCGCACAGCGCTCTGTCACGATCACTTCCAGCAGCGGCATCTTCTGCACGGGCGAGAAATAGTGCATTCCGATCACGTTTTGCGGACGCTTGGAGGCCTCGGCAATGCGGCTTATAGGAATAGCAGATGTGTTGGAGGCAAAAATGCACTCCGGTGAAGTTACAGACTCAACTTCACGCAGCACTTGATGTTTTATCCCAAGGTCTTCGAAAACCGCCTCGATGACGAGCCCTGCGCCGGAAATACCGGAGTAGTCCGCGGCGGGAACAACCAGACTGTAGAACTTGTCCCTCCGGACCGGTGTGAGCTTCCGGGATCGGGTCCGCCGGTCCAGCGATTTCCAGATTTCCTTCAGGCTCACCGAAAGCTTTTCCTGCGACACGTCCTTAATCGCCACCCTGTACCCGCTCTCGGCCGAAACCGCCGCGATACCAGTGCCCATGAACCCGCTTCCAACGACTCCGATCAGCTCTACCGGCCCGGGGTCCGCCCCATAGTGTTTCTTTTTCAGCCCCGTCCGAGTGAGAAACAAATGCCGAAGCGACCGGGACTCCTGTGAGACGACAAGTGATCCGAACGCCTCAATTTCAGCCTTGAAGCCATCGGACATGGTACCCGCAATTCCTGCTTCCACGCAGTCGATTACCTTGAAAAGGGCCGGATAGTGGTCACCGCTCTGTCTTGCAACCCGCCTGCGCACAGTATGAAAATAGATTCTGCGGGCCGGAGGGATGGTTCCGAGCACCCAGTCAAGTGAAAACAGGGCCCGATGGGGAACTTGCCTCGGGAATTCCTTCCTGAGAAACGGTACGCACCTTTTTGCCGTATTTGCAAGGTCCCCAGGATAGACGACAATATCGACTATGCGCAGAGTTCTTGCCTCGTGGGCGCTCAGCCTTTTTCCGGTCAGCATAAGCGGCAGTGCTCTTCTGATTCCCGCTATGCGGGTCAGACGCTGCGTCCCCCCTGCAGCAGGCACAATACCGAGCATTACTTCCGGCTGGCCCAGGACGGTTTTACGGGAGTCGGTCGCAATCCGGAAATGACAGGCAAGCGCAAGCTCCAGCCCGCCGCCCAGACAAGGTCCGTTTATTGCCGCGATCGATGGGTAGTGCAGGTTGGCGATTCGGTTGAAAAGGGTATGCACGCGGGCGAGGATTTCCCTTGCAGGCCCCGGTTCGCTGATCTTGTCGAAATCCCGGATATCGGCCCCCACAATGAAATTGTCTTCCTTGGCGCTGATGAAGATGAGGGCTTTTGCGAAATGGTCTGTCCCCACTTCGTCCAGCACGCTTTCCATCTCTGAGATGACAGGTTCGCTCAGCGTGTTTATCCGGTCGTGTGGATTATCGATGAAAGCGAACAGGACGCCGTCTTCATGCTTTTCGAGTCTCACAAAATCCATGAGTCCTCCCTGTCTCGTTCTGTATACCGGTACATTGGATACCGGATAAATAACCGTCTTCCGTCTTCCGTCCTCCGTCTTCGGCATCCGGTTTCAGCTCAAGCGCTCTATCAGCATTGCATGACCGAGGCCGCCGGCCGCGCAGCTTGCGATAATGCCCAGGCTGCCGCTTTCGCGCCTCAGCCTGTCGCAACAGCTTATTAGAAGGCGGATGCCCGTAGCGCCGAACGGGTGGCCGATGGAAAGAGACCCTCCTCTAGTATTCAACCGGTCCATGTTTACTTCGCCGACTTTTGAGGGGAGGCCGAGCTTTTCGCGCGCAAAAGCGTCGCTGTCGAGGGCGTTCAAGTTCGCGAGAACCTGCCCTGCAAAGGCTTCATGGAATTCGAAAACATCGATCGACGAAAGTGCGGCGCCCGTTTTTTGGAGCAGTTTCGGGACCGCATAAGCCGGGCCCAGTAAAAGCTCATCGTCCGGATCGCACCCGTGGAAACTGAATCCGGCAATTCTCGCTACTGGCTTGTAACCGAGGCTTTTCGCCTTTCGGTAAGACATGAGCAGGACCGCCGCTGCACCATCGCTGAGAAAAGAGGAATTCCCGGCGGTTGCCGTCCCAAAAGGAAAATAGAAGGCTGCCGGAAGCCTCGCCAGCCTTTCCAGCGTTGTGTCGCCCCTGATTCCATTGTCTTGTTCGATGCTCTTGAACCGGGGCGGAACATGCACCGGCAGGATTTCATCAGAAAAAAGGCCGTTGCGGGCTGCCTCAGAGGCCAGGTGATGAGACCTCAATGCATACCGGTCCTGCTCCTCCCGGCTGACGCCCCAGCGGGCTGAGAGCCTGTCACAGCTCTGGCCCATACTCAGCGAGTTTGAAAACTCCGCAATCTTCGGAACCTCCGGGAGAAAGTAGCCGAGCCGCAGCCCGCAGGCCCATTTGATCCAATCGACAGGCTTTTTGAGGCTGCGCATCTCCATCAGTTTGTGCCTCATGGGGCGCTTGAGCAAAATGGGTATATTGCTGAGGCTCTCCGTTCCCCCGGCTATGGCCGCATCGGCCTGACCGCTCCCGATGAGCCCGGCGGCCTGCGAAATCGCCTGAGAGCCCGATATGCAAGCCATGGCAATGGTATGGGCAGGAATCTCAAGCGGCAGGTTCGCTCCAATCAGCGCCTCGCGTGCGACGTTACTCGTCGCTGGTTCGTTCAGCACGCATCCGAAAAGAACGTGCTCGATTTCCCGGGCCGGCAGGTTCGCTTTGTCGATAAGACCCTTGAGGGCCATGCGCGCCAGATCATAGGTGAGAAGATCTTTGAACTCGGTTCCCGAACGCTGGAAAGCTGTACGGCAACCAGCCACGATAACAGGAGAAAAGTCATTTAGTTCCGTCAGCATTTTATTTTCCGGATAAAGGCTTCACTTCAAGATGCACATACGCAAATACACCGCGCAACCTGCCAATCAAAATAAGGGCTTGTCCGTAAATAAGCCTCTTAGGGATTGCGCCGGATTTTGAGACTGATTTGGTCGCGAAGATTGAGCAAAACCGTAGGCGTAGCTGGGCTACGTCGAGGATTTTGCGATTGAGGAGCGGCCAAAGCCGGCCAAAAGCCGGATGCAAGCGCAAAGGTTTTATTTACGGACAAGCCCTAAGTCGGCACTTTCCTCGTATCAAAGACTTATATAATACCTCGTATGACAGACTTTTTAACAACATTAAGCGATCATTTGGTGAAATCTCCTCTCTCGGGCATGCCTTAGCGATATACTTCGCGTAGCGCGGAAGGCATCCCGCTCATTCTCGACGCTTTCCCTGCCCTGTCTATGACCAGAGACGGGGCAGTCAGCGGGATGCCTTGCTCGAAAAAAATCCGCCTTGCGTAATAAAAGCGGCGACCGTGCGCGCAGCCATGCGGAGAAACAGGACTTCAGCACTCAGTCCTCAGTACTCAGTCCTGCTCCCCGTCCTCAGTCCTGATAATTCAGTGCGAGTTGATCAAATTTTCCTTTTTCCGCCAAGGGGTTATGATTATTCTCGAATTCAGAAAACCTGAGTGGTTGGCAGGAATTCTCTTGCATTTTCTATCGCGTTTTATGAAAATCCAATGGCCTGTTAGACGGGAACTGATCGAGGGCGGTACCCTTCGACACAAGCGCAGAAGGATTTGTTCCTACCTGTATAACCGGTCCAGCCGGCCTCGGGAGAAAACATGGAAGTGAAACTGCTCAACATCGGTTTTGGCAACACAGTGATCGCTAATCGCGTCGTAGCGATCGTATCGCCTGCGTCCGCCCCCATGAAAAGGCTAAAAGAAGACGCAAGGCAGGGAAACAAATTGATAGACGCGACCATGGGCCGTCGCACCCGCTCAATAATCGTTACCGACAGCGACCACGTAATCCTGTCCGGCGTTCAGGCCGAAACCATTGCCCAAAGGCTTCTTCTGGACGGAAACGCCAAAGAGGCCAACCTGGTAAAGCAGCTCTAGAATCCCGATACCCTGGGACAGGTCTATGCCCCCTCCAGCCACTACCGGGCAACTCTTCGTTGTATCGGCCCCTTCCGGAGTCGGAAAATCTACTATCATCCGGAGAGTAATTGCATCTTGGCCTAAGCTGAAGTTTTCCGTTTCCTCTACCACACGCCCGATCCGCTCCGGGGAAGTTCCGGGAAAGGATTATCATTTCCTGTCCACGGAGGAATTTCAGAGCGGAATAAGCTCGGGGCGCTTCCTTGAGTGGGCCGAGGTCCACGGCCATCTCTACGGAACAGACCGGCGCATTGTCGACAAATGGCTTAAAGCCGGAAACGATGTGCTCCTGGACATAGATGTTCAGGGAGTCTCGCCTTGTCCATTGCGCCTATCCGGCCGCGCAAACCATCTTCATTCTGCCTCCATCGATGCATGTGCTCGAGGAGCGCCTCCGCAAACGGGCGACCGAAACCGGGGAACAGCTCGCCATCCGGGTTGCTGCCGCCCGGCGCGAGCTTCTGGAATCGCCATGGTATGACTACGTCATCATCAATGACAACCTGCAAGAGGCGATCGAGGACCTGAAGGCAATCCTGCGGGCGGGCCGATCCAGCCGGGCAATCCGGGCAGCCGGGCTAAAGAACTTTCTGATGGGGCTGAGGGACTAACAAAGCTTTGACAGGAGAGCCTCTTGCAAAAGTCCTTCAACGTCATTCCGGCGAAAGCCGGAATCCAGGTTTTTCAAGATCTTCTGGACCCCGGATGTCACCGGGGTGGTGGTTTTGTTGAGTTTTGCAAGAGGCTCAGGATTAACAGGATTAAGAAGAAAGGAATAGAGACAGGCAGGGCCTGCGGATGGCTCGAAAGGCATCTTGGGAGGCCGCGCAGATCGAAAACCGGGCCGTGCAGGGCTATTTTCTAATCTTGTAAATCCTGTAAATCCTGTCAAAAAAGTCTCTTCGCCATGAAAAAAACTCCTTCCTCCGAACGCGAAATCTGGATTTCAGGAGTAAATCCCGTAAGGGAAGCCCTGTGCGCGGAGAAACTTGCCGCAGGCGAGCTTGTGCTTTCCCGAAGCGATTCAAGAGGGCAGGAGATCGAGGAGCTTGCAGTAAAACGAGGGATACCCGTGACCCGGAGCATCCGCGAGCGCATAACGCAACTGGCGGGCCACGCGCACCACCAGGGAGTGGTCCTCAGGATATCGGAGTTCCCCTACACTGAACTTGAAGCCCTGCTGGAAAAACCTCTTCCCGGCCGGGACCCGCTTCTTGTCCTGGACAGCATACAGGACCCGCAGAACCTTGGGGCAATGCTCAGGAGCGCCTGCTTTCTGGGTGCAAAGGGGGTAATAATCCCCAGGGACCGATCGGCGCGTGTGAGCGCCGTCGTGATCAAAATTGCGGCTGGGGCCACGGCTTATGTCCCTGTAGCGCGGGTTACCAATGTGGCCAGGGCGCTCAAACAGCTCAAATCGGCCGGTTACTGGGTGGCGGGCCTCGAAGTTAAGGGAAGCAAAAGGTCCTATGAGGCGGATTTTACCGTTCCGCTCTGCCTGGTGATTGGAAACGAGCAAAAGGGAATACGTCCATTGGTGAAAAGCGAATGTGACCTGCTGGTCCAAATTCCGGCCGCCGGCCCCCTGGATTCGCTCAATGCCGCATCCGCCGCAACTGTCGCCCTCTATGAAGTTCTGCGCCAGAGGCTCATGCCAGCAAACCGCCAATGAATACCGATGATTATTTATCAGTTCCTGATTCGTCTCGGGCCCGCTGACCAAAAGCTCAGCGGCCCGCGTTTTTTGCTGGTCCGCTGGAGCGACGTGTCAGACGCTGAGTGGAACGGGTCAAATCGAGAAGAGACCTCAATGCCGTGTTCACAGAAACTGAATCATGGAAAGCTTCCGCTACGTCTGGATCGAGAACCGCAACATTAGCTCCTTCAGCCAAAAGCCGGCTATAGTATTTGCCACGGTCAGCCTTTGAGTAGTCAAAACTGTATTCGGGACGCAATTCATCCTTGAGATCTTTATGTTTATCCTTCATGCCGCTTCCTCTCATATGCAGTCGCAGGTCGCGCGCTGATAATCCGCAAGACTTCCCCTCGGTCCGAATGTGAGACAAAGAGCAAACGATTACCGGAGGAAAAGCCAATGGTTACAAAACGAAACTCGTCGCCTGTGTGGTCAGGGTCATCAAACGTAGCCGATAGTGGATCATAAAACACAGTCACCGCTTCTTCGAAGGAAACCCCGTGCTTCTTCAGATTGCTTTTTGCCTTTTTCGGATCCCATCCAAATTGCATCAGTGGCTCCCAAGTCCGCCTTAGGTATTCGCCTTACGATGGAATGGAATGACCAACCCCGAGGAACGAGGGCATCAGCTCAACCAGTCCCTAGAAATTCGCTGCACAATTTATTGTCCACTACTTCAGGAGCATATAATCTTTCCGAAATGTGGAAGAGCTAACCCCGCTGGTCCCTGGTACTAGTATCACATACCCGCTCCCCCTTCGCGCTATGTTGAATTTCATTTGGTCGCCAGAGTGACTCATATTGTTGCCGTAATCGTCGAAGAAATTCTTTGAGAGCCAGAAATCAACAGTGTCGCCCGTTTCCCGTTCGCAGAGTAGAATTGCATGATCGAACCCGCCAAGAGGTAATCCTAAGAACCAGCGATCGGGTTTGCGTTCAGTCGCGACGGCAATGCCGATCCTTTGTCCTGATTGAGTCTCGTAAATAGTTCCTTTCATTTGTCTAAGGTGGATACCTTTCTCAGCAAGCTCATTGAGAAAAGTCATGCGGATTGTTTTGCCAATGCCTCTCCCTGAGGTCGAACTGTGACTCTCTGGCTCTTTGCTTCTCTGGGTCGCACGACTTTCTTGAGGATACGGGATCGTTTTCGACCTGGAGCCTTCGCCATTTAGGCTCGAAATATCCCGCACAAGATTATCATATCTGCGGATTAGAGACTCGACTTTCTTCGAGCCTCTCGCCTAGCGTTAGAACATGTTGAGAATCGCCACGTTGGGCGGATTCAGCGATTTTTCCTAACAAGTGGGTCTTCTCATCCGTCAACAGGGTTATGGCGTCCATGATTTTACCCTCCCACAGGTTAGATAAAGGTCAGGTAAGTATAGTTAAGATAAGTTTGTTTGTCAAGTTAGAAACTGAGCGTTGCACATGCTCTATTCGGTGGATCTTTTTCCGATGGTGGTTAGGATGGCGGAGATGCTTGCTCAGTTTCCATCCGGAGTTTCCGGATGGCCTCTTGCTAGTAGTGTTCGAAATCACAGCTCAGGTTTGGCGCGGCTTTGCGCCCTGCTCAAAGCTTGAAAACTGGACAAAATGACGAGACGGAAAGAATAATGTTGACAAGTGACAATTGTCTATTTACAATCTTCGCGTGATAAAACGGTTTCAACATCGTGGCCTTAAAAAACTCTACGAGGATGATGACCGGAGGGGGATAAATGTCGAGCATGTTGAAAAGGTGCGTCGTATTCTGGCGCAACTGAAAAGCGCCTCTCGACCGGAGGACATGGACATTCCCGGCTTTAAGCTTCACCCGCTTAAGTGGGACCTGGCAGGGTTCTGGAGCGTTACAGTAAGGGCGAACTGGCGCATTATCTTCAGGTTTGAGGACGGCGACGTTACCGACGTTGATTTGATCGACTACCACTAGCGAAGTATAAAACCATGATGACAATGAAGAACCCCCCGCACCCGGGCGAGACTGTTCGCTATGATTGCCTTGAGCCTTTAGGATTGACCGTAACCGAAGGAGCAAAGGCGCTTGGCGTGACGCGTCAGGCCCTCAACAACCTTGTGAACGGCAAAAGCGGGATTTCGCCGGAAATGGCGATCCGGCTTTCTAAAGCCTTCGGAAGCAGTCCGGAAACCTGGCTTAAGATGCAGCTTGATTATGATCTTGCCCAAGCACGGCAGCGCGAGGACAGAATTCAGGTTAAGCGAGTGCAGCGGCCACACGACCAACCCCGCGTGGTTTAAGAACAGTGAACAGTGAGCAGTGAACTGGGATCTCCTCACCCCTCATTCATCATTCATCACTCTTCACCCCTCACCCCCCCTCATTCATCACTCATCACTCATCATTCATCATTCATCATTCATCATTCATCATTCATCATTCCTTATCCCTGCTCCCAAAAAGGGCCGTCCCGATTCGCACAAGCGTCGCTCCCTCCTCTATGGCCACCTCAAAATCGCCGCTCATGCCCATTGAAAGCTCGGTCAGCCTTTCGGGCCGGGGGGACTCGCGTCTGAGCGAATCCAACAATGCGCGCATCTGTCTGAAGTAAGGCCTTGCCCGCTCCGGCTGGTCGAAAAAGGGCGGAAGCGCCATCAATCCTCGTACATCCAGCCGGTCAAAACCGCACACAAGTTTAAAGAAAGAACTCAGCTCGCCGGGCCGTACGCCGCTCTTGGTCTCTTCGCCCCCGATATTTACCTGGATAAGGACCGGGACCTTTCTGCCGGCAATCCCGGCCCTGCGGTCAAGCTCGATTGCAAGGGCCTCACGGTCCAGCGTTTCGATCCAGTCGCAGCACTCGACGGCCGTCTTCGCCTTATTTGTCTGCAAGTGCCCGATACAGTGCCAGGAAACCGGAAGTGCCGCCAGCGCATCCCTCTTTCTCTTGGCCTCCTGGATGTAATTCTCGCCGAGAATATCTATTCCGGCTTCTATTCCCTCGCGGATTCTCTCAACCGGGACCGTCTTGGTCACACCGACCAGCTTTACCCCTGCGGGGTCGCGCCCCGCACGCGCGCACGCGGCCCTGATGCGCTCCCGGATGGCTGCCAGATTGCCGGCAACCTCTGTGCTCGCCTCGGCAATTCTTCCCATTAACCCCCTCCGACCAGCCTGACTATCTCCAATGCGTCTCCCGGTTCGACGGGTTCACTTTCCATCAGGCTTCGGGGAACAACTCTGAGGTTGCGCTCGACCGCCACTTTTTTCGGATCGATGCCAAGGGAGCGAAGGAGTTCGCCCAAAGTGGGCAGCCCCGAATATTTGTCTGTTATTACCGTTGATCGTTATTTCCATTACGAGACCCCAAAAACCTTGACAGGAGACCCTCTTGCAAAAGTCCTTCAACGTCATTCCGGCGAAGCCTGCCCCGGAATGTCTAGTCCGGGGGCCGGAATCCAGTGTCTTTGGTTTTCATTGCAAAATCAACAGGTAAATACATTGGACTCCAGCTTGCGCTCAGGTCACGGCAACCTTTATCCGTATTCTCGTAAATTTAACCACTTACGTTCTTATTTGAGCGCTCATGGGGCGCACGAAGAATTCAAGGCTCCGCCAGGTATCGCTTGATACTTTCTTCAACGCAACCCGGTATTAGTACACTTCTTCCGGGACATGGTGTATTCTCCATCTGTTCCTAACGAAGGGTCATCCCAGCATGAATGAACTCCGCATACTCTTCACCGCCGCGAAGACAAGAGCTACCTCGTTCAGCTCACGGACGCCGACGGCAACAAGCTTGGCGTCGCAGTCCCGTTCACCCCCTTCCTCACCGAGGAGGATTACGAGGACCTGCGCTGGTACCTGGAAGAGTACATGGACCTGCCGGACGGCGGTGCGGTGGTTCGGGCGCAGCGCGTTGAGAGGGATCTGGAGCAATGGGGCCGCAGGCTGTATGATGCCCTCTTTTCGGCCAGGGAAAACCGGGACCTCCTGCGGAATCTCCTGGCAAAGCCCGAGCCGCGCGAGCTGACCCTTGCCACGCAGGACCCGGTTCTGCTGCGGCTGCCGTGGGAACTCATGGCCGACGGCGCGGGCAGCCTGGCACAGCGCGTGTCGGTGAGGCGGCAACTGGAGAAGCCGGAGACCGTCTGCGCCTCGGGCGGTCGAGCTTCCGCTGCGCATCCTCTACATCGTCAGCCGACCGGCGGATGCGGGCTTCATCGATCCACGGCTCACGGCCAGGGCGCTCTTCGATGCCCTCGATCCCCTGGGCTCAAGCGTGCAGGTGGATTTCTGCCGCCCACCCACCCTGGCGCGCATGGAGGAGATGCTGCGCGACGCGCAGCGGGACAAGGACCCCTACGACCTCGTTCACTTCGACGGGCACGGCGCCTTCATGCCACACTCGGAGATCGGCGCACTCTGCTTTGAGAAACACGACGACGGCGTCGGCAATTCCGAAACAGACCTCGTTTCCGCGGACCCACTGGGCGATCTCCTGGCGAGTTACTCCATCCCTCTCGTAGTGCTGGAGGCCTGCCGCAGCGCCACGGTGGGAAAAACCGCCGTTTTCCGCTCCGTCGCGCCTCGGCTTGATCCGGGCGGGCGTGGGCAGCGTGCTCTCCATGAGCCATGCCGTGCACGTCGAGGCCGCGCGGCTGCTCCTCGACCGCTTCTACCGGGAGCTTGTACTCGGCACCACCATCGGACATGCCGTGGCCGAGGCCCGGAAGGTCCTGCGATCAACCCCGGGCGCTGGATCGAATCCGGTCCCCGAGGGCCGCACCATCGAGCTTCGCGACTGGTTCCTGCCCCACCTCTACCAGCGCGATGCCGATGACATCCTCGTCCCGCCCCGAGCCGCCGGGCATGAGCCCGTGCGGGAGTTCGACCTTTTCCTCAGCCACAATCACAACGACTCCGTCCGCGTGGAGGCCCTCGCCCGCCTGCTCGCGGACAAGCACGGCCTGCGCGTCTGGCTGGACAAGTGGGAGTGCGTCCCGGCAAACTGGAACCACAGTGTGAAAAGGGCATCCGCGACAGCCGCTTCACCGTCGTCGTGGGCTCGAAGGCCGCGCTGAAATCAAAGTGGGTGCAGTGGGAGATCGACAAGCACAAGGCCTTCAATCCGGAAGAAGACCGGCTCATCCCCATCAAGTTCGAAGCGCTGAAGCTCCCGCCCGATCTCGATGAACTGCTCTGGGTGGATTTCACCGATCCGGGGCAGGGACGCCGACAATGCCGCGCTGCTCGCCCGGCTCATCCGCAGCGCCGATGCCGAGGACGCCCGCCGCCGTCGCGGTTTCCGCAGCCCCGCCACCCGGCAGGACGAATCCGGCCCCTTTCCGCCGCCCCCGCAGTACGGTTTCCACGGCCGGGCCGGGGAGCTTTACGATCTGGAGCGCCGGTTCCGCTCGCAGACGGGGCATCGTGCTGCATGCCATGGGAGGCATGGGGAAGACCGCCCTCGCTGCCGAAGCGGCGCACTGGTGGACGCGAAGCGGCCTTTTTCGGGACGGCGCGTGCTTTCTCAGCTTCGAGCAGTTCGCGAGCGCCGAGCGGGTGGTGCAGGTGCTCGGCGCCTACCTGGAAGGGCCGAACTTCGATCAACTTCCCGCCTCCGAGCAGCGCCGCCGGGCTATCGAGCTTTTCCGGGAGAAGGCCGTGCTCATGGTCTGGGACAATTTCGAGAGCACCCTGCCGCAGTTCAACGAAGACAGCCGCCGCCCACGACAGCCCCTACACCGACGACGAGCGCCGCCGCCTCTCCGAATTGTTCCGCGATCTCACCACCGGCAAGGGCCGGGGGCGCCTGCTCGTCACCTGCCGTCCGGGCGACAAGGGGCTTCCCGGCGCACAGCACTATGAGCTTCAAGGCCTCGCCCGCACCGACAGCCTGTGGCTGCTCTCGCAGATCCTGAAACGCGACGGCATTCCCCTGAGCGATCCCCGGCTCAGCCGCGAGAGACTCGATCCGCTGCTGAACGATCTTGCCGACCACCCGCTTTCGCTGGAACTGGTCGGCCCGCACCTGCGCACCCTCACACCCGAGGCCATTCGCACGGACTTTGTGAAGCTCCTGGCCAAGTTCAAGCAGGCAGCCCCCGAAGAACGCAATCAATCCCTGCTCGCCTCCCTGGAGTTCTCCCTCCGTCACCTCAGCCCCGCCGCCCGCGAGGCCCTGCCCTGGCTCGGCCTCTTCAGAGGCGGGGTGTTCGAGCAACTCTTCCTCGACGTGAGCCAACTCGACTCCGGAAGCCTGGGAGCCCATCCGCCGCGAGCTGCAGGGCTATCGCCCTGGTGCGGGTGGAAGACGACATTCAAATCAACGACCGCCCCTTCCTGCGCTTCCATCCAACCCTCGCCTATGCTGCCGCCGATAGCGCCCTCGCGGAAAAACCGGAGGTCCGGGAGCGCTTCATAGGCGTCTATCTCGCCCTCATGCAGATGCTGGATAAGATGCTGACTGGCTCGCAATCCCGCGCCGCCCTGGAAATCCTCATCCGCGAGGAGAGCGAACTACCGCACCGCCGTCCGCTGGGCCGTGGCCGATCGGCAGTTCCGAGCCGCTGCGGCGCTGGGAGAAACGTTTTTGCGCTATCTCCAAATGTCAAACCGCCTCCGGGAGCGCGATACCTGGGTGCAGTGGCTGAAGGACGCCGTGACCCGGGAGGGCTTCACGAAAGAAGCCGCCGACTACGAGCGCGAGCACGCCTGGACGCGCTTCACCCAGGGCGATCCCAGGGTGCGGTGGATCAGCTCCAGGCCCTCATCGAGCGCCTCCGCAGCACCACGGAGTTCGATCCCGCGTTTCAACTGGCGCTAGCGACTGCGATGCTGGGCAGGGTGCTGTACGAGGCAGGCGCTTCCGAACAAGCCATCCCCATCCTGCGGGAGGCCATCGGCCTTTGGGAGGCGCTTGTGGAAAAAGCCGGCGGGCAGCCCTGGGAAGCGCTGCTGACCACACCCGACCACGCCAGGGCAGCGACCGAACTGGGCAATCTCTCCGCCGCCATGGGCGACCTGGCCAATGCCCTGCGCGACGCCGGCCGGCACGATGAGGCCCTGGCCGTGGCGGAAAAGGCGCTGGTGATTGTACGAAAAGCTGGGCAACCAACGCGATGTCGCCGCCGGTCATGGCCAGTGCGCCAGTATCCTCACGGCGGCAGGCCGCTTTGAGGAGGCCGACGCCCGCTACGACCTGGCCCTCGCCGCCGCACAGGAAGCCGGGGACAAGGAACTGGAGGGAGCAACCCTCCAGCATCAGGGCATCCTCGCCGACGATCGCAACCAGCTCGACCGCGCCGCCCGCCTCTACCGGCAGGCGCTCCAGCGCTTCCAGGAGGCGGGCGACCAAGGTTCAATGATGCGGACCTACAACCTCATCGGCGTGGTCGAACGAAAGGCGGGCCGCCTGCCCGAAGCGCGGGCCTGGTATGAGAAATCCCGAGAGTTGGCCAAGCAGTTGAAGGACCAGGCCGGCCTCGGCGGAGCCGCCCAGAACATCGGCATCGTCTGCCAAAAGGAAGGCGAAGCCGCTCGCGCCCAGGGCGACGAACCCGCCGCCCGGCAGCACTTCGAGGAAGCCATTCGCTCGGTGGAGGAAAGCCTGACAGATCTGGCAGACTCTCGGAAACAAGCCCCATGAAGCGGGCTCGTGGAGTCAACTCGCCCAAATCCACTTACTCCTTGGCGACCTCGCCGCTGCCGAGCACCACGCCCACGAAGCCCTCAAGATCCACGAATCCCTCGGCCTCAAGGAAGCCTGGATAGACTACCACACCCTCTCCAAGATCGCCCAGGCCCGCGGCGACACCCCCGCCGCAGCCGAGTGGGCGCGGAAGCGCGATGAACTGCGCGCCGAACTCCAGCGCCGCGCAGGAGGTGGAGGTAGCGGCGGCCTGCCCGCCGAGATGTTGCAAGCCCTCCAGCAGCTCACCCTCGCCTGCGCACAAGCAGGCTTCGGCGACGGCGCCCTCGGCCCCGGCGAGGAAGAAGCCCTGGCCCAAATCGACCAGCTCCCCGCCCCGTTTCCCGGCTTTGCCGCCTTTCTCCGCCGCCTCGCCGCCGGTGAACTGCCGCCCGTTCCCACCGGCCTCCCGCCCGAGCTTCGGCAATTCCTGGAGACCCTGGTACAGGACATCCAAAAGGCGCAGGCGTAATAACCCACACTATACTTACATGGCGGATGCCCTCAGCATTGCATTGCTTAGCCCGGATGCGGTGATCCCATAACCTGTTGCATGCTGGAGGCTCCGCCCTCCGTCTTTCCTCTGCGTTCTCTGCGCCTCTGCGGTGAAGCCCTCCGTCCTCTGCCTACCTGTTCGGCTGGAACCCGCACGCGATACCCGAGATTATCAGTTTCTGGACATTGGAGGTCCCTTCCACAATCTGAAAGGATTTCACGTCACGATAGAAAAGTTCTATTGGGTACTCGGTGGAGAATCCGTAGGAGCCGAAGATTTTCATTGCCTCATTAGCCGCCTTGACTGCGGCTTCCGAAGCAAAAAGCTTCGCAACGGAGGTTTGCATCTGGTTCGGCAATCCCAGGTCCTTGAGGCACGCAGCCTGGTATACCAGGAGCTGAGCGGCATGGTGTTCCATCACCATTTCGGCTATCTGCCCCTGAACAAGCTGGAATTTGGAAATCGGCTGCCCGAACTGGGTCCTTTCGTTGGCATACTTTATGGCCAGATCGACACATGCCCCGCCGACTCCAAGAGCGCCGGCCGCGCAGCCGATTCTGGTATTGTTCAGCATCCACATGCAGATCGCAAACCCGTCGCCCGGTTTTCCCAGGATATTTTCCTTAGGGATTTTCGCCCCGTCGAAGATAATTTCCCCTGTGGGGGAACAGTGAAGTCCCAGCTTTGTCTCAATGGGGATGGTGGTAATGCCCGGTGCGCTCAGGTCGACGATGAAGCAGCTTATGCCCTTGCTTTTCTTTTCGCGGTCGGTGATGGCATAAACCACTCCTGCATTGCCGACAGGGGCATTGCTGATCCACATTTTCTGGCCGTTCAGTTCCCAATGGTCGCCCATGTCTTTGGCCGTAGTTTTCACACTGGCTACATCGGAGCCGGCGTTGGGCTCGGTGATCGCGAAAAATCCTATCGACTCGCCGGAAACCCACGCCGGGATGAACTTCTCTTTCTGCTCCCTGGTCCCGAACTGATTCACCGTTACGGCCGGTCCTATATTCTGAAGATTGAAAGGAAGCCGCCAGGACGGAGAGACCCTGGCTAACTGCTCGGTCATCAGGACGGACTCTAAATACCCCATCCCGTTACCGCCGTATTCTTCGGGAAGGCAACACCCGAAAAAACCCAGTTCGCCCATCTTTCGCACCAGGTCCGGCCGGTAAGTGTGGTTCTTTTCGTCTTCAAGCATTGTAGGCCGGATTTCCTGTTCGGCAAAACGCCTGGCCTGTTCTTGAACTATTCGCTGTTCTTCATTCAGGATGAAGTCCATTTGAGTTTTCCTCTTAAGAATTGATTGTCACATTTACGGCTATCGTTTTCCGCAAGCCGGCTGGACAGCCTCAGACAGCCTTCTGTGGATCGTACAATTTCTCCTTTATGAAAAGAGCCGGAATGATTCCCGTCATAAAGTAGGCGCCGCCCATCACGATCAGCCCAAGGCCAATGGAATACTTGGTCGCAATGAGGCCTATGGCCGTAGGCGCGATCGCGGCCCCCATGCGCCCTATATTGTATGAACCTCCAACCGCTGTCCCCCTTATCCTGGTCTCGAAGCTTTCAGTCAGGTAAGTGGCGGCTACACCGTAAGGCATACCATAGAGAAAGCCAAAAAAGGTAAGCAGCAGGACGATGTTTTCCGGGCTGTGATAATTGACGATAATGGGCAGAGCAAGAGCCGTTGCGAAGCCTCCGAACGCATATATCCAGCGGCGTCCGAAAATATCGGCCAGGTAACCCGCTATGATTTTGCCCAGAATCATGGCGGAGTAAGTACCTATAAGGTAGCCGGTCATTTTTGTGAAGTTGAACTTAAGTTCGTTCACAATATAGGTCGGAAGCCAGTTGTTCACCCCGTAGTAGCCGAACTGCAGGAACCCGGCTGTCAACGTCCATAGAATGAATACCTTTCGATGACCCCGGTCGGCGAAAATAACCTTCCACTCGTTTTCTCTCCTGGTTTTTTGCTCTCTTGCGGTTTTTGCGGCTGCGGCCTGTTTTTTCGAAAGCTCGACCCAACTTGCAGGCTCGGGAACGATGCGCTGCATCAGCACAGCAAAAACCACCGGTACGATAGCCGTGGCAAAGAGAAAGCGCCAGCCATATACCGGGATTATCAGTCCCGCCAGGACGGTGGAGGCCACATAACCGACCGACCACCCGGCCTGAAGGGTCCCAAGAACAGTAGTGCGCCTGCTGGTAGGCACGTACTCGGACATAAGGGTATTGCAGACGACATACTCCGCTCCGAGCCCAATGGCTGAAATGAACCTGACCACGGCAAACTGCCAGTAGTTTTGGGTCAGACCCAAAAAAGCCGTTCCGACCGAAAAAAGAATCATTGTCATGACAACTGTACGAACCCGCCCGTACCGGTCGGCGCACCAGCCGCCCAGAAAGCCCCCAATTGCCATTCCCATGAGCGAGTAGCTGCCCAGCGATCCGGCTTCCACCTTCGAGAGACCAAGGGCCGGCATCAGGCTCGGAAGGCTGTAGGATAAAAACATAAAGTCCATGCCGTCGACCATCAAACCCAGGAAACTGAAAATGAATACTGCTATCCAAATTCGCTCCACCGGTTGAGCAACAGCTCCGCCCGCCCCGGAAGGGGACCCGGCGGAAACATTAACCTTCTGATCGCTTTTCTCACTCATTTTTTCGAACCTCCAGCTCTTCCAATGTGAGTCAGGAGACCCCTTCCAGGATAATGGCCACCCCCTGACCTCCGCCCCCGCAGATTGTCTCAAGCCCGAAAGTTACCCCCCGCCGTCCCATTTCATTCACAAGGGTCACCATTCGCATTGTGCCGGTAGCCCCAATCGGGTGCCCAAGCGAAATTCCCGAACCATTCACGTTTAGTTTGAGTTCACGTTCCCGCTCGGTAAGGCCCATGATCTTGGCGTCCGCAAGCATCTGAGCGGCAAACGCTTCCTGAATCTCTATCAGTTCGAAATCATCCAACAGCAGACCTGCTTTGCCAAGCGCCTTATCGACCGCCGTTTTGACGGCCGGATAGGTCAATGTTGGGTCGCAGGCCGCATTAGCACCCGCTATGAACCGGGCAAGAGGTTTAAGTCCCATTTCGCGCGCCAGGCTCTCGGAGGCAAGCACGACTGCCGCTGCCCCGTCGTTTTCCGAAGAAGAATTCCCAGCCGTGCATATGCCGCCGGGATAGACCGCTTTGAGCCCGGCCAGTCTCTCGATGGAGGCATCGGGGCGAGGGGTTTCGTCTTCACTGAAATAGCCCTTCTGACCCTTTTGCCCCGAGATCGGGACCGGGACGATTTCTTCGCCGAACTTACCCTCCTTAATGGCGGCACAGGCCCGCTGATGGCTTCTAAGAGCCCACTCGTCGGCGGCCTGCCTGGTAATGCCCTCTGCTTTGGCCGCCGCTTCAGCCCACGTCATCATCGAATTCAGCTCGCCGTAGCGTTCAATCGGTTGAGACATCACGCGGGCGCGCTGAATGCGGTCGAAAAACGGTACCCCCCACATCGGAAGCGCTCCGTGGCCCCGCGGCATGAAGCCCCATTTTTTGTCCATGCGGCCTCCCAATCCCCACCGGATATCTCCCGGCAAGTAGAGTTCGGCCTGGCTCATCGATTCCAGGCCGCCTGCTGCAACTACCCGTGCGTTACCCGTCTGGATTTTGAGGGCGCCGAAAATGATGCTGTCCACACCCGAGCAACAGCGCCGGTCAATGGTCAGGGCGGGGACCGTTTCAGGCCAACCCGCAGCAAGAACGGCGAATCTTGCGGCGTTGGCGCATTCTCCATTCTGGTAGGATTGGCCCATAATGACCTCATCGACCTGGACGGGTTGAATGCCGGCCCGCTTGACGGCCTCATTGAGGACCAAAGCCCCGAGTTCATGGACCGGGACGGCTTTCATACTTCCTCCGAAGGCGCCAATGGGCGTGCGCACCCCGGAAAGAATGACCACTTTTTCCATCTTATCGACCTCCACGCAGAGCGGTGAGCAGTGAACAGTGAGCGGTGATCTGATCACATTCATCACTCATCATTCATCATTCATCATTCATCATCTCATTCATCCTTCACCTCATTCATCACTCACTCATCATTCATCATTCATCACTCATCATTCATCACTCATCATTCATCATTCATCATTCATCACTCATCATTCATCATTCATCACTCATCATTCATCATTCTCATTCTTCTTCACGCTTCCGTCCGTATTATATTCGTACCAGCCTTTGCCGGTCTTCCTGCCCAGATGTCCCATTTTGACCTTCCGCCGAAGAATGGCCGGCGGGTAGAAAGAAGAATCTCTGGTTTCCTCATAGATTGACATCAGGGCGCCACAGGTCACGTCCAGGCCTACCATATCACCGATTTCAAAAGGCCCCATTTTCCTTCCGGAGGCCAGCCGCAGCCCCTTGTCGATATCTTCCACGGTGGCCACCCCATCCTCGACCAGGCGCATCGCCTCGATATTAGCCCTGTAATTAATGCGATTGATGACAAAGGCAGGGATATCGCGCTGAACCAGTATAGGCTCCTTTCCGAGCCGCCTGACGAAATCCACGCCTGAAGCAAAGGTCTCTTCGCTGGTGTACATTGCTCTTATCACTTCGGCGGCGGGCATCATCGGCACCGGAGAAAAGAAATGGATGCCCAGCACCTTGTCGGGTCGCCGGGTTTCTGCGGCCAGGTCGGAAATGGAAATTGCGCTGGTATTGCTCGCCAGGATTGCACCCGGGTTTACCACATTGTCCAGCTTGCGGAAAACGTCGCGTTTGAGGTCCTGGTTTTCGAAAACTGCTTCGATGACCAGATCGGCCTCACTTGCAGCTTGCAGACTATCAGAGATAGTGACGCGCGAAGTGATCGCCTCCGCCGGGCCTGCCACAGCTCCCTTTTCTACAAATTTGCCGACCGACCACGATATGTTTTTCAAGGCTTTTTGGAGAGCATCGGGTTTCACATCGTGAAGGACCACACTCAGCCCTGCCTGGGCGCATACCTGTGCTATACCGGTGCCCATCAATCCGCTTCCAACTACGAATACCCTGTTCACACTCATCATGTTCCTTTCCTGCTTACTGCACCCCCCTCGTGCACTCAATCCCCGCCAACGCTTCCCGGGCGCTAACGTATCGTACACATTCACCACAGAGGCGCAGAGGGCACAGAGGGAAGAAAATGGGCATGCAGGAAAAACCGGAAGCAAACAAGATGCTGTTCGTCTGTCTTCCTCTGTTCTAACGTGCAGTTTCTTGAGCAAGCATGTGAGCTAACCGTTGTTTCTCCGCGTCTCCGCGTCTCCGCGGATATGGTTTCGTCTCGTTGCGCCTTCCTCCTGTGCCCTCTGCGTCTCCGTGGTGAACGGGTACATCGCACCGCCGCCCTACTCGGCGGGCGCCCCCAGGATCAAACGCTGAGGATCGACTTCATCCCGCAGGATCCGAAGCTCTTCATCGGTTGGGGGGGCGAAAGGCAAAGCACGGCTGATGTCGATTGGAAACCCGGTGTTTTGTGCAATTTTCTCAGGCTCGATTCCAGGATAGTACTCGGCCAGGTACATCTCTTTGGTGAGTTCGTCAAACTTCATGACGCCCATATTGGTCACCACTGCCAACGGCCCGCCTCTTTTGAAGCCTGCCTTCTTGCGGGCATCCCCTCCCGTGAGCCATCCGGGGCTGCTGAGGTAGTCCAGCTTTTCGACAAATCTTCGTTTTTCGTGGCTCATAAAAATCACCATGCCATAGGCAAAGCTGAACGCATCGCAGGCGCCGCCCGCGCCGGGAAAGCGGGTTTGGGACCTGGGGTAGCCGCCCAGGCATGTCGAGTTGACGTTGCCGAATTTGTCGATCTGGGCAGCCCCCACGAAGCCAATGGTGTGCAGCTTGGGATGAGCGAGAAGCGACAGGGAATCGGCAAGGCCGGAATTAATCGATGTGCCCACCATCACCCGGGGGTCTGCCACTGAGAGCGGCAGTTCCTGGAGCGAGGGATCTATTCCGCCTGTTTCGAAAAAGACCACCGACCCCGGTGCATGGATGCGTTTGGCCACTGTGGCCGCAAGCAGGGACACTCCAGTGCCGGCAAACAGGATGTCGCCGTCCTTGACAAGGCGGCCGGCGCTGATGGCCATTATCTCCCGAGAGGTGTAGCTGCCCATGTGAGCCTCCTAGCGTCTGTCAAGACCCTGCGCATATCCGATCGCCGGATTGGCTTTTATCTTCAAAAGCTCCTCGATTCCCACTTTGGCCAGGTATTCTTCCTGGGTTTCAAAAGGGTAGACCCACTCATCGAGGTACCTTTGGAAGTCGTCGTCCTTTTTGGACATTTCTGCGCAGATGCGCAGATGATTGGAATCGTAATCATAGAAATGATGGCAGGCAGTGGGATGGGCGCCGTAAGGGGCGCGCACCACCGCATCGACCAGAAAATGGGGAAGGCTGTTCTGGTCGGGGTCCCGGCGAATGTATTCAGTCGGAACGATTTCCTCACAGGTTACGATAACAAGTTTCGCAGCCTTTGCCTCTTCCAGGTCCGCAAAAGTGAGACCTTGTATCCGCACGGTCCCATCCTGGCCCACATATTGAGCATGGATAAGTGCTACATCGGGGTTGAGGGGCGGGAGCAACACAACATCGCCTTCTTCTTCGTTCCAGGGATTGCGCATCACCTTGAGTTTGTGGCGGGGGACCCGGCCTTTGCCCCGGATTTCTTCCGGGAAACCCATCTTTTTAACGATATCGGTCTCAAGCCCCGAAGTAGTGGCGATAAAAGGAAGTCCCATTGCACCGGCCATAAAACGCAGGATCATTTGGAAATTCGAATAGTCCTCAACCTGCAACCGGCCGGAGTAAACAGCCTTCCTGAACCGGATGCCCGTCGGCGCAAAACGTGCCACACCCCCGTAAGCCAGCTCGATGCGGCCCACGCAGCCCGCGCCGATCATAAGTTCCATACCCTGGCCGTGAGAGTGCACTACAAGGTAGATGTCCTTCTTTCCCTGACGGATTATCTCGCGGCACAAGGCCATGGGATTGCGGTTGGTGGTGAACCCGCCCAGAGTAATCTGATCGCCGTCCTTGATTAAACTCACGGCCTCCCTGAGGCTCATGAATTTGCCGCCTTTTAACTGAGCGTTGCCCTCCATATGCTTCCTTTGCAAACCCGCTTGGCGGATGATGAATGTTTCAGTTCCGGCTCACATCTGGTCTTTCCAATTTGACCGGATATTTGAAAAATGATCCCGGACACATTTGTCGGCCCTTTGGGAATCGCGTGCCCGCAATGCACTCAGGATCTCCAAATGGTCTGTCACCGATGAAAGCACAAGGACAGGGTCCCGGTAGTAGGCGCGTGTCAGCCAATACCATCCGGGTGCTCTCATGATGCTTGCTATGGTTTTCTTGAGCACCGAATTATCGGCTGTCCTGATTATCAAACTGTGGAACTCAAAGTTGAGTTGTGTGCAGGAGGCGATATTGCCTTTGCCATACTCTTCTTTCATTTTCTCGATATTTTCTCCCAGCTCGCCGAGTTGTTCGGCCGTCAGCCGGCCGGCCGCAATACCGGCGGCAAATCCTTCCAGGCAGCCCAGAACAGTGTAAATCTCCTGCAACTCCTCGTGAGTGAGCTTGCGCACATATTTCTTTTTAAATGCGTTCACCACAACAAGACCTTCGGACTCGAGCAGGCGGATAGCCTCTCTTATGGGCGCACGGCTCACGCCGAACCATTCCTGCAGTTCTATTTCAGTTAAAGGTGTTCCCGGTTGGAGTTCCTGGTTGAGAATGGCATTCGACAAGGACTTGTGGATCTGTTCGACTATGGAAAACGGTTTGGTGAATTTATTCAGCTTCATGGACGAAATCCCGCTCAGCTTGTCTATTTTGTTGATTGTCGACAATTGAAATAGATTAAACCGAGGGCCGCTGTCAAGTCGAAAATCTCCATTGACACTACGGCATTTTTCTGTATTTATAAAAAAGCTATGCATTACAGCCACTTTCATGGTTCCGCTAATTATATTTAGATAAGTGAAATTATTACTCACCAGCCACTGTCACTTTAGATACAAAAACGATTTGAACTCAAGAACATAATTTTTTACATCTTCACTCCGGGAGGCATCGTGTCCTGATACTGCGGTTTTGGTTGTACCGTGTGTCAGGAGCATCGGACAAGGACGACTGCATCATTGGTGGTCAGCCGCAAAAATGGTTTTACTGACAAACTGCGAGTATAATCGCAGAGGCCAAGGAGTTGAACATTCCATAATTGCGCCCGACAGAAATTCCAGAGTGAAGGTGTCATATTATTGAGGACTTAACCGGCTAAGAAAGGAGGAGTTGAGAAATGTCGGAAACAACACAGAAGACGAACAGGGAAATTCTAAAAAAGAAAAGAATCTTCCCACCCCAGGGCCCGCTCGCCGGATTTCGGGTTCTGGATTTTTCTCAGGTGCTCGCGTCCCCCTATCTGGGAACGATGCTGAGCGACATGGGAGCCGAGGTGATCAAGGTTGAGGCGTCCTATGGCGACAGCAGCCGCGGGTACGGACCTCTCAAGGAAGGGGAAGCCGGATATTACATTACCCAGAACCGCGGGAAATATGGGCTTTGCATGGATTTAACCAATCCAAAGGCCATAGAGATTTGCAAAGAATTGGCAAAGATATCCGACATTCTGATTGAGAACTGGCGGCCGGGAATCATGAACAAGAGGGGTCTGGGTTATGATGCCATCCGGGAGATCAATCCGGGGATCATCTACGCCTCCGTATCGGGTTTCGGCAATTTTGACAAATACGCGCCGGCACCCGGTCCTTACAGTCCCCGCTTGGCCTATGATGTCATCGCCCAGGCGGAATCGGGACACCAGTGGATGAACGGATTTCCGGATCTTGCCCCCCACGGGCTGGATGTCTCATGGTCCGATTTGAACACGGGAACCCACGAGGCCGTTGCCATTCTCGCCGCCCTGATCCAGCGGGCGAAGACCGGGAGGGGGCAATGGATCGATATCGCGCTGACGGACACCATGATCGCCAGCAATGAAAACCTCATCTGCATGGTCAGCATGGCGGCCGATGACGTTCCTCCACCGTGCCGGAATGGACTTCGCCGCCTGTCCATTACGCCCTACGGTGTTTTCAAAGCCAAAGACGATTATTTCGTAATCGGCGTCGACAATGACAAGCGTTTTACCCGTCTGTGTGAAGCAATGGGAAGGCCCGAGCTGGCCCGGGACCCGAAGTTTGACACCAACCATCACCGGCTTCAGAACCGTTCGCAAATCGAAGGCATCGTGGAAAAGTGGTGCAGCGAAAGAACGGTCGAGCAATGCGTCAGGATCCTCCGGGATGCACACGCCGTTCCCGCCGGACCTATTCTGACCAACACCGAATACGCCAAACATCCCCACTACCATGCCCGAAAGATGCTGGTTCCCATCGAACAACCTCGGGCGGGAACCTTCGAGATCAACGGCGTTGTCAGCAAACTTTCACGTTCTCCGGGAATGGTGCAAGGCGCGGCGCCTCTCATGGGCGAGCATAACCGGTACATTCTGAAAAAATACCTCGGTTATTCGGACAAGGCTATCGATAAACTTTACGACGGACTGGTCATCGTGGACAACCTCGACCTGGAGTACGCCTACAACGCTGATGTCGCCAGGGTTAAAGCAAAAGAGAGAGGAGGGGAACAGTAATGAAACTCTATCCGCAGGGACCACTGGTCGGCATCCAGGTTCTGGAAGTATGCGAAGGTCAGGCGGGACCGTACTGCGGCGCCATCTTGTCCGATCTGGGCGCCGACGTGATCAAGGTCGAATACCGCGAGGGTGATTACACAAGGAAGCTGGGCCCCTTCACGAACGGAGAGTCCGCCTATTTTATCAGTTACAACCGAGGCAAGAGGAGCATCGCTCTCGACCTCGGCCAGAAAAAGGCAAAGGAGATCGTCAAGGAGTTGGCCGCAAAATGCGACATCTTCATGGAGAACCTGGATCCAGGTGAAATAGAGTCTTTAGGCCTTGATTATAAAAGCCTCAAAGAGGTCAATCCGTCTATTGTCTATGGATCCGTTTCCTGCTATGGGCGAACGGGTCCCTTATCGAAATACGCAGGCAACGACCTCGTCGCGGAAGCCATGGGAGGACACACCTCCGCAAACGGCTGGCCTGACGGCCCGCCTGAACCGCTGGGGATCGCTCTATCCGAACACTGCGGCGGAGCGGAGCTTGCCTGGGGGCTTTTATGCGCGTATCTGCACAGGGTGCTTAGCGGCCATGGACAGTATGTGGATGTTTCCTTTTCAGACAAGAACATATCCGTGACTGAAAACGTCCTCGCGTTTGCTACGATGGCCAATTTCACACGTCAGAGAAGCGGTGGGCACCATACCGTCGTCGCCCCTTACGGCGTTTTTCAGGCGAGTGACGGCGCCTATGCCATGGGTTGCGGCACCAATGAGATGTGGGGAAGGATCGCACGGGCCATCGGAAGACCCGAATTACAGGAGGCTGAGGGATGGGCAACGAACCTGGACAGGGGGCAAAACCGTGTCACTCACATGATCCCCCTTCTCACCGAATGGGGAAAAGATAAAAAGCGGGATGACATTGTCAGGTTGATAAGTGATGAAGCCCTTGTGCCTTGCGGCCCGAGCGTGACCCATAAAGAGATTCAGAAGAATGTCCATTATCGGCTCCGGGATACGGTCGTTGACATTGAGCAGCCCCGGGCGGGCAAGGTGAGTGTGGCCAGCGCCTTTGCGGGAAAGATGACGGACCCGCGGCCGGCCGTCCAGGGTCCAGCGCCCCTTCTGGGTGAACACAATGAAGAAATATTAACCTCAATCCTTTGTTTAACCGGTGAAGAAATTGCCGAGTTGTACAAAAAGGGGATACTGGTTCAGGATCTTGCGCCTGAGCAGCCCATCTAGTGTCCATCCGGAAACTCCGAGGCAAATTCTACGCCCCGCGAGGTTTCTGTTCGAAAAGGAGGCTTAATCTGGTCATTCTTCTCACCGCCTTTAGGCGGAAGATTTTCGTCTTGGCTAGGAAATCGAGGGGTTGCGCGGAGGCGTACATAATCTGGTCATTCCTCTTACCGGCTCTAGCCGGAAGGGGTACCGCCTCGCGGAGCGTCGAGATCCTGCATGTGCCGCCGCCGAAGGCAGCGGCGAATATGGCCGGCGGTCCCACCGCCCCAAGGCGGAAAAGGACCCTTTCCGGATGGAAACCATCTAATTTCGCGACCCTTTTTTCTTGAATCGAGGAAGGCGTGCCGTGCTCATTCAAGGCGGAAAAATCAAAATCAGGGAGTGTATACTGAAATGGATTCTAATAACGCAGTTATCGTCAGCGCAGTCAGAACGCCGATTTGTGATTTCGGCGGAAGTTTTAAGGATGTAAAGGCAGGAGACCTCTCCGCAGTTGTGATGAGAGAGGCCATCCGGAGAACCGGCATTGAGAGCGCATCTATCGAAGACGTCATCTGGGGATGCTGTATTCAGGATTTTGATGAACCGAACGTTGCCAGGTGCGGAGCATTAAAGGCGGGAATACCTATCGAGGTTCCGGCCTATACAGTGCAGAGGCAGTGCAACTCGTCACTGCAGGCACTCATCAACGCGTCCCTGATGGTCAAATGGGGAGAGGCCGACGTTGTTCTCTGCGGAGGTGTGGAGAGCTACAGTACGGCTCCCTATGTCTCCAGGGACACAAGGTGGGGCGCCAGACTGATGCACAAGGCCATGGAAGACTCGATCTGGAACATGCTGTACTCCGGCGGCGACATTATCATGGGTGAAACCGCAGAGCTTATTGCAAAAAAATGGGGGATCACTCGGGATGAAAGCGACGCAGTTGCTCTGAGAAGCCATAACAACGCAGAAAAGGCTGTCAAAGAGGGCAAATTCAACGATGAGATTGTTCCGGTTCCCGTCCCGCAGAAAAGGGGAGAACCCAAGATGATCAGCCGGGACGAGCATATCCGTTTTGGCCTGACCCTGGAAGAAATCGCTAAATTGAGACCGGTATTCAGCAAAGACGGGATTGTCACTGCTGCGAGTGCATCGGGTATCAATGACGGGGCATCCGCCATAATCGTCATGTCCGCAGAAAAAGCGAAGGCGCTCGGTCTAAAAGCGCTGGGAAAGTTCGTCGATTACGCTGTTGCCGGAGTTGAACCGAACTACATGGGCGAAGGCCCCATTCCGGCGACAAAAAAACTTTTTCAAAAGAGTAAATATTCCCTGTCCGACATAGGTTTGATCGAATTAAACGAAGCTTTTGCGGCGCAATACATTGCCTGCGAGCGGGGTATTGGATTCGATCGCAATCTTGCAAATGTCAACGGAAGCGGGTGCGGTCTGGGGCATCCCGTAGGCGCCACGGGTTGCCGTCTTGTCGTTACGCTTGTTTACGAGATGGCAAGAAGAGACGTTGAAATTGGGATGGCCTCGCTATGCGCCGGCGGCGGCATGGGGACTTCCGTATTAATCCGGAGAGTTTGAAAAAGGAAAGCCGAATATTATATCAAGGCGATTTCCGGCGCCGATAAAAAAGTGGAGGTTTTTGTTTATGGAAATCAAGAAGATATGCGTACTGGGAGCGGGTTTGATGGGCAATGGTATCGCGCAGGTCTGTGCTCAGGCAGGTTACCAGGTGGCTATACGAGACATCGAGCAGCGTTTCATTGATGGCGGCATGAACACCATCAGGAAGAACTTGGCCCGCGATGTGGAGAAGGCAAAGAGGACACAGGCCGATATGGATGCCATCCTCGGCAGGATCAAACCGACATTGGATTTGAAGACGGCTGCAGCAGACGCAGACCTCATTGTTGAGGTGGTCATTGAGGTCATGGATGTTAAGAAAAAAGTTTATGAGGAATTGGAAAAGATCGTAAAGCCTGAATGTCTCTTCTTTACGAACACCTCAGGGTTAAGCATTACGGAGCTCGCAGCAGTGACCAAGCGTCCCGCGAAATTTATCGGAACGCATTTCTTCAACCCGGTTCCAGTGATGAAGCTTTTAGAGATCATCCGGGGTTATGAGACATCGGACGAGACTTTGGAGATCGCAAAGGAATGGGGAAAGAGCATTGGAAAGGAGGTCATCGTCGTGAACGAGGCGCCTGCTTTCGCCGTCAACAGGGTCCTGTGCGTAATGCTCAATGAAGCTTTTTACGTTCTTGGAGAAGGAATCGCCACCGCTGAAGACATCGACAAGGGGATGGTTTTGGGCTGCAATCATCCCATCGGGCCGTTGGCCCTCTCCGACCTCGTGGGGATGGAGACGCTTCTGCGAGTCGTCGAGGGGCTGCACAAGGAACTCGGCGACAAGTACAGACCGGCCCCTCTTCTTGTTAAACTGGTTAGGGCTGGACGCTACGGGAGGAAAACGGGAAAGGGAGTATACGACTATACAACGAAAAAATAATCTGGATACTCTTTTGTAAGTCATGGACAGATTCCACCCATGAGCTAAGAAACCAATGCATATCGGCGGCGTTTTAAAGGAGGTAAGGGCCCCTCCCGGCTCGCTACAGCGGAAGCGGCCATCACAGACGGCAGGTTTAAAGATGAAACTGTACGTTTTGAGATTACCTGCCCGAAGTGGCAAGCGAGGATACTCGTCTAGGACGAGCACCGGCGGTTCGGATTGAGCATGGCGGACCTGGCCAAGCTCAATCCGGCCTTTAAACACGATGGTACGGTTACCGAGGAAAACTCCTCCGGGCTAAATGTTGGGGCAGCGGCGGCTATCCTTAGGACCCGAAAGAAGGCCGGAGAACCAAAATGCAGCTCGGCCCGCACCGCGCCCCAACTTGACGGATTATTCCGGATAGAACCAAATTCAATCAAAACTTGAGCAGGATGGGAATCGAGTTGACTGTCTGTGGCAATGTGTGCTTTAGCTTAGCAGTGGAACACGGGATTGTTGACAGGTCTTACGAGCAGACGGTTTTCATCTAACTTTGAGGAGGAAAGGAAATGACGAAAGCTGAATTAGTTGCAAAGATCGCAAGTGAAGCCCGAATTACCAAATCGCAGGCTGAAAAAGCGGTGGACGGATTTGTTGCGGCTGTCTCTGCCGCTTTGTCAGGCGGTGACAAGATTACCCTGGTAGGTTTCGGGACTTTTAGCGTCGTGGCAAGGTCTCAACGTGAGGGCCGCAATCCTCGGACAGGCGAAAAGATCAAAATACCCGCGTCAAAAGTTGTCAAGTTCAAAGCAGGCAAGAGTCTCAGCGACAAAGTCAAATAGCGGAATTTATTCCTCTCTCATTCAATAAGCTGATCTGAAGGGACTACTCGCGGGAATGAATTGGCGGCCGGTCCTTTTCATTTTTTGTCAGCATTCCTGCAACTATAACCCTTCAAGATTCTGCTTTACTGCTTGCACTTGATTATAAGGCGGGTTGCAAAGATTGGGGCCTGGGTGGTCTGACATGCCTCACGGAGCTTGGGGTACATCCATGCTGCGTCAGCTTTTCTTCTCCGCCCGCAAATGCTTCTGCTTTGTTGGAGCCGCTTGCATCCGCGATCGGTCCTAAATCGCCGCTACAAACTGCTCCTGCCTGATATGCCTGATTCAGGGTGCCGGCCTGATGCAACGAAAGATATTAACCTTAACCATTCTCGCTCTGCCGGCATCACAACGACCAACGGCAGCAGCGCATCTCCGAGGGGATTGACCGTGCCCGGTCCATTCGGCTGGAGTCGTGATAATGGCAAAGGAATTGCATCACTCGACTGGATAACGGAGTAGGAAGTCACTTCTGCAAATGGACGATGAAATGAGATAAAGTCCGGCTCCTCTTCCTCTCTCAGTGCAGAATGTCTTCTTAACCCTACAGAAACTGGATCGCGCTGGAGATCGACAGGAGGCGCTGATGTTTATTGTTTCGGCGAAAGGAACTATTCCTTGACTCAACAATCGACTCCCACAATCACAGATACGGCCCAACTTGTCGCATTGGAACAGATGCGGCTCTTCCTGCGCAACACTCCCATCAGCCAGACCTTGACATTTTTGGCCGCATGTTTGCTCACAGTAGCGCTTTGGCCTGCTGAAAAGTCGCTCGCAATGTTTGGCTGGCTTTCGTTCGTCCTGGCGGCGGTCATTTTCAGAATTGTTCTGTATCGGCAATTCTTCCAATTCGACCGTTCAGAAACGCCCATAAGAATTGATCTATGGGAGCGCTGGATCAGGGTGAGCACTTTTTTCTCCGGAGCGGTTTGGGGAGGTGGAGGGGTCTGCCTGCTTCCCACTGGAGACGCTCCCAGGCTGGTGTTCCTTTGTGTATTCTTGTTGGGCATGTGCGCTGGCAGCCTCCCGATCACATCGCCGGTTCAGGGCGCTTATCCTCTATTCGCCACCGCAGCCCTGCTCCCCATGGCAATACTTTTCGTGGTCAAAGGCGGAACGATCTATCTGTGCCTTGTCGCTGCGATCCTCCTGCAGCTGTTTGCCTTGATCGTCAGTGCCGAACGCTATCGATCGAACATGGTCAAGGTCCAGCATCTGCGTTTCAAAAATGAGGCTTTTGTCAAAGATTTGACCGCAGCCAAGCTGGAGGCTGATTCCGCCAATCAGGCTAAGTCAAAGTTTCTCGCAAATATGAGCCATGAAATTCGAACTCCTATGAATGGGGTGATCGGGCTTACCGAGCTGCTGCTGGATACCGACCTGAATGAGAAACAGCGCAGCCTGGCTGACAGGGTGTTGAGTTCGGGCGAGAGTCTGTTGAGGGTGCTGAACGACATTCTCGACGTATCCAAGATCGAAGCGGGCAGACTCGAGCTGGAAAACGTCGATTTCAATTTGCGGGAAACCGTTGATGACGCGATGGGGCTCTTTTCCGAAAAAGCCTACAGGAAGGGCCTGGAGCTTATATGCAACATAAAAAAGGAGGTCCCCGCCAGACTGATTGGTGACCCGATTCGCCTCCGGCAGATTCTGGCCAATCTTGTCGACAACGCGATCAAGTTCACTGAAAAAGGCGAGGTGGTAGTCGAAGTCAGCCTTTCCGATGTCAGGGATGAGAACAAGGTCATTCAGTTCGAGATAAAAGACACCGGAGTAGGGATTCCCACGGAAGCGCAGCTTAACATCTTCGATGCTTTCTCCCAGGCCGACAGTTCGATGAACCGCAAGTACGGGGGAACGGGGCTCGGACTCACGATTTGCAGACAGCTTTGCACAATGATGGGCGGCTCAATCGAGGTTGAGAGCATTCCGGGCAAGGGAAGCACATTCAGGTTCAGCGTACTGCTGAAGACGGGAGCACCCCTGACCCAGCGCGACTCCGCGCCCGACCCTGACCTGCGAGGCCTGCGCGTCCTGATTGTTGACGATAATGAGATCAACCGGCTCATTCTGCAGGCGCAGACGGAAAACTGGGGAATGGAGGCAACGATAACCGGCGATGGCCCGAGAGCGCTCGAGATGCTTCGGATGTCCAATTCTGAGGGTAAGCCTTTCCATTTTGCCATTCTTGACCTGATGATGCCGGGTATGGATGGGCTGGAACTCGCTGACGCGGTCAAGTCCGATCCACTCATTTCGGCCGTGAAGATCGTTATGCTCACTTCGGCGGGCGCGTACGGGGACATCGAAAAGGCTCGGCAAACCGGCGTGACCACGTATCTAACTAAACCGGTCCGCGAGTGGCAGCTATATGATGCGTTGGTAGCCGCGTCCAGAACGGCGGGCTCCGACCGCTCGACGGCGGCGCCCCTCCTGCATGCGCCCCGGGAGGAAAAGCCCCGGTTTCATGGCAGTGTTCTGCTTGCCGAGGATAATGCCACAAACCTGGTAGTGGCAGAAACGATGCTGGTGAGCCTGGGGCTGCAGGTGGATGTTGCGGCCAACGGAGTTCAAGCGCTCAAAGCACTGGAGCTTAAGCCTTACGACCTCATCATGATGGATTGCCAGATGCCGGAAATGGACGGCTATGAGGCCACTCGGTCGATAAGAGACAAGGAAGCGGCATGCGCTCCTGGAACCGATAAACCTCACCTCCCGATAGTGGCCCTTACCGCTCATTCTATGGATGGGGACCGCGAGACTTGCCTTGCCGCCGGGATGGATGATTATCTCTCCAAACCTTTTAACCTGGATGGGTTGGTGACTTTACTGGAACGGTGGCTGCCATCTACATCAAAGACCGATTTGTCCGTAACCGCCGATGTCGTGGATGACCCTGCTGAGGAAGACCCGGAAAACCTGGCCAAGGCTCAAGCCTGTCCATCCGATGATAGAACGGTTGGGGGACCGGACGCGCCGGACGTGGGATTTCTAGAGCGGCTCTATCACCTGGAATCCATTGATCGTGAGGCATTGGAAAGCCTGAAGGCCATCGCGAGCCGCAGGCAGCCCAGCCCGTTCTTGAAGACTATACGGCGTTGTTTGGAAATCTCGCCTGCCGTAATGGAGACTCTTCGCAAGGCCATAACCTCCGGCGATGCATCATCGATGCAAGAGGCTGCCCACAGCCTGATATCCACCTGTGGGTTCCTCGGAGCAAAGAGGCTGGTGGAACTATATAAAGAATTGCAGAACTTGGCCCTGACAGCCACAACGGAGAGCGCCATCCCCTTGTTGCCCGTGCTTGAAGAGGAATATGAGATTTTTCGCCTGGTTCTCTTGGAAGAACTGAGGAAATCAGGGGGCGCTGAGATCACTCAATCGGGAGTGACTAATCTACCAAACGGATAACTGAGAACCGCAAAAAAAGAAAAAGAAGGGTTTCATGATTTTGAGGAAAGCTTTTGTAGTGCTATCTATAGTGTTTTTTCTCGCTGCGCCGGCATTTGCCGTCGAGGTCAAAGGAGTGAAATTCCCCGATAAGGTGGAGGCCGATGGGCAGGACCTTACCTTTAACGGCGGAGGCGAGCGAACTGAATACGGTTTTCAAGTGTACGTTGCAGCCCTCTATCTTAAGCAGAAAAGCGCTGATGCAGCAAAGATTGTTGCTGCAGACGAGCCCATGGAGGTCAAGCTTCAGATCACTTCATTCATGGTCACCCCGGACAACATGAAAAGCAGTATCATAAAAGCTTTTGAGAAATCAACAAATAGCAACATAGCCCCACTCAAAGCAAGGATCGATGCCTTTGTCTATACATTCAAGGGGCTTAGCAACCACGATGTCTATAACTTCGCCTATGTCCCGGGTAAGGGCGTAGAGGTATCCGGGAATGGTGTAATTTTATCCGTGATCGAAGGCCTGGATTTCAAAAAGGCCCTTTACGGAATATGGCTCGGAGACAAGCCTGTTCAGAAAGAGCTGAAAGCCATGATGCTCGCGAAATAGCAGAGGACGGAAAATATTAAGTTAGTGGGACGAGATTGGCCTTGAAGGGATTGCTGGAAACAAAAGGAGTGAGGCCAGGAATGCGTGCATATATCTATTGAAGAGACATGCGGGCGCCTCAAACCGAGAGATTAGAGAAATATTCGCAAAGTTAACATATTCGGCGATCGCCAAAATAAGGGCTTGTCGGTAAATAAGCCTGTTAGCGATTGAGCCGGATTTTGAGACTGATTTGGTCGCGAAGATTGAGCAAAACCACAGGCGTAGCTGGGCTACGTCGAGGATTTTGCGATTGAGGAGCGGCCAAAGCTGGCCAAAAGCCGGATGCGAGCGCAAAGGTTTTATTTACGGACAAGCCCTAAGCCAAATTTTTTCAAAACGAATAGAACATGACATGCAATTGAGGAAAAGAGCAGACAGTATCCTGGCAGAGTATTTTATAAAATCACCAGAGCTTCACGAACCCTCTCGTATTCGTCTTCAAGCACAGGCAGCAGAGGGATGGCGTTATCAGTAGTGCCTGCTCGGCCCATTGCCTCCAATTCCTCACAGAGCTCTGCGAGCATCATGGCGCCGAGGTTTCCGCTTGTGGATTTCAGGCTATGGGCCGCACCCTGCATAGCTGCTGCATCACCAAGGGTTATGGAGTGGCGGATTGTTTCCATAAGCTTCGGTGAGCTTTCCATATAGATCCGGATGACCTTCTCGAGGAGACTGGGCTGGCCTTCTCTAACCATAGACCTCAAACTTTCCAGGGTTTTGTAATTCAGATGGTCCAGGTGAGAAAATCGATCTAAGAAGCCTTCGCCATGCAGGTTTGATCCTTCATTCCCTCCATCCGGAAACCGGCAGGCTGCGGATTGATCCTGTTCTGTTTGATCTTCCCAAGTGGTGTGCACCGCTATATCGGCCGTTGATTTAGATGGCAGCCACCGTTTCAATACGGCGAACAACCGGTCCCGATTGAAGGGTTTGCTGATGTAATCGTCCATCCCGGCGGCAATACATTGCTCACGGTCTCCCTGCATTGCATGGGCGGTTAGTGCAATGATGGGGGTGCGGCGAATCCCCTGACCTTGCTCAGTTGGATCCTTCCGTCCTTGCATTTCTTTTTCCCTGATGACCTGTGTGACCTGGTAACCATCCAATTCGGGCATCTGGCAGTCCATCAGTACAAGGTCAAAAGGAGTCTTTGAGAAGGCTTCGAGAGCTTCTCGTCCATTTGATGCCAGTTCGACGCGGCAGCCAAAACTTTCCAGCATGTGCTGCGCGACTTCCTGGTTTACGGGATTGTCCTCGGCGAGGAGCACCTGTGCTCCAAAGACAGCTTCGGCTTTGTCCTCCTTTCCACACTCAACGGCCGATGTTGAGCTTTTCTCAGATAAAAACCCCATTACACCGGTGATCGAGTTGAAAAGCCGGGAATGCCGCACGGGCTTGGTCAGATATGCAGAAATGCCATGCCTTTGCAACGTTTCTGTGTCGTAGTCCTGACTTATGGAAGTTAGCAGAATGAGTCGAACAGAAGCGATGGCTGGATCCGCCTTGATCGCGCGGGCCAGTTCCAGACCGTTCATCCCCGGCAGCATCATATCAAGTATAGCCAACTGATAGGGATCTCCCATCGCAGCGGCCTTTTTGAGCATTTCCAGAGCATTTTGACCGTTTTCAGCACACCCGTTGCGCATGCCCCAGGAGAGGACCTGATGATGCAGGATGTTACGGTTATTCGCATTGTCATCGACGATGAGAACACGTGTGCCCTTAAGATCATAAGATCGTGCAACTGCACGCTGCAAAGGATCGGAACGGGTCTTCAAACGCACTGTGAATCGGAAGATACTGCCTTTATTGAGCGTGCTCTCTACGCTGATTTCTCCTCCCATCATCTCGCACAACTGCTTGCAGATGGCAAGACCCAGACCTGTACCGCCGTACCTTCGCGTGGTGGTGCCGTCTGCCTGGGAAAAGGCTTCAAAAACGTACTCCCGGACTTCCGGCGCAATCCCAATCCCCGTGTCACAGACTTCAAAACACAGGCGTGTATAATCTTCCTCGTTTCCTAATGCGGTCACGCGAACGAAAACCTCTCCACGCTCAGTGAACTTGATGGCATTACCAACGAGGTTAACCAGTATCTGGCGCAAGCGGCCGGGGTCGCCATGCAAGGCGATGGGAACATCGTTATCCAACAGGCACGACAGTTCGAGGCCTTTCTGATGAGCGCTTTCCGCGAAGAGTTGCGTGATTTCTTCAACGGACTCTTGCAGGTCAAAGTCAATGTTTTCGAGCTCCAGTTTGCGTGCCTCAATTTTTGAGTAATCCAGGATGTCATTCAGCACCCCCATGAGCGATTCACCGGAGCGGAGCACAGTTTCGGCAAGATTGTGCTGTTTTTCACTGAGATCTGTCCCTAACAGCAATTCCGTCATGCCAAGTACGCCGTTCATTGGGGTGCGGATCTCATGGCTCATGTTGGCAAGAAACTGGGATTTGGCCAGGCTGGCCGCCTCCGCTGCTTCCTTTTCGGTAGTGCTGGCCGCGAGGCGCACGAGCGCAAGTTCGAGCTCTCGCCGGTGCCGGGACGCACTCACGCGCCACATATTGCCTAACCGTCCGAGCGCCATCAACATGGCCAGCAGCAGCGCGAACCAAAGCCAGACAAGAATTTTCTGGGCCGGACTCCAAGACTGGACCAGAGTAACATCTTCCAGTGGGTAGAGGACGGCGCCGCTCCCAAGCACGGCCATGGCCCACATGATGCCGGTCTGGCGCCATGAGGCCCTCAAACTGCCGAAGACGCCTACAACGAAGAGTGTCCCAAGAAAGAAAATCCCAACACGTGGAGCGCAGGCAAAAGACACGAACACGATTGCCGATGCGACGCAGACTTGGGGCCACGCCATGAACTTATCGGAATAGCGCTCGCTATAGCCGGAGACGATCAAGGCGTAGAAAACCATGGCACTCGTACATCCGGCCGCAAAGTATGCAAGGGGAACCCAGGCAGCTACGGTGCCGCCGGCAAACAGGGCTAGGATCAGTGCGTAAGCAAGATAGCCGGGCACATACGAAAGCGGAAACCACGCACGGAAACGCCGGCGCACACGAAGCTGCGCCGCCCCGGCTTCTTCAGTTGGCCCGGGATTCATGTCCTGTGCTCCTTTGCACGTGCGAGTGTTCTATCCTGCATCGCATTCGATCAGGCGCTGGTCTATGCCGATGAGTACGCCGCCGGCCGTTTCCTGCGAACTGACGTACCATCCGCGCCCCATCGTAGACAGCGTCGGGCGGAGTTGACTTACCCCGGCCCTTCTCTGTTGTATCGGAAAAAGCGTGAGAATTCTTCAATCCATTTCCGCAACGAAGACAATGAAACTTGCTGCCTCAAAAAATTTGCGGGCTGGCGGTCGAACGGTCTCGAAATCATCAACGACCGAGACCATCCGTGCCGGCTGAACGACCTCATGCGTCATCTTGCCCGGGCTCTTTTTGATGCCCAATCACTGCGCCGTTAAAACCTGTTGAGGCAAAAAGCTTCCTGGTGGATAAAGAGACCAAACCGCTTTGAAAAAATCGATGGGGAATGGAGACTTCTGCCCGATGTCCCGCTCAAAATTGAACA
Organism: uncultured delta proteobacterium; assembly: GCA_963757915.1. Lineage (GTDB taxonomy): Bacteria > Desulfobacterota > Syntrophobacteria > Syntrophobacterales > Syntrophobacteraceae > SbD1. The sequence continues at coordinate 19,627 of CAVWTD010000025.1, read as the reverse complement.
CAGGGTAGCGGAGGCATGTGGGTGATGACATCGGCAATCTTGTGGCATCGCCGCACAGTCATAAACTTTATAAAACCGCTAGAGATTCACGAACCCTCTCGTACTCGTCTTCAAGCAAAGGCAGCAGAAGGATGGCGTTATCAGTAGTGCCTGCTCGGCCCAGTGCCTCCAATTCCTTACACATCTCTGCGAGCATCATGGCGCCGAGGTTTCCGCTGGTCGATTTCAGGCTATGGGCCGCTCCCTGCATAGCTGCTGCATCCCCAAGGGTTATGGAGTGGCGGATTGTTTCCATTAGCTTCGGTGAGCTTTCCATATAGAGCCGGATGACCTTCTCGAGGAGGCTCGGCTGGCCTTCCCTGACCATCGACTTCAAACTTTCCAGGGTTTTGTAATTCAGATGGTCCAGGTGTGAAAATCGATCTAAGGACCCTTCACCATGCACGTTTGATCCTTCATTCCCTCCATCCGGCAACCGGCAGGCTTTGGATTGGTCCTGTTCTGTCTTATCTTCCCAAGCGGTATGCACCGGAATATCGGTCCCTGATTTAGCCGGCAGCCACTGTTTCAACACTGCGAACAACTGATCCCGATTGAAGGGTTTGCTGAGGTAATCGTCCATCCCGGCGGCAATACACTGCTCACGGTCTCCCTGCATTGCATGGGCTGTCAGTGCAATGATGGGAGTGCGGCGAATCCCCTGACCTTGCTCAGTCGGATCCTTGCATCCCTGCATTTCTTTTTCCCTGATGATCTGTGTGACCTGGTAACCATCCAGTTCGGGCATCTGGCAGTCCATCAGTACAAGGTCAAAAGGAGTCTTTGAGAAGGCTTCGAGGGCTTCTCGTCCATCTGATGCCGGTTCGACGCTGCACCCAAAGCTTTCCAGCATGTGATGCGCGACTTCCTGGTTTACAGGGTTGTCCTCGGCAAGGAGCACCTGTGCTCCTAGGAGGGCTTTGGCTTTATCCTCCTTTCCACACTCAAAGGCCGATGGGGAGCATTTCTCAGATAAAGGTCCCATTACAGCGGTGAAAGAATCCGAACGGGTCTTCAAACACACTGTGAATCGGAAGATGCTGCCCTTATTGAGCGTGCTCTCTACGCTGATCTCTCCACCCATCATCGCGCACAACTGCTTGCAGATGGCAAGACCCAGACCTGTACCGCCGTATCTTCGCGTGGTGGTGCCGTCTGCCTGGGAAAAGGCATCAAAAATGTGCTCCTGGACTTCCGGCGCAATCCCAATCCCTGTGTCACAGACTTCAAAACACAGGCGTGCATAATCTTCCTCGTTTCCTAAGGCGGTTACGCGAACGAAAACCACTCCACGCTCAGTGAACTTGATGGCATTTCCAATGAGGTTTACCAGTATCTGGCGCAAGCGGCCGGGGTCGCCCTGCAGGGCGATGGGAACATCGTTATCCAGTTGGCACGTCAGTTCGAGGCCCTTCTGATGAGCCCTTTCCGCGAAGAGTTGCGTGATTTCTTCAACGGACTCTTGCAGGTCAAACTCAATGTTTTCGAGATCCAGTTTGCGTGCTTCAATTTTTGAATAGTCCAGGATGTCGTTGAGCACTCCCATGAGCGCTTCACCGGAGCGGAGCACTGTTTCGGCAAGATTGTGCTGTTTTTCATTGAGATCTGTCCCCAGCAGCAATTCTGTCATGCCAAGCACGCCGTTCATTGGAGTACGGATCTCATGGCTCATATTCGCAAGAAACTGAGATTTGGCCCGGCTGGCTGCCTCCGCTGCTTCCTTTTCGGTGGTGCTCTCCGCGAGGCGCGCGAGCGCAAGTTCGAGCTTTTTCTGGTGCTGAAACGATTTCACGCGCCACGCCTGGCCTAACAGTCCGAGCCCCATCAACCGGGGCAGCGTCAGCCCGAACCAGAGCCAGACAATAATTTTCTCGGCCGTACTCGAATACGGGAGCAAAGTAAAATCTGCCCGTGCGCAGAGGAAGGCACTACTCGCAATCAGTGCCATTGCCCACATGATGCCGGCCATGCGCCATGATAACCTCAAACTGCCGAAGGCGCTGACAACGAAGAGTGTCCCAAGAAAGACAATCCCAACAGACGGGGCGCAGGCAAGAAACACGAACACGGTTGCCGATGCGACGCAGATTTGAGGCAGCGCCATGAACTTATCGGAATAGCGCTCGCTGAAGCCTGAACGGGTCAAGGCGTAGAAAACTCCGCCGCTCGTACATCCGGCCGCAAAGTATGCAACGGGAACCCAGGCAGGTCCGGTGCCCGCGGCGGCAAACAGGGCGAGGATCACTGCGTCGGCAAGATAGGAAGGCAGATACGAAAGCGGAAACCACGCGCGGAAACGCCGGCGCGCACGAAGCTGCTCCGCCCCGGCTTCTCTCGTGTCAGCAAGGGGGGTGGGTAGAAACGAAAGCGGAAACCACGCGCGGAAACGCCGGCCCGCACGAAGCTGCTCCGCCCCGGCTTCTTCAGTTGGCCCCGGATTCATGTCCTCTACACCTTTGCAGGTCCGAGTGTTCTATGCTCCATCGCATTCGATCAGGCGCCGGTCTATGCCGACCAGTACGACGCTGGCCGTTTCCGGCGAACCGGCGTGCCATCCGCGCCCCATCGTAGACGGCGTTTGGCGGAGTTGACTTACCCCGCCCCTTTTCTGCTGTATCGGCACAAGCTTGAGAATTCTTCAATCCCTTTCCTGCAACGAGGACAATGAAACTTGCCGCCTCAAAAAATTCGAGGGCAGGCGGCCGAATGGTCTCGAAATCATCCACGACCAAGACCATCCGTGCCGGCTGAACGATCTGATGCAACATCTTGCCCGGGCTCTTCTTGATGTCCAGTCACTGCGTCGGTAAACCCTGTTGAGGCAAAAAGTTGCCTGATGGATAAAGAGACCAAACCGCTTTCGAAAAAATCTATGGGGAAGGCAAACTTCTGCCCCATGTCCCGTTCAAAGTTGGACACAGAGCAGCTTATACCAAGTTGCTACCTAAACGGTAATATGTAAATACGGAAAATATGTTAAACTCCGGAGCCGTTCCGGGTCATCTGCCATCGCGTTGAGACCGTCACAAAGCTTGTCCTCGACATCATCAAGGGTTTTTAGTGCCAAGTTCGGGAAGTGTTTCTCCCTCAATTCGTCCCAAACATGTTCTATAGGATTCAACTCGGGACTGTGAGAGGGAATGGGAATTAGCCGTATATTTTCAGGGATTTTTAATCTGGCTGATACATGCCAGCCTGCACGGTCAACAAGCATGATAATGAAATAGTCCGCAAAATCGCTTGAGACTTGCTGCAGGAAAAGGCTCATCATCTCTGAATTGGCTTTCGGCAAGATCAAAGATGTCATCTTGCCCGTTGCAGGGCATACCGCCGAGTAGGCATAAACATATTTCCTGATAACTTGCCGGGGCGATCTTGGTCTAATGCCAGCGGGCGCCCATGACTTCCTGGTGATGCTTATTCTGCCGAACCTGGCCTCATCCTGGGCGAAAATCAGAACCGGTCGGTGATCGCCTCTATCTCTTTGCGCAAGTCTTTCCGCCACCAGTTCAGGGAGTTTTTTTAAAGGCCTCTTGCTCCTCTGCTTTGGCCTGCTCATGGAAAGGTCGCGGAGCTACTTTGCGCCATTCGTGTCGTTCGAGTAATCGATAAACCGTGGTCTTATGGACTTTGCGCCCCAAGATTTTCTCCCATGCCATTTTGATCTCGGCAACAGTTGCAATCTGTCCGATAAGAGCCTTTTTGAAGAAGGGCTCCAGAAAAACCCTCTCATCATCTAAACTGCGATAGGCTCTTCGTCGCCCTCCTTTCCCCGGCCCCTCCATGACTTTTGGCCCATGCCGATTATAGCTTGAGACAAGGTTATGAACCGTTTGTTCCGCCAGTCCGGTGTGTAAGGCAACGAGCTTGGCGGGACGAGGGTCAATAGTGGCATTGAGTATTACAAGCCACTTCTGAACCCTCCAGAAACCAACTGTCTGCTTCATCCTATCCATTACTTCATCAGCTGTCAGGTAATGAACTACTTGAGTCACTTTGCCCATCCCTTCCCCCTCCGTTTAGGTTCAGGGACAGCTTACTATATTACCTATCGGAATGCAACTTGGTATTAGTCATGTGGGTGATGACATCGGCAATGTTGTGGCAGGCCAAACAGTCATAGACTTTATAAAACCGCTAGAGCTTCACAAACCCTCTTGTACTCCTCTTCAAGCAAAGGCAAAAGAAGGATGGCGTTATCAGTAGTGCCTGCCCGGCCCATTGCCTCCAATTCCCTGCAGAGTTCTACGAGCATCGTGGCGCCGAGGTTTCCGCTGGTGGATTTCAGGCTATGAGCCGCTCCCTGCATAGCTGCTGCATCGCCAAGGGTTATGGAGCGGCGGATTGTTTCCATTAGCTTCGGTGAGCTCTCCATATAGACCCGGATGACCTTCTCTAGGAGACTGGGCTGGCCTTCCCTGACCATCGACCTCAAACTTTCAAGGGTTCTGTAATTCAGATGGTCCAGGTGTGAAAATCGATCCAAGAACTCTTCACAATGCAGGTTTGATCCTTCGTTCCCACCATCCGGCAACCGGCGGGCTTTGGATTGTTCCTGTTCTGTCTTATCTTCCCAAGTTGTGTGCACAGGTACATCGGTCGTTGATTTAGATGGCAACCACCGTTTCAATACTGCGAACAACCGATCCCGATTGAAGGGTTTGCTGAGGTAATCGTCCATCCCGACGGCAAGACATTGCTCACGGTCTCCCTGCATTGCATGGGCAGTCAGTGCAATGATGGGAGTGCGGCGAATCCCCTGACCTTGCTCAGTTCGGTCCTTCCGTCCTTGCATTTCTTTTATCCTGATGATCTGTGTGACTTGGTAACCATCCAGTTCGGGCATCTGGCAGTCCATGAGTATAAGGTCAAAGGGAGTCTTTGAGAAGGCTTCGAGGGCTTCTCGTCCATTTGATGCCAGTTCGACACGGCAGCCAAAGCTTTCCAGCATGAACTGCGCGACTTCCTGGTTTACAGGATTGTCCTCGGCAAGGAGCACCTGTGCTCCAAGGAACGCTTTGGCCTTATCCTCCTTTCCACACTCAAAGGCCGCCCGGGGGCATTTCTCAGATAAAAATCCCATTACAGCGGCGATGGAGTTGAAAAGCTGGGACTGCCGCACGGGCTTGGTCAGATGAGCAGAAATGCCGTGTCTGTGCATCGTTTCTGAGTCGTAGTCCTGACTCATAGAAGTGAGCAGAATGAGTCGAGCAGAAGCGATAGCGGGATCCGCCTTGATCGCGAGGGCCAGTTCCAGACCGCTCATCCCAGGCATCATCATATCCAGTATCGCCAACTGATAGGGATCTCCCATTGCAGCTGCCTTGCTGAGGAGATCAAGAGCATTTTGACCGTTTTCAGTGCACCCGTTGCGCATCCCCCAGGAGAGGAGCTGATGATGCAGGATGTTGCGGTTATTCGCATTGTCATCGACGACGAGAACACGTATGCCCTTAAGATCATGAGGTTGCGCAACTGCATGCTGCAAAGGATCCGAACGGATCTTCAAACGCACTGTAAATCGGAAGATGCTGCCCTTAGTGAGCGTGCTCTCTACGCTGATTTCTCCACCCATCATCGTGCACAACTGCTTGCAGATGGCAAGACCCAGGCCTGTACCGCCGTATCTTCGCGTGGTGGTGCCGTCTGCCTGGGAAAAGGCTACAAAAAGGTGCTCCTGGACTTTCGGCGCAATCCCAATCCCTGTGTCACAGACTTCAAAACACAGGCGTGCATAATCTTTCTCGTTTCCTAAGGCGGTTACGCGAACGAAAACCTCTCCGCGCTCAGTGAACTTGATGGCATTGCCAATGAGGTTTACGAGTATCTGGCGCAAGCGGCCGGGGTCACCCTGCAGGGCGACGGGAACATCGTTATCCAATTGGCACGTCAGTTCGAGGCCCTTCTGATGAGCCCTTTCTGCGAAAAATCCCGTGATTTCTTCAACGAACTCGCGCAGGTCAAAGTCGATGCTATCGAGTTCCAGTTTGCCTGCTTCCATTTTTGAGTAATCCAGAATATCATTCAACACGGTCAGAAGCGCTTCGCCTGAGTGCAACACAGTTTCAGCGACATTGCGCTGCTTCTCATTTAGATCTGTTCCTAACAGCACTTCTGCCATGCCAAGCACGCCGTTCATGGGGGTGCGGATCTCGTGGCTCATGTTCGCCAGGAACAGCGACTTGGCGCGATTCGCCGATTCGGCCAGCTCCTTGGCGACTTTCAGTTCGGCGGTGCTCTCCTCAAGGCGCGAGAGCGCACGTTCGAGATGTTTCCGCTGTATCACGCGCAACATATGGGCTAACCGTCCGAGCACCATCAACCGGGCCAGCACCAGCCCTGCCCAGATCCAGACAAGAATTTTCTCAGCCGGACTCGAATACGGGACAAAACTTACATCTCCCAGTGCGTAGAGGAGGGCACAACTCCCAAGCACTGTCACGGACCACATGATGCCTGTCTGGAGCCATGTGAACCTCCAACTGCCCAAGACGCCGACAATGAAGAGTGTCCCAAGAAAGATAATCCCAACAGACGGAGCGCAGGCCAAAAACACGAACATGACTGCCGATGCTACGCAGGCCTGGGGCAGCGCCATGAACTTCTCCGAATAGCGCTCGCTGTAGCCGGAGATCATCAAGGCGAAGAAAACCGCGGAGCTTATACATCCGCCCGCAAAGTATGCAACGGGGACCCAGGCAGCTACGGTGCCGGCGGCGGCAAACAGGGCGAGGATCACTGAGTCAACGAGATAGGAAGGCACATAGAAAAGGGAAAACCACGCGCGGAAACGCCGGCGCACATGATCCTGCGCCGCCTCGGCTTTTTCAGCGTCAGCAAGATAGGAGGCCGCAGACGAAAACGGAAGCCACGCGCGGAAACGCCGGCGCGCACGATCCTGCGCCGCCCCGGCTTCTTCAGTTGGCCCTGGATTCATGTCCTGTAAACCTTTGCACGTCCGAGTGTTCTATGCTCCATCGCATTCGATCACGCGCCGGCCTATGCCGACGAGTACGCCGCCGGCCGTTTCCGGCGAACCGACGTACCATCCGCGTCCAATCGTGGACAGCGTTTGGCGGAGTTGACTTACCCCGCCCCTTCTTTGTTGTATCGGCACAAGCTTGAGAATTCTACAATCCATTTCCTGCAAAAAAAACAATGAAACTTGCCGCCTCAAAAAAGAGGCCCTCCCACTCGAACGCAGAGGACGAACAACTGATCTTGAAAAGCACGTTAACTTCTCAACCCCGGGAAGCCTCGACCCAGGCCAACAAGGGTAATGGGAAACAAAACGGAACTGAACCGGCGATATCAAAAAGAAGGGTATTGGAGGTAAGCTCTGAAAATTACTAACTATTTAGTCATTCCGGTACATCTATTCCAAGTTGTCCAACACTTGTCTGACTCTTGCCGCAAAATCGTCGCTCCCGAAAGGTTTCCTGATGAAATTTACTCCTTCGTCCAGAATGCCGCGATGGGCAATCACCTCGGCGGTATAGCCTGACATATATAGGCACTTGAGGTTCGGACGGACGACTCTAAGCTGTTCTGCCAGTTCCCGCCCGTTCATCTCCGGCATCACCACGTCCGTGATAAGCAGGTGAAGGTCTCCCGGATGCTCCTCGACAAGATGTAAGGCGTATACCGGAGTATGCGCCGCAAGCACAGTGTAGCCCAGATTTTCGAGGATCATCTTGCTGAGGTCCAGGATCGCTTCATCGTCCTCGACCAGCAGGATGGTTTCCTTACCTGTCGGGCGCTCTACGGCCACATGCTCAGAGGGGACCTGTGCGGTTTCAACCTCGAACCGAGGCAGGTAGATTTTAAACGTGGTGCCTTTCTCCGGTTCGCTGGCGACATAAATAAATCCGTCGTTTTGTTTAACGATGCCGTAGACGGTGGACAATCCCAGCCCGGTTCCCTTGCCCACTTCCTTGGTGGTAAAAAAAGGCTCGAAGATCTTCTCGCACACTTCCTGGCTCATGCCCGTTCCGGTATCGCTCACGGTCAGCAGGACGTATTCTCCTGGAATGAATTCGGGGGGCTCGGCCTTTTTTGAATCATCGATCACAACGTTCTCGGTCCTCAAGGTGACGGCGCCAACTCCGAAAATGGCATCGCGGGCATTGACCACAAGATTGGCCAGAATCTGGTCCACCTGGGAAGGATCAATTTTGACTTCCCAAAGATCCAGTCCCGGCGCCCAGAGGAGGTCGATATCCTCGCCGATGAGCCGCCTCAACATCTTGAGCATGCCCGAGATCGTTTCGTTCAAATGCAGTATCTTTGGGACGGCGGTCTGTTTGCGGGCAAAGGCCAGCAGTTGCCGGGTAAGGTCCGCGGAACGCAGGCCCGCTTTGAGGATCTCCTTGATGTTGTGCTGGAGTTTGTCGGCTGGAACGTCCTTTTCCAGGGCCATTTCCGCCCGGCCGATGATCACGCCCAGCATGTTGTTGAAATCGTGCGCCACACCGCCTGCCAGCCGCCCTACTGACTCCATCTTCTGGGCCTGGAACAGCTGTTCCTCAAGTTTCTTTCTTTCCTCCTCTCCCCGCTTGCGCTCGGTGATGTCATGCGTAAGGGCCAACATATACTGCTGCCCGGCCATCTCCATAATCTCCGCCGAGATAAGCACGTTCATGATCTCACCGGATTTCCTGCGGACCTGGGTTTCAAAGTCCTTTAGCCTGCCTTGCTCTTCCAATGTCTTGAGCATCTTAGACCGGTCTTCAGTATTGGCCCACAGTCCCAGCTCCAACGCGCTGTGGCCGACGGCCTCCTCGCGTGTGTAGCCGGATAAGCCCAGGAACGCATCATTGGCGTCCATAAATTGGCCGTCGCTCAAGCGGGTGATACTGGTGCCGACGGGGCTGACGCGAAAGAACCTGGAGAAACGTTCCTCGCTCTCGCGCAACGCATCTTCGGCGAGCTTGCGGTCGGTGATGTCGATAAAACTTTCAACGTAACAATTCCTTCCATTGATGGTCACAGGATATACGGATTTCAGAATATCTCTTGACTGTCCGGCAGCATGAAAAAGCTTGCGTTCAGAACGATCGACTTTTTGACCCAGGTCTTTGACCGGACATTTACCTACCTCGGCAGGACAAACCAACAAGTGACAGATCTGTCCTATAATCCTCTTTTTGGGCAGCCCGGTCATTTCTACAGCGGTCTGATTAGCTTCAATAATGACCTGAGTGTCCCTGTCAATTATCAAAATCCCCGTTCCTACCGTATTAAAGATTGCCTGAAGTTTGGTCTCGCTCTCGTGCAGTGCTTCTTCGGCCCGCTTGCGCTCCGTAATATCCCGTGTGGATTCTATCGCGCCGGCGACATTTCCCTGCTCATCGAACAGGGCGCTCGCGACACCCCACAGATATGCCCCCTTTCCTCTATGTGTCTCCGGCGCATAAGTTTCGGCAACTATAGAGCCGCCAACTGTTAAAACAGATTCGTAGTACTCCATTTTCTTCTCTTCACTTGCAAACACAAGGTCAATTAGTATCGGTCTCCTGTTTCCGAAAAAAGGTAAGGAATACTCGAAATCGCCCTTGCCAATCATTTTACTCTTCGAGATTCCGGTCATTTCTTCCATGGCGCGATTCCAGGCGATAACTGTTCCTTCGTTATCGATCACAAGAGTTGCATCCGGCAGGAAATCGATAATCTGGGATAAACGTCTTTCTGATTCTCGCAGCTCCTCCTCCGTGTGTTTGCGTTCGGCGATTTCCTCATGCAACCGTTCATGAGAAACTTTGAGGGCGGACAAGGCCTCCTTGAGGCCGCTCAGGTCCCTTGCTACGCCAACACTCCCAAGAGTTTCGTCTTGGCCGTCTTTCAGCAAGCCAATTGACATTTCAAATGGGACAATGCTGCCATCCTTTCTCTTCATTCTTATTTCCCATTTCTTAACCGAGCCTTCCCGGCGCAAGCTCATAAGCATTTTTTCGAGCTCATCTTTATCCGCGTATAGATCAAACGCAGACTTCCCCTTCATGTCTTCAAAGGTGTAGCCATAGAGATCCTCCGCCATTTTGTTCCACCTGATAAACCTTCCATGATTATCCACAATGCTGATGGCGTCGGGAGAATTCTCAAATATGTTCTCGAGGTAGGAGTTCGTTTGCTTGAGATCTTCTTCGGCCCGCTTGCGGTCGGTGATATCGCGAATAGCCTCAATGGCGCCTACAATATTCCCCTCAGTGTCATATAAAGGCCTGGCTTTTCCCCAAAGGGCACGGGATTGTTCACCTCGTACAGGCGCATCTGTCTCGGCCAGAAGAACGTCTCCTTCTTTCTTTACAAAATGATATTTATTTTTGATCTCTTCATCAGAGGTGAATACCATGTCAATCAATATCGCCCGCCGTATCCCATAGAAAGGCAAGGCGTATTCATAGTCTCCTCTTCCCAGCATTTGTTCAGCCATGACCCCGGTCATCTCTTCAATGGCCCGGTTCCATGCAATCACTTTCCCATGCAGATCGATAGCAAAAGTTGCATCAGGCAAAAAATCAATAATCTGGGACAATCGTTGCTCTGATTCTCTCAGCGCCTCTTCGGCCCGCTTGCGGTCGGTGACGTCACGGGTAATGATAATCATACTCATTGGACTGCCGTCAGGAGAATAAATGACAGAGGCGTTGACCTCTCCGATAAAACGGGTCCCATCCTTCTTGAGCAGTGTGTATTCAGTAGCTGTGAGTGTTCCTTCCGTCAGGAGACGCCGTATATTCGCAGACACCTTGTCCTGCTCGTCCGGGGCAACCCAGGATAATATACTGCGTCCAAGGATCTCGTCATCAGGCAAATCTCCAAACATTTGCCTGGCCTTAGGTGAAGTGACGGTGAGCAAGCCGTTGAGGTCCGCCACCGAGATCGCGTCGGGGGATAAGCTGACAAGCGTGCGATACAACTCCTCGCTCTCTCTGAGGCCGTCTTCGGCCTTTCTACGCTCCACGAGCATCCTATTTGCCGACTGTCCCAGAAGTTGGAATTCACGCAAAAAGATCTGTTCGGTGGCAATCGGTTTTCCACCGGTTTCCGCCTCTTTGAAGAAGTGGAAAAAAAGATCGAGCTGCCGTTTGAAGTAGTAGGAAAGACGGTAGCAGATCAACAGCGCTGCTACCAGTATTACAGTCAAAGCGAAACCAAGGCGATAGATGTCCTTCTGCATCTGCCTTTTAGCCGTGGTCTCCATGGCTGCGATGACAGGTTCAATATCATCCACATAGACCCCTGCACCGACCATCCAGCGCCACTGAGGGAATCCCTGCACAAAGGAGATCTTCGGGCTGATTTCCTTTGTAGAGGGTTTCTCCCAATAATAATGGATAAAATCTCCCTCTGGCTTTTCAACCGCTCTGCGCTGCTCCTGGACCACCTTCACGCCATTGGGATCAGTCATGTCCCAAATATTCTTCCCAATGTGCTCCGGTATAGCGCCATTCATCAAGGTGACGCCGTCGTAGCTGACGACGAAGACATATCCCTCTTTGCCGAACCGAATCTTGCCTATTCGTTCCAGGACCTCCCTCTGGATATCCTGCTCCACGTCATCCAGGTATTCACCGGTGCCGATAAAGCCTTCAAATGGAGAAAAATACTTGACGTAGGCAATCTTGGGGTAATCTTTGCCCTGAACGTTCGGCTTGGTCCACGAATATCGATAATAACCTTGGCCTTCCCGGCGAATAAGCTCGATCATGTCGCGTATGACGTATGCACCACGCGTATCCCGAGAGTCGAGCATCGATTGCCCCTCCAACTCAGGACGGTCTGCAGACAGGATCTCCACACCATCGAGGCCGGTTGCAAAGTAGTACCCAAGGCCATGATTGAAGCGGATGGGGCGAAGGGCCTCCAGGACGATATTTCGCGTTTCCTGCTTGTTTGCTCTGCCTTGATTCACCCGGTAGAGATTGGTTGCGATAGCGAAAGCTTCATTGGTTCGGTCCTTAAGGTTTTTCTTCAGACGTTCCTCAGCCTTCGCCCAATTGTATTGGATATATGCTACGGCCTGTTCCACTTCCTGTTTGATCAGTTGCTGTTGGCTTGCAATGTATTCCTCGCGAAGATGCAGTGCTTCCGTATTGAAGCGCTGGTAATCACGAGATATCAGATAGTATCCGATTCCAGACACAATGAAGATTGTCGATACGGCAAAGCCGGTAAAAAGAAGCCAAACTGCACTGCACTTTCTTAGCATATCTCTCATATTCCACCTCAAATCCGAAATGAACAGGACTGCCGCCAATAAATTCCGGCGAGCAGTCCCTTCAGATCATCTTATTGAGTGTGAGAGGATTAAATTCAGTTATTTGACTTTTTCGCTGAGAGTCTTGCCTGCTTTGAACTTGACAACTTTTGACGCCGGAATTTTTATCTTCTGGCCGGTGCGGGGATTGCGGCCTTCACGTTGAGACCTTGTCCCGACGCTGAAAGTCCCGAAACCTACCAGCGTAATCTTGTCACCGCCTGACAAAGCGTCGGAAACAGCCGAAACAAATCCGACCACAGCTTTATTAGCCTGCGATTTGGTAATTCCACCTTCACTCGCGATTTTTGCAACCAATTCAGCTTTTGTCATTTCCTTTCCTCCTCTGGGTTAGATAATGAAAACCGACTCCTCCTAAGATCTCTTAACAATTCCGTGTTCCACAGCCAAAAACAGAAAAACCGCGGCTTAGCAGGATGCTGAAAAAAGGTACGCTGGTGGAGAAGAGCCTTAAAAGGACCGATGATTTCGTCATTTCGGCGAACTTCCGGCTTTCGCCTGCATGACGTCACCCCGGACCTGATCCGGGGTTCGCCAGAGTGACGCCTTCATAAGGTTTTTACTGTAAAGTGGGAAGTGCAATCCTTTTTCAGCATCCTGCTAAAACAGGAAAACTGCGGTTTAGATTTCACTACCACTGATGAGTCAGTTTCGGCTCCCGCCATCCTTTGCTTGCTACAAAATCCACAAAGCCGCGAACGTCTTTGCCGGCAGTAGCGGCGGTATAGAGATAGTATGGACGTCTGAGCGGGTAAGTTCCATCCCCGATCGTTTCCCTCGATGCGCTAACCGGCAACGAATGTTCATCTTTTCTGATCTTCAGTAGCTTGATCCTGGACGCAGGGCCGGGGAAAGGGTCCCGCATTCTGGTGTAAGCTATGGAGCCTGCTGTTTCTGGAACCTTTCTAATTATCTCCGGGAAGTCCGGCAGTGTAATTGCGCTCTTGGTAATGGGAACTCCGCCGAGGATGTAGCTCTCCACAAACAATAACGTGCCGGGATGCTTCTCGCCCGATTTGAAAACTGTAATGGCTTGATCTTTCCCGTTAATATCCTTCCAGTTGACAATCTCACCAGTGAATATCTTTCTTACCTGGTCTATTGAGAGGTCATTTACCGGGTTTTGCTGATCGGTTACAATGACTATCCCGCCGTATCCTACAACATGTTCGTCGAGTTGAAGCCCCTTGACCTTTGCCGCCTCGCTTTCCTGAGCGGTGATTTTGCGTGAGGCCATCGCGACATCGGCCTCACCTGCAATGAGCGCTTTCATCCCTTCATCGACCAGTGAATTGGCGGATACAACTATATCAACCTCAGGATGATATTTCATATAGAGCAGGGCAAGACTGCGAACCCGGCCCCACATGGAATCGGCGCCTTTCACCTTGATGGGGACCTTTGTCTGAGCGGCCGACGGCAGGCCGCCTGCAATGGAAAATGCTGCCACAATGACTGCGATTATCAGGATCTTCTTCACCTGCTCTCCTTTTACTTCAAGCTGCCCTTCAAAGTAAATAGACCGGAATAATACAGCAAGTTGTACGCTATGCATCCAAACCGCATTTTCTGGTCGGAGTCTGCTACAAAAACTTCTGGAACAACTCCAAAGCCCGCAAAACCATACGATTTTCCAATCGAACATGCAAGTGGTATCTCAGTGAGACTGGTTTTGGCAATTTCAGGACACACCACCATTCCGCGGTTGATAGCCCCTCTTCGCAATCCGGACTCGAGGTCCGAAAACCACTCTTCCAATTGATGGGTATTAGAGCGGAGAGGCGAATGGCGTAAGGGTTGGAAGCCATGATGAAAACCTTTGAACGGGATCTACCGGCTACTTCCGAAGGCTGTTCAGTGGAAGCTCACCTGTATTCGTTATCTGGTCACATGCACAATCATTAGCAATTTTCAGGCGTTTCTCCCACCAGAGAATCCTTTTTCATCACCCCGTTAGAGATGCTGATATCCTTTGTGTCAAGACCCACTTCATTGAAATAAAATTAGGCATGTCCTGCTGCTTTAATATCAGCTAAGTTATTCGTATCACTTGATTTATATTGCTCGCGACCAAGCAGGCTGACTTTATAACACTGGATCATGAAGACTATGTCCGAAATTACCAGCCTTTTGATTAGATAATCAATTACGCAATCTTTGGCTCCACTCAACTCCTCTGTTTCAATAGCATCCTGAATTTTACAGATTATTGGACGTATGGTGTGATCGATTTGCCGTTGGATGAAAGTAGGTTGGTTTTCGTCGCTTTGGACACCCCAAACCGCTGCAACAACATTGGTGAGCGGTTCGTTTAAGAGCTCGATAGCGTTAGAGTTGAAGATCTTCTTTGTCGCTTCCTCAACTTGTTCTATTAACCCATTCATGATGCGCATATCGATACTAGTCACTTCAGTCTTTCGACTTCTGAAAAACTTAATTAAGCTCTTCATATGGATCAATCTCCCTGACATCTCGAATAATTCCCTCCAGGATACAAAATTTTTGGCGCCCCTGTGGAACATAGTCTGAAACAGAGGGTAAGCCAATCACAGAGTATTCCAAACGCCAGAGCTGGATCATGTCTACCTGCCGAACGCCACCTCGACCATGAAACTACCCTGAGACGTTTCGAAAGGAACGGCAAGGCGTGGTCCGTTTGCAATGTGCACTATCGAGTGGCCCTTGCCCGAAACTATTGTGGGTATTCCAGCCTGGAGAACGAATCCATCCTCGGCGAGGCGCCTCCTGGCATCTCCGCAGATCATGTTGGTAAGTTCCCCTACGGAGTCTCTCACCTCATGGTTCATTTGAGTGAAAGGCTCTCCTAAGAGGTTCGATGCAATGTGCTTGATACATTGCTCAGTGAAAATCAAGGCCATAGACCCTTGGGCAGCGCCGGTGATGCCAATGATCGCGGAAACATCTCCAACAGCAAGATCATCCTTCTTGAGAAATGGCTTTCCTGGTTTGGCGTCAACTTGAGCCATTGTTTTCAGCACATGCATGGCCGCCGCAAGAAATGGGTTAACAATCTTTACATCCATCATCTGCTCTCCATCACTGACCCTGAGGAATAATCCTGGCGAGTCTTTCCTCAAACACTGCAGGGCTGAAGGGTTTGATAACATAATTGCTGACCCTGGCCTGGATCGCTTCGATAATATTTTCTTTCCGGGCCTCGGCAGTAACCATCAGGAAGGGAGGACCCTTTAACCGTTCATCCGCCCTCACTCGTTTTAGCAGGCCGAGCCCTGTCATCATTGGCATGTTCCAGTCTGAGACGATCTGGTCAATTTTATTGGACTCCAAAAGCCCGAGCGCCTCGACGCCATTTTCAGCTTAAACAATATTTTATGCAACGGTTCAGCCTGCTTCTCTTAAAACGACCCCTGAAATGGCCTCCAAGGGCAAAACCCTGTCTACGGCCCCTCTTCGGATGGCTTCGTTGGGCATGCCGAACACCACGCACGATTTCTCATCCTGGGCAATGGTCGCTGCCCCCGCTTCCTTCATTTCCAGCATGCCTTTTGCCCCATCGTCGCCCATGCCGGTCATGATGACTCCGACACAGTTTTTGCCAGCGTAGCGGGCGGCGGAGCGAAACAGAACGTCCACGGAGGGACGGTGACGGCAGACAAGTGGACCATCCTTAATTTCCACGAAATAGCGTGCGCCGCTGCGCTTGAGCAGCATGTGATGACTGCCCGGGGCTATCAGCGCGCGCCCCCGGATCAGCGTATCGTTGTCCTCCGCTTCTTTGACGGAAATCCGGCAAATTCCGTCAAGGCGCCTTGCAAAGGCGGCCGTGAAGTGCTCCGGCATGTGCTGTACGATCGCCATGGCGGGGGCGTCGGGAGGAAGTGATTCCAACAAAACCCTCAATGCCTCGGTCCCCCCCGTGGACGCTCCTACGACAACGACCTTTTCTGTCGTTTCGATCATAGCTCTTGTCTTCGGCTTCGCAATGACGGCGTCAGCGGTTAGCTTAGGCTCGACTTTGCTCCGTTCGCAAATGCGTCTGAGCCTGGCCTGGGATGCGGCTTTCACGGCATCGCAGATGCGAACCCTGGATTCTTCAAGGAACTGTTTGGTGCCAAGCCTGGGCTTTTGGATGATCTCCACAGCCCCATATTCCAGTGCCTTCAACGTCGTCTCGGAATCCCTTTCGGTCAGACTCGAGCATATCACCACAGGGATGGGATGCTGAGACATCAGCTTCTCAAGGAAGGTGATGCCGTCCATACGCGGCATTTCGACGTCCAGCGTGATCACGTCAGGGACCTCATGGGATATCTTGTCTGCCGCGACGAAAGGATCCGGGGCTGTCGCCATTACTTCGATCCGGGGATCGGAACAAAGTATTTCAGAAAGTGTTTGGCGCACTACTGCCGAATCATCAACAATCAATACCCTGATTTTTTTGGTCATCTGAGGTTCTCCATCACTAACGCGCGGTATTCCTGCTCCTTGTCAGTAGAACAGAGTCACGCTTCCCGATTCTTCGGCTTTCCTTCGCGCCAATTCCAGAAGTCTTCTTTCTTTAAGACTGATATTCGGGCAGCGGGTGGAAGGGATACGTTTAAGGAAGACTTCACCGCTATCTGTGTGGAAGTAGATCTTTCGGGTGTCATGCCCCCCCAGATCCCGGCTTACGATAGAGATGGCCTCCATCTGAAGGAACTCGATCACAAACTCGGAGTTCCTGGAGCCCATCCCGTTCTCTGGAGATATTGCCGGAATAACATGCGCCCCGCCAAAAACCTTTGCGACCAAATGTTTTCTTTTGCCCCCGAGGGTCATCACCCTGTTGATCAACAGCTCCATGGCATTTACGGCGTACCGGGCCACGTTGTCGAAGTGTTTCAGATCGGCCTTTCCCGGCAGAAAGATGTGGTTCATGCCTCCAATTCGCGCTACGGAGTCATACAGGCAGACGGCAACACAGGAGCCAAGAAGGGTCTCGATGACGGCCGGCTCCCTGCTCGCATAAAATCCACCGATATGAATGCTGATGTTCTGCTTCATTTTATCGGCCTTCGGCAGTCTGAATCCATCACTGCTTCCTGTAAATGGTGGTTGCCGTTTGTGCCAGGGGCAAATCCATGCCATGAAGGCTCTCCGAGTGCCCCACAAACAGATATCCCCCGGATATCAGATGTTGAGAAAGCCGGTTAACGAGCTTTTCTTGTGTCGGCCGGTCAAAATAGATGAGGACGTTGCGGCAAAACACGATCGCCATCGGTTCCTCTATTCCATATTCTTCTTCCAGAAAATTAAGCCTTCCGAATTGCACTAAATTCCGCAATTCCGGTGCGATCCGCACAAGCCCCTTGTCTTTTTCCCTGCTTTTAAGAAGATACTTTTTTCGAAGCTCCATGGGAACCGGGATCACTCTGTCATGCTCGTATATGCCCGACCTTGCTTTTTCCAATACTGCCGTGGAAATGTCGGTTGCGAGGATCGAAAAGCTAAACCCCGGACAACCTTGCGCGAACTCACTCAAAACCATTGCCAGCGTGTAGGGCTCCTCTCCGGTTGAACATGCGGCACTCCACACGTTGAGCTTTTTCCGGGTGCCGGACCCTTGCAGGCGGACCAGCTCCGGAAGAACTCTTTCGAAAAGGTAATCAAAGTGATCGGGCTCCCGAAAGAAATCGGTCTTATTGGTGGTTACCGCGTCGATCATGTGGATATATTCGGACTCTGATCCGCTGGAGTTGAAGAGAAACTCGCAGTACCTCTCAAACGATTCGATACGAAGAGCGCGCAACCGCTTGTGGAGTCGTCCTTCGAGCATCGTCTTTTTGGCGGGAGGCAATTTGATGCCGCACGAATCTCGAATAAATTCGCTCAGGCGCACAAAGACCTTATCCGACATCTGCACCGAGAATATTCCGCCCTCTGAAATCCCATTAATATCCGTCGGGAAAGAAGACGGTTTCCTCCACATTGTTTTTGGTAACTGTGCATCGTGTTCTATGCCCGTGATCGCAGCCCGCATTTTATGTGCGATCGCCTCCAGTTTTTCTGTAGATTGCCGCGAAGTTCGCGGAGGTCGCAGAGAAAAACATGAGAGTAAAATTCTTATGTTTCTGTCCGCTGGCTCCGCGCCCTCCGCTGTCAACCCTTATGATCCGGCTTACGCGGCGGATTCCTCACCCACGTCGCGTGCCATGGCAAGTTCATCTGAAGAGAATATCTTGTCGATATCCAGGATGATTATGAAGTGATTGTCCCGCTTCCCCATTCCCTTGATGAACTTTGTATTCAAGCGGGTCCCGATACGCGGGGCCGGTTCAATCTGGTCTGGATCAAGGTCCATCACTTCCTGCACTGAATCGACCAGAGCACCGAGCACGGTGTTCTCCCCGTCGACCTCAATCTCGACGATGATGATGCAGGTATTTACCGACGTTTCCGTCCGGGTCATTCCGAACTTCAAACGCATATCCACGACCGGCACCACGGTTCCCCGAAGATTGATGACTCCAAGCATGAAATCAGGTGTCTGCGGCACCTTCGCAATCAATGTGAAGTCCAGGACTTCCCGGACCTTTGCGATGTCCAATGCAAACACCTCGTCTTCCAGCTTAAAGGTAAGATACTGACTTGTCTCGGTTATTGAAGATACACTCATGTCAACTCCTCCCTAATATCTCTCAAACTCCGCGTCGGCCATGTCTGCCTGGGCTTCCTTCGACAGATTCAGAGCAACACCACTCGGTTGCACGCCTCCGTTGGTCTTCTTCGGCGCAGCGTGTTTTGAATGCGCCACGTGGCTTTTCTGGACTGTTTTAACCTGTCTGACGGCCGCCGCAATACTTGTCTTCGCAACGGCAGAGCCGCCGGTAAGTTTGAAGAATGCAATCGTGTTCTGAAGTTGCTCGGCCTGACTCAACAGCTCGGTAGACGTGGAAGCCATCTCCTCGGATGCCGAAGCGTTCTGTTGCACGACCTGATCCAATTGCTGAATGGCCTTGTTGATCTGGCCCGCTCCCGAAGACTGCTCGTTGCTCGCGGCAGTGATCTCCTGCACCAGGTCCGCGTGTCTTCTGAATATCCGGAACGATTCTTGCCAGCATCTCTCCGGCTTTTTCCGCGATTTGAACACTCGATGCCGACAGTTTATTGATTTCGCCTGCCGCCGTTTGGCTCCGTTCAGCGAGCTTGCGCACCTCGGCGGCTACCACGGCAAATCCCTTCCCGTGTTCACCGGCGCGCGCCGCCTCAATGGCTGCGTTCAGCGCCAGCAGGTTGGTCTGGCGAGCGATCTCTTCGATGATGGAGATCTTGCTCGCGATTTCCTTC
>CAVWTD010000024.1:0-42211 GCA_963757915.1 uncultured delta proteobacterium | reverse complement strand
CGGAATTCCGCGCGACGAATTCAGCGCCATGATGAACAAGCACAAGAAAAAATATGACAGGTCCGTTAAACGGCAATTCTCTCCCGTTGAAATCAGGGAGCTTGCTCTGGCCTACCGGGAAGTCCTGGAGGCGCATGATATCGAATTTTCCGAATCCCCCAGCGAACAGCTCTTCACGGCCATTCGGCAGGTCGTGGAATCGTGGGAATCGCACAAGGCGAAGACCTACCGGGAGATTATGATGCTTTCCGACAACTGGGGAACCGCCGTTACCATCCAGGCGATGGTATTCGGAAACCTGAACATTCATTCCGGGGCCGGTGTCATGTTCACCCACAATCCGCGCACATCTGAGGACAAGGTTGATCCGGTCGGCGACTTCACATGGGGTAACCAGGGAGAAGACGTGGTGGGAGGTCTGGTCAAGACGCTCCCGCTCTCCGAAAAACAAAGACTCGGAGAAGCCGAGCCTGCGGAAACTTCGCTCCAGGCCCTTTTTCCTCGCGTCTATAAGAGGTTGTCAGACATAGCCAAAAAGCTGGTCTATGAAAACCACTGGGCGCCCCAGGAAGTGGAGTTCACATTTCAGGGGGGCGGGAGAAGAGGGCGTGTATGTCCTGCAGTCCCGCAACATGACTCCCCGGACAAAGCGCTCCTATCCGGTTTTCAAAAAGACCGAAGACCTCCACTCAAGGTACCTGGGAAGCGGTATCGGAGTCAGCGGCGGAGCGATCTCGGGCCTGGCTGCCTTTGATCTGGAATCCATCCAGCGCATCAAAAAAGAGTGTGCCGGCAAACCGGTCATCCTGATCCGCTCCGACACGGTCCCCGACGACATACACGAGATTTCGGTTGCCGATGGAGTTCTCACAGCCAAGGGGGGGGCAACCTCGCACGCCGCCATCGTAGCCCACCGGATTGGCAAAACGTGCGTAGTCGGCGTGAGCCGCATGACGGTCCGCGACTCGGAAAAGACTTGCGCCATTGACGGCCACCCGGTTAAAACGGGCGACTCGTATAAGCATCGACGGCAGGACCGGAGCTATTTATTCGGGAATGCTGGAAGTGGAGCAGGTGGATCTTTCGGCCAGCCCGGATTATGAATAGCCCTCCATCAAAGAACAGGTTTTGGGAGGCGGGAACGGTAAGTCAAAAGCTCCTCTTTTGAAATTTCGGCAGCAGGAACCAATCTGTAATGTTTCTCATTAAGTAAGGTTATTCCGGAATCCCCCATCTCGAAGAGGAAAAGAGCGATCAGATCATCTTTCATGAACTGAGCGGCTATGGCATTGCAGACCAGGTTGGGAAATTTTGCAGCGCATACGGCGAAATCCTGCTCAAGTTGAACCATGTTCAATTTATCGCTTCCGCCCTTGGCCTGTATCGGGAAAACATAGTGTGCGCCCCGGTTGTCCAGCCCTACATAGATTTCATCGCTCTCAACCTGGCCTATTCCTCTGACATAAGTCCGTAAATGATTCTGCAGCGAGTAGCAGGCTATTCCGGTAAGTATGTCAACCAGTCTGTTGTATCTGACTATGGCGAGAAGCGCCTGTTCATCGCTTAAAGCGTACATCTCCACGATACCTGGCGTAGAATTGGGAATTTTTGTCTCTGCAAGGGCGGGATTTGGAACTATGTCGATTTGAGTGGCTGCTGCAAAGCAGTAGCGAGATCTTCCGGCAGGCCTGATTACCCACACCCTGCCTTCAGGGGCTTTACTTCTGATCGAATCGGGAAGGGCTGTTCTGTATCGAAACCTGTATATGATATCACCCAAATTTTTCGGCAATCTTATCCCTAATTCACCGGCTGTTTTTACAAGCTCGTCTCTTTCAAAGAATATCTCTTGAGTTCCTTCCGAGTAATGGGAAAGGAAAATCCGCTCAATTATTTGGCTGTAACGATTTTTTGTGTTTTTCAACTGGACTCCATTCAACCCGGCCAGCGCAAAACGACGATTTCCTCACGAAGCCGGCTTCGGGTTGCGGTTGACAGGCGTGTTCGAAAAAGGTCTATGCCGATCAGTTCGTAGCCAAGAGATACCGCGATCTGAGACAGCAATTCCCCTGTCCTTATCATGATCCGGAAAAAAGAAGCCTGGTCGCCCACCACGTACGCCAGGCATGCTCCAGGCGCAAGCGCTTGCCGCAGATTTGACAGGTGGCGGGCCATGCCGCCGAAATACTGCTTCGTAACACTGGCGTAAAGCCGTTCAAAACCACTTGTCTTTTTAAGCTCCACCCGTCTGGCCTCTATTTTGTCAGCGAGCATCGAAATCTGAGGGAAATTGTCGATATGCGCAGCATCCGAGTCGTCTTTGTAAATATTCCTGGTATTTGATCGAATCAGCTTCCGTTTAAGGTTCTGCAACTCTTTTCGGTTATTGACGAACCCGAGGATGACCGACTCTAGCCTGGTAGTACGGGTGTAGTCTTTTTCATTTGGATAGGGTGGCGAGGTGATAACGGCGTTTATTGATATCGGTTCCAGTTTGTTCACCATTTCCCGCGAGTCATCCTGGGAGATTTGACTGGTTATGGCCGCCCTGTCTTTCAGCTTTAAGATATCCTGACGCATTACGCGGATGTTCTCAAGCCAGCTAAGGACTACCGGAGCATCGTTCTTAATTTTTCCTACCCCGACTTCAGGTCCGAAGTTGAGGTTGCTCGCCGTGAAAACCAGTGTTTTAGCCAAGGCAAGAAATTCATGGTCCCTGAACCGGGGGTCCCCTGCTTCCTCCAGGGCTGCGAGGATGGCAAGGGCCTTTTTCAATGGTTTTGGGCTGATCGAATCTCTCAACAGGATCTTTTCAGCGTCAGGCGGTAGTTCAAAGTCAATCTTCCCGGTCTTAATCTTTTGTTCAGCTATTTCGGCGACTCTCCTGGCATCGTTTCCCAGTCCTGCCGGGTCGATGGTCCAATCGGATTTGACCCTGCTCGCAAACGCCGTCATGGGATGCGCTTCTATCCCCAGGGAAGGTATTCCCAGCTTCTTGCATTCAACGATCGTTGTGCCGGTCCCACAGAATGGATCCAGAACGCGTTGACTTTCCGTTACACCGAACCGACTAAGATAGGTCCGTACCAGGTGAGGCGGAAAGGACAGTACGAAACGGTACCAGTCGTGAACCGATCTATCCTCGAAAGAGAGTTTATTAGCCTCTCCATTCGCTCTTGGAGCAAGACGTGCCGCGATGGACTTCACAGTTCGAGCCCTTTCCAAATTTAGAAACGACTGGATCATTTGTCTTCTCAGAAAAATAGATGATCCGGCCGGTTTTTGAAACTGTTTTTTCTTCCTTGAAAAGCAACATTCAAAACTTAGCTCCCATTGCCGGGCAAGGGGCCGGGATCTGTGTCAGTTCCTTCTCAGGTCCGGCTCGAAGCCGGCCGGACCATGTTTCTCAAATCATTAAGATTATAGACAGGTTGCCGAAGAGCTTAGTCTTCTGCTCTTTCGCCGTCATTAGTTGCGCGGAGGAAAGTTCTTCGACGACAGAAGATTGAGCAAAACCGCAGGCGTAGCTGGGCTAGGTCGAGGATTTTGCGATTGAGGAGCGGCCAAGGCAGGCCAAAAGCCGGATGCCGGCGCAAAGGTTTTATTTACTGACAAGCCCTTAATAAGCATCGACGGCAGGACCGGAGCTATTTACTCGGGAATGCTGGAAGTGGAGCAGGTGGATCTTTCGGCCAACCCGGAATATGAGTAGCCCTCTATCGAACAACGGCACGTAGGTAGCGCCGTCTTCCACGGCGGCGTTCTTCCTACCTCCCTGCTCCGAGTTTACCCCGACCCTGGAGGGGCTCCCCGCTCCATTTTCTTTTGCCGCTTCCGGTTGCCGCTTCCGGTTGCCGCTTCTATTGCCGATTCTATTGCCGCTTCTGGCTGCCGTTTGGCAGGGCGAAATCGCAATGTTGTATGATATTGCGGGATTAGAACAAATTGAGGAATTCAGGAATTGAGGAATTTACATGAACATTTGAATTTGGCTTTTCACGATTCGTCGCGAAACGATAGAACCAAGAGGAGTTATTTTTTGCTGCTTTCTATTCATCATTCATCATTCATCACTCATCATTCACTCTTCACTGGAGTTAGCCATGTCACCTGAATCCAGCCTGAATTTACAGGGCGGCCGGTTCCAAAAAGGGCAATCTGGCAATCCGCAGGGCAAACCCAAAGGGACCAGAAACGCGACCACGATCGTGGCACAGAACCTCCTAAGGTTGGATGACGGCGAGGCCGAAGCTCTCGTCAGAAAAGTCGTCCAGTTGGCCCTGGAGGGTGATTTGACCTGCCTTCGAATCTGCATCGAGCGCCTGGTCCCTCCCAAAAAGGACGCCCCGATCGAGATTGACATCCCTGAGGTCAGCTCCATAGCCGACATCCCAAAACTATTTTCGGCTCTAACGGCAAAGATTCGTGCAGGAGTCACCCCTTCCGAGGCCAGGACAGTAATGGATTTAGCCGAAGGCGTTCATAAGACGCTTGCGCTGGCGGAATTGGAACAGCGTTTCACCGCCCTGGAAGAAAAAACGAGGTTGATAAATGGGTAAGCAATTTTTTCTTCGTGTCTGAAAATCGACATCCTTCATCCGAGTCATTCGTGGTTGAAGAAGTTGGGTTTTTCACTTTCTACAGCTCACTGTTCACTGCACAGCGGACCGCTCTTTGAAAACTGAAGAAAAGTGATCGGGTTTTGGGGTCTTTGAAGAAAGTCGGAGGGATTTGGGGCGGCGGTGACTGAGACAAAGATATATCTGCGCTTTATCTGCGTAATCTGCGGATGAGTTGCAATGGATCGTGAATGGGTTTGCCGCTTTCCGCTTCACGCGCTTCAACTCAGTCCTCAGTACTGAGTCCTGACAGAGGCCCGGAGTCCCAGCCGCGTTCGGTGAAATGATGATCGAACGCGAAGGCCAAGGTGATCTCTCGTGCCTCCATAATTTCAAAACTGAGGCAGTCGGTGAGGCTCAGACTTCGATTCCTCTCGGTGTGAAGTCTCTGCACGGCCCGGCTATGCCAACCTTCGTCTGCCCATACAACATCCAGAACGGGCAGGATCTTGCGGTCAAAGTCCAAGGCGGCTTCAACGCTTACGCGACGCTGGAGGAGAGTGATCGTCTCGAGAAGCACATAGGAGCTGGTTAGGATCAGGAACGTCATTTTGCAGGAAGTACTCGAAATTCGCCTTGGCGCGAACGTGCATGTAATCATCTTGGACAAGCAGTGCGAAGAGAGCGGAAGTATCTGCGAATACGATCATGACCGGAATTCGTCCTCAAGATAGCGGTCGTGTTTAGTGGAGACGTCCGGCACGCCGGCCTTGTATTTGCCTACCGTTGACATGGCCTGCCGGTAAAGTGTGCGGCGGTCCGGCTCCTGTTTCGAGAGAAACCGGTCCACGGCTTTGCGGATGATGGCGGCCATGGATTCGTTGCTTGCGTGGGCGAGATCTTTCAACCGGGCAGCCTGTTCATCCGTCAATTGAATCTGCGTGCGAATCATGGGGGGTCTCCTAAGCTAACATGTTATCGGAAGTACCAATATGCTAACACGGTCCGCCGGTCAGGTCAATTCGATATGGCGGGTGAAGATGTGGCGGGTGAATAGGTGAATGAGTGAATTGATTCCCGCTCCCTGCTCCCCGCTTCTCGCTTCGCTTCTTGCTTCCTGCTTCCCCCTTCCTGCTTCCCGCTAGTAGCCGTAGCCCAAATCGGATTCGCTTGTCACCCAATCTCCGCTGTCACAGCGTATGCACAGGTCCTCAAAGCATAACTCGCTGCCGCTTGAATACTGTTTATCGTCATAAACGCATTCGGTTTGCTCCATCTCAGTTCCTTCTCCAGGTCCGGCTCGAAGCGGGCCGGACCATGTTTCTCAAACCATTAAGATTATAGACAGGTTGCCGGAGAGCTTTGCCTTGTGCCCTTAGCCGTCATCCCATCGATGCCAGGGGGCGCCATCTTTGCCACAGTCTAGTGCTCATCTGGAAACCCGCATGAACGTAGGAGAATCTCACCGTATAAGACACTTGCAGTTTCCGATTCGGAAAGGAGGGATTTTCGTTCTGGCAAGGAAATCGAGGGCTTGTGCGGAGGCGTACATGGGTACGCCGCACAAGCAAGCCCGAAGATTGACACCGCCAGGGCGGAAAAGGACCCTTTCCGGACGGAAACTGGTCTAATCTTGAACGCCGCTTAGTGTAAACTCGAATTCGTCAGGCCCCCAATTCCCATCGGAGCATTTTATACACTGGTCACCCATGCAGGTTACGCTGCCATCCGGGAAAATCTTGCCCTGAAACTCGCAGCTTGTCTTTTCCATGTTTTTGGTCCTTTCAGTTATTTAGCCTTACAAGGTCATATATGGCGACGATGATTCCCACGCGCGGAGCGGTGGCTCTCATAAAATAAAGATAGGCATAAAAAAAACCGATTCACTCTGTAAAACGTTAACAGACTTTCCACTCAACCCTATCTGAAAAAACCTGGGGAGTGGCCCATTGTCTTGCCGGAAAATAGGTACGGATTGCCGGAATAAGTTTTTGACATTGGCCCGCTCATGGTTGATATTTTATATATCATCTTTTTTTAACACGGAGGCCATTATGGGCGAAGAAACAAAGGTTGCGCGGAAACTGGGCATCAACGGCCTTGGCAGAATCGCAAAGCTCTCAATCTGGCACCATGTGGAGCGTAAATACTTCTCGGAGATCGTGGTCAATATAGGCCGGGAGGTAGGGACAAGACTCGCGGACATAGCACATTTCCTGGAGAAGGACTCCACCTACGGGGCTTTGAATAACTTTCTCTATGGCTGCCGGGCCGGCAGGGTCATCGAAGAGATCGACGAAAAATCCGGCAGCTTTGTGGTGAACGGGATAAAGGCAACTGTTTTGCGCAGCGCCAGAAATCCGGCTCATATAGACTGGCGCAAATACGGAGTTGACCTCGTCGTGGACGCCACGGGATCTTTTCTCGATCCCGCTGCTCTTCCGGAAGACCCGAAAGGGTCGGTACGCGGCCATTTTGTTTCGGGCGCAAAGAAGGTTATCGTATCGGCGCCGTTCAAGATAAAGGACAAGGGCCGGGAAATGCCCCCCGATGCCGTTACGACCATTATGGGCATAAACGATTCCGATTACGATCCGAAGAAGCACCTGATCGTATCAAACGCCTCCTGCACGACCACCTGTCTTGCTTACATGGTGAAACCCCTGCTGGATTATTTCGGGGCCGAACGCGTCCTTTCGGCGGCGATGACCACTGTTCACGCAGCCACCAGTTCGCAATCCGTGTTGGACCGCGCGCCGAAAGCCAAAGCGACCGACCTGCGAAAGACCCGGTCGGCCTTCAACAATATCATCCTAACCAGCACCGGGGCAGCCAAAGCCCTAGAACTGGTGATCCCGGAGATGAAGAGAATCGGCATTATCGCCGAGTCCGTTAGAATCCCCGTAACGACAGGCTCTCTCATAATACTGGCAATGATGATTCAGGACGAGAGCATGACGAACCCGGTTAATCATGAGTTGATAAATAATATTTATAAAAGAGCCGTTTCCCATTTCCCTGATGGCTACCTGGTTTTTTCCGAAGAACAGAATGTGTCCTCCGACATTATCGGACTGCCCCGGGCCGCTGCGGTCATCGAAGGCTACGAGAACCACACGCGCACTTCGGCAGTTCACATCAAGGTAGACCCGGAGCGCCTGGCGTCCGCATGTGAATACCTGGAGTCAATCGGTGCGGACAATTCGGCTTCGCTGGATATTGGAATGGTCTCGCGAAGCGTCGAGACTGATGGGTCGCGACGGCAAAGGTTCATCGAGGTGCCGGTCACCCAGGCCGTAATTTACGGCTGGTATGATAACGAACTGGGGAGCTACACAAATATGCTCGGGGACCGGACGGTGAGCATAGCCGGCCTCATGGAAAAAATCGATCACGATCCGGTGAGGATAAGAACATAGTTGCCCCATCGATCCGGACCCTCTGCGAACCGTTCAAAACTCCGAGCTGGAGCGCACATTGCGCAATTCTTAGTGCGCCTGCATCGATGGGCGCCGCCGTGGGTATTTAGAATGCTCTTGCATTTTAAGGGGATTTAGCTTAGCCTTTTTTCGTTTCTTAAAACCGCTTGTAATTACTCATTAAATCGGATTTTGCCGATTTGAGCTCTTTGCGCGCAAGGAGAGGCCGCGTGATAGTGAGCCACTGGATGTCAACCGATCTGGTAACTGTCAGGAAGGAAGCCTCCATTCAGGAAGCTATGGCCCTGATGAAGGGGGAATCCATCCGGCATCTGCCGGTGGTGGATCAGAAGATGAATCTGCTGGGCTGGATTACGGACGCGGACTTGAGGGGGGTGCTTATCGCCTCGATGCTCGAAGAACTGACCCTTGAGGACGTGATGATTCGAAAACCCTTTACGATCCATCCCGAGATGGCGCTCGAGGAGGCTGCGCGTATTTTGCTGGATAAGCGTGTTGGCGGCCTGCCCATCGTCAAGAATGGCACGCTTGTTGGCGTAATAACCGTCACCGACATTCTCTCGGCGTTCATCACTTTCCTGGGACTCTTCACTGAATCCACGCGACTGGACATAAAGGTTTCAGGCTCTCCCAACCCGCTTCCGGAGATAACCCGAATCGTAAGGCTGCATGGGGGCGAAATTATCAGCCTCTGCCTTATGCCCCTCGAGGAAGGACCTGATTACTCCTATTCCGTTCGGCTAAAAAAAACTGACGTAAAGCCAATCATTGCAGACCTCGAGGAGCACGGGATCGAGGTAGTGTCTTACCTGGACTTGTAGGCCACATATCCTGCGTCATAGTCCGGCCCTGGCTGTAGGGTCGAGACCGCGCGCGCTACGCGCTCCCGGCGCCTTACGCACGATCCGGCCTCCCAGGGACACTGCGGGGAACATCACTCACCTTGCGCCACCCGTGAAAAATCGGAGGCATTCGTCGCCTCAACTCTCAACGCAGCTTATTCCATTGGGCCGGACCCGCTCAGAAGGAAAGATATTTAAACCACGGATGGGGAGCGTAGCGCAGTGGATGATCACGGATAAAATGATTCACAGAGAATTGAGCGAGTCTATCATCGGAGCCGCCATGAAGGTCCTGAACACCGCTGATGAGGACAAAAGCCCAATCCTTGATTATTCGTGAAATCCGTGGTTTCCCGATGGACACTAGCTAGCGTCCATCCGGAAACTCCGGATGGAACGCTGGCAGTTTCCGATTCGAAAAGGAGGCATTTTTCGTACTGGCAAGGAAATCGAGGGGTTGCGCGGAGGCGTACTTGGGTACGCCGCACAAGCAAGCCCGAAGATTGACGCCGCCAGGACGGAAAAGGACCCTTTCCGGATGGAAACTAGCTAATCGCTCAGTTTAAGTTATAATCTTCGCTCACCATACAGGCAACAGGAGGTTTTGGTAATGGAAGCCAAAGGGCGTCAGATCGAAGCGCTCTTGAAAGAGATGAACGGAAAAGCGGATAGAGGTTGGGGATCAAGGCATGAAACGCATCTATTTTGACAATAATGCCACTACGCAGCTCAATCCAGAAGTCTTGGAGGAGATGCTCCCATATCTTCGTGATACTTACGGCAATGCATCCAGCATCCACTGGTTTGGCCAGGAGGCGAGGCGGGCCATGGATCAGGCTCGAGAGCAAGTTGCGGAATTTATCGCCGCATCTGCCGATGAAATCGTCTTCACGAGCGGGGGAACCGAAGCTGACAACCAGGCAATACTGGGAATTGCGAACCTCCTCGGAAAGCCGGGCAGCCGGATCATCACCACGGCCGTCGAGCACCAGGCTGTATTGAACTCCAGCCGTCACCTGGAGAAAAACGGATTTCGCGTGACCTATCTTTCGGTGGACAGCCAGGGCCGAATAGACTTGCAGGCTCTTGCCGATTCAATCGATGATGACGTTATCCTGATCTCCGTAATGCTGGCCAATAATGAGGTCGGCACCTTACAGCCGGTTCGGGAAGCGGCGCAAATAGCAAAATCAAGGGGAATACTGTTCCACACGGATGCCGTTCAGGCTGCGGGGAGAATTCCCTTGGACGTACGCCGCCTGGGGGTCGATCTGTTGAGCCTCTCTGCTCATAAATTTCACGGTCCCAAGGGTTGCGGCGCGCTTTTCGTCCGCTCGGGCATTCAGGGGCCGGTGCTTATACACGGCGGTCATCATGAACGAAGGATGCGGGCTGGAACCGAGAATGTTGCAGCCATCGTCGGTTTTGGGCAGGCATGCCGGTTTGCCGGGCTGCGGCTTCGGGAGAACAGCCGCCTCACCGAGTCGCTACGGGATCGACTGGAAAAAGGCATCGTCGAGCGAGTGCCGCAGGTTAAGATCAACGGGTGCCCGGAACACCGCTTGCCCAACACCCTGAACGTGAGTTTCGAGGCGGTAGACGGCCAGATGCTCGCCATGAATCTTGACCTGATGGGAATTGCCGTTTCTACGGGGTCAGCCTGTCAGTCCGATACGAGGGAACCTTCCTATGTGCTTTCGGCGATGGGATGCACGGTAGACCAGGCATCGAGCTGTATTCGTTTCTCGCTCAGCTGCGACAATACAGTGGAAGAAGTGGACTTTGTTCTCAGGGCTCTCTCGGAATTGGTGGAAGGACTGCGGCATTGACTTTGCCGAAAGAACGCATTGTGGTTGCCATGAGCGGCGGGGTTGACTCAAGCGTCGCGGCTTTTCTGCTCCTGGAACAAGGATTCGAGGTCATAGGAGTCACCCTGCAACTGCACGCATGTCACGAGTCCGCTCCCGGGAGATCGTGCTGCGGGACCGATGCCGTCGCCCAGGCCCGGGCTGCCGCCGGCTGCCTCGGTATACATCACTACGTGCTGGACTGCCGTCAAGTCTTCGAACAGACCGTCCTGCTCCGGAGCTGGGAGGAATACGCCCGCGGCCGCACCCCCAACCCCTGCGTCATTTGTAATGAGCACATAAAATTCGGCATGCTGTTCGATTATGCCAAGTCGCTGGGCGCAGAGAAAATAGCCACGGGGCATTATGCCCGCATCGGCGTGCGAAAGAACGGCGAGGCTTTCCTCTTGCGCGGCGCGCACGTCCGAAAGGACCAGTCCTATTTTCTCTTTTCGATACGCTCCGAGAGGCTTTCGGCGGCGTTATTCCCTGTCGGCCGGCACTCAAAGGATGCAGTCCGCAGTATGGCGCGGCGCATCGGACTACGGAACGCGGACCGGGAAGAAAGCCAGGACGCGTGTTTCTCCACCAAAGGGACAGCCTACCCGGAAATCCTGCGGCAACGGTTCAATGAAGCCATGAACCCGGGACCGTTCCTTGATGAAGAAGGCAGGTTCCTGGGCATGCATGAAGGGATCCACCGATTCACCGTCGGGCAGCGGCGCGGGCTCGGGGTTGCCTTGGGTTCCGCCGCTTGGGTGAAATCTATTGATCCGAAGAGCGGCGCTGTTTTTCTCACAACCAGAAAAGAAGGATTGATTGCTCAGGGGCTGATCGCCACTGGTGTCCGTTGGCATGCTTTGACGCAGAGATTTAAGCGGCTTCGCTGCTCCGTGCAGGTTCGGTACAATCAGGCCCCGGTTATTGCCACCGTTGAGCAACACGAACCGGGAACCGTGCGGGTCCGGTTCGAGCGTCCCCTGATAGCCGTCTCGCCTGGACAGGCCGCAGTCTTTTACTGCGGCGACCGACTGCTTGGAGGAGGATGGATCGACCGAAGCATTCATTGCGCATCAGGCGACCCTGCAGAGGGACAAAATGAATTCAACTGATAAAAATCGTTATGCCCGGCAACAAATCCTGCCCGAAATAGGTGCAAACGGTCAGGCTAAACTGGCTCAGAGCACCGTTTTTATCGTCGGGTGCGGCGCGCTCGGATGCTTTCAGGCCGAACTGCTGGCAAGGGCCGGTCTGGGCAGGCTTAGAATCGCAGACCGTGACCTTGTGGAGTGGAGCAATCTTCATCGGCAGGTTCTTTTCGAAGAGAGCGACGCAGCGGCGAATGTCTCCAAAGCCGAGGCCGCTGCACGGCGACTGCAGGCGATCAATTCCACCATCGCCGTGGAATCGCTGGCTGTAGATGTGACAACGCGGAACGCAGAATCGCTGCTGGCCGACGCCGATCTTGTCCTCGACGGCACCGACAACTTCGAGACCCGTTATCTGCTCAACGACGTTTGCATCAAACAGGGCAAACCATGGGTGTACGCTGGAGTGATCGGCACGGTGGGCATGGTCATGCCGATCCTCCCGGGCCGTGGTCCATGCCTGAGATGCGTTGTCCCCAGCCCTCCCGATCCCGGCGCCGTGCCCACATGTGATACCGCCGGCGTACTCAACTCAGCCGTTGCCGTCACTGCATCGCTGCAGGTAACGATCGCCCTGCGGATACTGCTGGGATCGCCCCCGGCCAACACGGCCCTCTTCTCCGCCGATGTCTGGAACGGTTCCTTTGAGCTTATGAAGTTCCAAAGAGATGATCAATGTCCATGCTGCGCCCTGGGTAATTTCGAATTCCTCGATGCGCGCCAGGTCTCTTGGACAACCTCTCTTTGCGGCCGCAATTCAGTCCAGGTAAACCCTCCGCGATCCATCGAGCTTGACTTTGAGGCGCTTCGCCAACGGCTCGAGCCGGTCGGCCGCGTCAGTTCAAGCGGCCTGCTGATTCGCTTTAAAGCCGATGACGGCGAAATGGTTATTTTTCCGGACGGCAGGGCCATTGTCGCCAATACGACAGATGTGGCCAGGGCAAGGACTTTTTACGCACGATATATTGGGATATAAGCTACTGAAGGATGAATATGAAGGCAATTGCGCTCCTTTCCGGAGGTCTTGACAGCTCTCTCGCCGTCAAGCTAATGATTGACCAGGGTATCGATGTAATAGCTTTCCATTTTACCAGTCCCTTCTGCAACTGCACGCCCAAAAAGGCTGGGTGCAGGAACCAGGCGCGTATCATCGCCGAACAGCTGGGGGTCGACATCCAGGTAATGGCCAAGGGCATGGATTACCTCGAAATCGTAAGGGACCCGCCTCACGGTCACGGCAGGGGCATGAACCCGTGCATCGACTGCCGGATCTATATGCTCAGGAAAGTCAGGGAGAGGATGGCTTCGCTAGGCGCTTCCTTTGTGGTCACTGGAGAGGTGCTCGGCCAAAGACCCATGTCCCAGCACAGGAATGCCATAGAACTAATCGAAAGAGAAAGCGGCCTCAAGGGACTCATCCTGAGGCCCCTTTCAGCCCACCTTTTCCCGCCAAGCCTGCCCGAGCGGGAGGGAATAGTGGACCGCGAAAAACTTCTCTCCATTACCGGCAGATCGAGAAAAACGCAGATCGATATGGCGAAAAATCTCGGGATAAGGGACTATCCCTGCCCCGCCGGCGGATGTCTGCTAACCGACCCCATCATAGCATCGAGGCTCCGGGACCTGTTCGCCTGCATGCCCGGCTTCGACATGACGGACATCCACCTTCTCAGGGTCGGAAGGCATTTCAGGGTTCAACCGGCCCTCAAGGTTATTCTGGGCAGAAACGAAGCGGAGAATGGGCGGATCAGTTGCCTGACAAAACCGGGATTCACACTCTTTACTCCTGCAAATTTCAAAGGACCGGCGGCTTTGGCGGCAGGAATCCCCGAAGAACCGGAGGATCGCCTGATCGGAGAGATGATTGCCCGCTATTCCAAGGATATCTGTGACGGATATGAACTCAACAAAGAAGTAATTGGTGGAAATGTATCAACGCTGATTGTGACAAGGAAGCTCCCTCAAGAGGTCATTGATACTTTTCAAATAGGTAATTGAACGGAATATGTAGTAATGTATTATACTTAGTCTATCTTACGAGGTGAAATTGAAACGGGGCAAGCGGTATCCGCAAACCCCATCTCTATTTATACATGGATACCCCCTGTTGCCAAAAGAATGCCATAGCAGAGTGATGAAAAAGGAATGGGATTCCCACATCAGGGCAAAAACCCTATACAAGTCACCCCGGCGAAAGCCGGGGTCCAGTGTCTTTTGCTTTGAGATCAATTAGTTGGGAAACAGCCTGGATTCCGGCTTCCGCCGGAATGACGAAATCATTAGCAATTCTTTGGCGCTTCTCCCACCAAAGAACCCTTTTATATCACTCTAATAGACCGCTTCGGACGAAAGGTCCGCGCTGCGGAAACGCCTGGCTCGACCTCGTATGATAGACTTACATATAACACTTAAACAGCTTCACATCGCGGAGCGCGGAAGGCGACCGCATCGCGTGTCTATCGGACGCGTTGGGCGGGCGCGGGATGCCTTCGGCGCGATTCAGGGGTTAATACCTTCGAACAAAATGCTCGATAGATAGCGTTCACCTGCATCGGGAAGGATGACGACAATTATCTTATCTTTGTTTGCGGGCAAAGCTGCCGATCGAACGGCCGCGGCCATCGCTGCACCGCTGGAAATCCCGCAGGTGATTCCTTCTTCCTTGTGCAGACGCCTTGCCATTTCCACGGACTCATCGTTTGACACAGTGGCTATCTCGTCTACCAAATCCAGGTCCAGCACGTCAGGTTTGAATCCGGCGCCAAGGCCCTGGATTTTGTGCGGTCCCGGCTTTGGCGGTTCCCCGTTGCGGATGGCGGTCAGCACCGGTGAATGAATCGGCTCAACGGCAACCGACCAGATGGGTTTCCCTTTTACTCCTTTAATATAACGGCTTACCCCGGTAATAGTTCCTCCGGTCCCTATCCCCGATATTAAAATGTCTATGCGGCCGTCGGTATCGTCCCA
Organism: uncultured delta proteobacterium; assembly: GCA_963757915.1. Classification (GTDB taxonomy): domain Bacteria; phylum Desulfobacterota; class Syntrophobacteria; order Syntrophobacterales; family Syntrophobacteraceae; genus SbD1. Next base: position 27,408 of record CAVWTD010000024.1, on the reverse strand, counting down.
AATCTCAGGGCCGGTGGTCTTGAAATGAATTTCCGGATTGGCCGGATTTTTGAATTGCTGAGGCATGAAATATTTCTGCGGGTCACCGGCCAGGATCTCTTCGGCTTTAGCTATGGCCCCCGAAATACCCTTGGCGCCTTCGGTCAAAATCAATTCCGCCCCGTATGCTTTGAGCATGCGCCGGCGTTCAAGGGACATGGTTTCAGGCATGGTTAGAACCAGGGGGTATTGCCTGGCCGCACAGACAAACGCCAGGGCGATCCCGGTATTGCCGCTTGTTGGTTCGATCACGGTTATATCCCGTTTACCTTGTTTCAGCTTTCCCTGCGCCTCGGCAGCCCAGATCATTGACGCCCCGATCCGGCACTTCACCGAATAGGAGGGGTTGCGCCCTTCGATCTTTGCCAATACAATCCCTGGTAACCCTGCCGTGATTCGATTGATGCGGACCAGCGGGGTCCGGCCGATGCTCAAACTGTTGTCCTCAAATATCTTTCCCATGTCGATTCTCCTTTTTTCACTTGTGGGGTGAGCCACCTCCGGAAAGCGGCAGGGCCGCAGCCTGGATCTCGACGGCCCGCACACCCACCCGCGAGGCGGGTGCCTGGCATTATTCTTTGCACTCTCAGAGAACCTCCTCTGCGAGTTGATTGTTTTTCTGGAATAAGCATTGATTTTGCTCAGGCAACCCTTCTTCTTTCATTTCAAGAATAAATGCCGCCAGTTGGGCACGGAATCGTGCAATTGTCGCGTGTTCCGGAAAAATGAGGTCTCCCGCTCTCACACATCGAGCAGGGTATTGAATAAGTCTATCAGACGAGCCTGTCATTCAGGAATGAATCGGTCAGTGCCGGGCGGCACGAAGTTCCCTGATTTTCGCGGCGAGAACCTCGGCTGCGCGGTCTATTTGCTCAACTGTGGTGAACCGGCCAAGACTCAAGCGAACAGCGCCAAAGCCTTGCTCGCGGGATGTCCCCATGGCCTTGAGCACCCCGGACAATTCACCACTGCCCTCGTGGCAGGCCGACCCGGTGGAGGCGGCGATCTCCGGTGTCTGCGCCAGGAGCTCTGCTCCGACTACCCCTTTGAAGCTGACGTTCAGGGTGTTGGGGAGCCGCTCGGTTGGGTGTCCGTTCAACATTACGCCATCCGCCAGCTCGCGTAACCTGTTGTGGAAATGCTCCCGCAGGCTGAGGATGCTCGAGCCCTCGGAAGCCAGACGCTGTGCGGCCAATTCGGCCGCCTTACCAAGGGCCGCGATATAAGGAACATTTTCCGTACCGGCACGGCGGCCTCCTTCTTGCCCGGCTCCGTGCAGATAGGTGTTGATTTTTATCCCGCTCCGTATGAAAAGCGCGCCAATTCCCTTGGGGGCATAAAGCTTGTGGCCGGCGACCGTCAAAAGGTCCACCCGCAGATCGTCCACCCGCGTTGGGATCTTCCCCACCGACTGGGCCGCATCGGTATGAAATATGATCCCTTTCTCACGTGCGATTGCCCCGATTTCGGCCAACGGCTGGATCGTCCCCACTTCGTTATTGGCGTGCATGACACTGATGAGGATGGTCTCGCCGGTGATGGCCCGGCGCACTGTCTGAGGATCGATGCGGCCGGCGCCGTCAACCGGCAGATATGTGGCCGTGAAGCCCTGCCCCTCCAGCCAATGGACAGGGTTCAGAACCGCAGGATGTTCGATTGTGGTGGAAATGACGTGTTTCCCTCGATCCATGTTCGCAAAAGCGGCGCCGATTAGGGCCTGGTTATTGGATTCTGTGCCACCGCCGGTGAAGATGACTCGCGCCGAATCACAGCCCAGCAGGGCCGCTACCCTGGTTCGCGCCAGTTCCACCGCCTCCCTGGCCTTTTTCCCATAAGGGTGGCTGCTGGAAGGATTGCCGAACATCTCGCCCAGGTAAGGAAGAAGCTCTTCTACTACGGCAGGGTCGGTGGGGGTCGTAGCGTTGTAATCGAGGTAGATGGGTTGCATGCGAACCTCCATGTTCAGGACTGAGGACTGAGTGCTGAGAACTGTGTGGAAAACCTTTCTTAATCCTGTTAATCCTGTCCAAGTCCCCGGCATACCGCTTTGCGGAGTTTCGAAATTCTGGCGGCATCAATCCTGGCAGCGGCGGCTCGCCGCCCGCGCAGGCTCCAGCAGGCGGCAAAAGGCACACAGACCTGGAGCACCGGTTGCTTGCCCGCATTTTTCACAAGGGCTAAGTTCGGGCCGCCTGTACCCTGGGAGAAGGCTGTTTTCTTTGGCCCGCAAAAAGCTGAAGTAGAACTGCAGCTTCGTCCCGGGAGAACTATTCTCCATGGAGTTCAGAACCTCTTTTAGACGAAGGCTTGTCGCTCCCACTGAAAACGGGCACTCATCCTGTATATACTCAATGTTGCAGATGATCGCATAAGCGGCGGTTTCGCGCTCATAGAACCGGGCAAGAGGCTTTGCCTTCTTCACCAGGCCCACACCGTCCGCCGGGAGCACGGGCGATTGTCTGGCAAGATATTCGGCTTCCCAATGGAGAACATTCCCAAACAGAACGGCCGCTTCGTCATCCAGATTATGGCCTGTGGCAACGACCGTGTAGCCCAGTTCACGAGCAACGCGATTCATTTCATGCCGTTTCACCAGGCCGCACACCGAGCAGAATTTTTTTCTTCCACCCTTTCTCCGGCCGGCCATTTCGGGTATTGTTTTTCCATAGATATCGGCTACATCGAGAACATGCAGTTTCGCTTTGGGGAAGATGTCTTGCGCAAATTTTTCGACATACTCACCCGACCTTTTTGAATAGCTGCACCCTGCCTCTATCCCCAGATCCATATACAACCCATCGGCCTGGAAGCCCAGTTTCAATAGAATGCGCCACAGGGACAGACTGTCTTTTCCCCCCGATACCGCGACCAGTATCCGGTCGTCAGGTTCGAACATGCGGTGCTTTTTGATGAAGCTGAATGTTATATTCTCAACCCACTCCACAAAATGTACTTCACACAGAGCGAGTCTGTGCTGGCGCATATTGATGACACTATCCGCCGTGCACTTGCGGCAACGATGTACTCCCACTTAGCTCCTACCCGCCTGAAATAACGGAAATCAGTTTGACCTCGCCCTGATTTCCAAGTCTGGTTTCATTGTTGACCAGCTTGCCGTCTCTGACAGCCAGAACGCTTTGGGGGTTAAGTCCCAACTGTGTTATCAATTCCCGGATGGTTATGTTGCCGGGTATTTGCCATTCCGCATTTCTAAATATGACTTTGACCATAAGGGAACTTCGAATCCGGTTGACTCAGTTCCGGGCTGACTGAGTTTCTATCTAAGAGAAACACATCTCATTTGGAAATTACGAATATGCCGATTTGAGCAAATATATTAGGGAACCTCGAAAGGCGCCCCCTGTTTCCAATGTATTCGCAACGTTCGATTGTAATGCCTTTGTCTCGGCAGAACACGAAAAAATCGCAGATACTCAGAAAGTGAAGATTTGGTGTTTCATACCATTGATAGGGCAGGGAAGCCGTGACGGGCGCCCTGCCCTTGAAGAACATCTGAAACCTTGCGCTGTAATGGGCAAAATTGGGAAACCCGACGATTACCTTCTTGCCAACCCTCAAAGAATCCCCGACCACCGGTTCGACATGCCTGACCTGCTGTAAGCTCTGATTGAGGATTACATAATCGAACGAACGGTCCGGATACTCGGAAAGCCCTGAGTCGATATCTCCGTGAAATACGTTCAAGCCTCGGGCCACGCATGTGTATATGGCCTGTTCGTCGATTTCTATACCCTGGCCGTGTGCTCCTTTGTCCTTTATCAACATATAGAGCAACTCTCCGCTGCCGCACCCGAGATCGAGGACCGAGGAGCCGGGGACAATCAATTCGGCAATAATCCGGTGGTCCGGCCGGTTGGACTCAGACGGCATATTCGCTCATTACCTCGTACCCGTTGTAGACCTTCTTCAGGAAGTGGGTGATCAAATGGGTTTCCTCCTCTATTTCGAGCAGAAAGGCATCATGCCCGTAGGTGGAATCGATTTCGCAATAGCTGGCCTCTAGACCCGCAAGTTTGCAGGCCCTGACGATTTCCTTGGTCTGATACGCGGGATAGAGCCAGTCGGACTTGAAGGCAATCACCAGGACCTTCGCATCGGTCCCCCTCAACAACTCGTGGAGAGACCCGCCCTCACCGGCATCGAAGTTGTCCATTGCCTTCGTGATGTAGAGGTAAGAGTTGGCATCGAACCTTTTCACGAAATTCTCGCCGTGGTAGTGAAGATATCCTTCCACCTCGAAGCCTGGGTCGAACTTGAACGGATCGATACAGTCCTTGCGCTGCCTCCCGAACTTTTCGTGCATCGAGGTATCGCTCATGTAGGTGATGTGTCCGACCATCCTGGCGACCGATAATCCCCTGGCCGGAGGCGGCCCGCCGTAGTAGTTCCCCGACTTCCAGTGGATGTCGGCCATTATTGCCTGCCGTCCGACCTCGTCAAAGGCGATCTGTTGAGGCGAGTGCTTGATCGCCGTCGAGATGGGGATAACACTGCGCACCCGGTCCGGGTACCGGGTAAGCCAGGAGAGCACCTGCATCCCGCCCATCGACCCGCCCGATACGCTCAGGAGCCTCTCTATGCCGAGGTGATCCAGGAGCAGTTTCTGGCAGTTCACCATGTCATGTATCGATATAAGCGGAAAACTCAGCCCGTAAGGTTTTCCCGTGTCAGGGTTGACGCTCGAAGGCCCGGTCGTTCCCTTACAGCCCCCCAGAACGTTTGAGCATATAACGAAATATTTATCGGTATCGAAGCCTTTTCCGGGACCAATCATGCTGTCCCACCATCCCGGCTTTCTTGCCCCACGGTGAAAGCCCGCTGCGTTGGCATCTCCCGAAAGGGCGTGGACGATCAGGATCGCATTGGTGCGTTCGCGGTTGAGTTCCCCATACGTTTCGTAGGCGATTGTGACCGTTTCGAGCTTCCGGCCGCACTCCAGCAAAAATCCTCCCGGCGGAGATACCGTTATGGATTTGGTCTCAACGATACCTATGCTCTTTTTTTGACTCACTTCACTTTCTCCATGTAACTTCTATCGAAACCCGCTGCGTCTTTGACACTGGACCGGGAGGGTTAAATGATTCCAACGTATGTCGCTAATATTCCCACCGGTTTATTTGCCACCGCCCCCTTTTTCAAGTGCCTGGCCTATGTCGTTGATGATGTCCCGAATATTCTCCAGACCTATCGAAAGCCGTATATAATCTTCAGTGACACCGGTCGCTTCCTGCTCTCCCCTGGTGAGTTGCTGGTGTGTCGTCGAAGCAGGATGGATGACCAGGCTTTTGGCATCTCCGATATTGGCAAGGTGCGAAAGCAGCGTAACGGAATTGATGAATTTCTTTCCAGCCTCGAGGCCGCCTTTTATTCCGAAACCGATCAGCGCTCCATAACGGCCGTTGAGATATTTTTTGGCAATCGGATGGTTCGGGTTGTCATCGAGACCAGGATAATTAACCCAGCTTACCAGCGGGTGGCCTCTTAGAAACTTTGCCACTTGCAGGGCATTTTCGGAATGTCTCTCCTGCCTTAGGATCAATGTCTCGAGTCCCTGGAGGAAAAGAAACGCATTAAACGGGCTCATAGCCGGTCCAATGTCACGAAGCCATTGCACTCGAGTCTTTATTATGAACGCCACATTCCCAAGGCCGGTGAAGTCACCGAAGGCGTCCCAGAATTTAAGGCCGTGATAGCTCGGGTCCGGTTCAGTGAACTCGGGAAACTTGCCGTTCCCCCAGTTGAATTTCCCGCCATCGACAATCAGCCCGCCAATCGAAGTCCCATGCCCGCCCACAAATTTTGTTGCGGAAAGCACGCAGATGTCCGCCCCAAAATCGAACGGCCGCACGAGGCCTATCCCTACTGTGTTATCGACAACGAAAGGCACCCCTGCATCATGAGCGATTTTTGCAATTGCCTCGAAGTCGGGCACGTCCAGTTTGGGATTGCCGATAGTTTCTGCATAGACAGCCCGTGTAGCATTCGTCAAGGCATTTTTGATTTTCTCGGGGTCCGTGGAATTCACGAATTTTACTCTGCGCCCCAGCTTGGGGAAAGTGTGGTGAAAGAGCTGGTAAGTTCCGCCGTAAAGATTGTCAGCCGAGACAATTTCATCCCCGGGTCGAGTAATAGCAAGAAGCGCCAGAGTTTCTGCAGCCTGGCCGCTCGCGACCGCCAATGCTCCGCTTCCGCCTTCGATCTGGGCGATCCGCTGTTCCAGGACATCGTTGGTCGGATTCATCATCCGGGAATAGATATTGCCAAATTCTCTCAGGGCAAAAAGACTTGCAGCATGATCCGTACTCTTGAATACGTAAGAAGTAGTCTGGTAGATCGGAACTGCCCTCGCACCGGTTGTCGGGTCGGCGACCTGTCCGCCATGCAGCCCTATCGTTTCAAGGCCCCATCCTCCATTTTCCGCTTGTGCCATTTTTGTCTCCCTTGATTAGAAACGCTTTTAGAAAGGAGGAAACCCTTTCCTCCAACCCGCGCAGCGAGGGCCTAAAACATTGAGTCCCCGGCAGAGTTCCGGATCACCCGCCGCTCAGATACTGTAAGACGCCACACTCCTTTTGAGCTTCTGCCTTTCCATCAGCCTCTCCAGTGTAAAGGATTCGAGTGCATCGAGCATTTTTCCGGTCACTTCGGACCAGACATCCCGCATAAGGCACTCCTCGGAACGTTGGCAGAGCAAGGGCTTTTCAGTGCATTCGACCAGGCACATCGGTCCTTCCAGCGCGAGCAGGATGTCTTTCAAGGTGATGTCCCGGGGCGGCCTCGCCAATGTATACCCACCCTGGGAACCTCGGACCGAGTGAACGAATCCTGCATTCTTGAGGACGAGAATAAGATTGGAGAGATACTTCTCCGATATCTCCTGCCGTGCCGCAATATCCTTCAATGTAACTGGTCCGTCTCCTGCCTGGAGGGCAAGGTCAAACATGAGGCGAACGCCGTACCGGCCTTTTGTTGATAATTTCATTACAGCTCTCTCCGATAAGCAACAATTTCCATCGTATTAGTTGAGTATTTCTCATAATACTATACGGCCTGTCAATAGTTTGTTTCCGGATTACCCACTTTTTCAAAGTCCTGAGTGAGTGTTTGAGACCGTGAAGAGGTTTTGCAAAATCTGTCGCAAGCCTCAAGATTCCGGGAAATATGATTGCAATGACTTGCAGCCAGCAAAGATGAAAAAATTCAGCAGCTTCAGGGAGGACAATAAACGGTGGGTCACAAAGCGGCGGCGGACGAACACCGATCGTGAACTTTCCGGCTTCCAAAGTAGACTAATTCAAAGGCCGCTACGTCATTTCGCTCATAAAGAATTGAAAAGCGTTATTGACCGCGACACATCAGGAGGCAAAAATGAATACGAGAAAGATCATCATTTTGGCGTCCATCGGGTTGGCTCTTTTTATGATTGTTCCGACCACGCCTGCGAATGCTCAAGACTGCTTTTACTGCAACCCGCTTCTCTTTCCTTTCGCTGTGGCGGCCACCGTTGTTGGAACCGCAGCAGCTATTGCAACTGCTCCTTTTTGTCCCTACTGTGGACCTTACTATTACGGTGCTCCCCCTCCAGCACCCGTCCATTACAGCGCTCCCCCTCCACCACCCACTTATTACGTTCCTCCCCATCCGGCACCCGCCTATTACGGCGCCCCGCCATATGGCTACAGGGCATGGGTTCGCGGACATTATAACCAGTATGGGGCATGGGTACCCGGACACTGGCGAGATCGATATTAGGCGTTTCAGTCAAATCCCATCGCCGGCCCCAGTGACCCCCTCATACTGACTGCGACGATCTGGGGCCGGTCTTTTCCGGCTGGACTCCTCCGGCGACATGTTCACCAGAGCCGCCAACAGTTGCGATTGTCTCCGTCTGTTTGGCACCCCTTGTGGATTGGATCTACTTCTTAGCAGTCCAGCATTCACGCCGTTGAGTTTAAGCTATTGATGGAGGATTTCCAATCCATGTCGATTAAAGGAGCGGCAAAGGGATATCTGCGGCAGGACATTCATCAGGCGGAACAAAATCGCCGGAGTCCATGTGGGCCTCGCGGAGATGTTGCGGAATTTCCCCGGCCTAATGACAGGTTCTCAGCACGGTTTCCCTTCCTCACACGAAAAGAGCCTTGAATACACTCCGTACCCTTCTTGACGCAAATCTTCTTTGGGAATGAACCTCAATGCAGCGGAGTTGATACTGTAGCGCAAACCGGTCGGCGATGAATCGTCCTTTAATACGTACCCGAGGTGCGAGTCGCCAAGCTGGCTCCTGACTTCGGTTCGTTTAATGAATAATAGCTTTCGGACCCTTTTTTCAACGATATTATCTGGTTCGAGCGGTTTAGCGAAGGTCGGCCGTCCGGTGCCGGAACGAAATTTGTCCAAAGAGCTGAAAAGAGGCTCGCCGGAGACGATATCCACGTAGATGCCCTCTTTGTCGTTATTCCAGTATTCATTCTTGAAAGCAGGCTCGGTGCCGTTCTCGCGCGTTACCTTATACTGGAGCGGCGAAAGGGTTTTTCTGAGTTCTTTATCGCTCGGCCTGGAATAACCCGGTACGTACAGTTCCAGCTTGCTCCCCGGCGCTGTGCGAAAGTCCCAGTCCCTGGCACAGCAGGACGGCGACAACTACTAAGAAAACCACAAAACCAAATTTCATCAGCATCTCCCTGATCGATTATGCCCCCATGCCAAGCGCCTCCCCAACGTCTGTCCGTACACCACCTCCTCATAATATGCCGTAAAATTATATTCTATTTTACAAGCTCTATTATAAACGAAGTGACACACATCAGGGTGGCAATGACTAAGAAGACTATAAAACCAAATTCCATAAGCACCTCCTTGATCGATTATTACCCCATGCCATTCGTTTCCCCGACGTCTGTCCGAGCACTACCTCATTACAATATAATGTTAAAATCGGATTTTTCTTTTACAATCTTTATTAGAAAGGAAGACGGAAAATGGCTGCGGGATCAACTAATGCAGGGCAAGATTTGCGAGACAGACTCTCCTCCGGCAACGGAGAGAAACAGATGTGGACCTCGATCATCTCCGGCAGGAATTGTTCAACAGGATCGGAACGGCCGCCAGGGATGAAGCAGAGCGGCAAAATTTGATGCCGCACTGACCTCTATTTCCGGCAAGACTCACGTGCCCTTAAAATGTTATGGCCTTTTCATTCACGATTTGAGCCGTGCTTTTCGCCACGGCTTTGAGGCTCATTTGCCTGTGGCCGTCTTCATGCTTTGAAAATGCTCATTTGCAGACTGCAGTACAACAGTTTCGAGGAACTGCTCTACTGTCATGTTGCTGCCCAAAGCTGGAAGGTAGCCGGTTTTATCAAGTTCCGAATCTTCAAGGCCGCCTACAAACTCTACGATCTTCCGGCCGTGATCCCGGAGGATGCCCAATACCTCGGATTTCGAGCATTCAGCGTGTTCCCTGGCATGACGGTTGGCATTTTCCGTGATCTGTTCCATGGTCATCTCCGGGAACTTTTCGCCTTTCAGGATCATTTTTGCCCCTGACATCGCAGAATAGTGGTTTGCTGCTATATGCCGTCCCGTCACCCCGACCGGCCAATCCTCAGCGCCGATCTTTCGCCAGTCGGTGTCCGTGCAGCTCTCTACAAATGAGATTACTTCCTCATTAAATGAATTCAGGCGGTCCGCTAACTTTTTCGACCTGTCGCTCATTGCTTTACTCCTTCATGTTTTCACATAACCGGCCCTACGCTCTTACATTTCGAAAATTTGAAAGCTTAGAAGACAAGATAAGCAGTGAAGCAGCCTGTTTCATTGCTGATTTCCGGCCGAAGGATATGAACTGCCAAGAAGGTAAAAATTGATGACGATTCCTTCACTTCATAGCTTGGACGTACCATTGAATAGACTCTTCCATACCCTTGGCCACACTGTACACCGGTGTGTAGGCAAGCAGTTCCTTCGCCCGTGAAATATCAGCAAGAGAGTGCCGAACATCCCCTTTGCGAAAGGGCCCATATTCGGGAACTATGCCGCCCACTTCGGGCATATAAGAGGAAAGGGAGTTCTTGATAAGCCCCAGCAACTCGTTGAGAGTCGTGCGATCACCGCAGGCAATATTGTACACCTTGTTGAGAGCTTCGGGACCGTTGGACAGGGCAGCCAGGATATTTGCCTGTATCACGTCTTTAACGTAGCAAAAATCGCGGCTGGTCTCGCCGTCACCATTTATGACGGGGGTTTTCCGATTAGCCAAGGCATTGATCCAGAGGGGAATAACCGCTGCGTAGGCGCCATTAGGGTCCTGCCGCTTCCCGAATACATTGAAGTATCTCAGCCCAATCCAGCTCAAATCGTATACTTTCGAAAAAACTCCGGCGTAAATCTCATTCATCAGTTTTGAAGCCGCATAAGGGGAGAGCACCGATCCAGTTTCTTCCTCCACCTTGGGCAGTTTTTCGCTGTCGCCATAAACAGAGGAAGAGCTTGCGAACACGAACCTTTTTACACGCGCCTCCATCCCAGCAACGAGCATTTGCAGGAACCCGTCCACATTGCACATGTTAGTCGTGATCGGATCGTCTATAGATCGAGGCACACTGCCAAGGGCCGCCTGATGCAGTATGTAATCGACTCCCGAGCACGCCCTGCGGCAGTCTTCAGGATTGCGGATGTCTCCCCGGATGAATTCGAATTTGCCCCACTTCTCAGGGCCGACCGTCCGCTTGACATCCTCCAGGTTATGATCATAGCCGGTCATGAAATTGTCCATTCCCAACACCGGCTGATCGAGCTCGAGCAGCGCTTCGAGGAGATTGGAACCTATAAACCCGGCCACCCCCGTGATCAGCCACTTCTTGGGCTCCTTGCCAAGTTCGGCCCTAATATCGTCAAATCTGCTCATAATCGATGCCTCCACAGGTTGATAACTATTACCCCGCTAGTAAGTGAATTGACAACAATTCTTTCGCCATTTTGACAAAAACCGATTGTATAGAACCGGTTGGCTGGTTCTGGGCGCTTTACACCAAGCAACTTCGCTTACTTCCCGGACATCAGTCAGCAAGGCGCCCAGCGAACGCCAAACGCGATTGACTTCCGCCTAAAGGCGGTAAAAGGAATGACCAGATTAGGACCGGATTAGACCCTGCGCAGCAGGCGCATTCCGGGCTTCGCGAAGTACCTTCCGCCTAAAGGCGGTAAATTGAATGACCAGATTATCTTTGAGGGATGCCCGCAATCGATATGGCATTTTTTGCCCATTGTTGTTCATAAATCTGTCTTACGAGGATGAGGGGGCTGGAATTCGGAAATTCGAACACCCATCCAGTACCGACCCGGTCCTTTCCGGATCAAAACCACCTTTGAAAAATAAACTCTTTTCAGTGCAAACCCTAAGATGTATGATTTTAAATGGATTTGTCCCAAAGATTCTTTGATGATAGAACATATAAGGAGGTGATGAACAGCCAGAGGGGCGCGCGCTTCGGAACTTTCATCAGCATGATCCCGTACAAATCGCCGGAATGTCCAAAGGAGAGAAAACCAGGAGATTCATTTGGTTGATCCGGCCGCGAAAATCTGTTCAAGTGAATTGCTTTTCGGCGCTCTCGAACACAAACAATAAGCATCGAAACAGAAAGTGGCATCAATACGAATTGGGAGTACAAGCTTCTCCGGTTCTTTGTCACAAGTGTTATGTTTTTCCTACTATTTTGATAATGTTTAGGCCTTGTCTTTTGATTGCATTAAATTATTCTCACGAGCCGTTTTTCCCACCAGCCAATTGATTCGTTGTTGCAATCCCGGAGAAAGGACACTGACTATGAAATAAGCTGGTGAGCATTTCGAATCTGCGCCACACTCTTTTAACGGTAACCATAGCCCTGATAGAAAAGGAGTTGATTCTATGACTGAGCAAAGAATTGACGAGAATAAGTTGACTGAGGGTTTATGCGATACCCCTGAGACATGTAAGCCCGAGAAAGCAGGAATAAGCGAAGACTGGATGGCTGTATGGATAGGGTTGACCATTTTTGTCCTGAGCCTTGGAGTATTTGTGGGATGGGACATCTTGGGCTGGGGCGTTACCACCGGGATTTGGACCAGCCTCGCAAAGGCGCTTAACCCGGTGTCCGCGGCATATAAAGCCCTCGGCGGACTGGGCGCACTCATCGTAACCTATATCGTACTAACTGCCATCATGACTGTCGGCGCCATGGCACTTAAGGCCAACATCAAGAAATTTATCATCGGTTTTACAGTCGTTTTCTGGATCAGCTACATTTGTTGGATCATCGGAAGTTGGGCCCCCATAGCGGTGACCACCGCGCCCGACTTGAAGAAGTTCGGCATCAGTTGGTCTTTGAAACTGACGCCGGAGGCAGGCTTCATCGTTGCCCTCCTCGTCGGCCTGATCTTAGGCAACTTCTTCCCCTCCTTTGCGGCGGCGATCAAGGAGGCTGTCCGCCCCGAGTGGTACATTAAGACCGCCATCGTAATACTGGGCGGTTTTCTCGGCGTAACAGCCGCCGAAAAACTCGGACTCGCATCAGCGGTAATGTTCCGAGGCCTCTGCGCCATAGTAGAGGCCTACCTCATTTACTGGGCGCTCGTCTATTTCATCGCCCGGAAATACTTCAAATTCAGCAGAGAGTGGGCTGCGCCCCTGGCTTCGGGCATATCCATCTGCGGCGTCTCGGCTGCAATTGCAACAGGTGCTGCGATCAAGGCCAGACCGGTGGTCCCCATCATGGTTTCATCTCTCGTTGTGATCTTCGCCGTTGTGGAGTTGCTTGTACTTCCCTTCTTCGCGGAGCACTTCCTCTATCGCGAGCCCATGGTGGCCGGTGCGTGGATGGGACTGGCGGTCAAGACCGACGGGGCGGCCGTAGCTTCCGGAGCCGTCGCGGAGGGGCTCATTCGCGCCAAGGCCCTCGCAGTCGAAGGGGTAAACTATAAAGAAGGCTGGATCATGGGCGCTGCAGCGACGGTCAAAGTTTTCATCGATATCTTTATAGGTATATGGGCCTTTGTTCTGGCCATCATCTGGTGTTCGGTGATCGAATGCAAGCCAGGCGAGAAGTTCCGGCCTGGCCAGATATGGGAGAGGTTCCCCAAGTTTGTCATCGGTTATGTCGTCACTTTCGCCATAATCCTCTGGATCTGTGTCCCGGCATCCAAGAGCTTAGCTGCCATCGGAGACCGGGTCGCCTCGCTGAGCAAACAAGTGACAGCCCAGGAGGCGCAGCTTGCCTCGATCCAGGACGCGGCTGCCGCCGCGAGCCTCCAAGACAAGATCGCCAAGGACAAAGCACAGCTCGGTAGCCTGAACCACCAGCTTGGCGGAGCCAAGGACATCATGGCGCGTGCAAAGTCCGCCACCAGTCAAGGCAACGTTTTCCGGGGAATCTTCTTCACCTTGACCTTCTTCACTATCGGTCTGGTGTCGAATTTCAGGAAACTATGGGAAGAGGGCATCGGCAAGCTGGCTGCAGTTTATGTGATCTCGCTTTTTGGGTTCATCATCTGGATTGGACTGTTCATTTCATGGATCTTTTTCCACGGTGTGAAACCGCCACTGGGGGGATAAGGAGGAGAATCCATACGGCAAATGAACAATTCTTCAATTCCAGTTGTGCGCTGTATGTCCGGCGAACATAACGAAAGGAACGCATATGGCAAATGAACAATCCAAATTGGCCGATGAACTGAAAACGATGGAATTTGAGCCTCTTCTCCCGGTGGAAAAGAAGCTCATCGGATGGAGTATCGCCCTCGGCATCGTGCTGCTCGGCATTCTCGTCTGGGTAAGCTACACTTTCTTCCCCGGGACCCTCTGAGGCAAGAGGGAATTACTTTTGGCGGCGAGGGAAGGCATAGAGCGATCCATGCCTTTTGGAGACGGGGGGCGGGTTCATTCCGCCCCTTTCGAACCCAGCCGTGTATTGTCAATCTCCGAACGACAGATGATATGCAATTGAATCGAGCTTTATCGTAAAGTCCACATTTTCAACATGACAGCAGTCCGGGACTTGGATCTGTACGAGGAGCGAAGTTTAGAATTCCGTTTATGCCGGCCAGCACGAGCTGATTGGCGACGCTTTGGGCATCGCTGGGCGGAGTGGCAATAATTCCCACGTGGACTTCCCGCTCTTTTACGACATCTTCAAGTTCGCTGACATGATTTATCGACAAGCCCGTTGGGGAGCCTTTTCCCCACCTTCTGGGGATCGACATCGAAAGCCGCCGTGAAGACGTAGCCGTGCTTTATGAAATTACCGTGACGCACCAGCGCCGATCCAAGATTGCCAAGTCCCACCATTGCGAGGTTCCAGGGGCGGTTTAACCCGAGAATGCCCCTGATCTGATTTACAAGGTCGTTTACCCTGTATCCTACCCCTCTTACTCCAAATTCCCCAAAGTAGGCCAGATCCTTTCGGATTTGGGCTGGATTGACACCGCACTGCTTTGCCAGGCGCTCCGAGGATATGACCTCCACGTCACTATCCAGCAGACTCCTTGAGGAAGCGCATGTAGATCGAGAGCCTGACGATTGTCGCCATTGGGATTTTGGCAAATTTCATTTCATAACCTCGGGCTCAAAAAGTAATGGCAGCAGCCGTTAACTATGTGATTTTCTTCACATCACCAACCAAAAAAAAGGCCTGCCACAGGGAATGATGCAGAGGGCAACTGCTGCTGACACTTGCCCTCTGCGAACATCCGAATCTTAACAGCCTACTTGGGCAGACCCACAAAAGCGGCGATCGCCTGAGGAGATCGGGTTGGCGTAGATCAGGATCAGTGCGATAACAAGTGCATAAATCGACAGAGACTCGATCATGGCCAGACCGATCAGCATGGTAACGGTAACCTTTCCCGATGCTTCGGGATTGCGTGCGATACCCTCAACAGCGCCTCTAACCGCCATACCCTGGCCGATACCGCATCCGTGAGCTGCAATGGCTATTGCCAAGCCGGCTGCAATGGCGGAATAGAGGAAGAACTGAACCGCTGAGGACTTTGCGGTCGCCGTCAGCGGCGAAAGCTGCACAGGATAGACCGAGCACCAAGATTGTAGTGAAAAGCCCAACTTTCTTCATGAAACAAACCCTCCTTGTCTTTGGTTGAATAAATAAAGGATATGCGAACATGGCCTTCCTTACCAATGTTTTCGCCTGTTTAGTGGGCGTGCTCTATTGCGCCGGCAAAGTACATCATCGAGAGCAGGCAGAAAATGAAAGCCTGGATAAAGCCGGTAAAAAGCCCCAGAATCATCATCGGCACGGGCGCAAGGTAGAGCCCGGCCAGGAAAAAGAGGATGCTGAGGACCAGTTCTTCACCAAATATGTTTCCGAAAAGACGGATCGACAGACTCAGGACTCTTGAGATGTGTCCGACTATTTCAATGGGCATGATAAGCGGAACGAGCCACCATACGGGACCCATAAAATGCTTGATGTACTTGATCCCGTGGAATTTGACTCCCAGTACGTGGGTCGTTACGACGACAATCAGCGCACACGCAGCCGTGGTATTGAGATTGGCCGTAGGCGAAGCAAATCCCGGAATCACTCCCAGGTAATTGCTGCAAAGAATAAAAAACCCGAGGCTCGCGATGAGCGGAAACATGAAGCGGCCTTCCTCGCCAGTGACGCCGATCATGAAATCTTCAATGCCCGTTATCACCATTTCGAAGAAATTCTGTCCGCCCCCGGGAACCATTTTGAGGTTGCGAGCGGCAAGGGCGCTCAAACACACCAGCAACAATATGATTACCCACGTGTAGGTAACGTGTGGCTGCAGCAAATTATCTGCAAAACTATGAGGTTGGGCAGGCACATGGATACCCAGCTTCTCCAGAAGAAGGTTTATGAAAAGGATAGGATGTTCCATAAGCTTAACTCTCTCCCTTTTTCATCATAAAAAATTCAAATACCCCAACCAGAACGATACTTAAAACCATTATGGAAAGGCCGACCAGAAAAGGAACAGGGGTGGCCAATCCCAGATACATCGCAAAGAAGACCACAACAAGGGTCGCCAAAAAACGAAGGTAATAGCTCACGAAAAGGCCCGCTTTGCTGGGAAGCCTCCCAGGTTTCTGAAGGGCGCGCCTAAGTTGCCATTTGAGGACCTGGAAACTTACAATGACGATACCGCCGCCCAAAAGAACGCCTGAGGCAGCTTTCCACGAAAACCAAACCAGGGCGGCAGACGTAAATACCAACAGCAAAATGGCTGAAGCCAGCTCAATTCGCCGCAGGAGCTTTTCGCTCTCGATAACTTCCCTCACTATTTCTTCCGACCCTTGTCCTCTTCCTGCTGCTGCTTTGCGAAACGGTAATAATTCAGGCCGCCGGCGGCTATTCCAACGATCAGGAATACAATTGTAAGATATGGACCGGTTCCCAGCTTAAAATCCAGGAAAACTCCAATCGCAATCCCGATAAAGGGCGCAAAGGCCACCTGATATCCGATAGTACTGGCCATGACGGCCTGCATGAGTGTTTTCTTATCTTCTTTTTTCATTGTATTTTCGTGCAAATATTCACGAGGCGTACTACCACACAAGCCCTTTTCAGTCAAACCTTTTTCTATTCAACCGCTGAGATGCACTATAAATAAGGTAATTAACCCAATTGGCAATCTTGCCTTACAACCTTCAGAGCATCGAATGCAGCCTGAATCGTGCGGTCCAGGTCCTCCTTTTCATGGGCCGCGCTGACAAAGAAGGCTTCGAACTGGGAGGGGGCAAGGTAAACGCCCCTTTTGAGCATTTCACGGAAGAAGACAGCATAAGCTTCGGTATCGGATTTGGCTGCGCTTTCCAGATCGATAACCGGTCCTTTGGTAAAGAATCCGCACCCAAGCGAGGCAATTCTGTTGAGCGTTACTGGAACTCCTGCCGAGCTGGCCGCTTCCTCCAGCCCCGCGCACAGGTACGAGCTGCTTTTCTCAATTTGCTCGTAAATCCCGCCTCGGCTGAGCACGTCGAGCATCGACAACCCCGCGCTCATGGCCAGGGGGTTCCCGGAAAGAGTTCCAGCCTGGTAAACGACACCGAAAGGGGCTACGTGCTCCATTATCTCTTTTTTCCCTCCATATGCGCCAACCGGAAGCCCACCGCCAATAATTTTCCCAAGGCAGGTCAGATCGGGCATCACCCCGAAAAGCTGCTGTGCGCCGCCGGGGGCTATCCTGAAACCGGTGATCACTTCATCAAAAATAAGCAGCGATCCGTGTTCGGTGCAAATTCGCCTCAGCCCCTCGAGATATCCGGCTCTGGGCAGCACGACCCCCATGTTTGCCGCCACAGGCTCCACAATAATCGCGGCAACCTCTTCCCCCACGCTCTCCATGGCCTGGCGCACCGCCTCCAGATCATTGTAAGGCAGCGAGATCGTGTGCTGGACGATTTCCTCGGGGACCCCCGGAGTTCCGGGAATACCGAAAGTCATAAGCCCGGAGCCGGACTTTACGAGAAGCGAGTCTGCATGTCCGTGATAGCAGCCGTTGAATTTTATAATCTTCTTGCGCCCGGTATATCCCCGTGCAAGCCTGACGGCGCTCATGGCCGCCTCGGTCCCCGAATTCACCATCCTGACCATCTCTATGGCCGGGACCATCTCCACGACTTTCCTGGCCATTTCAACCTCGAGTCGAGTTGGAATCCCGTAGGAGGTGCCCCTGTCGACGACCTCTCTCAGGGCAGCCACAACCTCAGGATGCGAATGGCCAAGGATAAGCGGTCCCCATGATCCCACGTAGTCGATATAGACGTTGCCGTCTTCGTCGGTGATCCGGCATCCGCTGGCTTTTTTTATAAAGAGAGGTTCGAAGCCCACCGCCCTGCCGGAGCGAACCGGACTGTTCACGCCTCCTGGTATCAATTTGCAGGCTTCCCTATAGAGTTTGTTCGAGATATTCCAATTCATTGAATTATTCACCGTCCAGCAGCGCAATGTCGTAATTTTCGAGGTGGAGGTTCAGGTCCGCTTTGACTGAGACAACCGCGTGCACGCTCTCCTCAACCCGTTCGAGAGCCGCCCGTTCTTCGTCGTAAAACATGGCGGCAACCTCCGGATGCGCCATAACGAGGACTTTCCTGCCGTAAAAATCCTTTCTCTGCCGCTCCAGGTCCCTCAGAACTTCATAGCATACGGTCTGCTTGGATTTCAGGTATCCTTCACCATCGCAGTAAAAGCATGGCTCGCACAGCACCTGTCCAATGCTTTCCTTGGTGCGCTTTCTCGTCATCTCGATCAGACCGAGATCAGACATTCGCAGGATGTTGGACTTGCTTTTGTCCTTGTATGTGGCGTCCCGCAGTGCATTCCAGACCTTCTCCCGGTTGGCTTCTTTCTCCATATCGATAAAGTCGATGATAATGATCCCGCCAAGGTTCCGAAGCCTCAACTGGTAAGCGATCTCTTTTACGGCTTCCAGGTTCGTCTTAAGGATTGTCTCTTCCAGATTGCGTTTGCCGACATACCTGCCTGTGTTTACGTCTATCGCCGTAAGCGCCTCGGTAGATTCTATCACGATGTATCCGCCCGATTTGAGCCAGATTTTCTTGCTCAACGCCCTCTGGATCTCCATTTCAATGCCGTAGGCGTCGAAAATTGGTTCATCGCCTTCGTGCAGTTCCACCTCATTTTGAAGTGAGGGCATGAAGGTCTCGGTAAAATTCAGAATTTTTCGGTACTCGGCCTCAGAGTCGATCACGAGCCGGTCGACTTCCTTGGTGAAAAGGTCGCGAACCGCACGAAGGGTTATATCCAGTTCCTGATAGATCAGGGAAGGCACAGAAGCGTTTTCGGACCTGCGCTGAATCGTTTGCCAAAGTTTGGCCACGAAATCGGACTCCGACTGGAGCTTTTCTCTTTCGGCGCCCTCGGCGGCGGTGCGAACGATAAAACCGCGGTAAGGCGGTTTTATTTCGCACATTATCTCGCGGAGGCGCTTCCGCTCGGTTTCGTCCTCAATTCTGCGGGAAACGCCCACGCGGTCCATCGTAGGCATGAAAACGAGATTTCTGCCGGGCAGTGTTATATGAGTCGTTATCCTGGCCCCCTTGCTTCCGATGGGCTCCTTGGCCACTTGCACGAGAATCTCCTGCCCCTCCTGAAGCCGGTCCTCTATGGGAATGCCGTCATAGGTATGGCGAAAGTCCGGTTCACCATATTCGCAGCCGGCATTTTCAATAACCTCGTTTGGTTTGGCGTCAGCGGCTTCGTCTTCGCACGATGAGATAAAAAGCTGTTCTATTTCACCCATTGGCCGATAAATATCGCTAACATACAAAAAAGCCGCTTTATCGAGACCGATGTCCACGAAGGCTGCCTGCATACCCGGCAGGACCCGTACGACCCGCCCCTTGTAAATGTTTCCGGCAATCCCCCGGTCTGAGCTCCTTTCAACATAGAGTTCGGCGACTTGCCCGTTTTCGACCAGCGCCACACGGGTTTCAAATGGATTGCTGTTAATGATTAGTTCTGCCGACATTGTCGTTCCCCTGCAGGACTTCCATGCGGTATGAGGCAATTTTGCAGATCAAGCAGTTTTCCAGGCTCCGTGCTTGAGTGCCTGCCAGATTTTCAAGAATCGCCTTCGGCCTGAAGCACAAAACCGGTGTTTCGTAAATATCCATTTCCAGGGAGTTTTCTCCGGCTTTTCGCATATCGAGAAGTATATGGCCAAGGCGAGCCGTTACCTGGCCCTTTTTGGTCTTCTTGGTCAGCAAATTGTCACCGCACTTCGGCCATGCATCGAGAAGATGACGCACAACGAAGGGATTGAGTCCCGAGACATGGTAAACGCCCCTGCACGGAAGACCGGAGGCTGGTTTTTTATCGACCCGGCTGACCATGCTGATTTTGATCACACCATTGCATTGCCGATCCAGGCGCTCGCGAATCAGCGCAGGTTCCATATTTTCGCTCAGCGCGACGTAAGCCTCGGCAACTATGGTCTCCATTCCGAGCGGCAAGGCCTCGCCGAATGAAATCTTCGGATGCGGATGATAGCCTTTGCTGAAAGCCGCCGGGAGACCCGCCCGCCTGATGGCCCTCTCAAAAGCGGCAGCCATCTCCAGTTGCCCGAAAAAGCGCGATTTTCCAAGCTTTGAATAAATCACCCTGTAGAGAAATTCTCTGTCCACGCAAGACCCGCCATCGCTGTCCGGCGGCTTTTCCGATTTGAACTCCATGACCGGTTCCTGATGTATACGAGGAAGAATTCCATCATGATCGCAGACCCCGCACAGCGTGCATCGCCCCTGGCGGCAGTCATGGGTAAACTCTCCCTCCATTGCTTTTTCATATTCATTCCACAGATACTCGCGCGAAACACCCGCCGAGAGATGATCCCACGGAAGAATTTCATCACGATCCCGGCGGCGCTCGGCATAGAAGGCCGCACTAAGTCCGGTTTCCGCAAGAGCGCGATACCAGATGGCCTCCTTGAAATGTTCGCTCCAGCCGTCAAACCTGGCCCCCAACTCCCAGGCACGCTTGAGCGCCGCCCCCAACCGCCGGCTTCCACGGGCGAATACCGCTTCAAAAATGCTGCTGCCGGGCAGGTTCCACTTCAGCCTCAGACCGGGCTTTCTCAGCCGCTCCTTAAACATTCGCAGGCAGTCTTCCATCTGCGCCTTCGGCATTTGAGAGGACCACTGAAACGGCGTCAAAGGTTTGGGGACGAAAGTGGATATTGAGATATTTACAGAAGATCTCGTCCTCTTTCCTTTTTCCCAGACCCTGAGGCACAAGTCCACAAGGGCGTCACGGTCGGCCTCGGTTTCGCCGGGAAGGCCCATCATGAAGTAGAGTTTTATGAGCCGCCAGCCCATATCGAATGCGGCTTCGGCCGTACTGAGCAGGTCCTCGTCGCATATTCCCTTGTTTATAACTCGGCGAAGACGCTCGCTCCCGGCTTCGGGCGCCAGGGTAAAGCCGGTTTTGCGGACCTTTTTGATATGCTCCATCAGTTCGGGGGTGAGCGTGCCAACGCGCATCGACGGAAACGAAACGGCAATTTTGCGGGGTTCGAGTTCTTTTACCAGCTCTCCCAGCAGATCCTGTATCTGGCAATAATCCCCGGTACTCAAAGAGAGCAGCGCGACGTCTTCGAAGCCGCTCGAAGTCAGCGCCTTTTTTGCCGAATCGAGCACATACAAAGGATGGCGTTCCCTGACAGGCCGATAGATGAAGCTCGCCTGGCAAAAACGGCATCCGCGCGTGCAGCCCCGGGCAATTTCGAGCCCAAGGCGGTTGTGAACGATATCGATGAGGGGCACCAGCGGTTTTTCAGGAATCGGGCAGGTTTGGTCCAGGTTGGAGACCAGTCTTTTCCTTACTTCAGTGTAGTCGGCAAACCTCGGAACAACGGCGGATACGATGCCGCTTTCATTGTAGGAAACATCGAAAAAGGAGGGGACATAAATTCCGGCAATCTTTCTGATCGCTGAGAGAAAACCCTCCCTCGACCTGGCGCCGCTCCGTTTCCAGTCGCTGTACGCATAAATGATCTCGGGCAGGACCTCTTCCGCCTCGCCCAGGACGAAAAAATCGAAAAAATCGGCAAGCGGCTCGGGGTTGAATGCACAGGGGCCACCCCCGATTACGAAAGGATGAGCGCTGTTCCTTTCGCGGGCATAAAGCGGTATTTGGGCCAAGATCGAGAATAGTGAGTATGTTCGAATAGCTGAGTTCGTACTGAAGGCTTATCCCCAGGAAGTCGAACTCGAAAAGAGCATGCTCGCTCTCGATCGCTCTAAGCGGCTCAGCCGCGTTCCTTAGTTTTTCTTCGTAATCGGGCCATGGCGCGTAGACCCTGTCCGCCATTACTCCTTCGGCCTGGTTCAACTGATGGTAAAGCAACTGCAGCCCAAGATGGCTCAAGCCGATCTCGTAGACATCCGGAAATGCAAGGGCGAAGCGGATCGAAGCGTTCTCAAAGCTTTTGCGGTAAGCATTCAGTTCGAGCCCGATATAGCGGCCGGGTTTTTCCACACCATTCAAATACGAATCGAACATTTTCTCTACTATATCCTTTTCACGGGCGAACTGTACGCTCAGGGATACCCGCGACCGTTGCATCTCGGTCGGAGCGGTATTGGCTGAACCATGTCTGGGGCTAATTGCCGAATCTGGCGAGAACGCGTCTTGTAAAAAACTTGCGCAATCATAATACGGGCGCAGCAAGTATTTTAGAATCTTTACTTATACTTATGAGAGGGATAAAGAGTCAACAGAAAAGCGGACCCTGGTGTCATCCG
This sequence comes from uncultured delta proteobacterium, assembly GCA_963757915.1. Lineage (GTDB taxonomy): Bacteria > Desulfobacterota > Syntrophobacteria > Syntrophobacterales > Syntrophobacteraceae > SbD1. The sequence goes on along the minus strand of CAVWTD010000024.1, from coordinate 5,061 downwards.
AAAAAACCGGATGGTTCCGGAACACTGGACCCTGGATACTTACTGAGCGCGGAGATGGATGTGGATGAATCCGATTTTGGAACCACTCTTCAGCGACTTGCGCACGGCGGAATCGGCGCTGAAAGCGGCAATTTCTGCTTGCATTATTCAAGTGGGGTTGCTATTTTCAGTTCTTCGGTTTCCCCCTGAAACGACAGCATTGGCGGAGACTTGATTTTCGAAAACTGCTGAACAATTTTTATACCTGATCGCGAACCATTTGAAGGAGGAAGGACATGAAGGTTTTTGTGGGTGGTGTCGCCGCGGCGTTCCTCGGCTTTTTGGGCATCATTATCTGGTATGATGCTGTTTTCAGATTCATCGGAGGCGCGATTCCCCTTATCCTGCTGCTCGGCGGATTGATGGCCGCATATCTTGGCTACGATGAGGTAAAGGATAAGCTCCCCTTCTCGAAAAGCAAGGAAAGCCAGGAACCCTCAAACGATGCCAGACTGAAAGAGGAAGCCGAAAGATACAAACAGGAAGTCGAAAGACTCAAAAGCGAACTGGACAAGACCAAGACCAGCTAGGAAGTTCCCTTTTCCGGATAAACAAAGGCCGCGCACATCCAATGAGGGCGGCCTTTTGTTTGATCCGGCAATTTCAATTCACGCGTGAGCTTCGGTCCAGTTGGCCCCCCAACCGATCTCGACCTTCAGCGGCACGTCGAGGACCCGGACATCTTCCATTTCCCGCCGGACGAGTTCCTCAACCGGCTCCCTTTTTTCACTGGGGACCTCGAAGAGCAGTTCGTCATGAACCTGAAGGAGCATTTGAGCTCCGAGCTTCTCCTTTTTGAGCCGCAGACTGATATCCACCATCGCCTTCTTTATGAGGTCAGCCGCTGTGCCCTGAATGGGAGTGTTGATAGCGAGCCGCTCCCCCAACTGCCGTATGGAGAAGTTGCGGCTCTGAAGCTCGGGAATGGCCCGCCTGCGCCCAAGAAGAGTTTCAGCGTACCCCAGATTGCGCGCCTTGCGGACCGCCTCATCGATGAAGCGCCGGACCCCGCTGTAGCGTTCAAAGTACCGGTCGATAGCCGCCTTTGCAGTCTTGGTGCTGATTCGAAGCCTTTGCGACAGGCCGAAAGGACTCATGCCGTAGGCGATGCCGAAGTTTATCATTTTGGCCTGCCTGCGCATCTCGGCGCTAACCTCCGTCACTTCGACGCCAAATATTTCAGCGGCGGTCCTTCGGTGCACGTCCTCATCATTTCTAAAGGAATCCATCAGGCTTTCGTCGCCGCTGTAATGGGCAAGCACGCGAAGTTCGATCTGCGAATAGTCCGCTGACATGAGCATATTTCCGGGCGCCGATATGAAAGCCTGGCGAATCCGTCTGCCCTCGTCGCTCCTGATCGGGATGTTCTGGAGATTGGGGTTCGAGCTGCTCAGACGTCCCGTGGCCGTCACTGCCTGGTTGAAAGAGGTATGAATGCGGCCGGTATCCGGGCGAACCAGCTTGGGAAGAGCGTCCGCATAGGTGCCTTTAAGCTTTGAGAGGGTGCGGTAGCCCAGCACCTGCTCGGCGACCGGATGCTCCAGCGTAAGCTCCTCCAGAACACTCGTATCGGTCGAAGGACCGCTTTTTGTCTTTTTGAGCACCCGGAGTCCGATTTTATCGAAAAGGATGTATCCGAGCTGTTTTGGCGACTGAATGTTGAATTCCTCGCCTGCCATCTGGTAGATGAGCGCGGCTTTCTGGTCCAGCGCTTTCTGGAACTCGGTGGAAAGCTCCTCCAGCTTTTCCGAATCGACCAGGATTCCCGTGTACTCCATGCGCGCCAGCACTTCGGTAAGCGGGAGCTCGATTGATTCATAAAGCTCTTTCAGCTTGTTTTCTTCAAGTTTGCGCCGCAAAACCGGCACGAGGCGCCAGCATGTCTCGACGTCACAGCACGCGTAATCGAGCGGCCTTTTCGAAGTCGATTTCGGCAAAACTTACCTGGCCCCTGCCTCTGCCGGTGAGGTCTTCATACGAGCATATCGCCTCGCCCAGGTGCTCGGCGCAAATACGCTCGAGCGCATGCGTTTGTCCTCCGGGATCGAGCAGGTAGCTTGCTATCATGGTATCGAAAATCATTGCCTCGAGATCGATTCCATACCTCTTGAGCACCATCCATTGAAACTTGAGATTGTGCCCGGCCTTGCCTGCGTTTTGGCGCTGAGGACCGGATCAAGCCCGTGGAGCGCTTCGGCCGCTGTCATTTGGATGCCGCATTCGGGATCGTGGCCGACCGGAATGTACCACGCGACGTCGTCATCCCAGCAGAGCGCGATGGAAACGAGATCGGCGTCCATGGCATCCTGAGAGGTGGTCTCGATCTCTATTGCGATGAGCGATTTTGTCTGCGCGATTCCGACCAGTTCCGCTAATTCTTCGCGGGTCCGGATCACCCGGTCGGCCCTTGTGCCGCTTGGACGGCTTCGGGGCGATGAGCTTTACTTCTTCCGGCTCCGCCCATTCCCGCTTAAGCATATCGAGAATCGTTTTGAACTCGAGTTCTTCACAGAGGCTGAACATTTCCCGCCGCATGGGCGGCGCAGGCGCAAACTCCTCCAGCTCCTTGTCTATCAAGACATCCAACCGAAGGAGACCAACTCGCGCGAGAGATAGGCACTCTGGCTGCCCGCCGAGAGCTTTTTCCGCAAGGAGTCGGGGGATATCTCATCGAGGTGGGCGTAAATCCCGTCAAGCGAACCCCATTTCTGTAGCAGTTGGCTTGCGGTCTTCTCCCCTACCCCTTTTACGCCGGGAATATTATCCGTTGTATCGCCAACCAGCGCCAGGTAATCCACCATCTGCCCGGGGGTTACTCCGAACCGCTCCAGAACGACTTTTTCGTAAAAACCCGGTCGTTTTGAGGGTCCCATTGCCTGACCACCGGGTCCTGGATAAGCTGGTGAAGGTCTTTGTCCCCCGAAACCACCACGATCTCCAGGCCGCGTGCCGAAGCCCAGTGAGTGAGTGTGGCTATCAGATCGTCGGCTTCATAGCCTTCGAGCTCCATTTGAGGCACCCCGAAATATTGGACCGCTTTCTTGATGTAGGGGATTTGCGGACCCAGTTCTTCCGGAGTGGCCTGGCGAGTAGCCTTGTAAGCCTCGGACAATTCATGCCGAAAATTTGGCCCGGGCGCGTCGAAAACGACGCAGATATATTCCGGCTTGCGCTCGCGCATCACCTTCAGCAGCATCGTGATGAACCCGTATACGGCCTGGGTCGCCATTCCCCTGGAATTGGTCAGCCGCCGGATCGCATAGAAAGCCCTGTAGATATATGAGCTTCCGTCGATTATGAAAAATGTTTTCCCCTCGTTTCTTATCTGCTGATTCATTCGCCTCCTGTCCGATTTAGTATGAGTCTCAGCCACAGTCTCTTCTCGTCGTCGGTCCTCGTGTGTCCTCGGTCCTCGCGCCGCCGCGCTTGCCCCTGGCCGGGAGTCCCTTCGGCAGGTATTCGAGGTTGATGTTGCTCATCGCATGGTAAATATTGCCCCGAACCTTTGAATTTTTCCTGAAAAGGCCGTCGAGCATATTGCGGATTTCCGCCCTCTGGTTTTTTGAGGCCGAAGGACAGTTTGTCGGCAGGATGGGCAACCCGAGGTTCTTGCACACCCTGAGTATGCTCTGGGCGGGACCAGCGCAAGAGGGCGTATCAGGGTTATTTCGCCGCCGAAAAACTCCTGCTTCGGCATCATGCCCGCAACCTGCGCCCCGTAGCAGATGTTTATGAAGAATGTTTCGATCATGTCGTCCTGGTTATGGCCCAGTGCGATCTTCGGGCAACCCAGCTCGCGCGCTTTCCTGAAAAGCGCGGACCGCCTTAGCCGGGAGCAAAGAAAACAGGGGTTTTCACGATTTTCCGGCCCGTGCGCCCTGGGACCGTGATCGGTCCGGATGATTTCGTACCGGAACCCCTCTTGATTGAAGAATCCTTCGAGCCGGTCCGCCGATTCCGCATCGAATCCCGGATCGACGTGGACGGCGATAAGTTCATAGCTGATCGGAACGCGTCGAAGCCTTTCGCGAAGCAGCCACAGAAGGAGCATGCTGTCCTTGCCCCCCGAGACCCCAACCGCGATCCTGTCCCCGTTCTCTATAAGCCCGTAATGGTGAATCCCCTTTCCGAGCAGCCTGCGAACTTCCTGATCCACGAAGGCCATGATCAAGAGCACTTCTCCCCTTCCGAATTTTGGCAGCAATTTATTTTAACCGATTTTGCCTTTCATTTCAGCGCATATTGCGTTTGGTTCCGCGCGCATTCTGCCGGCCTGCTCACGCAATATGACGGGTTTTGATCCTTTTTATTGCTTTTGCCTCCTGTTCCGGCCCGTTAAACACCACTCACTGTCGGGAGACCTTTGGCACCGCCTTTTCTGCAGCGCGCAAGGATTGGAAGCATATTTCCTTCTGAAGCCCCTTTTTTTTTTAAAAAAAAAAAAAAAAAAAAAAAAAAAAAAAAAAAAAAAAAAAAAAAAAAAAAAAAAAAAAAAAATTTAGCGCCGCGTCTTGGATAAAATAAATCTCCTCTTGATAGCCTTTCAGCCATAAAAAAAAAACGTACTCATATTTTACCTCTTCCGGACGGGTCATTTTGTCGGGCGGGACGTTTCCGTATTGACTAAGGCGGCGTGCTTTGGTATCATAGCATTCTTTGGTTGCGCCCGTAGCTCAGGTGGATAGAGCGTCGGACTTCGAATCCGCAGGCCGCAGGTTCGAGTCCTGCCGGGCGTACCAATATTCTTTATTGTTTTCGGGCCGCTAGCTCAACGGTAGAGCAGCTGACTCTTAATCAGGAGGTTCGGGGTTCGAGACCCTGGCGGCCCATCAAGAATATCAGGGGGTTACGGCATATAAGCTGTAGCTCCTTTTCATTGCGTGCGTATTGCGTGCACGGGCGCAATTTGGATGCCCAAGAACCACACTTTCGAGGCGGGTCCACCAGGATTCGCCTCAGAATTCTTCTGACCCGGTCAGTATGCGCCTGCCGGCAGGAGGCATTCTCAGGACAATATTGGTA
>CAVWTD010000023.1:0-35233 GCA_963757915.1 uncultured delta proteobacterium | reverse complement strand
CAATATGAACGCCATGCTGGGGATCGTAAGCATGGGTGAGGTCGGAATAGACGTACTTCATCTGAACCTTCACAAGACCTTCTCAACACCCCATGGGGGCGGCGGACCCGGCGCCGGCCCGATATGCGTCAGGAAACACCTGGAGCCTTTCCTCCCGGTACCCCGTATTGTCGATGATAATGGGGAGTATCATCTCTCCTACGATTTCCGTCATCCATAGGCAAGCTCCATGCTTTCTACGGCAACTGGGGTATCATCGTAAGGGCTTACAGCTATATCCTGAGTCTTGGAGCGGACCTGAAAAAGGTGAGCCAACTGGCTGTGCTCAATGCCAATTACATAAAGGAAAAGCTCAAAGACACCCTGCACCTTGCCTACGACAGGCCCTGCATGCACGAATGCGTTTTCTCCGACAAGCTCCAGGCGCCTTTGAAAATAACCACTCTGGACATGGTCAAAAGATTGATTGACTACGGCTTTCATCCACCAACCATATATTTTCCGCTGGTCGTTCATGGGGCCATTATGATCGAACCCACGGAAACAGAGTGCAAAGAAGAGCTGGACCTTTTCGTGGAAGCCTTCAAGGAAGTCGTGAGAGAGGCGGGTGAGGATCCCGAACGCCTCTATAAGGCGCCCTGGCGTACAAAAGTGCGGCGGCTCGATGAAACAGGCGCTGCACGAAACCCCCGGTTGACCTGCGGGGCCGGCGCTTGATGCCGGATATAACAAAGTGGGGTCTACAGTGGAGACGCATACCACCGGTTCGGCTTCCAGGCGGACAACCAAAAGCTGGCTTTGTGCGGATTTAGCCTTGATGGATTACCAAAAGGTCCGTGACCTCCAATTGCGTCTTGTCACCGCCAGAGAGTGCAGGAGCATCGTCCCGGATATTCTCCTGCTCATGGAACATGAGCCGGTTTTCACCCTCGGCCGCAGGGGCGGACGGGAAAACCTCATGGTCTCTGAACTTTTTCTCGAGGAAGCCCGAATCCCCATAGTGCATGCAGAACGTGGCGGGGACATAACATTTCATGGTCCAGGTCAACTGGTCGGGTATCCGATCCTGGACTTGCGCGCCTCCAAACTCACGGTCACCGGCTACGTGGAAAAACTGGAGGAAATCATGATCCGAACGGCGGCCCACTGGGGGGTGCACGCCACGCGCAACCGGCTCAACCATGGAATCTGGGTAGAGGGCCGCAAATTGGGCAGCCTGGGAATTGCTATCCGGCGAGGAATCGCTTTCCACGGTTTTGCTCTCAATGTGAATGTGTCGTTGGAACCATTTGGCTGGATCAACCCGTGTGGGCTGCAAGGGGTCAAAATGACCTCCCTGGAACAGCAGATCGCCTGCAAGGCGTCGATGAAAGAGGTTCGCGAGCAGATGAAATGCAACATCGAAGAGGTCTTCGATGTGGACCTGAACCTTGAAATTCCACCCTCTTGCGCTATGTCCTGCATAAGTCTGCTCGATCGGGAGAGGGAAAGATGATTGGGGTCACGCGCTGCATCTGAATCAAATCAAGCGGCGAATTTACAATATTTAAGGGCTTGTCCGTAAATAAGCCTCTTAGGGATTGCGCCGGATTTTGAGACTGATTTGGTCGCGAAGATTGAGCAAAACCGCAGGCGTAGTTGTGCTACGTCGAGGATTTTGCGATTGAGGAGCGGCCAAAGCCGGCCAAAAGCCGGATGCGAGCGCAAAGGTTTTATTTACGGACAAGCCCCAAAATGTCGCTCCAAGCCGGAGCCGGTAATCACGAACGTTATACCTTACAACCACACAAGAAGAGGAGCTCGAAGATGGCAAATATTCTCGTCCTTTACTACAGCATGTACGGCCACATAGAAACCATGGCGAAGGCGGTCGCCGAAGGCGCCGGAAGTGTTCCGGGTACTAAGGTCACGATCAAGCGCGTGCCGGACCTGGTGCCGGAGGAAGTGGCGCGCAAGGCCGGGGCCAAAGTGGATCAAGCGGCCCCGATCGCCACCGTTGATGAATTGCCGACCTATGACGCCATCATCTTTGGCACGCCAACTCGCTTCGGAAACATGTGCGCGCAGATGCGCAATTTTCTGGACCAGACCGGCGGCTTGTGGTTCAACGGCAGCCTGGTTGGAAAGGTGGCCAGTGTTTTCACCTCGACCGCTACCCAACACGGCGGACAGGAAACTACGATTACTTCCTTTCATTCGACGCTTCTGCATCAAGGTATGATCATTGTGGGGGTCCCTTATTCCTGTCAGGAACTCATGAACATGAGCGAAATCACAGGTGGATCGCCTTATGGCGGGGGGACGCTTGCCGGTACGGACGGCAGCCGGCCACCTTCGGCAAATGAGCTGGCGATTGCCCGCTTTCAGGGGAATCATGTGGCCAAAATTGCCAAGAAGCAATCAGCATGAGCCTGAGCGCCGGTCCGGCTACACCCCCGTTTTTGGGGGGCGTAGCTGAACCGGGAATCGCCCTTGACCCTTTCAGGGCAAACGACGAATGCCTAGCTTTCTTTGTAGGTGAACTTGTATTTGAAGGCGGCGGGGTCGAGCCAGTCGATGGTCTGGTTACCGACTTGGGCGAATGGATAACCGAATGTGTTCAGCGGCTCACCGGACTGCGGCGGGTTTAAAATGACGTCGCGCCCTACGGCAATTTTGATGCGGTACGGGTCGATGCCGCTCCAGAAATAGGACCTGTATTCGGCCGTCTTGGGGTCTTCAAGCTTGAGGTTTTCGACCAGCATGGCCTTGCGGACATCGGCGGGGTCCACGGGCGCCCATCCATAGCCGGGCAAGTAGAATTCGGCCCAGCAGTGCTGGTAACCCGTGATATCCTCTTCAGCCTTCTTGCCCAGGCGAAGCCCGAAGATTTCCCGGGCGGGCACTCCGGACGCTCGACACAGAGCGACGAAAACCGAAGAAATGTCGGTACACTTGCCTCCGAGCTTTTCCAGCAGGGCGTACACATCGCCAATTCCACACCCGGGCGTGTCGGGATCGCGATACATGTTGGCGCAGGTCCAGTCATAAATAGCCCGGACCTTGGCCGCCACAGTCTTCTTGCCTTCGGTGATCCGGACGGCCAACTTTTTCACGTCCCCATCGATGGGGCCGAGGCGTGTGCCTGAAAGGTACGGTTTGAAAGCCGACTGATCCCAGCAGACTTGCCTGCGCGGAAGGTCTTTTCGCACAACTTCCGAGCGTTCGGCATGAAAAGCAAGGGTCATCTTCCGGCTCTTGGCATCCTTATCCCAACGCGCGAACAGGATCGGCGTTTGATTTTTCCGATCCGTGTAGACAGCCGACTCGCTGTAGTCGCCGGAAACCTTGATGTCAGTGATGAGCTGATCGGCGTCCGAAACGGGATATGGAATCCAAAGCCGGACTTCTTCACCTGTTTTCTGGCCCGACAGGTCAAAATCCATCGAAACCATTCCGGACCGAGTGGCCGCAGAAGCTCCATGGGCAGAGAGAGCCAGGCACATGAGCAGCAAAACAGCAGACCATTTCTTCATTATTGCCTCCTACTATTTTTCTCTTTGCTTTGTTGGCGCCAATCATGCGCGTTTTCCACAAAGCCCGCGAAAGATTTCTCGAAGATCCCGGTCGGTCAGGTCCCGCAAAAGCACAGCGTCGTAGTCATCAGGTTCCATCTCGGCTTCGTGTTCCTGCGTTGGGCAAGGGGGTTTCTCCCCATCTGTCTTGCCCCTCACCTGCGACACCCCGGCTGTTCTATTGTCCGCCAGGACTTCAAATCCCGCATTATTCTTGACCCAGTGATCGCATTCGTCGTGACTTCCGACGAAAAGGAAACTAATCTCCCGTTTCCCCATGACTGCTACCAGGCGGTATCCCCTGACAAGGTCGAACTTGATGCAGTTGGGTATGCGTGCTTCACCATACCGGGTGAGCCTTCCTATCTGCTTTGGACTGCAAATACCTTCAAGGGCCTGATTAATTATCTTGCGGGCATGTTCGGCCGCCTGTGCAGCATTCCCCCCTCCTCTGTGAAGGTCTCTCAGCTGCCTGACAACATTTGGACTGATACGGACATTTAGTTCCATCGGCATAAGTTGCTCCACACAGGGTTGGCCATCTACACTGGTGTTTGAGCTTTATACCAGCCAGGCTTGCTTCCGTCCAGTGGATTTTATAGGGTAAACCAATGTAACTAATAGGAATAATCTATCTATTTTGGCTGATGAAATCGAAATATCCTATTTGACAAATAGATGCCGCGTTCACATATTAAGCTACGAAATAGGCCCTGGACGTGGAAGTTTCGATTCCTTTAAAGGAGGTAGAGATGCTACAGGTAAAAGAGGTGGAAAAAAGATCAGCCAGTATCGTTTATGACACAAACACAAGTTGCCATGCCCCTTCATGTCATGCTCCATCATGTCATGCCCCTGCATGTCATGCTCCGTCCTGCCACGCACCCAGCGGCAGCAAGTAGCTCCGCGTGCTGAGGGATGCTCTTAGCCAGAGCCCCTCAGCACTCTCTCTGCTTGCTCCACCACCTTGAACTATGACAATGGGTCTCATTACATATTCAAGGCTGAGAACAAAGGCTGGCAAACATGCTTGGAATTGAAATTCCAGGATTTAAGCGCCTGTTTCTGGCCCACCTGGTGCTTGACTACAACGGGACCTTGGCCTGCGACGGTAAAGTGATAACCGGTGTTGGGGAGAGGCTTGAGTTGCTCTCAGATCGTCTTCAGGTGCATGTCCTGACTGCGGATACTTTCGGCGGCGCAAAAGAGGAACTCGCAAAACTGCCCTGCCGGGTCTCGGTCATTTCCCCTGAAAATCAGGCCGAAGTCAAAGGAGAATACATAGGAGATCTCGGCCCCGAAGCGTGCGTGGCGATTGGAAACGGAAGAAACGATCGTTTCATGCTCAAAAGGGCCGCATTGGGTATCGCGCTGCTTCAGGCTGAAGCCGCATCCATCGAAGCGCTGCTCGCTGCTGATATTCTTAGCCGGAATATACTGGATGCGCTGGACCTGCTGCTCCACCCGCTGCGCCTCACCGCCACCCTGCGTGACTGATTGGCCTGCACGTGCCCGTTGCGCCTCGGCGCCGAGTATTGCCAGGGTGTTCACACCCATGAGCGCTAATTTAAACAACAGTCTTACGATGAAAATCCCTGGAGTATAAAATGTCAAACAAGACCATCGAAGATCGCGCCTCCGGCGCCATCATGGGGGCCTTCATAGGCGATGCCCTGGCCCTGGGTCCTCACTGGTATTACAATCTCGCTGAACTTCGCCGCGACTACGGCGATTGGATCGACGGCTATACCGATCCCAAACCCGGCAGATACCACGATGGACTCAAAGCAGGTCAACTTTCCCAGGCAGGTTTTATTCTCACGCTCATGCTTCGCTCCCTCGTTGATTGCGGCGGTTACGATGCAGAGGATTTTTGCCGCCGGATGGATGAAGAGCTCTTTCCGCTTCTCGACGGAACACCGGTGAGCGGACCGGGGAGATACACCAGCCAGTCAATCCGGGAGGCATGGAGGCGCCGCGTGCAGCAGAACCTGCCATGGGGGCAAACCGGAGGTCACGCGGATACCACCGAGGCAATCGAACGCACCCTTGCCATAGCCGTTCGCTATGCGCTGCAACCCGCTCAGCTGGCATCTGCCATAGCCGCCAATACCATCCTTACCCAGACAGATGATACCGTGGTCTCGATGACTGTCGCCTTTGGCGCGGTGTTGGGTTTGCTGGTTCAGGGGCATACACTCGACCCGGAACTGTCGGTTAAACTCATGGAATTGGTAAAAAACGGTCAGTTGCCCTTTCACGCCGTGACCCTCGACAATCTCCAGCCGCCGCGTCCCGGGGACCCGGACCCACCCCGCGCCGGCCGGTTCGCCTCACCGGACGCCTTGCTTTCGCCCTCCTATATGGCCCAAGCTGCAGCTGATCCGCAAATCCACATAGAGCCTGCGTGGAAGGTGTCCATCGTTTACGGCATGCCCTGCGCCATTTACCACCAGCTTCCTGCCGCCTACTATCTCGCTGCCCGGTTCCACGACGATTTCGAATCGGCCGTGCTCCATGCTGTTAATGGCGGCGGGCAAAATCAGGCGCGCGCCATCCTCACCGGGGCCCTCGCCGGCGCCCAAACCGGCTTTTCGGGCATCCCTCAACGCTTCCTCGACGGGCTCGAAGAAGCGAGTGCACTCAGCAAGCTGGCCGTTGACCTCGCTTCAAAGGTCGAAAGCCCCTGACCCCGATAAATAGAGCGGAAGATATTGGTTTTTCCACCATAGAGGATTAAATTAGCAAAGTGGAAGGTATCGTGCCGCACGAAGAGAAAAAACCGCGCATCCGCAAGCCCGATTGGCTGAAGCTGAAGCTTCCGGCAGGGCCGGATTACGAACTCGTCAGGTCGCTGATCAGCAACAGCGCACTCCATACAGTGTGTCAGGAAGCCAGATGCCCCAACCAGTGGGAATGTTTTGCGAATCAGACGGCAGCTTTCCTGATTATGGGACCTCGATGTACGCGGAACTGCCGCTTTTGTGCAGTGGAACACGGGCCTTTGGGACCGCCCGATCCCGAGGAGCCTTTCAGAGTGGCCGAAGCTGCTCGGAGTCTGGGATTGCGCTATGTCGTAGTCACTTCCGTCACCCGCGACGATCTTCCGGATGGTGGGGCCGCCATCTTTGCAGCAACCATAAAAGCAATTCGCAAAAAAATTCCGGATGTGCAGATTGAAGTGTTGATCCCCGATTTTCAGGGCCACCCGGAGCCGCTTCTTGCAGTGGTCGAGGCCCATCCGGATGTATTGAACCACAACATCGAAACCGTCGAGCGCCTGTACCCGCCGGTCCGGCCTGGAGCTGCATATAAGCGTTCCGTGCAACTCCTGCGCCGGGCGAAAGGCTTCAATGCTTCTCTTCCAATCAAGTCAGGTCTGATGCTTGGTCTGGGTGAGTTGCCCGAAGAGATACACCAGACTCTTCGGGACCTTTTGGATGCGGGTTGCGCCCTGCTGACGCTGGGCCAATACCTCCAGCCCTCGGCGGATCACATTCCGGTGGAACGGTTTGTTAGTCCCGCAGAGTTTGACAACTGGAAAGAAATTGCCCTCGCAATGGGCTTTTGGCGGGTAGCGAGCGGTCCGCTTGTACGAAGTTCCTATCACGCCAAGGACCTCTTCGGTACTAGTTTGCAACCCGATTTTTAAAAGAAGCGCATAATCGAAAGGGATTGCAGAGATGGACCAGCCCAAAAGAACCGTCCTATACGACAGGCATAAGGCCCTGGGCGCCCAGATGGTGGAATTCGGCGGTTGGGATATGCCGCTTCTATACCCCTCGGGGGTTGTGGAGGAACATTTGAGCACACGTAGCGGCGCAGAGATTTTTGACGTCTCCCACATGGGTCGATTTATCATTCGCGGCGCCAACGCGCTCCGGTTCGTCCAACATGTCCTGACCAATAACGCTGAAGCGCTCGACCTGGCGCCGGCAGGGGCGCAGTACACGCTCATCGCCAGTGAAACGGGAGCGGCTGTGGACGACGCATTTCTCTATCGGTTCGTTGAAGGAGAGTATCTGCTGGTCGTCAATGCCGCCAATCGAAAAAAAGACTTGGAGCATCTGCGGCCTTATCTCGAAACCTTCGGCGGCGTCGAGCTGATCGACCGCACTGATGATATCGCCATGTTCGCATTACAGGGGCCCAAATCCCGCGGGCTGCTGGAGGCAGTCGTTGACGCTCCCACCGCCTCGCCCGCGGCGATTTTGCAAGCGGGCAAACCGGCTGGCGGTCCCACCGGCCTTCCGGAGCCGTACCGCAATGCCGTGGGCATTGTCAAGATCGCGGGCGCCAGGGTTATGGTCAGCCGCACAGGTTACACCGGCGAACCGCTCGGTTTTGAACTTTTTGTTGACCGTGCAAACGCGCTGATGCTTTGGGACCTCCTTTTAGAGAAAGGGGCCAGGCCGGCCGGCCTCGCGGCGCGCGACACGCTGCGCCTGGAGTCCTCCCTTCCGCTCTACGGCCATGAGTTTGGATACGACCCGGATGGCAAAGAAATCCCCTGTTTTGCGGTGCCAATAGGCAAATTGGCCGTCAGCTTTTCACCGCTTAAAGGCGAATTTATCGGGCGGGCGGCCCTCGCGAAACAGTTTGCCGCCTACTCCAAAATTATCGTCCGCGACTATTCCGCCATTACCGACCTGCCCCGCATGTTCAAATGTGTAGCGGTGACAGGCCGGGGAATTGCCAGGGCCGGGGCCAAGGTCTTCAAGGCGGACAAGCACGTCGGCTATATATCGAGTGGTACGATGGCCCCCTGCTGGGTGTTCGAGGATAAAGGGCTTCTTTCCAGGCAAACCGGTGAGCACAAGCTGCGCGCGATCTGCCTGGCCTACATCGACAGCGACATCATAGAGGATGACAGACTAAGCATCGACATCCGCGGGAAGCTCGTAGACGCCGTCGTTGTTCCATACCATCTCCGGTCCGATGCGCCCCCGTATGCCCATCCTATTATTTACGGCCATGAGCTTCCCCCCGGTGCGCCTATCCCAGCCCTTTCCTGCCCGACGGTCGGAGGAACCTCCCAGCGGCCCCGCGGCGATTCTGCAAGCGGGCAACTCGGCTGGCGCTCCCAGCGTCCTGCTTGAAAAGACAGTGGAAAATACCCGGTGGCGCCAGCAGGAGTGCATCAATCTGATACCCTCGGAGATGACCGCCTCACCGATGGCGCGCTTGTTATCCGTAATGGATCCTGCCTTCCGGTACGCAGAGCATAAAGAGTCGAAGGCTTTTTACGATTCCGAGATCTTTTATTATCAGGGGACTGATTTCATCGCCGAAGTGGAATGGCTGCTTGAAAGAGAATTTCGCGAATTCCTCGGCTGCGCTGAAGTCGATACCCGCGTTATCAGCGGGCAAATGGCCAATGCAACCGTGTTCAGCGCCATGGTCGACTACATCAACCGTGCCGACCGCCGGAGCGAACCACGCCGCATTCGCCGGGTAATGAACAATCACATCGGCAGGGGAGGCCATCTCAGCGCACAGCCCATGGGCGCACTTCGGGACTTCGTTGCCAGGGACCCCCACACGGAGCGTCCGGCCGTAGTAAATTTCCCGGTGCTTGCTGAAAACCCTTATAAAATCGATGTCGCCGCAGCCCTCGAACTGATCGGCGACTGCCGGCCGGAACTGATCATTTTTGGAAAAAGCATGGTTCTGCATAAAGAGCCGGTAGCGGAAATCCGCCGGTATCTGGATGCCGCGCAAATCAATGCCGTGGTGATGTATGATACGGCCCACGTACTCGGGCTTATAGGTCCTCATTTTCAGCAACCTTTTGCTGAAGGGGCCGACCTGGTAACCGCATCGACGCACAAGACGTTTTTCGGCACGCAACGGGGCATAATAGCGAGCCGCTTCGAGGAGCATGAGGAGCGATATGAGCTGTGGGAGGCCATCCGCCGGCGCACTTTCCCGGGGGCGGTGTCGAACCATCATCTGGGAACCATGCTGGGGCTTCTCATGGCCGCCTATGAGATGAACTGCTTCAAAGACGAATATCAGCGCAAAGTAATCGCCAACGCTAAAGCGTTCGCCCTGGCCCTCAGCGACTGCGGCTTCGATGTGGCCGGCGACCCGGACATCAGCTTTACCGAAACCCATCAGGTCATATTGAATGTCGGCTACGCCAGGGGGCCGGAGGTTGCGCGCAGGCTGGAAGCCAACAATATCATTTGCAACTACCAGGCTACTCCCGAGGATGAGGGGTTCACCGCCGCAAGGGGCATTCGCCTGGGGACAGCGGAAATGACACGTTTCGGGATGGGGGAAGAGGATTTTCGCGCCCTCGCACTCCTGATGAAAGAAATAGTAATCGACGGTGCTGATTTGGTCGAACAGGTCAAAGCGCTGCGTGAACCATTCCGTGAATTGCGCTTCTGCTTCACCGGCGATCAGTACGCGGACCTCGTGGAGAACCTGCACAAACTTATATAGCGCCCTTTGCTTTCATTTTAAAGTTCAAAGTCAACTTTGAGGCAGGCACCAAGAGGCCGCCGGGCTGCTGAGAGAAGCAGTTTAAGCCGGGCGGATCGTCCTCTTTGCGGGTTTCCAAAGGTGCACAAAAAGGAAAGCCCAGGATCCGGCTTGCCGGACTCGGGCTTTTTGTTGTCTGGTGGCGGAGAGAGAGGGATTCGAACCCTCGGTAGAGCTTTACACCCTACACTCGCTTAGCAGGCACCACTCGCCATAGATCGTCGCCTCTTGGTCCCAAAGTTTTTTACTTGCCTGCATTTTGCCGCTTCTGATTGCCGCTTGTATTGCCGCTTGTATTGCCACTTCTCGTTGCCGTTTTGCGCGGTGTCTCCGTGTGTGCCAAAATCGATGATGGTGTTCAATTATTTTGCCATTTTTGGAATATATATAGTATATTATTTTACTTGACACATTCGTCAACTTATGCTTTCGTCAAAGTGTAGTACAAATTGCAAGGAGATATAATGACTTATCTTGGCCCTTTTATTCTTTCTCAATTGCGGGCTAAAAACTGGAAACATAAGGATCTCGCAGAGAAAACAGAGATCAACGAAACAACATTAAGTAAGTATATCTCTGGAGACAGAACTCCTCCCGATCAAGCCATTGAAGGGATTGCTCATGCACTGGGGGTGAGCCATCGAAGTACTTAAAAATTGCTCAAGGGCGAATTCCGGATCGCCTGCATAGGCTCCTCTATGACCACGCCGATACCGGCCCTTTCAGTGCTGAATAAGTTGGCCGTCCAACTATCCAAAAAACATTAACCACATTGAGGAATTGGCGAGGGATGTGCTGTTCCGATACCTACATAGAATTGGGAGGGAGAGATTCACCTACCCAATCGATATTGAGAAATCTCCTTAAATGTGTCTATGGCCTAGAGGTACACGAGAGTTCGATTCAAAGGTATGGATCTGCCCAAAACGAAAGGGGAGCTGTGTGGTCTTTTTCATTCCAGGGTATGCCCAACTAGGTAGTCGGCACTACTCAAATGCCATCCTGCTTAACGACGACGTTCTGCGAAGGTATAGAGGCAACAGGCAGAAGGAGATTGGGAGATTTACCATGGCGCACGAGGCTTTCCACAAAGAGATTTGGGATTCCCGTGAGATTCTCTCGTCAAGCAGGAAGAATGTTGTGTACTGCAGAATCAAAAACATCCCAGTTGATGAAGATCACGATTTAAGGACGGAAAGACAGGCAAATCGGTTCGCCGGTGCTCTTCTCATGCCAGCCAAAGATGTTCGGAAGCAAATTGAGAAATACTCCAGCCCCCTGGACCTCCGTGCCCATGGGGAAGTATTGCGATCCTGGTACGGCGTGACTATATCGGCTCTAAGGGTAAGGCTACGCGAACTGGGCGTGAGCTTTAATAGATAAGTAGATTCCACTCCAGGCAAAGCGGGCTGTCATTTCACATCAACTTGGAGGGGGCAATACCATGGAACCAAAACTGCACGATTTAACCTTGGAGGTGACACAACGATGCCCAAATTCGTGCCTCTTCTGCTCCTCTCTTGCAGGTCCGAATTCTTTCCACCGGTTGAGCCTCGATGAGATCGTGAGCATAATTAACCAAGCGGTGTGCTCTGGGGTTGCATACCATTGCAGTTTCCGGAGGAGAGCCACTCTTCACATCCAGATATTGAGCAGATCATCCCGGCGTTGAGTAAAAATCTCATGGTGCGGTTCTATACCACCGGTATTCAGTTTGGATCGGACGGCAAAGCCACACCCTTTGCTGACTGGGGCGCTTTTGATCGGTCCAGCACTACCATTATTTTCAATGTTCAATCTTCAGACCCCAGAGTGCATGATTCCCTGACCAGACGTAACGGCTCTTTTAATCTGACCCATAAGGCCCTACTCTTGGCTAAGCAAAGTGGCCTCCGAGTTGAAGTTCACCTCGTCCCCAATCGTCTTAACCTTGCGAGCATCGAATCTTCTGTGGCCGACTTTATTGAATGGGGAGTCGATCAAGTGAGTTTGCTCAACTGGTCTACAAGGGTATGCCCGAGAAAACGCCCGTTCTTTGCTACTCCGAGGGGATGAGCACGAGAGACTCAGCAGAACATTCACCTTACTGGCTGCGGGCGATTGAGTGAATACCATCTTCGCTTGGTGTGCCTTTTGGAGGGGTGATTGGACAACCGATGCATTGCAACGCAGGTGAAAGTAAGTTAATAATTCGATCCGATGGCAAGGTTTTACCGTGTGAGGCATTCAAAGACCAACAGCATGAGCATTTCTCACTCGGCAATTCGAAAAAATACCTTGCAGGAGATACTTGGTTACGGCGCTTCATTGACAGAGCTGCAAGCACTTAAAACAAGTCTTCCCCCCGGTGAGACTTATAAGCCCAGCTGCTCTACCTATAATAGGTCGAATATGAAAAAATTTGTACTTATTGAAGATCATGCTGAAAAAGCAGATCCAACAAAAGAGCCGCTGTATTCATTGCTAATTTGTGACGTAAAAGCGTGGCCCGTACCATTCTTATCCAAGAATACCGCTGAGATAATAAAAGGTTTCTTCCAGAACGATTTTGAAAAAACTTTAAAAGACCTAGATCGGTTACAAACGATCTGGAAAGCGTTGCTTGTTGACGCGATTCATTTTCTAAAGATTAACGATAAGCGTGAGCGTGAGTACTTTTCAAAAGATAAGAAGAAAACAACCATGGACACTGATGGGGCAGAGACCGCAGCAATAAACAGTGTTTATGGGATAGAGGAATTGTTTGGCTATTTCAAACAGTTTTCTGATTTTCGAATCCATATTATATGGAACCGACAAGTATTACCGCGATCATGTTACACATCCCATTAAGGTATGGCTAATTGGCCAACACATACTTGCGAAGTTCGGGTCCACTTTCTCCTTTAGCGTTGCTGGTGAGCACATTCCAACAAAAGATGCTAAACATGCAGATGCCTCATTCGATCCACCCAGGATCGTGTATTCGACTCGCTTTATATTTCTACTGCTGAACTTAGTGCCATGTGGGCCATCATTGCATTAACACATGACCTTGGGTATCCACTGGAGAAGGTAGAGAAAATAAATGATCGGCTCGCAACAATGCTCAACGAATTTGGCAAGATTGGCTTTTCAAGATCCAGTTTTACGTTTCAGACTCAACACGATCATTTAGTCCGTGTCATGCTTAACCTGATAAGTTCGACCGTTTGTGTAAAGGCAACCTCAGATTCTACTAAAAAGAAAGCTTCAGATTCTACTGGAAAGAAATTTGAGATACAGAAATGGGCAACTCGTGTAAGAACCAAGTACCACACCAAGTTTTCCAAATCGTGGGAAATGTTCGATCACGGGATAGTCAGCAGCCTTCTGCTCTTGAAATCGTTAACCTTCTTCATTGAGTCAGATTTGTCTACTGACATTCGCAGCAACTCAGCGGAGAAGATGCCAGGCAATTTACCATTAGAAGTGAAATACTCCATGCAATAGCTTCTCACACCACTCCGAAAATATACCACCTCTCCGCGAATACCCTGTCCTTTCTATTGGTATTATGTGATGAATTGCAGGAGTGGGGACACCCAGAATGACAGAACTCCGCAGCGGAAGACTAAAAAGTGGTGCGAAAACCATTGAGATAGAGGAGTGTTCAATTACTTTTTCTGATAGCTCAATTTGCTGCTCTATTCTATATGATGATGAATTTACTGTAGCAACAAAAGGAGCACGCTAAGCGAATATTTAAGGCTTGGCATGAGAGACTGCGTCCAGCTGTCGATGATACCAAACGAATAATGCACTTCCGATGGAAATTAAAATTTAAGGGTAATGCGATTCCGTGGGTTTTTGATTTGGATACTAACAGAGAAGTTTTCAAACAACTTGAATGCAATGGGCCTGAAGATGGGGTATCCGATAAGAAACCATTATATCTCTATAACTGAACTTAGTATCGCCAGGGAGCAACTTTTCCATAAAACGGCATCTCGCAATTTGCGAATTGAAAAGTTTATTGCTTTCCCGTACCAAGTTGCAAGATTGAAACAGACCCGAGCGCTTTTTCCTCTCTTTGCAAATCTGGATGCCGAAATTATGGCAATAAATTTTCCTGCCCTCCATTTTAGCCCGAAGTATTCCGCCTTTTTAGAATCGACCTCAACTGTTCGAGTAATCTGTTACAGACTCAACCTCGAACAGTTTGCCCTATCGCCTTATACAGCAGAATAAGGGCTGGCAACTCGGTGCTCAAATCCTTGATGGATAAGGAATTGAGAAGTCTCAAAACAAGGGGAGGTAAGGTCGCAGGTTCGGGCTCATGCCGGGCATGCAAAGTCTGCGCTGCAAAATTGAACGTACCTTGCAAAAAGCCTGACCGTAAAATTTACAGCCTGGAGGCACTCGGAGTGAATGTGGATTCTCTGATCGAGAAACTGTTCGGATTTGAGTTGGAATGGTATCTCCCCGGCAGAAAATCTCCCGAGTATACATGCACTGTCGGTGCTATTTTCCTTTGAAAGAAAAATCTCTGCCTGGTGCACCAACACCGCCGATGGGCGGTTCCAATTCAGTTCCAGAACCCTTCAACTTTAGCTCTGGGTTTATGCCTACGCGGGTTCAGCTCCCACGTCTCCTGTTACACATGTCGTGCAGGCGTCAGCAAAGCCTTACTCCGTCATTATAATGTAATGGGGATTCGATTCTTTCCCCCGGCTATAAAAATAAACTGGCCTCATTTTTGGCCTCACGCTCGAATTGGTCTTACGAAAAAAGCCCGAGATCCGGCTTGCCGGACTCGGGCTTTTTGTTGTCTGGTGGCGGAGAGAGAGGGATTCGAACCCTCGGTAGAGCTTTACACCCTACACTCGCTTAGCAGGCGAGCGCCTTCAGCCGACTCGGCCATCTCTCCTGAATATTTTCGCTGGCGGAGGGAGTAGGATTCGAACCCACGGTCCCGCTGCTAACGGAACAACGGTTTTCAAGACCGCCGCCTTAAACCACTCGGCCATCCCTCCATGAGGGAAGGAAATTCCCAGTCAGACTGACTACTTTAGCGTCCCCGGACTCAACAGTCAAGAGGTTCGGTGAATCTGTCCTGGCGAAGTCTGAAAATAAATCATCAACTTACAGCGCCCGCGAGACTCACTGCGTTTGTCGTTAATCGGGAACGATTCAAATGCTCATGCGCTCATCTTGTGAGATCAACCGCTATCGTCCTTGCGGTCCGCTTCGTCTCAGTTGAAAATCTTCAGCCCGATTTGATTTCCTTTGAACCTGCCCCAGGGAAATTAGAATTCCCCTTGAGTTCAATAAGGACCGGCTGCAACTTCCCAAACCCAAAGGCTAACGGCATGAATATCGCCTATTTCGACTGTTTCTCAGGCGTGAGCGGGGATATGGCGCTCGGGGCGCTGATAGACCTCGGAGTTCCCGTGGAGGCGCTCACCGCAGGAGATGAAACAGCTGCCTCTTAAAGACTGGTCAATCGAGACACGGAGGGAACGCCGGGGGGCAATCGAGGGGATGCGCGTCGCTAATTTCCGCCGGCGGGCAGCCTCATCGCAGGTTTTCGGACATTCAGGCCCTTTTCAACGAAAGCGGCCTCGATCCCGGGGTCCGTGAAAAGAGCCTGGCCATTTTCGAACGTCTTGCCGATGCCGAAGGGCGGGTCCATGGGGTCCCATCGCATAATGTCCATTTTCATGAAGTCGGTGCGGTCGATTCCATCCTCGACATAGCCGGCGTCGTATTCTGCCTGGAATACCTCAAAATAGAAAAAATTTACGCCTCTCCGCTCCCCCTGGGCAGGGGATTTGTCAAAACGCAACATGGGACCATTCCGCTGCCCGGCCCCGGCAACTTCGATTCTTCTCTCGGGCGTTCCCGTCTACGGATCGCCCGTCGAGCGCGAGCTTGTCACCCCGACCGGCGCGGCCATTCTCGCGACCCTGGCTCAATCCTACGGTCCGATCCCTCCCATGACGCTCATCTCCACCGGCTACGGCGTCGGGGCCGATCCCGCAGAGCGATCCGCCGAACCTTTTGCGCGTCTGGCTGGGGCAGGAGAAGCCGCCCTTCCGTGCGCGACCTTCTCGTGATCGAAACAAACATTGATGACATGAACCCGGAATTTTATAATTATGTATCCGGAAAGCTTTTTGCGCTGGGCGCTCTGGACGTAAGCCTCGTTCCCGTCCAGATGAAAAAGAACCGGCCCGGCGTTTTGCTCCGGGCGCTCGTGGAACCCTCGATGGAAACGGCGGCGGCCGAGATCATCCTCTCGGAGACCACCACGCTCGGGATTCGGGTGCTGGAGGTCAGAAGGATCGAGCTTCCGCGCGAAGAGAAGATGGTTTCAACGGTTTTCGGCCCGTGCAAAGTAAGCGTTCACTGCTCCCGAACGGCAGTGAGCGGCTGATCCCGGAATACGAGGAATGCAGGCGGATTGCCGAGGAAACGGGGACCCCCCTGCCCGATGTTTACAGGCGGATACATCGAAAGCGCAAAATGATTTCCCGTTTTCCCCACGGACGTCTCCGATGCTTAGATTCAAGTGAGTGAATGCGGAGATTAACACGGCTGAGCTGGGGAAGCGGGTTGCGCATCAAGGCATCCCGCGCGCAATGCGCCGATAGCCCGCGCGACGGTCGGGTTAAGCTATTTGCGTGATGGAAGTTATATACGGAGGATTAGGATATGTCCGATAAGCCTTCTCATGTGACCGGGACCCTGCTTACAATCGGCGATGAAATTCTGCTCGGAGATATATCGAACGAAAACGCCCACTATATTGCCATCGAGCTGCGCGCCCGTGGTTTTCTCCTCGACAGGATGATTACAGTCGGGGACATCGAGGATGATATCGTCGAATATCTTGGCCAATGCCTGAAGAGGTCTCATTTTATCATTGCAACCGGGGGCCTCGGCCCAACCGACGACGACAGGACATGCTCCGCCGTTTCCAAGGCCTTCGGAAGACCCCTTGTTTGCAATCGCGACTACGCAGCCTGGCTTAAGGGCCGCCTCTCCGAATGGGGGATGGAGTGGTCGAGGGAGTTGGAAAGGCTGGCCGAACTGCCCGAAGGGGCGATAAAGATCGGACTCGATATGGCCGGGTTCTTTGTGCTTCACAACGATATCCCGTGTTACTTCCTCCCCGGTGTACCCAATGAAATGAAACACCTGATGGCAGAAAATGTGATCCCCGATCTCGAAACCCGGTTTCCCAGCAGATGCACGTACCTCAAACACATCGTCCGGATCCAGGACCTTTTGGAAGCCCAGGTGAATAAGAAGCTTCGGTCCTTCGACCCCAGCCGTGAGGGCGTGGACATCGGTTATTATCCCCAGGGGCGGGAAAACTGGGTGTCCATATTTGCGGCCGCGCCAAACGAAGAAGAGTGCCGCACCCTTGTGAAGAACGCGGAGGAGAAGATCATTGCTTTGATCGGCGCCAGCCACATAAGTGGCCATAACGACGACTGCCTCGAAAAGGTGATCGGACGCTACCTGCGCGAGCGAGGCTGGAGGCTGGCTATTGCCGAATCTTGCACGGGCGGGCTCGTGTCGAGAAAAATAACGGCTGTTCCCGGCGCCTCGGACTACCTGGACCGGGCCTTTGTCACCTATAGCAATCGTTCGAAAACCGAGATTCTGGGCGTATCTGAAGAACTACTGCGCGGCCACGGCGCTGTAAGCGGGCAGGTGGCGCTCGCAATGGCCGAGGGAGCGCTCGCAAAAGCGCCTCAGCGGAGGTCTCCGTCGGGATAACCGGTATTGCCGGCCCAACCGGGGGCACCTCCGAAAAACCCATCGGGACTGTCTTTATCGCCTGCGTTACTCCCAGCCAAAAAAAAGTCGAGAAATACTGCTTGGGCGGAACACGCGAACAAATCCAGGAAAGCGCGACCCAGGCGGCCCTGGTGATGCTGTGGAAACTATTGGCGGGGGATGTGGCACTCACGTGCGATTGACAAAAAAATCCTACCAGAAGGCCGATATATGAGGCAATCACGCAAATCCGCAGACTGGATCGAGTCGGTAGTTAAGGAGTTCGTAGAAACCTCTCCGGAAAACAGCCTCAAAAATCCGGCAAATGACAGGGCATTTGACAGTCCTCTCGTCGGCTTTTCATCAGGCGACGATCGACTCTACCAGGATTATAAGGCCTATGTCGGCGCGTTCCACTGGACGCCGGAGGAAGTATTTGCGCTGGCTTTCCCGAACCTGAAGGTTGGAGCGGAAGAGATATCCGTCATAAGCTGGGTCCTTCCTCAAACCGATGTCACCAGGAAAGAAAATCGCGGGCAGGATATCTATCCGTCAGAGAGTTGGGCCAGGGCCAGGATTTTTGGTGAAGAGTTCAACGTCAAAGTCAGGAAACACCTGGTGGAAAATCTCATGAGAGAGGGCCACGAAGCAGTTGCCCCCGTCCTTCTCCCAAACTGGAAGATAGAACAATCGGAGCGGTTTACTTTTGCCTCAACATGGTCTGAGCGTCATGCTGCGTACGCATCGGGACTTGGCACTTTCGGGCTGTGCGATGGACTGATTACCGCCAGGGGTAAGGCCATGCGCCTTGGTTCGGTGGCGGCGCGGATCAGGGTTCCTCCCACTCCTCGGCCGTACAGCGATCACCATGAATATTGCCTTTTCTATTCAAGCGGTGCATGCGGGAAATGCATTGAACGCTGCCCTGTTCAGGCTGTCTCAACGAACGGCCATGATAAACTCAAATGCCTTTCTCATGTTAAAATTGATGCGGCCAACCATGTAAAGTCGCACTATGGCTTTGACGGCTATGGATGCGGGCTGTGCCAGACCGGTGTGCCATGTGAATCGAGGATACCGGTTCAAGTGGGTGATGCCTGAAAAAGGTGAATTCATGGAATTATCCATCCGCAGCTTTATTGCAATCGACCTGTCCGATCCGGTCCGCCGGCAGATCGAGACGCTGGTCCAGGAGTTAAGGAAAAGCGATGCCCAGGTTGGATGGGTGAGGACCGAAGGGATTCACCTCACGCTCAAATTCCTGGGAAATGTGGCGCCGGAGTCGATTGAAGGGATAAAGTCCGCGCTTGCCCGGATAGCCTCGCAGATCGGGCCGATTCGCATTGAACCGGCGGGATGCGGCGCCTTTCCCACGATCAAATCGCCTCGAGTGATCTGGGTCGGGCTCCGAGGGCAAATCGGCCCGCTTGCCGAACTTGTGCGGCAGTGTAGAAACAGCGTTGGTCCCCTTGGGTTTCAAGCCGGAAGACCGCCCGTTCAAACCTCACCTCACCCTTGGCCGCGTCAGGGGCAGGCGGGGGCTTCAGGCACTCCAGCAGATTCTTCTCGCGCATTTGGACTTTACGGCCGAACCCTTTGACGCTGCTGAAGTTGTACTGTATAAAAGCGAATTAAGGCCGGATGGCGCGCGATATACTCCTTTGATTAAAGCGCCTTTCTCCGGAGGCCCCGCCCTAGCGGACGAATAAATCATATTCCATGTGAATTTACTAAATAAGGAGGTCCGATTCATGGGACTTAACGACGACCGGCAAAGAGCTATCGATACAGCGGTTTCTCAGATAGAACGAATGTGCGGCAAGGGCGCTATCATGCGCCTCGGGGAAGGCGCCACCGTGGAAGTGGCCGTCATATCGAGCGGCTCTTTGGCGCTGGATATCGCGCTGGGGATCGGCGGGGTCGCGCGGGGCCGCATTATCGAGATATTCGGTCCCGAGTCTTCCGGAAAAACCACTTTGGCGCTGCACATGATCGCCGAGGGACAGAAGCTCGGGGGTCTGGCAGCCTTTATAGACGCCGAACACGCCCTGGACATTCAATATGCCCGAAAACTTGGGGTCGTAGTGGAAGACCTCCTGATCAGTCAGCCCGACTATGGCGAACAGGCCCTGGAGATCGCCGAAGTGCTGGTCCGAAGCAACGCCATCGACGTCATAGTGATCGATTCGGTTGCGGCGCTTGTCCCGAAAGCCGAGATCGAAGGCGAGATGGGCGATCCGCATGTCGGACTCCAGGCGCGGCTCATGAGCCAGGCGCTTCGCAAACTGGTATCCGCTATCAGCAAGTCGAAGACCTGCGTCATTTTCACTAACCAGATCCGAATGAAAATAGGAGTTATGTACGGTTCGCCCGAGACCACGACGGGAGGAAACGCGCTCAAGTTCTACGCCACCATGAGGTTCGACATCCGCCGGGTCGGCCCGATCAAGGAAGGTCAGGAAATTATCGGTAACCGGACCAAGGTGAAAGTCGTAAAGAACAAGATAGCGCCCCCGTTCAAGGAGGTCGAATTCGATATCATTTACGGACGCGGCATATCCAAGGAGGGCGAAATTCTGGACCTGGGGGTGGAGTCAAATCTTATAGAGAAGTCCGGCACGTGGTATTCCTATAATGGAGAAAGACTGGGACAGGGAAGGGAAAACGCGAAGAATTTTCTGAGAGATCATCCCGAGCTGATCTCCGACATCGATGCGAAAATTCGCCAGGCCAGCAATCTCAAACCGGTTGCCGGCGCTGCACTCGTGGCGGCTGACTGACGGAAGTCGGAGAGCAGAGGACAGAGAACGGAAAAAACAGGTCAATTGTACTTCCGCCATCCGTTTTCCGTCTTCCGGCATCCGTAAGGGCCCTCCCTCCTTTGGTATAATTAAAGATACCTTAGAAAGTCAGGAGATTGTATTGATGAAAGCCGGCGAGATTCGAAAGGCATTCCTGGAGTTTTTCAATGAGCGTGGACATGCGATTGTAAAAAGCTCTTCGGTAATTCCTCACGACGACCCCACCCTTCTTTTTACCAACGCTGGCATGGTGCAGTTCAAGAGGACTTTCCTGGGCGAGGAAAAGCGGCCATATTCCCGTGCAACTACCAGCCAGAAATGCATGCGCGCGGGCGGTAAGCACAACGACCTCGAAAACGTCGGCCGCACGGCGCGGCACCATACTTTTTTCGAAATGCTCGGGAATTTTTCCTTCGGCGATTATTTCAAAGAGGATGCGATCAGATTCGCATGGGAGTTTCTGACCAGGGATATGGGCCTGCCCAAAGATAAGCTCTATGCCACGATCCACGAAGGCGACCGGGAAATGAACCTGGGGGCGGACGAAGAAGCCCGCAGGTTCTGGGCCCGATATCTTCCTGACGAACGAATTCTCGCATTTTCGACAAAAGATAATTTCTGGGCCATGGGCGATACCGGTCCCTGCGGGCCATGCTCGGAGATCCTCATCGACCAGGGGCCGGGCATAGGATGCGGCCGGCCGGACTGCAAGCCTGGATGTGACTGCGACCGGTATCTGGAACTGTGGAACCTTGTGTTCATGCAGTTTAACCGCTCTCAGGACGGCGTACTCGTGCCTCTGCCCAAACCCAGCATCGACACCGGAATGGGACTTGAGAGAATAGCCGCAGTAATCCAGAAGGTGCCGTCAAATTACGATACGGACCTTTTTGTCCCAATGATGGCGAAGATCGAGCAACTTACCGGATACAAATTTGGGTCCTCGGCGGAAAAGGACGTTCTCAGTCAAGGTCATAGCCGATCACAGCCGCGCAGCGGCCTTTCTGATCGGAGACGGCGCTCTGCCAAGCAACGAAGGGCGGGGCTATGTGTTAAGGCGCGTAATTCGGCGCGCCTTGAGGCACGGGCGATTTCTCGGGATCGACAGGCCGTTTATGTCCGAGGTCGCCGTATCGGTCATTGAATCTATGCAGGACGCATACCCCGAATTGCTGGAAAACCGCAGCTTCATAACCCGTGTCATCCAGAACGAAGAAGAACGCTTCAATGAAACCCTGGATAACGGACTGAGGCTCCTGCAAACCGAAATAAGGCGTCTTACAGACGAAAAAGCCCAAACGATCCCTGGAGCGCTCATCTTTAAGCTTTACGATACATACGGTTTTCCTATCGACATTGTTACCGATATGTCCAGGGAACTCGGTTTTCAAGTGGACGAGGCCGGTTTCCATAGTCTCATGGAAAAGCAGCGTGACCTGTCCAGAGCCGCCTGGAAAGGGAGCGGCGAGCGCCAAATCCCTGAAGTCTACCGGCAGATTTGTACAAGAGGCCTCACGACTACGTTTCTCGGCTATGAAACTACGCAGGCGGATTCCGAGATTATCGCGATGATCAGCGGCGGCGAAGAAATCGGCTCGGCCTCCGAAGAAATGGCTGTGGAGCTGATTACTGCCGTCACCCCCTTTTACGGCGCCGCAGGCGGGCAGGTGGGCGACACGGGGGTGATTACCGGGGCGTCTGGAAAAATCGTCGTTTCCGATACCGTGAAGCTGCCCGGAAACCTGAACGTTCATATGGGCAAGGTCGAATCCGGAACTTTCCACGTCGGCGATACGGTTCATCTGGCAGTTGACGCCCAGTTGCGCAAGGACACCGAAATCCACCACACGGCTACACATATCCTGCACAGGGTCCTGCGCAATGTGCTCGGAGATCACGCAAAGCAGGCCGGATCGCTCGTCGCGCCGGACCGCCTCCGGTTCGACTTCACCCATTTCGCCGCAGTGACCCCCGAAGAACAGGCTCGGATCGAACGGCTGGTAAATGATGAAATCCGTCGAAACCAGCAGCTCAGCGTTCGGGTAATGGAACTGGAGGAAGCCCTGAAAACCGGGGCTATGGCGCTTTTTGAAGAAAAATACGGCGACCGCGTCCGGCTGGTTGAAATTCAGGGCTTCAGTCGCGAACTTTGCGGCGGTACGCACACGCACTGGACAGGTGAACTCGGGGTTTTTTTAATCATCCAGGAAACCGGCATCGCAGCCGGAGTCCGCAGAATAGAGGCCCTTGCCGGCCGGCACGCACTCGAATACATAAACCGGCACAGGCAAGTCCTGAATCACGCCGCAGAAGCGCTCAAGGCTGCCCCTTGGGAAGTGGCCGAACGCATCGACAAAGATACTTGCCCAACAGCGGCAAATGGAAAAAGAACTCGAAGCTTTTAAGGCCTCCGCTGCCGGCAGGCGCTCGGCTGATCTTTTCGATCAGACCGAAGAAATAGCCGGTGTGAAAGTCCTGGTTACTCAAATCCAAGCTGATAATCCGAAGATCCTTCGGGAGATAAATGATAAGTTCAAGGAGAAGTTTACTAAAGGAATAGCCGTTCTAGGAGCTGTCTCGGAGGGAAAGGTCTTCCTGCTGGCCGGGGTGACCCAGGAACTGACTGCCAGGTTACACGCCGGAAATCTCATACAAGAGATCGTCAAGGAAGTGGGCGGCTCCGGCGGTGGACGGCCCGATATGGCTCAGGCTGGAGGCAACAGACCCGATAAGCTCAAGGATGCTCTCCATCTTGCCGAAAAACTGATCCGCGACAAACTCGGGTCAACCCACTGATAAACAGCCGAATTAGGGATTGGTTTCTAATCCGTACTTCTGTTTATCCGTGGTGAACGGAACTTCAGAGCTGGTCCACTCGGCAAAAAGAGAGAGTCTTTTCCAGTTCGTCCGTGAGTTCCTCACGAAAATCCAGTATGTTATATGTTGCGCCGCATTCACGGCAGCGCAGGTAAGCCCTGCGTCAGGCTTTTACTATTTCAAGCTCTTTGTTGCACTTTTTGCAAAGCAATTTCGGTTCTCCTCAAACGGAATGAATTGAAATTCGCAGCGAGGGGTGAGTCTATATCTAATTTGCTTCCGAATTCAAGCCCTAATACCGGACTTTCAAAGCGGATAATCGATAAGCATCGGATTCCTTTGAATTTCTGATTCATTTCAACCGGGAGATAAATAAAGGGAAAGGGACATGCCGGCCAATCTGCCTCCCCCTTATTTTGAAGCTGAAAAGCGCTACAGGGAAGGAAAAACTGCGGAGGAGAAAATAGAAGCCCTGGAAGAGATGCTTACGATTATGCCCAAGCACAAGGGCACCGATAAGCTCAGGGCCGATCTGCGCAAACGCATAGCAAAGCATAAATCCGATGCCCAGCAGAAGAAAGGTTCGGCAAAAGGGGTCACAGCCTACAGCATCGAAAGGGAAGGGGCAGCCCAGGTCATCATTGTAGGGGTCCCCAATGTTGGGAAATCCTCTATTGTAGCCGCTTTGACAAACGCCAAACCCGAGGTGGCGGACTTTCCCCATACCACCTGGAAGCCCACTCCGGGAATGGCCAATTTTGAAAATATTCAATTCCAGCTCATCGATACCCCGGCTGTTCCCACGGAATTCATCGACCCTGGACTGACGGACCTTCTCAGGCGCACAGACATAATAGTGGTGGTTGTTGATATTCGGGGCGATCCGCTCCAGCAGATGGAAGACGCCATAGCTTTTCTGAACGGCCTGAGAATATATCCGCCCGGAACACCTATTGCGGCGGACTTGAAGAAGGCCCCGTTCATAAAGAAGGTCCTGCTGCTGGTAAACAAGGTCGATAATGAATCGGACGAAGAGGATTACCGCGTATTTCTGGAGCTTTGCGAATTGCCGCTGCCCTCGATCCCCATCTCGATCCTGGCCGGATACAATCTGTCGGAGTTTCTCAGCAAAATCTATGAAATGGCGGCTGTTATCCGCGTCTATACCAAATCACCCGGCAAGGAGCCTGATCTAACGTCTCCATTCGTACTCCCTGAAGACAGCACCCTTGAAGAGCTTGCCGCAGAAATCCATAAGGATTTCGTAGCCAGGCTCAAGTTCGCAAAGGTGTGGGGCGGCTCGGTATTCGACGGGCAAATGGTCCAGCGGGATTATGTGCTGCACGATGGCGATATTGTTGAAATACATATCTAGCCTGACGATTTTTTCAATCACGATTTACATTTCCTGGGGACCATGACGTCCCATCTTCAAGCACCAACTACTAACTATTGACTAAGCACTCAAAATATCTTAATTTATTTGCTATTGAAGTCATCCGTGCAGTGGTGTAATCTCGCAATGGCGGATGAGCTTCGTATAGCTGGGGGGGCGGCAGATGCCAGCAGTTCTTAACGCGGCTGCCGCAAAGGAGAATAACATGAAAGCTTTTGGTGGCTCTGAAAAGTGCCTGCCTTTTGATTATTACTTTAAGAAACCCGGTCCGGAGGATGATTTTGAAAGCCTGCTCAAAGGGCAAGTCATAGAGGGCAGGTTTCACAACCCTGATTTGGATCTGGAGCAGATTGACCGCGCCGATTCCGGCGAAGAGGCCGGTATTGCTGAGTTCTCCGAAGCGGAACCCGAAGAAGAAGCGCCGGTAGAGGCTGAAGCTGCTACGGTGCCTATAGAAGATTTTGAAGAAGACCACATCACATGTTATCTCAAGGAAGTGTCCAGCTATCCTTTGCTCACCCAGGAGCGCGAAACCGAGCTTGCTCAGATAATCAGGGATGGACAGGACGAACTGGTGCAGATCGTCTGGAAACATGCGCCTGATGACAAGATAATGGCTGAGCTTAACGAAAAGGTCAAAAAGCTCCTGGAGCACGAGAAAACTTTCCCCGGCGTAAGGGATAAAGTACTTAAGGTCGTTATGCGCACGCTGGAGCGAGCCGCCGACGAGCACCCTGAAAATCCGCTCTTCTCGACCTCACTGGCCAGGGTTTGTGCAATCATGAGGGCTGTGGACACGGCCAAGCAGGAGATGGTCAGGGCTAACCTCAGACTGGTCCTGAGCATAGCCAAGCGGTATAGGGGCCGGGGCATGACTTTCGATGACCTGATTCAGGAGGGAAACCTCGGTCTGCTCAAAGCGGTCGGCCGGTTCGACCACACCAAGGGAAACCGGTTCAGCACATATGCTACATGGTGGGTCCGGCAGAGTATCATTCGCGGAATCTACGACAAAACGAGGACAATCCGCCTGCCGGTGCATTTCATCGAGTTGAAGAACCTTTTCTTCAAGGTCTACTACGAACTGCTAAAGGAACTGGGGCGCGAACCGATGCCCGCTGAAATTGCGGAACGTTCGAAGCTGCCGGTCGAAAAGGTGCAGATGGTCCTGACGTTGGCCGCTCAGCCTATCTCCCTGGAGACTCCCATAGGGGAGGACGAACAGAGGCTGGGAGACTTTATCGAAGACGAAAGGGCGCTGTCCCCGGTCGAAGAGTGCTCGGACAAGGAGTTGGCCGAGGCCACGCGCACCCTGCTCTCGACCCTGCAGCCCAGAGAGGAAAAAATCCTGCGGCTTAGGTTCGGCCTCGATGGCCATCCGGCTGAGACCCTGGAGAAAATAGGCAAGATTTTCAATGTCTCCAAGGAACGGATCCGACAGATCGAGAAAAAGGCCCTTCGCAAGCTGAAAAACCCGAACAGGCAGGCATGCCTGAAGACGTTTATCGAATAATCCCTTCCAGGTCATAATCATGCGCAGCGGTGATCTGTACCCTGCAGATTTCCCCCGCTTTCGCATAACCCGCTGTTACTATAACGCCCCCGTCCACCTCCGGCGCCTGGGTGGGCAGACGTCCCGCAAGGAGCAGATCGGTTTCGGGGTGCGGGCCTTCGATCAGGACCGGAAGGTTCCGTCCAACCAGGAGCTCAAGTTTTCGCCTGGAAATCTCCCTTTGGACTTCGAGCAGGGCGGCGCGCCTGCTTTCAACTCTCTTTTTGTCAGGCCTGCCGGGGAGACGCGCGGCCCTTGTCCCGGCTTCGGGCGAATAGACAAAAACTCCCGCATGGTCGAACTCGACTCGTTCCATGAACGCGAGCAGCGACTTGAACTCCGCTCCGGTCTCACCCGGAAAGCCCACCATGATCGAAGTGCGCAATGCAACCCCCGGGAGGGCAGAGCGGATTTTGTCGATAACCCTTTCAGGACTCTCGGGCGGACGGCCCATGGCCTTGAGGATTGCCGGCGCACAGTGCTGGATGGGGATGTCCAGGTAAGGCACGGCTTTGCGTGAATTTGCCATGGCATAGAGCAGCCGTCCGGTAATGCGGTCGGGATATGAGTAGAGCAGCCGTATCCATTCCAGGCCCGGCGTCTCATCGAGCTTTTCCAAAAGCCTCGGCAGGGCTTCAGTGTCGTTTCGGTCAAGCCCGAACGCCGTGGTATCCTGGGCAATCAGGTTGATTTCTTTTATACCGGAAGATGCGAGCCGCGCCGCTTCGGCAAGAATGTCCGCTTCACTCCTGCTCCTGAGCGGCCCCCGCAGATTGGGAATAATGCAGAAAGAGCATGAATTGCCGCACCCCTCGGCAATTTTCAGGTATGCCGAATGAGACCCGGTCGATATTGCCCAGCCGGCTTCACTGCCGGGCACGGCCGCCGGCCTTCCGATCCAGAGCCGCCTGGGGTTTCCGGCGAGCTTCGATTCCACAGCGGCTTCCAGCGCGTGGTAATGGGAGGTCCCCAAAAAGAGGTCAACTTCCGGGAGTTCTCTCAAGAGCTTTTTCCCATACCTCTGGACCATGCATCCGGCGGCGATCAGCATGCTGCACTTCCCGGACACCTTGTGTTGCGCCGCCTCAAGGATCGCTTCTATTGCTTCCTGCACGGCGCTCTCCAAGAACCCGCACGTGTTAACCACGATGAGTTCGGCCTCGGGGAGGACCTGGGTCATCTGCCAGCCCATGTCGAGCAGTTGCTTCGCCATATTCTCGCTGTCAACGAGGTTTTTAGCGCATCCGAGGCTGACCAGAGCGGCGTATTTCATTTATGAAATCCGGTTCGAAAGACGGAAAAATCTATTGTAACAAAAGATGAAAAGCAATTCACCGCAGAGACGCAGAGAAATCGAAAACTTACAGAAGGGATTCAACCGCAGATGGACGCAGATGGGCACAGATGGGCATGTGAACAGTGAGCAGTGAAATCCCTCAACCCCTTTTTGCCACTGATGGAGGAGCGCAGCGGGGCGGATGGAGGAGCACAACGAAAGATCCACCGCTGAGGACGCAGAGAAAAGCGATTACCGCGGATGGACACGGATGATGCCAGGGGAACGACAATTAGTCATTTCACCACGAAGAAGAGAAGACCACGAAGGCGGTACGGATCAGGGACGACTGAGAGTTTCCTGCAAATTCAGGCGAAATACAGGTGACTCAGTGAACAGTGAACTGTGAGCAGTGAAATCCCTCAACCCCTTTTTGCCACTGATGGAGGAGCGCAGCGGGGTTGATAATGCCAAGGAAACGACAATCGCACATTTCACCACGAAGAAGAGAAGACCACGAAGGCGGCGGGGATCAGGGACGACTGAGAGTTTCCTGCAAATTCAGGCGAAATACAGGTGGCTCAGTGAACAGTGAAATTCCTCAGCACCTTTTTGCCACGGATGGAGGAGCGCAGCGGGGTGAATGGACATGAGCAACACATTTATTTGGTTTTCAAAGAGCGAGAAGGGAGAAGTAAGGAATGAGCATGGAACGGTGAGAAGGGAGCAGTGAAATTCCTCAATTCCCGAATTCCTCAATCCACAATTTATATTAATATTATACCATAAAACGAGTTGGTTCGCAAAAGCGGCAACCGGAGAAAAGGCAATGAAAACGAAAATATAAGTGGGGAAATAAAAACCGGGCCGGCCTTAAGCCCAAACAGCCAATTTCCAGGCTTTGCCGGGTATCTCTTTTCGCAGGTTTTCACGGGCACTGAATGGGTTACAAAGTCGGCTGAGCATTCCTCGAACATTGAGAGAAGAAATCCGGCAACTCATCGACCCCGATACCGATAGCTCCCTTTTCGATCAGGCCGTTGTTTTCCGTCATGCCAAGCGAGTAGAGGCTTTCCCCTGTCTCAAGCAATTCCAGGCAGAGCCGCTCCGTCTTGCTTCCCGGATGAGCATGGGCCACCAGAATGGAGTCAGCGATGGCAGCAACGAACCTGTTCCGAATCTCAGTCAACGCCTGTGTCGGCCTGCGCAGCCTGGGTTCAAAAGGGGATAGCAACAGCAGGCGGTTTCCGGATATTTCTTTTCGCCATGCCACCGGCAGGCGCATGCCATCAATACCCCGCCCCGGACAAATCACGACGGGCTGATCGCCGCGAAGAAGCAGGTAGAGGCACTCTTTCTCCATAGCCGAATGAAAGCCGCTTATGACCGCTATGCCTGCGTCCCGCAGTCTGCGAGCGAGGTCATATATCCGAAGAATCACCTGCCCTGGGCATCTGGATGAGCAGAAGAAAGCAAGCAGAGGTTTTTCAAGGATGCCAAGATTCCCAACTGCCCAGAGCCGCAGTATCTCCTTTTTTTGAAGCTTTTCAGTAACAGCGGGTGGGCAGGGTGGGGTGGCGGGGTTAATCAAATGAGCCGCATCTCGACTCGTCCCTTTTTCGATTCGCATGACATTCACCATCGATGAGTCGAGCAGAGAGGTTTTCATTGCCTGCTGTTCCAGATGTGCTCGAATCTCCAGTAGCTCATCCCGCTGAACAAACTGCGGGCAACATGCGTGTCTCTATAAACAAATTGTTGATAGATTGTTGATAGATTGTTGATAGAATCAAAACAGATCAGGAAAGCCAATATCTGGTCCAGCGACGCTCTCCTTTAGGAGTGAGCGCCCCTTTGTTGACCATGGTCCGGAGTAAGTACTGGGCACGTCGCTGTTTAATTCCCAGCAGTTCCATGCATTCTGCATTGTTGATGGAACCATGTTTGCGCACGAACCCCAAAATTCGCTCTTCCTCATGTTGGACGGCGGATTCCAGCGGCTTTTCGTCTGGGACCTTCAATCTGTAGGACGTCCACCGGCCAAAACCACGCTGCTCGACAAGCCCAACTTCGACCAAGCTTCGTAACTCATGACCGGCTGTCATCACATCCACTCGGTTTAGCCGCCTATAGTTGCTGTTGTCGATCTCCCCATGCTGGCGAAGGAAGACCAAAGTCAGGCGCTGCCTATCGGTAAGTGGGAAACCGGCGAACTGATTTAACCAAATGATTGCATCGGGGTTCAACAGCGTATGATTGTGAAACTGCACTCGGAATGAAGCACGTTTGTCATAGAATCGGGGAGGTTCAAGATTGGCGTCGCGCATGGACTGGAGCATGGACTTGATCCCGCTGCCGCGATTCTCGACAATGTGCACGTCTTCCATCATGCGCATCAGTCTCGCGTTCCTGGTGGAATGTTCCTCTTCGAGGTTGTCAATGGATACATTGCCGAAAAGACCGCCTGGGCTTTGGACTTCCAGCCGGTCGGCAAACATACGTATCTGGATATAGCTTCCCCTGACGTATGGACTGTAATCGCGGTGGGCGATAGCATTTGCGACAGCCTCACGGAAAGCCTCCTGCGGATACTCGGGGACTTCGCGCCTCAAAAGCCCGACAATCAGGGACGCCTTGCGCATGGCAGCCAGTACGTATCTTTCGGCCTCTTCCACCATCTCGGGAATAGGGCCTTCGAAACGCCGATTATCCACGAATCGGGCGCCCGTGGGAGCCTTTTCCTCCTCAATGGTTCCGTAGTATTGAACGAAGGTGATCATTAACTGGGGAAAGAATTCCTGGGGGTATTTGCCGAACATCAGAAGCCCGGAAATGGTAGGGTGCATTGCTTCCCCATCGTACCTGATGACACGCAGGCGGGCCAGGACTTCCTCCCTGGGCAGATTGAGGAAGTCCGCACGGGGGCGTGTTTTGCGGAGCCTTGCCAGATAATCGTCTATCAATCCGTCCTTAAGATCGTTCAGCGTCGCCTCTGCGACAATCTCTTCATCGTAGGTCGGCTGGCCGCGGCCGCTCAGATAACCAAAAACTTCATACTCGGTCATCTTGCGGTTTGTATTCCCTACGCGGATATAAGCCCCTTTGGGCAACCCGTTTGGCTTGTAATAGCATGGCTTCTGGGAGGCCGGGACCTCATCGACTTCAGCCGCTACGACGGTCTCGCCATCGATTTCATCGACAAAGAATTGAGGCCTCAATGCAGGCTCCATTTCTGATGAAGCAATATGTGTGATTTCCTCCTGCAATCGGTGCGCGTCACCCACCCCAACAACAGAAAAGTCGCTCGATTCGCTCAGGCCGAACAGGATAACTCCGCCGCCTGGTCGATTAGCAAATGCTGACAATGCTTCATAGAGCCGCTTAGGAGTGCCGCCGCGAGCGGTTTTTACCTCCACATTATCCAATTCGCTCTGATGCCGTTGGATATCGGCAATTAACTGTTTAAGTTCCAGTGACGTCACAGGCCTTTTCCTAAATCCACCTGTCTTGGAAGACAACTATGAAATCATCAAGACAACCGGTTTGCTGAAGAATCGGTGAAATCTCTTTAGCCACTATCCTCGTAGCCCATTCGATATTTGAAATCGTAATTGATGATAAAATCGAGCTCAGCCATTGAGAACCCATAGTGTTCACCAAGAACATAGTCTATTTGATCAATTATATCTTTCGACATTTTCGGTATGATGCACTGGACAATCAGCGTATCGTGCGAGAAGCTCATCCGTTTTTCGACTGAGTTCTCTGTCAGATTTGTCATTAATTTCTTACAAAGTAACTCAAGCTGACTTCCAAACCTGCTTTTGGAGAGAGCCGCTAAATCGATCGGGAAGGAGTCCACCTCACGTCTATTTACATGGCGGCAATCTGAGAAAATTGTGATAAACCAATAGAATAGATTTGAATTTAGGCAGCATAAAGCAAGTTTAGCGTATATGTCATTATCGAACCTCAACCGTTTAAACTCTGAAGGGGGTCGGCGATCCCCTCGACCGTTCAAAACTCGTGGTTCAAAATCAAGCGCTTGCAAAAAGTAGCCAACTTTTCTTGAATAAAAGATTCCATGTGAGCCACGATTTCTATAGAACCTTTCAAGATTACAACGCTGAGAGGTTAGCTTCTTTATAATTGCAGTTTCGCGTTTAGAAGTCATTTTTGGAAGTGAGTTATTTATGATCGAACTCCAAGAGTCTGCATAATTTAATCTATCGAATAGCGTTGCTCTTTCAGTTGAGTTCCACTTGTTATACCGTGTAGATGATAATTGCGATTTATTGCACTTTTCTCCTATAAGATGGATAGTCAATCGAACGTGCTCCAGCCCTTCAAAAAGGCGTGAGGGGCGATCATCAAAGGAGCTGTACCAAAGAGTCCGAGATGTAAGAAGCCGCTGTAGAGAGTCGTATCGGTCAGTCGAAATCGATGAAACGGGTACGATGAACCCTTGACGGCCTGAATGATTACCTATCCTCGAACATCGTTCAATTACCAAAGCGTAGAGGTTACCTGCCCTATGGCACTCATACCCCGTGATGTGATAATCGGTGATGGCTCTCAACTCTACGTAAGGGGGATTCCCAATAACCACATCGAATCCACCCTGGTGCATGATATCATAGAATTCCGCAAACCAGTGGAAGGGCTGGTGACTTGCGCGCCATTTATCATATGCCTGTCTATTGCCGGGGTCGATGTGATATTCTCGGGCGAGATAGGAATTGAGTTCCTGGGTTAATTCTTCCAGTCGATCATGCAACTCCCTCTTTGCAGCGGCAAATTCGCGTGCAGCCATTCCGTACACTGACTGCATTTCGTGAAATTCCCGAAATGCCCTCTGTACTATTTTAGCTTCCTCCTCGATTCCCTTTATTGCTTTCTCAGCCTGACCGGAAACCATCAGTATCTGTTTCGATGCGGACCCTTGCACTTTAGGGGTCTCCAGCTCCGCAGCGCGCCTTATCTCAGCCACGGTAGTGAACCCCACAAGCGTATTCCCAGCTCGGATATTGAAGTCGATATCCGGTAAAGGCTCCAAATCCTTCACTTTTTCAACCTGGGCCACCAGCTTGAGGAAAAGCCGCAGCTTACAAATCTCCACGGCCTCTTCCATAATATCGACACCAAAGAGGTTCTTAAGGATGATGGATTTAAAGATGAAATAGAGGCGGTTAGGGTGCCTATCGATTTCCGCCAGAGTCTGGCGAAAATCCGAAAACTTCTCAGGCCGGTGGCGTTCGCCTGAGCGGTCTAGATCGTCCACAAAACCATGCATCCGCTCAAGGCACGCCTCGTAGAGCGGCTCCAGAATGTTGGCGGCAGCGAACAGAAAAGCCCCTGAACCGCATGTCGGATCAAGAATGGTGACATTATTAACGGCCTGGTAGAATGCGCGCAGAAGCTCCGGGCCTTCGCAATTCGAAACGACGTCCTCGGCAAACTGGCGGATGTTTAGGTTATAGGTGATGAAATCATTGATTTCATGAATTTGGCCCGAAAGGAGTTTCTCTCGCACATCCAGGCAGCGTTGCCGCCTGGCTACGTGTTCCCGCCATGTTTCCGTCGGGAGAGCAAATTCGGCCGAGGCGGCACTATTCCATCCGTTGCGTTGGCTGACATCTTCGATCCCTTTCGCGATTTCCTCCGGCAAAGGGATTGCATCGCCGCGCTCATCGATTACCCCTTTACGTACCGCCGGGTAAATGTACCGGTCAGGATCGATCTGCAAAAGCCGCCAGAGGATCGATTCAGGTTGAAAAGCGATGGCGCATTTCTTTCGGGCCGCATCGAAAAGGTGGGGAATTATAGTGTTTTTGGAAATGTATTCGGTGATGTCCTCCTTGGTGTAGTAGGCCCCCATCTGCTTCTGATTGATGTATTTTTCGAAAATATAGCCGAGCACATCGGGGTTTATTTCACGGTCGTTTCTGAGAGGCCGCGAATCCAGGTGCCATTCGTACTGACCGAAAAAGGCGAACAACCGTTCGAAAGCCTCATCGGGGATATCCAAATCGGTGTATTTGGCCTCCAGCTCGTGCAGTTCGAAGAGGCCCCCGTTTAGGTAAGGGACTTTTCCCAGGAGTTCCTCCAGATCAGGAGCGCGTTGAGGCGGTTGTTGACAAAAGCCTTCGTGAAACAGGCGCAGCAGAAAATACCGATAGAAGGTCAGGAACTTGTCTTTCCCTTTGCGTTCCCTGACCATTTTAAGGCGGTTTTTCAGATAGTCGGGATCACCATCCAGAAACCCCTTGCGCTGGATGAAATACACGAACATGAGGCGGTTTAGCATAAGGGATGCGTACCACTCCCGGTCGCCCTGTTCGATGATCCCCTTGATGAACCGAAGAAATGATGCGTGCTCTGTTTTAAAATGCTCATAGAACTTCTTGGTAACTCTGTCGCGGTCAAAAGCATCCCGCAAACGGAAGGCTGCATCCGTAAGAGTAATCCCTTCGTCCTCGCTCAATTGAAAAGTTATGGTTTGAAATTTCTGGATAAGTGAATCGCCCTGATGATGCTCAGGATGATAATGATGTTCTCTGTAGCCTGCCGGCTGACCTGGCTGACGCGAGACCCATTGCCAGATTTGCCGGGTTTTGCGTTCATCGATGTAGATGATAAGGTGCTCGTATGCGGTTTTTGTGACCTGTTTTTCGATCTTGCGGCGTGTGCCATAGTCTGGAATCCCGCCTGTGTCCCCAGGCTCGCATATAAGAATATGGACACCGCGTTTTTCAGCGATAGCCCGGAGTAGGTACGAACGGCCGTCAACCTGGACGGAAAAGGAAGCTAAGTAACGGTCCCACCCCAGTTCTTCTACGAATAATTTCTCCAGGTCAAACTGGCGTAGATAATGTCGGACGCGCGGAATGCTCAGCGACATTTAATGCTCCCCCTCACCTCCTCCAGCCAGCCCCAGCGAGCAAATAATGCGCGGCTCCTGGGATTCCTCTTCTTCATGTATGATACAAAGACGCCCCTCTTCGCGCAATTCGATTACCCGGCCGGCCAGTTCTTCGTCGTCAATGCCGCTGCGAAGCTGCCGATTAAGAATGTCGATAGCAACTTGGCGCAGTGGGTAAGCATAAATGTCTTCAATGGCGCGAAGCAGCGCCTGATTTTCGGATGGCGTCTCTTTTAACCGGTCAGCATATCGTTTCAGGCGCTCATAAGTACGAAAGCGTGCTCCGGATGGCCGGCCCAATTGCCCGCCGATGGTCTTTTCCTCGGTTGCTATTAATTCGACTCCTTTGCGGACAAGTTCATGATGGTTGCTTTGCTTGGGGACTGCGGGCGTTTGTGGAGCGCATTCAGCCGCCCTGAGAATAGTAAATTGCGATTCGGTAAAGCTTTTGCCATGCTCATCTATCCAAGCAAGGGAGTCATTGCCGCTCGCGGTGCGGACATGGACAAGAACTCCTGTGGGTTGCGC
This sequence comes from uncultured delta proteobacterium, assembly GCA_963757915.1. Taxonomy (GTDB): domain Bacteria; phylum Desulfobacterota; class Syntrophobacteria; order Syntrophobacterales; family Syntrophobacteraceae; genus SbD1. The sequence goes on along the minus strand of CAVWTD010000023.1, from coordinate 149 downwards.
ACCTGATGGGGAATGGGCTTTGGTCGAGTAGACCACATTAGGGAGTCTCGATATTGCCTTCTCCAACGTGGGATTTTTATCAATAGCGTTCTTCCATATTTGGTAGGCGTAGGAGGCAAGGTCCACTTCCGTGTCCGCATCACCGTCCA
>CAVWTD010000022.1:0-8187 GCA_963757915.1 uncultured delta proteobacterium | reverse complement strand
GTCCATTCGAGGCATTTCCATATCCGTAACAACGATAGTGAATTTGCTTCTCTTGATCTTTTCGACAGCCTCGACGCCATCACCGGCGCTCTCAACCCTGTGACCCTGACCGCTCAGAGCATCCGAAATAATTTCGCATACCCCCGGCTCGTCATCGACCACCAGGATCGTCTGTAAAGGGATTACAGGTATTTGCTCGAAATTCATTTACCCCCTCAGCGAGCCGGAAAGAGCCACTCAGCTAAACCATCCTCCATCCAAACCGCGCGGCAAATCACTTGACTCGCCCATAAATAGGACCTATAGGCATCTTACCCGGTCCTGCCGACGCAAGTTAGAGTAGTCGGCGGATTTTTACAATTCTTTTAATCTTATCGGACCACCCAGGCTGCAGCGTTAGTTATTTGGAGGACCCAAATGCACCATGTCGCAATAATTTATAAACGCATGCGCCCTGAAGCCGCCCGGCTTGGCCAGCAACTCAAAGAATGGTTCGAGAAACGCAACATAGAAGTTTTTCTTAAAGAGAATATCGATAATTCAGGAGTCAGCCGCGTCTATCAAAAAATCGATATCCCCGATACAGTCGAAACGGTTGTGGTGATCGGCGGAGACGGGACCTTTTTGAGTGTTGCGCGTTTTATAGAGCGAAGATCCATTCCGATAATCGGCATCAATTTGGGAGGCCTAGGTTTTCTTACGGAGATAAGCGCCGACAACTGTTTTGCGGAACTGGAAAAAATCCTCTCGGGGGATTTCGAGATCGAGGAACGAATGATCCTGCGGGTATCGGTAAGGCGTGAGGGCAGAGAGATTTTCAACCACCGAGTCCTCAATGATGCCGTTATAAACAAAGGGGCGCTCGCCCGAATAATCGACCTGCACGCAACTATCGACGGGCATTTTCTCACTCACTACCGTGGTGACGGCCTCATTATCTGCACCCCCACGGGATCGACCGCTTACAACATCTCCGCAGGGGGGCCCATCATTTTCCCGACCGCCCAGGTCATTATCATGACTCCGATTTGCCCTTTCACACTCACCAATCGGCCGATCGTCCTCCCGGCTAATGTGACAATCACAGTGGAAATTGCCGAACCCGCAACGGACGTAACCCTGACCTGCGACGGACAGATAGGATGCCTGATCCAGGATCTCGACCAGTTGGTTGTTACGGCGGCAGCCACTCCCCTGCGCATCATAAAGGCCCCGGGCGTCGATCACTTCCAGATTTTGAGATCAAAGCTCAAGTGGGGCCAAGCGTGATCTTGCGCTTCGCTGAACGCTCCACCTATCCTGACCACAGCGACATGCTATGATTTGCAACTAACTGCCTTTATTTGATTTTAGTATCTTTTGAAACCTTGAAGGTGGAGCAAAACTCCATGACCGGTCTTCCCTCTTCGTCGTAAACAGTAGCTTTACCCTTGAGACGCCTTCCCTCCCGGCTGACTACCTCCGCCTTCGCCGTCACAATGCCTTTTTTCACCGGGAGAAGAAATCGCGATTCAAGTTCAGTGGTAGCAAAGTGCGACTGAGGCGCTAGTATGCTCTTGATCGCCATGGCGACCGCCGTGTCGGCAAGGCTCACCAGCGCCCCGCCGTGCATCAGTCCCGCACCTTGGGCGTATTCTGTTAAAAAGGGCATAGTCAGGGTTGCCTTGCCATCACAAGCCTCAACAATGGTCATTTTTAAAAGCCGCTCAAACGGGGCGCAGCTTATCCATTGATTCATTTCAATTCCTATCTCTTCCATTTCAGACTAAAACCCCACTGACAAAAAAACATATTGGATTTCCCTTAGCTCAACCCAGCCTCCACGTGCTATCTTGCCCGGCCCAGTATCTGAACCGCGTTCCTGATGCCGGCCAGGGTCAGATCTTCCATCGGGAAAATGCCGGCAATCTGGTCGATCGTGACGCTTTCCGCCGACCAACGCTCTTTTGGAATTGGATTGAGCCACACACTTGCCGGAAACGCCGCCCTGAGCTCTTTCAGCCATTCCCGTCCGGGTCTTCGATCAGAGCCCTGGATGTAAAGGGAACCGTTGGAGGCCATCAACTCGAATGGCGCCATATTGGCGTCCCCAATTATTATAAGGTGCGTGTCACTCCCCTGGCCCACAAAGGCTTCCCACGGAAGCGCCCGCGTGCGCGGCAGGTCATGATAGACGGCCCCGTAAATGCAATTGTGAAAATAATAGTACTTAAGGTCCTTGAAGTGGTCTCGGATTTTTCCAAACACCGACTTCACAAGGTCGAGGTAGGGAATCATCGAATAGCCGCCATTATCCAGCAGGACCGTCAGCTTTAAGCGATCGCGAAACTCCCTGACAAACACCAGCTCGATTTCGCCTCCGTTTTTTGCAGTCCGGGCTATCGTCTGGTCGATATCCAGCTCGGTTTCCGGCCCTGCACGCTTCAGGTTCTTAAGCGAAGCCAGAATTTGTCTCACATTTTCCCTGGCCAGAAGGGATTTCTCGCTATAGTTGACATAGTTCCTTTTATCGATCACCTTCTGAGCCGTACCATGAAGACCCCTTCCATAGACGCGCATTCCTCCACCGGCACGCCCCGAGTGGCCGAACGGTGACCGTCCCCCGGTCCCGATCCAGGTATGACCTCCATCGTGTGGGCCTGTTTGCTCCAAAAGAGTTTCCCAGAACCGCCTCAGCAGTTCCTCCATCCCGTATGTTCGCAGCTCCACGGCAGAAATGGCCCCATTTTCGAGCTGCTCTCGCAGCCACTCCTGGAAAGGCTTTCCCGCAAACACCTCTTCCCAGTCGGGCATTTGCCATGAGCCTTTGCCAAGAAAGAAGTGCGCGAAAACCCGCTCGAAGGCGTCATAGTGTTCGACGTTTTTGACAAAAACAAGGCGGGCCAGCAAGAAGAGCCGGTCAAGGTCAGGCGCCAGGCCCTTTTGGAGACCCCGGTAAAACTCCAGAATATATTGGACACTTACAGGGATTTCCGCTTCGCGCAACTGTTGGATGAATGAGATCATCGGAATTGACTCTTCTGGTTTACTCCTTTGAATTTCAACAAATCCTGGGACCGTTTGAGAAGAGTTCCGATATGCCGGACCGCCTTGCCGGCGCCGGGCCCGCTCGCACCACTGGAGCGCATGGCGCCGATCCAGTCAAGCAGTTCCGCTGTGGCAGGCGGCTTTTCGAACCCCTGTTCCCGCAGGCGGTAAAATTCCGTAAGACATGCTTCGAGGAGTTTATCCGGGATGCCGTGGAAATGCAGCCGCACGATAATTGAGATCTCTTCGGGGCCAGGAAAGGGGATGTAGTGGCAGAAACAGCGGCGCAGAAAGGGATCGGACAGCTCTCGTTTGGCGTTGCTTGTAATGATTATGATGGGCTTATTGCGCGCCGTCACTTTATGATTGATTTCCCGAATGATAAAGGAACCATCCTCGAGGACGTCCAGCAGGTTGTCCTGAGTATCCGAATCGGTCTTATCGATCTCATCGAGCAGGAGCACCCTTCTATCCTCGGCAAGAAACGCTCTCCCTATCGGCCCAAAACGAAGGTAATCCCAGATATCGTTAACGTTGCGGCCCGATTCTCCGCTTCCAAACCGGGAATCGTTGAGCCTCAGCACAGTATCATAAACATAGCAGAGTTCTTCCCCTTTGAATGTGGACTTGCAGCGGGCTTCTTCCATGTTGATCCCAAAGGCGCGGGCGATTTCGAAGGCAAGCCGGGTCTTCCCGGTTCCTGCTTCACCCATCAGAAGCAACGGTTTTTCCATCGAGATGGAAATATTTACTATCTCGCCCAGTTCAGGGCTAAGGTAATAACGCTCTGTACCTTCGAACTTCATGCGCATCCACTCCGTCATTTGTCAAAGTTAAGATTTCGGATACATAATGAATTGAGTGCATCGAAAAAGGGCTATCGTCCTGCCGCTTTCCTTGTGAACTACAGTCGCATCCCACACCTGGGTGCTTTTCCCGAGATGAGTCACTTGTGCGCTGCACTGAAGCGTGCCTTCGCGCGCCGTGCTCAGAAAATTCGACTTGAGCTCGGCAGTGGTAAAGCCGCCGGCGCCATCGGGCAGGTGCGCAAAGCACCCGATCGCGCATGCCGTATCGGCTAAGGTTATTATGCTTCCCGCGTGGAGAAACCCGTTTGGCGCCAGATGGTGACCTGTTATAACAATTTCAGCCTTAACCTCTCCATCCCCAACCTCCGTCACGACCATGCCGAGGTAACCGGGCAAAGTACCGGCGCCTCTCTTATTAAAGTATTCCGGAGTAAGTCTTGATCTTTCCAGCATCGACTCTCCTCGGTTCCGGGTTTTGAGAAAAATTAAGAAATCTTCTAAGCGCTCACCGCAGAGACGCAGAGGGCGCGAAATTTGGCTCTGGAAAAGGCTTTAGCAAAAATCATGATGGGGCTATCCGCAATTTACAAAAGAAGAATTTAACCAATGGGCCAAAATTATTGTACTCCACGCTCCGCGGGGCGTTCTGCCCTTCGGCAGGCTCAGCGCAGGCTTTCTCTACTACGAAAATACCGGATGGTCTTTTCATGGTTTCGGGTGTCCCACAGGGACATGAAAGACTGCGGTTAATTAAAGCCCTGGTGAACCGACACCTCCTGCCGGCCGGAGTATCCTATTCGGGTAAAGGGATAAATAGCAACTGTGAGAAGATGTGGCAAGATTTTCGAGACAGTTATTCATGTCCCTCCGGGACACCCAGCAACCATGAAAAGGCCCGTAACCTGTAGGTGGGGTGCCAGGCGTATGTAGGGTGGCGCTAAGCGAAGCGCAGCCCACCAAAGAACTTTTCGTAACAGTTATTCATGTCCGGGCGGGACATGAATAACTGTCTAAAAAGCTTTTCTCTATGCTCTATTCTTAACCGGGCTACGTCCCTTCTCTGTGGTAAAATATATTTTTCTCCCTGACCGGACTATGCCCCGCCTCTGCGGTGAGAATTTTATGTCCGTGTGTCGCAGCGGTGGGCCGACAGGCAAGACGCCTCATAATGAGGCCTCCCGCCCCGCCCCGTCTCGCTGGTGGGTGGGCGGGCTGTCGAGAATGAGCGGTCGGCCTCCGCGCTGCGCGCTCGCACGTCGCAAAGGGAGGCTAGCAAACGCGCTCCACAAATCATTTTTTTTCGAGCAGGGTATTGTATAAGACTATCATACGAGGAATGATACTCCATGACTATCCGCTCCCGTGCTGCCGTGACGTCCCGCCCAGGCGCCAAATTCTCGTTTAAGGATGTCGATCTCGACGGCCCCAGGCAGGATGAAACGCTCATCCGCATTGTAGCGTGCGGTATTTGCCATACTGATATAGCCGCACGGGACGGAACGTTTGGCCTGGAGTTTCCGGCCGTGTTCGGTCATGAAGGCGCGGGCATCGTTGAGGCCGCCGGCGCTGAAGTCGTTCGGGTGCGCCCCGGCGACAAGGTCGTTATTTCGTTTGCTTCGTGCGGGAAATGCTCCAGTTGTACCGCCGGGCATCCAGCCCATTGCATGGCTTTCGACGAACTGAATTTTGGCAGTACAAGACCCGACGGCTCTTCAACCATTCATGATACAAGGGGGACTGCAGTAGGATGCTGCTTTTTCGGCCAGTCCTCGTTTGCGTATCACGCACTGGCCCACGAACGCAGTCTGGTTCCTGTGGATGCCGGGGATAATGAGGAACTCGCCCTGTTTGCACCTCTTGGATGTGGCGTGCAGGCAGGGGCCGGTACTGTGCTGAACGAACTCAAGCCTCGGCCGGGCGAGTCTTTTGCGGTTTTCGGCGCGGGAACAGTTGGCTTATCGGCGCTGATGGCGGCTCACATGGCAGGCGCAGCGCCTATCGTAGCCGTCGATGTCGTAGCCTCGCGCCTGAAACTGGCTGGAGAGCTTGGAGCAACTCACGTAATAAACGCCCTGGAGCAGGAAATCAGCCCGAGACTGAGGAAACTGGTTGGGCCTGTCGATCATGCGGTCGAGACAACGGGCGTCTCGCGGGTGATCGACCAGGCCATAAAATCTCTTGGTCCTTTCGGAAAAATGTCCAAGCTGGGCGTTTCTCATGAGCAATCGCACCAACGGGTCACACCCCAATCGCCGGGCCCAAATCAGAGGGTCTTTTACAGCATTGCGGGCGACAGCGACCCGCAAGAATTCATTCCTTATATGATCAGGTGTTACAGGGAAGGGAAATTCCCCTTCGATAAGCTGATAAGGCAATACCGTGCGCCGGAAATAAACAGAGCGGTGAAGGATTCTCAAGATGGATATACCGTAAAAGCCGTTCTGCGCTTTTGAATGCCCCCTTTCAACGGTTTTTACTGTCAAAAGGTGTGCAACTCATTTGAAGCGTTCATCTGCTTTGGACTGCTCCACTGCCTGAACTCTGTTTGAGAGCCAGCCGATCAGTTCCGTTTCTCTCGAATCGAATTGGGGTACGTAGGGTTTTATGTCCAAAAGCGGCGTTCCATCGACAATATCCACATCTTCGATGTAAAGGATTATTCCTTCGATCCCAACCAGCTTGACAACCGAAATTCCAATAGGGTTTGGACGTTTAGGAGCCCTTGTAGCAAATACTCCATGAAGCTGGTCATCGAGAAAAGGTTTTACTTCAAGAGCGTAGCCTTGAGAGAGGCTGAAGTGGTAAATTAGAATGATATGGGAAAAGCCGTCGAGATCCTTGAGTCCGGCAAGGAACTCCTCCCTGAGTTCGATTCTGCCTCGCACCCCTCTGGCACCCACGGGCTGAATGGGAGTGCCTTCGACCGTTCTAAAGGGCGATCTGATGATTCCAATCGGGAAATAAACTATTTCGCCCATTCTAATGCCTGATCTCCAACTACTAAATGTCAGGGGTAGGAACATCCTTCCAAGCGGTTCCTTTTCCAACCATCTTCACACTGACCACCTCTCCAGTCGAAGTATTAATGTCAATGAATCCAACGGGAACTCTCGAAACATCAAATGAGAGCAGCGCCTGGCTTGAGATATGGTAGCTCCCCTCATGATCTATTTCAATGAAGATTATGCGCCTGTACGGGCAGCTCTCGCAACTTAGATTCGGCTCATCTATCCCCATCGGGCAATGATGCCTCCTGGCGAAAACCGGATCGGCTCCATGCATCTTAGCCATCTGTGCTGATGGAGATCGTCTCAGGTGCTCAAATGGATGTAAGACCCAATCGGTTATCAGAGCGAAAGTGTTATGTCCCTTGTGCAAATGGAACTCGCCACCGGTATCGGCTATCATTCCCTGCATGACATAGTCGCCTGGCATCACATAAGCCAGGTAATCCTTTCGAGAGTCTATGAACTCCAACCGCTTTGCGCCGCTTTCTGCGGTAATCTTTCCAAGCACCCGTTTGCCAATGTCGGTGTCTTCCGGAAGAATAGGCAAAACAGTGATGTTTTCCGCTGTGCTCAATCCAATGGAGTGGAGCGTGATGAATCGGAGGAGAAAGCCTGACCCGATGACGATAACGATTATGGAAAAACATATGGAGGCATATCGCAGAACGTTTTGCTGCAACGATCTAAAAGGGATCAAGATAAAATTTTCGACTCGCCTTGGGAGGAACATTCCGGTGCGATTCATGTACTCGCTGTAGCCCTCCCCGAATTGGCCGAGCATCCTTCGCTCTTCATCCCTGGCAAGGAAGTAGTAGAGAATGAACATAAAGGAGAGAGAGACCAGCACCAGGAACCTCGGCCAGAGAATGCTCATCCCGGTTCCCCACAGTCCAAGGGCAAGGTACTGCGGATGCCGGATGAGGCCGTAGAGACCCTTGCTCGCCACTCCCCACTTGAATATCTTTCCGAAGTAAACCTGGAAAGCGCATACGAAAAAAGTCAGGCAGCCGATGACGAAAAGGACGGACCCCAGAATCCGAACTGCCCTCAGAAACATGGTCGGGGGCAGGATCATGTGCGGCAGAAAGAAGCTGGTGAGCCACCTGGTTGCGCTGTAATCTTGGAGCCAGTGCAGTATGGGGTTAAAAACCGAGTAGAAGAAAAAGGCAAATGGACTGATCATGATCATCACTTCAAAGGCCATAATGAAAAAGACGATGATACCGCCTCTTGCCACAATGCTTTTGAACCTTCCAGGAAAATTCCGGCCTTTCATGAGTTCTCCTGATTTCAAGGGAAAATTGCTACCGCCCCTAAATTGGCGAAAAACTCGCCGCTACAAT
>CAVWTD010000021.1:0-12190 GCA_963757915.1 uncultured delta proteobacterium | reverse complement strand
TTATCCCCGTAGCTGGCCAGGCGCACGAAGTCCAATTTGACCGGAACATCGAGACGCCTTGCCAGATCGGCCATAAAAATAAAGGCCCCCTTAAGAATACCGATCAGGACAAGCTTTTTGCCTCTATAGTCACGGTTTATCCGCTTCGCCAGGTTATCAACACACCTGCTGAGCTGATCGGGTGAAATGATCTCCAAAAGTTGATAATCAGCCATACGGTCTACCTCTCAACGAGTTTGCAAAACACCTATCTCTTACAACAGTCTCGCATTCTACTGAAAACAATACTAAATTTCAATTCCATTCCCAGAGGCTGCATTACGAAAATAGTCTTCGTCGTATGATAGACTTATATAATACCCTGCTCGATGTGTGAGCGCGTAGCGCGGGAGGCGACCGCTCATTCTCGACAGCCCGCCTACCCGCCCGCGAGACGGGGCGTTCGCGGGATGCATTCGGACAGGCCCAAAAATGAATAAGTCAGGGGAAACCAGCCGCTTTATAGACAGGATTTTGTTTTCCCTTCTTCCTTAATATGTTATCTTGCGCCCACATGATTTAATGCTGACAATCATCCTGACCGGAGGGAACAGATGCGTGAGAAGGTCGAGCAAGCGCTTGCCAAGATAAGACCCATGCTGGAGAGAGACGGCGGAAGCGTTGAGTTGATAGAAGTAGATGGTTCTATTGTTAAAGTGCGGCTGACCGGGGCCTGCCGGGGCTGCCCGATGAGCCAGATGACTTTGAAATCGGGTATCGAACGAATCATTAAGCAGGAAATCCCCGAGGTCACCGAAGTTGTCGCCGTTTAGCGTGTAAACGGAGCTAAGGCTTTCGAGTGTAGTCTCAGCTCTTGCTTTTGGCCGTATACGCACCTTGGCTTACTTATTGTAAGGCTCACCTTTCATAATCGTTAAAGCGCGATAGAGCTGCTCAACGAGCACCAGGCGGGCGAGGTCGTGGGGAAGGGTCATCTTCGACAAAGAAAGCACGTCGTGGGCGCCTTTCAGCAATTGGCAGGATAGCCCGACCGGTCCGCCCACTGCCATCCAGAGGTCCGATATTGCCGAGGCCATAAGTTTTTCCATCAGCTTTGACAGCCCGGGGGAATCGAGATCGCGCCCTCTTTGGTCCCACACGATCAGATGTCCTTGGCGTCCTGCCAATTTCAGAATGCGCTCGCTCTCACGCTCGCGGACGAACCGGTCCCCAACCGCCGCGGTGATCTTCTCTGCCTTTATGTAGTGAATCTCTACCGGACAGTAATGCTGAAGTCTTTCCAGGTAACGGCCTATGGCAGACTCTATGTCGCGGAAGGCCGTCTTTCCGACGAATACCAGATGAATGCGCATGCCGTTCTTACCGATGTTTGGGTGCAACCGCCGCCATCAGGAATTCCCGGTTTCCCTTCGGCCCCAGTATGGGGTATGGAATTATTCCTACCACCTCAAATCCAAGCCCGGCTGTAAATTCAGCCAGCGCACCGCACACCTCCTCGTGTATGCGGGGGTCCCGAATGACTCCTGCGCCCTTCGATGCCTGCTCACGGCCTGCTTCGAACTGCGGTTTTATGAGTGCGACGAGCACCGCTCCGGCTTCAAGAAAATTGAGCACAGATGGAATCACCAGCTTGAGAGAGATGAACGATGTGTCGATGACGGCTATCTGAATAGGCTCAGGTATGAGTTCGGCAGGCAGGTACCGGATGTTTTTCCTTTCAAGCGGTATCACACGGGGGTCGTTCCTCAGTTTGAGCGCCAGCTGGCCATATCCAACATCAACTGCATAGACCCTGCGTGCTCCAAATGAGAGCAGACAATCAGTAAAACCTCCCGTTGAAGAGCCGACATCCATAGCAATCCGGCCGGAAACCTCGATTGAAAAAGCATGGATCGCATGTTCGAGCTTCAGACCTCCCCGGCTTACGTACGGGATTGCGTCCGCGATAATGCAAATCTCTGAGTCTTCGGGGACTTTTTGTCCGGCCTTGGTCAGAACTTGGCCGTTCACCAGGACTTTTGCAGCCAGGACAAGCGACTGGGCGCGTTCGCGAGTAGGGGCAAAACCTTTATCGACGAGCAGTTTGTCCAATCGCTCGGAGGACTTGGCCATGACTGAAATCTAGCAATTTAAGGGCAGCACTCTCAATGGCATCGGCGTCGATTCCACAGAGATTTCTCAATATGGTCTGGCTTCCATGAGGAACAAAACAATCCGATACGCCCAAACGCTTTAATGCCTTCGGGAAAAACGATTCTTCCTCGAACATTTCCAGGACCGCGCTTCCAAATCCACCCTGCAGTGCGTTCTCTTCAACAGTAATAACCCTGCCCGTCTTTTTAGCCCAGGTCATGATCAATTCGCGGTCAAGAGGCTTTACAAACCGGGCATTTATGACTGCTGCTTCGATCCCTTCCGAATCGAGCCGCTCAGCGGCTTCAATTGCACTTTGCACCGTGGAACCGATGGCCACGATGGCCAAATCTTTCCCCGGCCGCAGCAGTTCGCCCTTCCCGATCTCCAGTGACCTGAATTCGTCATCGAGCTTTACGCCGATCACGTTTCCTCTGGGATAGCGCACGGCAGCCGGACCGACGTGATCGACCGCCGTCTTCAACATATGCTGAAGCTCGTTTTCATCCTTTGGGGCCATCACCACCATATTAGGCATAGCGCGCAGATACGACAGGTCGAACAGACCATGGTGGGTCGGCCCATCTTCGCCCACTATCCCGGAGCGGTCCATCGAAAAGACCACCGGAAGGTTCTGAAGGCAGACATCGTGCAGTATCTGGTCATATGCTCGCTGGAGAAAAGTTGAGTAAACGGCCACCACCGGCTTGAAACCCTCCGTGGCAAGACCGGCCGCAAAGGTTACAGCATGTTGTTCTGCGATACCGACGTCGAAAAACCGGTCGGGAAAGGTCTTGGCGAAGCAGTCGAGCCCAGTACCCTCGATCATGGCGGCCGTAATGCCGATCAATTTGGGGTTGGTGTCAGCCAGCTTCTTCATCGCCCTTCCGAAAATTTTGGTATAGGAAAGGCCGGAGGAGTTAACGCTCCTGCCGGTTGCTATATCAAAGGGCCCAACCCCGTGAAAGCTTGTGGGGTCCTTTTCAGCAGGCACGTAGCCCTTTCCTTTTTTGGTCAGGACATGAATCAGAACAGGACCGTCCACATTGCGCGCTATTTCGAATGTGTCTATCAACCTGTCGAGACGATGCCCGTTTATAGGGCCGATATACTGAAACTCGAGGGCCTGGAACAGCATTCCCGGGGTAAAGAAGCTGATCAGCGAATCCACGCTGCGCCTCAACACCTGGAGGATATTCGGGCCGATTCCGGGGATCGATTTGAGGACATCCTCCATTTCCCGCTTCAAATACATCAGGGTCTTTCCCGAAAGCTTGCGGCTCAGAAATGAAGAAAGAGCGCCAACATTGGGAGAAATGGACATCTCGTTGTCGTTGAGGACCACAATAAGGTTTCTGGCGAGGTCCCCGGCGTTATTGAGTCCCTCGAAAGCCATTCCTCCGGTCATGCTGCCGTCACCAATCACGGCAATCGTCCGAGCCTGGCTTCCCTTAAGATGATTGCCGACCGAAATACCCAAACTGGCGGATATCGAAGTGCTGGAGTGGCCTGTCCCGAAAGCGTCATACCTACTCTCGGAGCGCTTTGGGAAACCACTTATTCCGCCGTACTGACGCAGGGAACCAAACTCCTTTTGGCGCCCGGTCAGAAGCTTGTGTGCATAAGCCTGATGGCCTACGTCCCATATGAAACGGTCGTACGCGGCATCGAATACGTAATGAAGAGCTATTGTCAGTTCCACTACACCGAGACAGGGAGCAAGGTGCCCGCCGTTTTCGGCAACAGTACCTATGATTCGCGCACGTATTTCTTCAGCCAAATCGAAAAGTTGCTGGGAAGATAGACTTTTTAGCTGATGGGGGAATTCGATACAGGAAAGGCTCCCTTTGCCCATCGTTTTGTTATTCAATTTAACCCCTTTAATTAGATTTATTGCCTTATCAGTCTCCACCAATTAATGAAAAATCCGGATATAAGTCAAGATATTTTATCCGAATTATGCTCTGCGCACCAACAAGTACCGGGCGATGGCCCTCAACGGTTCAGCCCTTACGTCGAAACCCGCCAGCGCCTCCAAGGAACTCTCCACATGCTCCTTTGCTGCATCCTTGGATTGGGCAATGCCCAGCAGGGCGGGATAAGTCATTTTGTTTTTGGCGGCGTCTGATCCCGGTGTCTTGCCCATCAGTGCAGGGTCTCCCTCAACGTCAAGAAGATCGTCAGTAATCTGAAACGCAAGCCCGATGTGATGGCCGTAATTCTTTAGGGCACTTGTCTGCGCTTGTTCCCCACCGCCAAGAACGGCCCCGATCTCCAGTGAGGCCGAAAGCAAAGCTCCCGTTTTATGAATGTGCATGTATTCAACTGTCGCGAGGTCCACCTTTCGGTTTTCACATTCCAGATCGATTACCTGTCCTCCTATCATTCCCCTGTAGCCGGCAGCCTTGACGGCAATCCGGATCACTTCCGTCACTTTTTGCGGACTCACACTGCTGAGGGCGAAATATTCAAAAGCTTCAGTTAAAAGAGCGTCTCCTGCCAAAATGGCGATCGCTTCCCCGAACACTTTGTGATTGGTGGGAACCCCTCGCCTGAAATCGTCATTGTCCATGGCGGGCAGGTCATCATGGATCAGAGAATAGGTGTGAATCATCTCAAGGGCGCAAGCAGCCGGAAGGACCGGCTCAATATCGCCGCCTACCACTTCCGCCGATGCAAGACACAGGATCGGACGCAGCCGCTTTCCCCCGGCAAACAGGCTATAGCGGGCAGCTTCGATAACTCTTTTTTGAAGCCCGGCGGCGACTGGAAAAATCTTCTCCAGCGCTCCATCAACAAGCTGCTTTCGCCGGCTTAAATAAGTTTTCAGGTCGAATTCACCCATAGGAGCCTATAGTAAGGGTTAACTTTGCAAAAAACCGAAAGATTAAGGCATATAAAAATAATATTAACATGGCCAAGCTGCAACTTCCAGTCACAAGTAGTTAATCGTATTTCCGGCGCAACTCGCCTAGTACGTTGTCAAGAAAGTTATCACATGTTGCAAGGAATCGTCACCCCGGCGAAGCTTGTCCCGGAAGTGTCTAGTCCGGGAGCCGGGGTCCAGAGTGCTTTTAACCAGCTGAAAAGACTCTGGATTCCGGCCTCGCCGGAATACACACTTCCAGGAGCAGGCTGCGCTCGTAATAACGGGATGAAGGTCCTTACCTGATACAACACTTAGTAAGACAATGCCACTAGTCGCATTGCAGGCACCCCTCAGCGAGGTACTTCGCGAAGCTCCTGCAGGAAGGGCCCGCTACGCAGGGTCTATCAATCGCGTCGCGCGTTCGCGGGGCGCCTTACCTATTATGCGAAATACATAATGTTGACAATGCACTAGGTTCCAGAGTTACCCTTTCTGTCCCGAGTTCGTCTGAACAGCCTCGAAAGGTGCTGATTCCCACCCGCCCTGCTGGTCTTTAAGGAGCACCTGTACCTTGGTTTCGGCCTCTTCGAGTTTCTTGTGGCAAAACTGGGCAGTTCGAATCCCCTCGGAGAAACATTCCATTGCCTCTTCAAGGGGCAAGTCCCCCTTCTCCAGCTTCTCCACGAGATCCTGAAGCTTTTTCAGAGCCTCTTCAAACAGATCGCTTTTTTTCTTAGCCACGGGGTCACCCTTCCTATTCGGTCTGAACGTTTTCGGCCTCATCGACCATACACTTCAGCCGGCCGTCGGCAAGCCTAATAACAACACGATCTCCAGGCCCGGTTTCCGTATAGCTCCTGATCACTTTGCCATCCGCGATTCTATACGTAATCGAATACCCGCGCAAAAGAACGGAAAGCGGACTAAGCGCCCCCAGACGCGAGACGTTATGCTCATACCTGAGCCTGTATCCGTCTAAAATCCGGTGATGATGGAGCGTAAGCTCTTTGCACAGGCGGTTTAGCTCCGCTCGGCCTCTCCGGATGCTGGCCTCCGGACTCAGATACAGCAGCCTGCCGCCCAGATGGCTGTACGAAACGCGCATCTTCTCAAGACGTTCTCCGGATGGCAAGAGTCAGGCGTTGCAGGCGATCATCGAGAGTGAGCCTCAGATTCTCGAGGCGCCTTTTGGGATGCGTTATCCGGCTCTCCAGGTATTTGAGCCTCAAGCTCAGATTATCGAGTCTTGCCTTTATGATCCGGACCAACCGATCCCTGCCGCCATGCAGGTCGCGATGGAACTGCTCGAGCCTCTTTACCACCCACTCGGCCGCACCGGTCGGTGTGGGCATTCGGAGGTCCGCAGCCATATCTGCTATTGTAAAATCAATTTCATGGCCTACCGCTGAAATTACCGGAATCGAAGACCCGGAAATCGCCCGCGCGACAACCTCCTCGTTAAATGCCCACAGGTCTTCCATGCTTCCCCCTCCGCGCCCGACAATCACAACATCCCACTCATGGCGCCAGGTGAGCATGTTGGCCGATTCAATAGCTTCGGCAATTTCAAGCCGAGCCTCGGGCCCCTGCACGGCCACCGGGAAAAGTGTGACCGAAACAGGATAAGGGCTTCTCTGGAGCACCTTGAGGATGTCCATGATTGCAGCGCCGCTTTTTGAAGTAATCAGGCAGACATTCTGCGGGCAAAGCGGAAGGACTTTCTTTCGGGCCGGGTCGAACAGACCTTCGGCCTCAAGCTTCCTCTTCAGGGCCTCGAAAGCGAGCTGCAGGTCCCCAACCCCGAGCGGCTCCATGACCTCCACGATTAACTGGTATTCGCCCCTGGGTTCATAGACGCTCAGACGGGCCTGGCAAATAACCTGCATTCCCGATTCGGGAACAAACCGCAGGAAGCGGTTCTGCGCTCGAAAAAAGACCGCGTTGATCTGGCTCTGCGCATCCTTGAGCGTAAAATAAAAGTGTCCCGAAGCCGGGACCCGAAAATTAGAGATCTCACCTTTAACCCAGACAAACGGGAACCTCTCCTCCAGCAGCGCCTTTACCTGCTGGTTAAGCTTGCTAACGGTAAGTATCCCGCTCTCGTCTCCAATGTGCAACTGGAGCATATTTGCTCTTCTCTCAGATCAGCCACTCGTGCAGTGTCAACTAAGTTCCGATCTATGAGGCCTACAGCCCGTCATTCCGGCGAAGGCCGGAATCCAGCGTCTTTTCAGTTGGTTAACAGCACCTGGACCCCGGCTCCCTTTCTCTCTTCCTCCTGCCGGGGTGACGATTCCTTGCAACATGTGATAACTTTGCTGACAATCGTACTCGTAGGGGATCAGGGCTGTTATTTCCACCCTCAGATATCCGGCTTCGGACAGGCAGTTACCGGAACAGTTTCGGGTCCATCGCGTCCCGCAGTCCTTCACCGACAAGGTTGTAGGCGGTGATGCTCATGAATATCGCAAACCCGGGGAAAACGGTCAGCCACCATGCAAATTCAATATAGTCACGGCTCTGGGAAAGAATCTCGCCCCAGCTCGGAGTCGGCGGCGGCACGCCGAACCCCAGAAAACTCAAGCTCGACTCGGTAAGGATGGCCCCCGCAATGCCAAAGACCGCTGAGACCAGGACCGGGGCCATCGCATTCGGAAGCATGTGTAGAAAGATTATACGCCTGTGTGAAGCGCCAAGAGCGCGCAACGCCGTAATGAAGTCGAGCTGCTTGAGCTTGAGGAATTCGGCGCGCACGAACCGCGCGAATCCGGTCCATCCAGTCAGGCCGATTACAACCATGATGTTGTATATGCTTGGCGGCAGGAATGCAATTATAGCGATAATCAGGAAAAATGTGGGAATAGTGAGCATGATCTCGATTGCACGGCTTATAACTATATCGGACCACCCGCCAAAGTAGCCTGCAAGCGCCCCCAACAGGACCCCTATGATCATCGCTATTCCTACGGCAACGAAACCCACCGAAAGAGAAATGCGCGCGCCGTGGATCATTCTGCTCAGCACGTCCCGGCCGCTGTCATCGGTGCCGAACCAGTGCCTGGAGTCGGGGGGAGCCAGGTACTCCAGCAGGTTGTATTCAGTCGGTGAATATTTCACCACGGGCCATATGGCTATCGCCTCTTCTTTTCCGGCAACGTGCTGGTAAACGAAGGGAGCTTTTCTCTTCAGGTCCTTCCAGACAAACGAACCAACCTTTTCCGCGCCTGAAAAGACGGGAAAATAGACTTTACCCTGGTGGTAAAACAAGATGGGTTTGTCGCTGGCGAGCAAATTCGCAAAAATGGCGACAAAAAACAGAAATATTGTTATCCACAACCCAAGGACGGCCAGCTTTCTCTTTTTGAAATGGTAGCTGACCATTTTCCAGTAGGTATTGGGGACCTCCCCTTTTGCCTCTGATTGTGTTTCCAAAATTTGAAAATCCAGAGTTTTTGCCGGATCAGTCATTATTGCAAACCAGTTTCACTTCATTTATTCCAGCTTGATACGCGGATCCAGCGCCGCATACAGAATATCGGAAATCAGCAGCCCGATCAGGGTGAGAAAGGCCGAGATCGCGGTAATCGCCATTATAACGGGGTAGTCGCGGCTGAGGACCGCCTCGAACCCAAGCTGCCCCATTCCGGGGACCGAGAAGATGCTTTCTATGATCACGCTTCCGCCGAACATGGAAGGCAAAAGAAAGGCAAGCAAGCGTTATAAGCGGGAGCAGAGCATTGCGGAAGGCGTGTTTGAAGATCACCACACGTTCGCTCAGACCTTTTGCCCTGGCCGTCCTTACGTAGTCTTCCCGGATGACCTCGAGCATAGCCGCCCGCGTCAGTCTTGAAAGGTAAGCCAGTCCGCCGTATGTAAGACAGGCAACCGGAAGCACCAGGTGCCACATCCGGTCGATCAGCCAGGGCATCAGACTCATCGTCTCGCTGCCTATCGACGATATGCCGTAGACCGGGAAAATGTCCCAGAAATCCCCTCCTCCGAAGAGCATTATGAGCAGCATGGCGACCCAGAAACTCGGAAGCGAATAGAGGAAGAAGAATCCGACGGTCAATATCTTGTCCGTAAACGACCCCTCATGAGTCGAGGAATAAATGCCGCAGGGTATGGCGATCAGATAGACCAGAAAGATCGAGATTATGTTGAGTTGAATCGTTATCGGCAGCCGTTCGGAAATCTTGTCCCACACATTCCGGTGGTCTTTGTACGAAAACCCGAAATCGAGGGTAAAGATGCGTTTTACCCACAGGATGTACTGCACCGGCAGGGGCTTGTCCAACCCGTAGAGTTCTTTTGTCTGCTTGATTATCTGCTCGGAAAAAGCCTTATTGCCAAGCTCCGCCTGCCCTTTGCCCATCTGCAGTTTGAGCATCGCGGGATTTCCGGGCGCAAGTTGGATAATGACAAACGTTATAAAAGTTATCCCCAGAAGGGTCGGAATGATCTGGAGCAGCCTCTTGATCAGATATGCTTTCATCTAGGGCAACGCAGTCCTTATCTATTTTCCATCCGGAATTGAGTTTCCGGATGGACCTATCTATTGTTCTTTTCGAATCGCAAACCCCTGGCCCGCAAAGTCACGCAAACAGAACGGGCTTTCGGCGTCAAACCAGTCCTCGATCAGGCGATAGGAAATCGAAATCGGCGTGGAGAGCTTTACTACTCCGTTTTCAACGGCTTCACGCAGTTCGCGGCGTCCAAACCAGCGTGCGTCTTCCAGTTCTTCATCTCCGAGCCTTATCCGCTGATCTTGGGTTTCAGCCGTAAATCCCAGCATCAGCGAGCAGGGAAACGGCCACGGCTGCGAGGAATGATACCGGATGTTTTTGACACGAAGCCCGACCTCCTCAAAAACCTCACGCGCCACGGCGCCTTCGGCGCTCTCGCCCGGCTCCACGAATCCCGCCAAAACGGAGTACATGCGCTCAGGCCAAATGTTCTGCCTTCCGAGCAGGCACTTTTCACCAGACTTTATCAGAACGATTATGGCCGGGTCAGTGCGCGGGAAATGCACAACCCCGCACTGCGGATTCACGCAGGCGCGGCAGTGCCCGCCTTCTCTGATTTCGTTTCGGCCTCCGCAGGCGCCGCAAAAATGATTGCGTTCATTCCAGTACGCCAGAGTTTTGGCGTAAGCCAGAAGCGCTCCGTCATCTCGCGAAAGCAAAGGCGCAACGGCTCGCAGATCCCGAAACCGCCCCACATGGCTAAAAGCGCCGGATGCTTCTTTATCTAAGTCAACAGCAAAATAAGAATGGCCGTTCTTCTCGCCAAGGAAAAAAGTGGAATCTCCTTCGGCGTGCCCCTCCAACTGTTTCCACTCGAGCAGAACAGGCCCGGGGACCTCGCCTTCGGCAACGAGCACTTTCGATTGCCACACAGCCACGAAAAACGATCCCGGGTCGTGCATCCGCCGGGCAATCCAGTCCGGGTCTTTGCGCCGATTGTGAGCGCGGTCCAGACCCTGCGCCACGAACATGTTTTTCGAAGACTTTTGGAAATTATCCATCACGAGTGCGCTTGTCGTTTCATTAGTCCCTGTATTTCTGTGCCTCTTTCGGCACCCACCAGTACAGCGGCTGCCAGCCCCATAGGGTAAACCTCCACGTTCTTGAACCTCCTGGAGACAGCCACCAGCGCCTTGGTCGTAAAAAGAAAGGTGTAGGGCTGCTCCTCATGGATTATTTCCTGGAGGCGATAATACATCCGGCGCCTTTTTTCCGGATCGAATTCCTTGCGCGCCTCCTCGATCAATTTGTCCGCTTCCGCATCCTTGAACCCCACGAAATTTGAGCCTTTTTCCACTGCCTGCGAAGAATGCCATATCTGATAGGGATCGGACTCCCATCCGAGCGCCCAGCCCATCGTACAGGCGTCGAAATTATGCTCCTCGATTCTCTGAACGAAAACCGCCCACTCGAGCTTGCGGATCGACATTGTGATGCCGATCTCTTTCAGGTTTTCCTGGAGCATGGTCGCAATCTGCTCTCCGAACTTGGAACTTGACGAGAGCAGGAATTCGAATTCGAAGGGTTTTCCGTCTTTTTGCAAAACCTCCTCACCCGGGCGGTAATCCCATCCGGCAGATTTGAGCAGCGCCAGGGCAGCTTTCGGATCATACGGATAAGGCTTTATGTTCTTGTCGTACTCGGGGCTGTTTACATAAAAAGGACCGCTAACGATTGTCCCAAGCCCGAAGAGGATTTTTTTCAGGATCAGTTCCCGGTCAACCAGCATGGTCATCGCCCGCCGGACTCTTTTATCCGAAAAAATCGGCCGTCGAGCATTCCACCCGATGTAGCTATAGCTCGGGCTGTAATAGGCAAGCTTTCGGAAGTTCTCCTCGAATCGCTTGGTCTGAGTCTGCTTCTCCCATTGAATCGGCCTTAGGTCCATCTCATCCAGGCCTCCCTGCTTCAAGACCTGAAGGGCGACGGCCTGATCCGTGATGACTTTGTAAATGATCCGGTCGATGGCCGGTTTTTCACCCCAGTAGTCCTCGTTTCGAACCAGGGCGATTTCTTTTCCCGTCTCCCAGTGGAGCAGCTTGTATGGACCGGTGCCGACCGGTTTGCGTCCGATCGGGTGCTGATTGAAATCTTCTCCTTCTTTGAAAAGGTGCGCAGGCACTATCGGGATGCCTCCGCAGAACTCAAGGGCCAGGAAATAAGGTATCCTGTAATGAAAGCGGACCGTATAGTCGTCCAGAGCCTCAACTTTTTCAATGTCCTGGTAGTAGTTCCGCAGGTGGGCGGCATCCACCTTGGGGTCTCGTATGCGGTCGAATGAAAAAAGAATATCTTTTGCCGTGAACGGATGCCCGTCGCTCCACTTTATGTTCTTTTTCAGGTGGAAAGTGTACATGAGATGGTTCGGCGAAATTTCCCATTTTTCGGCAAGAACCGGCACAGGTTCCAGAGACTTTTCGTCTCTTTTCAGAAGCGATTCATAGATATAGCTGTCGATGGCTCCCGCATAGGCGTCGGTCGCTGTGATCGGATTCAGGGTGGAAGGTTCTGCGCTGAGCTGTGTGATCCGCCAGTCGCCAAAGACCCTGTCCGCCGGCTGTTTCAACTCCTCGGCAGCCCTTACGGGGAGCGCCAGGGAGGTAAAGACAAAGACCAGGCTGACGAGATAAACTGCAAAAGACTTGAGGGCCTTCATTTTCAT
>CAVWTD010000020.1:0-19676 GCA_963757915.1 uncultured delta proteobacterium | reverse complement strand
CGGGCGAAGATGCCAAATTCAACAATTGCACATGGAGACATCGAGAAATACTGGGAAACGGTCGTGAGCACCATCAAGGATGGGGTCATGATTGTCGATACTACCGGCTGTATCGTTTTCGCCAACGAGGCGATGGAAAGCATTACGGGCTATACGCGAGAAGAACTTGTCGGTCAACAGTGCTCCATCTTGAATTGCGATCTGTTCAACATGGCTCGCGAACAGGGAGCGGACCAATGGTGCGTATTGCTGAAGACCGGAAATCTGGATCAGCGCCGGTGCACCATCATGAAAGAGGATGGATCCTTCGTTCCGGTATTGAAAAATGCGTCTGCGCTTCGTGACAGCAGCGGCAAGATAATCGGTGGAGTCGAAATTCTTACCGATATCACGGAGATAATCCGGAAAGACAAGCAAATTGACGAATTTCGCCGGTGCCTCCGGTCTGAAGACTCGTTCCACGGAATAATCAGCGCTTCACCCGCTATGTTGCAGGTCTACAAAGTCATTGAGAATGCCGCCCGCTCTGACGCCCCAGTCCTTATCCTGGGCGAGAGTGGGACCGGAAAGGAATTAGTCGCCAAGGCAATCCACGAGTTAGGTGATCGCAATAAAGAGCCGCTTGTCTGCATCAATTGCGCTGCACTGACAGAATCCCTTCTGGAAAATGAGCTTTTCGGGCACGTAAAAGGCGCCTATACCGGTGCGTACAAGAGCCAGCCCGGAAGGTTTGAACTGGCTCAAGGCGGGGATATTTTTCTCGACGAAATTGGCGACCTTACTCCCTCTGTGCAGATGAAGCTCCTCCGGGTCCTGGAAGAGAAGGTAATTGAACGGGTTGGCGACTCGAGGCCAATTCCGGTCGACGTGCGGATCATATCGGCCACTAACAGACACCTGTTGGATCTCCTGGAAAAAGGCGGTCTTAGGAAAGACTTGTACTTCCGGATCAATGTCATACCCATAAACCTTCCGCCGCTTCGAGAGAGGACCGGGGATATTCCCCTTCTGGCGGAGCATTTCTTCAACAAACTACGCCTCAAAACCGGCAAACCCTTAAAGGGCATCGCAAACAGCACGATGGAAATCCTCATGAAATATGCCTGGCCGGGCAATGTACGTGAATTAAAGAGTGTTTTCGATTATATATTCGCAACTTGCGACGAGCGATACATCCAGGCGCTCCATCTTCCGCCGGACATCCTCAGATGGAAAGATGATTCCATCGGTACAAGGGCGCTGAATCTCTCCAGAGAAGAATCAAAGAAAAAGCAGCTTATTGATGCGCTTGCCCAGGCGAAGGGCAACAAATCCAAGGCTGCGGACATTTTAGGAATAAGCCGCGTAACCGTTTGGAATCGCATGAAGCGGTACGGCCTCACCGATTCTTAAAGCCTCTGTCGTGCTGACCGAATTCCAGGAGGGGAAAGTTGGTGTGGCTATGGTGGTCGGTGCGGGAAATGCCGGGATGCAGGCAGCGTTGAAACTTGGGGATTCAGCCTATTGCGTCGCCTGCGCCATTCGCTGCTCCGGTACCAGTACGATGGGCGAGGCCCGAGGCCTCGTATGATAGACTTATATAATACCTTGCTCGAAAAAAAATGCGCCTGACATGATAAGAACGGTGGCCGTGCGCGCAGCCATGCAGAACGCACAGAATTAAACGTGGTGCGTTTGAAGACCTGTAAGTGGAATGCCGGGCGTAAGTGAAGCGCGAGTCCACCACAACTTTACGGAGCGTAAGACGTAGTTTGGTGCGTTTGAGGCGTAGCGCGGAGGCCGACCGCAAAATAGGTCTATCGCATGCGAGGGGCGGGAGCGGGAGGCCTCCTGAGGGTAACCACGGTCACCTCGCCCTTCGAGTTAAACCTCACCGGCACCCCTGAAACCCCTGCCCCGGCGCTCGTATAACCCGGCATGCCTTCATAATCCCATTTCCCCTGGCAAAATCGCCTGGGGGCTTTACTGTGGGTGAATATGGGACCAAATGGAGGAATCAATATCTGTCCACCATGAGTATGGCCGCACAAAAAAAGATTCGGTCTGTATCTGAGCGCCTCTTTGTAAACTTCATTCGAGTGAGAGACCAGGACTGAGAAAGCTCGCAGAGGCAATCCGCTAAAAGCGCTTTCCAGGTCGTGGGCCTTAAAATAGTGGCAGTCGTCGGCGCCGACGATCCATATGCACTGCCCGCCGCGTTCAACCACATGGGAGTCGTTTACAAGAAAGGCAACCCCCAGTTCCTTAAGAGAGTCCAGGATTTCAGGGCAGTCGTGATTTCCAAGCACCCCGAAGATACCGTCTTTTGCGCGAATTTCGGGGAGAAGGAGGCGCAACTGGCGAAGCGCGGCTTCAAATGGACCGGAAGTCTCCATCCTGAAGTCGCCTCCAAGGATGCACATATCGGCGGGAGTTTGACTGATTATTTGAATGACTTTTTCTGTCAGGCCATCGAGCCCGTCGAGATGAAGGTCGGAGAGAAACAGGACCCGGTAGCCGTCAAAGGCAGGCGGCAGGTCGCTGAGGTGAAATGAGACCTCTCGCTTTTCGATAACCAAAGCGTTCTTTTTGCCGCGTTCGTAGATGCGTAGCGCCTTGAATACGGATTTCATGAACAGGTGATAGTAAACCGCATCTTCAAAATTCAGGATCTGACGAAATGGGCTGGCGGTTATCTTACACGAAACGAGTTCACGAAACCGGGTCAGGGCTCGGATTCGCCGTGGGTAGGACTCAAAAGGCTTGCTAAGAAGCACCTGGTTTAGAAAAAAGGATCCAAAATAGGCGCCAAGCCCGAATACTACTCCAAATAGGAAAACGTATCCGACTGAGAGCGAATAATAAGGTGTGATCAGTATAAACGGCAGGAGGCCCTCTGGGATTTGATCGAGTCCGGGGACTGTGTCCCCGCTGGTGAAGGAGAAACGTCTTTTGAGAAAGCTTGAAAGCAGGTCTCCGAGCATACTCAAAAACCCGGTCCCCAGGCCGAGCCACAGAGGGAAACCCAAAGCCGGGCCGATTAAGCCGCCGGTGATGATGCCGGCCAGAACGCCCCGGATGGTCTTATGCTTTCCGAACATCGGCCGGCCATCAAGGAATAAATGGCCGCCATCGATCGGGGAGTTCCATTGGGACTCAAATATCTGCGCAAGAAAAGGCGGAGCGAGGTTGACGAGCCAAAGCAAAATCAGCAATCTAATAAAGAGCGCCATTTTCCAGTTCCAGGACGCGCCTCGCGGAGCGTCGAAATCTTGGTTACGGTCCGGCCGCTCGCCGGAGCCCGCCCCGGACCGCGGATCAAGTCCGGGGCAGGCTCTGATCCGGGGGCGGAAAAGGACCCTTTCCGGATGGGAACCAGCTAATCGCTAAGTGCTGGACACTTAGCTTTGAGCTGTTCGGCGACAGGATAACGCAGGATCATGGTCAGCAGGAATCCCGCAACAGGAAGCACACCTATGCACTTCATCGCCACAGGGACCCCGAAATGATCTGCTATGACGCCCAGAATGGTTACGCCGATCCCTCCTGCTCCGATCGCGAAGCCGACCAGCAGGCCCGATGTGACCCCCAGGTTGTGCGGAAACAGGTTCTGTCCCATAACAACAGTAACGGAAAAAGTGGAAATAAGGATTAGTCCAAATAGAATAACAATCGCAAAAAGGGCCAACCCCTGCAGCCATAGTATGAATGGAAACAGCAGGGCGCAACCCAACATTGAAAACCTCAGCCAGAAACGGTGGCCCCACCTGTCGGCCAGGGGAGATCCGGCAAGGGTCCCCACTGCTCCGCCGATTAGAAAAAGGCTGACAAGTTTTCCCGCAAAGACTGGATTGCCTTTGAGGTAATTTATGTAATAAAACGGAATATACGTCATCAGGCCGAACATAATCCAAGTCCTCATTATGATCGCGCATATGATAATAAAGAGCGCCCGGTAGGCCGCTTTGGAGCTTGCGGTTTTCGCCTTGAGAGCTGAGTGCGTCCCGGAGTTGGGCACGGCAACGGCCCGGCGAAGCAGGATGATCGCAGTCACAAAAAGCAGGGGGAGAACAGCCATCCAACTGAGAGATGAAAAGCCCTTGTAGTGGATGAGGCATAGAGCAAGGATCGGGCCGAGCGCTATTCCCGTATTCCCGCCAACCGAGAACACTGACATCCCGGTCGCCATTCTCCGGCCGGTAAAAAAACGCGCGGTTTTGAATCCCTCCGGATGGAAGCAGGCTATACCCATGCCGCTGATCGCCACCAGAAGCAGAACCAGACCGTAGTTTCGAGTCAGGGGGAGGAGGCAGAAACCTGCCCCGGCCAGAAAAGCTCCCAGAGGCAGAAGGAAAGCCTTTTCCTTTTTATCGGAGAGCAGACCGAAGAAGGGTTGAATTACCGAAGAGGTAATATTGGACATGATGAGGATCATGCCGGCCATAGTATAAGACAGATTCAGATTGTCTTTGAGAAAGGGAAGAACTGCAGGCAGCGCTCCCTGGAATGTATCCACGGCCATATGGCCGCTCGAAAGCAACAAAAGCACTTTGAAATTGAATCTGCTCACTATAGAATCCCGTACGAGGGCGAGCGGCCCGTCTCCATTCGCAAACCCGAAGATTGATCCCGCCTTTGGCGGGACTATGGCGGAAACCCTGATAAAACCATTTCCGGACGGGAATTAGCCCTGATGCCTGATCAGACTTGTTCCCGGTGGGATTTTGGGGGGGAATTTAACCCCTTTTTCATAAAATGAGAACCAAATAGCGATCCTCGCAATGGAAAAAGATCATACGAAAATCCTCGCCGCCATTCTGATAGTGTCCATCGTGATGTTTGTGTTTTTCCTGACTCGCTCGCGCTGGAGCGCACGGCTCCCGGAACGCGAGTTCCACCCGGCCGTTATGGTGGAGGTGAAAGGCGATATCTCCAAACCTGGAATCTATGTACTTGACAGCGCCACGGCCACTGTCGCCGCCGCCGCCGCAATGGCAGGCTGCCAATGGGAAATTCCGGCGGCTGTCGCGCCTCAAAAGCTTATCTGCGGACAATCCCTGGAAATTGTTAGTCACAAAACCGAAATCACAATAAAATTTGGACGCATGCCCGGCGCGGCCCTCCTCGCCGCCGGGCTGAAGCTCGACTTGAATTCAGCCTCCCTTGACGAGCTTCTTCTCATTCCGCACATGCGTCCCGAAATTGCGGCCTCTATAATAGAAAGACGGCGCGAAAAGGCGTGGGAACAAACCGATGATTTGATTGAAATCCGTGGAGTCGGCAAAAAACCGCACAAAAACTTCAGGATTACCTGGAGATATCGGCTCAGAACGGGCGGTGAGTGTCCCGCAACGGGGACTCGCCTTAAAGGAGTGAACAATGCCCGAAGGCTTCGCATCTCCTGAAATCTCCAAACAATCAATTCTCAAACGATACGGCCTTCTTATCGCTCTGGCCGCCCTGACCGGTCTTCTCCTGATTCCTGCTCCCCATGGGCTTTCAGTGGCCTGACACCGCATCCTGGCTTTGCTTGTGTTTTCGGTCGTTCTGTGGATGACCGAAGGAGTTTCCTATCCGGTGAGCGGTGTAATCATTGCGACGCTAATGACATTTCTGATAGGCATGTCTCCCAATCCTGAAAAAGCTGGGGCCCTTTACGGGACTTCACAGGGTCTGACCATGGCGCTGGGAGGATTCTCAAATACTGCATGTGCCCTGGTTGGAGCCGCCCTGTTCCTTGCGGCGGCGATGACAAAGACGGGGCTGGACCGCCGGATCGCACTCAAGGTACTGTCTCTAATCGGCACCAGCACCAACCGTATTATAATAGGCGTGATTGTGGTTGGATTTTGTTTTGAGCTTTTTCGTCCCTTCCACCACGGCCCGCGTGGCGTGCCTGGTACCTATAGTGATGGGTATTATTGCGGCATTCGGGGTGGACAGATCTTCCCGTTTTGCTGCAGTGCTTATGATCGCAACCGCCCAGGCCGATAGTATCTGGAACGTGGGAATAAAAACCGCAGCCGCACAGAACATGATTGCCGTTAATTTCATAAAGCAGCAGCTCGGTTACGACATAACCTGGCTTGAATGGTTTATCGCCGCTGCTCCTTACGCGGCGATCATGTCCGTTGCGCTCTTCTTCGTACTAATCAAGCTTATGCCCTCTGAGTTCAAGGAAATCCCGGGCGGGCGGGAGATCGTAAGAAAACAGCTTGCGGCGCTTGGTCCAATGAGCGCCCCTGAAAAGAAACTCCTTTGCATTTCTATCGCCCTGCTCTTTTTCTGGACAACGGAAAAAATACTCCATGATATCGATACATCTTCTTCCACCCTGGTGGCTATTGCTCTCATGATGGTGCCGCGGCTCGGAATAATGACTTGGGAAGAAGCTCAGCAAAGGATCGCCTGGGGAACTCTGTTTCTCTTTGGAATCGGCATAAGCCTCGGTGCCGCAATTGTCTCGACCAAAGCGGGAGTGTGGCTCGCCAAGGCCATAGTGTCCCTTTTCGGTCTTAGTACTGTCCCTGCGCTTCTGATTTTGTTCACCCTGGCGGCTTTTCTGATAATCATTCATCTTGGATTCTCCAGCGCGAGTGGCCTCGCTGCTGCAATGATCCCAATAATTATAGAAATTCTAAAAAACGTTTCCACTCCAGGCCTAAATGTAATCGGCATGACGATGATTCTGCAGTATGTCGTGAGTTTCGGATTCATTCTGCCGGTAAATGCGCCGCAGAATATGATAGCATTCGGCACGAACACATTCTCAGTTCCACAATTCATCCGAACGGGCATCCCGCTGACCATAATTGCCTATCTGCTTATTGCCCTTCTGTCTGCTACCTATTGGAAATTTCTTGGACTGGTTTAATCACAAAAGGGCATCTCGTTGGAGTATCGACAACCGCGCGGAATCTTTTTGATGGCCGGTGAGGCAATTCATCGGACAACGAAAATATTTTGAAAAGTCCTGATGAATTTTGATCCGTTACTTTATCCGTATCCATCTCGCCGCAGTGTGGTTTTTTCTTATAATAGCTTATTGAGCTTGCCTAAAAGGAATATTTCTGCGACATATTAGTTTTAGAACACTCAAACAACAAAAACTGGAGTTTATTTTTGAATTTTCCCAAACTAAGAATTGGAGATCTGGTCGCCAGGGTCCCCATTATACAGGGCGGCATGGGTATTGGAGTGTCTCTTTCAGGTCTTGCCTCGGCTGTAGCCAACCAGGGAGGAGTCGGTGTAATAGCGACTGCCGGAATAGGTGTTTTGGGTTTCGACAGAGAAACAGGTTACGTCGAAGCCAGCATCAATGTGTTGCGCGAAGAGATCAGGAAAGCCAAAGAGGCGACTAAAGGCATCCTCGGCGTAAACATAATGGTCGCCATCACCAACTTTGCCGATATGGTCGAAACCTCGATAGCGGAGGGAGTTGACCTCATCGTGTCCGGCGCGGGACTTCCGCTTGACCTTCCCAAGTATCTGAAGGAAGGAGTCAAAACCAAGCTGGTCCCTATAGTGTCTTCCGCCAAAGCGGCGCGCATCATCTGCAAAAGGTGGCTCTCGCGATTCAACATGCTCCCGGACGCATTTGTCGTGGAAGGTCCGCTGGCTGGAGGCCACCTGGGTTTCAGTTTGGAGCAGCAGGACGACCCGAGCTATGCCCTTGAGAAGATCATTCCCGAAGTTGTCGAGGCGGTCAGCGTTTTTGAACGGGAAAACGGAGCCCAAATCCCGGTGATAGCCGCCGGGGGGGTATATACCGGCGCGGACATCCTTGAGTTCATGAAGCTCGGCGCGGCGGGGGTCCAGATGGGTACCCGATTCGTTGCGACCCACGAGTGCGACGCAAATATCGAATTCAAAAAAGCCTATATAAACGCAAAAGAAGACGACATCATAATCATAGAAAGCCCCGTAGGGCTTCCCGGCAGGGCGATAAAAAACGATTTTATAAAGAGCATCCAGAGTGGGCGCAAAAAGCCATTCAAATGCCCCTATCACTGCATCACCTCGTGCAACTGCACGGACAGCCCTTACTGCATAGCCATGGCCCTGGCCAACGCCAGGAAAGGAAAACTCAAAGCCGGGTTCGCTTTTGCCGGACAAAACGCCTACAGGGTGGACCGGATCCTCTCGGTCAGGGAACTGATCGAGTCGCTGGAAGAGGAATTCGACAGGGCCTCAAATCAGCCTGAGGGATGACAAGTTTCCACATCAGGGGAAAATGCGCCCCGCAACAGCCCACCGCAAATGATAGACCACCTCGGTCGGGGCGAAGGCACGCGGATGAATGAGGCGAGGCGTACAGAGATAGCGTTATTTTCAATAGGTCTATCTCAGTAGGATTATATCCCGCCGAGGTTTCCCGTTAGTAATAGTAAGTCCGCCTCCTTTTTTTCCGCCACCTGCCCGTAGCCCATCCAATGAACCAGCCGGAAAGCAGGACAATCGCTCCGGCCACAAACCACCGGATATTATGGGAGAGCTTGAGGTTTTCGTTTTCCTGAACCATCGTTTGTATATTTGCCTGAGCGCTCGTCAGGCTGGCCTTTGCGGAATCGTTCTCGGACTTGAGCTTCAGGTAATTTGCCGAGCCGTCTTTGAGTACCTCGTAGGCTGCATTGAGCTTGGTGAGTTTGTCCGTGAGTTCTCTTTCTTTTTGCGACAGTTCCGTTTTCTCCTTTTCAACTTCGCCCAGTTGCGCTTTCAGGGTCTCATTTTCCGCTTCGAGTTCCCTTGTCGCTTGACGAACCGGGCGGCCTTTGGCTACAGAAACCTCGATGCGATCCATCCTTCTTGCATCTCGCCGTCTGGTTTTTGGTAACGTACTTTGGTATATGAGTTCGGGTTCACGAGTTCGACGCCGGATGAGGGTGGAACCGTGAGAAGGATTTTGCCGCTGCTTGATGGAGTGGCGCGAAGCGGGAGCTCCTGAGTGTCGGTCGTGTATGCTATTACGGCCAGTGCGGCGCCCGCCGGGATCAGGATCGCCAGGGCAGTCGCCAGCGCCAGTGCGGATCGGAATCTATCCATATTCTTTTGCCTCGCAACCTGATAAATACATTAATAAATTGTTTGCGAACAAACCGGAGGCATTATAGATTCGCATCCTGCAGCCTGGCAAGGGAAAACCCGACGTAGTGCATCTTCACCGGCTCCTCAATACCTGAAAGTCACAAAAATATGCAAAAACTTCCTGAACTGATTGACACACACGCTCACCTGGATTTCCCTGAATTTGCCGGTTCCATCCCGGCCACCATCAAACGGGCGCTGCAGGCCGGGGTCGGCGTGATCGTGACGATAGGCATCGATATTGAGACCAGCCGCAAAGCAGCCCAAATAGCCCGGAGCTATGACCGGATTTACGCCTCAGCCGGGATTCATCCGCACGCTTCCTTTAATATGGATGCAGGCGATCTCCGGGAACTGGAGAAAATTGCCGCCAACCGCAGAGTTGTTGCGATCGGTGAAATCGGGCTTGACTATTTCCGCGACAGACAACCACGCCCGATCCAGAAAGAGTGCATGAAGCGTCAGATCGAGATGGCTGTTAAAATAGCAAAACCGGCGATTTTTCACATTCGGGACGCCTGGGAGGATTTTTTTCAAATCGTGCCCGAATTTGCCTCCTCGCTGCCCCCGTCGGTTATGCACTGTTTTTCAGGAGACTGGGCAATTGCGCGCAGATGCCTTGACATGGGATTCTATCTCTCTATCCCTGGCGTGGTCACATTTCCCAAAGCTGAATTTCTCCAGGACGTGGTAAAGCGCGCGCCATTGGACAGGCTGCTTGTGGAGACCGACTCTCCCTATCTCGCCCCTGTCCCGTACAGGGGCAAAACAAACGAACCTGCTTACCTGCTCCATACGGCCGAAAAAATCGCCGAGTGCCGGAAAGAACCCTTCGAAAAAGTGGCCGCTCATACCACTCAAAATGCGCGGGCGGTTTTTAAAATATAGCAGATAGGATTAAAGCATGAAAAATCAGATGAGAATCTTTCTCATTTTTTTCATTATAATTCTTTGTATTGGCGCCGACCGGCTTACAAAAGAGATAGTTAGATCGGATCTGCCGAGAACAAAGCCTTTAACATTGGTGCAAGGAATGCTCAGCCTTGACTATGTCGAGAATAAGGGCGGAGTTTTCGCTCTCGAGTGACTTCTGCCGAAAATGTGGCGCGGGAAAATCGCCACTATGGGAGTCGCTGTATTGCTGGGCCTGGGCATTCTTTTTCTAATGCTTGCCAATGGACTTCGATTTCTCCCGTTACTTGGTTTATCCCTGTTTTGCGGTG
This sequence comes from uncultured delta proteobacterium, assembly GCA_963757915.1. Lineage (GTDB taxonomy): Bacteria > Desulfobacterota > Syntrophobacteria > Syntrophobacterales > Syntrophobacteraceae > SbD1. The sequence goes on along the minus strand of CAVWTD010000020.1, from coordinate 9,390 downwards.
GCAGCCTGTCTAACTTGTTTGATCGAATCGCATTCGGAGGGGTGGTTGACTTTGTCAACTTCGGTTTGGTTGGACTTCGGCCCTACATTTTCAACCTGGCCGATGTGGAAATAGGAATAGGGATAATTATTGCTATCTTTAGCAGTGCAATAAATTTTGTAAAAGCCGGCCCGTCTAAATTCATTGAGCGCACCTGGATAACAGGGGTAACCGGATCGGCTTCAGTTCCCGTGGCACTCACCCTGGATCATGGTCTTGCACTGTGGATTTCAAGTATCTAAGATCATAATTGCAATTTCCTATTGCATTAGGTTAAAATATATTTATAATATTTTTAATCCGCAATTGGTTCGAGCTTAACGACGTTCATTAAGCTCGATTTTTCCTTGGAACGAATTATCTCCACGATGGAGGGTTGCGCCAATGGCAAGAAAAATTATCGAAATCGCATCAGAGATCGTACAGACTCAAGTTTCTTTAGCTCCAATGTCAGCTACTGAAATCACGTCATCACTCCGGCAAGTCTTTGGCACTCTCATGGAACTGCAAAAGGCAGAATCCGGCGAAATTGAACTGGCCCTGGCACAGGAACCGGCCGCTGTACAGGAAAAACCCCCTGGACCAGTCACAGCGGAAAGTTCAATTCAGAATGACAAGGTAATCTGTCTTGAATGCGGCGCCGAAATGAAGCAATTGACTCAGAAACATCTGACATCCCATGGCATCAGTTCAAAAGAGTACAAGAAAAAATACGGCTTCCCAATGCGAACTCCTTTGGCTGCAAAAGCATTAACCAAGGCGCGAAGCAAGGCTGCAAAAAAGAGGGGATTACCCGCGAATCTGGTGAAAGCCATAGAGGCGAGAAGACAGAGCAAGGCGCAAAGCGTTGCGTCAGGTTCACAGGAAAAGAAGCAACCTGTCGTGAAAAGACGCCGTAAGCAGAAGAGCGAATAAATCGGTTTCCGCCGTCTAATGAGATCAGGTTTGAGATCGTTCGCCCGTTAATAATCGTGATGTCTTCTAACACGCGGAAGGTCAAAGCCGCCTGCGGGAAGGGCCGGGTTAGCGCTTAACTGCACTGACAGCCGGCCTTCTTATATAATTTGTAATCTGGCGTTGGTCAGAAGCTCTCGAACTTACCCCACCAGTTATGAGAAATTGTGCGTAACTCTCTCAAGCAACTGCCTGTAGTAAGCATAATTCTCAAAGGTTACGTCCGCACGAATCCTGCCGTCGGCCAGAGGCACGTATCCGCCATCGGCCAGAAGAGGGGGGACCTTCTGTTCGATCTCCCGTTTTATGGCTTCCTTGCCGCGCCGGAGCGCATCCAGATCGATACCTCCTATAAGGCGTAAATCCCGGCCAAACTCCCTGCGAATGTCACGATAGTCCATCGCCTCGACATTCACCTCGCAGGCCCACAGGCAGTTGAAGCCCCACTTCAAAATACTTGGAATCAATATCCGAGCGTTCGCATAAGTGCGAAATATTATGGTCTCCACACCATATTGTCTGATCACGGCCAAAACCGGCTCATAGCTTTTGAGCACGAATTCTTCATACATCCCCGGTGATATCAATGGCTTGTCATTGCCGCCGATAGGTTCGCTGAACACGACAGCATCCACATCGACCATCCGTAGTAAGCGTTCGGTTAGTTTGGCTGCAAATTCACCCTGAATCGACATGCTCTCACGCACGAGTTGCGGATCGTATATGAGCAGCTCGATTAATTGCCTAAAACGGTTCCACCCCCGTATACCCATTGAGAGGAAAAAACCGCGGTGTACCCGCAGCATCAAAGGGTAATCCCGCGCCTTTCCCGCCTTTATATGAACGCTCAAATCTGCCGGAAGGCGGCCATCATCACGGTGATCGAGACTCTTTCGCAAAACTGCCAACTCGGAGAGTGAAGCAGGCCATTTTTTTATCTGTGGAACCGGATCAACGTCAGGCTCCAGCTCCGCATGGCGATCTGAGGGAAACAGTTTCCGGATATCAACGCCACGTTTAAGCCCTTGTTTTCGCCAGACCTTCAGGACCTCATCCCTTATCCCCTCTTCGAAATAAGGGACACGATCAGGTTTGCCAAAGCGCATTACTTCCAAAAACCTCTCACGGCCGTTCATCGTCAACCTTTCGCTTTTGGTACCCAACTCCGTATAAGTATCTAATATCATTTATATTAAAGACCCGTTAGTTTGCCGGGTTTTTCGAATCGCGAAAAAATGTCAGCCCCAGCCAGGTCAACCATTCGACAATTAAACCAAGACAGGCTCCCGCCACTATGTCGCTGAAAAAGTGGTATTCGGTTACAAGCAAAGCCAGTGCAAGGACAAAGAGCAATCCGGCGCACACGGAACGCAGCCGGGGAAAGTAACGGCCGATTCCCAGCATCAAGACAGTGAAAACCGCCATATGCCCTGATGGAAAACTTGAAAAGTCTCCCCCGCCGTGAAACCAATGAAAGCCGAACCGATCGGGATGCAAAAGCCAGATGCGCGTATTGGTTCTTCCAAACAGCACTTTTAAAAGGTTCTTGAGGACAAACGCCAATGGAACTGTCAAACCGATATGCTCCTCGAAATACACCATCCGGCCTTTGGCGGGTTTTCCTGCCTGGTACAAGCGCCCGGTCCAACTCACAACAGTTATGATGCACACCAGTGAGAACAAAAGGTCCGGCAAATTGGATATTCTCTCCGAGAAAAGAAAATCGAAACCGACCTTTTCCGACACGAATTCCGCGAGCCTGATGTCCAGATAGAGGCAGCCGGAGATAATCAGGGCGGCAAAAACCACAAAGCCGCCAAAGGCGTTTTTCCATCTCTTGTCGAAACCCATAATGTAACCTTAACGACAGCGTCCTTACTTGTCAGCCCTCTTTGATGCTCAGCCTTCCGGCCGCACGGGCCATAGATCTTCGCACCGCCCGGCATCCGGCGCTCAAGGGCACTTCTAGCTCGTTTCCGTCCGAAAAGGGTCCTTTTCCGCCCTGGAGCTTGGGAACCGAGACCACCGCGCCTCGCGGAAGCCCTTGATTTCCTAGCCAGAGCGAAAACGTTCCGGCTAAAGCTGGTAAGAGGGTTAATCTGGTTATTCAATGTACCGCCTTTAGGCGGAAGGGACCAGATTATCCCTCCTTTCCGAACAGAAACCTCGGGGGGCATGGAATTTGTCCCGGAATTTCCGGAAGGACACTAGCTCAGGGGGTTAACAATCGCAAGGAGGAAGTCAAAAGACCAAGAATCAGTCAAGTGATGACGAACTTCTGCTAAGGTGCTATAAGGCACCACTCGGAGGTGTTCCATGGTAAACTTATTCAAATGGCTCTTGCAGGTCCTTATCGTATACTTTGGAGTTGGGTCTTTTTTGCCGGTTGCCGTGTTTGCCGGCCCTGAGACTTCCAGCATTATTATTGCCGGAACCAATTATAATTTTGGGCAACTTTCGGAAATGGAGCCGCTATCGCATGAATTTATTGTGAGAAACAGCGGTAAAGCCATTCTCAATATAAGAGATGTTCAACCCAGTTGAGGCTGCACCATTGCCCGTTTTGACCGGGCGATCCCTCCAGGTGGGCAGGGAAAAGTTACTTTAGAGGTGAAACTGAAAGGGTTCCAGGGATACGTTAAAAAGACGGCAACCGTTTTGAGCGACGATCCGGCAAACCCTCGTATGGTCGTGCTGGTGGAAGGGACCGTTAAGCCTCTGATCGAGGTTCGGCCCGAGAAAACCGTCTATTTTCAAGGAACTGCCGATAGTCTTGATGAAAAAACCATCGATCTGATCACGACCTCGAATATGTTTCATATCCGCAAAGTGGATGACACTCTCGATAAGAAGGTCATATACAAACTTGAAACCGTAGAGGACGGGAAACATTACCGGCTCAGAGTATCCAATAACACCTTGCTGGGAAGTTACAGGGGATCCATTACTGTTTATACCGACTTTGCGGAAAAACCCGAACTTACCATCTGGGTAAACGGTTCAATCGAGGGCGAGATCGGGATCAGGCCTAAAGTTCTGGTCGTGGGCCGGATAAGTCTCGATCAAGGGATAATCACCGGAAAGGTGCTGGTTGTTGATAATAAAAATAAAGCTTTCAAAATCGTAAAATGCATGTGGGACGAACGACTCATTCATGTGAGGCAGGAGCCTTTTCCCAATGAACCCGGATTCAGTCTGGAAGTGACGCCCAAAATGGAGAATATCCCCCCCGGCAGCCGGATTCCAACTGTACTGAGGGTTGAAACAGATGTGCCTTCCGAAGGAAAGCTGGAGGTTCAGGTCCAGGCAATTAATCTGGCGGAAACGCCCCGGTGAGGGACTTATCATATCAGACGGGCATGTGAGAAAAACTAAACGTTTTTATTGAAGCCCCGGACAATCTTACTTATAATTGCGGGCGATTTTCGGAGACGGTGGTTTCATGACAAACAGCGGTCCTGCGATGGGATCTTTTGTAATCTAGCGTGATAAATCCTTCAGGGAGTTTTGCCTTCAGGGAAGACTCCCTTTTTTACTTTGATACAGGATGGTGGCGGCAAATGATCTGTATAGCCGGAAAAAAGATAGTTTTGTCCTGTCTTCTGGCCGCTTTTGTTAGCAGCCTTGCATTTTGCGGCGGTATTGCCTGGTCAGATCAGATCCCGGCAGCTCCGGGCCAACCCGAAAAACGTACGGCCCTGGTCATCGGCAACGCCGCCTATGAATCGGGAGCTCTTCGCAATCCCATTAACGATGCCAGCGCTATGGCAAAGGCGCTCTCAGATCTCTCCTTTGAGGTTACACTGAAGGAAAACCTGGACCAGAAACAAATGAAGCGCGAGATCCAGGTTTTCGGAGAAAAGCTCCAGAAAGGTGGCGTCGGGCTTTTCTATTACGCCGGGCACGGAATCCAGGTGAACGGGCGTAACTACCTTCTGCCAGTGGGCGCGGCGATCGAGCATGAAAAGCAGGTCGAATATGAGGCGGTCGATATGGGCGCAGTGCTGAGCGAAATGGACTACGCCCATGCCCGAATGAATATAGTCATCATTGATGCGTGTCGAGACAATCCGTTTGCCCGCAGTTTCCGCTCCTTATCGCAAGGGCTTGCCTCCATTGACGCTCCGACCGGGACTCTGATTGCCTACGCTACAGCGCCTGGTTCTGTGGCCAATGACGGGCCGGGAGAAAACGGCGTTTATACGGGCGAACTCATCAAGGCTATGGTTCAGCCTGGACTCAAGATCGAAGATGTTTTCAAGCAGGTGCGCTCGGCGGTGCGTGAGGCCACCGGGGGCAGACAGGTCCCATGGGAATCTTCCTCTCTGGAAGGAGATTTTTACTTCCTTTGGCCTCCGCCAAAGCGTCCAGTGCAGCCGGCCTCCACCCAGCCGCAGCTAAATGCTTCCGGTGCAACAGAGCAGCGTTCGGCCTCCGGACCCACTGAAGAACCTGCCTCCCGTGGCGAAAAGCCCATAAAGACTCTCAAAACCTGGAAAGAGCCGGTTACAGGGCTGGTATTCGTATGGGCGCCGGGCGGATGCTTTCTCATGGGCAGTCCGCAAAGTGAGAAAGACCGCTCCGCAGACGAGGGACCGGTTCACGAGGTTTGCGTCGACGGCTTCTGGATAAGCCAAACGGTGGTTACCAACGCTCAGTTCAGGCAATTCCAGAAAGATCACGACAGCAGGGAATACGCCGGCCATTCACTTAACGGCGACGGTCAGCCTGCGGTATATGTGAGTTGGGTGGACGCCAATAACTTTTCGCAGTGGCTTACCGGGCAGAACGGCGGACAATACAAGTTCCGGCTGCCAACCGAAGCGGAGTGGGAATATGCGTGCCGGGCCGGTTCCGAAACCTCCCGGTATTGGGGTGAAGATGCCTCCAGGGCTTGTATCTACGAAAACGTCGCAGATTATACGGCCCAAAGACAACTCGGTATCAAGTCAGGTCCACGAATGCGATGACGGCTACGCGACGACGGCGCCGGTCGGTTCTTTCCGGCCAAACGCTTTGGGTCTCTACGATATGCTCGGTAACGTATTGCAATGGTGCGCGGACGTTTATGGCGTGGATTCATATGTGCGTCACGACAGAAACAATCCGCAAAATACCGATGAGAGCATGGGACAGAGCCGCGTGATTCGAGGCGGGTGCTGGCGTGGTTCGGCCGGTTCGATCAGGTGCGCCATTCGTGGAAGCGGTCTGCCCAACAGCATGAAAGACGATCTTGGGTTCCGGATCGTGCGCGAGCCTTAGAGAATCCCATGTTCTCTTCTTTGTTGAAACCAGATCTTACGCAGGGAGGCTGAGATGAAAGTTGTCGGATTCAATGGAAGCGCGAGAAAAGACGGCAATACCGCTATTCTGATCAATTACGTTTTCGGCGAACTCGAAAATGCAGGCATCCAAACTGAGATGGTTCAGCTTTCCGGCAAGGATATCCACGGCTGCAGGGCGTGTTTCAAGTGCTTCAACAACAAAGACGGCCACTGTGCTGTTGATAATGATTATTTGAACCAGTGCATCGACAGGATGACTCAGGCCGATGGGATAATACTGGGTTCGCCTACATATTTCACCGACGTAAGCGCCGAAATGAAGGCCCTGATCGACCGGGCCGGCCTGGTGGCCAAGGCAAACGGGGACATGTTCAAGCGCAAGGTTGGAGCGGCGGTGGTAGCCGCCCGCCGCGCAGGGTCGGTCCACGTATTTGATTCCATCAATCATTTTTTCCTGATCAGCCAGATGATCGTGCCGGGCTCCAATTACTGGAACATGGGATTAGGGCTCGATAAGGGAGACGTGGAAAAAGACTCTGAAGGGATTGATACGATGAAGACCCTGGGGCGCAACATGGCCTGGCTGATCGAAAAGATTAAGCAATAAAAGATGGTTTGAGGAAAAATAGATGAAATTCAAGAATAGCTCGATCGTTCCAGTCGTTTTTGTGCTGCTTTTCTTTCAACCGGCCTCGACACCCTGCGGGGCCTGGACTTTGTCCTCCGCCGCCCAAGAACAGCGATCTCAGGACTTAGGAATAGCCATTCCCGTTAATCCTGTAAATCCTGTCTTAGAAAGCTCTTCTCCGAGTCCTCTGCGCCTTTGTGCTGAACGCTTGCCTTTCGAGCCCGGTGGCTATCCGGAAGTGGATTTTCGCTGGGCTTTTGCAGCCAAAACCTCCCATGATGGAAAGAGCAGCACGCAGCCGGTCACTCAAGACATGGCCCTCAAATCCGGCGACCAGGTCAAGATGATGGTCGAGCTGCAACGAAAATGTTTTGTATACTTTTTCCACGATAACCGGCGGGATAGCGTAAAACTGCTCTTCCCATATGCCCTCCAGCAGTTTGAAGGCGATTATCAGCCGGATCGCAAGTATTATATCCCGCGGGGAGAAGCATGGTTCAGGCTGGACGAAAACCCGGGCCAGGAAGTATTCTATCTGGTAGCCTCCGCAAAACGGCTCGATGAGCTCGAAAAGGCATATCTGCGGCACGAGTCCGCCGAAGCGGCTTCCAAAGTAGAGACAGCCCGGGCGCTTGTCGATCTGATAAGGGAGCTTAGAAGGCAACACCGCGAACTGAGCTCACCCGCCGAGCGGCCGGTTCCCATCGGGGGGACTTTGAGAAGCGTCGAAAAAGTCCAGGACCCTGACCGGTTGGACATCGCAGCTTTTGCCGACGAGATTCTCTCGACCGGCTTCGTGGCCAGGACTTATACGATTGAGCACAACTAACCGGAAGCCGAGCCGGATATATCTGTTTGCGGCAATTGCCGCGTTCGGCGTTGTACAACTGATTTTCCAGCTTCTTGGGGGATTGTTCGAAACCTGGAATTCACAGGTTTTCGACAGGTTTTTCCTGTTTCGTTCTTCAATTAGTGCGCTTAAGCCTCCCTACGATGGGACGGTAGTTCACATAGACCTCAACGATAGCGCTATCCAGCAGCTAAAAACCTATTATCTGACCCGCTCCCACTATGCCCAGCTTATTAGAAACCTCGCCGCAATGCGCGTAGCGGCCCAGGCATACGATCTGATCTTTGCCGCCGGAACCAGCCAGGCGGATGACCAGGCGATAATCGCAGCGACGCGTGAGGCGGGCAACGTCTACTTCGGCATGGCCATTGAGCTGGGGTCTCAGAGTGGGGCGCTCCCCAGCCGCATTAGCCCTGAGATTCGCGAATATCTTGACCATACGAAGTGGGCCGTGAAGGTGGAGGGCCAATCGGAGGATCTCTACTCCGGGACGAAGCCCCTCATCACTTTTCCGCCCCTTGCCGAGGTCTCCAGGGGAATTGGGTTTCTCAGCCTGAAAACGGACCGCGATGGAGTGATCCGCCGTATGCCGCTGCTCGTGCGATGCGATGGCGGTTTTTATCCAAGTCTGCCGTTCCGCCTCGTTTGCGATTACCTTGGAGCCGGGCCGGAAAAAATCACCGTAAAGCCGGGCAGCTACATCCGGATCAAGGACGCAAGACCCCCCGGAGGCCCACCCCGGGACTTTTTCATCCCGATCGACGGCAATGGCGCGATGATAATAAATTTCATCGGGCCATGGGGGCAGATGCGCCATTACAATTTCGCGCAGATCCTTTTCGCATCGGGCGACCGGGACGCATTCGAGATGTGGACCGAAGAGCTTTCGGGAAAAATAGTCGTGGTCTCCGACGTTTCCACAGGTGCGACCGATCTTGGAGCGGTGCCGGTGGATATAAATTTCCCGCTGAGCGGCCTGCATGCCAACGTGATCCAGACGATCCTTTCTCGTGCTTTTCTATACGAGATAAGCCCTGCCGGGATACTGGCGATTGAGCTGGCGATGGTTGCCCTCATTTTCCTTTTATCGACCCTCTTTTCCACCAATTTTATTCACCGCCGCCGCCGCCCTGCTCATAACCTGCTATGCGGCTGCAACGCTCGGGCTTTTTCTCGCCTATGGCCTGATGGCTCAACATAGTCCGCCCTGTAATCGCGGGTGCCGCCGCCGCTTCGCTGATCATGGCTTTGCGGTATTTGCGGGATTCAAGGGAAAAGGAGGTCCTGAGGAGGTCTTTCGAGTCCTATTTCCCGCCCTCGGTTGTGGAAAAGATCCTTGCCGACCCGGCGATGATGAGCAGGGGACAGAGAAAAGAGCTGACGATCCTATTTAGTGACATCAAGGATTTTACTGCACACTCTTCCTCATATTCGCCCGACCGGATTCGGGGCTTTTTGAATGACTATTTCGAAACAATGGTGGAAGTTGTTTTTACATACAAGGGGACGGTCGATAAGTACATCGGAGACGGCATGATGGTCTTTTTCGGAGACCCTGAACCGGCGCCGGACCATGCCCTCAGATCGGTCCGGGCGGCAATCGAGATGCAGAACAAGGCGCGCGAACTTAGCGC
>CAVWTD010000019.1:0-289976 GCA_963757915.1 uncultured delta proteobacterium | reverse complement strand
CGGGCCCTCTGAGGCGTTTTTGCGCCACAGGCCCGCTTGCTGGGTGGAATCGGTCTCTTCCTGGCTTGTCTTATCCCTTCCCCCGACAGACTCACCGGTTTTCTGTTCGTGGCGATTACGACCATGGCATGGCTGATCGCCGCAAGACCGCCCGCGGGGACACTCGGGCGGTTGTTGGTGCTCGGACTGATCTTTTTTACCCCATTTTTCCTCCTGACCCCTTGGGTTGAATCGGCTCCCAGTTCCTTGCCGCTGCTTCAACGCTTCACGGATTGGAAAGCCGTCTCAGTACCGTTTCGGATTTTCTCGAAGGGGTTCGCTTCGCTACTAATATTCTCCGCGACGGCCTCTTCTCTGACGCTTTCCGAGTTTTACCAAGCCCTTGCCAGCCTGCCTCTGCCATCCTCTGTAGTCCTGCTGGTGTCGCAGATCGTTCAACAAACAGAGTTGCTCCACGGCGAATCGGTGCGCGTGTCCCAGGCGATGGCAGTCCGGGGCGCGGCCTCCGGACTGCGCACTGGGCTGTTGATGGTCCGACATGCCCCCTCTGCGTGGCTGCACCGGATAATCGCCAAGGCAGACCGCGTTTCGCAGGCAATGGAACTTCGGGGATATGGCAGCATCTTGCCGGAGTTCGACCGACAGGCCATGATCTGGAATGATTACCTCCTGCTGATGATCGGATTGCTATGGCCCTTGGCAGCCGTCCTGATACAATAGGAAGCCATTAAATGACGCACGTCGTTTTGAATTTCGAGCACGTCGCCGTCCGGTATCATGAGAACCGGCCACCGGCCCTGAATGATGTTTCGTTTGCTATCCATCCCGGCGAGCGGGTCGCCCTGTTCGGCCTGAACGGATCCGGCAAGACCACACTGTTTCTTGCCGCCGTGGGGCTCGTTCCATACCAGGGAATTGTCACGGTTAATGGCCTTGTTCTTGAGAAGAGGTCCCTCGCACAGGTTCGATCCAAGATCGGCTTTCTTTTCAATGTGCCCGAGGACCAACTGCTTTTCCCGAAGGTGGTTGACGACGTGGCGTTCACCTTGATCCGGAAGGGGGTGCCCGCTCCGGAGGCCAGGCGAAAGGCGCTCGAAGCCCTGGCTAGCCTGGGTGCGGATTCGTTCGCTGAACTGCCGCCGCATGAGCTGTCCCACGGAGAACGATTAAGAGCCGCCCTGGCGGGAGTCTTGGTGGACGACCCGCTGCTCCTGCTTCTGGATGAACCTTCCGCCGCTCTTGATCCCCCGGCAAAAAAAAGGCTGGCCCGACATCTCGGCGATCACCCTTCGGCCATGCTCGCCGCTACGCACGACATCTCCTTCGCCCGGCTTTTCTGTCAGCGCTATATTGTGCTGGAGCATGGCCGCATCGTCCTGGAGGGTCATTCGTTCGACGAAGTGGAGGCATTTTGGGATTGCCGTCCTCTGTGACTCCCGACTTCACCCGTCTTGCGTATTAGTGAGACGTTGGGGAAATTACGCATTTTTCCGGGTGAACGGCCTCTTCAACATCGGAACGGACGAGGCGTCCATATGGAATGACTTGACACGCTCGCCCTTTGCTGCTCTGAACCGTTCGCCGCAGATCGAATACCTTCCTATGCCGGATGCCTTGCGCGACAAATACCAATACCTTACGCAGGCAAGCATGGCGACTCCGACGCAAGGCTGTCCTTTGAAATTTCATCCCCTGGAAGAATCAGTGCGAGACTGTGTGGTGAATCATCTGCAGTCGCAGCATCCGTTTCTGCGCTTTGCAGGCATAGATCGACGTGAGCAGAATTGACGGAGATACCTCTCAGCCATCAGGGCTGCAGCAGCGAAAGAGCGTTCTCCAGATCTTGATTTTGGCGTTCTACATTCTCTGCCGCTGCCGCTATCAGCCGGGATGCTTGATCTGCACCCAGCTCTGCAGCCTCACCCGCGAGATTCCGGAAGGAATCTGCATGTTCCTTATTATGCCTGACCAAATGTTCAAGACGAATGGTCAATTTTTGCTTTGCTGAAATCGAAACCGCCGCCTCAGCCGGTAAGTCATTATGGTGTTGGTGATCACCGGCTTTTCCATGGTGGTGAGAATCATGATGGCACTGTGATGAAGCATGATCCCGGCGCATAATCTTTTGTCCTATTTGTTAGTTTTCCAACAGTTTATACTCGACATCCACTTTTGCTAGTTCAAGCTATGGCCCATAGTTGGTGATTTGATCAACTGAAAACAAGGACGACAATAGACCTTTCTCTGAAATGCGACTGCCCGCTCCATCAGCACCTCCTGCCCGCATCTGGAACATGAAACATATACCGTCGGTCTCTCCGAGGTCAGGACGGAGCGGCAGCCGACCTCCACATCGAAAAGATCCTCCGGACGATAGGAAAGCAACTCGGACACGCGGTCATCGAGAATCTGCTGGAATTGCACAACTTCATCCAATGTGACTTCATTCTTGAGGATCTTTTCTTCGAGGACTGCGTATTCATGCTCGTTGTAATAACGATGACTTCTGAGCCTGAGCGTGAATCCATCGCTGCTGTTCTTTCTTGAGAAGGTGTAGTTGTGTTTGCCGAAATCAAATACTTTCAGGGCCTGGTTTCCCATCGTGACTCCCAGCAAAACCTGGAATGCATCCAGGGCAGAGGTGCAGTTCTCGGCAACGACTGATACCTGCTCCGTTGGCTGCTCTCCCCGGAAGAGCAATTGCAGCGAGTACTCACACGCCTTGATCCCGATGACCAACTCGGGGCAAAGGTGACCGTGAAAGTTAACCACCCTCTTGACTGTCATGTTCACGAGCATTCGTCTCTCCTCCCGGTACAAAGTCATCAATTCTCTGTCGCTCAAGACCCTGAAACTGAGGACCCAGCAGCCTTTACTGAAGGCATGGCCCGGCATGAACTCGTGGAAGTACAGGAAATAGATCTCTTCATCATTGGCCCTCAGCAAGAACCCGTTTGCAAAGCTGTCCTCCCGGACTCTGAAGTGACCGAATACCTCGCGGACCGTGTACCTTTGCGTCCTGTAAAAGAAATGAAGGGGACGCCGGCTCACGTTGTCGAAATCCACATGCACCCTCTCCTGAATGTAGCTCAACAAGTCGTAGCGTATGGACCTCAACGCCTCTGGAGCGTTCATGTTCTATCCCTTGATATGGCACACTGATAGGCAAAGAGTTTTACGGCGGGCGGCGATCTCCGGACAACAAAAAAGCCAGGAAAAGGCCGCTCGGGGTTCCTCCACCAGGAAGTACTTTGCTCGACGGTATGAACTTCTCCGCCCCGATCTTCCCTATTGTCCTCGGCCTGGCGTCTGCACCCCTCATTCCGGAGCTTCAGGCGCCCTTCTTATAACAGACGATACCGGATAAGTGCTCGTCGACTAACTTGTCCACCAAATGGGGCAGAGGGTCACGAACAACTCCAACGACGGTAACCGGTTCTGTCGAAAGAGGCAGGAGGAGCTTGAGGGCGCTGGAATCACCGACGGCCAGCGCCATGGCGGGAGTGACTTCCCCCATCATGGCATTGCTGACGAGAATGGAGATGGGACCTACTATCACATCCATCTGACCGACGGAATAACTGACTGCACTTTCCCCCGTTCCTCCCTGGTTTGCGCCTGCCCTCAACATTTGTCCTGTCGCGATGGCATTTGTTCCAAGAGCCCAAATTTCAACTTTTTCTCCGTACTTTTGCCTTATCTTTCTGATGATGGCGGACCCGATGCTGGCACCCTGCCCGTCTATGACTGCTATACGTACCAAGAGTACACCTCTTCCAAGGATTTAATCCTTTTCCAGGACGATACGGTGTTGAACCAGGTTCATCTCTTTAATATGCGCTTTAATCCAGCGCTGCTCCCCGAAGATACCCTGGATATAGACACCGTCCCTTTCAGGCCTCAGAATATCGACACTCGACATAAAAAGCTCCTCTTCATTACCTGTCGTTAGATACGCATTGGCTTCACACATTTGATTTTCCTCCTTCGATGCTCGTTTTGGCACCATGGGCAAGAATTTCGAACTGCTGAATGCTGGACAAAAATTATCCTCAAAGCTTACGGTTGAAAACCAACCCTGCAAGATACTCGGCCTTGAGGTCCTCAGTGGTGAAGTAATCGGCATGAAGTTCGCTCGCGAGGCTTCGTGCAAGGTCCATCCTCATCAGGTTCGATTTATCTTCCGTATCCACAACAATGAAATCCGTATTTCTGAAATCTCGCAACATTCCGGCTGACTTTGCCACTTCCTCCCGCACAGGCATATCTGAAATACCTTGATTGGCGCGGCAATCACTTACGATTGCCACCACAAACCTGATGAGCGGGTCTTTTATGCGAATCTGCTTTATAAGATTGGAGGTGGTGAATAGCGCGGCCGAAAGAGGGGTCTTGCCGCCAACCGGGATTTCCTTCAACTTCCTGGACGCGAAGTCGACGCTGTTGGTCGGAGGAAGTATTATTTCGGCGCGGTCCTTTCGGAATGCAATCAACGAGACCTTGTCACGCTTATGATAGCAATCCATGAGCAGTGAGAGGACCGCCCCCTTCGTCTCGATCATCCTCTTTTTTGCCCCCATGGAACCCGAACAGTCCACCACGAATATAACCAGGTGTCCCATTTTCTTTTCACGCTGCTTGAAGCGCAAATCCTTATCATAAACAATGACGTTTTGAGTCCGCCCCCTTAGTATCTGCCAGGGAGCCGCAGCCCTCAGAGTCGCATCTGCTGCAATGTCGTTCACCCTGGAGTTGAACACGCTTTTGACATAACGGCCTCCTTTTCCTGCAAAGCGCGTATTCGTCCTTCTGCCTGACGAACACCGCTCTACCCGGTCTCTTTGAAAAAGAAGCCTTCTCACGGCAAAGGGGTTTCCGACCGGGAATACCTCCTCCTTCGAGTGCCCTTCAGCCGATTGAGGCTGCACTGCCGCTTCGCAGCAATCGATCCCGGAATGCCCGTCCGGTTTTTCAGTGTTATTTGAATCGGCCTGTTCCTGTTGGCTGCTGTTTTCCCGCTCCGGCAACTCCTGCTCCTGATATTCCTCTTGGTTGGCGCTGGCTTCCCGTCTCCTGTGGACCAGCACAAGAGGCAGAACTTTTTTCATATGCTCCTTCGTTACCACCGATGAACCGCAAAATGCGGCATAGGCGCGCGCGGCCCTTTCCAGAGCAATATCTCCCCGGTGCCCCTCAATCCCCGATTCCAAACATGCCTCGACCGCATACGCCCGATGTTCGTCGAGGACTTCGACCTGTTTCAGCAATTCTCGTGCGAGGGCAATCCTTTTCTTCAATCTCGCATCTAATCGAATAAAACGATTCTCGGCAGGATCGTTTTGACTGGAGCGCCTCAGCACCCTGAGCTTCTCGCCATTATCGGCAGGCGTTTGGAAAAGAGCACACAAGCCGAAGTGGTCTATCAGTTTGGGTGAGATCGGGCCTTCTTCCGGATTCATGCTTGCAACGAGAGAAAACCCGAAATCGGCGTTGTTTTGAATGCCGTTTCCGGACAAGGTCGTGTTGCCGAATGCATGTTTATTCAAAATCAAGTTGAGCATATCAACATTTAGCAGGTTGACATCATCGACGTAGAGCACTCCACCTTGTGAGCGTGCAAGAAGGCCGGGTTGAAAAATGTGTTCCCCGGACCTGATCGCATCTTCGAGGTTTATGCTTCCCATAAGAGCATCTTCGGTCACATTCAGCGGCACTTCGACATACGGTACCCGTTCGGGAAGCAATCGGGCAGCAGCACGGGCCAAGCTCGACTTGCCGGTCCCCTTGTCGCCTATGAGCAGGACCCCGCCAATCCCCGGATCGATGAGATTTAGTATGAGAGCAAGTTTTGCATCTTTGTGGCCAACCAGCTTGCAAAATGACATCTTATCCTCCACGGAATGCTCTCAGCCCTGATCCAGCCTCTCAAGAAGCTCTTCCAGTTTTTTTCTGCCTGAACCGGCATCTTCAAACGGGGCTCGTTTCAATCTGTGATTCAGGGCCAGCGGAACTACGTCGCCGATATCCCGGGCCGTTATGTTATTTCGCCCTCTGAAAGAAGCAAGCGCTTTAGCCGCCCTGAGTATTACGATATCCGAACGATGCCCATCTACATGGATTTCAGTCGTGATCCCTACTATCTTTGCAAGAATTCCCTCGGAAACGTCCACTTTGGGAAGATGCTCCCTGGATCGAATAATTTCATCGGATAAAACCCGTTGATCCTTCTGAACGCTTTCAAAAAATCCGTCCGGATCACCATCGAACCGGGAGCGGCGCTTAAGGATCTCAATCCGGAGATTTTTGTCGCGAATAGACTCCACGTAGACGCAGAGACCGAACCGGTCCATTAACTGGGGCCGCAAATCGCCTTCTTCGGGGTTCATCGTGCCGACAAGAATGAACCGGGCGGGGTGGCTGAAGGAAACGCCCTCTCTTTCCACGGTATTGTGTCCCATGGCTGCTGAGTCGAGCAACAAATCGATAATGTGGTCTTCCAGGAGGTTGACCTCATCGACATAGAGGAAATTCCTGTTGGCATCGGCGAGGATTCCAGGCTCGAAACGCTTCTCTCCGTGCTTGAGTGCGTGTTCGATATCAAGGGTGCCCACCAGCCTGTCTTCGGTAATTCCGAGCGGGAGTTCGACGACCCGCATTTTTTTCGTTTCGCGTTTGAGAGCGCCTTCCTTAGCGGCTCTTTCTTCGCATATGCTGCATAGAGCTGTTCCGTCCGGATCGCAGTTAAAAGCGCATCCGCGTGAAACCCCGATCTCGGGCAGCAATTCGGCAAGGGCTCTAACGGCTGTACTCTTGCCCGTTCCTTTCTCGCCCATGATGAGAAGACCGCCGATGCCCGGATCGACTACATTGAGTGTCAGGCCCAGCTTCATCTGTTCCTGGCCCACTATCGCCGTGAAAGGGAAAACCATATCTCAAGCCTTTCCACCCAGTGCCTCTTCCATTTTCTTCTTCCAGGTCTGGACTTCCTGGGAAGTGATAATGTCAATTGAACCGCCCTGGAAGTTTCCCTCCAGCTCTCCCGACCTTTCCTCGATCCAGCCTTCGATTTCGACATAAACCTCTTTTAGGGCTTCCTTCACATCGGGAGCCGGGTTCCAAAGGCCTCTTTCAGATGCTTCAATCAGCCTTCTCGCCGTCTCTTCAAGGGCATAAGGATTGTTTTCCTCGAAGAACCGGCGGTTTTCCTCATCCATAAGGAATGTCCTCGATATATCGTCGAAAATCCAGTCGTCCACTTCCCTGCTTGTCGCCTCCCAGCCGTAAACCCTGCCGATCCGCTTGCTGATCTCCCCCGCGCCCTTGTACCCGTGCTCCTTCATCCCATCGATCCATTTCGGATTCAGCAGCTTGGTTCGAACGACCCTGCGGATTTCATCAGCCAAGTCCCTCACCCTCACCTCGCCCTGTTCTCTGGTGTCGCCGTAATACGTTTTGATTTCCTTGCCGGAGAGAACTTTTGCCGCGTTGATAAGCCCGCCGTGAGTGCCGAAGTGGCAGCAGCATCCCAGAAGGTCGTACTCGTCGGTTACCGTCTTTGAAAAAGTGAGGTCGACCGTTTTGAGGTTCATGGAAAAATGTTTATGGGCAGGTTCGCCGAATACGCCTTTGCCGTAGGCATAGCCGTTCCAATAGAGAAATATGTCGGAAAGGTCTTTTTCGTCCTTCCAGGCAGACGCATAGACAGCAAGCTGAGTTCCCGCCTGGTACACTCCCGGCATGCTCGAAAAAAGCCTGTAGGCCGCCCTTCGCAAAGCTTTTTCATCCTCCGGACTGCCGCCCGTTTCCCGGATTTGCGCAAGCAGGTGTTTCCGAATAAAGTTCTGATCGACCGGCTCATCGAGCCGCGCAACGGCCATCACGGCTTCATCTATCAGCTCGATTGACGCGGAGAAGTTATCTCGCGTAATTCCCGACACCCTGACGGTAATGTCGATGCGGGGCCGCCCGAGTTCTTCGAGGGGTATGATTTCAAATTTGCCTATCCTCCCATTTGTCTGCCAGACAGGTCGAACACCAAGAAGATACATCATCTGGGCCATCCCTTCGCCGTCGGACCACATGATGTCCGTACACTGCCAGTAGAAGGCTATATTTTCAGGACATTTCCCTTCTTCCCGCAGGAACTTTTCGATTGTGATCTTTGCCAGCTTTACGCCGACCTCCCACCCGGCACGTGACGGCACTTTATGAGGGTCGAGCGAATAGAAGTTCCTGCCGGTCGGAAGGATATCGGGTCTTCCCCTGGTAATTATTCCAGATGGGCCCGGCGGGATATAGCCTCCGTTCGTCCCGTTCAGCAGAGCGGCTGTTTCATCGGATTGCAGTACCCGCACCCTGACGTCATCGATCTTTGCCTGAATGTTGCAAATGATGGATTCAAGCCCGCACGTTTCGCCGAAGTATGTTTTCAAAACACCGGTAAGAGGTTCTCCACCAGCGAGGTATGCCGTGCAAAGCTCCTTTGCTTGCCGGTCCACGAGGTCTTTTTGCAGTGTTTCGTCCGTTGCCCTGAACTCAGGGTCTTTTTCCATCAGCCTCTTCACAACACCACGAAGGGACTCGGGGGAGTTCTCGTAGCGAACCACTGCGTAGATGAATTCTGAGAATCTTTCATCCGCAGGAAGTTTTCCGAACACATGCATTCCTTTGGGAATATAGGAGTTTTTCAACAAAGAAAGTGCTTCGTGTGCAGACCGCACCACTTCATCAAAAGGCGCATCTTCGGCGACTTTTAGCATTGGCATCAGGTTGCCGGCTTTCAGCCTGTCTTCGATCATGTGGCTCAGGGTATGGGCTTTCGCGGGCTCCAGCTTCTTGATCTTCTCGTATTCAAAGAGGAGTCTTTCGATTTCGTCAAGATCGCCGTAGAGTTCTCCCTGGACCATCACCGCCTGCATGTGATCGACCAGAGTGGCATAAGTTCGGCGTTTGGCGGTGGTCCCTTCCGGAGGGTTATCCGCATTGTAGATGTAAAGGTGCGGCATTTCGTCGATCCCTATGTCCGGAAAGCACCCCGAAGAAAGTCCGGCGCCCTTCCCGGGCAGAAATTCGAGATTCCCGTGCGTTCCAACATGGATGATGACATCGGCGCCAAAGTCTCTCGATAGCCATTTATATGTGGCAACATACTGATGGGGCGGGGGTACTGCCGGGTCATGCAGGATTTTACAGACCTGACCGTCACACCTCGATCCCGCGCAGCCTCTTTTTGGCTGAACGCAAACGACGGCATTGCCGAACCGAACTCCGGTGACCAGGATTTTTCCATCGTGAACCATTGCCGCCGGGATTCCGTCTTTTTCCTCGCCGGGAGGTTTGCCCCAGGCTTCGATCATCCTGTTGCGGGTCGCTTCGGGCAGCTCATCAAACCAGCCAAGATACTTCTCGGCCTCAAGCTGTTCGAGACTGCCTCCACGCGCTACGATTTCCTCGGTCGTGGTCCACCGGAATTCCGATATGGCCTTTCTCTCCAGAATTTCGCCGATGAGCGCCTTACCGTCTTCGGGAGGCTCCACTTCATAGCCTTGCTCCTTCATGCACGAAAGTATCTGCGCGACACTCTCCAGGGTATCCAGGTGAGCACCCGCTCCTACCGTGGCCTCGACTGATGCGCAGGGATTATTGTGCAGGATAAAGGCAACCTTCTTTTGAACATTGGGTTTGCGCCGCAGGCCCACCCAGCGGGAAATTCTTCGCGCAAGGCGCTCGATGCGGTCCGGAAGAGCTTCATACATTTCTTCTTCGGGGTTATTGATCCCTTTGCTTGCGCCAACCACCATCGGCTCAATTACGCCCTCAAATTCCGGAAGCGCGATACTCCAGGCTACCTGTTGCCCCAGCCCGTCAGGTTCCTCCTGCCACTTTTCCCTGTCTTTGTAATAGGAAATAACCGGGTTGATCAGGGGCACGTTCAATTCCTTCAGCAGCGAGACACCCGATTCAGCCTGGGACTCGGAATTATCTCCGCGTTTCTGCCCGAGGAAAAATACGCTGAGCTTTACGACGGCATCTATCAAGGAAGCGCCGTCTTCTTTCAGGAGGAATTGCCGGATTACGTCCTCTCCGCCAAGATTGCCGAGATTGCTGTCCTTGAACGAATAGAAAAAGACGGGAAGAACACCCAGTTCCTGTTTTTCCAGAGCTTCGATCAGCCGGCGTTCGACGTCCATATTTCCCGACACCCAGTTGGACCTGGGAAAAAGAACTGCCACCAGCGGGCGGTTGCTCAAGGGATAAATGTCCAGATACTCCCGGGTAGTTGTAAACGGCCCGCCCCATTCAGGGTGGTAGATGCCTTCCCATGCAGTCTCTTTCGGAGGGCTGAAAGAAAGGTCCATGGAGAACAAGCTGGATGCAAGGAACTTCAGCATCTCCCTGAAATTTTCCGCACCGTTAAAGAGAAGATAGCGGTAGACCGTAGTGACGATCTCGGGGCTTACATTGGAAATTTTCCAGTAGGACGGTTCCGGTCCGACCGCCACAATCGGGATTCGCCCTCCAAGTCCTTCGATCTCATCTTCCACCTCATCCCAGAAAGGTTCCGCCGTGCGGTAGAGCAATATCAGATCGGCGGTCTTTATCTCCTTCCTGACATCCCCAATGAACTGCGGCTCCAGATTGAGCTGTTTGCTGGAGTATGCCTTCAAATTGAAGATAGCCGTTACTTCAGCGGCGTCCCTCAAAATCGGGATGAAACTGGACCACATAATGGTGAGAAGTTTCATGCATTTTCCTTTATTGAAATTTCTCCGGTCATGATCAGAGTTTAGGACAGATCATCCGGCAGCCGTTTTCGCCGACGAACTCGACTTCCAGCCCGTATACTTCCAGAAGGCTCTCCCGTGTGATGACTTCATCCGGTCGCCCCTGTGCAACGAGCGCCCCGCGGTTTAGAAGAAGCACCCTGTCGGAAAAAAGAAGCGCCATGTTCGGATCGTGCAGGTTCATCAGCGCCACCAGGTCCCTTTTCTCGAACGATATTTTTGACTTTTTTCAGGATTGTGATCTGATTTCTAAAATCCAGGTGCGCCGTCGGCTCGTCGAGAAGCATCGCGGGGGCGTCCTGTGCAAGACAACGCGCAATGAGGACCATCTGCCGTTCGCCGCCGCTTACCTGGGTATAGGGCCTTTCAGCCAGGTGATCGACACCGAGGGCCTTCATGGCCTGCCAGGATAAATCCCTGTCCTGTCCGGATGGGGACGAAAAAATTCCGACGTGCGCCGTCCGCCCCATGAGGACGATATCCAAACAAGAGTAAGGAAACGGAGAGTCGTGCTCCTGGGGCACTGATGAAACCCTCTTCGCAATCTCAGCCCTTTTGAGCTGATTCACCGATTCTCCCGACAGGCGAACTTCGCCTTCCTGGAACTTCCAGATTCCGAGCAAACACTGGAAAAGTGTGGTTTTCCCGGAGCCGTTCGGCCCGAGGATGGCGGTAACCTCTCCCCCTTTTGCCTGGAAGTCGATCTTCCGGAGGACCGGTTCCTTTGCTCCCCGATGCAGGAATGTGAGTCCTGTTACTTCGATCATCTTCCCCAGCTCGTCTCCGGTGCCCCTTTTCAAAAGATAAATGAAAAACGGCGTTCCGCTCAAGGTGGTGATGATTCCCACCGGGATATCGAAAGAGGTGAGATTTCTGGCAAGCGTGTCCGCAAAAATCATGAATGCCGCGCCCGCCGCCAGGGAAAAGGGCATGAGGAGCTTATGGTCCGGCCCGATCAGCATCCTGGTGAGGTGGGGAACCATGAGCCCAACCCAGCCGATAATCCCGCTTACCGACACTGCGCTGCCCACCGCGAGCGAGGCTGCGCCGATCAATATCAATCTGTCTCTTTCCACGGGTATTCCCAGTGACCTGGCCTCCTCCTCGCCCATGGAAAGCGCATTGAGACGCCATCTCATAAGCATCAGCGGAACACAGGCCGCGATCATTCCTAAAGATGCAACCCCAATCGATGGCCAGTCCGAGAGGGAAAAGCTTCCCATGAGCCAGTAGACGATGCTGACCAACTTATGGGGGTCAACGAGGAACTTGAGTATGGAAACCAGCGCGCTGAAAAAAGCGGAGATCACTATTCCGGAGAGCACCAGATGGAGCCGGGATATCTCACCCTGGCTCCTGGCCAGCATGTACGTCGTGAAAGAGGCTATGAGACTGAAAACAAAAGCCGCCGCCTGGATCGGAAACTGTGGGAAAAGGGCTACGGAAAGAGCACACCCGAATGCCGCCCCTGAGGACAGGCCCAAAATAAAAGGATCGACCAGCGGATTTCGGAATATGCCCTGCAGCGTTACACCAGCACCGGAAAGGGCTGCCCCGACGAGTGCGGACAAAATAATCCTCGGCAGCCTGATATCCCACAGTATGGACAGCTCCGTTCCGGCATCGGCCGATTTCAGGAGAAAAACCTTGGAGAGCAACACCTTCGCTATCGTCCAGGGGGCAATGGCGTATGCTCCCCATAAAAGAGAAATAAAGGCAAGAACGAAAGGAGACAGTCCAATGCTGAAAAGGATCAATTTTCTTTTCACGGGCATGTCCAATTAATCGAAAGTAAATCCCTCAATGGGGATTCCGAAACATTTCTGATTAAACCGCAGGTCATCTTTTGAGATCTCCGCTCGGTCGAAGTACTCGGGATAAGTTTTCCAGGCCATCCAAAGCGCCAGACTACAGATTGTCGGGGCCCAGGTGGTCAGGAGAGGGGCCTTGAAAACCTTCCCCTCCCTGACTGCCTTGACGCTCTTCCATTGCGGACCGGAAAGGAGTTCCTCCGGGCCGTATCGGGCACTCCCCCAGATGAAAATCACATCAGGGTCCCAACTCACAATCGATTCCATGGAAACTTCCGGGTGCAGCGTTTGAATTCCTTCGGCTGGGTTTATCCCGCCTATGAGTTTGATCAATTCATGCTGAAGACCTGTTCCTCCGGTTACAGTCGTCGGCTTTTGCCAAAGACACAGGACCTTGCGCCGATTTTCCATAGGAATTTTCGATACTTTCGAGGCCGTCGCGGCAAAACTCCTCTCCATCAGGCTCCGGATTTCCCGAGCCCGGTCTTCTTTCTGAAAGAGCCTTCCGCATAGATCGATGACTGCGTAAAGTTCTTCAAGGCTGTCCGGGTAAACCGAGATGACCTTGAGGCCTCTTCGGACCAGGAAATCGTCAACCTCCGGTTTATAGGACCAGGTGATCACAAGGTCCGGATGCAGAGCAAGCAGGACCTCGATGTTGACCGTGTCCGCAGTGCCTACCGATGGGATTTCCTTTAGCTGCGGAAACCCTTTTAAAAGTTCACTGTCGTATGCCCAACGGTTCAATCCGACCACCCGGTCCCAAACGTCGAATACCGGAATGAGTTCATACAGCGAAAGAAACACCACCCTGCTGACAGGCGGCGTGATTTCGGTCTCATTGCCGGCCGCGTCTTTGACTGTGAATGCGTAAGCAGGCGACAGGGCCGTGAACGCCACAAAGAGAACGGTCACCTGCAGGAAAATGACTACCTTTATCATCAGAACTTTGCCGTCACTCCCCCGAAGAACTGCCGCCCCGGGGCCTGGTAGTAAGCGAAGTACTTTTCATCCAGCATGTTGTTTACTGCAAAATCCAACGTTGCCCAGTTGGTCAACTTGTACCGGACCTTAAAATCGGCCACAAAATACGAATCGTATGAGCCGTATACCCCGGATACCGTGTCCAGGTTCTGGCGTTGCCATACTGTTTGTCCACGTAGCGGCCGGTCAGCGTAAAAGTAAACTTCCGGTAAGTCAGTTCTCCGCCCAGGTTGAACATCCACTTGGGAACATTTTGCAGTTGCTTCCCGACAGTCATGGGATCAGCGCTATTAGAAAGCATTTCGCTGTGAGTGTATGTGGCGTTTGCGAACAGTTTCAGGCAATCGCATGGTTTGTTCTCGATCTCGAATTCCACGCCGTCAGTCTCAACCTTGCCGGCATTCATATTCTGAAAAACGTAGGGATTCCCGCTGACATTCGCCCAATAGATGAAGTCGCTTATGGTGTTGTTAAAATAATTGAGCTTGCAAACGGTGCTGGTTCCGAGTTTCTGCTCGACCCCGATGTCCCATGAGAAGCTTGTCTCGGGCTTCAAATTGGGATTAGCCTCAGAGGTATAGCCGTAGGCTTCCCATGTTGTGTAGAGCTCATATACGGTGGGAGGTCGAAAAGCGGTTCCTACCGAGGCCCTGAACGTTGTACCGTCCAGAGGTTTGTAAACAAGCGACCCCTTGGGATTTACGGAAAAGTCGCTATTGCTGCCATAGTACTGGGGATAGCCGGACACACCTACATGTTCCCCATGCCGTCGTAAGTTTCCCAGTAGTCGCCTCGCACGCCGGCGTACAAGGTAAGATTGCGGAGCAGGGCTATCTCCGCCTGCGTATAGAACGAATAAATGTTATCTTTGCCTTGGAAATCAGAGAATAGACCGGCCTTCGACCCCGGGTCTGTCCAGTTGTTGAGATTTGTTGTCTGGCTGGTCGGCTTCATCGTAGCGAAATGCGCCGCCAAAGGTGATCAGATGTTTTTCGCACACAGGAAAGGAGAGCTGCACATCCGTGTTGTACATCTGAGTAGAGGTCGAGACTATCTGCCCCGCTCCCCCCAGATACGTGGCCGTTGACGATGTTGGCTGGCCATACCAGTTGTTCGGAGTATCGATGAAGCCTCCGGAGATTTTAAGAACGGCACCGCCGGATAATTTTGTCTCATAGTCTCCATGGAAGATGTTCTCCATGAAAGCGCCTTTGGCATTGTCGGCGACGAAATCCATGTTTGACACGGAAACCGGAACGCCATTGACGCTCAAGTTTCCCGAAAAAATGTTGTTGCCGGAGAATCCTACAGGAAACTTTGCGGACTCCCATATCCATAACCATACTGGTTGTTTCTGTAAGAGAAGGAGGCCTTTGAGTTTGCATCTATGTCGTACACGAGCTTAATGCTTCCGGATTGAGTCCACCAGTTGTAGTCTCCTGAGTTGCCGATGATATAGGCAGGGTTACCCTGGTGTCCGTCGTCGGAATGCCCCCGTGGACTGGTGTCCCTCCAGGCCCCCCGGGGTATACGACGACAGGAATGGTAGGGTATCCATCGCTTTGCTTGTAGCCGAAGGTTGCAAAAATGCTCAACCGGTTAAAAAGTTTGTCCCCGTATGATGCGTACTCATACCAGGTGTTGTCTGAGCCGTATCCGCTCTGAACGGTAACTTCCCTTGCCTGAGGCGTTTTGGTGATGATATTGATGACGCCGCCCATTGCATTTCCTCCATAGAGAGAGGAAAAAGGGCCGCGTACGACCTCGATTTTTGCGATGTCTTGAGGGTTAAGCGAATTCCAGTTTACCAGCCCGGTCATAAGCCATTGTTTAAAGGTTCGCCGTCCAGGAGCACCAGGTTTCTTTGCTGGCCGGGGATTCCACGCATCATGACGTACCCCGAGCGGATCAAGTGGCTTTGGAACGCTTGTCGAACACACCCGGGAGCAGGTCCATGGCTTCATCCACTTTCTGGATGTTCCGGCTTTCAATGTCCTCACTCGTTACAACCGATACGGCGGCAGGCACATCCGAAATCGAATGTGGTGTTCGAGTGGCTGTAACCACAATTGGCTCAAGAGTTTGATCTTTCTTCGTTTCGTTTTTCGGAGCAGTTTTCTCGGTTGCCTGGTCGCTATTCGCGGTCGGGTTCCCCACAGGTTGAGGTGTGTCCGTTTTATCCTCAGAAAAACCACAGACCGGGTAGAACATGAATAGCAACACGATTAAACTCGCCTTTACCAGGTTGATGTTGATGATCTTTTTAGCCAACCGGCAGTGATTGTGCCGCATAAGCGATGAGAGATTACAGCTTGGAATAGTCTGATCCGATTTCATCGATTGCCCCTCTCATTGCCTCACGATTTCTTCTGTGATAGAAGAAATGTGGGGTTTGGTTTCCAACTCATCCCCAGGGGCAGGTCTCTTTCCTTTCGCCAGGCGGAGACCTGCTCCACCATCTTCTTTTGCTGATGATTTACTCCCGTGGCCCTCCTTTCTGCGTGGATTCCTAAAGCGAATTTTTCAACATAAAACGGACAGGCACCGCGACCTCACAGGCTTCCCGTTGAATCGAGCCGGAACGAAATGTCAGTTGTGCGGCATAACCGCATAACTCTCTTGCGTCCTTCCGATAAGGGGCTCAGAGCCGGCTCCATCATCTTTCACCTCCGCCGTCACACGAGAATCGTCTGAAGAAATCGATCTTATCTCTCGATAAAAACAAAAAAGCCGCAAAGCCACCTATACCGTTTTCACGCGGTACAAAGGCTTTCGCGGCCTCATTCGTCGAATCGGATTACTTGGATTTACACTTGTTGGTTGCGGAACAAAGAAACTTAGAAGTCAACCGGACAACTCCGGCCACCTTCGAAGTGGCTCGGTGTTACTCGGTGAAAGCCAGTATTTCTTGGAATGGGTTCTTTGTCAAGTTTTTTGCGGCATATCTCGATGACATAGTGCTTACGTATGCCCCAGCATACGAATCTCGCTACAGGTTAAACAAACCCGATTACATGGCCTCCTCCGCGGTTGACCTGAACAAGAAGCCTTCCCCTTTTGGGCACTTGACATAATCATTTTCTTGTGATACTGATTCTCCATAAATCTTTGATTCGGAATGTCCCAATGGAAGACAGCTCCAGCCGTTTTGACAGTATGCTCCGCAAACTCCGGGAAAAGGGATACCGCATTACGCCACAGCGGCTGGCGATACTTAAGATTCTGGCTGAGAGCCGGGGGCATCCCGGCGCAGAGGAAATTCACGCCCTGGTAAAAACAGACTTCCCTACCACGACCATCGCCACCGTGTATAAAACGCTGGCTGTTCTAAAGTTAACAGGTGAGGTACTGGAACTTGAGTTTAGCGGTGATTATAACCGGTATGACGGAAAAAAGCCCGGGCCCCATCCTCATTTGATCTGCATCAGATGCAAGAGGATTGTCGATCCCGATTTTGCGAGCCTGACCGAGATGACTGAAAAGCTCGCTTCACAAACCGGTTATAAGCTCATCAGTCACCGGCTGGACTTTTACGGCATTTGCCCTGAGTGTCAGCAGAAAGGTTAGCCACTCTTTTTTGTCCATTTTCTCGTCTGCCTTTCAGTGCAACACAGCGCGCAAGGCTTCGCGAGATGCCTATTGAGAATGAAGAGTACAGGTAACTTTCGTTAGACCATGCTATTGGAGGTGAGCACAGAGATTATGCTCGACGTTTTACGATTCATCCACTGACAAACTTGGTTTTTCATCAAAATTGACAAAGGAGACTGCAATGGCTGACAAAGTAGAAGTGTGTATGTGCGAAAAATGCGGGAATGAAGCGGAGATGACCGTAAGCTGCCAATGGATCGACGTTAAGGCGGCAACCGGCGAAACCCAAAAGAAACAAAAAGAGACCAGGACTTGCAAAGTCTGCGGTAATGAAGCCGACATGATTATTGATTTTGGCGATTAGTTAAATTTCATTCTGACTATTGTTACCTGTCTTCAGGAACATGGGGCCGAATACCGGAAAAACAAACGGCCCCATGTTTCGTTTTTCGAGACCTGCAGGATTGTCTTCATTCTGCAAAGTGGTTCAAGCTCTTACCGCTTGCTGAAAGGGGGTGAACTATCTGGCCCCCTCAGTTCAGGCATCCAGTTTGAATCTTATTCGCAATACTCCCTGATCGAAGCCGGCCGATATCACCCGGAACCGGCCAAGTTCTTTTGTTGATTTTACATGCGGGCCTATACATGGGCAGGCGTCATAGTCGCCTATCCTGACTATTCGAATTGTATCGCCGGCATTCTCAGGCAAACGATCCAGATTGAAGACCCTTTCAGCCTCATGCCTCGAAATGAATTCTTCCCAAACAGGCAAATCGGCCTCAATGATCTTGTTTACTCTATTTTGAAGTTCTTCAACTTCTATTGCCGCCAAGTTCCGCTCAAAGTGATAATCGACTTTTGATTTTTTCTTTTCGATATGCGCACTGAAGCACCGCTTACAGCCAAACATACGAATCATGGTTTGATTTATAATGTGCTCAGCCGAATGCATTCGCGGGTCAAACAGCTTTTCGTTCATTTGCTCTCAACTTCCTCCGTTTACCGCATGCGCATCACCACAGCTTTTCATGCCTCGTTGGGACACCCTGAACTATGAAACGATCGGTAGGGTGGGCTAAGCGGAGCGCAGCCCACCACGCTTTTTCGAAGCAGCTTTTCATGCCTCGAAGGGCGTCGAAATTTCATACGCCTGAGTCTTGCGCCGAACCATTATGGAATAACGGTTCGCCAATGAAACGCCGGTTTCGTTCTTACCGATCCCGCAGCCTCCAATCTTCCATGCCTCCCAGGTAGTTTCGTGCCGGGGAAAGCCCGTCCAGTTGATGCACCATCCAGGTATATCCTGACCTGACACCGCCTGTGCAATAAAAGACAACAGGCTTTTCAGAATCTATATCATGAGATTTCAAGAGCTTTTTCAGTCCGGCCCGGTCGAGGGGCCTGCGTTCCCTGCCCGTACGAAATTCCGTCCACGGGATGTGGACTGCGCCGGGGATATGGCCCATCATCCACTCCAGTTCAGAGCGGCAATCTATGAGGACAAAGGGCCTGTCTTTTGCTTCCAGCTCCGTGGTCTCCACATTGATTCCCGGTCTGAGACGGACCCGGTAGACGGAGGCAGGCCGGGTTGAACTCTCGCGACCCGTCGCAACCGGATAGCCGAGGCCTTTCCAGGATTGGATACCCCCAGCCACCACGCGTATGGGACCTTCATGGCCGAGCCAAAGAAGCACCCAGGTTATCCAGCCTTCTCCGCCCATACTTCTGTCGGCGTCACCATATACGGCCACGGGGGTGCTTTCAATCATTCCCATTTGTCCCAGCACAGCGGCAAGACGCTCAGGCGGCGCCAGGCGATAGGCCCTGCCCTTTTCGTCTGTTCGCGTATAGTTCTCCCATGAAAAGGAAAGCGCCCCTGGGATATGCCCGGCCAGCCAGTCAGATTCAGGCCGGGCGTCGAGAATGATCCATTTGCCCCTGTCTTGAACGATCTCGGCGGGATCGATAAGCGCCAAATCGAAGGCAAAAGCGCTTTTTGAAACTGCCGCGAGGACAAGGAAAAAGAATAGAATGAGGACTTTAGTTTTGTAGGCTATCATTTTACCACGAATGCCACCTGGGGGGTTTCGACCGGCTCACTTTCGCCGCCATGCCACACCCTTGCATGTACGGTGTATTCGCCGCGGGAAAGCGGCCACAAGAACTGATGCTCATCTTTTCCGGTCTCACCTGCCGGTTTTCCGTTCAGAACCCACTGGACCCTCGCAGGCTTGATATTTTTAGAGATTCTAAATGCAAACGCCTGAAGTTCAGCGGGAATCCGGGGGTCCATTGCGATCTGAAGGCCGGGGGTGGGCTGAAGCAACTGAATGCCGGATACCGGATGCCTGCTTCCGGCTAAGCCTGGACCGGCACTTTCCAGGCCGGGCGCCGGTGAAAGGGATGAAGAGATTATGCTCGACGCCGGGCGGGCCGGGACAGATTCGGGCCCCACATCGCTGCATGCAGCCCGGATCGAATGAAGTGAACATACTTCAACAGGGACTTTGCCGGGCTCGAATTTTTCGTCCATACGCGGACAGTCGGGGCCTGCAAGCATTCCGCTCACGGCGCATATGCTCACGGACTGCAGACCGGAGCACGCTGAAAAAGGGCCTGTCTCTGCGTCACGGTTCAGTTCCGCGAAAATGGCCCGAAGAACGAGCGCCGGGCCTATGGCTCCGGTTATTCCCCTGGTTGGCCGGTGGTCGAGATTTCCCATCCATACCCCGGCAGTGTATCCTTCGGTAAAACCGACTGCCCAGCAATCCCGATGGTCCGAGGAAGTCCCTGTTTTTACGGCTGTCTGGACCGGAAAGCGCAGGAGGTGGCCTTCTCCGAATTCAAGGCGCCTCGCCTGGGGGTCCGATAGTATGTCGGCAATTATTGCCGCCGTACTCGGACCGATCACTGGACGTATTTCGTCGGAGGGCAGGCGCCGCCCGGACAGAGTGCGCAGGGGCCGGAAGGCGCCGTGGCGCGCCAGGGCCGAGTAAGCCTGCACAAGCTCGAAGAGGCTCACTTCCCCATCTCCCAAGGCGAGGCCATGTCCGTAGAAGTCAGCCGATCTATTGAGACCCGATATACCGAGCAAACGCAGCCACTGGAGAAACCGTTCGGTCCCCGTGAATTGGATCGTTCTGACGGCCGGCGTATTCAGGGAATTTCCCAGCGCAACCCGCAGCCGAAGCGGACCGTAATAAGTCCTGCTGTAATTGTGAAAACTGTGCAGACCCGAACCGGCAGCTTCAGACAGAGGAGAATCTTCTATCAGGGTTGCGGCGGTCCATCCCATTTCCATCGCAAGGGCGTAGAGAAACGGTTTCAAGGTCGAACCCGGCTGCCTCCGCACCGTGACGGCATCCACCCACCCTTGTGATTCTCCGGCTGAAATGCTTTCGCTCACCCATGCAAGCACCTCGCCGGTTCGATTGTCAACGACGAGGGCCGCTCCATCGCCCACGTCGCTTGATCCCAGCGCCTGGAGACGGTTCCACAGGATTTGCCGCACTTTTTGCTGCACGCGCCCATCAAGGCTGGTCGTGACCCTGC
Organism: uncultured delta proteobacterium; assembly: GCA_963757915.1. Classification (GTDB taxonomy): domain Bacteria; phylum Desulfobacterota; class Syntrophobacteria; order Syntrophobacterales; family Syntrophobacteraceae; genus SbD1. The sequence continues at coordinate 269,254 of CAVWTD010000019.1, read as the reverse complement.
CGCTGGAGTTCAACACTTCGGCCCCGGTGGTATCCAATACATAGTGAACGAATTGAGGCGCTTCGATTACTCTTTTGGAATGAGCGAATTCAAAGCCCTCCGAAAGAGCGGCCCGATATTCCGCTTCACTTAGCAGATCCTTATCGCGCATATGTGCCGCGAGCTTCGCAGAGCCGCCTTTCAAGAGACCTGCGCCCCAGTTTCAGATCGAGACCCGAAGGCGCCCGCACGAGGACCGCCAGCGCAAGGCTTTCCTTCACATTCAGAGTTGAGGGATCGCGGTCGAAATAGAACCGGGCCGCTTCGACGACTCCCCGCCTCTGATGTCCGTACGGGACCTGGTTCAGGTAGAACTCCAGAATCTCGCTTTTTGAAAAACGTTTCTCGAGACGCGCCGCCTCGGTCCCTTCGAGCCATCTGGACCATACGGTTCGTGGCCGAGGGTGAAGCATGCGGACGACCTGTTCGGTGATAGTGCTTGCTCCCCGAATCCCTTTCATAGCCCGCAGGTTTTGGGCCAGGGCGTGAAGACGCGCCTGCCAGTCAACCCCGTTGTGGCTAAAGAAGCGCCTGTCCTCCGACTCGATAAACGCATTTTGCAAAAGCGCCGGGATTTCGCGTAAGGGAACAGTTTGAACGCTCCACCTGTTCTGATAGCTGATCGACAGCGGATTGCCGATCCGGTCAACGAGCTGAGGCTTCCTTACCCCCGAATCGCCGAACAAAAGAGTAGCGGGCGCCGGTTGAAGGTCCCGGGCTGTTTTCAAGGCAAACAGCGCCAAAAGGATTCCGATAATGGAAAGCGCAAAAATATAAAACTTTTTCACTTTCAGAATAAGGTCTCCCGTATTGGCTTTTCAGGTTTTCACGTCTGTCAGTCTCTCCCTCATCCAACTCGGATTCCGGCGGCAGTCAAGGACAGCGGTAACCACGACCGTATCCTCGATGATCTTATAATAAATGGCGAATGGGAACCGTTTGGAGAGAAGTCTATGATGTCCGAAAATAACCCGATGAATTCCGCTGAGTAGGTGAGGGAATCAATATCGGAGTATAGCGGGTCGAGAAAGTATGAGCCTAGATCGGGGGACTGGCGCTCGTAGAAGTGGAAACCCTCCTCAAGGTCTCTCTCTGCAGCGCCTAAGATCCTTAGCCGCACGATACGTTCCTTCTTATCCTGTCTTTAGCTTCCCCCCAATCGGAAACGGTTGACTTTCCACTTTCCATAGCCTTGTCCCGATCTTTGAGAATGGGACCATGCCAATCGGGTGACTCAAGTGTTCGATCATCCTTTGTCAGATTATCCCAGATAGCCTCCATTAGATCGAGTTTTTGAGCGAGTGAAAGCTTCTCAATTGGTAGGTCGAGTCTTTCCACGATTTCCCCCTTTCCTGCTTCAGCCAACCAGCCAGGTAATATAATATCTTTCAGTCTCTGAAAACTTATTTATAACACTCTCTCAACCGACTCACATCTATTTTGCAGGCCACCGCCTCTCCGCTGAAAAAATGCCCTACGCCCTGACAATCATGATAAGCTGATTAACTCAAATAGTCTCTTGAATTCCGCCCATATTCAAGCAAGGGCGCCCCGATGCTTGCACCGCAATGATCGCGATTCTTCCGGGTCGGACAAACAGGCGCCCACAATGTCGCACGGAATCACAGTGTTCAGGCTTACCCCCTGGCGTGAGATAAACCATAAACCTATCGGAAGAATAATGGAAAAAGCAAAATCAGAAGGATAAAAACCAGATCAGGGACAAAGATTTTGCACGCGCAAAATGGAAAAAAACCAACGGCATGTTAGCCGGTCAAGGTGCAAAAATCGTGGGTCTAAGCAGTCCCTCACCAGAGCATTTATGAGAAACAACTGGGCTGGCTCGCGCCAAGGGCAATTGATGCGCCCTCGGATTTCTGCCGTATATTGTCTACATCAGTTGCCGTACATAGGGCATCTTTGTCAATGGCGACCCCAGCCCCTCAGCATAGTACCAGACATCGATGCGGGTCTCAGCAAAAGATTGCCTGTGGAAACGAGCATATACAGCTTGCCAATAGATTAAAGCTGCGATTTTTTAACATATGTTCTGCTATTTTTGAAATATTACAGTCCAGCTCTCTATCAGAGGCACCGGACTGGAAACTTCCGGGGTGACGAGGCCCCGGACTGGAAACTTCCGGGGTGACGAGGACTGAGGACGGATAGCAGAGGTAGGAAGACGGAAGGCGGAAGAAGGAGGACTGAGGACTCTTTAGAAAGGGGAGATCGGGGTTGCAAGTATGCCTTCGGGATTAGGGGTTGAGGGTGGCGCATACGACTTAGCGTGTCCACAGCCTCGAAGTTGAGCATCCCGGAAATCTTGCACTGTGGAAAGCTCTCGGCATTTGCATTGCTTCTGCGCTATGGGGTTTGATCTGGCGATTACTATCTGTTCACTCTCTCGATGGCAATGGCAGCACGCGCAAACGCGGGCGGTTTGGATCAAGGGTAAGCAAGGCGCCCTCCTCCAACTCGGCTGTCATTTGCCTTAAGGCAGCAATGACCGGCTTGCCAATCACATCTGGGCTGACATCCTCAGAGCGGATTTGGACGACGCTGGGTTTCTCGCCGTGTGTGGCGGCAAGGATCGCGCCGAAGTCCAGATCGTGTGTGAGCACCACATAACCGTTGGCTTTGGCGAAGGCCATGATCTCAGCGTCCGGCGCGTTGCTCCTTCCAAGCGTCGACCAATGGGCTGCCTCGAAGCCCGCATCTACCAGTATACTCACCCAGCGTGGAGACAGGTTCATGTCGATCAGCAGTTTCATGCCCTGGTCAACTCGACTTCGCGCTCTTCGGTTCGCCATGCTGCGTAGCGCAGTGCCTGCATGATATCCTCGCGTTCCAGATAGGGGTAGTCAGAGAGGATTTCCTCGATGTTGTGACCCGCGCCGATCTGGCCGACGATCATTCCCACTGTAACCCGCATGCCACGGATGCATGCCTTGCCGCCCATCACATCCGGCTGTTGGGTGATACGATCAAATTGTCCCATGAGCATCTCCCTTTATCAAAACTCATTGAAACAGTAGTCACTTGAGAATAGTACTTCAAGAACTATTTTCGAGAATGCAAAAGCCTTGACTCCGTGTATCGTGTGGACGGTTTGGCAAGACTTATCAAAAACCTACGTTTTCAAGAGGAGCATCATGCATGCCCCGCCTCTGTGGTGAATGGGTCTGAAAAAGAGGGCTTCCTATAGGCAAATCCAATCCTCAGGGGCTTCAGGCTTTTTCTGCATACCCCTTCCCTTTTCTCTGTACTACTAACGTGCAGTTTCTTGAAATTTTGGCAAGCATATGAGGCTAAACCGTTGTCTTCTCTGCGTCTCCGCGTCTCCGCGTGATATGGTTTTCGCCCTTTGGTTGCGGCCCAGGGCTGCTCTGTGGTCTCTGTGCCTCTGCTTCGAAAAGGCTTGGTGAGCTGAGCTGCGCTTAGCCCACTCTATGGATCTTTTCATAAGTTTAGGGTGTTCCAACGGGACATGAGATGCTGTGGTGAATGGGTCTGAAAAAGAGTGCTCCCTCCATCCCTTCTTTTTGCCGCTTCTATTGCCGTTTCTATTGCCCTCGCGAAGCGATAGAACCAAGAGGAGTTATTTTTTTCTGCTCCTCGCTTCCTGCTCCCTGCTTCCCGCTCCCTCTTCAGTTTGCCGCTTCTCGTTGCCGTTTCTATTGCCGGTTCTCGATGCCGTTTCCGGTTGCCGTTTGGCAAAGCAAAATCACTGTGCAGTACAATATTGGTCCAGGTAATAGGTCAGTGGTAAGAGGTAATGGGCAGTTCCCTAAGTGATAGGTGATGGGCCAGAGGGAAGAGGCAGGACCAATGACCTCTCACCTCTCACCCCTTACCTGGCGAAGCCATTCACTGCTTCCTGCTTCCCGCTTAGAAAAGTTTTGAGTTTTGGGTTTTGAGTTTTGAGTTACTAAAAACTGACAACCAGTAACTAAAAACTCTTCAGCTTCCTGCTTCGCTGCTCCCTGCTCCTGTTACCACCTGTTATCGCAGAGAATCTAATCCAAAACTATGAGTTAAATCAGTTTGTTGTGCGATCAGCCCCTGCATTTGCCCTGTATTTACAGGAATTACAGTAAGCGAATGAAACTCTTTGACAAATGAATATGAGTATCGGATTTTCACTCCTGGTAGTTCAAATCCTGAATTCGTACTTTTTGCGCCGGCAAATTCCTTCGTGTTCGTGACTTCTTAGTGCTCTTCGTGACCTTTTTGGCTCCGATCTCCGCCCTTCGTTCTAAAGGGTTCTCAGGTTTGGCGGCTCAGTCCTCAGTCCTCCGTCCTCAGTCCTGTAGAAGAGAGAGGGGTAAACCTGCACTTTTCACGCCCCAAGCTCCCTCTCAAGCATTCCAACAGATTTGCTCTGTTTCATCTCCTCTGCAACCAGTCTGTCTGCCCCGCCATTGTCAGGAGTGTAGGTGTGACGCCTCTCTTTCGGTGTGACCCCTCTCTTTCGTGAGCCTGTCACCAGACGGTGTGGCGGAACGGGTTGACCAAATGCGGGGAGGAGGTGTGTCTGAAATCGAAAAAATCAGCCGCATTCACGTTTCATTTGTGTATCCTACTGGCAAAGCTGTATGCTGTTAGGGATTCAGGAGTTCACCAGAGGTTTTTCGGGCAAGAATCTGATTCCAGCGTGCAGTTTGGGTGCAGAGCGCAGAAGTTGATGCATTATTCCGGACAAAAAGGAACCTGACATGAAAAAGGTACTCTCTCTGCTTATTTTTGTTGCATTCCTGATGACCACCTCTGTAGGGGCACAACAGCAGACTCAGAGCAAGCCGGCACCTGCACCCGCGCCCAGGCCGGCACCTGCACCCGCGCCCAGGCCGGCACCTGCACCCGCGCCCAGGCCAGCACCTGCACCAGCGCCCAGGCCCGCGCACCTCCTAGCCTGAACCTCGCCCAGGCCCGCACCTCAACCTGCGCCGCGGCCCGCACCTAAACCTGCACCCAGACCCGCACCTCAACCTGCGCCTAAACCTGCGCCGAGGCCGGCGCCCCAACCAGCACCTAAACCTGCGCCGAGGCCGACGCCCCAACCAGCACCTAAGCCCGCACCTAAACCTGTGCCCACACCCGCACCTAATCCTGCGCCCAGACCCGCACCTAAACCTGCGCCCAGACCCGCACCTCAGCCTGCGCCTAAACCCGCACCTAAACCCGTGCCCACACCCGCGCCTAAACCCGCACCTAAACCTGCGCCTAGGCCGGCGCCCAAACCGCGCCTAAACCAGCGCCGAGGCCGACGCCCCAACCAGCACCTCAGCCTGCGCCTAAACCAGCACCTAAACCTGCGCCTGCACCAGCACCCAAACCCGCGCCCAAACCCGCACCTAAACCTGCACCGAGGCCGACGCCCCAACCTGCACCTAAGCCTGCACCTAAACCAGCACCTAAACCTGCGCCCAACCCGCGCCCACACCCGCGCCTCAGACCCGCGCCTAAGCCTGCGCCCACTCCAGCCCCTAAACCTGCGCCCACTCCGGCGCCAGGCGGCGAAGCCAAAAGCGGCACGGGCGGAGCCGCACGCCGGCAGTTGCCGGATTGGGTTTCCGAGAACAAGCACATGAAAGCCCTGGAGCGGCACCAGGATAAATATATGGCCGCTCACCGGCAAAACGAAAATAAGCTGGCGCAGGTCCGCCGGCAGATGGCGACGGCCGATCCAGCCAGGAAACGTCAACTTGAGGTGCAGGCCGCGAAAATTGAAAAGGACCTGTCAAGAACTCAAGCCAGGATCGAAACCAACGCGAGAGAAACCCGTAAATACGCCGAGCACCTCGTTGCAAGGGCGCCATGGTATTCAAAAAATCATGAGGAGCCGGCTTCCAAAGAAGATCAAACTGGTCGGGAGACTGAATTTAAAGGTGTGTTGAACAATCCCGGTACACGTGCCCAACCGATTGATGCCCCGCAGAAAAACTATATAGATAACCGCAGTGCCGCTGAATACCACAAGGTGATCGAGCAGTTTCAATTGCCGAGACCGGATAAACCGCAAATGCCTGAACGCTACAAACCGGAATTCTATAAGATCACCAGGATTGATTACTATAGGATCACGCCTGACAAACAAAAGGTCTTGATTGACAAAAAGCAATATCTCAAGCTGGATAACAGGCATCGATCTGTGTCGGTAGAAAAGGTTCCGGTTGACTATGAGGAATATAGCAAGTTGCCCGAGAAGGGTCGAATTGGAAAAACTTACTGTAATATTTTTGTTTGGGATGCGACAAGAGCAATGGTTGGCCCCAAGGATGCGATCCCTCACGTCGTAAATGGTCAGGAAATGCAGGTTAATAACCTCGTTCCCTGGTTGAGAGACGAAGGCAGGAAAAAAGGATGGCACCGGATCGATGCCCGTATGGCCTATCAAATGGCGAACGAGGGCCATCCGACCATTGCAATCTGGATGAACCCCAAAGAGGCACACCACGGTCACGTAACGATGGTGCGGCCGGGAAGCCCCCAGGAGAAGGGCCCGGCGATCGCACAGGCAGGGACTTGGGTCATGGATGCCTCCCATTTGAAGGCTAAGCACGCTTTCAGGGAAAGAGCAGTCGAATTCTGGTATCACGAATAGCGAAGAAATGATGCAATTCGCTTCATTGCCAGGCGGAGAAATGGAATAAGGCCCGAAGGGTTGCCTGTAAGATAAAATGGCATGTGGGGGAAGTCTTCCCCCCTGTCGGATTTATCGTGACCAACTCTGGTCTTGAGCCAAATATGGTAACTACAATCTACAATGGTCGGGCTGCGATCGAAAACCGGATAAAGAAGGAAAGAACACGCTTAGATGGGACAAAACGAGTTGCCATCGCTTTGCAGCCAATCAGGCGAGGCTTCTTGTCGGGTGTCTTGCGTATAACCTAGTCCATATGATCCAACACATGGTGTTCTGGGGCGAGAATGTCAAGCCGCCCATAGACTCGATCATCAGGCAGCTTGTGAAGGTTGGAGTCAGGGTCATCTACCATGCGAGGAGATGGTACGTCCATGTTACGTCGGCTTTTCCACTCGCCCGGTATTATCACATTTTATTCGCCTGAGTCCCTTGACTCTGAGAGACGGGAAGGGAGCTGTAAACTGCGGGGATGGAGATGTGTCATGAAACTGGAAAATCGCTCCTACAAAGATATCCTTTGTATGTTGGATCGGGGAATGGTACGGGTTTCACGGGCACAATGGAAGTTTTTTTCGGGGGAAAAGCCTATCTCCGCACGCAGTTTGGATGCATAGCGCAGAGGTAGATGCATTATTCCGGCTCTTACCGTCAGCATGAAACAATTATGACACTAACTGAGAGATGACGGACTGCCTGGATTTGCATTATGAACGGAAGCAGTTATGGAAAAGCTGAAGGAAATAGTTGATTTCATAGAGGGAAAAAGGGGAGAACGGATTCCTGAAAGCCACGTAAAAGATTGGGATGAGAATGGGCTTTTGCCGCCATTTGAAACAATCATAGGGGCTGAGACCGGGTGGTACCCCGATGGAACCAAAGAACAGGCCCTGATCGTTTACGATAAATTGAAAGAAGACAAGAGCTTCGAACGAATACTGTTTGAACTGTGGGTCGAAAACAGAAAGGTTGATTTTAACCGGGTTAAAAGATTGATAAACCCTCCGTTTGTTCATTTATAGAAACTCTTCAATAGCGCGAAAGGCTGCCTTCTGCCTTTGCCCGATGAGCCCCGATGTGGAAAAGCCTCCCGCCATGGGCATGCCACCACCCAGAATGATAGACCACTCGGGCCATCTTTCACAAGCCTCCTGATGGTCGAGTCTATTGATGGTTTGACACTCTCGCCACTGTGCCTAACACACCCTGAAAATCGGCGTATGTCCATACTCTGGAAAGTTGCGACAGCTTGCCAACAGGTTGATTTTGCGATGTTTCAAAATATGATTCGCTTATCGTAAGGTTATCTGAAAGGTGGCGTGTGCCAAGTGACAATCTCCACTTAAGTCCGTGAGAAGCTTTCCCGGAGGGTTTTGCGGGCTGGCCGTGGTTTCCATACGGGGTAACGGAGGGAAATGGGAGATCGCCATTTCTCAGGTTATAAAAATCGCGAGAAAATTTCCGATTGCAGGCAGTTCGTCGTGAGTTTAGATCAGAAAACCGGCCGTTCGCGCCGACAGGCATAACCCTGACCTGCAAAGCTATTTTCGGCTGCGCTTAAGTGCGTGAAATGTCCGAAGTTCAATGGCGGTAAGGCGACCTCGAAAGTGCAGAAGAGCCTAAAGTGTTGTCCCGAAGATATGGACCAAAGAATCATCAATGGCAAAGGGATTAAAAAATTGGATGCCTTCCAGCACGCGGGCGTGTTGAAAATCTTCACTCAGTAGAAGGGTTACCCCTGCTTCATTAGCCACTGCCCATAGCATGGCGTCCCAGAACGAAATGCTGTGTTCTTTCACTGCCTTTAGCGCCTTGGTGAGGGATTTCGGCGTCGCAGACACCACCGGAAACAGTTCAAGCCAGTCGTGTATTTGAGCTTCGGCTTCCTTTGGGGGCATTTTCCCCTTACCAGTTACAGCAGCATAAAACTCACAAAGCGATTGCAAGGTCAAAACGCAGTCAGAGGCAACCGACCGATTGACGATTTCCAAAGCTACATCATGGCGTCCTCCGGCATCACTATCCAGCGCATACACGAGAATATTCGTGTCCAATGTGAACCGTCTACCTTTCATGCAGAACATCTCTTCGGGGTACTTGGCCACCCAGTGAGTACCCCTTTCGCATTCGAGCCAGAGTCCGCTTGCGTGCCTGCTCTTGAGCCTCAGTCAGTCCGCTCGATCTCTGAACGCCTATCAACTTGGCGACAGGTACGCCCCGACGGGTAATGATGATCTCTGCGCCATCCTGAACCGCATCGACACAGCGCGAAAGATGCTGGTTTGCTTCCCGGATACTTATGAGCTCTTTCATGGACAAAACCTTTATTGCGTAAGTTTGACATCCGACCCCATTCCTTCATGTAGTACGTACTACATTATGCGTCAAGCAAGAATGATGGGATTATAAACTATTCCGAGAGTTCCACCTTCAGCACTGTGGGTGAACTTTTCCCGTAAACGTCAGGCTCATACATTTGTTCGGCACGAGCCGGCAGCGCCGTGAATTCGCCCGGAGCAATCGCCTGAGCCGTGTATGAGAGATAATAATGTCCGGCGCCGAGCCGCTCTGAATAAAACCGGGCGGAGTCATGCCGTAACTCCTTGTGGTAGAAGCTCCAGCGGGATATTCCGAAGCTCTTCCAGTCCGTGTAGCGGCTGCGCAGCGACTCCGGCGCGAACGCAGATTCACCTTTTTGCGCGTCAACTTCCGAGGAGGTCGCAAGTTCCCTGTTTACCGGTTCCAGGCCGCCCGGCACAGGGTCCTCCACAACGACGAAGAAGCGCTCCGAGGGCAAAGATACGAACAGGTCAACCCTTACCAAGTCGCCGGTCCTGACTTGGAGGGGATTTTGCCCGGGGACCCATTTCCCGTCACGTTCGACACTGTATTCCCTGTGAATTTCGATCCCGGCGTTGATCGAATCACCACTCATTTGGGCCGGCTCATAGGAAAGCACCGTATCATAGTAAAGCCTGCCCTCCCCCTCCTTGCGCACCTTCACGGCCGTTTTTCGCCCGCGATCCGAATCCTGTATTCGGTAATCGAATTTCATGGACTTGTCCGCAAAACTCTCAAAGCTGCCCTTGCCGATTGGTTGCTCATCGATCAGCGCTTGAAAGCTCAACTGCGGCTTTTGCGTTTCGAATGCTTTGCTGTAACGAACGGCCGCCATTGCCGCAAAGAGGTTCTCCTGGGTTGAGGCCCAGTGATCCTGGCCTCTTCTGCTCAATGCGATCGTCGCCATCAGTCTGACGGGGATATCACTGAGATCGTCCGCAGGGCTTTGGGCCCGGTAAGATAGAAAAGCCATCAGAATTGCTGCATTGTCCCTGGTCGGCGAGGACAGGATGGAAGCCACGCGACGAATCCGGTTGCTCGGCAAATCTGATTGTCCCGCTACTCTGGTCGGAGTGGGAGAGAATGTTTTTTACCACTTCTTTTCTCATTTCCAGAGTATCGGACACTTTACAGAGGGCTTCCAGAAACATCGCCTTGCCGAAAAGATTCATCTCCGGCAGGCGCAGGTAGTGGCGTTCGAGGTCGGCGCGTGAGATTTTGCCGTTATCGGCCAGGGCCGACAGGGCAAGCGCCCTTACATTTGAAAGAACACTCCGGGAAACGGCGTCTCCCGATTCGTCGCGCTTCAGAAGATCGATAAGATAGAGTGTGAGTTTTTCCTCGACCGGAACGGGAGGCGCGTGGCCCGACTCCCTCAGCCAGTTGAAAGCCTTGGCCGTAAAAGCGCTGAGAAACGGGCTTACATAGTCATCGCGGGGCTGGTAGAAAGCCATTCCGCCGTTAGGGGCCTGAAACTCGGAGGCGGTTGCAAGTATCTTGTCCGCCTCCCCCGGGGCGTTTTGCCATGAAAAGGAATTCGAAAAATAGGGCGCAAGGCCGGCGGCCGCACCTGCCATGACCGCCCGGCTTATCTTCTGCTCCCAGCACTCGAACGAGTAGACTTTCATGAAATCGAAGGGCCCCTCCAGCCCCCCCAGAATGGAGGGCGACAACCCTATGCTCAGCAGGCTCGAGTCCGGACGCATGTTCTCGGGAAATTCAATTCCCTGAGAAGCCTCGCCCGTCAGGATGGTCCCGTATGCGGCCGCGACGTTTCGGTCAAGGCGCGGAAGAACTTTCAGAGTTTGCCTCAAACCGTCCCGGTCCAGAGCGTCACCGGCCTGCACAGTGAAAACTATTTCACCCTTGCCGGTGGCCTCTACCGGCAGCCGGACCGTATAGCGCTTATATGGCTCAGCCGCAATTGTTTGCGTAGTCGCAGCGACGGCGTTTTTCGACTGGCCGGATTTACCGGGAGCAACCTGGCCCTCGGCCGTGATTTTCACTTCGATATTTCGGCTTTCTTCCGTTCGGTTCATCACCGAAAAACCGGCTGCAAAACTATCTCCTCCCAGGACCTGGTTGGGGAGCACAGGCCTGATCTCAGTAAGCTGATTCACTTTGAAGGTGGACTCTCCCAAACCCATGCGATCGTCCGGAGATACGGCCATTGCCAGCACGCGCCATCCCGTCAGATTATCCGGCAACTGAAACTCGACGCTTGCCTTCCCTTCTCCATCTGACACGAATGGATGGGTTCCAGTAGGTTACGAACTTGAAGACCGAGCGCATGCCAAGATCGAACCCGGCGGCAGCCGCAGGAAACCCTCCCTTTTTCTCCAGCTTCTCTCTTCCCACCAACTGCATTATCAGGTTGTAATTGACGAGGTCCAAATCCTCCAGCTTATAAAAACCCTCGTAGGGATCGAAAGCGCCTCTTTTCTGGCGCAGAAGGTCGAAAACCGACTCATCGAGAACGGCGACCGCAAGTTCTATGGGTGGGATTGGCTCGCCGGGCGAAAGATTTCTCGGGCGGGCTTCGAACTGGAGTTTTACCGTCTCGCGCGGCTTATAAGTTTCCTTGTCGGTCCTGCATTGTACTTCAATCTCCTTGAACTGGTCCTTGACCTCGAGCTTCGCGTAACCTATGCGAAAGACCGGTTTGCCAAGGTCTTCGCCTCCCGGGCCAAGAGGCTTTTCAACTCTTGGGGACATCACCATCACGCGAGATATAAAATCCGGGCAGGTAATCGGGCAGAACCGGAATCTCGATCAACTCGGCGCTGTGCTCCAGGGTTTTCACCCAGTGCTCCAGCACTCCGTAACGCTCCACGGTAACCAGGGCCTTTGCGCCGGGGAACGGGTTTTGCACGAAAACCCGCGCCGTATCGCCCACGTGGTATTCTTCCTTATCGGGATAGATATTCAGCAGGTTTCCTTCCTCTGTCTTCCAGAGGACGTCACTTTTCCCCGAAACCCAGTGCCGCATTGCAGTTTTTTGGACGCGACCCTTGGAGTCTGAAACACTGGCCACTATTCTTACTGTTCCGGACAGCTTCGGAGTAAATTCGAAGCTCAGCGGTTCATCGCCCGATGACAGGGTCATGGTCTCAATCGGCGTCCACTCCTCCTCGTATTGCGTCGGGTAGGCATCTCCCGCCCCCTTGACTCGAGCGGCTTTGGTCTGCAGTTTCTCAATATCGATTTGGACCTGAGCGCCGGGGACGGCGTTTCCCGTCTGATCCGTTACAATGAAGGCGGTCCTGGCGGGTTTTCCTTCCTGGAGAACCCAGTCCTGCTGATTCAGTCCGACAAAACGGTCACGCCCAAAGCAGGCTGCTGTCGCGCGGTTTGCGACGGATTTGCCCCGTTCGTCTCTGACCGAACTCTCGACAGTGAGCCGCCCATAGTAGACCGGCAGATCGGCAAGGGTAAACTGTGTCTCGAAATTGCCGTTATTGTCCAGTTTGCCTTTTGTCTGGAAAACGGTTTGAACTTCGGGCCTGGTTTCTCCGTACTCTTCTTTATCGGCTTTTTCGATAACGTCGAACTGGAAATCACGGGCAACAGGGTTATCGGGCCGAAAAGCCTGGGCCTCCACAGACGCCGTCACGCCAAGGTCCGCACCTCCGTAAGGCCCCCCGGCATGAAGTTTGGCCTGAGTCGAGACAGTAACGGGCTCACCCGTGCCGAAAATCTTCCCGTTGAGCTCGGTGGTGACCTGAAAAGGCGAGGGCGTAAAATCGCTTACAAGCACCTGAAGCGGTTCCAGATTCAGCTTGGCGAAACTGGATTCAAGCTGAAAATTGTAGTATCCGACCGCACCGTTCTTCGGAATCAGAAACTCGCCGTCCATGGCGCCGAATTCTGAAAGTTTAATGTTATCGCGCTGAAAGATAACCCTGTGAGGCGGGGTCCAGGACTTTCAGGCTGTAGGAGGCCGCAGGCGGCTGGATAAAGCGCCGGTTTTCCTGGTCTCTGACATAGATTTTGTACTGAACCGTGTCCCCTAACTTGTAGATACCCTGCGCGGTGGCGCCCCAGGCGCGAATGTGCCCGTGCAGCGACCGCATCCAGGAGGGGATGTACTGATAGTTCGCTCCCTCCGAGTCGACCCGGAAGTGATACATCAGCGGGACCAGCGCCATATCGTTCCCTTTGCGGCACAGCACGAGGAACCTTTGAGCGCTGTCGCTGCGTATAACCCTCAGCGAGTTTGAGCTCGGGATCGATTTCCGAGGTCCCCGCGAGTTCGGCTATGCCGTTCGAATCGGTCACCGCTGTCGGAAAGAGCTTCCGCCTGAGTTCCGAAATCTTTATACGAATCTTTCCGGACCTCCACGCTGACTCCGGGGACCGGCTCGCCGGTCTGAAGGTCGGTAATCCAGACCAATGTGTTGAAATGTCCCATCTTTACATGAACATGAAAGGGGGTTACCTGCGCAAAAAACCAGTTTGGCTCCTGCTCCTGCTCCTGCTCCTGTTCCTTCCGATGAATGGGAGGGCGGGACGAAACGGTCCCTGTGAGGACCCCCGACTCAGCAGGAATAAGCTTTCGTATTCCCAGCGGTATTGCAGTCGTGACGTCTCGGACCCTGGGGCCGGGGAGCGCCGCCAGTTTTGCGGGAGATTTTCCCTCTGCCGTAAACGTCTGGTACCTGAGATCGATCCCGTCGATATTGCCCGCAAAGACGGGCAAATCGGTATCGATCCCCTTCTCCAGGACAGACATGTTCTTGTAGAGGCGCAATTCAGGCGGCAAATGGTCCGTCTCTAAACGCATGTCGATGGCTTTGGCGATCGGTCTTCCAAATTCGTCCCTGAGGCTGTTCGCTTTGGCATGGATTCGGTACTTGCTGAAGGGTTTGAGGGATTCGTTTTCGAGCTCATAGGCGAAATAACCGCCCTTTTCAGGCAATTGCTCTGAGCCTGGAGTATCCTTCGTATTCAGGCCAGACGTTACCGGCCGGCGCGCCCTTTGCGCTCAGCGTAACCGACACTTTCTCTTTAAGTTCCGATTGAGCTACCGGAGAGGTGAAGAGCAGCGAAACAGGGCTTTGAGGATTGCATCTGGTCTGAGGCCGCGAAGCGCCGGGCTCAGGGCGAATGATTGACGCAACGCCGCTCAGGTCGAAGCACTGCACACCCGCGAACCGGAACCGCCCAAGTGTGCGAAAGCTGAAGACCGCCCGGCTTTCGACGCCGGGTTCGGTCCCACTGACAGATAGAATTCCCGGTTCGACCACGAGTTGTATGGCTTTGTCCGGAGGAAGGTCGCCGAGCCGGGCTCAACAGCCAGTTAAGTCCCGGTTTCTCATATTTGTCATACCGGTGGTCCTCCAGAACTTTCGCCGCAACTCTCAAGCCTGCTTCCCCCATGAAGAATACGTGCGCTTCTATAGAGTCTTGCCGGACAGCCTGCTCGAAACGCACCCTGATTTGCGGCTTTACAGGCGACAGCCACCTGTCGAATACCGCGAAGTTGATTTTGGGACGCTGTGTTATGAAAAAGTGAGTGACCGGTTCAGCCGAGAACCGCCCCGTCCTCCGACTTGATCTCAGGCCTGACCGTTATGTTGTAGCGGGTCGATGGAGCCATGGCGTGCTGCTCGTCCAGTTGGCACGCCAGATTGGAAGAATTCAGCCATCGCCACTGGCACGAAAGGGCCGGTTCAATGGAAATCGGTATTTCTGAAGCGTTCCGTTCCATTCTGCCCAGGGGCACGACCGGGTGGTTGAATTCGAAGACGATCTGCCTCCCCGGTGGGACATCGGCGCCCGAAGGCGTGATGCGGGTTATCTTTAACGCCTCCCCCGGGCCGCTTTCAGCGGCGGGCGCCAGGCCGGTCATGAAGAAGCTCAGGATCACGAAAAACCCGATGAGAACCACGCATGCCGGATTTGTCACTACAAGGTTAAACCTTCCTCTGATCGACTCTCGCTGAGACATAGACTCCTCCATGTGTGATGAGATAAAACCATTGAGTCAATATACAACTATTTTACATTGTTTCGCGATCAAGATTTTCTCGCTTTGAATTCCAGGCTGGACTGGTATATTTGATGGTGAAAGGGTTAACACAAAATGAGAATATCGGTCATTCTTGCCCATCCCGATGGCGGCAGTTTCAACCACGCTATTGCGCACGCAGCAGTCGAGCAACTTGGGAGCGCAAATGGACATGAGGTGTTTTTCCATGATTTGTACAAGGAGAAATTCGATCCCCTGCTAATCAGCGAGGAAATCCCTGAAGGCGCTCATGTGCCGGAGCCGATCATGAGGCATTGCAGGGAAATCGCCGAAGCCCAGGGTATTGTTGTGGTTCATCCGAACTGGTGGGGCCAGCCCCCGGCCATACTGAAAGGCTGGATCGACAGAGTGCTGCGTGCCGGTATTGCGTACGAGTTTATTGAAGGGGATTCGGGCGAGGGAATACCAAACGGATTGCTGAAAGCCGCAACGGCGATGGTATTCAATACGTCCAACACCGAAACTGAAAGGGAGAAAAATGTCTTTGGTGACCCTCTGGAGACAATTTGGCGCAACTGCATCTTCGGCCTTTGCGGCGTCACCGGCTTTTACCGCAGAACCTTCAGTGTCATTGTTACAAGCACGGCAGATCAACGGAGACAATGGCTCGATGAGGTAAGGAGAAGTATTGATACGTTCTTTCCGAGATCCATATAACAATCAGCTTCACAGGATCGCCACACAGGAACCGCAATGACAAAAACCGGCAGTTTTCCGGAAAATCATAAGCGCATAGCGGTCATTATAGGAGCTTCGTCCGGAATAGGCAAAGCTCTGGCGAGCGAATTGAGCCGTGAGGGCTGGCGGCTTGCCCTCGCGGCCAGGCGGATGGATCTTTTGGAAAAGATAGCTGCTGACTGCGGCCCCGCCACACTTATCCGGCGCGTTGATCTTATGGAAAGCGAAAAAGCCGCTGCTGCAATTGAATCCCTTCTCGATGAACTTGGGACGGTTGATCTCTTCATCATAAGCGCGGGAACCGGCCACATAAATTCTGAACTCGAATGGGCCCGGACCGCGACACGCTGCTTGTCAACGTCACGGGGTTCGCTTCCATGGCGCAGGCGGCCATGCGGCATTTTTTTCGGCAAGGGCATGGGCATCTGGTGGGAATTTCGTCAATCGCCGCTCTGCGCGGTTCCGGCGGCGCCGCTGCTTACGCGGCTTCGAAAGCTTTCCAGTCGATTTATCTCGATGGCCTCCGCGATCTTGCCAGACGGCGCAAGATTCCCATAACGGTAACAGAAGCACAACCCGGCTTTGTTGACACCGCCATGATGAAGGCCGCCCGCCCGTTCTGGGTCGCCTCGCCGGAGGTGGCTGCACGACAAATCCTGCGTGCCGTCAGAAGGCGGGCCAAACATGCCTACATCACCCGCCGCTGGGCGATTGTCGCATGGCTGCTCAAGTTGCTGCCGCGGCGCGGTGGTTAGTATGATTTATGACAATTATTGGGTCTCAGCCCGCTTTTCTTGTGCATCCCAGGCCCCGAAGGCCCTCCCAGCCGTGCGTGCGCAGGAACACATTTTACTTGACCCGGGCGTTACGGATCATTTAGAATGACTCATTCTGGCTCACTTGCGGGTGTAGCTCAGTTGGTAGAGCACAAGCTTCCCAAGCTTGGGGTCGCGGGTTCGAATCCCGTCGCCCGCTCCAGGTCGAGAAGTTCCCTTCTTTTCAAGGAAGGGTTTCCCTTTTTGAGGGGGCTTGGAAGTCCAGGCCTGCTTCGATCAGTGGATGACAACTATTCTGGATTCTGAGTTAAAGTTAGTTCCTAACTGGAATTTGAAAATTGTCGGTCTGCTAGAAGAAGTGGGTTGTATGACCCGCTTTTTTTTTGTAATCTGATAGGACGCGGAAGAGGCGTAGATTGGCTCAGCAGCTAAAAAAAGAAGACGAACTGATCGGTGAAATATGGAATCTTATTCGAGCCGGTGATTGCCGCGCAGGGCATGGAAATACTGGAAATCGAATATCGACGCGAATCGGTCGGGTGGGTGCTGCGTATCTTCCTTGACGGCGAGCGGGGAATATCGGTTGAGGATTGCGCTGAAATAAGCCGGATAGCGGGCGATTTGCTCGATGTTGCCGACTTGATCCAGACCCCTTACAACCTGGAGGTTTCCTCACCCGGTATCGACCGGCCGCTGCGAAAGCTCGAGCACTTTCAAAAGTATATCGGCGACATAATTGAAGTCCGCACGATATCTCCGATACAGAACCGGCGCAACTTCAGAGGTGAACTGAAACAGGCCTCTTCCGAGGGTGTAGTCATCGAGTGCGAGGCAGGGAGCTATTCGATTCCGATGTCCCTTATCGAGCGGGCTCGGCTTTTATATTTCGAATCGATGGAGCGCAAAGCGCTTTGATCGGCGATTCTAAAAAAGGAATTATCTTGAATATGGAGGTACTCTCTACTTATGGCCAGTGAACTCAAGCGGTTGATCGAGCAGGTCAGCAGAGAAAAGGGCATTGACCGCCAGACCCTGATTCACACTCTTGAAGAGGCCATCAAATCGGCCATCAGGAAGAAATACGGTTCCAAGCTGGATCTGGATGTTACCTTTAATGAGGAATATGGGGAGATCGAGGCATTCCAGTTCAAGGAGGTGGTCGAAGAGGTCATCGACCCGGACAAGCAGGTGCTTCTCTCAGAGGCGTTGAAACTGGACAGTGAGAGCGAGATCGGGGACGAACTGGGCATCAAGATGGATACGGAGACCCTGGGCCGGATTGCGGCACAATCCGCTAAGCAGGTCATCATACAGAAGATGAAGGACGCCGAGCGGGAAGTAGTCTATGACGAGTTCAGAGGCCGCAAGGGTGAGATTGTAAACGGCATTATCCAAAGAGTGGACAAAGGCGCCATCCTGGTAAATGTCGGCCAGGCCGAAGCCATCCTGCCTCAGAAGGAGCAGATCCCAAGAGAGGTGTTTCGGCAGGGAGACCGGATAAGATCATATGTTCTGGATGTAAAAAAGATCAGCAAGGGCCCTCAGATCGTTTTGAGCCGGACCCATCCGCACTTTTTGATTCAGCTCTTCCATTCGGAAGTACCCGAGATCAGCGAAGGTATTGTGAGCATTATCAGTGCGGCGCGCGAGCCTGGGTCCAGGGCGAAAATCGCGGTCATTTCGAAAGATTCCGACGTCGATCCGGTAGGCGCTTGCGTTGGGATGAAGGGAACCAGGGTTCAGAATGTGGTCCAGGAACTCCGGGGCGAAAAAATAGACATTATTCCCTGGAACATGGATCCTGCCAAATTTGTGGTAAATGCTCTTGCCCCGGCCATTATATCCAAGGTCATCGTCGACCAGGCCAACCGGAACATGGAAGTTATTGTGCCCGACGATCAGCTTTCACTTGCCATCGGCAAAAGAGGGCAGAACGTGCGCCTTGCCTCCAAGCTCACCAACTGGCGAATCGACGTAAAGGGCGAGAGCCGGTACGAACGGCAGAAGCAGGCGGGCTATCAGTCGCTTCTGCGAATTTCCGGCCTTTCCTCTGAGATTGCCGATAAGCTGTATGAATCAGGGATCGGTTCTCTTGAAGAATTTCTCGAAACCTCACTGGTCGAACTGGAAGACACTACCCGTCTACCCGCTTCGACCCTGGAAATGATGAGGTTTGAAGCCCAGCGACTGCTTCAGAAAGACGCGGAGGAGGGTGCCGTCGGGTGAGGAAGGTACCGTACAGGGTGAGGAAGCCGTGGGCGAACCGATACAGGGCGAGGAAGGTGCCGTAGGGTGAGGAGGTGCCGTACAGGGTGAGGAAGGTGCCGTACAGGGTGCGGAAGAACAAACGGAAAGTCAGCAGGAGTTGCAGCCCAATTCCGACCAGATTCGGGAAGGATAAACCAGACTGTCAAAGGGCTGTCACATACCTGTGCGCACTTGTGTTGTGTGCATGCGCAAAAAGCCTAAAGGGGAACTGGTGCGCCTTGGCCTTGACCCGGAGAGTGGGCGTGTTTTGATGGACACTAAGGGAACGATGAAAGGACGGGGTGGGTACGCCTGCCGGGAGTGTCTGCCCGATTTGCGCCTCAACAGGCGAATCCAGCGGGCCTTCCGCAACGGGGCCAAACAACTCTGTGTGGCGCAAGAATCACCATTAAAGAAATAAATCTTCATCCATGACCGATCTATATCGGCTGGAAGGTGAAATGGATACTGAAGAAAGTGTTTCAAAGGGGGAAGGTTCCATGACGAGACTAAGGGTGCATGAACTTGCAAAAGAGTTGAACATGGACAACAAAGACCTGATTGACCGGATCGAAAAACTGGGCTTTCAGGTCAAAAATCACATGAGCACGCTGACCGACAGCGCCGTGCTCAAGATAAGGCAGCAATTCTCTGAAGTAAGACCCGTATCCGAAAAGGTGGAAGAGAAGCGCATCGGGCGGGAAGTAATCCGAAGACGCAAAAGAATCGATCTGCAGCCGGAGCCTGAAGCACCCCAGGCGCCAGCCGTTGACGCAATGCCGGCTCAAGCTGTCGTGGAAGGCATGGAACAACCGCCGATCGAATGTCCCAGTTGAGACCCCGCCCAGTCCTGCCGCCCAACCTTCGGAAGCCCCCGCCGAAATCGATCTGCGAGAGACTGCTCCACCGGAGACTCAAAGAAGTCCCGGAGAAGGCAAAACCGGTTGCGCACCCCGAACGGAAACGCGAAGCCGCAAGGATAATCAAGCCGGCGCCTTTAAAGGAGGAACCCAAAGCCCCCGCGCCAACCCCAAGAGAAGAGGTGGAACCCGCCGCAGCGGCGGAGCCGGCTCAACCTGTGGTTATACCTGCCGTCCCGCCCCCGATTCAGCCCGTTGCCCCGGAGCCAAGGGGTCTGACGCCCAAAGCGGCCGGCCTGCCAAAGGGTGCCGAGATTGTCGAAGATGAGGAAGAAGAAGACAGGGGGAGAAAAAGAGGCAAGAAAAGAAGACGCAAGAAAGCGAGAAAAGAGGAACCGGCAAGGATCATCAAGCTTCCTGAAATCATGGCCGAGGAAGCGGAAGAGGAACCGGACCTCACCGAATTGGCCGCTCGTTTTATGGCCAGAGGGACCGAAATTATCGATCCTGCTCTAAGAGACCAGAAGCGCCGGAAACCCGAAGAGGTGGAAAAGGCCAAAACGGGCCGCCGAAAGGAAGTCTTCCAGAAAGAAGACCTCTATACGAAGAAAGAGCTTGCCGCTCAGGATGACCGGGGCCGGGCCAGGGCGGGCGGGCGGGCATTCAAAGAGGCGCCTAAACCCGAGCCTGTTATCCAGAAGGTCGGCAAGAAGCGAATAAAAATAGATGAGGCCATTACGGTTGCAAGTCTTGCCAAGCAGATGGGCATGAAAGCCAGCGAGGTTATCAAGAAATTGCTGCTCCTGGGACTTCAGGCCAACATAAACCAGGCTCTCGACTTCGATACGGCGGCACTGGTGGCCTCCGACTTCGAATATGAAATCGAAAAGACCGCCTTCGAGGAAGATGACGTGCTCCAGATGAAAGAGGACCGAGCTGAAGAACTGGTCCCGCGACCTCCGGTCGTCACTGTCATGGGCCATGTCGACCACGGCAAGACGTCACTTCTCGATGCAATTAGAGATACCAATGTCATCGAAGGGGAGGCTGGAGGCATTACTCAGCACATAGGGGCTTACCACGTAAAGCTGAATAAAGGTGATATCGTATTTCTCGATACTCCGGGCCATGAGGCTTTTACATCGATGCGCGCAAGGGGCGCCAAAGTTACCGATACAGTCATCTTGGTGGTAGCGGCCGATGACGGCGTTATGCAGCAGACGGTCGAGGCCATAAATCACGCCAAAGCCGCTGAGGTACCGATTATTGTTGCCATAAACAAGATCGACAAGCCCAACGCCAACGTCGAAAGAGTCAAGCGCGAACTCTCCGAGCAAGGACTCGTTCCTGAAGAATGGGGTGGAAACACCACAATGGTTGAAATATCGGCCAAAAAGCGGACCGGGATCGAGGAACTGCTCGAAATGGTGCTCCTCCAGGCCGAGCTGCTTGAACTTAAGGCCAACCCGAACAAGATGACCCGGGGCAGAGTCATCGAGGCCAAGCTGGACAAGGGCCGGGGGCCGGCTGCCACAGTCCTGATTCAGGAAGGGACGCTCAGGGCCGGTGACATTTATGTCTGTGGAATTTATTCGGGACGAGTCCGCAATATGTTCGATGGACGCGGGAAGAGAATAGATGCGGCCCTGCCTTCCATTCCGGTCGAAGTTGTCGGTTTTCCCGGGGTGCCCAACGCGGGTGACGATTTTATCGTTCTGGCCGATGAAAAGCAGGCCAGGGCCGTCGCCGAGCACAGGCTTCTCAAGCTCAGGGAAAAGGAGCTTTCCCGCTCGAGCAAGATTACTCTGGAGAACCTGTTCAATCAGATTCAGGAAGGCGAGGTCAAGGAACTTAAACTTATAGTCAAAACCGACGTCCATGGTTCTCTGGAGGCAATCGTCGATTCGCTGGTCAAGCTTTCGACTTCCGAAGTCAAGGTCAACATCATTCACAGCGGCACCGGTGCGGTCACCGAAACCGACGTTATGCTCGCTTCGGCCTCGAATGCCATCGTGATCGGCTTCAATGTGCGCTCGGATACGAAGGTTCAGGAACTTGCCGAGCAGGAATCGGTGGACATTCGTTACTATGATGTCATTTATCAGCTCCTCGATGACATCCGGAGCGCAATAGTCGGCATGCTCAAGCCAATCTACAAAGAGAACGTGATTGGCAGGGCGGAAGTGAGACAAACTTTTCATGTTCCAAAAATGGGGATGATTGCAGGCTGCTCAGTGCTCGACGGCCGTGTGGAAAGAAACGCCAGGACAAGAGTTCTTCGCGACAATGTAATCGTCTATGACGGGAAGATCAGTTCCCTCAGACGGTTCAAGGATGACGTCAAGGAAGTCAAGGCCGGATTCGAATGCGGCATAGGGATCGAGAACTTCAACGATATCAAGGAAAGAGACATCCTTGAGGCCTATGAGATTCAGGAAATAAAACAGGTCTATGAACCCGAGCAGGAGAGCAGAGCTGGTTCGTGAGGCGATCATGACCGTGGGCGTGGCTCTAGTGAGCTTCAGGCTTTATGAAATCCGCTCTCTCAAAGATAAGCGGAAGATCGTGAAAAGCCTGGTGGAAAAAAGCCGCAGCCGTTTCAATGTAACGGTTGCCGAAGTTGCCGACCAGGATGTCTATCAGAAGGCCTCCATTGGTATCGCCGTAATCGGCAACGATGGGCGCGTGTTGAACTCGCTTCTGGACCGGATAATCGATTTCATGGATTCGCTAAGCCTGGCCGATCTGGTCAGCCGCGAAATAGAGTTGATAACCATCTAAGTTGGATGCCGGATATGGAATATAAACGTTCCGACAGAGTGGCTGAGCTGCTCCAAAAAGAAATCGCGGAACTTGTTTTCCGGCGAGTGAAAGACCCTCGCACGGCTAACCTAACCATAAGCGGGGTTGAGGTTTCGGGCGATCTTAAGCATGCCAGGGTTTTTTTTTGCATTATGGGAGGGACCGCAGACGAGGACGCGAAAAGGAAAGCAGGATCAGGACTGGAGAAAGCAAAGGGGTTCATCCGACTTGAACTTGGTCGGAGGTTGACCCTGAGATATATTCCCCAGCTCGAGTTCGAGTACGATACTTCTTTCGAATACGGTGACAAAATAGAAAGACTGCTGAAAGAGCTGCATAAGGATGAGTGAGCAAAAGACCCTTAAAATTCGGGAAATAATTTCGGCCATTCGAAAAAACCAACGATTTATGGTTGCCACCCACGTTAATCCTGACGGAGATGCAATCGGCGCCCTTCTCGGAATGAAGCTCATCCTTCAACGCCTCGGAAAGAGCGTCGACGCATATGCCCAGGACCGGGTTCCTCCGGAATTTGAGTTTTTGCCGCAAGCACGGGCAATCCATAACAAACCGCTCGAATCGGTCGAATATGAAGTGGCGATTCTTGTTGACTGCGGTGATTTCGAAAGAGTGGGCAAGGAGCTTTCGAGGTTCATCAGCAGGGGGGCGCCTTTCGTCATAAATATTGATCATCATGTCACCAGCAAGCCGTTCGGAGACATTTGCTGGGTGGAGACTTCGGCGAGCAGCACCTGCGAGATGTTATACGATCTTTGCGTGAGTCTATCGCTTGCGCCTGACGCCGCCTTGTCATCAGTTCTCTATACCGGGATTCTAACCGACACAGGTTCGTTCAGGTTTTCGAACACGACCAGGCGCGTTTTCGAGATAGTTTCAGTTCTGGTGGAAATGGGGGCCGATCCCGCCCATATAGCGACCCAGATCTATGATTCAGCCACCCCCGAAAAGCTCAAGTTGCTTGCGCAAGTGCTGGGGACAATGGAGTTCCATGCCGACTCGAGGATAGTGACCGCTGAGCTGAGCCGATCCATGATTTCAGACTCCTCATCTTCCTACATGGACAGCGAAGGATTCATCAATCACCTGCGCTCAGTGAAATCGGTCGATCTTGCCATGCTATTTCGGGAACTCAGCGACGGATTGGTTCACATCAGCATGCGGTCCAGGGGAGGCATCGATGTAGCCACACTGGCGCAGCGACATGGAGGCGGCGGACACAGGAGAGCGGCTGCGTGCAGGGTCCCCGGAAGCCTCCATTCGGTCCGGTCGACGTTTATCGCCGAGGCGGTCAGGTACATAAACTGAGTTTGGGAAATGGGAATCACCTTTCAACAGGAAGCATTGGTTTTGGACCAGGATACGATCGGAGTGGAGCAGACAGGCGGCGTACTCATTTTGGACAAGCCCGAGGGATTAACTTCGGCCAGGGCGGCCGCCAAGATAAAGAAGCTGCTCACACCCCGCAAGATCGGCCATACCGGGACCCTCGACCCGTTTGCGACAGGCGTGCTCGTACTGTGTCTCAACGAGGCGACCCGAGCCGCCGACCAGATCACCAAGCTGAACAAGGTTTACGAATCGACCCTGCGTTTCGGGATCGAAACGGATAGCCTGGACAGGACCGGAAAGGTGATCAGGCAAAGCGCAATCACTTTTTGCGAAAAAGATTTGATAGAGGTTCTGCAAACTTTTTCAGGTGCGTGTATACAAACAGTTCCCAGGTTTTCGGCCGTCAGAGTCGATGGACACCGGCTCTATGAACTCAGCCGCAAGGGGATCGAAGTGGAGCGGCCCGAGCGCAATATATACATCCATTCGATTGCGCTGCAATCTTTCAAGTGGCCGGAGGCGGCAATTGAGGTCTGCTGCTCAAAGGGCACATACATCAGGCAGCTCGCCTCGGATATAGGACAGAAATTGGGAAGCGGAGCGCACCTGTCGGCCCTTCGACGCACGAGCGTCGGGCCTTTTACCCTTGAGCGGGCAATCAGACTGGATGGAGAGACTTGCGCCGTATCTGCGGCTGCGGGGATTATCCGTCTCAATGAAGCTCTTTCCCATCTACCAGCGGCTTTGATGGGAAATGAAAAGTTCCTGGGCCGGTTGAGAAACGGACAACTCGATCCGGAATGGGAAAAAAAACAGAAAGAGTGCTTTTGCGCCTATTCTGACGCTGTGCGGATCGTGACGGGAACAAACCAACTGGCTGCATTGTGGTGGCCGAATTCCGCTCCGAGCGGATCGCGTCGCCTGCGTGTATTCCCATTTTGAAGTTATCCCCGGACCGGCAAATTTGCAAGCTGATGTCCGCCAATTCCATAAAGGCAATGGTGAAATGGAAACTCTGCGCTATCAAGATTGGAAAATCGGAAGGGTCGGATACCTGACTCTTAAAACCCTGCAACTGCAAGACGGGACCTGATATAGACTTACCATCTTTTGAGGTCCGGTCTGGAAATCGGTGCGGGTGAGCGGTATCCGCACAAAAACTATCCTGGTTAACATCAAGGAGGAAAATAGCCGTGGTAAT
Source organism: uncultured delta proteobacterium (assembly GCA_963757915.1). Taxonomy (GTDB): domain Bacteria; phylum Desulfobacterota; class Syntrophobacteria; order Syntrophobacterales; family Syntrophobacteraceae; genus SbD1. The sequence goes on along the minus strand of CAVWTD010000019.1, from coordinate 244,287 downwards.
GACCCCAGAGAAGAAGAAGGAAGTTATTGATGATTTCAGAGTGCACCCGGCCGATACCGGCTCTCCTGAGGTACAGATCGCTCTTCTCAGTGAAAGAATCACGTATTTGACCGAGCACTTCAAAAGCCATAAGAAAGATCACCATTCGCGCAGAGGGCTCTTGAAACTTGTCGGGCAGCGGAGGCAGCTTCTTAACTATTTGAAGCGGAAAAACGTCGAGCGCTACAACACCGTAATCGAACGGCTTGGATTGCGCCGGTAGCCTCTGGGTACCACGTTCGCAGGTGCCGGCGCCCGCTTCTCAATGCATTGCGGCGCAAATATATTTTCGAGAGAGGGAAAATAGATGAAACATACAATACAAGTTGAGGTTGGCGGACGGTCCCTGAGCTTCGAGACTGGAGAAGTGGCCAGACAGGCCGGCGGCTCCGTTTTGATGAGATACGGCGATACGGTGGTAATCGTAACCGCTACAAAGGAGGACCGGGTAAGGGAAGGAATCGATTTTTTACCGCTCTCCGTGGACTACCAGGAGATGAGTTATGCGGCGGGTCGCATTCCGGGAGGGTTTTTCCGGCGGGAAATCGGCCGCCCGAGTGAAAAGGAGACTTTGACCTCCCGTTTTATCGACCGCCCCATTCGCCCGCTTTTCCCAAAAAAATGGCCGTTTGAAACCCAGGTAATCGCCACCGTCATGTCGGTAGACATGGAAAATGAACCTGACGTGGTAGCCCTTACCGGCGCCTCGGCCGCGTTGCACGTGTCGTCCATCCCTTTTGGCGGGCCTGTTGCCGCGGTGCGTGTGGGCAGGGTAAATGGCGAATTCATAATTAATCCTTCGGCCAGCCAGCTTGCCCAAAGCGATATGAACATCGTTGTGGCCGCGACCCGTGAGGCGGTCATAATGGTTGAAGGCGGAGCCGAATTCGTGCCCGAAGAAGACATTGCCGATGCAATCATGTTCGCTCATCAGGCCATAGTGCCTGTTGTCAACGCTCAGGACGAATTGCAGAAACTTGTAGCGAACACAAAGGAAGCTCCCCCTGAAGTGGTGAGTGACCAGGCTCTTATCGACAGGATTTCGGATTTGGCCCTGGCCGGGATGCGGGAAGTAATGACCACCGCGGATAAAGCTGTCCAGGCGGGACCGCAAAAAAGAGCTGAAAAAGTGGGTCAGGGAGCAACTCGCTGCCGATTATGAAGGCAGGGAGAAAGAAATCGAGGCAGCCCTTGACGAGCTTGAAAAAAAAGTAGTTCGCACCATGATGGTCGAGCAGCGCCGCAGGATCGACGGGCGCGTTTTTGACCAGATCCGCCCCATTTCCATCGCGGTAGGAAAACTGCCACGCACCCACGGCTCAGCGCTTTTTACACGGGGCGAAACGCAGGTGATTGCCGTTGTTACTCTTGGCTCCTCTTCGGACGAGCAAAAAATCGAAGCACTTGCGGGCGAGACTTTCAAGTCTTTTATGCTCCATTACAATTTCCCGCCATTCTCGGTCGGTGAGGTAAGACCTCTCAGAGGCCCGGGACGCCGGGAGATCGGTCATGGAGCGCTCGCGGAACGCTCCATGAAGCCGTCTTTGCCTAAAAACGGTGAATTTCCTTACACCATCCGTGTGGTATCCGAGGTGCTGGAATCAAACGGATCGAGTTCGATGGCCACGGTCTGCGGCGCATCTCTGGCCCTGATGGACGCAGGAGTGCCGGTCACGGACGCAGTCGCGGGCATAGCCATGGGGCTGATCAAAGAAGGAGATGAGTTCATAATTCTTTCGGACATTCTGGGAGACGAGGACCATCTGGGGGACATGGATTTCAAAGTGACAGGAAGCGACAGAGGCATCACCGCGTTCCAGATGGACGTAAAAATATCCGGAGTCAACCGGGAAATATTGAAAAAAGCTCTCGATCAGGCTAAGGCCGGGCGACTTCATATCCTTGAAAAAATGAAGGAAGCAATCGCCAAACCCAGGTCTGAACTTTCGCCTTATGCCCCAAGAGTTATAACCATTCATGATCAATCCTGATAAAATCCGGGAGGTTATCGGCCCGGGAGGCAAGGTGATCCGCGCCATCGTCGCTGAAACGGGAGCCAAAATCGACATTGACGACAGTGGCCGAGTCGTTGTAATGAGCCCTGATGCCGAAGCATGTGACAAAGCAATTGCAAAGATCAGGAATATTACCACGGAGCCGGAAATCGGCCAGCTTTATATGGCGAAAGTAGTTCGAGTGACGGACTTCGGCGCGTTTGCCGAAATCCTGCCCAATACAGAGGGCCTGATCCATATCTCGCAGCTCGAAAACAGGCGGGTTCGCAAGGTGACCGACGTTGTAAACGAAGGCGACGAAGTTTTGGTAAAGGTAATTGATATTGACAAGGACGGTCGGATTCGACTCAGCCGAAAAGCCGCCCTGCCCCCGGAACAGAAAGAATCAAGATGATTTGGTGAGCTGTTTCGGGATGTTGTGGTGAGCCGGGATCCTGTCTCATCCATTAATTGTCTCCTTTACAATCAGAAGCAGGGCGGCTTAAGCCCTGCAATTGCGCGCAAGGGGGTAAATTGTACCAGAAAACGGTTCTCCGCAATGGGATCAGAATAGTAACGGAAAAAATTCCATTCGCCCATTCGGTTTCCACCGGAATCTGGGTAAACGCCGGCTCCCGCGACGAAAATCCTCTTGAGCGGGGGATCACCCATTTCATCGAACATATGCTCTTTAAGGGCACAAAGCGCCGAAGCGCTCTGGACATCGCCAAGGAATTCGATTCCGTCGGCGGTTTTGCCAATGCCTTTACCTCTAAGGAGCATGTCTGTTTTCACGCCAAAGTCCTTGCCGCCCATCTTCCACTGCTGATCGATCTGCTTTCGGACCTTTTTCTCCAATCGGTCTTTGACCCCGCAGAGATCGAGCGGGAGCAAAGCGTCATCGTTCAGGAAATCCGGATGGTCGAAGACACGCCTGATGAATTCATCCATGTGCTTTTCCAGGAAGATTTCTGGAGGCAAAACCCGCTGGGACTGCCCATCTACGGGACGGTTGAAACCGTTGAAAAGATCGGCCGCAAGGACATGCTCGACTTTATCACCAATCGTTTCAACCCGGAAAGAATAATAGTATCGGCGGCCGGAAACCTCGATCATCAGAATTTTGTCGACCTGATCGCTCCCTCGATGGAAACGCTCAACCACTCGATCCGACTACCTGAGCGCCTTGCTCCGGATTATCATTTCTTCTCCAAAGTCGTAAAAAAAGACCTCGAACAGGTCCACCTGGTCATAGGCATGCGGGGGACCTCACAGACTGATGAAGCACGGTTCGCGTCACATCTGCTCAACGTGATACTGGGAAGCAGCATGAGCAGCCGTCTTTTCCAGGAAATCAGGGAAAAACGAGGCCTGGCCTATTCTGTCTACTCTTTTTGCCACAGCCATGAAGATTCCGGAATGCTCGGCATCTACGCTGGCATTTCCCCGGAGAACATACGGGAAGTTTTGCAGCTCATTAACGAGCAACTCTCTACGCTTGCCCAAAAACCCATTCCAGAGGCAGAACTGAATTCCGCCAAAGAATACATCAAGGGCAACATGTACATTAACGCCGAGAACAACGATTATCGCATGAACAGGCTTGCCAAAAATGAGTTTCTGTTCGGTCGCTACATTTCTTTCGAAGAAGTCGAAAAAAAAATAAACATGGTTACCCCCGAAGATATACAAGGCTGGTTCCGCTGCATTTACAGCCCGGATAAAATGGCGGCAATGCTCTATGGGCCTGTGGAAATGGAATCGGAAACACCGGAAAACATTCTAAGGCAAGGATAGCGCCTGATGTCTCTGTTTTTCCAGGTGCTCGCAAGCGGCTCCCGGGGGAACGCAATCCTGGTATGCAGCGCAAAAACGCGGGTTCTTGTGGATGCAGGAACCACCTGCAAAGAGCTGGTGGGCCGTCTTGAAAGGACGCCGGTTGAGGCAAAGAGCCTCGATGCGCTACTCGTAACCCATGAACACAGTGACCATGTCAGCGCGGCAGGAACACTGAGCAGAAAGTTCAACTTGCCGGTCTACATGACAAGGGGGACCCTGGAAAACCTGCCCCCGAACATCGGCCAGTGCGCTTCGGTTACATCTTTGGGACCGGAAGATGCTTTGAAATCGGCGATCTTCTAATTCACCCGTTCGCCACCTCACATGACGCTGGTGAACCGGCCGGGTTCATTATCGAAAAGGACGGGCTGCGCCTTGGGATATGTACGGACCTCGGAATCGCCACCAACCTGGTCAAAGTGAGACTAAAGGGTTGTCACGGCCTGGTCCTGGAGGCCAACCACGACGTGGACAAGCTTCTCGATGGCCCATATCCCTGGTTTCTCAAGCAACGAATAAGGAGCGCCCACGGCCACCTGTCAAACGAAGAAGCCTGCAATCTGCTTGAAGCCGTGCATCATGAAGGGCTGCGCTGCGTAATCCTTGCCCACCTGAGTGAAACTAACAATCATCCCGACCTGGTGCTCGAAAGCTGCCGGAAGCTCCGCCGGTCCCCGCATTGGGAATGCGTCCGTTTCGAACTGGGGAAACAGGATGATATAGCCGCCGCCATTGAATTGGCGTAGTTGGCGAGAGGTCGAATCACGCCTGCGGCGTGATTGATCCTGTCGAACTAAGCGAAAAGCGGGTTTTCCAAGAGGCTCGCAAAAAATAAAAGAGCCGGTGAAAATCCCGGCCCTCATGCTGGCTGTTCCAATCAACGCCCCCGCGCAGGGGTCGATCCTGTCCGCCCCTCGGGGCGGGTTGCTAAGGAATTTAGTTAAACAAGTTTCTTTACGTTAACCGCCTGCGGTCCCTTTGGTCCACGTTCTACGTCGAAACTTACGCGATCTCCCTCACTCAAAGAGCGAAATCCTTCAGACGCAATGGCACTGTAGTGGACGAAAACGTCTCCCTGATCCTTGGTTTCAATGAAACCATAGCCCTTTTTGTCGTTGAACCATTTCACGCGGCCTTCCGACATCTCTCTAATTCCTTTCCTTCTCTGGTGCTGTTTCCATTGCTTGCAGTTTCGCTGCTTCGAGCAATCCTCGCAAAACTCCACCTCTTGCCGAGCCGATCCAGGCCGTTTCCCACAAGGACCGGACCGAATCAGCGGCTCCCCTAAGTATATGTTGGTACAGCCGGAATTGAAAAATGTCAAGCGTTTAATGGCCCAGCGGCTGCTTCAAATTAAAACTAATGTATATGTGCATATTCCGACCGAATCACTGTCATTTGCGCGTTGTGCAAACCAGTTTTGAAAATAAAGTGATGAATAGAAAAATGTTTGAAAAGCAATTTCAAATGCGCAGAAGTTTACGCTCTTGATGGGCTTTGGACGAAGAGGATTCGGCCGCAGAAGTGCAGGTTTAGACATCAATCAGAAAGTTCCGGTATTTCTAATGAATTGGAGATCAAGTATCGAAAAGCTCAGTTGATCAAGTCTTCAAGGGCCTGCTGCAAGGTTGGAAATCTGAAGGAAAAGCCGGTTTCCATCAATCTTTTTGGAATAACCCTTTGGCCCTTTAAGCACAACGTTTGCGAATTCGCCAAGCAGGGTGCGCAGCAAGAAAGCGGGTACCGCTGGAAGAAGAGCCGGCCGGCCCAGCGTTCTTGCCAGGATCTTCGCAAACTCCGCATTCCTGACAGGGTTTGGGGCCACACAGTTTACCGGACCTGAAATCTCCCTGTCACTTAATAGAAGTGAAAAAATGTTGAAAAGATCTTCCTGGTGAATCCATGACATCCACTGCCTGCCGCTGCCCATCGAGCTTCCAAGCAGGTAGCGGAAGGCGGGCAGCATTATGGCAAGAGCGCCCCCTCCCCTGCCCAGAACTATTCCAAACCTGCACAGAGCGACTCGAGTCCCGAGCTGGGCCGCTTTTTTCGCCTCATCTTCCCACTCCACGCAAATCTGAGACATGAATTCGTCGCCGTGGGGAGCGTCTTCGTCCAAAATCTCGTCGTCCATGCGGCTTCCGTAATAGCCGACCGCCGAGGCATTAATCAAAATCTTTTCTTTGCCTGAAGCGCTAAGCGCATCGACGAGATTACGAGTGGTAAGAATCCGGCTGTCGAGAATGGACTTTCGCGCCGAATCGGTCCAGACAGTAAAGATAGAGCTTCCGGCGAGATTAATGACCGCATCGCTTTCCGCAACCTTTTGCTGCCATTCCCCGGGTTTTTTTGGATCACCTTCGATGATGGTTGCCCATGGAACAGATTCCTTCGCCCTGAGCAGGGAAACGGGTGAGTATGAATACTTCATGGCCTGACTCGGAAAGTCTCCTGGTCACGTATCTTCCGACAAAGCCGGTTCCGCCGGTAACGAATATTTTCATGCGGTTTCCCTTGAGGCAAAGCTTCCGGGCTGAATCGTTCTACGGAGACGAGTCTTACTCACTGGGTTTCTTTGTTTCCATGGAGCCGAAGACAAACCTGGAGATAAGACCTTCGATATCGAGCGGAGGCTGAGTCTCCCGTATGATTCCACCGTTTTGAATGTAAGTGTCCGAGGCGCCGGGTGTGATCGAGATATATTTATCCCCGATGATACCCATGGTTTTTATGCTGGCGATTGAGTCTTCCTCGAGTTTCACACTTTTGTTTATGCTCATGGTGACTTCGGCGCGGCCGTCCTTGAGCTGGACTCTCTGGACCTCGCCAATACCGACTCCTGCCATCGTTACCTGAGCCTTGGTCTTCAATCCGGAAACCGTGGAAAATACGGCGATCACCTCATAGCGGCCTTTGCCGATGTTTAAGTTCCCCAGACTAAGGGAAAGGTACCCCAGGCAGAACACACCGATTATGAGAAAAAGACCAACGCCGAACTCCAACCGTTTTCGTTCCGGTCCCATTTTGAAATTTCCTTTTTCCCCGTTTATCACAGCATGATCGAGGTAATGACATAATCACCGATAAGCACGGCGATCGATGAAATCACTACAGCATCGGTGGTCGCCCGACCCACCTGCTCCGGCCCGAAGCTGCCCTCGTCCACTCCTGCATAGAAGCCCTTGTACGTGCACACCCATACGATGATGACCGAGAAGCAGACAGACTTGACAAACCCCATGGATAGATCGCTCCAGTCCACGCTGGAAGTAAGACCATCCCAAAAAGTGCCCTGATTGACTCCTAATAGACCCACCCCAATGACGTAGCCTCCCAGGATTCCGACAACGTCGCAAAACGCGATAAGGAGCGGAAGAGAGATTAAGCTTGCAATTAATCTGGGAGTAATGAGGTAGGAATAAGGGTCGATCGCCATGCACTCCAGGGCGTCTATCTGCTCTTCGATCCTCATTATGCCGATTTCAGCGGCTATTGCCGACCCCGCCCTGCCGGTTACCATGAGTGCGGTGAGGACGGGTCCAAGTTCGCGGATCAGCGACAGTCCGACCGCCGACCCCAACCAACCTTCGGAGCCGAACTTGGACAGTGTATGGTAGCCCTGAAGGCCAAGCACCATACCGGTGAAAGCGGCGGTAAAGCCTATCAACCGCGAATGACTTGGTGCCAATGAACTGGATCTGCTTTAGCGTGGGCCAAAATTTCCCCGGCGGCAGGATGATTCCGCGAATAGTGTAGACAAAAAACATCCCCAATCGGCCTGCCGAAGATACCTGCCTCAATGCGTAAGCGCCAAGAGACTGGATAGGATTTACCATTGGAGCGCCCCTGCACGATTTTTTCTCAAAAAGAATTGAATTGGGCACAGTGTCAAGATCATTTTCCTGTCCCCCCGAGCAGGCGCTCGTAATAGGATTCAGCGTTGTATTGTGTGGGGATCGGCCTCCCGGCTCAGGAACTGCCGCACACGCGGATCTTTGCCGTTTCGTATTTCTTCGGGAGTGCCTGCGGCCATGATTGTGCCCCTGTCCATCACAACAATCCGATCTGCTATTTTGAAGGCGCTCTCAAGTTCATGGGTGACTACTAAAACGGTCATTCCATAGGTCTCGCGCAACTCCAGGATCAAGCGGTCCAGGCCGGCTGCCGTAATGGGATCCAAACCGGAAGACGGCTCATCAACAAACAGTATCTCCGGGTCCATGATCAGCGCCCTTGCCAGCCCCGCCCTTTTTTTCATCCCTCCGCTGAGCTGGGAGGGCATATAGTCGCAAAATTCGGCGAGCCCGACCATATTGAGCTTCATGATACCCATAATCCGGATCGTCTCGTCGGCCAGTTTCGTATGGACCTTCAGAGGCGTGGCGATATTTTCGGCCAGAGACAGGGAATTGAACAGAGCGCCGCTCTGAAACAGGACGCCAATCCTGCGCCTGTATTGCATGAGCATGGTCTCCGAAAACGTGCCCAGATCCTGACCACCATCCACGATGATTTGCCCAGCGCCCGTTTTTTTCAGACCGGTAAGGTGACGGAGGATCGTTGTCTTCCCGCAGCCGCTAACCCCCATGATCACGGTTACGTGGTGTCTCGGAATGGCGAAACTAATATCGAACAGTACCTGGCTGTTGTTGTAAAAACTGTTCAGGCCTCGAATTTCGATTATATTCTCGGTGGCCATGCTGAATCCGGGTCTTGGTCTTCTGCGATATAGGACTCACGGACAGAAGAATTGAGTCCCTTTTTCCGCAATTCGATGTACTTTGCGTCTGAAAAGGGTCGCTCGCCGCCCTGGGGCTTGGGAACCGGGACCGCCGGCCGAGATATCTCGACGCTCCGCGAGGCGGGCGGCACATGCAGGATCTCGACGCTCCGCGAGGTGCTACCCATGTGCGTCTCCACGCAACCCCTCGATTCCCTCGCCACAGCCCGCCCCGGCCCTGATCCAGGGGCGAAAAATCCATCCTTTCCAAATGGGAAACTCACAGCTACCGGCTCAGTGTTTCCGGATGGACGCGATCCAGGATCAAAGGGCGGTATTATATAAGACAATCGTCGAAATACAAATCCATAATTCGCCATGCCACATTTCCTCCCCGCGCGACTTGTTTTCGAGAGAGATTGAGACAAAATTATTTCTTTTGTAGTAAGCCGATTCTGTGGGATACTTTGCACAAAAAACAGTACCGGGGACGAGTAAATGAAAACACCTGATTCTACCATAATAAAGGCCATTTATGAAAGGCGCAGCGTTCGCCACTTTGTGGATGCTCAGGTTTCTCGCGATTTGGTTATGGCTGCCCTGAAAGCCGCTTCCTGGGCGCCTTCGGGATTGAACAACCAGCCCTGGCGCTTCGCGGTTATCTGGGAGAAGGAGTCTAAAGAGGCGCTGGCAGCTCTTACCAGATACTCCGCAACCCTCAAATCGGCAGCGGTACTCATTGCGGTTTTCCTGGACAGAGAGGCCTCATACGATTACACGAAAGATTGCCAGGCAGTTGGGGCTTGCCTACAAAACCTGCTCTTGTCGCTCCATTCATTGGATCTCGGAGCAGTTTGGATCGGAGAAATCCTCAAGAACAGGGACCGTGTCACGGAGGTCCTCAAACTTCCGGAACGGCTCGAGCTTATGGCCATAGTGGCTGTTGGGCATCCTGCTCACCGCAACCAGAAATCACACAGACGGCCAATAGAGGAACTGATTTTACTGGAAAAATAGCTGGCCGCTGTCTTGGAAACAAGGGTATTCCGCTGGCGGGACATTTGCAAAGTGGCAACGGGGCGAGATAGTTGGTTCCCGTCCGCAAAGGGGTACTTCCGAATCGGAAATTTCGTGGGGCGTGGAGCTCTCATCCGGAGTTTCCGTATGAACTCCATTAGCTGATAAAGCACCGATGATACTAGAGCACCTGATCGTTGGCATGCTCCAAACCAACTGTTACCTGCTCGGCGATGAAGAAAGCCGAAAGGCGGTCGTAATAGATCCTGGGGCGGAAGGCAAGCGCATTTGCAGCAGGCTGGTGGAGCTTGGGCTCAAACTTTCAGCGATTCTTGTGACGCATGCCCATTTCGATCACACTATGGCCGCATGGACCCTTAAAAAGTCGTGCGGCGGAGAAATATACCTCAATCCAGAGGACAAGCGTTCGTTGATCGAGGTTATTTTCGGGCTTGCGGCGCGTTTTTTCCCGGAAATCCATCCGATTTCACCCGATGAAGTGGACCGGACTTTGGCGCACGGCGATCAGTTGCAGTTCGGCGCAATTCACATAGAGGTTTTGGCCACTCCGGGCCATACGCCGGGACACGTTTCGTTTTACCTTAAAGATCAGGGTAAAGTTTTTTCCGGCGACCTCATTTTTGCCGGCTCAATCGGGAGGACCGACTTCGCCGGAGGTTCCTTCCAACAACTCATGGAATCGGTCCGCTCAACGCTTTTCCGGCTCCCTGACGAAACTATGATCTATCCCGGCCATGGTCCTGCCACCACGGTTGGCAGGGAAAAGATGCACAACCCGTTTTTTTCACGCGAATCAGGATGAATACCTTCACATCAACAATGAGCGACTGCTTCCGGAATATCCGGGATAAAAAGGGGGGGCTGTGGAAATTCAGACGAGCTACAAAACAAGATACTGGATAACGGTTCTGTGCATTTGTCTCGTAACAGCTTGCGGCTGCAGCCGATCGAGCGCCCCGCCCCCGCCCCCGGTCAGCCAGTCTCAGCAGGCGCCTTCCACTGGACCTGGACCGACCTACGGCCCCCCTGCCAGTCCTGTTCCTGCTTACCCTTCCGGGTCCAAAGCCAAATTTCTCGATTTCAACGATATCCCCATTCCGCCTGAAATTTCAGTACAAGCAAAGAATTCATATGTCTTCGAGTCCGGCCAGATCAAGATGGGATTCTTGACATTGCGCGGCAGAGTGAATTCTAATTCCTTGATGAACTTTTTTGCATCGGCGCTCCCGCACGAAGGCTGGAGATTGAAAGCTCAGTTCAGGTACAACCGGTCGCTTTTGATTTTCGACAAGCCGGACAAGGTTTGCGTGATCTTGATGAAGGAAGAGACATATTATACATATGTCGAAATCTATGTGTCGCCTGTCGCGGCAAGTTAGTTTCCAGGCCCCCATTGCGGCGGAGGGACGGCTTATCCTCTTTCCTGCACGGCTTTATGAACAATGGCCTTCCATGTGAGCGGATACCGCTCCGATAACGGTTTGAGATGTTATGCTAAAAGGAAAATCAATCCTTCTGGGTGTGAGCGGCGGTATCGCCGCGTATAAGGCGGCTGAGCTGGTGCGGCTTCTGGTCAAAGAGGGCGCATCGGTTCATGTGGTTATGACGGCCAACGCACAGCAGTTCGTAACCCCTCTGACTTTCCAGGCGCTTTCGAACAATACGGTGGGGATCGACCTGTTCAGCATGGAATCCGAGTCGCGGATAACCCATATTCAAAAAGCCAGGCTTCCGGACCTGGTTCTGGTCGCCCCGGCCACGGCCAATCTTATGGCGAAAATGGCCGCCGGGATCGCCGACGACTTCCTGACGACCATACTGCTTGCCACAACCGCTCCGGTGCTGGTTTGTCCGGCGATGAACGTGAAGATGTGGGAGCATCCGGCCACACAACGAAACTTGAGGAGTCTGGCCGAACTGGGCTACCAAATTCAGCCGCCTGCTGTGGGTTCTCTTGCCTGCCAGGAGGAAGGGGCCGGCCGTCTGGCAGATATTGAAGACATTCTGGAGAGAGCCGTTCGGATGCTGACCCCGCCAACTCTTGCCGACAGGCGCGTTTTGGTCAGTGCCGGTCCGACCTGGGAATCTTTTGATCCAGTCCGCTTCCTGAGCAATCCCTCGAGCGGCAAAATGGGCTATGCGCTGGCAAAGATTGCCGCGCGCAGGTGCGCCCAGGTCCACCTGGTTTCGGGACCATGTTTTCTCGAGGCCCCGGCAGGGGTCGAACAAACCTGCGTTACGAGCGCGCTGGAAATGCGGGACGTAATTTTGAAGCTTTCTCCTCAACTGGACGCCATTGTAATGGCCGCTGCTGTCAGCGACTACCGGCCATCGGAAAAATCCCCTCAAAAGCTAAGAAAAACGGCGAAAGAACTGACGGTCCTGCTCGAGCCCAATCCTGACATTCTCGCCGCTCTTGGAGAGGTTAAGCCGCCGACTCAGGTGCTTGTCGGATTTGCCGCTGAGACCGAAAACCTTCTGAAAAACGCCAAAGACAAGCTGGTGCGAAAGAACCTCGATTTCATCGTGGCCAACGACCTTTCCAAGAAAGGCTCCGGGTTCGGCTGCGACACAAACGAGGTAACAATAATCGAACGAAGCGGCGCCGTTGTCGACCTGGCTCCAATGACAAAGGAGCAAGTCGCCTCGGAGATATGGGACAGGGTCGAGCGGCTCCTTGCTGGTGGGAAGAATTGATTCCGGACAACACGGCCCATAAGCTTGCCGACTGTTTGGAGCGGCTGCGGTGGATCTTCTGGGGCTACAAGACAGGAGGTATCCTGGACTGGGAATATGGCCCTCCCAAATCTGATGAAGAGGTGCGGGCGCCGATGGCTGCCCAAACCGTGGAAAAACTCTTGCGGATAAGCAGCGAACTGGATGGATGCACAAGGTGCAGACTTCATTCCGGCCGCACCAATCTGGTGTTCGGGGAAGGTTCGGCCAAAAGCGGTCTGGTTTTCGTCGGTGAAGGCCCGGGGTTCGATGAGGACCGGCAGGGCCGCCCTTTTGTCGGGCGGGCCGGAAAACTGCTTGATAAAATGATCCTCGCAATCGGTTTCGAGCGCGAAGAGGTTTACATCTGCAATGTCGTAAAGTGTCGCCCGCCGGAGAACCGGGCGCCCCAGCCGGACGAAACAGCCGCTTGTTCTCCTTTCCTGTTCAGGCAGATCGAAGCAGTTAGCCCCAGGGTCATTTGCGCCCTCGGCCTGAGCGCGGCCCAAACCCTTTTAGGACGCACCCGCCCGATTTCTCAACTTCGCGGCACGGTCCAGTTCTGGCGGGGAATACCCCTGATATGCACATATCATCCGGCTTATCTGTTGAGAAGCCCTTCCCAAAAAGCGGCGGCATGGCAGGACCTCAAGGAAGTGATCAAGCTCCTCGGGACTTGAAGTCCGAACGAAATTCGCCGCGCACTGCCACCCTTTCTAAAAGCGGACAGTGGGGGTTCAAAGGCAGGATCGAGATATATGGATAGGCATATATAGTATATATCCACATAGATCAAAAGGCGGTCACACGATATGACTATCAGGCAATTCATTTGGCTTACAGCGCTTTTCCTGACCGCAGTGTTTCTTTTTGCACTCTCGCCGGTCGACCCGCAGCAGGCACACATCGATATCATTCAAATCCAGGACTCGATCAATCCGGGGGTTGAGGATTTCGTGAAATACGCGATCAAACGCTCAGCCAACGATAAGGCCGAATTTCTGATTATTCTTCTGGACACGCCTGGCGGGCTGATGACCTCGATGCGTGGAATCGCTCAAGCGATTCTCAATTCTCAAGTTCCGATTGTCGTCTATGTCTCTCCGAGCGGCGCACAGGCGGCCTCCGCCGGTGTGTTCATTACGGTTGCGGCCGATATTGCAGCAATGGCGCCCGGCACCAACATTGGGGCCGCCCACCCGGTTACCGGAGGAGGGGGCGAGATGCCTTCCTCCATGAGCGAAAAAGTCCTAAACGACACGCTCGCATTCGCCAGAAGCATTGCCGCTCAGCGGGGCAGAAACGCGGAGTGGATGGAGGATTCCGTGAGGAAGAGCGTATCAGCGACGGCCGAAGAGGCATTCAAGTTAAATGTGATAGACCTTGTCGCCGACAACCTGCCCGCTTTGATAAAGAGGCTTGACGGCTGGCATCTTCAGCGCGGGGGGACTACTGTCGTTCTCAAAACTAACGGAGTGGAGCTGCGCACCATTTCGCCCAGTCTGCAGCACGATATCCTGCGAATCATAAGCAATCCCAATCTTGCCTACATTCTTCTGATGATAGGTCTGGCAGGGCTCTACTTCGAGCTGTCCAGCCCGGGTGCCGTCGTGCCCGGAGTCATTGGCGGGATTTCCCTTATACTGGCGCTCTACGCCCTCCAGACTCTTCCGGTAAATTACGCCGGCTTTCTGATAATTCTTCTGGCGGTAGTGTTTTTCATCCTTGAAATAAAAATAGCCTCGCACGGTCTATTGAGCCTGGCTGGGGTGCTGTGCATGGTGCTGGGCTCGGTCATGCTGTTCCGCAACCCCGAGGAGCCGAGACAGATTGCGTTGTCGGTTTTGCTGCCAACCACGGTGGCCGTCTCCATATTTTTTGCTGCCGTCGCACGTCTTGCCTTCAGGGCTCAGCAGACAAAACCGCAGACCGGCCAGGACGCCCTGTTGGGTATGATTGGCGAAGTTCACCGGGAAATAGACCCCGAGGGTAAGGTATTCGTGAATGGCGAGTTGTGGAATGCGGAGGCCGACCAGCGAATCGAAGTGGGGGACAAAGTGGAAGTGCTGGAAGTGCATAATTTAAAGTTGAAAGTAAAAAGGATCGGTGATAGATAGTGAAAATAAGTTCTATCGCATTTCATGCGGACAAGAGGGCAGCAGGAGGTTCGAATGTTCTATAACTTGAGCGCTTCTTTCATCGCCATAATTATTTTCGCGATTCTTTTCCTCGCAAATGCAATTCGCATTCTAAACGAGTACGAACGTGGCGTGATCTTCCGGCTCGGGAGGGTCATTCGTGCCAAAGGGCCTGGTATTATCCTCCTTATCCCGGTGATCGACCGGCTGACGAAGGTGAGTCTTCGCGTCATTGCCCAGGAGGTCCCAACGCAGGACATTATCACGCGAGATAATGTCTCCGTAAAGGTGAGCGCCGTAATTTATTTCCGGGTAGTTGATCCGGTCAAGGCGATCGTTTCGGTCGAAAACTATCTTTATGCCACAAGCCAACTCGCTCAGACGACATTGCGCACCGTTTGCGGCCACGAAGAACTCGACACTCTGCTCTCTGAAAAAGACAAAATAAACGCGCATATTCAGGAAAGTCTCGACAGTCATACCGACCCATGGGGAATCAAAGTTTCTCTTGTTGAACTCAAACAGATCGACCTGCCCCAGGAGATGCAAAGGGCAATGGCAAAGCAGGCAGAAGCCGAACGCGAGCGGCGGGCCAAGGTAATCGCCGCCGAGGGGGAGTTCCAGGCTGCCGATCGCCTTTCTGCAGCGGCCGATATTATCGAAAAAAGCCCCGTTGCTCTTCAACTTCGCTATTTACAGACTTTACGCGAGATAGCCACGGAAAGAAACTCGACTACGATCTTTCCGATCCCGATCGATTTATTCAAGCCATTCCTTAAGATTGCTGAAATGTTCGATAAGCAAAAGCAAAAGGAGTAAGGAGCAGAATAATGGGCAAGAAGGAAAAAGAAAAGAAAGAAAAACCGCTCGATAAGATGACTGCGAAAGAACTTCGCGAGCTGGCCCTGACTACGGGCGCCATTGTCGGCGTGCACGCTATGAACAAGGCCGAGCTGATAGCCGCGATCAAGGAAGTGCGCGGGATTGTGGATGAAAAGGGCAAGAAAAAAGGCACTGATGTCCGCGCCCTCAAGGTAAAAATCAGAGATCTCAAGGATAAGCGGCAAAAGGCCGTGGAAGATGGACACTCCAAGCTGGCCGATTCTTTCCGCCGCAGGATCAGCAATCTGAAGAAGAAGACACGACGGGCCGCATAAGCCAAAGAGAAGGATCATGCGGGCTGATTTTCTTATATGCTGAAATTGTGTAGGAGCCGAACCCTGTTGCACTTGATGATGGAGGTTACTGATGAGCGCTGATCCAAAGGTGATTGCGGCTATTTCGTCCGCTGTGGGGTTTTACCTTCAAGCCGAACAGGAGGCCTTTTCTGCGCAGCAATTGAGCCGGCCGGCGCAGACGGCGCCGGTGGTCATGACCAGCCCGTTCGGGTTAGCTGGAAGACAGGCAGCCATGAACATCAGGTGGACATGGCAGATGCGCTTGGCCCGTTAGGTGTTGGCCCTTTGACCCGTCGGGCGTCTGACAGAAGAATATTGGAGCCCCGAAGGTCAAATTAATATACCGGCAGTTTTCCCGGCTTGTTTCCTTGCGGACGACTTCTGGTGTTGAAAGTCTGGTTGTGAAGTGAGCTGACGCTGAACTGAGTATTCTCTCGAACGGAAAAAGGAGACAGAAGCATGGAGAATTCACATTTGCATGGCACTTCATTAATTGCAAAACTGCTTGATGAGAAACCGGTCAAGGTGGATAACCCGATCAAGATAGGAGATTTGACTTTCCGCGATGGTCATCAGTCTCTTTTCGCCACCCGAGGAAGGACCGAGGACCTTTTGCCTATTGCCGATGAAATGGAAAAAGTCGGATACTGGAGTATGGAAGTATGGGGCGGGGCAACATTCGACACCATGCATCGCTTCCTTAATGAAGACCCATGGGAAAGACCCCGCCAACTGAAGAAACATCTCAAGAAAACCAAGCTTATGATGTTGCTGCGCGGCCAGAACCTCGTCGGGTACCGCAACTACGCCGACGATATGGCCGAGGCCTTTGTCGATCGTGCATGCGTAAACGGCATCGAGATCTTCCGGACCTTTGACGCGCTCAATGACTTCCGGAATTTCGAAACGGTCATCAAACCGATCAAGAAAAACAAAATGCATTTCCAGGGGACCATCTGCTACTCGCTGACCGAACCTCGCATGGGCGGTCCGGTTTACAACCTGGACTATTATGTAAAGAAAGCCAAACTGCTCGAGGACATGGGGGCTGATACCGTATGCATAAAGGACATGGCGGGTCTTATTGCTCCCTATGACGCCTACTACCTGGTTAAAGCCCTCAAAGAGAACGTCAAGGTCCCTATCCATCTGCACAGCCATTTCACTTCCGGCATGTCCGACCTGGCGCTGCTCAAAGCAATCGAAGCCGGCGTGGACATAATTGACACCTGCCTGGCTCCGTGGGCGTACCGTAGTTCGCACCCGGCAATCGAGCCCCTGGTAATGACTCTGAGACACACCAACAGAGACACGGGTTTTGACCTCCATCAGCTCGCCAAATGCAGTGAGTGGTTCGAGAAGGTTTCGCCCAAGTACCGCTATCTGCTCGACGACCGCATGTCCACAATTGACATCGGCGTGCTGCTGCATCAGACGCCGGGCGGCATGCTCTCCAATCTCATCAACCAGCTCCGGGACATGGGCGCATCCGACAGGCTGAACGATGTTTTCCACGCGCTGCCCGAGGTCCGGAAGGAGATGGGCCAGGTTCCTCTGGTAACTCCCACCAGCCAGATCGTAGGTATCCAGGCGGTGAACAATGTTCTTTTCGACACACCCGAAGAGCGCTATAAAATGATTTCCGCCCAGAGCAAGGACCTGTTTTTTGGCCTCTACGGTCACACCCCGGTCCCGGTTGATCCTGAAATCCAGAAAAAGGCCCTCAAGGGTTACCCGAGAGGCGAGACTCCCTTCGCCGGCCGGCCGGCTGAGATTATCGATCCTGAAATGCCCAAAAATTATGAGGATACGAAGGGACTGGCCAAAGACATCGACGATGTGCTTATCTATGGCATGTACCCGATGACCGGCATGCGCTTCCTCAAATGGAAGTACGGCAAAGAGCCGGTTCCGCCTGAGGTTCTGCCCAAAACCCTTGAGGACTGCGCAAGGGAAGCCGAGCTGGTTAAGAAGGCCAAGGCCGGCTTGCTGGTCGAGAAGCCGAAGAAGGAAGTCGCCTGCGAAGGGCGATTCAGCCCGCCAGTTCAACGTATTTGTCGACGGCGATTACTTTTCCGTGGAAGTGGAGGCAGTTGGCGGCGCTCCGTTGATTACCGCAATCACCCCGGTGGCTGCTCCTGTTCCGAAGGCTGCTCCCGCGCCCGCTCCAAAGCCGGCGGCCGCGCCTGCGGCTGCCCCTGCGGCTGCGCCGAAGCCGGCGGCAGCGCCGGTTGAAGGAGGCACAAAGCTCGAAGCTCCAATGCCCGGTATGGTCATTCGTTACGAGGTGAAAGAGGGCGACTCGGTAAAAGAGGGTGACGTCGTAATGATCCTCGAGGCCATGAAGATGGAAAACTCCATTCTTGCGCCAGCCTCAGGAACGGTAAAACAGATACTGTGCAAAGATGCCCAGAGCGTTCAAAAGGGTGACGTACTTGCAGTAATAGGGTAGTGAACTTCGTGTGAACTTAAGCTAAAGAGGAGTAAGAAATGGCCAAATCCCCCGTTCGTGTTACAGTTACTGGAGCTGCCGGTCAGATAGGTTACGCCATACTGTTTCGCATTGCCAGCGGCGAAATGCTCGGGAAAGACCAACCGATCATCCTGCAGATGTTGGAACTGCCGATAGAAAAGATCCAGCAGGCGCTCAATGGAGTCATGATGGAACTTGAGGACTGCGCGTTTCCGCTGTTGGCAGATATGATCGGCACGGGCGACCCTCAGGTTGCTTTCAAGGACGCGGACTACGCCCTTCTGGTAGGCGCAAGGCCGCGCGGCCCCGGCATGGAGCGCAAGGACCTGCTGATGGAAAATGCAAAGATATTCATAGAGCAGGGCAAGGCGATGAATGAAGTGGCCTCGCGCGACATCCGCGTAATCGTGGTTGGCAACCCGGCCAACACCAATTCCTGGATTGCCATGAAATCGGCCCCGGATCTGCCGAAGAGCAATTTCACGGCTATGCTGCGCCTTGACCACAACCGCGCCAAGTCCATGCTCGCCAAGAAGGTTGGCAAGCCGGTCGACTCGGTCGAGAAGTTGACAGTGTGGGGCAACCATTCACCCACCATGTATCCTGATATTCGCTTCGCTACTATCGAAGGCAAGCCGGCGGT
Source organism: uncultured delta proteobacterium (assembly GCA_963757915.1). Taxonomy (GTDB): domain Bacteria; phylum Desulfobacterota; class Syntrophobacteria; order Syntrophobacterales; family Syntrophobacteraceae; genus SbD1. The sequence continues at coordinate 225,510 of CAVWTD010000019.1, read as the reverse complement.
CAAGCTCGTTGACGAAAACTGGTACAAGAACGAATACATTCCCAAGGTCGGCAAGCGCGGCGCGGTGATCATCGAAGCCCGCGGCCTGTCCTCTGCGGGTTCCGCCGCCAACGCCGCCATCATGCACATGCATGACTGGGCGCTGGGCACCAACGGCAAATGGGTGACCATGGGCCTTGCGTCTGACGGCTCCTACGGGATTCCGGAGGGCGTCATGTATGGCGTGCCGGTCACCTGTACGCCCGGTAAGTACCAAAGGATAAAGGACCTGGAGATCGATGCTTTCTCGCGGGAAAAGATGGACTTTACGCTGAAGGAATTGCTGGAGGAACAGGCAGGCGTAAAGGACATGCTTGCATCGGCTTCAGCCAAGGCCCGTTAGAGGTCCCCGGAACTCCGTCAGGGGCGCAAGGGCCTCATTGGAAGACTATTAAAACATACGGCGGCAAGCGGTTGCAGCCTCTCTGATTCTGGACAAAATCCCCGCGTTTGCGCGGGGATTTTGCTTTGTATGAATAATCAGGGGACTGATTGGTTGAAAAAAGGAGGAAATGCTTTGAACAGATATTTTGTTTATTTTCAGGATGATTAAACTTGTTCAAGCGGTATCACCTTGCAACCCTGCAATCGAGGAGAGATGAATGGTCCACTGGAAACGATGGCTGGCTGCCACCGTGGTGTCGATTACAGCTCTTGCCGGTATCGTAATCGCGCTCAGCTTCTTTTTCTCACACTTTTTGGTCGATATCTGGTGGTTCGATTCGGTAGGCTATGAAGCTTATTTCTGGCAGCGGGCACTTTACAGGTATGCAGTTCTTGGGTCGGTCTCCATATTCTTCTTTCTGATATTCTTCCTGAATTTCTGGGTGGCATCCCGCTTTCTTGGAGCCACTTTGCCCGCGAGAACCCCCACGGCCGCCTCGCTCAAATCATATCGGCGTCTGCTCCGGGGATTTCGGACGGGCTCGATGTGGATCTATACTCCCCTTTCCATCATTCTTTCCGTGCTGATCGCCCTCCCCCTTTACGAGCGCTGGGAGGCCTTCCTGCTGTATCTTTTTTCTCCCAAGGCGAATGTGACGGACCCGGTATATGGGAAGGAGATCGGCTATTATCTTTTCGCCTACCCGATATATACACTCATTCAGCACCGCTTGCTCATTGCTTTTGGTGTTCTGCTCATCGGAATCACGCTCCTGTACCTGGTCGAGAGGCGAATTCTAGCCAGGGAGGAAAAACGGCTTCCCGCCGGGGCCAAGGCGCACATCAGCATACTGGTCTTCCTGGTGTTCCTGATCGAAATCTGGGATTTCGTTCTTCAGCGCTATGGTCTCCTTTATTCCAGGAGCCATCTGCCGCTTTTTTTCGGCCCCGGATACGTCGAAATGAACATCACATGGGTCCTGATCTGGATTTGCATGATCTTGCTTGCCGGGGCCGCTATATCCCTAATTTACCTCATAAATACACGTAAGGGCATCAGGATTTTCGCAGGGTTTGCCGTCGTGTTCGCCCTTGGGCTTGGCGCCAAGTACTCGGATTTCCTTCTCCAGACGGTCGAAAAATATATTGTCAAGCCAAACGAGAGTTCAACGGAACGGCCCTACATCCAGAACAACATCAAATCCACTCTTTCGGCCTACAGGCTGGACGATGTGGAAGTCCGGGACTTCAATCCCGAACGGATTCCTACTGACATATCGATTCCCGAGATACAGTCGATTCTCAGGAACACTCCGGTCTGGGACGGCGAACTGCTTGACGACGTCTACAAGCAACTCCAAAACCTGCGGACTTACTATGATTTTCCGGGCGTAGACGTTGACCGGTATACCGTAAACGGCCTTTATCAGCAGGTTTTTCTTTCAGCCCGCGAACTAAACCGGGATCAAATTCCGGAAGGCGCCCGGAACTGGATAAACGAACACCTTTCCTATACTCATGGATATGGAGCCGTGATGACCCCGGCGGGCCAGGCCGGCGACGAACCGATGGTCTGGTTCCTGCGGGGAATTCCGCCGGAGTCGGCGTACGGGTTCAAAATCGAGCAGCCGGATATCTATTTTGGGCAGATTGCCAATGACTATGTAATCGCCCCAAACGGCTCCGGCGAAATAGACTATCCCAAGGGATCGAGCAATGTCTTGACTTCATACAGCGGCAAGGGGGGCGTACCTCTCCATTCGCTTCTCAAGCGCTTCGTTTTTTCGGTTTATTTCAAGGACAGGAATATCTTTTTCACTTCCAAACTCCTTCCGGAATCCAGGATAATCTTCCGGCACAAGCTGACCGAACGGATTCGGACTCTGACACCCTATCTGGTTCTTGACCGCGATCCATATCTGGTGGTTACTCCACAAAAACTCTTCTGGATCCAGGACGCATACACGGTTTCCGACAAATACCCGATGTCCATGCCCTTAGCGACAAAAACCGGGGAAGTCAGCTACATCCGCAATTCGGTCAAGATCACAATGGATGCCTACGACGGAAGTATCGATTTTTATCTTTTTGACCCGCAGGACCCCATCATCGAGGCATATAGCAGAATCTATCCAGGCGTATTCAAGGACGCGTCGCAGATGCCCGATGAGTTAAAACAGCACGTCCGCTACCCGAAGGAGATTTTTGAAACCCAGATGGCGATCTACGCCAAATATCACCAGACCGACCCCGAAGTTTTCTATCAGCAAGAGGACATCTGGGAGTTCGCAAAGACATACAAGGGCAAGGAGTCCTCTGAAATCAGCCCCTATTACCTGACACTTGACTTGATAGAGCCCGGCAGGTTCGACTTTTTGCTGCTCCTGCCCATGAGCCCGAGCGGGCGTGATAATCTTCGGTCGCTGACCCTGGTTGGCTGCGACCGACCACACTACGGAAAGATCATTGTTTACAATTTTCCTAAGGGAGAACTCGTCTTCGGCCCTTCGCAGATTTACGCCCTCATAAACCAGGACACCACTATATCCCAGCAGTTTACTCTTTGGGACCAGGCGGGATCGGAGGTGGACAGGGGCAAGATGATAATTTTGCCGGTCCGCAAGGTGATGCTCTACATTCAGCCCGTCTATCTCAAGTCCGCGACGCGGCTCAAAATTCCGGAACTAAAGCGCCTGATCGTAAGCCAGGGGCAAATCGTAATCATGGAAACATCCCTTGAGGAGGCCTATGCCCAGCTCCAGAAGCGAATAAAAGCGGAAACTGAACGCATGGACAAACGGTTCGCCCCTCTGATGCAGCAGCCACCGCAATAGAAAAGATGGTAAACGTTCACCACAGAGCCGGCGCATGGTCCGGTCAGGGAGAGGGCGCGGAGAAAACCAAAATTCAACAAGATCAAGGGGGCTCAGAACTTAGAAATAGCCATTCCACTAAATCCTGTCTCACAAAGCTTTACTCTCCTTGACCGGACAATGCCCCGCTCTCTTCTCGTCCTGACATGTCCCATAATCTGGTCATTCCGCTTACCGGCTTTAGCCGGAAGCTCTATTCCGAAAAGACTTGGTGGGCTGCGCTCCACTTAGCTCGGCACCCCGCCTGCAGGTCTTTTCATGGTTTCATGGTGTCCCAACGGGACATGAGATGCTGTGGTGAGGTAACCCCGATCAGACTGCCGAGAAACGAACACTGACTTTACTCTATTCTAATTCCTGTCGATGGTGTAAAATTATATCTTGAGTTGGATTTGACCAAAACCGGAACTAAGCCGCTGTTCGTGGATAAGCTCCGAGTATTCCTTTTTTGAGACCTTTTTAGGGATTTTAGTCCAGTTTACTTCACGTCTTTTACTATATCGCCTAATTTTTCACTCAATCCCCCCCAGACCTGATTAACTCTTTGCAAATACCCTGAGTGATGATAAAATTAGCACGCTTGGCTTCCTTGGCTTTTTTCTTTCCAGTGTGGAGAGTCCTATGTTTAAAATCGGCGATCTGGCTGTCTATCCGGCACATGGTGTAGGAAAAATCGAATCCATCGAATCAAAAAGTATCGGCGGCAAGCGTCAGGATTTCTATATAATGCGCATCCTGGATAACAGTATGAAGATCATGATCCCGGTACCGAATGCTGAAACGGTTGGGTTGCGAGGCCTGATCACCCAGACCGACATTCCCAGGGTCTTCGATATCCTTCTAAGAAGGGAAGTCTCAGTTAACGGAGGCACATGGAACAGGCGCTACCGCGAATACATGGAAAAGATCAAAACCGGCTCCATTTACGAACTTGCCGAGGTGCTCCGTGATCTGACGGTCCTCAAAGGTGACAAAGAACTCTCTTTTGGCGAAAGAAAGATGCTGGATACGGCAAGAACGCTCCTTCTCAAAGAACTTTCCATAGTTCAGGACGTTACGGAAGGCGAAATAGAGCAATCTATTTTCGAGTTATTGAGATAGCCCGGTCCGGCTGAGTTTTTAGTTGTCCATCCAAAATTTTATTATCAAACATTCCTTCCCGGAACTGGCATTTTTTGCATTTACCCGCATATTATTATCAGAAAGGGGGTGAGAAGTGTGAAGTGGGGTTGGCTCATTTTGAAACTGGTGCTGATCGCCATTTGCGGCCTTGGAGGGTACCTTATAGCAGTAAGTCTGAACAATGATGGTCTAGCCCGCTATAATTGGGCGCCCTGGGCCGGAGTGCTTGGCGGCATAATTGTGGGCATAGGGGGTCTCAGCGTCGAGAAACTGATCAAGCATATGCCTCTGAAGGTTTTGGCTGGCGGGACCGTCGGTCTGGTTCTCGGACTTTCCATTGCGAAACTCATCGCCGTGGGATTTGCATCCATGCAGAACACCACGGTCAGCATTGTCATCTATATTATTTTATCCTGCATTTTTGGCTACATAGGATTGGTGTTGGGCAGTTTTAAGATTGATGAACTGCGAGCCCCGAACTGGTCGTGGTTTGCTCGGGGAACGCGCGGAAATCCACTGACCGAGATTCTCGACACAAGCGTAATCATAGACGGACGAATCGCAGACATTGTGGAGACGGGCTTTTTGGGGGGTGTGCTGGTGATTCCCGAGTTTGTGCTGCAAGAGCTTCAGCACATCGCGGACAGTCCGGACCCTACCAGAAGAGTACGGGGGCGCCGAGGACTCGACATCATCAAGCGACTTCAGATGGAGAAACTCGTTGAGGTCCGGATCGACAGACAGGACTTCGAAAACCTGAACGACGTTGACGCCAAGCTTGTGGCCCTTGCGTTGAGGCTAAACGCCAAGATAGTCACCAACGATTACAACCTGTCGAAGGTAGCTGAGGTCCAGGGAATTCGGATCCTGAACATAAACCAGCTTGCCAGCGCGCTGAAACCTGTAGTTTTGCCGGGTGAGGTGTTGCGGCTCCATATTCTGAAAGAAGGCAAGGAACAGGGACAAGGAATAGCCTATCTCGAAGACGGAACCATGGTAGTTGTGGAGAACGCGAGCAGGCATCTAGGAAAAGAAGTCGAGGTCTCTGTAACCAGTATACTGCAGACCACCGCAGGCAGGCTGATTTTCACGACCTTGAAGGATGGAGAAATGGCCAGGCAACACTAGGGCAGTGAGCAGTGAGCAGTGAGCAGTGAGCAGTGAGCAGTGAGCAGTGAGCAGAAAAAGCAAAATAAGATAAATTTGTCCAGGGAATCTTCTCATTTCTGAAAATGTACTGAGTGTGAAGCCCGGTGATAATTTTCATGAAGAGGTAACTGGAAAGGCGAGCGGTGATTCGCAACTGCTCGCCTTTTGTGTTCACTCTTCACTGTTCAATGTTTCAACCAGCCCCAAGAGATTTCAGAACTTTGCTGAATTCTCCATAATTGATGCCCGTAAATTCAATAACTTTGCCTATCCGCACCGGCATTATGAAATGAAGCTTTTCACCAATACGCTTTTTGTCAGCATGGATTGCATCGACTATCGCCTGGGACCCTATCGAGGCCGGGATGCGGACCGGCATTCCCCAGATTCCGCAAACGCTTTCCAGTCGCTCCAGGTCTTCCGCCTGCATCTTTCCAAGCCGGTGCGAAAGGGTTGCGGCTGCGACCATACCGGTCGCAACGCAGTCACCGTGTTTCAGCCTGTAGCCGGTGAGTTTCTCCAGCGCGTGGCCGACAGTGTGACCAAGATTCAACACTCGCCTGCGTCCGGATTCTTTCTCGTCGGCCTGCACGATTCGGGACTTAAGCAGGCAGCTTGCTGAGATTACCCTGAGCAACGCATCGGGTTCCCGTTTCTTGATGGCATCGGAGCTGTTTTCCACAAATTTCCACAGTACTTCATCTCCGATCATAGCCGACTTAATCACCTCGGACATTCCCTGCCTTAATTCCTCATCGGGCAAAGTGGTGATGAATCGGGGGTCGATATAGACCTGCTTCGGTTGCTGAAAGGTTCCGAGCAGGTTTTTGCCTTCCGGCAGGTCCACTCCCGTCTTGCCGCCGATGCTGCTGTCCACCTGGGCAAGAAGCGTTGTGGGGACCTGAAAACACGGAATGCCGCGCATGTAAATCGACGCGAGAAAACCGGCCACATCCCCGGTTACCCCTCCGCCGACAGCTATTATTGCACTATCGCGATTGGCCCCTGCATTTACGAGCCGCCTTGCGAGAAACTCCACCGAGGCCAGGCGTTTATCGGGTTCCGATGCTGTAAACAGGATAGCCTGGCTGTCCCTCTGGACGGGCCAACCCAGATCGAGAGCTTTGCGTCCCCAGAGCGACCATACCGCCTCATCCCATATCCAGTAGGCGGATCGGCCTCCAAGGGCCGCATCGAGAGCGCCGGGGACGCGCTCCATAACGTCTTCTCCCATCAATATTTCCGACACGTAGGGAGGAGTTCCACCCATTGCGATATCGATTTTCATTGCCGATCGGACCTCCCGCCTTCAGAAGTTTGCTCTTGAGGCGGCGCCGGGCACTCGCAGTGCAGGCTTTCGATGCCCGCACAATTGTCCGCAAGCCCCGCGCCACGCGCCGGGCAAGACGAACATACGGATGACTCCGACCGGTACGCCCGGGAATAATATCTAATCAAATACACCAAAACCGCCGCTACGATCATCAGAGTGAGTGCGATCTGCCACATCTTGGAACTCCTATCCCAATCCGAGCCATAACCCGCCGCGGTAAACAAGCGCCGATACGATGAACGCCGTCAGAGTGTTGAACGCCATTGAAAAAAGCCCCCATTTCCAGGAAGATTCCCGGATGATACAGGTTACCGTCGCAAAACAGGGCGCGTATAACATAATAAAAATAATCAGTGAAAAAGCTTTTAGCGGGTTCCATGACGGGTCGGCCGCAAGACGGCCGCTCAGAGGTGTTTTTTCCCCTCTTCTGCTCCGTCCGAGCGAGTAAGCAGTACCCATTGTCGATATGATAATCTCTTTTGCGGCAATCCCGGAAAGCAGAGCGACGTTAGTACGCCAGTCAAATCCATTTACCGAGGTAACAAAAGTGAGTCCGGACCCTATTCGTCCCGCAATCGAGTTCTTCAGGGCCGCCTGGGCTTCCTGATTGTCAACCTCCTCGAGGCGGGCAGCGCGGCGGGCTTGGGAACCGGGACCGCCGGCCGGATTTGCCGCCGCCGAAGCCCGCCCCGAACGCCGACCCGTGGGTTTGAGTGGCGAGGCTGGCTGCGGCGCCTCTACGCCAGCGGACGCCCCCGCACCCAACAGCGGCCCTTTCACCCCTTGCGGTGCGTCGGCCAGGATGGAAGCCCGTTCCTCATTGTAGATCTTTCTCTCGGTCTCCGGAAGCCCGGGGAAAGACATCAGCGCCCAGAAGACGATCGAGATGGCCAGGATGATCGTACCGGCTTTGCGGATATACTGCCACGCCCGCTCCCAGGTATGGATGAGAAGCCCCTTGAATGTGGGCAAACGGTATGGAGGCAGCTCCAGCAGGAAAGGCGTGCTCGGCCCCCGCAGAATGGTCGAACGGATCAGCTTTGCGATGAGCAGGGCAGCCACCCATGATAGAACGGTCAGAAGGAACATCACCTGAGCCTCTTTTGCCGAGAAAAAAGCCGCGATAAGCATCGCAAAAACGGGCAGCTTGGCCCCGCAGTTCATGAAAGGCGCGGTGATGAGTGTGGCGATACGCTCACGCGAGCTTCTGAGGGTCCTCGCGGCAAGCACTCCGGGAACCGCACAGCCGCCCGCGATCCCCCCCGAAATGATGTAGGCCATGACTGAACTGCCGTGCAGGCCGAATGTGCGGAAAACACGGTCGAGCATATAGGCTACTCGAGCAAGGTAGCCCGTATCCTCAAGAAATGCGATACCAAAGAACATGAACAGTATCAGCGGCACAAACCCAAGGACCCCGCCCACTCCGTCGATCACGCCTGAGACGATCAGCGACTTGAAGGGCCCTGGGGGCAAAGAAGAGTCCGCAAGTCTTCCCAGCTCCGAAAAACCCGCTTCCAGCCATCCCACAGGGACCTTGCTGTATGTGAACGTGAAAGTATAGACAGCGTAAATTATCAGCATCATGAGGACGGGGCCGAAAAAACGATTGGTGAGCACCCGGTCGAGCTGATCTGAGAGGTAGAGCCGGTCGGCTTTGTGGCTCTGCTTGACGACCCCTTCTTTGAGCAGGGCGGAGATGAAGCCGTAGCGGTGATCGGCTATAATGGCTTCAGGGTAGCTGTCCAGGGTTTTCTGGAGGTGCTGCGAGACTTGTTCGGCAAGTTCCTCGAGTTTGCCCGAAAGCGCCGGGTTCTTTTCCTTCCCTTTTCGAATTACCTCCTCGTCGGTTTCAAGGTATTTGAGGGCCGTCCAACGGGCCGGGTGCAAATCCGTAAGGAAGCTGCCGGACTGAATCAGCGCCTCCATTTTGTCGAGAACTGGGTCGATATCGGGTCCATAAGAAATGTAGAGGGGCTCCCAGACAGCATCCTTTTGCACCAGTTGCGCGGCGGCCTCGAGCAGTTCCTCTTTACCCGTGCCCGTGCGCGCAACCGTGGGTATAACCGGCACCCTCAACCTGCGCCCGAGTTCTTCGGGATTTATTTCAAGTCCCCTCGCGGTTGCCATATCGACCATGTTCAAGGCTATCAGGACTGGAATGCCGAGTTCAAGGAGCTGGACCGTAAGGTATAGATTTCGCTCAAGATTGGATGAATCGACTATATTGATGACCGCGCGGGGGCGGTCCTGGATGAGATAATTGCGCGCGACGAGTTCCTCGGGAGAATAAGCGGTAAGCGAATAGGTCCCGGGGAGGTCAACCAACTGGATTTGTATGTCGTTTACCTGGCAGTAGCCTTCCTTTTTTTCGACCGTTATTCCGGGGTAGTTTCCAACATGGCGCCGTGCGCCGGTGATTGCGTTGAAAAGGGTCGTCTTCCCGCAGTTCGGATTTCCGGCCAATGCGATCAGGTTTTCCCGCCGGTGAGCCATCAGACCTCTTCCACCTCGGCCTCGATAAAATCGGATTCGCTGTTGCGAAGGGTCAGGGTAAAATTTCTGAGCCGGATTGCCACCGGGTCCTTCAGAGGCGCGCGGCCCTGCACCTGGAACGGAGTTCCCGGAACCAGCCCCATGTCCCGAATGCGGCGCCCGATTTCACCGGACGCGGTGACGCGGTGGATTGTTCCTTTCTGTCCCTTTGCCATTTTGCGTAAAAGAACAATGGCCATGGGCAAATCCTCTGTCTCGCCGGAAAATTAGGCTCGCCTAACATTTGACCTAAAAATAAACGGCGATAAAAACGCCGCCCACTTTTATGGCCTTATCCGGAAGGAATTACAAGAATCTTGTCAAAAATATCTTTCCCCAGACTGAGCACCCCGCCGTTCACACGAACACATCCGCTGCAGAGCAAATGCATCTCGACCCCCGGATAAATTCCCAGCGAGGCCATCCGGGCACACAGCCCACGCTCCCCGTGGACGCAGGCAACTTTGAACTTTTTTCCGGACTCGGCTTTGCAGAGAGGCATCAAGACGCACCCGGGACTTGACGGCCGGTCGTAGCGTGTGCAAAGGTTGTTTTCCGCCGGGCTTAACATTATGGATCACCTCTGGATCTGAAAAGACCATAATTAGGTACCCCAAACATTGCAAACTGTCAACAGCTTTTTTCGTATCAGCGCATTGATTTAAGACACCCCAACTAATATGGGTTTACGAGGAGACTGCATACCGTGGATCCAAAACGCCTTTGGCGGCAAATCGAATTTCTGGTTGAAATAGACAGGCTCAAGAGCATAGTGCGCCAGACCCTTCTGGTGGATGGGTCCAGACAAGAAGATTCCGCCGAGCATTCATGGCATCTGGCGGTCCTGGCAATGGTGCTGGTGGAACACTCCAAGGCGCCGGTCAATCTTTTTCGAATACTTAAAATGATCCTGGTCCACGACCTTGTTGAAATCGATGCAGGGGACACCTACTGCTACGATGAGGAAGCAAACAGGAACAAGGAGGAACGCGAGAAAAAGGCGGCGGACCGGATTTTCAGTCTTCTGCCCCCGGACCAGGCCGTTGAGTTTCGCTCCCTCTGGGAGGAGTTCGAATCCAGGGAGACGGCCGATGCGGTTTTTGCCGCCTCCCTGGACAGGCTTCAGCCTCTCTTGAACAATTTCAGGGCGGGTGGAGTTATGTGGCGAAAACACGGGATAAGAAAAGAGCAGGTTTACTTGAGAAACAGCCCCATGGAGGAGGGTTCGCCGATTCTGTGGGAGTATGCGGAAAGAATGATCAAAGATGCAATCGAAAAAGGCTGGATCGGCCAATGACACCTCGCGGGGCGTGGACATACTGCCCCTGCCGCCCGCCTCGCGGAGCGTAGAGATTCCGGCTGGCGGTCCAGGTTCCCAAGCCCGCTATCCGGCTTCCGTAAGAGTGGTCTCCTGGCTTCTGTATGATTTTGGCATGGCCTGGTTTTCCATGGTCGTCCTGACCGCCTATTTCATTCTTTATTTCAGGGAGGTCATAGTAGGAGAAAAAGGTTACGCCGATTTCCTTTGGGGTGTGGCCGTATCCACGGCCATGGCGGTTTCGGTCCTGCTTTCGCCGCTTTTGGGGGCTGCCGCAGACGCGAGCGGAAACAAAAAGAGCTTCATGGCGGTGTTCGCCGGCATATCCATACTGAGCGTTTTTTGTCTCTATTTCACAGGGCCGGGCCAAAAAGCGTGGGCGGTATTTCTGGTCAGCGCCGGATATGTGGGGTACACGATGGCCATGACTTTCTACAATGCCTTCCTTCCGGAGATAGCCGGTCCGGGTTCCATCGAGAAGTTATCGGGAATCGGCTGGGGGCTGGGCTATATCGGCGGGCTTACGGCCCTGGTCTGCATGGCCTTCATGGTCCCGAACGTAGCGGGGGGCAAATCGATCCTTCTGCTGACCGGGGCGGTTTACGGGATTTTCGCCCTGCCCTCTTTAATCGTTTTCAAAGACTCGCCCAGAGCAAGCGCGACGCGATGGGCGGCTATAAGTGAAGGCTTCTCCAGGCTCATCCTGACTTTCCGGGAAATTCGCTCGCTTAAAAACATCTTCATCTTTCTAATTGCATATTTTTTCGTGAGCGACGCCATATCGACCGTAATCGTCTTTTTTTCCTCCTATACCGTTTACACTCTGCACTTCACCGTAAAGCAGAATTTTTTTCTCCTCATGCTGATCCAGCTTTCCGCCGCAGCCGGGGCGGCAGCCGCCGGAGTGATCGCGAGCCGCATCGGAATACTGCGCACGATCGTCATCACGATCCTGATCTGGATATTGGCCCTGCTCGGAATAATCGCTTTTTCGAGCGTCTCCGCCTTCTACGCCCTTTCGGTTTGCGCCGGGTTGGTTTTGGGCGGGACGCAGGCAACAGCGCGAAGCTACATGGCGATCGAAGCCCCGGAAGGGAAAAAAGCGGAATTTTTCGGATTTATGACCTTCAGCACCAAGATAGCCGCGATCTTCGGCCCCCTGCTCTACGGGACCATATCGAGCCGGACAAACAACGCCGCGCATAGCCCTGCTGTCACTGGAAGCCCTGTTCGTCCTGGGGCTGTTTTTCATGCTCATGGTCCCGCGCACTAATCACCGCAGAGGCGGCGCATAGTCCTGTCACGAAGAGAAAAACACTCAACAAAAAGGAGTCAGACCTCCGGCCAAGCCGGAGGCCTGGAAAACCATGGACCGCTCAAAGCTGTTGGCGGTACTTGATAGCTCCGAGAATATCCGCATGGTCTTGGACTACCGCGCCATCGTCATTCCGGCGGCGCTTTTGAGCCGGAATCCAGCAGATTTTCGGAGGTTAGTATAAGAGCTATAGCCAGCGCTTCAAATTGGCAACGGATACCTTTAAAGGGTCTGACGAGACACAAGAACCTGGATTCCGGCTTAAACACTGCCGGAATGACGACCTGACTTCCGGAAATGTCAAACTCAGGGAGTCCCCCGGCAGAGCCGGAGGATTACCCTGTTATTTAGTAGGGATTTAGGGATTTTTCGATTCCCCAATTCCTCAATTCCTAAATCCCTGAATTCCTCAATTGATCATTTCTCGAATTCCTCAATTCCTCAATCCCCCAATTCCCCGTGCCCAATAGCTCTCAATGCCCCGAAACAGGTTTCGAATCGGATGCGCGCTGCTTAAGCAGGAATCTTTGTATCTTTCCGCTTGGCGTTTTGGGCAACTGGTCGATAAATTCGACCTCCCGCGGGTACTCGTGCCCGGAAAGGTGCTCCTTGACGAAGTTTTTTAGCTGCTCGGAAAGCTCCTGGCTTGGCGACGCCCCGGGAACCAGGGTGACATACGCCTTTATCGCCTCTCCTCTGAGCTCGTCCGGTTTTCCTACAACCGCGGCCTCAGCTACCGTGGGGTGTTTCATGAGGGCGCTTTCAACTTCAAACGGCCCTATCCGGTAGCCGGCGCTCAAGATGATGTCGTCGGATCGCCCGCTGAAGAAAATATAGCCGTCTTCATCCATTTTCACGGTATCGCCGGCCAGGTAATATCTCCCGTTTCCAACTATTCTTTCCTGCGTTCGCTTATCATCTTTCCAGTACCCGCGGAACCAGTAAAGCGGCGAGTTCCGGATATCCACCGCGAATTGCCCCTCGTCGCCCGTTTTGACTTCCTGCCCTTGGTCGTTGACGACAGCCATCCTGAACCCCGGCATCGAGGGACCCATGGAACCTATCTTGACAGGCTGCCTGACCTCTTCCATGTGGTGATTGTTTGCAACCATGCCCAGTTCTGTCTGGCCGAACTGGTCATGGATCGGGATGCCCCAGAGTTTGCTGCTCCATTCAATAACCTCCGGGTTCAGAGGTTCCCCTGCGCTCGAAGCGACTCGCAAAAAATAGGGGTATTGCCTGGCAATCCGGTCTCCGGCGGCCTTCATTGCACGGTAGGCGGTTGGGGACGAGGCAAAGTTGGTGACCTGGTACTTGCTCATGATCCGGAAAAACTCACCCGGAGTGAACGGAGCATCGAAAAACATGGTCGCCTTGCCCATGATCAGCGGTCCGATGAGATTGTAATAGAGGCCGTAGGCCCAGCCGGGGTCGGCCATATTCCAGTACATGTCGTCTTCTCGAAGGTCCAGGCCCAATTTCATGTAAGCTTCAAAGGAGGCAAGACATTTCACCGGGATGTCCACACCCTTGGGGTCGCCGGTCGTACCGGAAGTGTAGAGCATAATCATGATGTCTTCGCCCGATATTGTGGACGGCCTGCTTTCAGAATCCGCTGACTCCAGTTCCTGCCAGAAGCTGTAATCTCCCTTTTGGAGGCCTTTTCCGCGCCCTTCACAAACGGTGACAACCGCAAGCTTTCCGCTCCGGTAAGCGGACGTAGCGCTTAGTTTGGCCCGATTGGCCGCATTGGTCACCACCACGCGCGTATCGCTGTCGAGGATCCGGTAATCTACGGCGTCGGGGCCAAAAGCCGTGAAGAGCGGCAGGTATGCGGCGCCCAGCCTCCAGGTGGCAAGAGCGGTAATGATCAGCTCCGGGGTTTTTGGGAGCATCACGCCGACTCGGTCTCCTTTCCGGATGCCGATTGACTTCAAAAAACCCGCCAGCTTGGAAGATGCCTCACGGAACTCCCGGAAGGTCCACTTTGCAGTCTCCCCCTGGGCGCTTTCATAAAAAAGCGCCACCCTGTCCGGAATGCGGGCATGGCGGTCGCAAAGAAAATCTGCCGCATTCACCTCCCCTGCCGAGTATTCTTTTAACCAGGATTGCACAAGCGCATCAACTTTCGAATCGGGCTTTCTCATGGGAGTCTCCTTGGTGTGAGTTTGGTGGACCGCAAGCATAAACGCGAGTAGTGTTTTTTGCAACCGGGCGTGCCAATTAAAGTAAAACGAGAAGCAAGAAGCGGGAAGTTTTTGCTCCCTGCTCCTCGCTCCTTGCTCCTCGCTCCTTGCTCCCCTCCTGCTTCCCGCTCCGCTCCTGCCCCCGCTCACCCCTCCCCCTCCCCCCCATAAGCGCTAACTTAAGCGCAGCATCGTTCCGGCGAAAGCGCTGCGAAAATCGGAAGAAGCCTCTTGTTCGTCATTCCGGCGCAGGCCGGAATCCAGTTAAACGAGCGTGTGATACAAATCCTCCCAATTGGGATTCGCACTCTCAATTAGCCGCATTTTCCACCTTCGCTTCCACTCTTTCAATCGCTTCTCCCGCTGAATGGCCGACTCCATGCTCTCATGCGGTTCGTACCAAACCAGGTTATGAACACCATAGCTTTCTGTAAACCCTTCCACCAGATTGTTCCTATGCTCCCAAATCCTCTTGACAAGGTTTGAAGTCACACCAATGTAAAGGGTACCATTTCTTTTGCTTGCCAAAATGTATACCGCAGGTTGCTTATTCATTGCGCTTTCCTGGATTCCGGCCCCCGGACAAGACACTTCCGGGGCAGGCTTCGCCGGAATGACGAGGGAAAGACCTCAGTCATTAAGTTAGCGCTTATGCCCCTCCCCCCGCACCCCTGACCATTCGCTGCTTCCCTCAGTCTGTACAGAAATACCTGGACTCGGCAACATTCGGGATCGTTGGTGTTACCGGATGTCCCTGATCAACCGTTGGAAATCGTGAGACTTTGCCAGAATGCGGCGGGCGGCGTCCCGTAGTTTGTCAACTTCTTCGGGCTTCAGCGTAAATGAGGTGGGGAGCCGTTTGAAAAAATGGCGTTCGGCCGGATCGTCCAGGGCATCAAACTTCACTTCCACAAGGTAGAACTCAATATCGCCGCAGGAACCCGGTTCGGTGGTCATTTTCGACGATCCGCAGCGTCCCCTGCGAATTTCGTCGGCCCAGCGATTGAAGTTTTCGCTCAGGAGCGCTACTGTCTCGGTATTGTAACGGGCGATGGATGTGGAGGCGTATGAGGAAACCTTTACGGCGAGCGGGGGAGTTTTCTCGAAACGATCCCATATGGAGTCTATTTCGGTTTCTGCATTCACCACCACGAAGACGATCTTGTGCACGTTTTCCAAATTGGCATATTTCATGGTGGTCCAGGGGTCGCCCACCAGTGTGACTCGTTCGAGAACGGCCCTGAGGCCGAGATTGTCCGCAACCCCCCCGTCAACGAGGTGGATGTATGGTTTCTTTTGCGAATCCAGGAATGGAAGCATGTTATTTGCCAGATCGAACCGGCGCGACGTAACCTCCCTTGGGGGTTGCATGGCCTCTGCGAGGGCCGGGGGCACCTGATAACCACACTGGCCGGCGTAGTTCCGCAATGTCACGGGGCTCAGTAAAACCGGTACGGCAGAGGACGCTGCGCATGCACGGGCCACGGAGAAAGAGCAAAGGTCGGAGCAGATCGCATCGAAGGCATCTTGAACAAAAGAGATCCGTGTTCCTTGCACCATATCCGTCGCGTTGATGAGGATCATCGGTCCGCCGCGAGCCAGGATGTCGCCAAAAGTTCCGTGATCGAATAAATGCTTGTCATAGTAGTCCGCTGCAAGATCGCTGCTGCCATAGTAGGGGGCAGAGAGCTTCGCCCAACTGACAGGGTTGAAGATGGCGCCGCGGATAAGGTCGCCCTGAATGTTCTTTTTCAAAAAACGGGACTCGAAATCCTCAAAGATGCGATCTCCGAAAAGCCCGTAGTAAGCCGCCGTAAAACTCCCTCCGGAAACCCCCGAGATACAGTCCACTTCGTCGAGCAGGCGCTTCTTGCGGCCGTGGACGGAGACCTCCGTGTCCCTAAGAGCTTCAAGCACGCCGTAGGAAAAAGCAGCGGCCCGCATCCCCCCGCCGGAGAAGGTGAGCATGACCAACAGGTCGTCGTCGGTTCCCGCATGTTTGAAGTTCTTGGCGCGATATCCCCCCTGGGGGTCCGATTGTCTCAAGGGCTGGTTGATGGGATAATGAGCGCAGCCGGACGCAACGATGAGGAACATTATTCCGCAGATCCAGGGCAGGAACCGAACGCGAACGTGAAGTGGAAATCTCATAGACGCTGACTTAGCCACAGTTCTTCCTGAGGAAAAAACCATAGAGGAATTTGTCTCCCGTAAATTCCGGGAAGTCTTGTTCTCTGATGATTTCGAAATACTTTTCTACGGCGTCCCGAAACTCGCCGGCCTTGAACCAGTATTGTTTGCCGCCCCAGCTTTCTTCGGCCGGCCATGGTCTCCATGTTGACAGCCACGCTACTATCAGGGCAATCCCATCGTTTTTCAGAACCCGATGGTATTCCTGGATGGCTTTTTTGTAATCGGGAATATGGTCGATAGTGGAAAGGTCGATGACTGTCCCGAATTCTCCGTCGGGGAATGGAATTTGGCGGATATCCCCCTGGATGGCATTGTATCCGCTTGATAATGCCCTCTGGACTCGATCACTGTCCAGTTCAAGGTAAGCATCGGCTTTGACGGGTAGATTCATCTCGGTTTCATTCCACGTATCGGTTTTGAGAACTTTGTGTCCCCCTAGATCGATTGCTTCTTTTGCGTACTGTTGGTATTTCCGGTGTGTGATCGACATAAATTGCCGCCGGACCTTTTGAAACAGCCGGTCTGACCTGCTGCCCCAAAGGAACAATTATTTTGATTGTTTATTAGCCTGAATAATGCGCCAACTTGACCCCAACTGGAGCCGAGCCGCACTTCCGGCTCGAATTCCATCCGAAAAAGCTTTTGGAATGCCAAATGCCTGTCAATCATACGATATTCAAATCGAAACCCGCAAGAAAAATGCCGGTCGGACCAAAGTCCGCTTCTTCGCGCGTTAGATCAGCCTCTGCGCATACCATGGCAAGGGAGGGTTTCCCCTCCCCTGCTCCCCAAAGGCACACCAGGAAATGTGTTTATGCTGTACTCGTATTATCTACAAATAGGTGTTCGAGAAGTTCCCGGTCGTTGATGTGTTTGCAAAAGCGCCGAGATTGGCAGCCAGGTCCTTAAGGAAAGTCACCAGGTCTGAGCTGCTGGCGGATGTGCTATCCGTGCTGCTGCTTGTGCTGCTGGATGTGGTGCTTGTGCTGTTAATCGCTGAAACCAGGTTGCTGAAGTCCGATTTCAGCGTGCTGAGGGTGCTGTCCGCAGATGAGGTGGATGAGCTGTCCGAACCGTTCTCCAACTCCGAAATCAGGTTCTCGAGCTTGCTCGAAAAGCTTGAGTAAGAGGATGTCGCTGTCGAGGAGGTGGATGAGGACGAGCTGTCGCTTGAATCCGATTCCGACTTTACGGCCGCCAACAAGTCATGCATAAGCTTTGCGAGTGCTTGTCCTGCGTCCTGGGTGGAGCTGGTCGAGCTGGTGGATGAGGTGGAGCTGTCGGAAGTTGAGCTATCGCTCCCGTCCGGTGGTGGGCCGCTTGGGGGGGAGGCATCGAAAGTCCCATCTGGCTGAGCGCCCCCATGACACTCTGCATTAACGCATCACCCCCTCCTGACTGTGACTGGCTCCCTGAAACCTGGGTGTTTGAGCTCGTACCACTACTATTTGACTGTTCGAGCGCCGAAAGGATCGTGTAGAGCGAATTTGTGCTGTTTACTCCTGAAATGGTCATGCTTTCCTCCTTTAACTGTAATGTCTTGCAAATGTGCGACGCGCTAAGGGGTCACAAGTTCTCATGCTGCATGTTCGATTTAACATGATAATTTTTCCAGGCTCTGACGAATTTGGAAAACTCAAAATCTATCTCCTTGCATCTATACTTGAAAGATTTTCTAACCTGGATGCCTATGTGACATATACATCGGCAAATAATCCTCTAAGAATCTGTAAACTTTTTGCATAATTGTGTAAAGTTTTGCACGGTCATCAGTCGGAAAGCTGAGCGATCCGATGGGTGGGTGAATCATGTAAGAAGGGTCCCAAAGGCTTCATGGGGAGTTGTGACTGTCTTCGGCTTGGAGGCTTTGTGCATTTGCACATGGATAACGATTCGGATGATAAGCCATGCCTTGAGCAGTGCTCTGCGCAACATTCTTCTTACCGGTAGGCAAACTATTTTGGAATTGTGTAGACGAAGCCGACCCCTCGTATTGTTTTGATCCTATCAATTCCGTTGTGTTTATGACCAAGTTTTTTTCTCAGGCGGCCTACATGCATATCCACACTACGGTCATAGGCGCCGAGGTCCCGGCCGAGGGCGCTCTGGGCCAATTGCTCACGCGTCACAACATGACCGGCTGCTCTCAGCAATATTTCCAGAAAATTGAACTCAACGGCAGTCAATTGTAATTCTGCTCCGTTACGGCGCACAACTCGGGTCCCGCCGTCAAGTTCGATGTCCCCGAGAGCTATTCTTGCAGGCGCCGGCCTGACCTCATCCTTGAGGTTATTTTTCGCACGCCGAAGAATTGCACGGACTCTTGCAAGCAGTTCGCGAGGGTCGCAGGGTTTTTCCAGGAAATCGTCTGCCCCGCTCTCAAGCCCTACGATGCGATCTATTCTCTGAGTTCGGCCGGTTAACATGATTACAGGCGTGTTCTGTCTGGAACGGATGCGCTGCAGGACTTCAAAACCATTCATGCCCGGAAGCATTATATCGAGCAGGATCAAATCATATTCGTCCTTTGCTGCCGCCAAGACCTGCTTTAAGGCGTCCATCCCGTTGTAGATCGAGGTTACCTCGAACCCTTCAGGCTTGAGATAATCTGCCATAATTTCACAAAACTCCGTATCATCATCTATCACTAAGAGACGACTCATTTGGATGACCTCTGTATTTTTCAGAATTTTGCGCAAATTGTTTGTTTGAGATAAATCTCAGCTCTGCCGGAAGCATCCGAGCTTCCGGCAGAGCTGTAAACATCCGCCCAAGGAAGATCCGGATGCTGCTAATTGCCAACCTGCGGCAATTCCGGTTTAGGAAGTTGCACGGTCTTCTGAAGAGTCAGGTCGGGGACGCTGTAGATGCAAACGACGGGTCCCGTTAACACATAAAGAAAACCGTTGCCGGCCCAAAGTCCATGCGGCGGCCCACCCATGGGGGGACGCGGTGGAAACTTTCCGGGGTCGGGCAGCTTAGGTGGAGTACCCTGAGGGGGCGCAATATCCGGGAGGTCCACTGAACGCAGAAGTGTCATTTCAGTAATCTCGTACTGCAGGATCTTGCCGCCCGCCATTACATAAAGGTATTCCCGGTCAGCGGAAATACCTGTCAACCCAAGTTTGAAAAAGATAGCCGGCGGAGGTTGCACGTCACCGGTCTGCTGAGGGTAAGCCACCCCTGCAATCGAGCACAGGGTCAGGCAGAGGATAACAAGGATCAGTATCTTGCTCACCTTCGTCTCCTTTGCTAATCTGGATTTGCATTATGACTGAGTCTGTTCGACCATATCTCATTTGTTTCATTCCTGATTCTAGTGTTGATTCGACCTCCGCACCTCCTTTTATCATTGCTTAAGGCGCCGCCGGGGTAGCTGACGCGCCGCAAGCCTCTTAACCCGCCAGGACGTGTAGACTTTAGAGATCGATTGTGGAGAAAGTATGGAAAAGGTGTGGAATGAATATGGAGATCAATTAGCAGGATTGACTTCCTGGTCCGAATACGCCAGAAATAAAGGGACCTTTTGCCTGCAGTTGGTCAATGATCTCTGCACTTCCGGCCACGGGCGGTTTAGCATGAACCTTAAATTCAGGCATAAAGTATTTCTGGCTTTTCTGCTGAATAGCTTGATCGTTGTCGTTTGCATGATTCTGATCGGAAGATACTTTTCCGAGCGCCATTTTGAAGAGTATGTCAGCAAAGTTGAAGCCGAAACGGTCACGAAACTGGTTGACGCACTGAGTCAGGAATACCGGAGAAGCGGCAATTGGGATTCGGTCCTGCAGGACCCTGGACTTTGGTTCGGCTTAAGATGGGGCGGACCGGGCATGCCGCCGGGAACTGGGATGACCGGCCCGCCGCCTTTACACTTCGTCCTCTATCGACGGAGAGAGAAAGAGTACCGCCCCCACCCGGCGAGTTGATTCCCGCCTCCTCCCGGTCCGCCTCCGCAACATCCGCCTATTCCGCCCATCGCCCTGTTCGATGCCGAGAAACGCCCGCTGACCCCGGGGGATTCTTCCTCTCAGGACAACTATCGGCTCACTCCCATCAAGGCAGATGCCCAGTTGGTCGGGTGGCTTGGCCTCAGAAAGCACGAACGGCCGACTCATCATCTCGATGTCGAATTCATAAGGCAGCAGTCACAGATTTTCTACGCCATTGGAGCTGTTGCCCTCATTTTGGCGGTCTTCGTGACACTCGTTTTGTCCCGGCATCTGCTGGCGCCCGTCAAGGAACTGGAGACAGGCACAAGGGCCTTGAGCTCCCGCAGATTTGATACTCGAATCGCTGTCAGATCTAATGATGAATTAGGCCAACTGGCCGCCGGTTTCAATGCAATGGCCCAAGCCCTGGAAAAACATCAGCAAACGCAGCAACAATGGCTGGTGGACATCTCTCATGAACTGAGGACCCCGCTGGCTATTCTTCGCGGAGAAATAGAGGCCATGCAGGACGGTGTCAGAACGGTCACCCGGCAGGGACTGGATTCGCTTCACCTCGAGGTGATGCATCTGGGTCGAATCGTTCGCGACCTTCACGATCTTTCCTTGATCGAGTCCCGGAGCTTCAGCTCGGAACTGACGGCCGTAAATCCACTGGAGATAATGTCAGAGACGTTGGAATATTTCCGGACACGGCTGAACCAGCGCGGCATAAGGCTCGATATGGATGAAACGATAGAAAGGGACATTCTGATTCTGGCAGATGCCGATCGGCTCAAACAAGTTTTCTCAAACCTCCTGGAAAATACATTGCGATACGCAAAGGTTCCGGGAGTTCTGAAAATTTCCCTCGAAGTCGGGTCCGGTGAGCTTTCGTTGAGTTTCGAGGATTCCGGGCCCGGAGTTCCCGAAGAATCGCTCGCACTCTTATTTGACAGGCTTTATCGGGTGGACAGGGCAAGAAGCCGGGAGCATGGAGGCAGCGGACTTGGCTTGGCGATATGCAAGAGCATCGTGGAGAGCTTTGGGGGCAAAATAGAAGCTTCCAATTCCCCCGCCGGAGGGTTGAAAGTCAGCATGGTCTTACCGCGCTATAATGGCATGCGGCTTTGATGCCCTTTAATCATGTATGAATCGAAGGAGACATGGAATGAGCCGGGATATCCTGGTGGTCGAAGATGAAATCAAAATAGCGGAAATACTGAAGGACTACCTGGTGAGCGCCGGCTACAGGGTTTCATGTCTCGATCAGCGGAGATTTGGTTCTGCCCCATGTGAAACAAAACCGCCCCGGCTTGATTCTTCTGGACATCATGATTCCCGGAATGAATGGATTGGACGTTTGTCGCGGGATCAGGCAATTTTCGAATGTTCCTATAATAATGATCACTGCCAGGGTCGAAGAAATTGATCGTTTGCTTGGTCTGGAATTGGGCGCCGACGACTACATTTGTAAACCTTTCAGCCCCAGGGAGGTTGTAGCGCGTGTGAATGCGGTCCTGAGGCGCATCTATTGCCCCCAATGCCCAAAAGACGCTTGCCGCCGCAGAGCTGGTCCTGATCGAGGAAACCCGCCAGGTGCTTGCCGGGGGAACCGAGCTCAAACTGACGCCCTGTGAGTATAACCTCCTCAAGATGCTGTTGAGCCACCCTGACCGGATTTTCTCGCGAAACGAGCTGATTAATGTCGTTCAAGGGTATGATTTTGAAGGTTATGACAGGACAATCGACTCCCATGTGAAGAACCTGCGGAAAAAAATAGCAAAGTGTCTTCCGGATAAGGAGATAATCAGCACCATGTACGGAGTGGGTTACAAATTGAATTCCAGGCCGGACTGAGCCCGTCAGCCATGCTAAAACGTATACCCGCACAAAAAATAGTCAACCTCATGGCCAAAAGTATCTCTTGGCGGCATAACGATCGTTATGAAGAGGCTCTGGCGTTCCTCGACGAGGGTATGCCGATATGGCCTTTGACGTAATTACGATGGCCCTGCTTGCCGCTTCCTGCTCTCTGCTCCTCGCGAAGCGATAGAACCAAAAGGAATTCTTTTCTTTTGCTTTTTCTGCTTACTCTTCACTCTGCTCCCTGCTTCCCGCCTGTCCATGTTGAGGGGCTCATATGAAAACCTTTCCCTCCAAATGCCCATCATTCTTGCCCCTGGAGGGTTTCCCGCTCTAAAGTTCAGCATGGGGGAAAAGGGTCAGGAGTGTTCACACGCAACACTAAGAGTAAGTCCATCGGCGCACAGCAACCGGCTTCTTACGGTTCATGGAGCGATCCTGTCCAGGTTTCAAACATCTGGTCGCCATTTTCCTTCTCAGTATAAAAAATCGTATAGGTAAGGTATTTGGTGCCTGTGAACCCGTTTGATCTCCCTTGAGTATATCTCTTCCGCCACGTTCCGGTGTTGAAATAGACCTGATCCATACCGCTCTCAGTGACACTGATGGGCACCTCCAGTGCATTGTGGGTGTGTCCCATGGCCACGTACCTGTAGGCGGAATTATCAGTCAGAAAATCCTGCGCCGCTTTGATCAAAGTCTTATCCTCTTTGCCAGGTTGAATCCCATCCGACCACCCGAAAACTCTTTTGATTGTATTGAATATTGTCACAAAATCCTCGGCAGCGCCTATGTTGAACCGCTTGAACATTTCTATGCCGGCCTGAAGCATATCGCTGGAATCGGAGGCAAGGGGATACAGGGTGCGATGCCTCTTGTACCACCTCTTGACCATGTCGAGACTGTTGAAGTTTTGGGCGATGTCTTTGACTGCCAGGTTGATCTCATTCCGGATGTCCGAATTCTGTTGAACCTGATAGAAGAGCCACTGCAAGACAGCCGAATTCGGCCTTACGTTGTCGATTTCCTGCAGATTGCGCTTGAGAGCTTTGAGTTCGTCTGGTAGAGGCGGAGAAGTCATCTGCTTCACATAATTCATGATCGTATAAGGTAGGCTGGCGACAAGCTCCGTAGTAATAGGATCTCCTATGGGGACCTGGGCATAGTCGGCATTCGTGTAATTGGTTGTTCCTTCATAATTCCACTGGTCGAACTCATGGCCGTGCCGCGCAAAGACGGCGTACCTGTTGCCATACTGAAGATCATCGTATGAATGCGGAAACGGAGCTGTGTCTGGAGGCATCCCGAGGGCAGCCCGGACCTTACGCCTAAGGCTGTCGAAGATGTTGCAAAGCCTGTCATGGTTGCCCGGAATGTAGACCTTTTCGAGTTTCACTCGTAAGTGGTACATGTCCGTCAGGTTTTGGAATATGTTGAAGGTGTGCGAATTCTTCTGCACGATTTGATTCATTATGTTATTGGCATGCGCTTCGACAGTTTTCCAGTTTTTGTTTATGTCCCCCCACGGCCTTTCAGCTTCCGGGACCTTAAGCCAGTAAGTCGTTCTGAGCAGATCGAAAATATCCCCCAGGAAAACAATTCTCACTTCCTCAGGCTTGCGGCAGGAATGAAAGATATCCTTAAAAGCCCCCTTGAAAGCTTTGGTCCGTATATTATGCCCCCCGGCCGTTTCATCGATGAAATGCAAATCACTGATAAAAACAAGCATCGGCGACCTCCATGATGTGAGTTACCTTCAGGGTAAAGCAGAATTGCCTCAAAACCCGGTCTGCCCAAGGCGCCGGTGCGCCTTGACTTCGACGAGAATTCTTGGCCTTGAGGTTAGAAATTCAACTCCGGTCACTGTTACGCGGAGTGTATTCACGAGCAGGAATCCAGGAGACCGATATTCCCGGCTTTCGGAAAAGCGGCATGAAACAGATCCATTTAGCTGGAATAATGCCTCAAGTTCTGTGCTATAC
Organism: uncultured delta proteobacterium; assembly: GCA_963757915.1. Taxonomy (GTDB): domain Bacteria; phylum Desulfobacterota; class Syntrophobacteria; order Syntrophobacterales; family Syntrophobacteraceae; genus SbD1. The sequence goes on along the minus strand of CAVWTD010000019.1, from coordinate 201,289 downwards.
ATCCGAACCGCATTGCCGGCTCGGTTTCCATCCGAAAAAGCTTTTGGAATGCCGAATATCTGTGAATAATACGATATTCCAATCAAAACCCGCAAGAAAAATGCCGGGCAGACTAAAGGATTCAGGGATTGAGGGAGTCAGATCGCGCCTGCTCCCAGGCGCACATACCTCAGGCCAAGCCGGAGGTCTGGAAAACCATGGACCCCTCAAAGCGGTTGGCGGTACTTGATAGCTCCAGAGAATATCCCTCAGGGTCTTTGACTTAGCGCGCCATCGTCATTCCGGCGGCGCTTTTGAGCCGGAATCCAGCAGATCTTCGCAGGTTGGTATACAGCTTTAGCCAGCGCTTCAAATTGGCAGCCGATACCTTTAAAGACCCTGACGAGACACAAGAACCTGGATTCCGGCCTATGCACTGCCGGAATGACGACCTGACTCCCGGAAATGTCAAACTCTGCGAGTCCGCCGGCAGAGCCAGAATTACCCTGTTAGGCCTGGATTAAGCGCGAGCATACCTGACAATTATTATCCCGGATATGTCTGTGGCAGTTCTATCCGCGAACGGTACTACCGGTTCGAGATAGCTTTTCGAGACCACCACAGCGTTCTGCCGAAGGCCCTGAACAAGGTGAAACCTGCTTCAATACAGGCATTATATATGCCTACCGTCTCTTCATAACCGTGAGTTTCGGCGACGACATACTCAGTGATCCGGAGTGTATCGGTTGCGGCCAAAAGGGCGTGCCCACCAGATCCTTCGATATCGCATTTGATCAGATCTATCTTTTTCAACCCCAAGGGGCCTATCAGGTTGTCGACTGTGTCGAGCCTGATCGAGCGCTTGTATGGTCCTGATGGCTTAAGGATACTGTTTGTCCCCTCTAGCGGGTCCATGATCGATATTTCCACTTGGGGTGACTGCCTGGACCATACCCCGGAACACAGCGGCAGCCACTTTCCGGAATGCTCGCATTCCGCAAGTGCCTCTGAGGTAAAATCCAGTGCTTCCTGAAGCATATCAATTCCGACCACTGTTGCAGTCTTATTAAGAGAAAACCACCAGCGCACAGTGACGCCTGTATTGATTCCAAGATCAATTATCGTCGGGTTGGAGACTTTTTCCAGATATTTCTCAACAACATCGCATCGCAGTTCCCGGAAGGTGAAATTGTCCAGGTAGTTTAATAATTCGTAATCGTTTCGCATGATTCCCCACTGGCCCAACCTTACTGGAAAAGGGACTCTGTCAAAAAGCTCGCACAGTGCGAGGTAGGCCCCCTTAACGCCGTGCTGTTTTACAGCACGCACGAGAGTTCGAGGAAACGTCAGGCATAGTTTATCGAGATAGAACTTGATTTTCATTATAGTCTTTCTCTTTGAGCATTCGGAAAGTGGAAAAACGCCTCAGTAAACCTGAATAACGCGTCAGTTTGAGCCCCAACAGAAGCCAAACCGCATTTCCGGCTCGAATTCCATCCGAAGAAGCTTTTGGAATGCCGAAGGTCCGTCAATCATACGATGTTCCAATCAAAACCAGCAAGAAAAATGCCGGTCGAACCAATTTGGGCAATTTGAGGACATGCCGCCATCCCCGCAGTTAACAGCCCGCTTCCCGTAGCTCGTGGTGTTGGGGAGGCTCAGGCTCGGCGAAAATCGACACAGTCAACTGAAGGATTTAGAATTAGGCGATTTAGGAATTAAGGGAGTCAGATAGCGTCCGTTTCGGTCGCATGTGGGGTTGATTTTCGGGAAATCTTGATTTCAATGGCCAGGAGAGATTATTAAATTGAACTAGCCCGAATTATGCGTGAACATTGTGTAGGCTGGGTGGGGAATCTTACACTTCTGCGGGCTGCCATAGTTTTGGCACGATTAAAAGATTTGGCTTGTTCAGTGTTGTAATGGGGTCGGAAACCATGACATATGGTTTAAACAGAGGGCTTCTATTCTGGGCAGTCTGGGCGACGCTGCTTTTTTTCTCCCCGGTTGCCGACTGCGGGCACTGCTCCTATTGACCGCAAGCTTTATTCCGAGCTTCTTAAATTTCCAACCGACAAAAAAATCGTCGAAGTAGATGGCGTGCCCTGCCTGAAGATATTTCTACCGCCGGGGCAGTCACTCAGCTACTTCTGTCGTTTCGTGACATACTTCGACGGCAACTTTAACTTTTATCGCCAGCAAATCGCTCTCATAAACCGCCTTGAACCGATGGCGGTGATTGACGGCACCGATACTTTGAGCACGGACGTAAAATTCATCTATGTCCCGCTCAATTTTTCCATACGCCCACGGATCCTGCCGGAACGGATCAGCAGCTATTTCTCAATTGCCGCAATTCATTCTGATCGACGTAGGCCAGCAGTGCCTGGGACTTTATGCCTACGGAAGATTGATTCACCAGTTTCCAATTTCATCCGGCAGAAACGGAACACCGGCGAGAAAGTTCGTCATCTCATCCAAAGAACAAGACCATTACTCGACGAAATACGACAATGCCTGGATGCCGTATTCATTGAGACTCTTTGGAGATTATTTCATCCACGGCGGCATTCTCCCGAGCTATGCCGCTTCCCATGGATGCGTCCGAATGATCTATGAAAATGCCGTTTTCCTGTACAATTGGGCAAAAGTCGGAACGCCCGGCGAAATAATCAACCGAACAGCATCAAAGCAAGAAGACGCAGTTCCGGATGAGGAGGGGCCCGATATTAAAACGCTATATTAACTAGTTTCCATCCGGAAAGGGTCCTTTTCCGCCCTGGCGGTGTCAATCTTCGGGCTTGCTTGTGCGGCGTACCCAATGTACGCCTCCGCGCAACCCCTCGATATCCTTGCCAGTACGAAAAATGCCTCCTTTTCGAATCGGAAACTGCCATTGTTCCATCCGGAGTTTCCGGATGGACGCTAACTAAACTTCGCTGTTCCGGGGTGCAAAACAGCCTCGACATGTCAAGAGTGTGGGTGACCCCTTTGTTCATTCTCGTATTCATTTGTCAAAGAGTTTCATTCGCTTACTGTAATTCCTGTAAATACAGGGCAAATGCAGGGGCTTATCGCACAACAAACTGATTTAATTGACAGTTTTGGATTAGATTCTCTACGATAACAGGTGATAGCAGGAGCGGGGAGGGTGAAGACACAGGACTGAGGACTGAGGACTGGGGACTGAGGGGTGAGGAGCGGAAGGTGAATGATAAATGATGAGTGATGAGTGATGAAACCAATTTCAACTCCCCGATTCCTTCGGCATCTGTAATTTGGTCGGCAGTATTGTACCGCACAGTGATTTTGCCTTGCCAAAAGGCAACGAGAAGCGGCAACCAGAAGGGGCAGTAGAAACGGCAACGAGAAGCGGCAAACTGAAGAGGGAGCGGGAAGCAGGGAGCAGGAAGCGGGAAGCGGGAAGCGGAAAAAAATAACTCCTCTTGGTTCTATCGCTACGCGAGGAGATGTTAGTTTGGCCCGACCCAATGCCGAAAAATGTCAACGTCGGCAGTGCCACTTCTAATCGGCACAGCCAGGATGTGGAATCTGCCCGGAGGGACCTCCCATAAAAAATATGATCCGGACATGGAATGGCTGATCGCGCCTTTGTGAGGTCAATGTTCAGGAGATAACTAAACTTCGCTGCTCCGGGGTGCAAAACAGCCGCGACATGTCAAGAGTGTAGGTGACCCCTTTGTTCATTACAATCGTGACCGAAACTTAGTAAAAGCTTACCGAAGAATATCTTCCCATTCTTTAAGCGTCAGATGCCCTCACTTCACGCGCAGCACGGAGTTGCTCATGAAGTTTGGCAAACGCCTGAAAGCTTAGATGACTGCCGCTTGCATTAGTGAGAATGTATTTTCGAAAGTTGTGCCAATCTTTTGTGTGATGCGCCTCAGCGAGGTCCCCGATTTGACCTCGATAGTCCACACCGCCCAGTTCTTTGCCCTGATAAAGCGCGTAGGCCACGTCGAAGATTTCTTTATACTCCGGTCTCGGGGAGTATCGAAGCAACCCGAGAGTCACAAGCAATACAATTCCATTTAGGTTATTAGTAAAGAAAAAACGAGCCAATTGCTCGAAGGCGTTCCGTTTTGCAACTAAATCGCCAAAAAATTCACCAACTTCTGGCGTGATCCAATCAATCGCTGATTTCCCTCTTCCCGGAAGCAGATAGTCAGGCCATTTGCCTAATAATAGGTGCTCTAAAGCTCCAAGGGCAGCAAAGAACTCACAGAACGACCGATGAACGAAGCCGTAGTTACCGCCTTTATCACGGACCAAAAACGTGCAGGTACGGATATCAGCCTCAAAATAATCCAATTCGCGAAATGTACGGAGCCCAGGGAATCGCTGGCGGATGTATCGAGGAAGATTCCGGAAGTGTATTGAGTTCAGAACATTAAGCTGAAAATATAGTCCAAGTTCCCTCATAAAGAACTCCCGCTGCTCGTGAGTCATCTTAGTTCGCCAGTCGTCGCGATCTAGCCAAAACCTGGTATAGGTAGTGTAAAGATCAGAAGGTGTGACTAGCCTTGAACTCCTCAGACACATCGGGGACAGTAGTAAGGATCATTTCCAGAAGAATCGGATGCCTTGACAGTTCTTTCAGATTATAAGTCGTATCTATGATTGACAGGTATTCAGCGACTCGTTCAGGTGCATATCGTTGAACCAGAACTTCGATATCATCAGTCGAGAACGGTGAAATAAAACAAAGTGAGTAGGGCACGCTAGTTGCGTCCATTTCTCTGTAAAGAGCTGTTCCTGTATGGAGTCGATGGAGCTGGTCCTGGTCCTTGAAGAAATGTGTACGACACGTGAGGAGTACTCGCGAGTTGGGTGTAGCCAGCGTTAGCAGCTCGCGGAAATTAGAGATCACTTCGGATTCGTCAGCGCCTGTAGCCATCTCGTCAAAGGCATCGAGGATGATTAGCAGTCTTCCATCTTCATTGAGGGCTGTAAACGTCCGATAATCTGGGATGCGGACTCCATACTCGTGTAATAAAAGATCTGTGATAAGGCTTCTAAGGTTTATCTCTTTTCGATACCTTTTTAATGGTACAAAAATAGGGATGCGGTGTGAAGCGGGATCCTCTAAGTACGCATTAGCTGTTTCCCAAAAAAGACGCTCCGCGAAAGTCGTCTTGCCTGTTCCGAAGTCACCAAGGAGGGTTAAAAGTCTGCCTCCGTCGTTAAACCAGCGCGCAACATGGTCGTGCACGTATCCGAGATCGTGATTGCCCTCGGATGTACAATGTAGTGGCCGATAGAGCTTACGGGAGTGAATCCGACCTTGTTCGTACTCCTGCACTGATCGGATCAGGTAACCGGAAAAATCGGCGATCCGACGAAGAAGGTCGTCAAAGGTCGTAGTGCGGACGCCAAGAGCAGTGGCTGCGTTAGCTCCTTCGGACGTGAATCCTTCAATGCTTAGCAGAACTGCCAAATCAATGTGACCTGCCTGCCGAAGGAGTGATAGTTTCTGCGCAGCAGCATTGACTTCGTTGACACCGACCTTCGACGAATAGTTCTTACAATCGATACCCACCCGTGTTGAAAACCCATCAGCGCCTCGTACAACGGCAAGCACATCGAGTTCCTGGCCGGCGAGGCGAAGGTTTGTTTTTACGGACTCGGCCCCCAACTGGTGATAGACTTCTGCCACCCGCCGCTCAAGGGCAGCGCCTTTTGAATAGGTTGACTCTGGTATCTCCATTCTCTTGTTGCGTGTCATCAGGTATTATCCTTCGCATTCAGCGGCCCTATAGAGCATTTGAATCATGCTGAAAAAGTGACTGGAATAAGCCATTCCTAGAATTTGCATACTTACGGCTGCCATTATCGACTGAGCGGAGAGCAGCCGTGAATCACGGCGGTACGAGTCAGATACCTCCGGCCAAGCCGGAGGCCTGGAAAATGTTGACCGCTCAAAGCGGTTGTAAACCAATGGCCACCTAAAAGGTGGCAGCCCTTAGAACATCTGCAGTTGGTCAAGGCGTTTGTCTTCGGCCTCTTGTTTCTTGATGTATTCCCGAATGATCTTCTCGTCTCTGCCAACTGTTGATACGAAATAACCTTTGGCCCAATAGTTATGGCCTGTGAAGTCCCTCTTTCGCCCTTGGAAGACCCTGGCAAGGTGGATAACACTCTTACCTTTGATGAAGCCAACAACCTGTGAAACTCCATACTTTGGCGGGATCGAGATCAGCATGTGAACATGGTCTACCATGAGGTGTCCTTCCAGTATTTTGCTCTCTTTTTGTATGAGCAACCGTCTCTGAACACTTGCCCCAAATGCTTCCAGAGCTCGGCGTATAGTACCTTCCGCCTGCATTTGGGAATCCAAACCACATGGTACTTGCAGTCCCATACCGTGTGGCTAAAACTTCGAAATTCATCCATACGAAAGCTTTCCTCCCTCTAAACTTTGAGCGGTGCACGGGGGGAAGGCTTTCGTATATTCCCGGAAATGTCAAACTCTGGGAGTCCCCCGGCAGAGCCGGAGGATTACCCTTTTATTTTAGGTATATTTCAACTAAATTTATCTCGTTCGCTTGGCCCGACCACTTAGGCCAGCAGCCCAGCTTCTTAGAAGTACATCTCTTCGACACGAGGATGGAAATGCTCTAGAACACTCACATAAATCTTAGATGTTGACAATCTCTCTGTTGTTCAACTCTTCTCTTATCCATTTTCGCTTTCTAGCGAGGATACCTACTATGTATTCCTTGTTCTCATGAGACATATTATTCCACCATTTGGAAATAATGTCGAAAAAGACAACGGTATTATCGCGCTTGAAAGTGAAGTATTCGGCTCTGTTAGTATTTAGGTATCTAGAAACATCACCGACAAAGTGCTCGGGAGGACAAACGCCAGTAATCTGGTAGCACATGGACCTCAGGCGTATATAATTGTACATATATTTCTGATCACGAATCATCTTTTCACTGGAAAAACAAATTGCGAACGAATAATATGTACTTACTTGCTCGAGCAGTCCGGGATCATCATCCATCCTGCAATTATATAGAGTTGTACCTATAATATTCCATATTTCAGAGCTAGTGAGGTCATTTCGCAGTGCGCCGGCAAATAGACTGCCTTTGACTGCGGACTCACTAATTAGCTCTATAACGGCCGTCGGGAACACAACGCACTGGCGATCAGCATTGTTAATCCGAACCTCGAGAAGTGGCTTACTTTTCTTAATCTCCCTCCAAAGGGATGAGATGAACTCGGTCTCAATGGAGGTAACTTCGCATTTCAAACCAGCGTAATATGCCCAAGATACATTAGCCTCACCAGTACCTATGCCGGTCAACGACGCGAGGGTATTAAAAAGTTCCGCAGCAGTCGTTTTAATTTCACCATGTCCGTAAAAATAACATGCGTATAAACTCTCGGCAATATCTGTTGCATTTCGTAATATCTCGTATAAATCTCCTTGTAACCCAATAGATATGTATCGCAGCATCAACGTGAACATAGGCTCCTGATTACGAGGTAGGAACTTAAACGTCCCAGCTGACCTCAAACACAAATCATTCATTTCCTTAACATCAGTGCGCTCTATAAATGTCATAAGTGAAAACATAATTGCATTGCTGAGCTGAGATCTAACACTATAAATGTGTTTACAGATACGGTAATTGTAAGCAGTCAGGTGGTTCCCTCTTACAAGACGATCAGCATACATGCGGAACATTCTGGTTGTATACATAAGTAACCACTGTAATATTGAACCAACGTGCTTAGCATCGAGTAATCCCTTGCCAATTGCAGGATTTACCATCGAGAGCGGATGGTTATAAAGCAAAGGGGATTTGAAGTGGGAAGAATTGCTCGCAACTAGACCCATAAAATGTGTCCCTGCTGTCGCTTCCATACCTAGTTCTTGGAGACCTAAATAGAGAGAAGATGCATATTCGAGCTGTAAATGTGATATTGAAGTAGGAAACAGGACTTTTCTACAATTTAAAAATCGCCTCTCGTATTCGATGATGTATTTGACAGACCTTGTCTGTACAAATGCAGTCAATAAACCATGAAGACGAATAAACTGTATAAATGTTGACCGTGACGAGATAGACGTGTTAATCTTCTGGATAATTTTCACAATAACTTCAGCAAGAGGTTCGCCTTGGCCCTCGTAAAGTCGAATAGTGCGCAAAAATGCTTTCATAACCCAATTCGCATCGACAATCGTACTGCATGCTTTTGCGACATTCTCGAAGTACTTAAACATTTCCGTTCTAGAAAGGTTCTCCGCAGTATCGTGAGTAGCTAAGAGAAAAGGCAGAACCTTCACGAGGGAGTTATGAGGGTTAGCGTGGCAGTATATATCATAAATAGTACGTGAAGAGTTAACTAGGTCATTTGGTAAGTGAATATAATTACATTTATGTCGTACATATAAATCAGTAAAAAATAAGTTCCAAAAAGAATTACAAATACTAGCAAGATGCAAAATAGCTGTCTGAACTACGCGTTCTTCTAATAAATTAGGATATTCGTATACAGATGTCCTTATGGCTGTAGCAACGAGGTTCATGTGGCTTATAGAAATACCATTCCGAAAGCGATAGTCATCGGATGTAGCTGAAGATATTAAGTTGGCAAACATAGTGGGATCTGGATTTTGCATATAACCGAATTGGCAAAGAGGTAACAGGAGTCTAGATATGCTAGGATGCAAATGGCGACATATTTGAATCAACTTCTCAGCTAAAAAAGGATTGAAAACAATAGTGAACCATGCTGATGAAGTAATACTCTCAAGCAATTGGGATCGTATGGACTCTGATTGATCAGGAGAGTATCTATTAATTAGACTAACGAATTCCGCTTCATCACACGAATTATAACTCGGAGTGGTATCATAAGATTGAAATTGATCTTCGGCATTTTCCGGCGAGAGCAACTGCATATTGTGCTTATGGTACAAGTCGGCCGACTGAAATATGTAATCTATGCATTCCTTCAATTGTTCAAATGAAGTCGACTTTGTAATATTGATCATCGTCTGTGCCATATAGGCGACAGAGTGATCTCCTGTCTCTTGAGTAAGCTTCATAATGCATCAACCATGCTATTTTCTTATTTTCATATTCCCAGCCGACTGATAAATGGTTGAGTTATCACCAGATTTGGAAACCATTTTTAAGCGTGGTTTGCCAAAAACTAAGTAAACGATGGCACTGAAGATGGCTATGCCTATTCCTGAAAAAATCCATTGTTTATTCGCAAAGACCCAATTAAAAAGTTCATTTAAGTCCATTGTATTCTCCGTTTAGATATGTGCATCCAATGTGCAACGATAGGTCTGGCTTATTTATGACAGTTTAATTTTCCCCTTTTTGGGGGAGTCGGAGTGAATGCCTCTTTTTAGCACGTAGTCTAGCATGCAGTGAATGCACATGCAACTACGATCCATCATCAGGGGAGAGGAAGTTTGCAATACATTCTGTGATGCAAAGCAAATTCGTTTTGGTCGGCTCCAAGATGTCAGGAATGTCGGAGTTGGGTCGGAGTTGGGTCGGAGTTGGGTCGGAGTTGGGTCGGAGTTGGGTCGGAGTCGGGTCGGAGTCGGGCCCAGTGCCATTAATTCAAGAGAAATAGCTGTCCTTTCGACCTCTTACGAGCTTCGGGTTGGGGTAGCCCGCAGGGTGAAGAGTAAACGCTGAAGAGTTAATTGTGAAGGTTGGCTGGACAGCCGCACCTTCTGCGCGATTCCCGGAGCCGCTTTTCTTTACTTTCGTCAGTAACTAACGTCCATCCGGAAACGCCGGGACAAATTCCACGCCCCGCGAGGTTTCTGTTCGGAAAGGAGGGATTTTTCGTCCTGGCAAGGAAATCGAGGGGTTGCGCGGAGGCGTACATTAGTACGCCGCACAAGAGACCCTGAAGATTGACACCGCTGGGGCGGAAAAGAACCCTTTCCGGACGGAAACTAACTAGAGTTTCACAAAGCCCTCCTGCAGCAAGGTCCTGGAAGGACTATAGCTCAGAAGCCGCACATTGTGACGTCCCGCCGCTGCATCTTCCCGGGTCTCCACGTACGTACAGTAGGGGGCCGAATCCACCCAGGTGCCGGAATTGACATAAATCGAGCGGCATGGGAGATCGAGATGGATATTTGACACCGCCGGAGCCTCTTCCAGGATATAGCTTTTCTTAAGGTCGGCCGTATGGGTATGCCCGAAAATGACGATATTCTGGTCTGAGCCGAAGAGGGAAAAGTAGACGTCCATTGCCGCCGGATGAAGATCTCCGAACGTCTCCGACCACTGCTATTTTCCAATCAATGTCCTGTCGCTCCTTCTGCCAATGTTCAATAAGCCGTTCATAAAGCGAACCGATTTCTCCGACGGTGCCCGGGAAGCCGGCGATTCCATTCATATTGATGGAGTCGGTTTCTTGCAGTCCGGCATCCTTTGCCACCGCATCAAATACGTCTTTGACGATATTGAGGCTGTCTTTTAACTGGAGCATGAATTTCCTCAGAATGTCAAAGTAATCTTCTGCAGTCCCTTGCCTGGATACTTTGTAGGCCACCAGACGGGAAATGAAATAGCCGATGGGAAGTAACGAAGGCGGGTTCGTCCAGGTGTCCGAAGCATTGAAGAGAGCGTAACGGTTGCCGTGTTCCGCCACCAGTTTCCCGCTGCGGTACACCCCGTCGGCCAGATTGGGATCGGAACCATTGCGGATCCCGGGGAACACGTTCTCCATAAATTTCCCGGTCCCGGCCGGGCTATGGTTGACAAGGTCATATCATGGTTGCCCGGAACGTAGGTTAAGATACCACGTTGCGCTAATTGGCGCAGAGCATCCATGACCCGCGAGTTGGCGGGATTGTCACAGATCGCCTGGAAGGAGTTTAGAGGGTCTTCGTCGCTGGGAATCACCCACAGGTCAAAGAGGTCTCCCAGGATCACCACCTCCGCCACATCGGGGGCGTTGAGCTGTTCGGTCAGAAAGTCTGCCAGATGGGGAATATTGCTCCGGCACCAGCCATAAGGGTGAGGTCCTGCAAAGCTCCTGGCATCACCCATGTGAATGTCGCTTATAAAAATCTTCTTCGTCGCGGGGGTCGTCATGGTCGTCCCTCCTCTCAGGGGTTGTGCCTCGGCTCGTTATGCTTCGGCCAGTCGCCCTCGATCTCCAGGCACCGCCAGGCGCTACCCAGGGTTTTAGGGCCCTAAATACATTGACGAACGGGCTACATAGAGATTCTCCCGTGTTCGCGGTCGCACTTTGCAATGCGAGTTTTATGTAACTCCTTCAGAGTAAAGAGAAAAAAAATATGGAACCCCACACCCAGGGTGGCGTCCCGCGGGGCGCGGGACTGCACCCTGGGCCTGAATTATTCAGCCCCTTCAGGGCTTACCACGCTAATTCTGAAACACTTTAGAAAATTACAATCATGCATGTATAGTTTCTTATTTAAGCGCTTATCGGGCACATGTCCCCCCAGCCCCATAAGCGCTAACTTAATGACTGAGGTCTTTCCCTTGTCATTCCGGCGAAGCCTGCCCCGGAAGTGTCTAGTCCGGGGGTCGGAATCCAGGAAAGCGCAATGAATAAGCAACCTGCGGTATACATTTTGGCAAGCAAAAGAAATGGTACCCTTTACATTGGTGTGACTTCAAACCTTGTCAAGAGGATTTGGGAGCATAGGAACAATCTGGTGGAAGGGTTTACAGAAAGCTATGGTGTTCATAACCTGGTTTGGTACGAACCGCATGAGAGCATGGAGTCGGCCATTCAGCGGGAGAAGCGATTGAAAGAGTGGAAGCGAAGGTGGAAAATGCGGCTAATTGAGAGTGCGAATCCCAATTGGGAGGATTTGTATCACACGCTCGTTTAACTGGATTCCGGCCTGCGCCGGAATGACGAACAAGAGGCTTCTTCCGATTTTCGCAGCGCTTTCGCCGGAACGATGCTGCGCTTAAGTTAGCGCTTATGCCCCCCAGCCCCCACGCTTTTGAAAAACAGCATTTGATACTTTCGTGAACGCAACTCGGTATCAGTAGGTCGGCTGCCAACCCCTCGATTCCTGCTTCCCGCTTCCTGCTTCCCGCTCCCTGCCCCCTGTTTTCCCATCACCCATCACCCGTCCCTCCCCACTCTTCACACCTCCGTGAGATCGAAGCCGATCTGCAACCGTATTTGATGCCACTCGTCATCCATCAGGAGAAAATATCCGAAGTTGGCATACTTGTATAAAGACGGCTCAACAGCAGGGTCATACGGTTTGAGGACTTCCGTTGAGTACATTAGCTGTCCGAGATAAAGTCCTTCGGCTATCTGCACTACTTCGTCAATGCAGTAGCAGTCGGGAATGATAGTTTTTAGCCTGGGCCAGCGATAATTGAATTGATAAATTGTCTTTCCCTTGCAGTTCTCGTTCAATGATTCGGCCTGGTGAGCTATAAAAAAGAAATTCTTTACATCGTATCCGTAGATAAGGGCCTCATCGGGAGTCGCTGTTTCAGTCCATACGTCTGCGAAATGCGCCAGCCGGCCGATAAACTTTTGTTTGAACGTTCTATAGGACTGCGTGTTAGACCCCCATCGTGTAACCGGTTTGCCCTTTTCAAAACCGTCCGTCAATTCCTGCAGGCGTTCCGTCGTAATGTCTTCGAAGGACTTCCCCGTCCACGGGCTGAACTGACGGGCCAGGCTCATCCAGGCAATGTTGATCGTATTGATGCCGAAGAGATTGAACATCCCTTCGGAATGCCAGCTCACAAGCGCTCCGCGATAATGCCCCTTCATGTCCTCAATACCGATGCCCCTGTTGAAGATCTCCTGAAGGCGCAGAAAGTAGGGCGAATCATTGTCCAGACCGCCCTGAAGCCGGTCGGAGTAATCCTTCATGAGGTGCATAATGGTAGGTTTGTCCTTCATATCGGCCCTGACCAGGGTGAGGATGTCGTCATTGCATACAGGAGGGGGAGGCTCTTCAAATGTGAAGGTCGAAAACTTCGGAAGATCGAACGATCCCGCAGCGGCGGGATGCACCATTCCCGGAGCGGTCACGGGAATTTCCAGATACGCAAAAAGTCTTCGCGCCTCCATGTTCCAGGACTCATCGAAAAGCAGGAAATATCCGAAATGCTGATAATCATAATCCGAAACAGGACGCTGCGGATCATAATCCCTGAGCAGACGCCTTGTGGAAAACAAAAGTTGACCGAGGTACAGGCCTTCGGAAACTTGCACCAGTTCATCGATAAGCCAGCAGAGTGGGGGCCTGTTACCGAGATTTTTCCAGCGGTAGTTTAGCTGAAAGACCTCCCGGTTCGTTTTGCTATACACGGAGAGGTCCTTTGCCGCCACAAAGTTTCCACCGTTTTTCTCGTAATCGTAGGCTTTTTGTTCCTCCGGTGGAGCGGGCTTCAGGCTCATCCACAAATCCAGAACGTGAAATGCGAGAATATTCAGAGCTTTTAATTCAATTTCGTGGAAGTGATTGATTCCGATGAATGCCTTTCCCTGGGGTTTGAACTGCCCCGATGTAATGGAGTCAACCTTGCCCGCCGTATCTGCAGTAAAGGTTTTCCCCACCCAGGGGCATTCGCGGTCGAGGGTTGCTCCCCACAATATCTCCAGGATGTTTCCAACAGAGGCGAGACCCCCCTCCTGATCGCCCGTTCTCATGCAAACGGGTACACCGTAGAAATGACCTTCCACTGTGTCGGGCGTGAGACCGAGTTGGAAAAGCCTTGCCATTTTGACGATCTGGACGGCGTTGTTATCGGGGTTTGTTTTCAATTCATCCATATACTGCCTGAACAACTCCAAAATGGAGGCCTTGCCTGCAAGGTCCTGTTGAATTTGTTCCAGTAGGGGCTCCCTCGGATCGTACCCCGGTTGAAAGGTCCAGGTCGTGAACCTTTTTAACGTCGCAGAATCGAGGTCCTCCATCTGTTCGGCAGGTTCGTCCTGGACCAGGCCGGCGCCTACAAGAATGGAGTGTTTGATGGCGACATTTATTTCCACGTCGTTTTCGACATCGAGAATGACATTTCCCCTGGTTGACTGGAGCACCTTGCCGTCACCGGTCTTTACAACCAGGTAGAGATCGATCTTATTCCCGCCGGCCTTCAGCGAATCGCCTCCCAGGCATTCGATGCTAAACGATCCCGCTTGATCGGTCTTTGCGCTGCCGAGGAGATCGTTATAGAAAAGGTCCGCGTCCACAGCATCAACAATCAGGTCAGGTATACCTCGCAGATTTTCCTCTTCCGTCACTTGTCCATATACTTTAAAGCCGGCCATAAAATCCCTCCATGTGACCAATTGCCATTCTCATCCGGTATTTCCCGATAAACTCCAGCTAGGGTCCTGAGTTAGAGATCCACTACATAAGTCCCGAGTACTTAGGCCGATACTCATTCCGGCGAAGGCCCATAGCCGTCAACTTAAGGGTTAGCAGGCAGAACATTCGTCTGCCGCACCCTTTCCTCATGCCTCCTTCGTGTTCTTCACCCCGCTGCGCTCCCTCTTCGTGGTTGCTGGCTTAAAATGATTTTCTCACCACGACACGAAGTGATTGTACCGTATTCGCAGTTACATTTTGCAATTCCGATTTTATGTAACTCCTTCAGAGTACAGAGAAAAAAATTATGGAACCCTCACCCAGGGTGGCGTCCCGCGAGGCGCGGGACTGACCCTGGGCTGAATTATTCAGCCCTTTCAGGGCTTAACATGCTAATTCTGCCCGTCATTCCGGCGCAGGCCGGAATCCAGTGTCTTTTCAATTCGTTAAAAGCACTGGACCCCGGCCTTCGCCGGGGTGACGATTGTTTGCAACATGTCATAACTTTGCTGACGCAGCACTACGGTCTGGCGCTCACTGCGCCATGGTGAATCCCAAGATGGTGGCCGCGCCATCCGAAACGGTAATGCGGACTTTCGGTAAACAGGTCGCGCCTGAATGGCAGCACACTGCCGTAGAGCTTCTTAAAGGAGAAACGGTCAAAGACTGCAATATAATTGTAGCCCCTGTTGCCGGCGATCAAATATTTCCCGCCCGGAGAAACGCGGGTCGCATACACACCGTCCGCAAGACGCCAGCCGGTAATCTGGAGAGTCTGTAAAATGTAATTGGAGTCGTTAATGGCGGGACGCCTGCTCAAAGCGCCCAACAGATTCTTGAACCTCTTGGGTGTCTGGAGGAATCTTTGCCAACAGGACGGTATACACATCAGAACGCGGCTCGCGTCGAAATTGTCCAGGGGTATATGGACAACGCAATGTCCCCCGCCGCCGGCAATGTAGAGGTTGTTATCCGCCGTCACCTCGACATCGGAATTCAGATGGATCGGGAACTCGGCGCCACTGCTCCATGTGCGGGTTATCGTGGCGGTTGGAAGATCGATTTCATAGATGTACTCCCGGACATAAGCAGGCGACCACTCGATATAGTTTTCGTTGTCAGTGGCAAACGAATAAGTGAGTGCATACCCGACAGGTTTTGTCGGATGTACGGCGTTATGCCATATATTGTTCTGTACCTTGATAATCCTTGCTCGTTTTACCGGGTCCGGTTCCTGCAAGTCGAATACGCAGACCTGTCTCACGTCGTATCGCTCAGGCCCAAGGTCGCCGAGGAGAATATACCTGCGGGATGCATCCCATCTAAGTTCGTGAGCGTTTTCAAGATAGTGGGGCCCCAGGTTCTCAGGGCTCTTGAGATCGTTCACTTTGAACAGGTATAAATGGTCGCCTATCGCCCCGATAAAACCTTCACTATCGGGATACCAAAGGTGATGCGTATTGGAACGCAGCCGGTAAGCACATTGCTCGATGTGCATCGTAGACTGTCGAGCCACTATTTGCATGTTTTGAGGTTTTGAAACGTCGATCAAAACTATCTGCTGGCTGAAATTACCAAGCAGCGCCAATTGTCCGTTGGGAGACACTGTAACGTTATGTCCCCCGCTGATGCCGTCATAAAACTGAAAGTAGAATTTACGCTCGGGCCAGTCGAACCTGAGCATTCCCGCACTCCCGATCAATCCGTCGAGGTGGACACCATCAAGCCCCGTGTAGAGGCTGAAACGTTCATCATTCATAGTGTAATCCTCCCGCCGCACTCGAATTAGAGCGGCCATATCCCAACGGCATTACAGGCCCGAACGAGGCAATTTCCCGCCCCGTTCAGCCGCTTATCCTGATGGGGTCCCGGATTTATTTGGCCCGTTTCAGCATGTAGGTGCCTTCGCCGGGGTATGCGCGCTCCCCGTTGGGCTGAAAAAAAATCAACTCCCACCCCAAATCTCCGTACTCGTTAAGTACCTTTTCATCGAGGTTGGCGCTTGAAGGACCAAGCTTAAAAACCTTGTACTCCCACGTAGTTCTGGATGACTCCGGTTCACTCATACTGATGCACTCCTTTATTCGCGTTTTTCTCGATTGCCGGCTGGACGAGGGAGTTGTCCCTCCGTCCCCCCAAAGATCCGGACGTGCGCAATTCGGCGCTTCTTGAAAATGATGATTTTGAAAGCGCTTAACCCGCCTATATCGACAGGCATGCGCCGAAATTGGCTGGAGCTGCAACGCTCATGAGAGATTCTAACGGATAGGGACGTTTCCGCATGGAACGAGTCTGGAGGCCTTATTCCACATTCAGGGTTCAGCCACAGCAGGCAGATGTCAATTTTAGTAAGACGTGCTCAAGCCTTTGGCAATACTTTATCGGCATAATGCTTAATACCGAGTTAGCTCAAGAAAGTATCGAATGATATCTGGCGGAGTCTTGAATTCTTTGCGCCCCGTGAGCGCTCAAATAAGAAACTAGGCGTATACATAATGATTGCGATTTTCTAAAGTGTTTCAGAATTAGCGTGTTAAGCCCTGAAGGGACTGAATAATTCATCACCTCGGCAGGAGACATCCAACCGTCACCTTGAAATGTCTTACTGATAGCTGGGACTGTTGATTCTGGCCCGCAAATTCTGGGCCCTGACGTTCACTTCCCGGGCCGTGGTATCGGCAAAGGCTTTCCATGGATCGGAAGATGGACTCACAAGCCCGTCGATTCGACTGTGAAAGGCCCCCGGCGGATCGCCCGGATGCCCCGCTTCTTGAACACTGACCGAGTATTTACCCGGATCGTTGGTCTCGTTATACATCCGCAAAGAGGTGGCCTCCAGGTTTTCATCCAGCAGGATGACTGCCCCGCCATGGAGCACTTGACGGTCCACGGAGTCTACGACCCAGCCCCCGCTGTTATAGACGTTCACCCATCCGGGGAAAACGGGGAAGTTCGCCTTTTCCTGATAAGGTTTATGGGTATGACCGAAGACGAAGGCTATCTCAGGAAACCCGGAAAGGTCGGTTTTTCCGGTTATCCGCTTCCATTCAGCGGTTAACTGCAGCCACAGGGGCTTTTCCATATAGGTCCATAACCCTTTCTGCGCATCATCGCTTAACAAGGTTTCGGGCTTGTTCCGTTCAAGCCCGCCGACACCTTTCACTATCTTGTCGAGGACCCATTTCAGCAGTTTCGACTCGATGAGGTCTCCCAGGCCCGAAAGGTCGTACCTCTTGGCCAGTCCCGCGGCCAGGTTCGTAAGCAGTTTCGCGACCTGCTGAGGATCTTGCAGTTTTTCATAAACCCGGCCCACCCCCTTGCCTACCGCGCCGGAGCGCCCCAGGGTCGACCAGAAAAAATCGATCCAGGCGAAATTTTCCGTTTCTATGTCCCAGATATCCTCAGGTATCTCGCTACCGGGGAAGATCATCGTCTTTAGAGTGCTCATTAGCAGATAGACAGATTCGACGAAGTGGCCATGGTGGAAAATGGCGCACTTGGTCTTATCGCTGCTGAGCACCCCAAAATTCGGGTAGGCGGTTTGGACGGTCATCTTCTTCAAATTGTCCCGTCTTCGAACCAACCGCGTCAGGAAATAGGAGGGAACCGGGCCGGTGAAAATATTGGTGGCATGCCATGGGAAAGGCAGGTCCTCATCCCATGGTATCGAGGAGATATATTCCGCATACTGAGTTTCGCGGGCCGATTCCCACAGATGGTGATCGTGGTTGCCGGGGTTATAGATGATCTGGTCAAAGAGTTCTTTCCCCTCGTCCATGATCAAATTGATGAAGCGCCCGAAGGTCATGGCGGCATCCTGATCTTCGGCTAAAGCCAGTTCGAGGATATCCCCATTTAGCACCAATATAGGCTTCTTACTTTTATCCTCATTTTTCGAGATCAGGTCTTTCAGGCAATCCACCAGCTTCTCCAGAACAGGGCTGGGCTTGCTGGCATCGATAATGTCACTGCCATCTTCCAAATTCGTCAAAAGACTGGTCTCGGCCCCCAGATGCATGTCGGATAAGCAGACGTAGCGAATGTCAGGCATTTTCATTCCTCCTTTGAAGGTAGAGCAGGCAAGCTCCGATTTTTTTTGAAAAGTGCAGGCACAGTTGCCTGTATATTATGCCGCTTTGCCTGGAATTGAAGCCTGCTGCTGTTCGGTTCCGGGATTTGCTGCTATTTCTCCGAATACTTTGAAGAGAAAATGCACCCGGCAGATTCATGTGTTGCGTCCCTACCGGTTTGAAAAGAGAATGGAATGAGATATCTCTCGGAAGTCCTGTCGTGGTGGTTTAAGAACCGCTTTTCCTGGAAGAATTGCCGCGATCGGCTTATCTGTGCGCTCGCAAGGATAACAGGATGATAAGATTACATCGCAATGGCGTCAATCAGGAGATACGCGATTCAGCAAACCCTTTTCCATGTAGGTATAGGTGCCGGGGCCTTTGGGAATTGGCGGCTTGGTTTAGAATGAACCCGATGTCGTGCATGAAAAAAGGTACGCGCTCACCAGCAGAGGCGCTCAAATCCACCACAGAGGCACAGAGAGCACAGAGAAAAGAAAATGGCTATGGTAAAAAAATCCAAAGCAAACAGGGACTTGGCTCTTGACCTTGCCCGTTCCCCCAGTTGTTTTTCTCTGTGCCCTCTGTGCCTCGGTGGTGGAATTCGTCTCTCTGAGGTGAAGGGGTACGTCATCTCCTGTCAGGATTCGAGCAAGACCTCCAACTCTCGAGTTATTTCTCGAACCACGCCAACCCAGTCGCCACGGCCTTTTTGACGGAAAATCCGCATTGAGGGATACCAGGGGGAATCAGAACGTTGAACGAGCCAGCGCCACTCACCCGAATGTCTCAGCATGATCCATACTGTCTTGCCTAATGCTCCCGCGAGGTGAGCGGCCGCTGTGTCGATACTGATGACAATGTCCAAATTTTCAATCAGGGCAGCCGTATCCGCGAAATCCATTAATGTTTCACCAAGACAGCGAAACTGCGGCAGGGACTCCAGTACTTTCCTGTCCTCCTCGGGAATTTCCTTTTGCAGGCTTATTATCTCGATGTTAAGGCGCCAAGCGGCCCCAGGGCTTCCAGCGGCATATCGCGCGTTCGGTTCACCGGTTCATGCCGGCGGCCCGCCCAGACAATACCAATTCTGGGCTTTTTGCGTGGACCGAGCCTTTTTTGCCACTTTTCCACCTGGTCGACATCAGCACTAAGGTACGGAATATCGGCGGGGATCGATTCCAAAGTTGTGCCAAACGCCAGGGGCAGGCTCACTAACGGACAGTGAAAGTCGTGTGAAGGCAGAGGTTCCTTATGGGTGACGATTGATATCGGGCACTTGAGCGTCCCGGTCAATGACCTCAGGGCGACCGGAACACGAACAATCACAAACCCGGCCGTTTGCGCCACCAACGGCACGTACCGCAGAAACTGTATCGTATCCCCGAATCCCTGCTCGGCCCAAAGCAGAATGGTTTTCCCGCAAAGTTGCTCTTCTCCAAGCCATAAGGGTTCGGGCGACTTGAGTTTCTTCCCTTTTAGCGGCCCGGTTTGCCACCGCGACTCATATTGCCGCCAACCGGTTTTAAAATCTCCCATGGCCAACCGGCAATGACTTTGCTCCATCATCGCTTCAGCGAAATCGGGCTTGTACGACAATGCCAGGCTGTAGTTCTCCAAAGCTTTGTCCATGCGGCCAAGTTGCTGCAGGACATTGCCCCGGTTAAATAACAGGACCGCCTTGCGAGGCGTTGTTTCCAGCGCGCGGTCATAGCTCTCCAGAGCCTCTTCGTGCCTGTCAAGCGCCAGGAAAGCATTTCCGCGCCTGTTTAAGGCGTCCAAATTATTCGGCTGCATTTCCAGTGCCCGATCATAACTATGCACAGCCTCGCCATAAAGGTGCAGCCGCTGTAAAATATCACCCCGCTTAATGAGCGCTTCTACGTTTTCAGGGTTTTCCGACAGAATTCGGTCATAGCCTGCCAGTGCATCCAGCAGACTATTTTCGCGCAATTGGCGCACTTGCGGGAGACTCACAAATTTCAGAAACAGATCGAAGGACTCGACCGCTTCTTCGTATCTGGCCAATTCATTAAGAATAATTCCCTTTTCTTTGAGGACCGGGAAAAAGTTCGAATCAATCTTTAACGCCTCATCGAGGCACGCTAAAGCCTCTTCATGACGATTCTCATGCCGAAAAGAGATACTTTTGGCCATGAGGTCGACTATCTTTTGTGCGGTTATGCTGTTCAGCATGGCTGGCAGGCTCACACCATATATGGTGCTGATTATCCCTTAGAGACGCAGAAACCATCTCACCACAGAAGCACACATCACCTACAAAAGGGGCTCGCCAACATTGGAGCCGGCACTATTTGCCAAAGGAGCAACAGTAGTCGGTAAGTCTGCTAACCCTCAATTTGAAGCTGGAGTTTGCACCCACCTCAAATTTTTCTCCACCCCTTACGGCGCTCCACTCAACCGCCCCCGGCAGGAGTACATCGAGATCGCCTGTAAGGATTTCCATGATCTCTTTTTCCGAGGTATTGAATTCGTAGTCGCCGGGAAGCATAATCCCGAGAGTTTTCCTGGAACCATCCGCAAGAATGATGCTCCGGCTGGTCACATTTCCATCAAAGTAGACATTGGCCTTTTTGATTACCGTTACATTGTTGAATTCCTCCACCGTTTGCTCCTTTCAGCTCTCATCAAGCTCACCGGTCAGATCCCGCGGGGCCTGTACGCCGGAGCTGCGGCGCTCCGGGCCCGTACAAGCCTGGCCGGGGCTGAGGCCGTGTTCCCTGCGCTTTCAGGGCACGCTGTACAAACTGAACCTCAGAGCGTGGCCTGTGCACCATGTTCTCGGGAACGATCCTGCTCGTAATCGTAAGTTTCCGAACACGCTGAGCGGCCTGTGGGCCCCTGATAGGATAGCCGCGACCAACCCGGGCCAGGTTCCGCTGAACGGCCACGACAGAAATGGTGCGCCTCACCCTTGGGGCAAACCTCCGGTTGCGGTTTATCCTGTCTACCACAGCCTGGTGAGGTTTGGCCGACAGGTGGGCCAGGCCTATGTTATAGACATAGCGGTACCGAATCGAACGATAGTTGGGGACCACCCTGTCGCTGATGACCGGCGCTGCCCTGTAATTGTTGATAATGGCGGTCCGGTCGATATTCGCGACCCTGACGCCGGTGTAGCTGTTCACGCTGTAGAGGCTGCCCTGGGGAACGACAACCGCATGGCCGGCGTAAGTCAACCTGCCGATGCCGATTGGCATTCCGCCTCCTCTTGCCCTAACAATGAAGCTTCCCGGCCCCCAATAGTTATGGGCGTAGTACGTTTCGGCGGGCGCCAGCGGGACCCAGCCGACATCGCCGTCCGAGTGGATCCAGGAGACTCGTCCGGGATACCAGCATACGCGTCTGCCTATGTTGCCGGCCCCGACCTTCTCAGGAGGGGCCCAATACCAGGCCGAGTTAACAAAAACCCAGTTACCATAATGGTGTGTCACATAGCCGAATGATTCCTCGGGAATCCAGACATTATCCCGGGACCACACTGTCCACCTGCCGACCGTGAATGGCTGCCATCCGGCGGCAATCTCCGTCGGGCGCCACAGAGTTCGGTGCCGGCCTTCATAGTAGACCTGCTCCCACCTGCCGTTCTGGTCGAGATCGTAAGCATCATCGCGCAAGTCGGTCGGCAGGTTATCGATTGAGTCTCCCTTGACCTGCACCCTTTGTGTCCAGAGTTCCTCCCGCTTGAGGTTCCATTCGTCCCAGGCGGCATCCACCTGGCCGTCTCCCTCAACGGCCACCCTGGCATCCGAGATTATCGATGGGCCGCCGGCTTCCACCGCATACCGCGCTTCCCCATCTCCCAGGACGAAGTCAACGGCGCCGTCAAGGCTTATTACCTCGGCCGAATTATCTCCCACGTAAAGATCGAAGGCCGCGCCGGGGCGCGCAAACACGTACCCGAAAGGCGTCGTCGCCTTAATCGGAGCCTTTTGACTTTTGTTGTAGAACCTGGCGGTACCTGATGCAACATCGATTTCCGTCAAGTCGTTGCGCAGGACTATAAGCTGCATCTGGGTGTCGCTTCCCGTTCGCACCCATACTCCGTCGGGCAGCTTGAACTCCGCCTTTCCCGTATCACTGGAATAGAAGGCGTCTTCGACCCCGAAGGGCGCATCTTTAACAGTGGCGACCCAGTCCTTTTCGGCATAAACATAGCGAAGAAGCTGACCGTCGATGAAAGTTATGCGGCCCACAAGCGCAGGTCCTCCGGAGTTCCCTGCCTGTGCGCAAACAGCAGGCGCCCACATCACGGCCAGGATCAGTCCAAGCGCGAGAGCGCTCAATCTTCTCATTGCGTTCTCCTCGATACCGAAAATCAAACTCCATCAGCCCAAAGCGCTAACGAACCACTGTCCTCCAAAAATCCGGGCGATGTTCGACATCTCCTCCGGATTTTCGGACGGCTATGAGCTAAGACGAAGCAAGATGAGAAAAAGTCTAACAGATGCGCCGATTATCGTATCAAAATGCGCATATCACGAAAACCATGAAAGGTCGAACAAAGGGTCTAAATCCCGGATTTTTTGAATGAGCACGGCATCCGTTGACCGCAGAAAAAGCTTGTCCTGAGCCTGCCGAAAAGCAGAGAACGCAGCGACTTTTAAATTCTTGCGGTAAAGGGTCGCAAAGAACCGAGCCGGCCCTTTCCGTATTTCCGCCTAACCCGATTCATTACCACGGAAAGAGGCGGAAAATTCCTTTCATTGTCAAAAAAGCCGATTAGCAGTATAAAGGCCGCACACGTCTGAATCCTTTTTGGAAAATTTAGCTCATGGGCTTGAAAGGAAGTACATGCGAAGAAGTTTTTTCTTCTGCCTGTTGCTTGCATTATCTTTAGCCTTTGTTATGGCTTCTTCGGTTGCGCCGGTCAAGGTTAGCGCCAAGAAAACGAAAATGCAATCCGCTGACCAGAAAAAGACCGGTTCGCAGCAATCGGACGCCAGACGAGGCAACGAGGAAGCAGCCAAACGCGCCGGGACGTCCGAGGAGATTTCACCGGGCCCAACAAACGCGCGGTCGGAGATCCTCCTGGAAGTTTCCACCGGAACGGTGCTCTTTGAAGAAAACGCCGATGAACTCATCGAGCCTGCCTCTTTTACCAAGATCGCCTCTCTTTACCTGATTTTTGAAGCACTTAAGCAGGGCCGCATTCACCTGAACGACGAAGTCTTGATCAGCGAGGAGGCTTGGCGGACAGGCGGTTCGAAGATGTTTGTCGGGATTGGAACGCGCGTTCCCCTCGATGAGCTTATAAAAGGCATAGCGGTAGTTTCGGGCAACGATGCCTGCGTGGCGGCAGCGGAACATCTAAGCGGGAGCGTGGACGCTTTTGTAGATGCAATGAATGCTAAAGCCAAAGAATTGGGAATGACCCACACGCGGTTCCTCACTCCTAACGGATTGCCCGCCGAGGGTCAAATTACAACCGCCAGAGACATGGCGACCCTGGATATGGCTTACTTAAAGGCCTTTCCTGAAGCGCTGAGCTTCCATTCCATGAGAGAATATTCCTACAACAACATCCAGCAATACCAACCGAAATCACCTTCTGCTCAAAGACCCGGCAATCGACGGCCTAAAAACGGGATACATCGCAGCATCCGGATACCATCTTTCCGCCACCTCCAAACGCGACGGGATGCGGCTCATCGCTATCGTTATGGGCGCCCCTAGCCCTCCGGTCCGTGAGAAGGAAGCCCTTAAGCTTCTTAACTATGGATTCAGATATTTCACTATGGTCCAACCGTTCCGGGAGGGCCAGCCAGTCGCAAAAGCCAGGGTCTGGAAAGGACAAAAGGACCAAATAGGTATTTATCCTCTTGAAAACGCTTCTTTTGTCATCCAGCGAAGCCAGAAAAACCTGTTGAAGTGGGAGATACGTGCGCCTGCCGAGGTAACCGCCCCAGTCAAGGCGGACCAGCAAATGGGCCAGATCGTTTTCCTGGTGTCCGACCAGGAGAAGCGAAGCGTTCCGCTGGTCAGCAGGGAGGACATTCCACTCGGAGGCTGGTTCAAAAGGAGCTGGCAAACGGTTGAAACCCTCAGTGCAGCCGATTGGAAATGGATAAGCGCAGTCATGGGCGGGATTGCCATCGTGGCTATTGTTCTCATACTGCTGACCGGCCGCAAACCTAAAAAGAAGTTTGCAAGACAATATCCTCCGAGCAACATCGTGAGACGTTGAGCGGCCCGGCTGCCTTGTCGATGTGTTCCCGTGATATATCGGCTTAGGGGCATGGTCGATCTTTTTCGCGGATAACAGCCCCTTTGGGCCTATAGTTACACCGTGTGCGGCTGCCTCCGGGCAACCTGCCTGTGTCAGTCCCTGAATCAACGGCCGTTCATCCTCTGCGGCAACCCCGGCCATCTGCCTCATAGCACTCCCTTTTGGCCTTTCTGTGTCGATACCCCCGGTCGGCGGCCCCGACCCTGTCCAGCGCGGGGTCGGATGCTCAGGGGTATCGAGACCGAAAGCAGTCGCCGTTTTCGAGGAGATATTCGAAATCATCCATGACGCCTATGAAATCGACTGTTTCCGCGCAGGCTTGTTCGATAATGCAGGAAACGGGAATCTCAGACATATTTTTCTCCCTGCGACACAGTTATTGCTATAATGCAGCGCAGGCGCCTTAAACGTTTGACCGCTTTTCAAAGGAAGACGGATTTGGAAAACCGTTTCAAATTTTTCGCCCCCGTACAGGTTCGATACCTGGAAACAGACATGCAGGGGCATGTCTTCTTCGGCCACTATTTCACCTATTTCGACATAGGGCTGACCGAATACCTCAGGGCAACCGGCTACAGCTATAATGACTTTCTGAGCGAAGGGCTGGATTTTTTTTATGTGCAGGCGGATTGCCAATACAAGGGGCGGGCTTTTTTTGATGAGACTCTGCACGTCCACGTGCAGGTGAGCAATATAGGAAACACCAGTTTCACCTTCGAATTTTCCATATTCGAGGAAACTGCCGGCCGGCCGATTGCTACGGGGCACATAGTTGCGGTGGCAATCAACAAAGATACCCGCGACCCTGTGCGCGTACCCGAGCGCTTCCGGAAGGCCATCGCCGATTTTGAACACTCGAACGGCTGATGATGCCCGATGGACACTTGATACCGGATACGTCGCCAGGCATTTAACCTTCGTCCAGGTGAGCCTCTATGCCATTCGTTTCAAAAACCCCTCGCAGCGGTTGTGAAACAGATTCGCACCCCCGCGAGGACATGCTTTCACCGCCTGCAGAGTTGGCAATCTGCAAGGAGTTGCTTATCGAATCGGACGGAATGGATCTTTCGGCGGTGGTGCATCTGCCGGGGAAAGTTCCTGCCCCGGTGATAGTCTGCTCCCACGGCCTTCTGAGCGCCAAGGAAAGCCCCAAGTTCGTCGCCATAGGCGAGACGATGAGCAAAGCGGGCTTTTGCGCCCTGCGGTTCGATTTTTCAGGGTGCGGGCACAGCCCTCCCAGGCGCGGGATCAGTCTTGTCGAAGCAAGGATGTGCGACCTAAAGGCGGCAATGAGTTTTGCCTTGAAACAGCCATGGTCGGACGGACGCATCGGGCTTCTCGGATCGAGCTTTGGCGGGTTCCTTTCACTTCTTGCCGCTAACGAACGTCCGGAACTGATTCGAGCCACCGTGTGCTGGGCAGCTCCTTTCGACATCAGCGGGATTCATCCGGATACGGAGCATTTCGAGGAATTGCGAACCATTTTCCCGGACGGCCCCAGTCTCGGCTCTCCAACAAATTTGGATGCCCTGGGCGAGGTGGGACGCGTTCTGCTGATTCATGGGCAATTGGATGATGTCGTGCCCTGGAGAGATTCGGTTCGGATTTATGAACGTCTGAACGACCCCAAAAAGCTTCTACTCATGCGTACCGCAGACCATCGGATCAGTGACGATTCATGGCGCAAAAGAGCGATTCAGGCCAGCGCAGAATGGTTCCTGACTCATTTGAAATAAGCGATTGGTAGCGCCGCCTTCCACGGCGGCGTTCATGTAGATTCCCAAATTCTGCCGGAAAGGAAACGATGCGATTTTCCGCCAAATTCCAAAAGATCCCTGACCTCTTCAACGACAGGCCTCTTCTTCCTGATTTTAGTCCTGTCACTGCCGGTAATATTCCTGCTCTCATCCGCAGCCCTGGCTCGGCAGGCTGTAATCAGTCTTACCATCCTGCATGTAAATGATACCCATGGACATATCATTCCGTACCAGGACAAGAACGCTGATCCCGAACGACCGGTTGGCGGGGCTGAGTACCTCGCCAAGATGATTGAGAGCGAAAGGGCTGCAAATCCGAACGGAACAATCCTTCTATCAGCGGGGGATATGTTCCAGGGGACCCCGGTGTCAAACCTTTTCCACGGGAAGCCGGTAATCGAGATCATGAATTACCTGCACTACGATGCCATGGCTCTCGGCAATCACGAATTCGACTGGGGACAGGACGTCCTCCAATCCATTATTTCGTCCGCTTCCTTTCCGGTTCTTTCGGCGAACGTCTTCAAGCACGGCGGCCGACTTATCCCGGGTGTGAAATCTTATGTAATTCTGAAAAGGAAAGACGTTCGAATCGCGGTAATCGGCATAACCACACCCGAAACCTACTACTCCTCAAAACCCGGCAATCTTACCGGACTCACATTCGTTGACCCGGAGAAGGTCCTGCCCGCTATAATCAGGCGGGTCCGGGCACAAGGGGCCTCAATCGTCGTTGCGCTCACCCATGACGGGTTGGACTCAGACCGGGAACTCGCAAGGAAAGTCAGCGGAATCGACATCATAGTGGGAGGCCATAGCCATACGGCCATAAGGGACCCGGTGATCGAATCGGGCACGGTAATAGTGCAGGCAGGCTGCAACGGCATCTATCTCGGGGTAATGAAGATCACTTTTGACCGGACGAAGAAAAAGATCCTCAGCTATACGCGCAAGGACGAGCTCCGGCTGGTTTCACCAGCATCGGGCGCTCAGATCGATCCAAATGTCGCCCATATCGTCGATAAATATGAAGCACAGGTAAAGACCGAGTTTTCAAAAGTGATCGGCACAGCGGCAGCCGATCTTGCCAGGAACTCTATCGGGGAAAGCTGCCTTGGCGACATCGTTACGGACGCCATGCGCGAAGCCTCCGACGCCCGGATCGCTTTCCAGAACGGAGGCGGCATCCGGGCCGATATACCGAAAGGACCGATAACGCTGGAGGCAGTCTTCACGACTCTGCCCTTTGACGATGATCTGGTCACGATGGACCTGACGGGAGAGCAGATCAGGGATCTTTTGGAGAAGAGCGTTTTATCGGAAAATGTGCTCCAGGTTTCAGGGATACAAATCGTATATGATCTGTCCAAACCTGCGGGATCGAAGGTGGTTTCGCTAGAAGTGGCCGGAAAGCCGATTGAACCCCAGGCAACCTACAGGGTTGTGACAAATGATTTTCTTGCCGCCGGAGGCGACCAGTTCAATATTTTCAAAAAAGGCCGAAACATCGCTACCGGACCATCGCAAATGGACGCAGTCGCCGATTACATCCGCAAAAACTCGCCAATAAATGTTCAGGCCCGGAACAGAATCATTTTCAGAAACTAATGTTGTGTTTCCACCGAGGCATAGACACAGCCCGAATGCAACCTGATGCCTGGAACCGGGACAAACGGCGTGAATGAGAACATTGACGTTTACGTTAACGGCCGAAAAATCAATCTCTATCGAGCCATGAAAGTAAAGCACGCCCTCATAGCATACGATCAAAGTCTCTATAAGGCTGCGTTGGCCGGGGAGGTACGTATCGAGGACGAAAACGGTTTCACGGTCGGACTCGAAGGGAGCCTGGCTGACGGGGCCAAAATATTCACGATAGCTACAGGGTGAATAGGGAATAGTGAATGGTGAGTGGTGAGTGGTGAATGATGAATGATGAATGATGAATGATGAATGATGAAAAACCCAACTTCTTCTGGGTGAATGGGTGAAGTACGAAACGAGCAAGTTATAATAGTTTCAGAAAGTCCTCTACGTTCATGCCTGAAAGGCCGATGAGCTTGCGAAGGGTACCAATCGAAAGCTCTTTATGCTGAGGAATGGAGAGATTGACCCGGACTCCCGTCTTGACCATCACGAGATGGCTTCCAACTTGTCCAATTGCCTGCCAACCAGCTTTCTCAAAAGCTTTGACAGCTTCTTTGCCCGATATATTACTCAACTTCCCCATGATTTAAACCGCTACCACTAAGGGCTTTTGCTTTCTTTGTTTGGATAAAGCCGAAACAGCCTTTTGGTCCTCAGCCCAAAGCCACGCAGTTATCGCCTCTTTGATATTCTCAATTGCCTCTTTTTCATCCTTCCCTTGTGAGACACATCCAGGAAGAGCCGGACACTCGGCGACCATCCAGCCATCTTCAGCCTTTTCAAGTGTGATATGAAAAATCATCGTTCATCCCTCTCTTAGGGCAAATAGAATGAATTTATTCCCTGGCGTCCATTTCAGGGTCCAGCGTAATCTCTACACGCATGCCGGCATGGAAACAAACCGCTGATCTCTTTAATAATATACCGTGACTTTGGCAATAACACAACCTTGCACCCCTTCGGGGTGAGAAAAGGACTTTGGGAGGATAGGACGCCCAAAAGCCCGGTAGGGTGGGCACAGTTCCATCGTGCCCACCATCCACATTCACCGAATCCATATTCCACAGTAGCCATGTAGGGTGGGGGAGCGAAGCGAGGAAGCTCCGTCGTGCCACCTTCCTTCATTCACCAAATCCATATTCCGAGGCGGTATCCAATCCACCGCCCCAGTGCTCCGGGTAGATACCCGTCTTGACATAACGATGAAAAGTCGAGTGAGGCCAATCACGGACCCTTGTGACCAACCCCTGTTTTACTGGATTGTAATGGATGTAATCCATATACACCTGGTATTCCTCCTCGCTGCGAATCAGGTGTTCCCAGTACCGTCTCTGCCAGATTGTAGACTCTCTGTGCTTGAGTCTAGAATCACTCATCCATTCGGGCAGGTGGAACAAGGGTCTTGCCCGTTTGGAAAAGCCGGATTTTATAAGACTCCAGCGCACCGAGTAATTGCAACTCTTGTCGGGCAAGGTCCAGATACAATGAAGGTGCTCCGGCAGCAGAACCCATGCATCAATGGAAAATGGGTGTTTTTGCCGAACTTCCTGAACCACATCGTGTAAAATCTGCCTGCCTTCGGGATTGTCAAATACGAACCTGCGCCGGTAGGTCACTACCGTAAAGAAAAATATTCCCCCTGGTACCCATGCACGACGGTAATTCGGCATGTTTAATTCTTTCTCATTGGAAGAAACATTACATTATCTTCGCACCATTCTTGTCTCAAAAGTATCGACGGTGGGCACGGTGAAGCTGTGCCCACCCTACAGGGCTCGGATGGAGTCGGATAAATTCATGTAGGGTGGGGGAGCGAAGCGCGGTAGCTTCACCGTGCCCACCATCCCTCGTTCCGCCCCGCGGAGCGTCGAGATTGCCGCTACCCAATCCGCCGCCCCATTGTTCCGGGTAAATACCCGACTTCACATAACGATATAGGGTGGGCACAGATTCACCGTGCCCACCATCCCTCATTCCGCCTCGCGGAGCGTCGAGATTGGCGCTATCCAAACATCCCGCGAGGTGGGCGGCCTGTTTTTACCTACGGACAAAACCTTCTAAAAATGTCTCTTATCTCTCTTCTCAGGCGCAAGACATCCTGCCAGGTTTCAATCAAGCTTCCGTCAAAATGAGGAGGCCAAAGCCCCAGCGAAACCATTGCCTCAAAGCGCCGCTCATCGAGTTTGGCTGCGCTGGAATTGGTGTGCAGTCTGACCCTGTGGTCCAGCGCGCGGAGTGCGCCGAATGCTGCGCTTATCTGGTCTAACCTTGTCCCGCCGGATTGGAGTTTTGGAAAGTTTTTCAAAAATTCTTGAAGCGCCCGCCTGACAGACCGGCGAGGCAAGGACTGAGGCCCCGGACTGGAAACTTCCGGGGTGACGAGGCCCCGGACTGGAAACTTCCGGGGTGACGAGGACTGAGTTGGCAAACCTGAGGGCCCTTTAGAAAAGGGGGGAGAAGTTGAGTGGGGGGGATAAAGGCCCCTCCGACAAGCAGTTGAGCCTGTACCATAAATTCTATGTCGGCCAGGCCGCCCATTCCCAGCTTCAGATCGATTTCCGTTTCGGTTTCAGCGGCCCGCTCCTTTTCCATCCGGTTGCGCAGGTGGCGCAGCCTCGGCCACACCGATTCCAGGGATCTTTTCCTGCAGCAGATCTCTCCTGCCTTATCTTCAGTCCACTGTCCAAGCTCCGGGTTCCCTGCTATGTGACGTATCCTGAGGAGCGCCTGGATTTCCCATATATCGGCCTGGGCCTCGTAGTATTCGAGCCATGATTTGCGCGTTACAACAAGCGGTCCATGGGTCCCCGTGGGTCTAAGCCGAACGTCCATCGGGTAGCCGGGACCTTCCTGGAGCGGTGTATAGAGCATGTTCATAAAGCGCTGAATGAGCCGGACCACTTCTCCGGGAATCTGATTGGCGGGCTCATGTGCCCTCGGGGAGTAAACAAAGACCAGGTCGAGATCCGAAAGATAACTCATTTCCCCGCTGCCCAGCTTTCCCATCCCGAGCACCGATAGGGGCAGGTCGGCCGGCAGTCCAAGATTTTGCCTCACGGCTGCCAGCGTGTTACGAATGACAAAATCGGCAAGAGCGGTTTGCTCCTCCTCCAGGACCGCGAAATCGATCTGGCCGCCAAGGTCGGCAAGCGCGAGCTGGATGATTCGCTCGTTTTTCAGCTTCCGTATCCATTCCAGCTTTTCTCCATACTCTTCTGCCCTTTCCACCAGCCCGAGACTGGATTCCTCCCATTGCCGGGCCGGACTGAAAATCCCGGACCTTACGGCATGGCCTTCAACCAGTGCCGGGTTATGCGAAAGAAGAGCAGCGACAAGCTCACTTGAGGCAATCAGCTGGCAAAAAGGCGCCATCCAGGGCTTAACTGCTCCAAACAGCCTTATGAGCCCGGATCGTCGCGCGACCCTCCCAAAGTAGGTATCAATCCTTAGCAGGATTTTTTCCAAAAGTTCCCGGTCACAAACGCCGGAGAATTTTTCCATTGCTCCAAAAAGGATTTCGGACTTAACGGAGACAGGGTAGGCCTTCAGAGTTTCCTGAAGCTTAGCTAACAGTTCGGCGGGCGGCGATGCGCCGAGGCCGAGTTGCGCGCCTGCAAAATCGCCGCGCGCGAAAAGAGGCGAGCCGCCCCATCCTCCCGCCAAGTCGTGTCGGAGCTTTTCACTTCCCGGGTCCTCTACCTCTTCGGGCTTTTCCTGAAAAAGCTCCTGAAATCTGGAGTGAACGACGGAGCAGTGCATCTCCAGTTCTTTTAGGAACGCGATCTCGTCGTCCCCGTAGCCCATAGCGAATACCAGGCGCATTCGTTCTTTTTCCGAGTGCGGCAAACTTTGTGTCTGCCTGTTCTGGTCGAGTTGTATATAATGTTCGACATTGCGCAGGAATGTGTAGGAACCCTTCAGCTCGTCCGCTGTCCCTTGCGGCAGGAGGCCAAGGCCGGAAAGTTTTTCCAGGCACTTTAGAGTGTTTGGTTCGTCAAGTTCGGGATGCCGTCCGCCGTATATGAGCTGCATCGACTGAACGAGGAATTCGACCTCTCGAATCCCGCCGATGCCAAGCTTTACATCGAAGCGCCTTGCACCCGGCCGAAACGGTACCGCTTCGGTGAGAATCCGGCTTCGCATCTCTCTCAGTTCGGCAATCGCCTGGAAATCGAGGAACCTGCGGAACACAAACGGGCGAAGTTCGCGAACAAAGGCGCTCCCTTCGGAACGCTCCCCGGCGACGGGCCGGCACTTGAGAAGCATCTGGCGCTCCCACGCCCGGCCTCGAAGAAGATAATGCTCGAGTGCGCCGCTCATCGATGGCACCAGTATTCCCTGCTTCCCTTCGGGCCGCAGGCGGAAATCTACCTGAAAGACGCGGTCCCCCTCAAACCGGTCGGACAGCAGCCTCGATAGCCGGTGAGTGAGGCGGCTGAGCAGCATGATGAAATTTTCGTCATCCTCGTTACTCTCCGGGTTCAGGCAGATCAGGTCTACGTCGGATACATAGTTTAGCTCATGGCCGCCCAGCTTCCCCAACCCCAACACAACGAGCGGAATTTTCCCCCCAAGCCTCCGCCAGACGTCGAGCTCTTCATTCCATGCCCACCAGTCAGGATGCGCCGAAAGGACGTCCAATCCAACCTGGAGGGCCACAGACGCCAGATCGCTCAACTGCCCGGTCGTCTCGGAAAGGTCCGCATAATGACAAAAATCTCTTGTGGCTATTCTCAAAAAATGACGCTGCTTGAAACGGCGAAATGTACGGAGCAGGTCATTGAAGGACTGGGCCTTTGCCGCCTCGAACCCGAGAGCGGAATAGAGCCCGGTGAGAGGATACCTGCGTTTCAGGTTGCCATCGCTCAGAAGCCATTCTTCATATTCAGGGTTGTTGCACAGGACAACACTGAGGTATTGAGAGCATTTGCGGGTATAGTCAATCTCGGTCATGAAGTCCACCACTGATGGACATTTAAACCACGGCCAAAAAAATCCTCAAACTATGTCCGTGTGCACAGTTCGCACTGCAGGTCTGCGTCCGACCGTGGTTCTAAAGGCCATTGATCTTTGGTTAAAGTCGCTATTGCATCCGATTATTAGTTTATCATAGTATGGTCCGCGCCAGGAATTCCCGTTAAACACACTCGCGCTTTTTTACAAAACCGTCTTTTTCAGATCGCCCACAAAGCCAATTCGTGGTAAGCGGCGTGATTTTTGTCCCGAAAAGAGCGAGAAACTCGATCGAGCAGTTGTGCGCCCTCGAAAACGGGCTTTCAATCAGGGTTGTCATTTACGCCGCCGATTCGGTGGCCGTCGATACATCCTGAGACCTTAGAAAGGCGGCAGCGTTGATGGGCGCGTCTGGCAAAAGTCAAGTTCTTCGAAACAGTTATAAAGGTTTGCTATTTCGTGCTTACTCGTTACAATTAATTTCCAAAGACATTTCCGGAGCAGTTAAGTTTTCGGTTGTTACAGGGCCGAAGTCGAATTATGCGGGCGGGACGAGGTTTGTCCCGGCTCAAAATGCGAGGAACACTTTATGAGCCTTCCATGGAATCGTCCCAAGGCAATTCTTTTGCTCGAGGACGGGACCGTTTTTCGAGGATACACGTTCTGCGGTCATGGCCGAACCCTCGGAGAGGTGGTCTTCAATACCAGCATGACCGGGTATCAGGAAGTGCTGACCGATCCATCTTACAAAGGTCAGATCGTGGCGATGACCTATCCCCTGACCGGCACTTACGGAATCAACCCGGACGACATGGAATCGGCAGCCATACATGTGGAAGCATTTATCGTAAAGGAATATCAGGACTTTGCCAGCAACTGGCGAAGCGACCGGTCTCTGGCCGATTTCCTGGACGAACATGGGAAGATCGGAATCGAAGGCATAGATACACGCGCCCTTACCAGACATATCCGAGTTGGAGGGGCGATGCGCGGAATCATAGCGACCGACACCGATAACCTGAGCGAACTGATGGACCAGGTCCTGGCATATCCGGGGCTGAACGGGATCGATCTGGTAAAATATGTCACATGCCAAAAACCCTATAGATGGCGGGACGGCAAGAAGCATGAAATAGCTTCCCCGCAATGGCTGCCGAACGTTCCCGGACTTCGGGTCGCCGCCCTTGACTGCGGGATAAAATATAATATTCTCCGCAAATTGGAAAATGCGGGGTGCCAGGTGCTGGTTTTCCCCGCTCATGCCAGCGCCGCTGAGATTCTTGCCAGCGATCCGGACGGCATTTTTCTCTCAAACGGACCCGGCGACCCGGCCGCTGTGCACTATGTTATTGAAACCGTTCGAGATTTGTTCGGTAAAAAACCGATATTCGGCATCTGCCTCGGACACCAGATGATGGGACTTGCGCTCGGGGGCACTACATTCAAACTCAAGTTCGGGCACCGTGGCGCAAATCAACCGGTAAAGGACCTTACAACAGGCAGAATCGAGATCACTTCACAGAATCATGGCTACTGCGTCGATCCTGATTCTCTTTCGCACCTGCCTGTCCGACTTACGCATATAAACCTGAATGACAATACGCTCGAAGGGATGGAGCACCTGGAGATTCCTGCCTTCTGTGTCCAGTATCATCCGGAAGCCTCTCCCGGCCCACATGACGCCTCATACCTTTTCGGCCGGTTTATTGAATTAATCGAGAAGAATGCGTCAACCACTGGACAACCGTGTACCCATCGCCACTGAGAATCCGGATTCAAGGAAACCGAGTTCATGCCCAAACGTACAGACATAAAGAAAATACTGCTCATCGGCTCCGGGCCGATAATCATAAGCCAGGCGTGCGAGTTCGACTACTCCGGAACGCAGGCCTGCAAGGCGCTGCGTGAAGATGGCTATGAAATTGTACTGATAAACAGCAATCCTGCCACCATCATGACAGACCCTGAGATGGCGCAGTACACTTATGTAGAGCCGATAACTCCCGAGGTGGTAGCAAAGATCATAAGGCGCGAGCGCCCTGACGCTCTGCTTCCCACGCTTGGAGGCCAAACGGCCCTCAACGTGGCTGTAAAAGTCGCCGAAATGGGCATCCTCGAAGAATTCGGCGTGGAGATGATAGGCGCTAAGGCCTCGGTCATCAAAAAGGCAGAGGACCGCCAGCTTTTTCGGGAAGCCATGGCAAACATAAATCTGAGGGTGCCCGAAAGCCTTATCGTGAACCAACTTGCCGATGCGGAAAGCTTTGCCCAGAAAATCGGCTATCCGCTGATCGTGAGGCCTTCGTTCACCCTGGGCGGAACCGGAGGCGGGGTAGCCTACAACCGGGAAGAGCTTCTCGATCAGACCCAGAGGGGTTTAGACGCGAGCATGATTCGTTCGGTAATGCTCGAGGAATCCGTTCTCGGATGGAAGGAATTCGAACTCGAGGTGATGCGCGACCTCATGGACAATGTGGTCATCATCTGCTCGATCGAAAATATGGACGCGATGGGCGTGCATACGGGAGATTCGATCACGGTCGCTCCAGCCCAGACCCTCACCGACCGCGAATACCAGATGATGCGCGACGCATCCGTCGCCATTCTCCGGGAGATAGGGGTCGAAACCGGCGGCTCCAACGTCCAGTTTGCGATCAACCCCCAAAACGGCGACATGGTCGTAATCGAGATGAATCCGCGCGTTTCGCGCTCCTCCGCGCTCGCCTCCAAGGCCACCGGGTTCCCTATCGCCAAGATTGCCGCCAAGCTCGCCGTGGGCTATTCGCTCGATGAGATCGCAAACGACATCACGCGGGAAACCAAAGCTTCCTTTGAACCTACCATAGATTACTGCGTGGTGAAGGTCCCCCGATTCACCTTTGAAAAATTTCCCCGCGCTGACGACATACTTTCCACTTCGATGAAGTCGGTGGGGGAAACAATGGCCATTGGGCGCACATTCAAAGAAGCGCTTCACAAGGCTATCCGCTCGCTTGAAATCGGCCGATTCGGATTTTGCGATCCTCCCACCGACATTGATTCCGAGTACATCGAACAGTTGAAGCTAAGCCTTTCGAAGCCGAATTCTCAAAGGCTTTTTCAAATCGGCGAAGCCATGAAGCTGGGTATGTCGATAGAGGAGATTTACAGGCTCACCTTTATCGACCCATGGTTTTTGAAGCACATCATGGAAATTCTCGAAATGGAGAAGGCAATCGCCCAATCCGCCTCCGGATCAGCTTTTCTCGAAAATGCGGAACAACTTCGATCCGCAAAGGCCTGGGGATTTTCCGACCGACGGCTGGCGCAGCTTACCGGCACCGAGGAGGAAACCGTGCGCCAGAAGCGCCTGGGGCAGGGCATCAGGCCGGTTTACAAACTGGTCGATACATGCGCCGCTGAGTTTGAAGCCTACACGCCCTATTACTACTCGACCTACGAGACTGAAGATGAAGCAAGACCTTCGAACAAGCCCAAAGTGGTAATCCTCGGGGGAGGTCCCAACAGGATAGGTCAGGGCATCGAGTTTGACTACTGCTGCGTTCACGCCTCGTTTTCACTTCGGGAAGAAAACCATGAATCCATAATGGTAAACTCAAACCCGGAGACAGTGTCGACCGACTATGATACATCCGACAAACTCTATTTCGAGCCGCTGACCCGCGAGGATGTTCTCCACATTTTGGAAAGTGAAAAACCCAAGGGCATTATCGTGCAGTTTGGGGGCCAGACCCCTCTGAATCTGGCGATTCCGCTCGAAAAAGCCGGCGCCCAAATTCTTGGCACATCCCCTGACGCAATCGACAGGGCCGAGGATCGAAAGCGGTTCCAGCAGCTTCTTCACAAACTCGGTCTAAAGCAACCGGAAAACTCAACCGCATTCACCGTTCAGGAAGCCTTCGAGGCTGCAAATGAGATAGGTTTTCCGGTGGTTGTCCGCCCCTCTTACGTGCTCGGCGGACGGGCCATGGAAATAGTCTATGATAAAAGCCGGCTCGAAGAGTTCATGCAAACGGCCGTGCTTGTTTCACCGGGCCATCCGATTCTGATTGACAAATTCCTCGAGGACGCAATCGAACTCGATGTCGACGCCATAAGCGACGGCCGGGTCACGGTTATCGGCGGCATAATGGAGCACATCGAACAGGCTGGGATTCATTCGGGAGACTCTGCGTGCGTGCTT
This sequence comes from uncultured delta proteobacterium, assembly GCA_963757915.1. GTDB lineage: Bacteria > Desulfobacterota > Syntrophobacteria > Syntrophobacterales > Syntrophobacteraceae > SbD1. The sequence goes on along the minus strand of CAVWTD010000019.1, from coordinate 164,109 downwards.
CCACCCATCAGCGTCTCAAAGGAGATGCAAGAGGAGATCAGAAGACAGACAAGGCTTCTGGCCGAAGAGCTTGGCGTTATAGGTTTAATGAACATTCAGTTTGCAATCCAGAACGGGGAGGTTTTCATTCTCGAGGTGAATCCGAGGGCGTCCAGGACGGTCCCCTTCGTCAGCAAGGCTATCGGACGTCCGCTGGCCAAGCTCGCCACCAAGGTCATGCTGGGCAAAAGTCTGAAGCAACTTGGGTTTGAAAAGGAGATCGAGCCGCTGCACATATCGGTGAAAGAGGCCGTTTTCCCGTTTTCGCGCTTTCCGAAAGTGGACACCCTGCTTGGACCCGAAATGAAGTCAACCGGAGAGGTCATGGGAATCGGCGAGAACTTCGGGATCGCCTTCGCAAAAGCCCAGGCCGCAGCCGGATACGAACTGCCGCAAGGCGGAACGGTCTTCATAAGCGTTCATGACGGAGACAAAGTCAAGACGCTGCCCGTGGCGAAAAAATTTCTCCAGTTGGGCTTCAAACTGATCGCAACCGCCGGGACCTGCAAGTTCCTCGAACAGAACGGTATTCCTGCAGATCGCGTGTACAAACTGAAAGAAGGCCGCCCTCACGTCGTGGACAAGATCAAAAGCGGTGAGATACAGTTGGTTGTCAATACCAGCCTCGGCAAGAAGCCCACTTCCGACTCATATGAAATCAGGCGCACCACGCTGATTCACAATATTGCTTACGCCACAACCATTGCCGGGGCGCAAGCAATCGCCGAAGCCGTATTGGCTTTGCAAAAAGGCGACTGGGATGTGAAGACACTTCAGGAATACCACCAAGGGATACAACCGTGATGGAAACTAGGTTAATGCCTGATCGCAAAATCTCAATTCCCGCAGGCCCGGAGATTTTGGCCCCTTTTACTCCGAATAAGAAGGAAGAGTGCGGCATTTTCGGGATTTTCGGCCATGAGGATTGCGCCAAAATGGCTTATTTCGGCCTCTACGCGCTTCAGCACCGGGGGCAGGAAAGCGCCGGAATCGCCGTGGGAGACGGCGGTCAGATCAAAGACCATAAGAACATGGGTCTGGTACATGATATATTCACCGAGGAAATTCTTAAAACCCTCAAGGGCTACCTTGCCATCGGGCATGTACGCTATTCAACAACCGGGTCCTCCCTTCTGGCAAATGCGCAGCCGTTTGTGGTTTTCCATGGAAACAACCATTATGCGATCGGACACAACGGCAATTTGGTAAACGCGATCGAACTGCGCCAGGAACTCGAGAGGCAGGGAGCGATTTTCCGTTCCACCATGGATACGGAAATATTCATGCACCTGCTGGCCAGAAACCTTAAGCACGGGCTTGAGGAAGCCCTGGTCAAAGCGTTGGACAGGGTTAAGGGCGCCTATTCGCTGGTCATGTGCACAAAGGACACGCTTATCGGAGCGCGCGACCCAAACGGTTTCAGGCCTCTTTGTCTGGGTAAACTGAACGGCAGCTATGTGCTGGCTTCCGAGACCTGTGCATTCGACCTAATAGAGGCAACATACATCCGCGACGTCGAACCCGGCGAAATTCTAATTATAAACAAGGATGGGCTGCACTCTCTTTTTCCTTTCCCCAAAAGGCGTCCCTCTCAGTGCATATTCGAATTCATCTACTTCGCCAGGCCTGACAGCAATATTTTCAACCAGAACGTTTATATGTTCAGGAAAAGGCTGGGGAGCCTGATGGCCAAGGAGAACCCCTCGCTTTGCGCCGACCTGCTGATGCCTTTCCCGGATTCGGGAAACTACGCCGCCCTTGGACTCGCCCAGGCAAAGAATGTCCCCCTGGAAATGGGGGTCATACGAAACCATTACGTGGGTCGCACCTTCATACAACCCAGTCAGGCCATGCGCGATTTCGGGGTCCGGGTCAAATTGAATCCCGTGCGGGAACTGCTCAACGGCAAGAGCGTACTGCTGGCTGAGGATTCAATCATCCGTGGAACTACGACAAGGACCAGGATCAATTCGTTGCGTCAGGCAGGCGCAAAAGAGGTGCACATGCTGGTCAGTTGCCCCCCGCACCGTTTCCCGTGCCCCTACGGGATCGACTTTTCAACCAAGGGCGAGCTGATTGCCGCGTCGCACTCCATCGAGGAGATACGAGACTTTATCGGTCTGGATTCGCTAAATTACCTGAGCATCGAAGGTCTGCTGGAGGCGGCCGGGGCCGCAGTGGACAATCCCCCGTTCTGCCTGGCGTGCTTTAACGGAGACTACCCGGTTAAATTCGGCGATGAGGTCCGAAAAGACTGCTTCGAGGATAAGTGTTCAAAATAATGCCCGGAAGGCATAAGTGAACACATTTTTGGTTTAAGGATCTAATTTTGGGGGTTTAATTTTGAGGTCTGAGTTTTAATTTAAGTTTCGAAACTAAGACTTAAAACTTCTTCCGAATGTACAATCAGCTTATCTATTTCATTATCGTTTTGCTGCTCTTCAGCGTCCAGCGTCAGACAGGCAAGCCTTCTGCCGCCCCGTGGTCGGATGCGCTCTACATTGCAGCCCTGTTCTGCTTTTTTGTGTTCTACTGCCGCCGGACTTTTGAAAAGCTCTTGAAGGCGGCTGATCGAGGTATCCCTCTCTCCGCTCTTATCCGCGCCCATTATCGCTCTCAGGCGCTTCTGTCTGTTACAGCCATTGGATTTCTCGCCGTATATCTTTACGCTTTCAACCTGGGCGTTTACCTCAGCGTAATCCCCGGATATGACAAATTTATGACCATATCGGGGATTGCCGGCCTGGTAATTTTCCTGGTACACCTGGCAGTGATCTGGTTTTGGAGCCAGCCGATCTATCAGGTCGTATTTGGCGTGAAGGTTTCCCGGGCACATTTCATAAAAGGCCAGCTCTCCTTTACCTCGGTCATACTGATTCCCTGGTTTCTCATTTCCACCGTTACCGACCTGCTCCAGTTCATAAAAACGCCCTCTTTCATGACTACGGATTTGGGGCAGATACTGCTCATAGCGTTCACGCTTATCGGATTCGTCCTGTTCGGGCCATGGCTGATCATTCGAATGTGGGGCTGCAAGCCGCTCCCGCAGGATAATGTAAAGGCTGAGTTGGAAATGTTTTGCAACGATCATGACTTCAGGACGGGCGGGCTTCTTCTCTGGTCCGTTTTCGGGACAGAGATGCTTACCGCCGGAGTGGTCGGCATCCTCCCGGGTCTTCGCTACATTCTGATCACGTCCGGTTTGTTGAAGACCCTCGACATCGCCGAACTCAAAGCTGTCGTAGCCCATGAGATGGGACACGTCCGCAAGAAACACCTGCTCCTGTTTGTGCTCCTGTTGATTCTGTTCATTCTATTGACCTATGACCTGAGCGACACTTTAACCCTGCTCGCCCTGTCAAACAGGACCATATTCAACTGGTATGCTGCTCCCGGGGATTTCGCTGCATCTCTGGTGTCTATGCTTTCCGCCCTTCCGGTAATCGTGCTCATGATCCTCTATTTTCGGTTCATCTTCGGATATTTTCTCAGAAACAGCGAGCGGCAGGCAGACCTGTATGCCATGGAGCTTGTGGGGGACCCACAGCCCCTAATTTCCTCGCTTGAAAAAATCGCCTTCCACAGCGGCAGGATAGAAGACCTTCCTAGCTGGCATCATTACAGCATCAGACAGAGAATAGAGTTTCTCGCCGAGGCGTTCAAGAACCGGGACCTTATCCGCAGACACAACCGGAAGCTCTACGGTTCGGCCCTCATATTCGTGGCGGCAATATCGGGCCTCCTGTTCGTTAATTGGAGGGCTAACGAAGCAGGGCTGACCAGTGACCTTCGCTCTGAGGTCCATCTTCGAATACTGGAGCGAGGCATTTCTAAGGAACCCGGCAACGTGGAATACCTTGCCGCTTACGGGGGGCTTCTTTACGAGAAAGGCAGATACTCTGAAGCCGAATCGGTCCTAAGGGCAGCACTTATGCACGACCCGAAAAACGCATCCGTTTTGAACAATCTGGCGTGGCTATATGCGACCGGCCCTTCTCCTTTCCGCAACCCGCAGGATGCCCTCAATCTGGCGCTGAAGGCAGTTGCCCTGAGCCCGGCGCCGGATATTCTCGATACACTCGCGGAGGCTTATTATATAAACGGACGTTACGCAGACGCGCTTTCGACGATCAACGAAGCGATCTCCGAGGGCGGGCCTCAGCAAAGCTATTTCCTGAAGCAGAAGGAAAAATTCGAAAAAGCGCTTAGGGGTGAATTTCGAAGCACGTGAGGCTGATTAATACCGGGCGTCCCTCGCGGCAACCCGGAAAAGATTGTCAACGTGCGGCAAACAGGCCACCCGCCGCCGGCCCACCGCGACTGAAAGACGCAGTCCAATGTGGCCCGGCGCGGGTTGTGCCGCGTAGCGCATGTGCGCGTAGCGGCGTTTTATAAGTTTCTTTGGGTTAATTACCTTGTTTATAGTATATCTCAGTAGGTATAATGGCAGGGGCCGAAGGCGGTCCGATGAGCTTGGAATAATTACTATTTTCAAGAACTTTGATTTATCTTACAAATTGCTGGAGGACGAGAATCATGCATCTTCGAAAAAGATGTGCGGTAACCGGCGGGGCCGGATTTCTGGGGTCTCATCTCTGCGAACGGCTTCTCAAAGATCAGCATGACGTACTCTGCATCGACAATCTCTACACAGGCAGCAAGAGGAACATCGTAACTCTTTTGGACAACCCTTATTTCGAACTTCTAAGACACGATATAACATATCCTATGTATATCGAGGTTGACGAGATTTACAATCTAGCGTGCCCTGCCTCTCCGGTCCACTATCAAAACGATCCGGTTCAGACCACGAAAGTCAACGTGCACGGGTCAATCAACATGCTTGGACTTGCCAAGCGGCTAAAGATCAGGATCATGCAGGCTTCCACCTCCGAAGTTTACGGCAATCCCATCGAGCATCCGCAAAAGGAGACCTACTGGGGAAACGTGAACCCCATTGGGCCCCGGTCCTGCTACGATGAGGGCAAGCGGTGCGCGGAGACCCTTTTCTTCGACTATTACCGGCAGCACCGGCTTGACATCAAGGTGGCCAGGATCTTCAATACTTATGGCCCTAGAATGCACCCCAACGACGGCCGGGTGGTCTCCAACTTTATCGTGCAGGCGCTCACCGGACAGCCTATAACGATTTATGGAGACGGCAAACAAACTCGTTCTTTTTGCTATGTCGATGACCTGATAGAAGGCTTCATCAAACTGATGCATACTGACAAAGGCTTTACAGGTCCGGTCAATCTCGGAAATCCCGTCGAGTTCGCCATCCTCGAACTTGCGGATATGGTGCTCGAAATGACCGCATCAAAATCCGAACTGGTTCGAAAACCCCTCCCTCAGGATGATCCCGTGATGCGAAAACCGGACATATCCATCGCAAAAGAAAAACTCGGGTGGCAGCCTGAAGTCCCATTGCGAGAGGGATTGAGAAAGACCATAGATTACTTCGACGACTTGCTCCGCACGGACGGGACAGGGGCTATTTACACAAACCATGCGGTCTCATAGAAGAATTAACCGGACCGGGCCGGGATATTCGGCAATTTGCTCACTTAGAGATCGAGGGATTGATCCGACCGACCGCCGGAGCGAAACATGGCCGAACAGAAAACCGAAACCGGCATCAAAGACCTTAGAGAAAAACTTTGGGGGGCAAGGAACGTAGCGGTATTGACCGGGGCAGGGATTTCAGCCGAATCGGGCGTTCCCACCTTCCGAGGGGAGGGCGGCCTCTGGAAGCAGTTCCGGGCGGTTGACCTGGCCACCCCGGAAGCTTTCTCCCGGGACCCGAAGCTGGTGTGGGAATTCTATAACTGGCGAAGAGAACTGGTCGCCCCGCTCAGCCCAAATCCGGGCCATTTTGCCCTGGCCGAAATAGAGAGCCGAGTTCCACGCTTCACATTGATCACCCAAAACATCGACGGGCTGCACGAGAAGGCTGGGAGCCGGAATATTATCGAACTGCACGGCAACCTTTGGCGGGTGCGGTGCACCCGGTGCGAAACGATCACCGAAGACCGCAGGATACCGCTTCCCAAACTGCCGGCCTGCGAATCCTGCGGCTCTTTTCTGCGGCCCCACGTGGTCTGGTTTGGCGAGATGCTGGAACCACAGGTGCTCAATGCAGCTTATGAGGCGATCGGCGGCTGCGATCTCATGTTAGTAATAGGGACCTCCGGGACCGTCCAACCCGCGGCTTCAATGGGAGTGCAGGCAAAACGAAACGGTGCCGCAGTCGCCGAAATCAACCTGGAACCAACCCCTTACTCGGATGTCTATAACATCTCGATTTCCGGCAAGTCAGGAGAAATATTGCCGCAATTGCTCTGAACGGTTGACGAGAGGTTGACCTCTTGTGTGATTGCCAGAGGATCAGTCCGGGAGGGCGGCTAAAAGAAGGAATTGAGCCTGCCTCCTTACACCAAATATGGTTTGAAAATGGTGAAGGATCAACCATGAAACTCAAAGTCATCATATTTATGGAAAAGACGGAAGCATCATTCGCCTCCCTGTACCGATCCACGGCAACGAACCGCTCAAAACGGGTCTGCTCAACCATATCTTGAAGATTGCAAATTTAGAAGAAAAAGACCTTCAAGAGCGATGATGACTGTCTGGTTGAGGCATTATTAGGAACTACTTCAATCACTTGTACTCCATTAATGCTTCAATTCGTGCGTTACAGTGTAAGCTTTGCAACCCGCAGATAAAGTTTTGCAACCGTGACTTAAACAACCCTGATTTCCAGATAAGATTCAGCCATCATCAAATAATCGAAGTACAGCACTTCGCCCGTAGGATCGCCTAACACTATCGGCTGTCAATTAAGACTGTCGTCGTAAGTTTTAAAAACATACCAGCTAAGGCAGCACGGGTAGAACTTTCAGCCTCATCCGATTCCCTTGCGGAAGTTAACCGTCAAGCAGCACAGTACTCAGATGATCTGCCGGCCGTACTTGCCCATGAGATCACGCACATCTATTTATTCCGTATTGGTCTTTCTTTTGATGACACGATGGAGAACGAAATACTGACCGATACTGCTGCGACTTACTTGCGTTTAGGGACTTTGGTCCTAAATGCCTATTCCTGAACAAAATGGTTCGACCTGCCTTTCGATCCGGCGACAGAACCTACCTGGTCAGCTCGGCTATTTGCTTAATAGCTCCGGCGATCTGGCTCAAAGAGCCCATGCGTTGTTTGGCCCTGTCCAGGAAAGGAAGAGCTTCGGAGTTTTTATGCCTTCCGAGAGCTTCACAGGCACAGGCGACGACGTATCGGTTTTCGTGCTCTGTAAACTTCGCCAGGATTTCGAATGATTCCTTGCACGCTACATTTCCCAGGACGTTCAGCAGCCCGGCTTTGAGTTCATCGAAAGCCGGGTTTTCCTCCATGACAAGCGAAATGACCGGTACCGCCCGCTCGCCGGTCTGTTCCAGGCAGGCGAGGCATTTTTGCGAAAAATACGGATAGCGGAACATGGAAAGCTCCGCCAGAATGCGGACGCACTCCTCGGTGCCCCAGGCATGGAGCAGTTCCGGGACAAACAAGCTGGCCCAGGTAAAGTTGTAGGTGATAGGCAAAAGGAAAGGAATCGCTGCGGGACCTTCCGACTGAAGCGTTTCGAGAACAGGCGCAAGCGCCAGTCTTCTAGCTTCGAATCCTTCTTCCTGCTTTGCCGGAAAGCGTTTCAGATCATTTGCCGCCAGGAGCTTTTTGACGGTTTTGGCGATTTGTGGCGAGCCGCCACCGCCAGTATGCGCGCTTGCAAAATCGCCGCGCGCGAAAAACGGCGAGCCGCCGCTGCCAGGTTGCGCAGCCCGCCCGCCCGGCCCTGCAAAATCGCCGCGCGCGGGAAACGGCGAGCCGCCACGATCAGACGGGTACTGTTCCCGCCAGACGCGCGCGCGTTGGGCGATCCAGAATTTTTCGAGCCATGTGGAAGGTGCATAAAAGTGAACGTGCCGATCCTTGTCCGCCCCTTCGCGCTTGTGGAATCCGTTTTCCTGAAAGAACAGCTTTTCCTCGACTGCAGTCTGCCATCTTTTTCGCGCAATCCGGAATGCGGCGTCATAATCACCGAGGGCAAAACAGGTGTTTAACAGAATATCATGAAATCTGTCGTCTTCCGGGAAAGTCTCAATTTGTTTTTTTGCAAACTGGCCGGCCCGTTCGTATTCCTGCGAAAAAATAAGGTCAAAACCCTTCCGGACTTCCTTCTCGAGCTTTTCGTGCGCCTTGGTCCGTTTTTCCATTTGCTCCAACTGTTCTTTGGGCATCAGCCTGCGGGCTTCTTCATGCCCGGACAGGCAACACTTCTTGTATTTTTTTCCTGAACCACATGGACACGGGTCGTTTCGATTGGTCTTAGAAGCAGTAAAGGACTCAGCCACCGCAGCCTCACGCCGCGAAACCTGATAGGCGCTCATCATTTTGTCGAGCTGCGTTCTGCTGATGCCGTATTTTATGCAAACCAGGTCGGGATCGCCTCCCTGGATCAGTTCATGGACGGCATGGAGGGGATTAATCACACCTTTTCCCGAAGTGCTGGGGTTATCTTCCATTCAAGTTCCCTTTCAATTTTGGGCGGTGGGACCGCCTGCCTGGATCAGTTCATGGACGGCATGGAGGGGATTAATCACACCTTTTCCCGAAGTGCCGGGGTTATCTTCCATTCAAGTTCCCTTTTTTGGCGGTGGGACCGCCTGCCGATATCTCGACAGTCCGCCCGCCAGCGAGGTTCCACCCTGGGTTTTGGCGCCCCAAATAGATTGCCTGAAAGGGCTCGCACTTTGCAATGCGGGTTTTATGTAACTCCTTCAGAGTACAGAGAAAAAAATTATGGAACCCCACACCCAGGGTGGCGTCCCGCGAGGCGCGGGACTGACCCTGGGCTGAATTATTCAGCCCTTTCAGGGCGTTTGGGGTTGTGTGCATCCATAACTTATTTGAGCGCTTATGCCCCCTGCCCCCCTTTAGGAAAGGGGAGAGATCGATTTCCTTACCAGAACCCGCCTCGGACCCCGGATCAAGTCCGGGGCAGGCTCTGATCCGGGGACGAAAACGTTCCGGCTAAACGCCTCTGGTCATTGACAGGCCAAGGAGAGCGTGGAGAACAGATTCTTCCGCTTAAAGGCGGTAAGAGGGTTAATCCGGTCACTGCATGTACCGCCTTTAGGCGGAAGGGACCAGATTATGCCTGCTTGCAGAATCGGAAACTGCCAGTCTCTTACAGGGTGAAATTCTCCTCCGTTCATCCGGGTTTCCGGATGCCCAGAGGCGCAGTCAGCTTAATTCTTAACAGTTTACGCCGGATAAGTCAAAAGCCCGTTTATTATGCATGGAAATCGCACTTTTGGGTAACCGTTCGATTTGCTTGACGCAAAGCGCTAAAATGAAGTAATCTTAATAAGAGTTGTTGTGATTTGAGTACCTTGGATTGAGTGGAGAGGATAAGATGCTCTGTGGCGATAACGCCGAAGGGCTGTCCGCCAGCCTGGAAGACTATCTCGAGGTGATCTTCCATCTCGAGCAGTCCAACCGTGTTGCAAGGGCAAAGGATATCGCCGATCAAATGAACGTACAGCGCGCCTCAGTTACAGGCGCGCTCAAAGCCCTCGCAGGACGGAGTCTCATCAATTACAGCCCCTACAGTTTTATCACTCTAACACCTTCCGGGCGCGAAGTCGCGCGGGAGGTGATCCGCCGTCACGGAGTGCTTAAAGAATTTTTTATGAATACCCTGCAACTCGGTGCCGAAGACGCCGAAGCCAACGCGTGCCGCATTGAACATGCCATCGACCCAACGGCTATCGAGCGCCTGGTGCGATTCCTCGAATTCTTGAGCATCTGCCCCAGAACGGGTACCGACTGGTTCGACGCATTCGCCCGCTTCTGCGAGGCCGGCCTCCGGACATCGGACTGCCTGGCCTGTTTGAAACTTTGCGCAGAGCGTGTGCAGATTGAGCGCCCCGCAAAGCCTGTGGATTAGAAATCCTGGGGGCAGGCTCCGCGTGGCGTGGAGATCTACTTCCGGTATCGTTTGCCAGACCATAAACCGGGTAAATTAATGGGACTCAAGCCAAGAATTCTGATTGCCGACGACGAACCTCTTACCCTGGAACTGGTCGTTGAGCGTCTCCAAGCCGAAGGATACGCGGTGGAGGTAGTATCCTGCGGGGAAGAGGCCATTGAGGCAGCAAGGAACAGCAGCTTCAAACTGGTCCTCACCGATCTTTCGATGCCCGGCATGGGCGGGATGGAAGTTCTGGCGCACTTTGTCAAGCATCATCCGGAAATACCGGTGATCGTGCTTACCGGGTTTGGAACTATCGAAACAGCGGTCGAAGCAATGAAGCTGGGCGCCTACGATTACCTCTCAAAGCCCGCAAACCCGGACGAGATTGTCCTGACATTGAAAAGGGCCCTTGATTATAAAGAGCTCAAGGAAGAAAACGTGGCCCTGCGATCTCAAATCCAGGAACAACACAGACCCGACAGACTTATTGGCCAAAGCTCGGCGATCCACCACCTCTATCGCATAATAAAGCGGGTTGCAAAGACCGATTCAACAGTGCTCATAACCGGAGAAAGCGGGACGGGAAAAGAACTTGTCGCAAACGCCATTCATTACCAAAGCCCGCGCCGGGACATGCCTTTCGTGCCAATCAACTGCGGGGCCATTCCGGAAGAGCTTCTGGAAAGCGAGCTTTTCGGCCATGAGAAGGGTGCGTTCACGGGCGCTTTCAAGGAAAGGCGGGGCCGGTTCGAACTGGCCAACAAGGGTACGATCTTTCTGGATGAAATCGGGGAGATGAGCCCGAAGCTCCAGGTCAAACTTCTTCGCTTCCTACAGGAGACCAAAATTCAAAGGGTTGGCGGATCGAGAACGGTTGAAGTCGACGTCCGCATTTTGGCCGCAACCAACAAGGATTTGGAGCGTGCGGTCGCTGAAAACCAGTTCCGGGAAGATCTTTTCTACCGCCTGAACGTCATTCCCATCCATGTCCCTCCGCTGAGAGAGCGAACAGGAGACATTGCGCTTCTGATCCAACATTTTCTCAAACAGCATTGCGTGAAGAAGAATATTCTCCAGAAGCACATGTCCGAGACCGCCATCGAAAGCCTGGAGCACTACGACTGGCCCGGCAATGTCCGAGAGCTTGAAAACGTCATCGAACGACTCGTGATCCTTACCGACACCGATGAAATACAGTTCCTGGATTTGCCAAAAAGAATGCAGGCCGTACCGCAGGAGCCCGAGGCAACACATATCGAACTTGGGCAAGATGGGATAAACCTGAAGGAAACGCTCGACAGCCTCGAAAACCGGCTGATTGCCGATGCGCTGCAAAGGGCCGGCGGGGTAAAGAACAAAGCCGCCAAGCTACTCGGGCTCAACCGGACAACCCTGATCGAAAAGATGAAGAAGAAACAGATCGATTTCCCGTCAAGCAGCCTTCTTTGAACCTGTTTTGCCGCCCACCCGTAATGGCGCCCGCGCAGACCGCCTGAGCCGTCGAAGACGATGAACTACCCATAAAGCCCTTAAAGAACCGAATCAAATATCCGATTCCCCGCATGATAGATTTATATAATACCTTATCCCGAATTCAAGACTTCCGGGACAAGCTTCGCCGGAATGAGGGGCTGTAGGCCCTTGGCTATCGGAACTTAGTTGACGCTGCACCAGTGTCCTGAGTCACAAGTTCATTGCATCAATTTCGTAGCCCGGCACGTTTTATGCGCCCACCAATCAGTGGTGGGCAACGCTCTGCTTTTGCCCACCCTACTCTTAATTCGGGAACTAATTATTGACTCAGGATACCAGTTGCGTTCATTGTGATCTTATTTGTGTTCCCACTTGGAGGCGGGCAAATTCGGCCGAGGATGTAAACGAAACTATCAGGCTTCTCGTCAATACTTGTAACGTTAAGAAACTACTTATCGCGAGCGCGATTATTTTTTAATAATTTTCACCGCAGGTATTGCATGAGAAGGAAAATTGCGATGTACACGCTGAAAATAAAGTGGGAGCAAAGTATTTTTGCTCTGCTCTCGGGTTTTTTCTTTCTGTTCTTTTTCAGTTCATCGGTTCTCGCGTCCCCAGAGGAACTTGCGGCGGTCAAACAGCAGATCCGGAACAATGGCGCCAGGTGGCAGGCTGCTGAGACATCGATTTCAAAGCTCCCTGCGGAACAGCGGTCGATGCGCCTTGGCTTCCATAAGGAATCCTTCAGCGTTCCGCAAGGCACCCCCGTAATTTCGAGCACACCCGCTAAGGGGGGACCAGCATCAACATCACCACCAGCGACTTTGAATTACAATCTTGACAGTTATGTAACCCCCATAAGAGATCAGGGCAACTGTGGTAGCTGCTGGGCCTTTTCGACAACTGCCGCTCTGGAATCACAGTACCTGATGAGTACAAAGGGAGTTGGATGGTCTTCTTTCGCTCTTGCCCCGCAGATACTTTTATCTTGCAGCAACGCGGGAAACTGCTCCGCAGGCGGCTATATCGACCTCGCATCCGAGTTCATCCAGAGTACCGGTCTTCCAGTTGCCAGCTTAGATCCTTATACAGAGGCTAATTGGACTTCAGGTCCGGACAGCCCTTGTTCCAACGCGGCCACGTACTGGTATAGCGATACCTATTCAACTAAGGGATGGGAATGGGTGGCCACAACCTCTCCGACCGCCGCCGCTCTGGAGAGCGCTCTTAATACTTATGGCCCGCTGGTCACCACAATGAACGTCTACACGGATTTCTACTATTATTCGGGAGGCGTTTATTCTTATACATACGGAACGTACGAGGGCGGGCACGCCATTGAGATCATCGGCTATAACCACGCCGATCAGTATTTCATCGTGAAGAACAGTTGGGGCAACAATTGGGGGACATCGGTACCGGGGTCCGTAACGGGGCCGGGGTTCTTCCTGATAGCCTATGACCAGATCCCCCAGATGACAAAGGTGAAAGATGGCGGCCCCGAGTTTGGATGGTATACTATCGCATACGAGGGATATAAGCCTCTTCAAAACACCTGCACGTATACCATATCCCCGAAATCCGTTACCCTGGCCTATTCTGCGGGGAGTGCCACAGTGAGCGTAACTTCGCCGTCCGAATGCTCCTGGACAGCCGCAAGCAATGCAAGCTGGATAAGCGTTGTATCCGGCGCAAAGGGCACGGCTGACGGGACCGTCAAGTATTCTGTGACTGCGAATACCTCCACCACTCAAAGCCGCACCGGTACACTAACCATAGCCGGGCAGACCTTTACGGTAACCCAGCAAGCAAAATAGTCGTGGCGGAGGCGGTAATACGAAGTTGCGTTCAAAGAGCGACGAATAACCCCAAACTGAGCGGGGGAAAGCTTCCCCCGCACCCGCCAGGATTTCGGCCACGCGCGGACGCGCGAGGCCGAGCGCTCGGCGCTAGCGGCGACTGGCCGAAGGCCGCCGCCGAAGCGCAACATAGATCTCGAGACTCCGCCAGACGGAGGGAGTGTGGGGGGCGTAAAGAATTCAAGGCTCCGCCAGATATCACTTGATACTTTTTTGAACGCAACTTGGTATAACAACAAGGTCAGGGAGTTTCAGAAACAACAGGATAATTATTGACCGTGTTTTCAGAAGGCCGCTCAGGCTGATCTTTCTTACACTTTCCGGAGATCGCCTCACAAGCGGCCTTCTCTTTTTTATGGACAATAAAATGTGCTACTATTTCAGACATTAAGGTAATATGACCGGATGCAGTGGACAACGCGGCGGCGAAGGCCGGGGAACTCTTGACCCTCAAGACGGCGGGGCATGGGAAGGCTTTGAACATATCAGGGAGAGGAAAGGAACAGGATCGGTTATGCGTAACGAATTCACAGCAATTATTGAGCGCGATGAGGGCTGGTACATTGCTTACTGCCCGGAGATTCCAGTGGCCAACGGCCAGGGCCGCACTGTCCCGGAGTCTCTTCATAGTCTGGCGGAAGCCATATCACTGATTCTGGAAGATCGTCGAGCAGATGCACTGCGCGGATTACCAGCCGAGGCCATTCATGAAGTGGTAGTTGTCCAATGAAGAGGGAGCCGCTTCTGAGGCACCTTCGCAAACATGGGTGCTACCTCAAAAGAGAGGGTGGTGAGCTCACATGATTAGCCGAAATCACCGAAATCGAACTTTTTTGGCATTTCTTGTTATTTCATTTCTTTCTTTCTCATATGGAGTACTTTCAACCCAATATCATTTTTTTCCATTTCGGCAGCTTATATTTATCAAAAGCCTTATAACTGTAAAATCATTGAATCCAGATGATATGTTAACTGAATATCCAACTTGGAAAGCTAGAACATCATTATTTTCATCGTTCCATTCAACCACTAAAAACGTAATGATTGGCGATTCAATCACTGAAGAGGGTGAATGGCACGAGATTTTTCCAGAGACTTCAATCTTAAATAGAGGAATTGGAAGTGATACCACATATGGCGTTTTAAAAAGATTAGACAGTATAATAAATACACAACCAGATACTGCATTTATTATGCTGGGAATAAACGACATTATTAAACACAGACCGATTGCAACCGTAGTAAAAGACTATATTCAAATAATAACAATACTACAGTCAAGCAAAATAACTCCTATTATCCAGTCAACACTTTATGTATCCAGTAGCTGTAACACTACTGGACAAAAAATGACAAATAATGAAATAAATAATGCAGTTAAAAAATTAAACGTAGAACTAAATGAATATGCAAACATAAACAACATAGTTTTTGTAAATTTAAATGATGAATTATCAACAAATGGGACATTAAAATGCGAGTTTACTTATGATGGTGTCCATTTAAATGGAGATGGGTATAAAATATGGAAAAGCAAAATATCCAATTTGTTACATTGATGGGGTGGACTATTCATCTCATAATATAGAATGCGCCTCGCTTTGTTTCCCACGAAACAGCTGGACAAAAAAGCGTACTGTCCATATTACGACTTTTCCTTGTGTTCTTAAGTGCGGTATTTGAAGGCCCCGTGTTACCAAAAAGGGGAGAAGGCAGATAAATTTAGTTATGAAAAAGGAGATAAAAAATGGGTGGCGAAGACTTTCCGTTGGACGATGACAGCAAAATTCTAGTGTCGCGTCCCGCAAATTAGATTGTACTTGAGGACCAGAGTATTTGGCGACAGAAGCGACTATGACACCCGATGAAATACAACCTAACTTGAGGGACGCAACACTAGTGCATTGTCAACTAAGTTTCTATAGGTAATGACCTACAATCCGTCATTCCGGCGCAGGCCGGAATCCAGCGTCTTTTCAGTTGGTTAACAGCACTGGACCCCGGCCTTCGCCGGGGTGACGATTCCTTGCAACATGTAATAATTTTATTGACAATGCACTAGCGATGCAAAAACTCCCAGAAATCCACCTGACCATACAGGCGGCCAATCGCTCAATCATTTAGCGATTCCAAGTTCCTGGACAAATGCGTGCCCTCGATTTCCAGGGCAGCGGCCTACCTTTGGCATCATCCCCGAAGCGGAGGGTAAGAAAGCGCCGTGCCACCTGGGATTTGGTTCCGGCCATTTCGGGCAGTTTTGTCCTGTATGAGCCTCTCCTCCGCCAAGTCTTTGAGCACGGTGGCGTCCATTAGAGTGCTCGTGTCTCCCAGGTTGGAGATGTCGCCTGCAGCGATTTTGGTGAGCAGTCTGCGAATGATCTTTCCCGATCGCGTCTTTGGCAGTCCCTCTGCAAACTGGATCTCGTCGGGGGTGGCAATGGGGCCGATTTTGCTCCTCACGTGCTGTTTCAAAGAGGTTGACAGGTCATCGCTTTTTGTGACGCCTCTTTTAAGAGTAACGAAGGCGTAGATACTTTGGCCTTTGGTCTCATGGGGAGTTCCCACAACGGCTGCCTCCGCCACGGCGGGGTGGGATACGAATGCGCTCTCTATTTCCGCGGTACCAAGCCTGTGCCCCGACACATTGATAACGTCATCAATGCGTCCCATTATCCAGAAGTAGCCGTCCTTATCGATGTGAGCCCCGTCGCCTGTGGTATACACACCGGGAAACTCAGAGAAATATGTCTTCTTAAACCTTTCAGGATCACCGTAAACCCGACGCATCAATCCAGGCCACGGCTTTTTGATTACCAACCAGCCGCCCTCGCCCAATTCGGCAGGGTCATCGCTATTCTTCTTGATCTCCGGATCGATTCCAAATAGAGGCAGAGTGGCAGATCCAGGCTTGCACGGCGTGGCGCCGGGAAGAGGACTGATGACGATACCTCCTGTTTCCGTCTGCCACCAGGTATCCACAACAGGGCATCGTCCTTTACCAATATTGTCATGGTACCACATCCACACTTCGGGGTTGATCGGCTCTCCCACAGACCCCAGGAGCCTTAGCGAGCTTAGATCCTGTTTTGCAAGCCATTGATCGCCTTCTTTCATCAACGCGCGCAAGGCGGTAGGGGCCGTGTAGAAGATGGTGACACTGTACTTGTCGATAATGTTCCAGCAGCGGTCTGGGCCAGGGTAGTTGGGCAAACCCTCGAACATGACGCTGGTGGCGCCGTTAGCGAGAGGCCCATAGGTGATATAGCTGTGCCCTGTAATCCAGCCAATATCGGCCGTACACCAATAGGTATCTTCATCTCTGATGTCGAAAACCCATTTGAAGGTCTGCATCGCGTAAAGGAGGTATCCAGCCGAAGTATGGAGCACGCCCTTGGGTTTGCCGGTACTGCCACTGGTGTATAGGATAAAAAGGGCGTCTTCGGCGTCCATGACTTCAGGCTCGCAGACCGTCGAGATGTCCGGAGCCGATAGTTCATCGTCCCAGAAATAGTCCCGCCCCGGTTTCATCGGCACCTCGATACCGGCTCTGCGCACCACAATGACCTCGGCAACATTGGGGCACCCTTGCAGGGCGTTGTCCGCCTGTTCCTTACTCTTCACTATCTTGCCGCCCCGGGGGTAACCGTCGGCGCAAATAAGAAGCCTGGAACTACAGTCCAGCATCCTGTCTTTGAGGGCTTCTGCGCTGAATCCACCGAAGACCACAGTGTGAATGGCCCCAATCCTGGCGCATGCCAGCATAGCTATCGGCAATTCCAGTATCATGGGGAGATAAATGGCGACACGATCTCCTTTTACTATTCCATGTTTTTTCAAAACATTGGCGAAACGGCACACCTCCCGATGGAGCTGCTGATAGGTCAGGACCTGCTGCTCCCCGGGCCTGTCCCCTTCCCAGATCAATGCCGCCTTGTTCTTGCGCCAGGTCTGAAGGTGTCGGTCAAGGCAGTTGTAGGTAACGTTGAGTTTGCCTCCCACGAACCACTGGTGCTGTCCCTCAAGAAAATCTTCCACGAGAACTGTATCCCATTTCTTGACCCAATCGAGATACTCTGCCTGCTCGGCCCAAAACAACTCCGTCTGTTCGATCGATCTTTTATAGGTCTGCCTATATTCCGCCAGGCTGTTGATTCTGGCTTTTTCTCTGAATACCTGCGGAGGCTCGAAGATTCGATCCTCACGCATGATCGAGGTGATGGTCTTTTTTCCGGGGATGTCTTCGATGACTACAGTAACGATGTTCCTGTCGCGAATCCTCTTGTAGTGGATAGCATCCGTCACCATCCTCACTAGACGAAGCCCGAGTTCCAGATCCTCGATATCATCGAGAGAAATTCTCGGGTGCGGCGCGAAATGTATGGCCGCCGGGTTGAATTCCCTTCCGTCATCTTCGATGATCATGGTCAGCTTCTTGTCATGCACCGAAAGGTCGATGTTGATGAGATGCTCCTGTTGGCCGTCGTAGGCATAGGAAATAATGTTCAACACCAGTTCCTCAAGGGTCAGGTTACCGCAAAAGATGGCCCTCTCGCTCAGCTGATGGTTTTTGCCAAATTCGGTAATCGTTTCACCAATGTCCTTGATCGCGGAAATATCGTTGACTACCTGGAAATTGTGGTGTTTGGAGCTGATCTGGTTCGGCATGTTACACCTCCAAAGGGATTGATGAGTTCCTGCTCCTTCCTGGCGTGTCATGATACCAAAAATGGCACATTTGTGTTGCCTAATTTTGCGGGAGAGAGAGGGGGGTCACACCTACACTCATGAGATATCGGTGACACTCAAGGACAATACGAGGTCGTGAGAGTAAATCAGGAAGTGTGAAGAGGGTCAGGCGATGGCCAGGGCGCTTCAAATTGTGTACCCGGGTGCTTTCTATCATGTTGCATCCAGGGGAAATGAACGCAAGAATATATTCCCGAACAAAAGGGACCGGGCTCAGTTCCTTTCCTATCTGGAATCGGCAACGGTTCGCTATGGCGCGCTAATCCATGTCTACTGCCTTATGTCCAATCACTACCACCTCTTGGTGGAGACTCCTTGCGGGAATTTGTCTCAGATCATGTGCATCATCATTGCAAAGCCCGGCGAGTACGAGTGGTCGAGTTACCGGGCATACGCCGGGTCGGCCTCCACGCCCCAGTGGCTGCACCGGGAGTTCATCCTTTCCTTCTTTGCGTTGGATGAGAAAACAGGTCAGGAGCGGTACCGGGATTTCGTTGAGGGACAAGCCGGGCGGGAGTGCCCAAACCCATTTGCGCATGTGACGGCATCGACGGTCCTGGGGGGCGGGTCTTTTGTTGAGTGGGTGCGGGAGAAATTCCTAAAGGCGGCGCAGGCGGACCGTGAATTGCCCGCAGTTCGTCAACTTGCAGGCAGACCGGGGGTCGAGGCGATCCGTTCCGCGGTGGAGGATCTGTTCATGGATGACCGGCCGAAGGCGCGACGGGTGGGACTGTATCTATGCCGGCGCCACACAGCGCTCAAGCTTAAAGAGATCGGCGCAGCATACGGGGTGGGAGAGTCAGCGGTTACGCAGGCAAGCAGGCGGGTTGCCGAGGAGATGAAACAGAATGTATCTCTGCGCAAATCTGTTGGAATGCTTGAGAGGGAGCTTGGGTTGTCAAGAGTGTAGGTTGACCCCACATGCCCACCATTGAAGAAAATTGATCGAGTATCTGGCTACTTCTTTCCCGGTTTCCTTTTCGATAATAGCCACTTCCATGTATTACTCCTTTTATATTAATTCGGATTATTCAAAAAGACGCCCCTTGCTGAAGGGCGACAATTCACGGCAGCTTTTCCAATTCAGTGACTTTATCACTCACCCACTTTACCTGCGCGGGCTCCTGTTCGCGCAGATCAACTTTGTCGAGGTAAGCTTTAAGGACGGCAAGGGCCTCCTTTGGACGGCCGGTCTTCTCGTAGACAAGGGCCTTTCTTACGTAGGCGTGCGGAAACCCTGGGTTGATTTCGAAAATGCGATCATAATCCGCGATGGCCTGCTGATGGCGACCCTGCGCCTCATACGCGTTGCCGCGGCTGTACAGGGCGATCACGCTGCGGGGTTCGGTCTCCAACGCCCGACCGTAGTCGGCGATGGCCAAGTCGAACTGAGACTGATCGCAATAAAGATTGGCGCGGCTGATATAGGCGGGCGCATATTTCGGATCGATTTCCAGGGTTTTGTTGTAATCTTCCAGGGCCTCTTTAGACAGCTTTTTGTCTCGGTACGCGACCCCTCGGTGGAAGTAGACCGGAGCATACCCCGGATCGAGCTCCGCCGCCTTGTTCAATGCCTGAATGGCATCATCGGTTTTATACCGGTTATAAGCCGAAAAGGCGCGAAATAGATACACCCCTGTGTGCTCCTTGATCCGCCCTTCCCGGATATCTTTGAGCACGACCATGCATCTTAGCGTTGGATAGTGTTGAGGGTCAACCGCCAACGCCCTGTCGAAGGACTCCTTTGCCCCGGAGAAGTTTCCCTGGGCGGCAAAATCAATGCCCCGCGAATAATGAACATACGCCATCGAGTCCGCATGGGCTAAGCTGGCCGTTGCCGACGCAGCCACAACCATGAAGATCAGTAATGCACCGACACGCTTCATCGTTCCCTCCTTTTAGGCGAGCGCCCGGAGAACGGCTTCGCGAAAGATGTAGTGTTCCGGAGAATACTCTTTGTCCGGAATAATGCATCAACTTGACTATCTGCGATGGCGAACCACATTTTGAGGCGGATTCCGCGCAGAAAAAATCCTTGGACAACCCCATAGACCACAAAATCATACGATTTTCCAATCAAACATGCACGTGAAACGCCAATGGCACTGGTTATTGCAATTTCAGACACACCGCCGTCCCGCAGTTAGCAGCTCGTTTCCTGCCCTAGCGTATTTGATGGCGCTCAGGCAAATAGGATGGGACAGTCGCGGGCCACATGGAAGGGAAAACGCGCTTCAGTTCGCCAGTGGGTATTGATTACCAATTTATACCTATGAGGCGTTTTCTGAAAATTTCCTCGGGTCGAGGGCCGGAATTCCCATTTTTGGTCTGCGCGATGTGGACGTGTTGGCGCTTTTCACGCACAATGGCTCTGGGGGCGGACCACCTGGCATGGACATCGGCACGGGTGAAGAAAATTACAAACCGATGATGAATGACACAGCACCCGGTGAGATCGACTAATTCAGGGGCATCCTGGTGGGGTAGATGCGCGATTGAAGACCCGAGGTAAGGGAAGACCCACAGTAAATAAAGCGGTCAGCCCTTGAAATTAGAAAATCATTATGCCGCTTTCCACGGTAATTTCCATTTTCAAGGGCTGACCCCATCTATTGTTCTTTCGCGGCACAATTGCCAGCGAGCAAAAAACGGCGGAAAGGAACTTAACTCAGTGAATTGTAAAATGTTCAGACGGTTGTTCGTTAGTGAGTTGCCAATGCGGTATTGTATAAACATTTTTCCCTTGTTTTTTCGCTTGTTCTAAAAGCTGCCTCATGCCCTCTTTAGCCTTTGGGGTTATGGCTAAGCTATTTTCGTCTAAAACTACGAATTCATTATACTCCCACACTTCTCCAGTTTTTGTATTAATTCTATATAATTCTTGCTTTGCTCCATTGTTTACGGTTATCAATTGAAATGTTCCAGCTTCACCAGCTATTTTGTTTTCTGCCGACACATTGGAACAGGTAATTATAGCCAAGCATGCCGAAAGCAACAAAGTCTTTAGCATTGTAACCGCCTCCGCACAGTCTATTATTTTGGATCACATACTTTAAATAAATCATAATCATCTTTGTAGTTTGTTATGAAGTCCTCGTCTCCAAGCGTCGAATCATGGACATAAAGTATAAATGGCTTTGAGTTATTTGGCATACCTTTAAGAAGCACAGTAAGTTCCTTTATTTCATTAGCTCGACACTGAGCTACTACTGCTACATCGACAGCATAAAATCCACATTGCGCACATTTATACCACGTTAACGAACGAAAGTGTGTATAAGGATTAAAAGGTGGGGCTGGGTGCTCACACTCAATACCACAAAGAAAACATTTACTCATAGCTTTTCATCTCCTCTTTATTTGTTATATATTAAAACAAAGTAGAAATACTAAGAATATTACTTTCGTGAAAGAATATAACGGCATCTCTTGCCTATAAGCCAAGCTATTAGTCCCGCAACCTCGAAAAAAATAAATCCCAGAAACGCGTTCTCCCGAACATATGCTATGTCAGTACTCGTGACCATAAGTTGGGAAATACTGCCTATAATACCGAAGATAGCTAGCAAAACTGCAACCGTACAACCAAGCCAATAAAGAACATTACCAAGCCTTGTTATTATTTGGGCCAGTCCTTTTGCTAGAATATACGCTTCCAAAACCGCAAAAACTTGTTTGTTGGCTCTAAGTATTTCTTTTCACATTTTGGTCCTAAATCTAATAAGCCAGAATAAAATTTTATATCATCTATATATCTTTTTTCAGCATATTCGTATTTTTTATGAATATCTTCAATATACGCAATAACCCCACGGTGATTATAGAAATCTAAAATCTCAGCGGCTATATAGCTTAAAGTCTCATTATTAATGATATCTTGTTCGTAATAATTAAGTATTTGGTCGAATAATGTAAGCGCACGAATTAAAGCGAGTTCATCTTTTAAGTGTGGCAAGCTTGGTACAAATTTCAAATTACCGTCTTTATCTTCAATCAATTTATCGTGCAACTCAGCTATATCTGGGGCATCAAATTTTTTATAAACTTTATCAATAAATTTCATTCTTTCTATTGAACTATTTTTCAAATAAGCACTTAGTGCCGCGATTCCAATAATAACCGGTCCCAACGCAATAATTTGCGGTACTTTACTAGTTTCACATGACGAAACCGTGATCCATAAATACGCAATAACTAGGAAGATAATCGTAAAGAATAAAGATAGCCGTTTCCTCCGCAATGTCTGTCGGCTCTTCGTTCGAATTATCCCCATTGTATCTTACCCCAATTTACACTGAACTTTTGGACGATTTACCACAAGCTGTCCAATTATTCGGTTATCCAACTTGACTAAGAGTCGAAGCCGCCAAGGCCCTGTAAAGGGTGCGGCGCGAGACGTTGAGGGATTGAGCCACATTGTCAGAGCCTTCCCCCTGCTCTATAAGCATGTGGGCATGGGCGACCTGTTGTGCGGATAACAGACGCTTGCGGCCCATCCGCACACCACGAGTCACAGCCACCGCTCGGCCCGCCTTTGTCCTCTCCTGAATCAGCGACCGTTCAAGCTCTGCCAGTATCCCTACCATTTGCCACATGGCGCGGCCTGTCGAGGTTTCCGTATAGGTAGCACCAGTACTGGCCGCCATCAAGGGCAAGGAGGCAAGGCAGGTGGACCTGATGCTGAAAGCATATTACAGTCACATTCCGATTTCGCAAGAATATTTTTCGGACAGTGGATCATGGTGCAAGGCGCAAATTCGACATGGGTTCAGGTTATGGGTTAAGTGGGGAAAGTCGATCCTGGGGTATCCTGGCGGGGCAGGTGGGCGATTAACGAGCCAGGGCAGTGGAGGGCTGACCGATTATCACCTTTGCCCTTTTTCCCAAAACATCACCTCCGGCGGATATGCGGCGGCGGATACTGTCGATGAGGCCACCCCCTATGGGTCAGGCCGGGGGGGGGGTGAAAAATCGGAAGGCTCAGGGTAATTGGATACGGCGCCGGGCGAGATCGTGACTTTAACGCCCACCCTGGTGCTCGTCATCCGGCCATTACCCAGCATAGTAACGGTTTATCCGTCCGGGAACAGTATATGCGGACCTGGTGGACGGGAACGCGAAGCCGGGAGGGTTGACCATGGGGATATAGGGGGGCAGAGTATCTGAGAATTTTAGTGGTGGCCGGAAGTAGAGGACTAATATGCTCCAAATATAGGACTGATGCGGAATTTAGTAGGTGAAAATGAGGGGTGTACCAAAGTGAGAAAATTGGCCAGGGAAAGGGGATTTTGGCAGGCAATGTGAGAAAATTAGACGGGGATGGTCGCTAAAAGGGAGAGTTACCGTTTTATATTCGGGGAGGTTAATTCTTGTTTTTATTTCTTAGTGCCTCGACGACATCTGTGACGGTCGGGCGCTGAACTTTGGAGTTATCTTGGGCGATAGGTAGGCTGTCGGATGGCTTAATTACATTTGCAACCGAGGCCGACGCTTCATCTTTAGGGATGGGCCGCGCCTTGTGGTCGGAATTGATGGCATTGCCAACCACGAGGAGGGCTTCGACTGTTCCACCGAATGCATTCTGGCTTTCATAAGTGGCAACGAAATAGCCGGCGCAGGTGATTTTGGAGTTTAGAGGCACGCACATAGGGTCGCCATTATAGAAAAAATCAATCGTGGTGGCTCCGAGAGCAGAGTTTTGATTTTCCGAAAGCAGTAATATTTCACACCATTGGCCTCTTATATGGGGATCTGGCGGGACAGCCTCAACCTTATATACTGTTCCACTAATCTTACAGATCCTCCCAAGAAATGCATATGGGTTCCTCGTAAGCTCTGCAGTGGTTCTATGTTGAGCGCCCTGCAATATGGTGGCCGGCGTCGATTTCTGTATGAGCCGGAGCGCAACAGCAAGGTTTCCATTCGATTCCATAGACTTGTCAGTAGTATTGAAATTGGCGGGATTCGCAGCGTCAGCCTCGGCGCTCCGCGTTGACGGTACTACAGGCAAAGATTGCTGCGGTGAGGCCGGGGTCGTTTGATGTCCGTCACTAAAATGGCCCGGCAGCACCAGGTATAAATAAGCCACAATACCCACTGCCAATAAAAACGCCAGCATCCTTCTTTTGCCGGAGGCCTCCTTGTTAATGAACTGAATTACAATCCATAGAGGCATAAAGAAAAGGAAGGATAAGATATCTACATTAGAAGAGCAATACCAGGGCTTCCTGGCCCGAGGCGCACCACCCGCCGCTCCACCGCCGCCAGCCTCCAAGCCACAAACGCACCTTGCTGATTCATCGGCGTTGGAAGAATAGCATCCAGGACAAATCCAAGCCATAATGCACTCCTTTGTGCGCCTTGTGCGAGTCGAATTCAGGGCTCAGGCGCTCCGCGCTTCCCTGTCCAAAGCGCGAAGCATACAATCCTCTCCCAATGTCAAATCTACTACTAGAACAACGAATTATAAGTCAAAAAAGCAGCCAAACCGCCTCTAATTGTATTTATTCAGCCTTCTTTTCAATAACCTTCAGGCGCTCTTCGATGGAGGCCAGGCGTCCCTCCAATTCCACAGTGTGCGCCAGCGACCGGATGTTCCTTTCGAGTGTTTCGGCGGCCTCGGCGTTGCCGCTCCTGAAAACTCCGACCACGAGGGAGAGAAGCTCCTCCATCTTCGATGGCGCCTCTCTCCGCGCGGCAAATCACGCACGGGCAGGTTATAGAAATGATCGGCCTGATGCGCGACCCCTTTTTCAATATCGCTCAAATAAGGGTCGCCTTTGCCGGTCAGGAGCCAATTCGGGCTTACTCCATAAGTATCGCGGATGCTGACGATGTGCTCCTGCGCTGGCGTCTCGCCCCATTCGACATATGCGTGAAGAAGACTTACAGGGGACTCGAATTTCATCCTCCGGCGTACGGGAGCAAAACTGTAATCCGCGTTCGTAATAGGAACGTAACAAAAAAGACTTACACGGTAATGGCTGTAACCATTTGATATCCCTGGCAGGCCAGGAGGGATTCGAACCCCCAACCCCCGGATTTGGAGTCCGGTGCTCTAACCGTTAGAGCTACTGGCCTGCAGGAGCAAATCTTATAACTGGTTTGGCTTTTCGATGTAAAGCAAAAACAAAACCGACTAACCAATCGGCGCCGGTTCCACGCCGCTACGCTCCTTCATCCACCCCGCTCCGCTCCTTCAGCCTAACAGGGTGCTGAAAAAGGATTGGAATTCCCTCATCGGGGCGAAAAACCCTATAGACGTCACCCCGGTAAGGCTTGCCCCGGAAGTCTCTGGTCCGGGGGCCGGGGGCAAGTATCTTTCGCTTTAAAATCAAGTAGTTGGAAAAAGCCTGGATTCCGGCCTCCGCCGGAATGACGAAATCATGAGCAATTTTGAGGCGTTTCTCCCCCCAGAGAACCCTTTTTCACCACCCTGCCAGAGCTTTTCGAGATAGATTTGCCCCGCTACGCTCCTTCATCCACCCCGCTACGCTCTTCCAGCATTTTCTTGCTTTGGGCAAAATTTAACATTGCACAAAAATTCACGCCACTTACTTTTTTTCTTTCACAAGCGATCAATTTAGCTTATACTTAGTCCACTTCAAAAGAGTATTCCCAGTTCGTGCTGAAGCGCTGCGCAGCTCAATCCACTCTCCCGTTGCAAATCAGGCTCAAGAACCACTGTTGTGCTTTATAAACTGCGGCTTACACTCCGCCAAGCAGGCAAGGCGTGCGACTGTACCCTGAGCAAGGCCGGGCCACCAACCCGGCCAGGGGGATCCGATGAAAATCAAATACTGCAAAAAGTACGAGAAGTATGTCAGTGAGCAACATTGTGAATTTTTTAATGAGGGTAATTCCTGCGAGTTCTACAGTCAGACGACCTGGCCGAGCATCAAAGACCTGCTCAAAGACGAAGACAGGCCTAAGTGGGACGCAAATGCCATAATAAAGCCTTTCAAATGCAACCTCATGGACAGGGAAAACACGCACCAGAGGAACCGCGCCCGGCGCGCAACAAAACGAGCGGGCATCTCCTATTAGCCGGTCCCGTCCGGATTCGCTTGAGTACGTCAAGAAAGTCCTTTTCCGCCCCGATCAAAGCGAGGACGGAGGACTGAGGGCTGAGGACTGAGAGTGAAACCTTGACACCACTGTAAGTTCACTCTCAGATGCGCTTAAAATTTGCCTTACCTCCAAACGCACCACACTTTCTGTCTGTACTGTTCCGAAAAGCTTTGGTGGGCTGCGCTGCGCTTAACCCGGCACCCACACGTGCAAGGTTTGGTGGGTTGCGCTGCGCTTAACCCACCCTACAACGCTTGGCACCCCACCTACAGGTCTACATAGAGATTGTCCCGTGTTCGCAGTCGCACTTTGCAATGCGGGTTTTATGTAACCCCTGCAGGGTACGGAGAAAAATATTATGGAATCCCACACCCAGGGTGGCGTCCCGCGAGGCGCGGGACTGACCATGGGCTGTATTATTCAGCCCTTACAGGGCTGAAACACTTTACAAAATTGCAATCATGTATACGTCTAGTTTCCTATTTGAGCGCTTATGGGGCGTAGCCCCGCGAAGCGTGATCCTGACACTATTTTGACTTCAAGTTTTGATGCGCTTAACGTTTGGCCTGCCTCCAAACGCATTACTGGTACCAGTGTATTGTAAAAGTCTATCAGACGAGGGTGAGAATTCATCTTTCCATCTTAATTCGCTCTTCACCCATCCATGAAACATGCGTTAGGATAAACAAAGCAGTTAGCGGTCCGCAAAGGACTCGAAGGATGACCTTTTTCCGAAAGCGAGATCAGAGATGTTCAAAAAGTTACTAGTTGCAAACAGGGGCGAGATCGCTATACGCATAATGCGCTCCGCCCAGGAACTTGGAATAAAGACTGTGGCCGTCTACGAAGAGACTGACAAGACGGCGATGCATATCATGCGCGCCGATGAAGCCATTTGCATCGGAAGCGGCCCCAGGCGCGACTACCTCAACATCGAGCGTATCATACAGGCGGCGCAGAGCAGCCAGGCTGAAGCGATACACCCCGGCTACGGTTTTCTAGCCGAAAATCCGGCTTTTTCGAAGCAGTGCACGGAGGCCGGCCTGGTTTTTGTGGGACCTCCCCCGCAGGTCATAACTGATATGGGCAGCAAGGTAATTGCCCGCCGGGTCATGGGGGAAGCAGGAATTTCCGTGATCCCCGGAACGCAGGTTCTCCCGGCGGGCGCTGAAGGAGAAGAGATCGCAACGGCTTTCGCCGAAAGCCACCGCTTCCCGATAATGGTAAAGGCGGTTGCAGGGGGCGGAGGGCGCGGAATTCGAGTCGCTCAAAACATGGACGAATTGGTAAAATTCATCGAGATTGGACGTTCTGAAGCCAAAATGGCGTTCGGCAACGATGAAGTCTACCTGGAAAAAGGCCTTACCAATCCCCGGCACATCGAAGTTCAGATTCTTGCCGACGGGCATGGCAACGTCATCCATCTGGGGACCAGAAACTGTTCCATCCAGAGGCGGCACCAAAAGATGATCGAAATAGCGCCAGCTTTTCTGCCTGAAGATCTTTTCAACACAATCTGCGATACGGCAGTGCGGGCTGCCCGCGCTTCCAATTATCTCAGCGCCGGGACAGTCGAATTTTTGCTGGACCAGGACGACAACTATTATTTCCTGGAGGTCAACACCAGGATCCAGGTAGAACACACAGTCACCGAGATGGTGACAGGAATAGATATCGTGAGGGAGCAGCTTCTGGTCGCGGAAGGCCAACCCCTTTCAGTAACCCAGAAAGACATATTTTTCAGGGGAACCGCCATCGAGTTGAGGATAACGGCCGAAGACCCCAAGAACAATTTTATGCCCAACCCAGGGCTGATCGAGATATACCAGTCAACGGGCGGTCACGGAGTGCGTATAGACGGCGCAGTCTATCAGGGTTACGAAATCCCCCGCTTCTACGACTCGATGCTATGCAAACTCACCGTTTACGGCCATACATGGAAGGAAGCCGTCGACCGGCTGCGCAGATCTCTCGACGGCTTTCTTATCGCAGGCGTAAAAACCACGATACCTTATTACAAACAAATAGTGACGGACCCTGATTTTATCGGCCAGAATTTCGACACCTCGTACATAGAAAAACATCCGCAACTTCTGAACTACCAGGAGGAAGTCCCACCGATGGGCAAACTGGCCATCCTGGTGGCCGAAATAAATGCCTGGGGTTTTAACCCTTACGCGGAAGGTTAAGGGGTCTCCCTTTTGACATAACTTGCAGCTTAAATTAAAGCTGGTTGGAGTTTGAGCAGATGCCTGAGCGAGACAGAGTTTCACCACATATGCCGGCCGGCGAAATCCTTGATTTCCTGCGCCACACTCCGGGGGTTTTTCTCACCAATAACGAGCGAGATGTTTCGCAGTCGGATTTCAAGTGCCGGATCATGCCGCAGACGACCCTCAAGGTCGCTCCCTATCGTGACGCGGCCGGGTATTTCGGTTTTGAGATATTCGGCGGGGCCGCTGTTCATATGGACCTTATCAAAAAGCAGATAAACCCGTTCGAGAAGCTGCGGCTGGTCCGCAAGGCCATGCCCAACACGCTTATCCAGGGACTCTGCCGAGGAAGAAATTTATTCGGCTACAGGCCATACCCGGATAACGTTATCGAAATGACAGTGAGGCTTTTCTCCAAATATATCGACATTTGGAGGATGTACGATTTTTTGAACCACATCCCGAACCTTGTCGTAGCGGCAAACGCAGTGAAGGAGGCCGGCAGGGTCCTTATGCCCTGTCTTTGTTTCAGCACAGGCGTCGGGCACACGGATGATTTCTATGTTCAGAAAGCCGAAGAGGTCCTGTCTCTTCTTGGCGAAAATATTATTCTCTGCATCAAGAACCATTCCGCCCTTGGTTCGCCCGCGCGTATTGCGCAACTTGTGCGCGCCATTTTAAAAAGGTTTCCCGACCTTCTCATCTCCTACCACGGCCACAATACGGACGGCAACGACCTCGCCCGCCTTCTGGCGGCAGTCCAGGAAGGCGTGAAGGTTGTCGAGGTTGCCGATCACGGTTACGGCGGCATTTACAGCCAGGCCCCGGCGCTCAGCCTCATTCAAAACCTTCACGACTACGGCTTCAAAACCCCCTGCCTGAACCTCCAACCTGTTCTGGACGCCTCCGATATCCTGCGGCTGGAACGGCGACTCTATGAGAAATTCACAAGCCCGTTTCAAGGATTCGACCCGACAGTCAAAAGGCACAAGCTCCCGGGCGGCGCCCTCAGCCTTGCCCTGGAGCAGGCCGAGAAGGCGGGGCTAATCGAACGCCTCCACGAGGTTTTCAGAGAACTCATCGAAGTGCGCAAGGAACTCGGAAACATCTGTGTAGTAACTCCCGGCAGCCAGATCCTGTGGTCAACCGCTCTCAGCAACGTACTCAACGGCCGCTACGAAAAGCCCTCAGACGACCTCAAAAGGCTGCTCCTGAGACGCTACGGCCCGTTTCCTTTCTACGATCCACACGAGTGGATTTTCCAAAAGGTGCTCCAGAGCGGAAGAACGGATGGAAAGAGATGGGATGAAATCCTCGCCGACGAGGCCGGACTGCAGGAACTTGCCGACGAGGACCTCAAGGCCAGGCTTCTTCAACTCGAAGCCCAACTTAAGCGGCCCGCCACAGACGAGGAGCTTTGTATGTACGTGCAATTTCCGAGGGACGCCCTCGATTTCATCAAGTTCGAAGAGCGCTTCGGACAGACCTGGCTCCTTCCACCGGAGGTATGGTTCCGCAAGGGCGGGTTTCCCGACGGGGCCCGAATCTCGTTTGCCGATGAAACCGGCAAGACGCACAATATCGACCTCATATCGACACAGCGAACCGCAGACAGCGTTCAAACCTCTTTTCTGGTGGACTACCACTTTCAGACTTATACGACGCAGGTTTCAAAAAACAGGGCGAAGCAGAACCTATGAAAGAGCGTCCGCGCTACGCGCTCAGGACTGAGGACTGAGTGCTGAGGGCGGAGAAAAGTTTTGGTGGGCTGCGCTCCGCTTACGCCCGGCACCCCGCCTACAGGTCTGAGGACTGAACCACGCTTCGCTCCCTGAGTGCTGAGTGCTGAGGACTGAGGGCTGAACTACGCTTCGCTCCCTGAGGACTGAGTGCTGAGAGTGAAGCCTTGACAGCATTGTCACTACCACCTGCCCCCGCTCAAGTTTTCTCTTTACTTGCACTGGAGTTGAAAGTATTTCCAGAACTTGCCCGTGCGTATTGCGTCAAGCGGATTGCTTTCCGGGGAGGGCCCTCATGAATCGCTTAACCTCAACTCCTGAATGTGACTGAGCCAAAGGGATTTAAACCCGAGGGCGCAAATGGATAGCCAGATCGATCTTTTTATGAACAACCTTGCGGTCGAACGCGGACTGAGCGTGAACACCATCGCTGCGTATTCCAGCGATCTAACGCATTTTCAAAATTATTTAAGAGAATCGGGCATTTCCCTTTGGGGAGAAGTTTCCCGCGGCACAGTAAGCGGCTATATTCAACAGTTGGGGCCCTCGTTTTCGCCGCGTTCGCGCGCTCGGAGACTGGCCGCCTTACGGACATTTTTCAGGTTCTTGGAGAGACGGGGCCTGATTGAAGGCAATCCCGCTTTATTGGTTCATTTCCCGAAACTGGGTCCGCAGTTGCCCAAGGCGCTTACTGCCGCCCAAATCGAGTCTTTGCTGACGCAACCGGATTCGGCCAAACCACTTGGGCAGAGGGACAGGGCCATGTTCGAGCTGCTCTACGCCTGCGGCCTCAGGGTGAGCGAGTTGGCCGAGTTACAGTTGGGCCAGGTCGTCCTCCAGCCAGGTTATCTGACGGTGCGGGGAAAGGGCGAAAAAGAGCGCCTTGTGCCCATGGGTGAGCTTGCCGCCGAGTGCCTCAAATCCTATCTGGAGGAAGGACGCCTTAAATTATTGAAGAAGGGTTTTATCCCCCAGGTTTTTATCAATACCCGGGGCGAGAGCATATCGAGGCAGGGCGTCTGGAAGATAATTAAGACGCAGGGCCCGAAAAGCGGGCATTACGATAAACATCACCCCGCACATGCTCAGGCATTCGTTTGCGACGCACCTTCTGGAAAACGGGGCCGATCTGCGCTCGCTCCAGGTACTGCTCGGGCATGCGGATATCGCTACGACTCAGATATACACTCACGTGGCCAGAGAGCGGCTAAAAGAAATACACAGGAAATACCACCCCCGGCCCTGAGAGGCGTCTCGCCTATCGGCCCAACGCGAGCGATAGTTGTTACTCATAAATTGGAGGCGGAAGTACTCCGGATGGAAGTCATTACTACCCACATAAACGCAGACTTCGACGCAATGGGATCGATGATTGCGGCCAAGAAGCTCTATCCCGGCGCCCTGCTGGTTTTTCCCGGTTCGCAGGAACGCACGTTGCGCGAATACTTCATAAAATCGACCGTCTACATTTACGGTTTCAAACGGCTTCGCGACATCGACCTGGAAAAGGTTACACGGCTCATTCTTGTCGACACCAGGCAGTCTTCCCGAATTGGCAAGTTTGTCGACATCTTGAACAAACCCGGCCTTGAGGTGCATGTCTATGATCATCATCCTGACGCTGAGGATGATGTCAGGGCAAATGTGTCCATTGTGAAGAACTTTGGTTCCACGGTGACTCTTTTCTCGCAATTGTTTTTGGAGCGAGGCATAGAGGTTACGGCCGAGGAGGCCACCGTTATGAGCCTGGGTCTGTTCGAGGACACCGGATCGTTCACATTCAACAACACTACGCCGGAAGACTTTGAAGCCGCTGCTTTTCTGCTCAGGTCGCGGGGCCGACTTGAACATGGTCTCGGACATCATTACTCAGGAACTTACGGCCGAACAGATCAACCTGCTCAATGAACTGATTCTTTCCGCAAAGAATTATAATTTCCATGGGGTGGAGGTGTGTCTCACCACGGTTTCCGTCGACAGATACGTTGGCGATTTTGCCGTGCTGGTTCATAAGCTGCGCGATATCGAGAACCTGGACGTGGTATTCGCCCTGGCCCGCATGGATGACCGTGTCTACCTCGTTGCCAGAAGCCGTATTCCGGAGGTGAACGTTGGCGCGATCGCTTCGCTGTTCAGCAGGCGGGGGACACGCAACCGCTGCTTCCGCCAGTATTAAGGACCTCACCCTGGTTCAGGCTGAAGCAAAGCTGCTTGAGATCCTTCGCGACCACATTCATCCCTATCCAACGGCCGAAACCCTCATGACGAGCCCGGCGGTCCATACAGAACCCGACGTGGAAATCGGGGAAGCCGAACTCACGATGGTGCGCTACAACATAAACGCCATGCCTGTATTGGACCAAGGGGTGCTCATCGGGCTTGATCACGCGCCAGGTGCTTGAAAAAGCGCTTTTCCACGGCCTCACCCAACAGACTGTGGCGGAGTTCATGAATACTGACGTCGCATCTGTGGAGCCGAACGCCAGCCTTCGTTGAAATCCAGACCCATCTGGTTGAGCGGCATCAGCGCATTCTGCCTGTCGTCGAAAAAGGCAAAGTGCTGGGGGTGATCACTCGCCGCGACCTGCTCGATTTCATGCTGGACGAACATAACGACGACGGGAGGCTCTATGATGAGAGTTCTCTCACACACTGGCCGAAGCGAAAAAACATCCAGTCCGTCCTCTCGGAGCAGCTTCCGAAAAACATCATTCAAATGCTCAGGGAATTCGGCGTGCTGGCCGAAAGCCTGGGGTTCCGGGCATATGCGGTGGGCGGCTTCGTGCGCGACCTGCTCCTGCGCCACACCAATTTCGACATAGACATCGTTTTGGAGGGGGATGCCATTGAATTTGCCAGGGCTTTTGCCGAGCGACAAGGGATAAAGGCCAAACTGCACAAAAAATTCAACACCGCCATGCTTGTTTTTCCCGACGGACAGACCGTGGACATAGCTTCGGCAAGGTTCGAGTATTATCAGCACCCGGCCGCTCTGCCGATTGTCGAGTTCAGCTCTCTCAAGATGGACCTCTACCGGAGGGATTTTACGATAAACACTCTGGCCGTTGCGCTTAACCCTGACGAGTTCGGCCAATTGATCGATTTTTTCAGCGGGCAGCGGGATATCAAAGAGAAAATAATCAGGGTCCTGCACAACCTGAGTTTTATCGAAGACCCCACGCGTATTTTGCGGGCCATTCGCTTTGAACAGCGGTTCGGCTTCAGGATTGGAAAACAGACCGCGTCATTGATTCGAAACGCCGTACATATGGACCTGATTCAAAAACTTGGGGGCCATCGTTTTTTTCACGAAATCAAGCTCATTCTCGAAGAGGATGACCCCATTGCCGCACTTCGCAGAATGGCTGAATTCGGCGTGATGCCTGCTTTGGCCGGCGCAATCAACTTCGACAAGAAAATGGAGGAGCTTTTCGGCAGGCTCCGGGAGGTCATTTCCTGGTACCGGCTGAGTTTTCTGGACGAACCGCTGGAGCGTTGGTGGGTCTATCTCCTGGGGCTTTTCTCAAACCTTTCCATGCAGGATGTGGAAGCCGCGTGCGGCAGACTTCTTTTAACGGCAAGCCAGCGTGATCGGCTACTCTGGACGCTTGAAAACGTCGGCAAGCTCCTTAAATCCTTTTTCCCGGATGTGTCCAGCCGAAAGCCCAGTGAAGTTTACCGCGCGCTTCTACCGTTCAGGCCCGAGGAACTGCTTTTCCTGATGGGCAAAGCCGATAAGGAATCCATGCGAAAGGCAGTCAGCCATTATTTTCACAGGTACAGAAACACGCAGACCGAGCTTAAGGGCAAAGATCTGAAGGAGATGGGAATTCCCCCCGGCCCAATCTACCGCCAGTTGCTCGATGAGCTTCTGGATGCCAGGATCAACAAGCAAGTCAGCAATCGTTCCGAGGAGTTTCGTTTCCTGGTGTCTATGCGGCCGGAATTCTTCGACGAACAGGCCAAATCGGCTGACTGGAAGAACTTTTGCTGAACCGAAGCGGGGTTTTTATCATCGGAACCCGCAAAGGATTTCGAATTGGGCTGGAGGAAAACGATAAATACTGATATATCCGCGCTCTGAGCGCCAACCAAACGAGGGGGTCCCGGGCTTCTATGCATGACGTTACGAAAATCGTCCTTTCCATAGTACCGCTGCTGTTTGCCATTATTCTCCATGAAGTTTCTCATGGCTGGGTTGCTGAGAAACTGGGGGACCCTACCGCCAGGATACTGGGGCGAATAACCCTTAATCCGATTTCGCATATCGACCCCATAGGCACGATTATCGTTCCGGGAATTCTAGTGCTCACCGGTTCGCATTTTCTTTTCGGCTGGGCCAAACCCGTGCCCGTTAATTTTGCAAATTTGCGGGGCGGCCGCAGGGACATGGCGCTGGTTGCGCTTTGCGGCCCCCTTAGCAATTTTCTGCTTGCGGTTCTGAGTTCAATTATTTTTCATCTGACATTTGGCGGCGTTACCGGCCCTATGGGCATATCCGACAGGATAATCACGCCGATTCACATCATGGCGAACTACTCAGTCCTGTTCAATCTGGTGCTGATGGTAATAAATCTTCTTCCGATTCTTCCGCTCGATGGCGGCAGGATCGTTGCGGGACTGGTTCCCGATGCACATCGCAATTTCAATGGAGCGGATGGAAAGATACGGAATGCTCATTGTGCTGCTGTTGATTGCTTCGGGAATATGGAGTTATGTGGTGAGTCCGGTTATATACATATTCTGGCGAATCTTGATGTAAAAGCGCTGGTGAACCACGCATTGAGGCACGCAGCGGGATAGACCTACGTTGGTGAATCAAAGTTTTTCCCCCTGACCTGCCCACCCGTTCACCGATTTGCCGATTCATTCGATCAAAGGAGACAGGCCCCGTTATGGCGGAAAGGGAAAGAATACTAAGCGGCATGCGCCCAACCGGGCGCCTTCATCTGGGCAATCTTCACGGCGCCCTGGAAAACTGGGTTCAGCTTCAGAATCAGTACGATTGTTATTTTTTTGTTGCCGACTGGCACGCTCTCACCACCGACTACGCCTCTCCGGAAGCAATCCGCGAAAACATCTGGGATATGTTCCTGGACTGGTTAAGCGTCGGGCTTGACCCGAAACTCTCTACGATGTTCATCCAGTCGGACATAAAAGAGCATGCGGAACTCTATCTTCTGCTCGGGATGATAACACCCCTGCCCTGGCTCGAGCGCAATCCCACCTATAAGGAACAACAGCAGCAACTCGAGCACAAAGACCTCGCTACCTATGGTTTTCTGGGCTATCCGGTGCTTCAGGCCGCCGACATTATCATATACCGCGCAAACGGAGTTCCCGTCGGCAAAGACCAGCTTCCTCACATCGAGCTGACCAGGGAAATCGCCCGCAGGTTCAATTTCATGTATAAGAGCGAGATATTCCCCATTCCCGACGGGCTGCTGACCGATTCCCCGGTGCTCCCGGGCCTCGACGGAAGGAAGATGAGCAAGAGCTACGGAAATTGCATCTTCATCACGGAGCCCGAAAAAGATATAACGGAAAAGATATCGAAAATGATGACCGATCCCCAGAGGATCAGGCGCAATGACCCTGGCGACCCGGAGATTTCCCCTGTTTTCGCATATCACAAGCTCTATTCTTCGCCTGCCGAAGTCGAGCAAATTGCCGACGGATGCCGCACGGCCGGCATCGGCTGTGTTGAGTGCAAGAAGATTCTCATTCGCAATGTCATCTCCCGGCTTGCGCCTATACGCGAAAGGCGCCTTAAGCTGGAGGGCGAAATCGATAAGGTAAAGGAAATCATAGCCGACGGCGCCGCCAGGGCAAGGCGTGAGTCGATTATCACTATGGAACTGGTCCGCCGGGCCATAGGCATTTAAGATCGAGGGGCTTAGGCTGAAGGGGCTTAGACTGAAGGGGTTAATGATGCGAGATCATGTCAAGCTCCATGCGTTTAAACCGGCCGACAATGTCGCAGTTTTGGTTTATCTGCTCACGTCAGGATTCCCCCGGGACGAACTGTATGGATTGACTTCGCAAATGAGAAGAGCTGCGGTTTCTATCCCATCGAACATTGTCGAAGGGTGTGCGCGTGAAAGTCAGACCAAACCCCTTCAGCCTGAGTGAGGAATTCGTTGGGTTTAATGCGGCTTCAAAAATTTCTCGCACAGGCCGGAGTAGCCTCGAGGCGCGCCGCCGAAGAACTGATCAGGCAGGGCCGGGTGGAAGTAAACGGCGGGAAGGCCCAACTCGGCCTCAGCGTCGATCCTCTGAAAGACAGCGTTCGCCTGGACGGCAAGCCAGTTACTCTCCGGACACAGAAGATTCTTCTCGCCTTCCATAAGCCCCGCGGCTGCGTGACCACCGCGTCCGATCCCCAGGGCCGCAGGACCGTCCTGGATTTTCTCCCCGATTTTGGAACACGGATTTTTCCCGTGGGCAGGCTCGACTACGACGCAGAAGGACTTCTTCTGCTCACCAATGATGGAGAGCTTGCCAATCGCCTCCTTCACCCTCGGTATGGAATATCTAAGGTATATGATGTAAAAATAAAGGGACATCCTGACAAAAAAGCGATAGAACAACTCCGGTCCGGTGTCCGGATCGAAGAGGGCGTAACGGCACCGGCCGAAGTCGAAATAATTAGGGAACTGCCGAATGCCGCCTGGTTGAGGATTACTCTCCACCAGGGTTGGAACCGCCAGATCAAACGCATGGGCCTGGCGGTCGGACACCCGGTCTTGAAGATCAGGCGCATTGCTTACGGACCGGTGCGCCTTGGCACGTTAAGTCCGGGCCGGCACCGGCTGCTCAGACTTGACGAAATCCGGAAAATCTACGAGGAAGCCGGTCTCTACAGGGAGTGATGCCGGAGATGAATTCAAGGCGTGGTTATCCTTATGGATCTCCCGGTTCCTTCCACCACGGTGGAGGGGGAAAAGAAAAAAAACGACGATCATCGTACCGCATCCTGATCATTGTCATTTTTGCCCTTGTCTTCGCGTTAGGCGCCGCGTTCGCTTTTTTCATGACCATGGACCGCGGCGTTTCCTCACTCACGATCTTTCCAACGAAACTCATCGCTCTTCATTTTCAGCACAACGGCCAGGAACTGCTCCTGCTTCCCGACTCCCAGGTTATTGTGAATCCAAGGGATTCTCTCCAGCTCGTCCGTATCAGAACCGACGGCTGGCTTTCATGGGGAACCCGGGTGGTCTCTTCAGATGTGGATGTGAAACCCATCGGCAAGAAGCCCGGCGTGATCATAAAAGATCTGTTCCCACAGGAATCCTTCGAAACTCCAAAACTTGTCGAGCTAAGGGTATTGCTCTGGAACCGGCCCATCGGCAAGGTCTCGCTCCTCGTCCAGCTCGATTACAAAGATTGGCTCCACAGAGCGAACACCAGCGCCGATATTGACAAAAGAATCGCCTACCTGGAAAAGGCGCTCCACGACAACAGCTCCAACATATTGCTTAAGACACAACTTGCCGGGCTCTATTTTGACATCAAGCGCTATCAGGACGCGGCGCGACTCTACGAGGAAATAGACAAATCGGGAAAATCCAGGAATATCTCCGAAAAGCTTCTTCTCGTCTATCAGATAATGAATAAGACCGATGAGGCGCTCGGCGTCTACCTCGACCTCCTGAAACTGACCGAGGAACAGCAGATGTTCAGCGATTTCCTCGCCTATTTGAAGAAAAAAAAGACGAGCGATCAGGCTGGAAAGTTTCTCGAAAAATATGAGCGCGAAATCCCGCATTCCTTCCGTTCCCAGGTCCTGATCGAAATCGCCCAGTTGGCCGGCGAGGGCAAGGACTGGCAAAAGGCGGCTTCAGCATGGGAGAAGGCCGAGAAGGCGGGGGTAATGGACTCCAATGTACAGTATAACCTGGCGGTCACACTGCTGCGAGAGGGCAAAACGGATGAGGCTGTCGCACAATTTGAGAAGTACCTTGGCAAGAATTCAAATGATGCGAAGACCTGGGCCCTGCTTGCCGATCTCTACGAAAAGAAAGGAAATCACGCCCAAGCCAAAGCCATTTACGAATCAATGGTCCAGAAAAACCCTCGCAACAAGGAAGCCTTTATCAGCCTTATCCCCGTCCTTGAGAAACTGAACGATAAGGCCGGACAAATCGCAAACTACGAAAAACTTCTCCAAATCGAACCCAATAACCGCAAATATCTGTTCAATGCCGCAATGCTTTACATCGATGAAAAAAAGTATGACAAGGCGCAGGCACATTTGCAGACAATTGCTTCCATGGACCCCCGCGATGTTGAATCCAGGAAACAGCTTCTCATTATCTTTCAAAAGCTCAGAAACGATAAAGGCGAGATCCGGGTCCGCCAGGAACTTGTGAAGCTCGATCCCAAAAATCCTGCAAATATGGACTCGGTGTACAAATATTATGAAGACAGGAAGGACTACAAAGGCATGCAGGCCTATTTCCGGGGGGTAGCCGAGCAGAACCCGGATTCGAGCAGCGTTCACAAATATCTTCTTCAGGCGGCAACCAAACTTGGAGACAAGAAGTCGGCCCTGCGTGAACTCGAGCACTTGATTCGGCTCCAGCCAAAGGAGAAAAAATACTACAGGCTCGCAGCATACCTCTACGAGGAGTCCGGAAATTATGCCGAGGCGTCCAAGAAACTCGAAGCCATACTCAAAATGGATTTTAAAGATCAAAAGGCAATAGAAGATTATGAACGCGTAAAGATCGAGCAACTGCGCAAGACGCCCTCGCCCGGCAAGCAGAATCATTCCTGACCGGCGTTGGTCCGCACGGCCAAGGCCCTGTTTTGTAAGGGAGGTTCCTTCCCCTCTCGCAAAAACTGGAGATTTGTTCAGCCGGCCAACCGGCCCGCCCTTTCCGCCGTCGCGGATAGCGGTTTCGGTTTTTCGGCATTGAGTATTGCGTTTGGCAAAGGCATCAGATATAAAAAGAGCGGCAATGAAAAACAATCCCGCAGCACTGTTGCGGGGCCAACGGGCGGGTAACTCAGCGGTGAGAGTGCCATCCTCACACGGTGGAAGTCGGAGGTTCAAATCCTCTCCCGCCTATTCACAATTAGTAATACTTTAGAGAGGAATTGATCCTCGCACACCGAGGAATCCAACTCCAAAAACGGACAAGCCTCTTTGACGCTGTATCCTCTTCTGAGCTTCGTTGAAAAACGTTCAACAGATCCATGTTCGCCGCGATGCACTTCTGACCCAATCGCTAATGGCGGGACCTCCATTCTTTCGGATCGCGGCGGCCATGAAAGACCGCCAATACGGTTATGAGACTTTCGGTAGCAATATAGAATATCCCGTATGGAAAACGACGGATTAGCAGCCGACGGATGTTCCGGTACACTACCGGATACATTTCCGGGCTGCTCCGAATTAACTCCATACCACTTTCCAGGCACTCAAGAAAATCCGCCCCGAGACCGCCTAGTTTTCTTCATACCAGCGATATGCTTCCTCAATGTCGGCTTCCGCCTCAGGGCGTATAAGAATCGGGCGCTTCATTTCGCGGCCTTTAGTCTATCCCTGATTTCCTCCCATGATTTGCCCTCGCCCGGGGCTGCATTGTGCAGGGCAATCCTCCGATCCAGTTCTTTTTTCTGAGCTTCGGTCACTTCCATCAATTCTTGGTCCGCGGCAATGCTGTCCCATATTTCTTCTACTATGAGCATGCGCTCAGCCACGCTTAATTTTTTTATTTCCGAGGGCTTTAAGGACCGTTCCATGTCTTTCCTCCTTTGCAGCATTTTTCTACAAGCTAGTCACGCGAGGTGAGCCAGCATGGCGCCCTTCGGCAAGCAGCGCTAATGCTTGCCGCAGAGTCCTGCAAATGTGGGCGAATATCGCGTTCCCTGCATTGGCTTATTGTAGCTCAAAACATCACCCGACCCCAGTAGAGTATCCTCCGTCTTGAAATATGCTTCGACGACCACACACACGCCGAGTACAACATGATCAGCTCCCGCGGAGAAACTGTACTGTACTATGCCGGGTCCCTCCGCACAATCGAAGCTTACCGTTACGAAGGCTGACACTCTGGAAGCAGCGTCTGTCAGGCTAACATTTGCGAGAGTTAACGACCCGGCGCCATTCACATGGAACGCTTCAATCTCGACAGCCCGCCCACCCACCCGCGAGGCGGGGCCCAGGCCTGACAGCCACTTATTCCGGCTTCTACATTCTCCGCTCCAATCCCTACAGGATTCCGCTGTTTTGCAAGATGCCGTGCGGCAAACCGGCTTGTTCTATCCTTGTCTGATGACCGCAGGTACGGTATCATCCCCCATCTCTCATTTGCCCATTAAATTCATCGGAATCGGCAAGACGTGATCGCGGACTGAAAAAGAGGTGAGGTGCGATGACCAAGCGAGGCAGAGTTCTTTTGGAAGTCTTTTCCGATTACATCTGACCCTGGTGCTACTTCATTACCGGGCGTATTGAAAAACTCAAACAAGCATACGATCTCGAGGTAAAGTGGATAGCCTTTCCCCTGCATCCGGAGACGCCTGAAGAAGGCCTTACGCTGGATGAACTTTTCGCCGGAAGGGACGTTGACATTGCTGCCATATTGAAACGTCTGGAGTCGGTAGCGGCCGACTGCGGCCTGCCCTTCGGCGTGAGAACTATGACGTATAACAGCCGGAGGGCTCAGGAGGCCGGGAAATGGGCCGAATCCCAGAATCAGGGAGAGGCGTTTCACATGGCGGTGTTCAAAGCTTACTTCGCGAACGGACTCAATATTGCAAAGATTCCGGTTTTAGTTGAGCTGGCAGAATCGGTTGGTCTCCAGGGAGTAGAAGAGGTTTTATCCAAAGGGACTTTCAAAGAGGCAGTGGATAGTGACTGGAGATACTCACGCCGCTGTGGCGTCAAGGCTGTCCCGACATTGGCGGCCAAAGGCCGCATGGTAGTCGGCGCCCAGCCATACAATGTTCTGGAGGAACTGGTAAAAGGAGAACCTTAGCCTATTTTCTTAGCATTGTGAGCCCGAGATCAGAAATTTCGACCAGGAAATCGGAGGATCACCCTTCAGTTCACCTTGAAAGCGTTCTGAAACGGACCGATAAACTTTCGGTCCCGAGACCAGTCCACAATGGCGAAAACAACCTGCCTGTAGCTCCCTTTGAAGTTCTGTTCGAGTGCCCGATGGAACAATTTAGCGATTTCATGGCCGTCGTTACCGAATGCTCCACAACCCCATGCCCCAAGGACAATGGAATCATGGCCATGTTTCACCCCAATGGACAGGACTTTGAGAATACGTAGCCACATGGCCGGGCCTATTTCATTTTTCCTCTTGAAATCCACCCTCTTGGCGTTTACTGCCGGGCAAGTGATGATTCCAACCGTGTATGGCTCATCCAGAAGGCGGCCATCATCAGAGCGAAAGACCGGTACATCGGGAGAATAGATTGCGAAATTCGTATAAAGGGGATCCCGGCGTGAGCGGTGAAACGCATACATTGCATTGTTTCTGATACAGGCGTAAAGGCCTGACGATCTGGCCAAGTATTCCTCTTGCGCCCTGGCGCCACCGAGAAAACCGCCACCAGGATCCGTTGCCGAAGCGAAGTTGAGTACTGCCGGTCGACTCCCTTCGGCGATCAGACGGTGTGCAGTCTCAAGAGTTGTCATGTTTTCTACTGAAATTTTTGTTTGATAATTCCCCCTCGCCGATTCCTGAAAAGGTTGGCCTGGAGGGTAAGAGACCGTTCCATCAATTGATCGTTTGACCAATCGGGAAACGTTCACTACTCGACCAGAAGGCGCCAGGTATTCCCCAGACTCAGTGATCCGGACTGCCTGACGGCCATACTCGGCAGCCAACTCCCGAGATATTTGGGTTTTGAAAGTGCTCACGGCTTGTCTCCGGAAATCCTCTGAAGTAGTATGCTGCCCTCATCGTTCTTTGGAATCTACCAAAATAAAAAGGGCCTTGCACTTTCGTTTTTGAGGACTGACCAATGATTCTCAGCAAAGCCCATTTTTCAGAGGATTTGGAAGGCTTTTTGTGAAAGAAAAGCCGGCGCGCAGGGGCAGGAATCCCCGGACAGGAAAGCCAATTACTCTGTCACCCAGGAAGGTAATAACATTCAAGTGCTTCAACGTGGTGAGGGCCGTAATGAATGGGAAAGGTGGCTGAAGACGGCGATTACATTGTGGAGGGAAGATATGCCGATGCTCTTCGAAACTACAACGATAAGAAGCATGTCCTTGACTAACCGATTCGTCCGCTCGGCCACATGGGAGGGAATGGCAAATGAAGACGGCTCCTGCCCCCGGAAGCTTACCGATCTCATGGTCCGGCTTGCGGAAGGGGGAGTGGGGCTGATCATCACCAGCCATGCGTATGTGAGCAGGGAAGGACAGGCTGGACCCGGGCAGCTTGGTATTTACAGCGACGGACTTGTCCAAGGGCTGGCCGCCATGGCCGATGCCGTGCACAATGCCGGTGGAAAGATCGCTGTTCAACTGGCTCATGCAGGATGCCATGCCGACCCGAATCTCACAGGGCAAGCGCCTCTGGGGCCGTCGAGCATTCAAGGTGAAGGCATGCCAAATTGCCGTATGATGACCGGTGATGATTTTCGAATGGTTGCTGAAGCTTTCGGCAAAGCTGCAACCCGAGGCTCAAGAGGCAGGGTGCGATGGAGTCCAGATACATGCTGCCCACGGCTATTTACTGAGTCAGTTTCTATCGCCGTTTTACAACAGGAGAAACGATCTATATGGCGGAAGCGTCGAAAATCGGGCAAGACTCCTCCTGGAAGTTGCGCATAATATCAGGGATAAAGTCGGAGACAGGTTCCCCGTGATGGTCAAGATGAACTCGGAAGACTTTGTCACAGGGGGACTTACCGTGGAAGAGATGCTGGAAGTTGCCTCAATTCTGGAGAACGCCGGTATCGATGCCATTGAGCTAAGCGGCGGAACCAGGTATTCGGGCGACTATATACCGG
This sequence comes from uncultured delta proteobacterium, assembly GCA_963757915.1. Lineage (GTDB taxonomy): Bacteria > Desulfobacterota > Syntrophobacteria > Syntrophobacterales > Syntrophobacteraceae > SbD1. The sequence continues at coordinate 120,950 of CAVWTD010000019.1, read as the reverse complement.
TCAGGCCTGGAAGGCTCGATACAGAGAACATGGAAGTCTATTACCTGAAAGCGGCCAGGAAATTCAAGGAAAAGGTCAAGGTTCCTCTAATGCTCGTTGGCGGGATTCGCTCCCATGCGGTAGCTGAACGAATCATAAGGGAAGGGATCGCGGACTACGTTTCCCTGTCCCGTCCTTTAATTCGGGAACCCGATTTGGTCAATCGCTGGAAGTCTGGAGACACCGGTAAGGCAAGGTGCCTCTCAGATAATCTTTGTTTCGAACAGGCAAAAGCGGGCGAGGAGCTGTACTGCGTTGTGGAGAAGCGTCTTGAGAAGGGATAAAGCACGCCCGTTCTCTGAATGCTCGATAAGATTCGTTCGGGATACTTATCTGTGGTCTCCAGGTGCGCCACCCGATGATCACGTCCGAATAATGCGCGAAGAGTTCTCACACAGGAGATTCCAATGTATCAGCAACTGAGCGGGGGTTCCGGAAAACTCCTTGGGTTCAAGATCGGCGATGGGATCACAGGTGAAGACGTTCGGCAAATCGGCGCAATCATGGCTGAGGAGATTGCTGCATCGGGGAAAATACGGCTTCTCGTCGAAATCGAAGGCTTCCGCCATATGGAGCCTGAAGTGTTGCTTGAAAAACTCAAATTCACCAAGGATCATGCCAGAGACATAGAACGTATAGCAGTCTTGAGCGATCGAGTCTGGATCAAGTCTTGGGTGAAGGTGGGGGGGTTGCCGGCGCATGCTGAGACAAAACATTTTTTTCGCTCCGAGGTCGAAGCCGCCTGGAATTGGCTTGAACGTTGATGTTTGCGGAAGAATCCGGCCGGAGAGCTGTACTGAACACCCTTAGGTTGAGGAACTTGAAGCATTCGAAAAATAGTTAAAAGGCCCAACCGGATCAACTTGCAACCCGATATGGATATTCATGTGAAGGCAAGTGCAGCGGGATTTCAACCCGAAAAGTGATCCCTTTGCCGGGATTGTCCGAAATCTCTATATGACCCTGGTGGGCCTCAACGATCTTCTTGACAATAGCGAGCCCCAGGCCGGTGCCTTCCCTCTTGCTCGTATAGAAAGGGGAAAAAATTGCCTGCCTTTTATCGGGCGGAATGCCGCAGCCGCAATCAATCACATTTATCAGGAGGTTTTCTCCCTTCGTATCGCATCCGATTATAACGTCCTCACCCTCTTGTGAAGCTTGTATGGCGTTTGTCATAAGGTTAATGAGCACCTGCTTCATCCTCCTGAAGTCTAGATAGGCTACGGCAGGAGTATCGGAATCAAGTCGGCTGCAAAGCTTTATTTTTTTCTCTTGAGCCAAGGGGGCAACTATTGCAAGGCATTCGGCCACAAGCCGGCCTATGTCCCCCTTTGAACACTCCAGTTCCAACGGGCGCGAAAAATCAAGCATACTCTTCACCATGTTTTCCATCCGCTGGGTTTCATTGACAACGATTTCCAGTTGGTCCTGGATGGGGCTGTCATCCTCGATGCGTTTTTGAGCCAAGCGTGCAAAGCCGCCGATAGCGATAAGCGGGGTTTTCATATCGTGGGCTACAGCGGCCATCGCCCTCCCCATTGCAGCGAGGCTCTCCGATTCCCGCAAATTCTTTTCTGCTTTTTCACGCTGAATGATCTTCCACATTCCATCCATAAGGAGCGTGAGCTGCCGGGCATCCGGGAGGTCATATTCCGTCTCTTTGTTACCTACGCCTGCAATAGCTACAATGCGGTCATTTTCAAATACCGGGACAATCATAATACGGCTAACCGGAAGGTTAGTTTTCAGGCAACCTCCTGAGTCGGGATCAGGACCAGAGTAATCGTTTATGACTACAACTCTTCTTTCCCGTATCGCATCTGCGAAGACACCCGCTCTTCCAACCTCTATCTGCATGGGGGATCCTTCGGCAGATCCCTGCCAAGGGGTTTCCGGCCAGCCATGAACAGTCAAAACCGTTTCGTCCTCGTTCAAAAATCCAATCCAGCCGACTTCGCTTTTCGTAAGCCTCACCAACTGTTCCAAGGCGAACCTGGCGGTCTGATATGTTGAGGAATCAGTCATTTGGCATAACTGCCACAAGGCCTCGAGGCGTGCTTCATCAAGTCTCCGCATCGCCTCTACTTGCTCCCGCTCCGAAATCTCTGTCCGCAATGCCTCTTCCATCCGCTTTCGCGCGGTGATGTTCATAGAGGCATGGACCACGTTCGTTACTTTCCCGGAGGGATCCCTGACAGGGTTGGAGGAAACCAGCCACGTCCTCCCATCAGCCTTTGCTATCTCACCTTCGTGGGGTTGCCCTGTTTGTACGGCCTTGATTACCGTGCATCCCGGGCAAGGTTCCGGCAGACCATGGATAGCTTCGTAACATTTTTTGCCTTTCAGTTCCTCTGGCGTCATGCTGAAGACCTGCTCTGTCGCAGCATTTGTCCAGATTACCCGCATCTCCGGGTCAAGATACTCAACAGCCACGTATTTCAAGCTGCTCAGGATTGCCGCTTTCTCCTGCTCCGATTTCATAAGGCTGTCCTCGGCCATCTTTCGGGCGGTAATATCGGTGCCGATGCCAAGTACTCCGCACACCTTACCCTCTTCGTCAAACAGAGCTTTATTGGCCCACATGACCCAGACCCGATCACCGTTCTTGCGCATATTTTCGTTTTCATGCCTTGCATACAGATCGGGATTACTAACGACACCCTCTATAAGCGCCCTGAGGTTTTGTCCGGCTGAATCTGTTTCAGGCACAATGGTACCGACGATATGGCGTCCGAGGATCTCCTCCTCGGTATAATCGAAAAATTTCTGAGCAAATTCATTGATAAATGTGATTGTCCCGCCGAGATTCAGCCTTATGATGCTACAGTTGGCATTCTCCACCAGTTCCCGGTATTTTCCCTCACTCCTGCGAAGCGCTTCTTCCCGGTTGCCGATCTCATCCGCCATTGCATTGAAAGAAGAAGAGAGGTCTTGAAGTTCCACCGAACCCTTGAATTCAAACCGTTGGGTTAACTCCCCCCGTCCAAGGGCCAGAGTGTAATCACGAAGCCGCCTGATTGGCTCTACAATGCCGTGTGAGAGAAAAAATGCGCCGATGAAAATAACCGCCGTAAGGAGCATGGAAAGGCCTGACAGCTTGATGGCCTGCGATCTCATGGGCGCTGTCACTTCGCTCTTGGACCGGCTGACGCATACAACCCAGTTGGTGAAGCGACTCGGAGTACAGGTCACGATCCGCTCCTCTCCAATGGAAAGGCTCGGGAAGGTACCGGTCAGTTCCTTGCCTTCGAGGGCCTGCCTGATGGCCGGGCGTTTCTTCAGAAAATCACGATCTTCCCATTTCAACTCTCTCTGAGGGTAACAATCGACCAGCACGCCCCTGCCGTCCATGATGTTGATCGCGCCACCTTCGGAGAGATCAAGCCCCAATATACCCTTTAACTTTTCAGCTCTCACTTCGCCGACGACCATGCCAAGCAGCCTGCCTTCTCCATCCCGGATACCCCGGCTTATGAAGAAAACCGGTTCACCCGTATCGCGTGACAGCAGGAGATCACTGACGCTCCACTCGCGCCCTTCAGTAATAGCACGGACGAACGGGTGGTCGGCTATGTCCTCGCCAATTAATCCCGGCATATTGGATGCGATGATGCGGCCTGGGGGGTTGACCCATGCAAAGTCACGAATTGAGGGCAAGGCGGCCTTGTTGGCCTCGAGTATACGGTTTATCTGCTCGGGGGACAAATCCTGGGGCATGGATGTCAGGTTTATGCAGATGGCCAATTCCTGATGGAGAACATCCTGAACGAACATATTGAGCGTGCCCGCCACTGCCCGAGCCATCTCCAGATTGACCTGGAACTCGTTTGCCTGTCTACTCTTAAATCGTTCATACAGATATCCGGCCTGAAGCAAAAGGGCCGCAACAAACATGGTAAGCACGAGGCAGTACAATTTGCTCCGAATGGTTGGGAGCCATCGATTAAAAAGCACAATCAATCCTGTATCGCTGTCAAATGTTGATAGATTTTCTCGCTTGCCAGAAACTTGCCGGATATATGGTGATTATAGCATTTACTCGGGACGGAGAAAAGGGATATGTGAGGGCGGACGGCTAGATTAGGAGTAAGTCACACAAATGTAACAATGATGGTCCGGCCCAACAGGTTTTGATACACACATGACCTTCCAATCAACGGGATAGCCGTTCTTTATAACGCTCCCGAATTCCCCGACTCGATCTTCAAGCAACAGCAGGAGATACTTCCAAAAACTTATTTATAGAGCCGGGAACGAATGGCTCAGTCATCTCCCAATGCACAATCCTTTATCCTGCAATTTAAAATAGTTGCTTTATGTGTCACTCCATGCGCTATCAATCAACTTTCTTTTATCGCCTCCACGATAGTTTTGGCGTCATCGGGCGTTAAACCGTGGTGCACGGGTATCGCCAGGATCATTTCAGCTATTTTTTCCGTAACCGGAAGCTTTAATGGACCATAGAGTTTTTCGAAGATAGGCTGTTGATGTAGGCCTCGTGGATAGTGCACCCCGCTGGCGATTCGTTTTTCCCTGAGTCTTTCAGCCAGAAAATCGCGGTTGGAGCCAAATTCACCCGGATCAACCAACAGGCAATACTGGTGCCAGGCATGTACCCCTCCATGGATGACTTTCTGAGGTCGAAGACCGGCAACCTCCGCCAGGCCTGCGGTCAGAATCTCCGCATTCAGCCTCCTTTTGACCAGCATCTCATCGAGTCTGCCGAGCTGTTTGCACCCTATGGCCGCTTCCACGTCGGTCATCCGGTAGTTGAATCCCAGAGCAGTATGATAGTACTTGCCGGTTTCACCATGGCTGCGCATGGATCGCATTTTATTGTAAAATTCTGCATTATTTGTGCACACCATTCCCCCTTCGCCGACAAACATGTTCTTGGAAGGATAGAAGGAGTAGGCTACAAAATCGTCGAACGAACCAATATCCCGCTGCTTCCAGGTCGCACCATGAGCCTGGGCGGCATCCCACACCACAACCAAGTTGTGACGTGCTGCAAGATCACTGACAGCGGCTATATCGAGTGGATTGCCAAAGAGGTGCACCGGCGAAATAGCGCGGGTGCGATCGGTAATGCGCCTTTCAGCATCTTCAAGATCGATCAGGAAGGTATCCGGGGCGACGTCACAGAACACCGGCACCCCCCCGCTCATTGCTACCATCGAACCGGTCGCCATAAAGGTAAAGGAAGGCACAAGCACTTCATCGCCCGGTCTCAGAAATGCCATATACGCTAAATGAAGGGAAGCCGTGCCGCTGGCGCAGGTCAAAGCATAACGGGACCCCACCTTAAGCGCAAATTCGCGTTCGAAAGCTTCGCACTGAGCACCCTGGCGAAGATTTCCGGACCGCAGCACCTCGACGGCCGCCTCTATTTCTTCCTCGGTCAATCTCACCTCGGAAATCTTTATATCCCTCACTGTTTAACTCCTCTCAAAATATTCCATATGCCAGAAATCATGCAAATATATCAGCAAAAAGCAGGTAGTCTAGTCAATCACTTCGGTTTTTTGAACAGTTTTGTGCAACCGCGCATGGAATAAAAAGTAATGCATTGCACTTGGTTTATCTTGCGAGGCTCATACCCTGAATCTCGCCGGCAAAAAGCTGCGGACCCTGCTCTTGCCCCCTCAATCCGATGTATACGTTTTCATGAATAAAATCAAATAAGCGATTGTAATCATTATATATGTATGGTAATCTGATTAATTATGACCGAACCGATGGATTTAAGCTGTATAAGCAGTAATTGGGGGACATGAGATGCGATTTCGAAAACCAGGCAAAATCGATAGTAACTTATGGTACCTCGGCGCTGAGGAATCAGGGATCTATTTGCTTCGGGGGCGCCACGGCACGGCGTTAATCAACGGCGGGCTAAGCTACATTCTTCCGGATGTTCTAACACAGATGCGTGAATTTGGGATTGACCCTGGAGAAATCACCAAATTTTTGATCCTCCATTCACATTTCGATCACGTTGGAGTGGTGCCCTATTTCAAGAGAAATTACCCGGTAATTGAAGTACTTGCGTCGGAAGCCGCCCTCAAGACATTCGAGAAGCCAAAGGCGATCGAACTTATAAACAGCTACAACCAGTTGAGCGCCGGGGCAATGAATAGGTCGCTCAAGGGTTTTGATCTCGAGTGGCGTGGCGATATTGAACCACTACCTGTCCGGGAGGGCGACATCATTGACCTTGGCCGGGTCGCGCTGAAAATCTATGAGACTCCGGGGCACTCCAACTGTTCAATTTCGGCTTACGAACCAGATGAAGGGATCCTTTTTGCCTCCGACGCAATGGGCATACCTTTTTCGGACAAATTATTCCCCTCCATGAACACAAACATCGACCAGTTTCTTAACAGCCTCGAAAAGCTGAGGCCTCTTAAAGTCAATGTGTTTTGCGCCGATCACTACGGCTACATAACCGGCGATGAAGCTGAGAGAATCGTCTCTGAAACCATCAAAGAAGCCTTGAGATTGCAAGATCTCCTGTACGAAACCTTCAAGCGTAACACCTTCGACATCGACTCGGCCGCCAGGGAGATCACCTCTTCCCTTTTTCAACAAATGCCCGGCTACTTTATTGCCCCGGAAATTATGGAAGGCGTTTTCAAACAGATGTTCAAGTACATCGCCAAAACTTCGCAGGCGCAGAGATAATCTTTTCCGGCCGGCCCAACTCCAGGCTTAGCGAATTAAAGGCGCCTTTCACCGTCAGAAGATTTTTGTTGCCTGCAACCTTTTGTCAGATAAAATATACAAGCCTTCACCTTTGAGTTCACTTTGATTTTCACCTGCGAGGAAGCTGTTTGCGGCTCTTAAATACTTAGCTTCCATCGCTGCCGCGCCTCGCCTTTGTGGCAGCATTCCATTGCTCCTGAACGGCCCTGCCCCTGAGAGGAGAAACCGTGGACGCCAAGAAAAGACTGTGCACCTTTAACTGCGAAAATGGGGTGGGTGCGTGCGATATCTGCGATCTTGAAGATATCCTCGAGGCCTCGCATGATGGCTTGTTCATAGCGGACGGACTGGGGAATATTGAGATGGTGAACAGCGCCTGGGAGCGCATTTGCGGTATTGGTCGGGAATTCGTTGTGGGGAAAAACGCTCAGGACCTCGTCAATCAAAAGTACTACACCGAATCTTCGGTGATGGCGGCAATCAGGTCCCGCGAAAAAACGAGTATCATGCTCCACATGACCAGGGGAGAAAAGGTCGGTCAGAAAATCCTGGCGACAGCCATTCCAATCTGGGATGAAAACGGGCAGATAAGGCGAGTGGTCGCAAACATCAGAGATATAACAGAAATACTCTACCTCAAGGAACTTCTTGAAAAAACAAAGCAGCTCAATGAGCTATATGCAGCAGAACTCGAGCAGATGCGCCTGCAGCAGACTAGCAAAAATGGCGACATCATTGCTAGAAGCCCCAAAACAAAGCTGGCACTTGAAATGGCCGCTCAGGTGGCCAAAGTGGATTCGTCCGTATTGATTACAGGCGAATCGGGGGCGGGCAAGGAAATAATCGCCAATTCAATCCACATGTTGGGCCACCGCTGTGAAGGACCGCTCATAAAGATAAATTGCAGCGCAATCCCCGAATCCTTGCTCGAGTCAGAGTTATTCGGATACGAGGCGGGAGCCTTCACCGGCGCCGGAAGACAGGGCAAACCCGGCATGTTCGAGATGGCCGAGAAGGGCACCCTTTTTCTTGACGAAATAGGAGATATTTCATGCAACATACAGGCAAAACTGCTGAGGGCCCTACAGGACCAGGCAATCATGAGGGTTGGAGGGCTAAGGCCCATTGCCGTTGACGCCAGAATTATTGCGGCCACCAACAGGGACCTTAAGGAGATGGTTAAAAGCAAGTCCTTTCGGGAGGACCTCTATTATCGGCTCAACGTTGTTTCAATTGAAATTCCTCCGTTGCGCGAACGAAGGGAGGATATTCCGCTCCTTGTTCTGCACTTTGTCGAAAAGATAAATAAAAAATATCAATTTTCGAAGCGGGTTTCGCCACAGGTAATCGATCACTTCATGCTGTACTCCTGGCCTGGAAATATTCGCGAACTTCAGAACGTAATCGAGCGTATGCTCGTCATGACCCCGGAGGAGCATATCACGCCCATTCATCTGCCTTCGAACATTCGCAGCCAGGCGCATTCGCAGGGCGGCAAACTGGCTCTAGATGAGACCATTCCATTTAAGAGAGCTATTGAAAGCGTCGAGAGACAAATCCTCGAGCGGGCACTCAAAAAATATGGATCCACTCGGAAGGCGGCAAAGGCCCTTAAGATCAATCAGTCCACAGTGGTTCGAAAAACCAGAAAGCATGGGCTTTCCGGTTTGACTCACGAGTTCGAAGAACCGGCAAACCCGTTTGAGGATCTAAAATTTCGGCTTTAGACAGGATGAGTGGTGGGGCTGCAATCCGATGCAAACCTACATCATCGATGCTTTGTAGCATCACCACGGATTTATGCCCCGTTGTGGCATTACAGCCTCGAACCCTCCGGAGTTAGCTAAAATGAGGATGATGCGATAATGCATCGCCTTGATCGCCTTTTCAAAATTGTACCTCCCCGTCTGTGCCTTTCTCATCGAGGTTTCTCACGTTCTCAAAAGGCTGGCACGAAGTTTGCCGCATTTGCAAAGCCATCTCAACAGTTTTTTCACCAGAATTGCTAACCGCTTATCTGAATTGGAGATCGGTATGGCCGTATTCATGTCTGCTGAACAGGCAGTAAATCTCATCAAATCGGGGGACACCGTTACGATGTCGGGCTTCGTCGGGATGGGACACCCTGAAGAGATATCCGCGGCAATGGAAAAGAAATTCCTTGAAACGGGTCAGCCCAGAGATCTCACGCTCACATTCGGAGCCAGTCAGAATGATGGAAAATCAAACTGGGGATTAAATCGCTGGGCCAAAGACGGATTGGTGCGGCGGGTTATATCCGGCCACTGGGGCCTTCAGCCCGACCTGATCAAAATGGCTGTCGAAAACAGGATCGAAGCCTACAATATTCCCCAGGGGGTAATATTGCATCTGTACAGGGCGATAGCGGGCAAGAAGCCCGGGATCATTACCCATGTGGGTCTTAAGACATTCGTTGATCCCAGGGAAACATGCGGCAGGCTCAACAGCATCAGCCACGAAGAGTATGTTCGCCTGATCGAAATAGACGGGAAGGAGTATCTTTTCTACAAGGCCTTTCCGATTGACGTCGCGATAGTTCGCGGTACAAGCGCCGATGAAAACGGCAATGTTTCGATCGAGCGTGAAGCAATCGCCCTGGAATTCATGTGCCTGGCGCTGGCGGCCAAAGGGTGCGGCGGCAAGGTGATCGTCCAGGTGGAACGAAAGGTCAAGGCGGGAACTCTTCATCCCATGATGGTAAAGCTTCCCAGAGTAGTGGTCGATGCGGTGGTAGTTGCCAAGCCGCAGAACCATTGGCAGGTCCCGATGGCAGAGCCTTACAATCCCGCTCTGTGCGGGGAGGTAAGGATTCCGCTCAGCGAAGTCAGCCCGCTTTCTCTCGACGAGCGTAAGGTAATATGCCGCAGATGCGCAATGGAAATGGTCCCGAATGCTATCGTCAATCTAGGAATCGGCATGCCTCCGGGGGTAGGCGTCGTTTGCGCTGAAGAGGACATGAGCGACATGATGGTCATGACGGTAGAGCCGGGAGTGGTTGGCGGAGTGCCTTTGGGCGGACTCTATTTCGGGTCGGCGATCAACCCTGAAGCTCTGATCGATCATCCACTCATGTTCGATTTTTACGATGGGGGAGGCCTGGACCTGGCCGTGTTGGGCATGGCGGAGATGGACGGCTTCGGCAACGTCAACGTCAGCAAATTCGGCCCCCGGATCGCTGGGGCCGGAGGCTTCATAAACATCACTCAGAGCGCCAAAAGGGTCGTTTTCTGCGGGACTTTTACGGCCAGCGGATTCGACTTCCAGATTGGCGACGGCAGCTTGAAAATCGCCAAGGAAGGAAAGATTCGCAAAATGGTCAACAAGGTCGAACATATCACGTTTAGCGGCGACTATGGCCGGACCAGCGGCCAGAAAATTCTCTATGTTACCGAGCGCGCGGTGTTCGAGCTTCGCCCTGAAGGAGTGACCCTGACAGAAATCGCTCCCGGGGTAGATCTCCAAAAGGATGTTCTGTCGCAGATGGATTTCACGCCCCTGATTGATCCGGCGGTCAAACTCATGGACCCTAGGATTTTCAGCCAAAAGACCCCAATGGGCATCAAGTCCGAGATCCTGGCAAAAAATGCCAATGTTGCACAGGCTCAAGCTGTAGCTGTGAAGTAGCAACTGATAGTGCTTGAAAAAAGGAGAACGGTCATGGCACTAAAGACGAGAAAAGAGTACATGGAATCCCTTAAGGCATTGAGGCCGAATGTTTACAAATTCGGCAAGCTCATCAAAAACGTTACCACAGATCCTTCAACCAAAAGAACAGTAGAGAGTCACGCCCGGGCTTTCGACGCCTCCCATGATCCGGAGTACGCTGATGACTTCACGGCGACTTCCTCGTTTACCGGAGAAAAGATTCACCGCTGGAACGGCATGATGCAGACTTTGGACGACATAATCGCCAACTCGAAACTTAAGAGATGGATGTACCGCTTTAACGGTAGCTGCAATGGCGGTGTGTGCGTGGGTTGGAACGCCCAAAACGTCATGTGGAACGTAACCGCTATGATGGACAAGGAAAACGGCACCAATTACCAGGAGCGGCTCAAAAAGTGGATCATCCAGTCCCAGGCAAAAGGGCTGGTTGTGGCCGGCGCCCTGACAGACGCCAAGGGCGACCGCAGCATGAGGCCTTCACAGCAAGCCGACCCCGACAGTAACGTGCATATCAAGGAAGTTCGTCCCGACGGCGTCGTTATCAGCGGCGTGAAAGCGATGATTTGCGGTGCTGCCGCCTCTAATGAGATTTTCATCTTGCCCGGCAGCGGATACCGCGAGGAAGACCATGACTATGCCGTCGTGTGCGTGGTTCCCCGGGACATCAAGGGCCTTACCCTGGTAGAAACACGTCGTCCGAGCGATTCCAGGGAACTGGAAGAAGGCTGGGATATTCCGGATACCGGCATCACCCAGGCATACCTCTTGTTTCAGGACTGTTTCGTGCCAAACGAACGGGTCTTCTTGTGCAAGGAATTCAAGTACACCAGCAAGATAATCGAGTACTTCACGGCCAATTACCGAGCCTGCATCGGAGCGTGCGTGGCCGGCCAGGGGGACGTCATGATAGGCGCCGCCGCTCTCATGGCCAGAGTGAACGGTTTGGCCGCCAGTACCTTTGCCAACAAGCTTGTCGAGATGGCAGTGAACAATGAAACCACCTACACAATGGGGATCGGCGCCATGGCTCTTGGCAAGGCAGGCCCCGGCGGATCGTGGGTGGCCGACTCACTCACTTCTCATGCCAACAAAGTCCATGTTGCGACCCTGCCCTACGAGACCAAGCGCATCTGCCAGGACATCGGCGGAGGCATTGTCGAGACGGGCTGCTTCCCTTCATATCAGGACTTCAAGAACCCGGAATACGGGCCCTTAGTGGAAAAAGCCGTCAAGGCCAGCGGCAAGTACACTGCGGAATCCAGGGCGCGGGCAGCCCGGCTGTCGGAATGGTTGACCCTGGGAGCCGGCGTTCCCGGATGCATGCATGGCGGCGGCTCCCCGGACGGCGCCAAACTTGTGGTAAGGGCTCTCACGCCGATAGACCAGTTTGCCAACTATGCGCGCAAGATCGCCGGAATAACGGAAGAGATTCCGGAGCCTGAGAAGAAAAAGAAATAGCTCTTACCGGTGACAGCGGGCAATCCGATGGTTCTGCCCGCGCCGGGACCGGTCCATTTCAATTCCAGAGCACAAGCGGGCAGCCCTGGGTCTATAATGGACCGGTTCCGAACTTCATCTCGCCAATTACCATCTGGGGGATCAGGGCCCAAGATTAAGCCCGCTTTGCTTTTTGGCCGTCATCGGATTTTTTTCTAAGAACTGATCAAGGGGGAAGAAGATGGATTTCAATTTAACCGAAGAACACCAACTGATACGGTCCGGCGTGCGTGAGTTTTGCCAAAAGTACGTTGAACCCTGTGCTGAAATCACCGACTCTGAAGCAAAGTTTCCGGCAGATACGATGAAGAAGCTTGCTGATCAGGACTGGCTTGGCATTCCATTTCCTCAGGAATACGGCGGCGCGGGATCTGATTACCTTAGCTACGTAATAGTTGTGGAGGAGCTCTCCAGGGCGTGCGCAACAACCGGCTTTACCCTCGAATGCCACACCTCCCTCGCCAGCTATCCTCTTTTCAAGTTTGGAACCGAGGAGCAGAAACAGAAATACCTTGTGCCCCTTTGCAAAGGTGAGATGCTGGGCTCATTTGCTCTCACCGAACCCGGCGCGGGGACAGATGCCGGCGCCGGTTCGACCACTGCGGTCCTGGAGGGCGACCAATGGGTCCTCAACGGCAGCAAGATTTTCATATCCAATGCCCCGGTGGCTGGAGTCATCATAGTTTTCGCGATGACCGACAGATCCAAGGGGACCAAAGGCATCAGCGCATTCATTGTGCCTGCCGGCGCCCCTGGCCTGGTCATCGGCAAACACCTCAACAAGATGGGCATTCGTGGATCTCTTACCGCTGAGGTTTTTCTCAAGGACTGCCGTATTCCGAAGGAAAACCTCCTCGGTGGGGAAGGCCAGGGATTCAAGATAGCCATGATGACCCTGGACGGAGGCAGAATCGGGATTGCCGCGCAGGCCCTGGGCATCGCTCAGGCAGCGCTTGATGAATCCATCAGCTACTCCAAGGAAAGAGTCCAGTTCGGTAAGCCTATTGCCACCCTCCAGGCGATCCAGTGGATGGTCGCAAACATGGCTACGGAAGTGGAGGCTTCCAGGTTTTTGACCTATCATGCCGCATGGTGCTACGACCAGGGTCTCCCCTATAGCAAAGAAGCGGCAATGGCTAAACTTTTCGCCTCGGAGACAGCGGCGCGGCAAACCAACAGGGCGGTGCAGATCCATGGCGGAATCGGCTTCATTAAAGGCCACAAGGTCGAGCGCCTTTACCGGGACGCCAAGATTACCGAGATTTACGAAGGCACTTCCGAAGTAATGAGAATGGTGATTGCCGGCAATCTGCTTCGATAAGCGGAAGTGAATGCTCTGTCTGTTCCACACCTGTTTGCACTCTGAAAGCCAGTGAAGTAAACCTTTTATGAGGAGAAAATCATAAGAAAAGCTTAGCAGCCGTGAATGCCTTGAATCAATTTTTCGGGAGGCCGGGGAGGGCCCCTTCCCGGCAATGGTCGACACAGCTTGTCAACATTTTGCTAAGGGAGGGCAACATCAATGAGTGATGTGACCGTTGGACTTTCCGTTTCAAGGACAGAATTTGCAAGTCTGGCGAAGCGGATGCTTCGATACCGATGGCTTTGCTACGGAATGCTGCTTTTAACCTACATTTTCGTTTACTTCGACAGGGTCTCGCCGGCAGTGGTCGCCCCGGAACTTATGAAGGAATTCGGTCTGACGGCTACCAGTCTTGGCATCCTATCCTCAATGTACTTTTATCCATACGCTGCGATGCAGATACCATCAGGAATCCTTTCCGATTACCTCGGCCCGAGATTTTCTGTAGGCACCTTCTTCGTAATTGCGGCAATCGGTACATCCCTTTTCGGTCTCGCACATTCCTTCGGCACGATCATTTTCGGCCGCTTCCTGATGGGTGTGGGCGTCGCCGTCGTCTGGATCCCCTGCATGAGGATCCTGGCAAACTGGTTCCGTCCAAATGAGTTCTCAACCCTCACCGGCACGATGCTCACCGTCGGCAATGCCGGCGCCATCCTTGCCTCCGCGCCCCTCGCTTTCCTTGTGGGCCGGGTCGGGTGGCGTCCATCCTTTTTCTGGCTCGGCGGGTTCATGCTGGTCATCGCAATCCTGAATTTCCTCATCTTGAGGAATAAGCCTCAGGACAAGGGATATCCGACAGTCTCGGAGATCGACGGTGTAGATTACTACTCAACCCAAGCAGCCGCCAAGGTCTCCTTTACCGAAAATGTAAAGAAGTTGTTCGGGATGAGGAATTACTGGCTCATCGCGGTCTATGCCTTCGTGATTTACGGGACAGTTATGGGATTTCAGGGTCTTTGGTTTATTCCCTATGTACAACATATTTACGGACTGCCAAAACAGGATGCTGCCAATATGCTCATGTTCTGGCCGATAGGAATGGCTATAGGCTGCTTCAGCATAGGGTGGGCTTCCGACCGACTCCTCAAGTCCCGCCGGAAAGCATCGCTCTACGGAATGATCATTTACGTGCTAACCTGGATCCCCATCGTAATCTGGCCCGCATCCATTCCAGTCCAGGTCTTCTATCCGATGCTGTTCATAATGGGCTTTTTCTGCGGCGCATACGTGCCCAACTACGCCCACATCGCTGAAGGGCAGCCCCACAGCTTCATCGCCACGGCCAATGGAATGCTCAACATCTGGTACTTTATCGGTGGCGCGTTCTATCAGGCGGCGATGGGCGTCATTCTAGACATATACGGGAAAGTAAATGGGAAATTCCCCGTTCAGGCCTATCAGATGGCATTCGTCTTCTGCGCTATTACTCTTCTGATCGGCGTTGTGACCATGTATTTCACCATAGATACACAAGCGCTTTTGAAGAAAAAGGCGGGATAGTTTTGTGGTCGATCTCCCCGGCACCTAATTCGAATATTCGAGCAAAGTAACGAAGAGCGGATTGAGTGCCGGGAGTAATCTAAAATCCAAATTCGGCCAACAGAGAATCGACCTCATCTTGAGAATGCACCGCATTTTCCACAGCTGCGTGTGCCGGACCATAAAGTTCGGGGTCCTCGTTTTGCCGGCTGGTCTCCGCCTTTACCCCGAACGTGCGGATCAGGCTGACAAGTCTTAGTTCCATATCCTTGAGCAGTTTGGTTATCTTGTGAATGATCTGACTGCTCAAATCATGGTAGTCCTGCGCGATAAGGATCGTATCCAAGTCTGAGCGATTTTCGCTAATGATCGTTTCCATGGCGTCCAGAGCTTGAGCGCCCTGATCGAGCTTTTTCCTGGCCGAATCACCTACCGCTCTCAGTCCTCCGAGAAGCCCGCGCAACCCCGCGAGCTGTTGCATTTCGTTCGAAAGCCGCTCCTGCATGGCTTCCACATGATCCAGGGTGGTTACGGCCGCCTTTTCCGTCATCTGCAATATGTGTTCGAGACGATTCCCGGAGTCGGGTATTTTGTCCTCGACAATCTCATAGAGGGACGGGTCAAGAGTGCTGAGAAAACCGCGTATTGAATCGTGCAGCCCCCTGGCCAGGTTTCCAATTTCTTTGTAAAGGCCCGAGGAGTTGAGCTGATGATTGGCTATGTTCAACAGGATCGTCTGGGCGCTCGCGAGATCGCCGCCGGAAAACGCTTTTACGAACTCTTTGCCAGTGGTAATCAAACTCTTGAGCCCAGCGTCTTCTGCAAACTTTTGCGGCGTCCCATCCATAGGGTCTGAAGCCTGTAGGAGCTTTTCGATTTCTTTCAGGAAATCGGCCGAACGCGTGAAGGTAAGGCTGATTTTATCGCCGGAGCTTCCTTCGGAGGTCATGGACAACTCACCACCCCAACTCCTCACCAACTCAACCAAGTTAGTCAAAACGGGCTTTTCTGCATCTCCCTCAAGAGATTCCAGACCTGCTTCATCCATGCTCCCAGATGCCTCAGGCACTGTTTCCAGGGGCAATTCGTTTCCCCCGGAAACCCACGCTGCCGTCTCCGTTGGTTTCAATATTTCCAGTAGTTCGTTCAAATCGATTTTGGGGACCCCGTTGCCGTTTTTAAAAGTCCGCATCTGGTCAATAACCGAGCTTACTGCGAATCCTAGTACGGCAATAGAGTCTGTTGCGCCCGGCGACACATTGTCGGTCAGGAATTTCTCGAGTTCGAGTCCGGCCTTCTCCAACTCCCCCAGACCAAGCATGGCCGCTGTAGTATAAAATGACACAACAGACCGGTGCGATCTTTCAATTTCTTTTTCAGCATCCCCAGTGACCACAGCCGACACGCCTTCCTCAGCGTCTTGAAGAAACTTGATCAGTTCATCCCAGTCCTTCGATTCCAATGCCATCATCTTTTGCCTTCCTCGTATAGGCTGATTATCCCTTTTACATCGATTATCAATGCAATTTTACCATCTCCCAGTATCGCGCCCCCCGAGATCCCAGGCAGTTGCTGAAATTTGTCCCCCAGACTCTTGATCACCACCTCCTGTCTGCCGACAATTTCATCGGCAAGCAGACAATATGAATTCTCGCCCTCGGTCACCACCATGAGCAAAGCCTCCCAGGGGTTGCGGCGCTTAGGTTCTTCATTCAAAAAGTTGTGCAAACGCACAAGCGGCATAAGGGAATCTCTAACTTTAACCAGTTCTCCCCTCCCATGGATCGTAAAATACGCCTCCTCCAACGGCCTGAGGGATTCCTTAAGAGCAATTGTCGGCACGATATATCGTTCGGCCCCGATCTGTATGATCATCCCGTCGATAATGGCCATCGTAAGCGGCAGTTTCACATGGAAGGATGACCCCTTGCCGAACTGGCTGGAGATTTCCATTTTGCCGCGGAGCCGTTCAACGCACTTCTTTACCACATCCATCCCAACGCCACGCCCAGAGACTTCGGTTACCTTGTCCTTAGTCGAAAATCCCGGATGGAAAATCAGATCAAAGGTCGCCTTTTCATCGAGTTGATCTGAGGCGCTGATTATTCCCCGTTCAATTGCTTTATCGCGAATCTTTTTGGCGTCCAGCCCCCGCCCATCGTCCTCTATGTCGATTACTATGTTGCCTCCCTTCTGCTCGGCGGAAATAAATATCGTTCCCGTTGGATCTTTGCCGGCCCGGGAGCGTTCCTCGGGCATTTCGATTCCATGGTCAACCGAGTTTCTGATCATATGCACCAGCGGCTCATATATCTCTTCGACCATATTGCGGTCGATTTCGGTCTCTTCCCCTTCCATTGTCAGAACGACTTCTTTTCCAGATTTTTTGGAAAGATCGCGAACCAGCCGGATCATCTTTTGGAAAGTGTTCTTGATGGGGACCATGCGCATCGACATGCTGATGCGCTGTAGCTCGGCGGTGATCCTATTTAGTTGAACGCAGTCCTTCTGGAGTTTTTGATCGCTAACTTTCAGTATTTCGGGATTCTGCATCACCATTGACTGGGCAATGACCAGCTCCCCAACCATATCGACGAGGTTGTCGAGCTTGTGGGTGTCAACTCTGACAGACGCCGCGTTTTCTATCGTGTGACGTTGCTCGCGTAAAGCCTTCGAGACCTCCTGAGGGCTGGCAGCTCCCTTATCGATTGCCGTCTCACCGAATTTCCTGCCTTCGGCTTTGCCTTCCTCAACGATATCCTCAACTGCTTCATCCTCCAGGACCCCTTGCTCAACCAGGATTTTCCCGACCTTCCTGACTGGAATCTCACTGCCGACCACGGGATCGCCGGTGAAGTTTCTCACCTTTTCGATAAAACCAAGTACAAACGGCGAGGGATCTTTCCGCCCACCTTCGCCATTTTCCAGCTCCTCGAGCAGGCCTTTCAGAATGTCGGTGGCCCCCAGGACTATATCGATCACCGAGTCGGTTATGGCCAGTTTACCTGACCTTGCCAAATCCAGCAGGTTCTCAACCTCATGGCTCAAACGATGGATCTCAATCAAATTGATAAAACCAGCGACTCCTTTTATGCTGTGAAATGGCCGGAATACGGCGTTCATCGCCTCGATGTCGTTCGGGTTCGTCTCAAGGCCAAGCATGTTCAGCTCGATCGTCGAAAGATGTTCTTTGGCTTCCTCGATGAACTCTTTCAGCAGCTCAGGGTCCTGTATCTCGTCAACCTTAGGATCGCTTTCCTCCCGGAATAGACTTTCCAGATCGAGGGCTGATTCGCCGGACTCCGAACCATTGCCCGAATCCGTGGACGCCGACGCAAGAAAGTCTTCGTCCTCGCCTGATCGCACAGCGGTCTCAGTTTCTATCTGTGCGATCTCCCCTTCGCCGCTCTCCACCACGCCGCCATGCACAAGGGAACCAAGGAGCTTTTGAATCTCCAGCCAATCGGCGTTCGGATCAGATGATTCTTCCAGAATGAGTCGCTTGAAAATCAGCCTTGCTCTTTCAATAGTTCCAGCCAACGGCCCTGCCTGCCCAATTTGGACATCGAGATCGTCGAGAAGGTTCAGGCACTCCCCGATTCCCATCAGATCATCAGGACCGTCAAGCACTCCGTTGGCAAGCCGGTTAACTATGTTTTCCATGAATTATTGTCCCAATTAGAACAACTGCACAAATTCATCGCCAAAAACGGCCTCAGGCAAGGCAGACCCTTCCCCCTACGCCGGTAGGATCTTAGCCAGTTTCTCTTGGAGTCCCGCAGCCGTGAATGGCTTCACTATGTAGTTGCTGACCTTCGCCTTGATCGCTTCTACTATATTTTCCTTCTGAGCTTCCGCTGTAAGCATCAGAAAAGGAATATCCTTGAGATTTTCCGTGCTTCGGACCTGTCTAAGCAATTCCAGCCCGGTCATCTTGGGCATGTTCCAATCTGAGACGATCAGGTCGACGCTTGTCTTCTGAAGGACCTCCATGGCTGCCGATCCATCTTCCGCTTCGATAATGTCTTCAAAATCCAGGTCGCGCAGAATCTTTCTGACGATGCGCCGCATTGTAATGAAATCGTCAACTATAAGAACTGTAAGGTTCTTGTAGGACATGGATGCCACCTCCTTTAAACCTCTTTCGCCGTGCCTGCGGCCGGTGCTGTAGAATCAAGAGAGCCTTTTCCCGAATTCAGATAATTCATCAAACTTCGTGGTATATCGGACAAAGATACGACCTTTTCGGCCCCACCCAACCGGATCGCCTCTTTAGGCATCCCGAACACCACGCAACTAGCTTCGTCCTGAGCGACGGTATATGCGCCCGCCTTTTTCATCTCGAGCAAGCCGGCAGCGCCGTCCCTGCCCATGCCGGTCATAATCACACCGAGTCCGTTCGCCCCGACAAAACGGGCAACCGAAAGGAAAAGCACGTCTACCGACGGACGCTGGTGGAAAACGAGAGGGCCGTTTTTTACCTCCACGTAATAAGTGGCGCCGACACGCTTAAGGAGCATATGAAAGTTCCCCGGCGCAATCAGGGCGGTCCCAGGCAGAACTGCGTCCCCATCTTTGGCTTCGCGCACTTCGATCTGGCACAAACCGTTAAGTCGCTGCGCAAAAGCCGTCGTAAAGCGCGGGGGCATATGCTGAACAATCACGATCCCGGGGGAGTTGGCGGGCATTGCCATGAGAACGCATTTCAGAGCTTCGGTCCCCCCGGTCGATGCTCCCATTGCAATAACCTTATGAGTTGATCGCTTGAGAGCCAGGCTTAGCCCTGGGGTGTTGTGCTGCGCGATAGGCTCCGCCATTGGCTTGGGGGTGTTCATACGCACGCTGGCTGCCGCCCGGATTTTTTCAGCCAACTGTGCGCACATATCACCGACCGAATATGATCCGCCCGGCTTGGCCATCACTTCGACTGCCCCGTATTCAAACGCCTCCAGGGCCATTTCACTGTTGGCCGGGGTCAGTGAACTTACTATAATTGCCGGTATCGGATGGTACTTCATCAACTTTCGCAGAAAGCTCAAGCCGTCCATCCGCGGCATTTCGATGTCGAGAGTGATAACGTCAGGCTTTAGATTGACGATCTTATCCCTGGCGACAAATGGATCTGGCGCAACACCTATAACTGAAATATCGGGGTGTTTGGACAGTTCCTGTGAGAAGATCTTTCTCACAATAGCCGAATCATCAACTATGAGTACTTTTATCTGCTTCATTTTCATTACCTGATAGATTCATCTTCAATAACTTCACGACCCTGAACTCAACTAGGCAGATAACTGAGAACGGCAGAGCCGACCGGTTCTTCAAAAAAGCTGAAATCAAGCCGTACGGGGGCTTGAGCCCTGTGCGTTGGGTCGGGCCCGATCTTCCAGACCCTGGGTATTCCCAATTTCCAGGCCGCATCACTGATCCGGGCGTGATATCCGCCACCGATCATGTTTACCAGTTCCTTCATGCTGTCTAGGAGGTCCTCATCTTTAATCTGGTTTTCTTCAATGCCGAGAAAGCCGGCGGTTATCATCCTGGCGAATTCCTCACTCAGTTGCAGGGAAATGGCGATACGCCCCTCGTGATTGTGAAGCTCGATTTCCGATTCATAGTCGAAACACCGGTCTCCCCGTCCGCAATCCTGGAATTCCACCATTACAAAAAACATGGTCTCGAGGATCTCAGAAATCACATCCTTCAACACTGGTTCCCATTCTAAAACCATCTGTCTCCCCCATGATGCGACTCAGAAAAGCCCCCATTTCCTCCGGTCGGAAGGGCTTGCGGATATAACCGCTGGCACCCAGATCCATCAATTGATTGAGCCTGTTTTCGTTTGCTTCGGTTGTTACAAATACCACTGGAATATCCCTGCAGATATTCTTTTCCCTCAGGGATCGGATAAACCCGACGCCGTCCATTACAGGCATATTAACGTCGGCCAAAATCAGGTCGATCCACTTGCCCTCCATCATGTCCAAAGCTTCCTGGCCGTTTGAAGCTTCCAGGCACTCTCCAAGCTCAAACCCCAACAGTCGAAGAATTTTCCAGATGACCTTCCGCATCGATCTGGAATCATCCACTATTAGAACGTTGTACGACATGGCGCCCCTCGCGCACCCAACGGAGACCCGACATTTGCTGCCTCCGTCCGGAAAGGGTTTTTTCAGGGTTTTCGCCCCGGCCTTAACGAGTGAAACATGAGAGGTGAAATATCACGCTTCCAACTTCACTCTTCACCCACCCAACCAAGCAGTGTTGCGCAATCCCACGATTTCCTCACCAGAACGAAAAATCCTTTTTCCTGCATCGAAAACCCGAATCGGAAACATTCCAACGTCTCACCCGGCCTTTCCGGATGGGCACTGGCCAATACACTCAAAACCCCACCCCACTAGGTTTTTCTGTTGATCACTTAATTCGAAGATCATATTTCTATCTCAGCTTCGGTCCCCACTTTCACAATTACTCTGCCCGAATCCATCTCCAACCGCACAGTGCGGTTGTTTTCTCCCCCTACGTGCTCAGCGGCGATCGCCACGTTGTTTTTCCAAAAGATCTTGCGCATCGCCAGATAGTTTCTGGTGCCGATATTGAAAATACCGTTGGGGTCCAGAATTTGTGCCCCCCCGACTGTTTTCACCACTATGTGCTCTTTTTTGGCCCCCATCAGGTAGCTGTTCTTAAAAAGATGCGTGATCCCCGTATCCGCAAACACACATGGGTTCTTCTTTGCCTTTTCCGGATCGAGCGAAGACTCCGGAAGCATGTAATGAAGCATTCCGCCGACGCCTGCGAGCGGGTCGAAAATTATTACAGCAATGCAGGAACCCAGAGAATATGTGATCAGAAGCTCCTCTGGCGAGTCGCTAAGCGCCATATCCGCCACTCCGATTACCCTTCTCATTTGAGACTTTCTCGTATTAAACGACGCCCGACATTCCATCAGAGATCTAATCCCAAGTGATCACTGCCAGTTAGTCTACGACCTAATTACGGTATATAGCCGGCCGCACATAAGACAGCTTATGCGCCAGCCCCGTCAGGCTCTCGGAGTGGCCGACAAAAAAATAGCCCCCGGGGCTAAGAAAGCCCGCCATCCTGTTGACGAGTTCCTCCTGCGTTTTCTTGTCGAAATAAATCATTACGTTTCGGCAGAAGATGAAATCAAACAGTCCTTTAAAAGGATAAGGCTCTTTGAAGTTCAGCCGGTGAAAAGTGATGACCCGTTTGACATGAGGAGTTACCTGGAAGTCCGGTTTCCCATTTTTGTTGCTGATCTTTTGAAAATTCGCCTGCCGGAGTGCAGGCGGGACTTTTTGCATCTTCTCCTCGGAGTAAATCCCGCGGCTTGCCGTCTCCAGAACGCGTGTCGATATATCGGTCGCCAATATCCGCAAATCCCATTTCGCAATTTCCGGCAGGTGTGCCAGCACACACATTGCCAAACTGTATGGTTCCTCGCCTGTCGAACACCCCGCGCTCCATATCCTGATCCTGGAATCCCTGTCTTTTAGCTTTTTCGCGATCAGTTCAGGCAGGGCAACCCCATCCAGAAAATCAAAATGCTGGGACTCTCGAAAAAAATAGGTAAGGTTTGTCGAGATGGAATCGAGAAAATGGACGAATTCGCCGGGATTCGCCCCAGAGGTTATGAGTTTGAAATATTCTTCATATGAACTGATCCCGGTCAGTCGCAGCCGCTTGTTGAGCCTTGCCTGCAGAAGCGCTTTTTTGCCTTCGTGTAAATTTATGCCGCACTGCTCATAAACAAGCAGACTAAACTGCTTAAACAGGCGATCCGACAAATTGTTTTCCATTGCGTCCACTGCCTCTCGGGGCTCTTCCCACACTAACAGCCAGTTTCTGTCCGGAAAGGCTTTTTCGGGTTTTCCGCCCTGGCGATACAAAGAAGAGTGCAGAATGAAAATAATCTGGTCAATCCGCTTACCGGCTTTAGCCGGAAGTTCACCCTTCTAAATTCACCTTTCGAACTTCAGGGTGCGCTTCCGCGCAACCCCCTGTTTCCCTTGCCGGGACGAAAATCCTCTCTATGCGACATTGCAAAATCCGAATCGCAACCCCGCCTTGGCGGGATTCATACGCTGTTTCCGCATGGACACCACCTGCTTATCAGGCAACTTTGTCCAGAAAACTTATTTCGCTGCTGCTCAGAACGCGGTCGATATCGAGCAGTATCTTCACGCCTCCGCCTGTTTTGGCCATCCCGAGAATGTAGTCGGTCTCCAAAGCGGTCCCGAAGCTCGGTGTGTCTTCGATATCGGCTCCCTTTATGTTGAGCACCTCAGAGACCGAATCCACCACCACGCCTATGTGCAGTTTTGCGCCCGAACCCTCGATTTCAACCACTATAATGCATGTGCGCTCGGTATAGCCGTTCTCGTTCATGCCGAACCTTAGCCGCAGATCAATTACCGGGATCACCTTACCCCTAAGATTTATCACCCCTTTAACGAAATCAGGCGTCTGCGGAACCGGTGTAATCCTCATCATCCCGATTATTTCCTTGACCTTCAAAATGCCGATTCCGTATTCTTCGTCCCCCAGAGAAAAGGTGAGATACTTTCCTTCCCTCTCCAGTCCCAAACTTGCTATCCGATTTACCTCGCCCGGTTGATCTTTCATAAGAAATCCCTTCCTGTTTTCGCTCGATATGTATTTTTTTTGCAGGCGGCCGGAAAGTTGCACCCTCACGAATCCGCGCCGGCCCTCCCGGCGCCCGGCTGATCCCGCATCCGATATAAGCTGCCACAGCTTCAAATGCGACCTTCTCCGTCGCTCCTTGTGTATTAATCGGCAGAAGAAATTTTTTTCTTCAATAGCAACTCTTAAAAATTATTCACAAAAGCATCGCAACCAGATTGCAACACGTAGATCGCATAACGGAGAGCATAGCGGAGGGCAGATGTGGGAGTTTTGAGAGAAATTGCCTCTTGACTTTCACCTTTTATTCACCTAAACTGAACTAAACATTGCGGAAAGGAGTTCAGAATGACGGGGCTTACCCCGGCGCAGGAAAAAGTTTTCCGGTTCGTGCGGGAATATATCACCCGCGGAAAACGAAATCGAATTGAAGCCGGCCAATTCCCGGATGAAATCGATTGTGGCAAGCGCCGAAGAGGTCGAGGTGGTGGGTGTCGTAATGGGCCTGCTGCGCAATTACCGCAACCATAGACGCCTCGCGGGGCGTGGAGATTCAGGCGGGAACTTATGCTCCGGAATATAGTTCATCTGGGGGTACCCGATTTTTATACGGCAATCGAGCAACTTAGGCGACCGGAATTGAAAAAGCGCCCGCTCGTTTTGGCCGAAACGGGCGAGAGATCCGTTATTCAGGGTGTAAACAGCAACGCCAGAAAAGAAGGCATCCGTGAGGGCATGCCGCTTAGCCGGGCGCGCCGCCTGTGCAGCCGGATTCATGTAATGCCGTCTGATTTTTATCATTACGGGGAAAAACACCTGGACATCGTCCGGGAATACGGATTCTTTTCGCCGCTTGTCGAAGGGAGCTGCCCGGGAAGTTACTTCATAGATGTCACCGGGACCCACCGCCTCTGGGGACCCGGACCGGACCTGGCCTGCCGGATGCAAAAGGACCTCTACATAAAAATGGGACTTCGGGCACGGGTCGGGCTTGCTTCGAACAAGCTGGTAAGCCAGGTTGCATCAAATTGCATCGATCCTGGGGACCTGAGTTTTATCTTCCCCGGGAATGAAGAATCGTTTCTTTCGCCTCTGCCCGTCGATCTTCTTCCCGGCGTGGGTGAGGTTACCACTTCCAGGCTGGCCGGCTTCAACATCCTGAAAATCGGGCAACTGGCATCCTTTCCCCTCGACATGCTTGCGGCGGTTTTCGGCAGGAGTGCGGAGCGTCTTCTTAAAATAGCAAAAGGCCTGGACCCCGCTCCGGTACTTCCCACTCATCAGGTCCCGCGGGTAGCCATTACGAAAGTTCTGGACCGCGATGAAATCGACCCGGGGCGCCTTGAATCCGTTTTGTTCAAGCAGGTTGAAGAGGCGGGATGGAACCTGCGCCGTCATAATCGCTGTCCGGGAAACTTCAGGCTGCAGATTCGGTATGCGGACGGCGTGTCGGTCGATACCCGCAGGCGGATTTCGTCCGGGTCTGTCCAGGCTGACCGGTTCCTTTTCCTGTCGATTCTCCCCGTCTTTTATCAGCTTTTCCGGAGGCGCGTGGCCGTGCGGAGGCTGGTACTGGAATTTTCGGACCTCGCGATGCCCTTTTCTCAGCTTTCGCTTTTCACGTGGGAAAAAAATAGATCGTCAAAAGAGCTCAACCTTCAGAAGGTCCTGGATTCGATCCGCATGAAATTCGGCAAAGAGATAATTGCCTGGGCAAGGGTAAATTAAGGCAGTTTTCAGTCATGAGCGATTTTGTCCACCTCCATGTCCATTCCTTCTATTCCATGATGCAGGGCGTAAGTTCGCCAGAAGTCCTGTGCAGGGAGGCCAAGAAAGCCGGTTTTACCCATCTTGCCCTGACCGATACAAACGGTTTCTACGGCCTTATCAATTTCCTGGAAGCTGCGCGCGCAACCGGGATCGAACCTATAGTCGGGGCCGAAATAAAAACCCCGCAAACATGTGCGGTGATCCTTGCCAGAACCGCCGATGGATACGAAATCCTCTCGGACCTCATTACCCGCCGTCATATCGAGGATGACTTCTCACTTATCCGAAGCCTTCCGGAAAAAAGCTCCGATCTTGTGCTCCTCAGCGCCGATCCGGAATTGATAAAAGCATTGCACAACCGGTTGGAATGCTTTTTTGAAATAGTACCGGGCCCATCCGACCGAAAGCTCCTCCATGCGGCAAAGCAGATCGGCATTGCGCCTGTGGCCACAAATGCAGTCCATTTTGCCGTGGAGCAAGACTATCCCCTTCACCGGCTCGTTCGGGCCATAGACCTGAACAAGACCCTGGGGTCGCTTGCGCCGGGGGAGACCGCAACTGCCGGCCGGTGGCTGAAATCAGCCCGCGAGATGTCCGTGCACTTCCCCAACTGCCCGGAAGCGCTGGCCAACACGGTAAAAATTGCCCAAGCCTGCCATACCGCCTGGGACCGTTTTCAAACCGTTTTCCCTCATTACCTCGATAAAAACGAGGATCACTTCGCCCTCCTTGTCTCCGAGTGCCGCAGGGGGATTGACCGGCGTTACGGAAAAACCGGCAGAGCGATTGAAGACCGCCTCGCTGAAGAACTCGATCTTATCCGTTCCAAAGGATTTGTGGATTATTTCCTCGTGGTGGCAGATATCGTGCGCCGCCGTCCGATCCACTGCGGACGTGGAAGCGGGGCCGCAAGCCTGGTCAGCTATCTTTTGGGAATAACCCATGTCGATCCCATCCGACACAATCTCCTGTTCGGCAGGTTTCTAAATCCCGAACGTAAGGACCTCCCGGACATCGACGTCGATTTCCCGTGGGACGAGCGTGACGGCCTTTTTGAAGAAATTACGGCCCACTACGGAAGCCGGAGGATGGCTCTGGTCAGCAACCACGTGGGGTTCCGGGCCAGGGCTTCGGTGCGGGAAGTGGCGAAAGTATACGGCGTCCCCGCCTCCGAGATAAAGGAGGTAACCCGCAGGATGAACTACTGGACCGCGCGGGGCGCTGAGATATGGGAGCACATAAAATCATATCCCAAATTCCGCAATTTCCCCCTGGACCCGCCCTGGCCGGAAATCATCGATCTTTCTTCGCGCCTGGAGTCGGCGCCCCGAAACATCGGGACCCACTGCGGAGGAGTGGTACTCGTTCCGGACCGGGTATCGAGGTATGTTCCGATCCAGATGAGCGCCAAGGGGGTTCGAATCATCCAGTGGGAAAAAGACCAGGCCGAAAAGGCGGGCCTCGTCAAAATAGACCTTCTCGGCAATCGCTCGCTTGCCGTGATCCGCGACACCATCGAGTCGGTTCGGGAAAACACGGCGAAGATCATCGACTATTCGAACTTCAATCCGATTGACGACCCGAAAACCCGGGAAATCATCAGCCGGGGAAATACAATGGGCGTATTCTACCTGGAATCCCCATCCATGCGGCTCCTGCAGCAAAAGGCAGCGAACGGGCGATTTCGAGCATGCCGTGATCCATTCGTCCATTATCCGCCCGGCCGCAAACCGGTTTATTCGGCAATACCTGAGCCGGCTTCATGGAGAGCCGTACGAGCCGCTCCATCCACGTCTTAAAGACATTCTGGCCGAAAATTACGGAATACTGGTCTATCAGGAAGACGTCGTGCAGGCGGCGATGGCGCTGGCCGGCTTTTCATGGGGTGAGGCGGACAGCCTGAGAAAAGTGATAAGCAGGAAAAGCCGCGAGCAGCTCTCAGACTACAGGGCGCGCTTTGAGCAAGGATGCGCCCGAAACGGGATTTCACCCGAGGTGGTGGAAAGCGTCTGGGACATGTTCACCTCTTTTTCCGGCTATTCGTTCTGTAAGCCGCACTCGGCCTCATATGCCTTGGTGAGCTTCAAGTCCGCATATCTTAAGGCGCATCATCCGGCGGAGTTCATGGCGGCGGTCCTCTCCAATGGAGGAGGCTATTACAGCACTTTCGCCTACATTTCGGAGGCCCGGCGCATGGGCATCGAGGTCCTGGGACCGGACATAAACCAAAGCCGGCTGCACTACACCGGCAGCGGGAAAACGATACGAACAGGTTTGCAACAGCTTCAGGCAATAAGGAAGAGCGCCATAGAAGCCATCCTCAGAGAAAGAAGCCAGGGGGGACCTTTTTCATCAATCGAGGACTTTCTCGATCGACTGAAAGGGCAAAACGGCCTCTCCATATCTGCCCCGGACTCCGCTATACTTGCCAGAAGCGGCGCCATGGACTCCATTTCCGGGGCCTTCAACCGCCCGCAAATTCTCTGGTTTATCGAAGCCTGGCTGAATGGGTCCCGCGCGCCGCAGACGTCTCAGACCTGCATCTTCCGCCCTTCGTCCTCCGCCTCCCGTCCTCAGTCATCCTTCCTTCGCACTCAGTCCTCAGTCCTCAGTCCTCAGTCCTCCATCAAGGTCCCTGCCCTGCCGGATTTTTCCGACCGCCAGAAATGGGCGCATGAATCAGAAACGCTGGGATTTCCCCTCTCGGTCCATCCTCTTGAACTGGCCGAGCCGTTTTTCCGCTCGCTTCGGGCGGCTGGGCCGCAGCCAAGATCTGGCGCTGCCTTCGGCGGCGCCTCTCCCGGCCAGCGGGTTGTGCACGATCGTTCCGGCATCCGATATGGCCGCACACGCCGGGAAAAAAATCCGCATGAAAGGGTGGCCCGTCACGCGCAAGGAAGTCTTGACCAGGGAAGGGGAAGAAATGGAGTTTTTTACCTTTGAAGATAAAACGGGAATCTTCGAGACGGTTTTTTTCCCGAAACCATTCAGGCGATTTTGCCAGGAACTCGACATGAGCCATGCCTATCTGCTGCACGGCCAGGTGGAAAGCGAATTCGACGTGGTTTCGCTCAATGTGGATTATGCTTACCGGGTAAGAATTCACCGCAAAGACGCAGAGTATGGGACATAGTCCGGTCAAGGAGAGAAGAGCTTTGCAAGACAGGATTTACAGGATTAACGGAAATAGCTGAGGATTTAGGGATTTAGTAATTTGGGAATTTAGGAATTAATCCCTAAATCCCTTAATTTTTGGCATATGCTTAGCCACATCTTCCTGACTAATGCTCCAGTAAAGCGCATTCCCGTTGCCTAGACTCCCGTTTTCCACCCAGAAATCCTCGCTGTAAGAAAGCTGTGATTCCCGGAGTTCACGCTCTTCCGCATGTCCAAAAATCCGGCGTCTCTTTGCCCGTATTCTGAGTTCACTTCTCACCTTTTCCACAAAGCTCCGCTATCAGCTTCAAGAAGGTAGCCGGGTTCACAATGGGAATACCACGGAAGGTTTTCAGGTCAGTCAGGTGGTGGTCACCGGAAACAATGAAGCCGGCGCTGCCTTCAACGGCACACGCAAGGTAGATGTTGTCGGAGGGGTCATCGACGATGGCGGAAACGCTCAGTATCCCAGGGGTCGTTACCGCAATTCTCTCCAACTTCCGAAAAAATCGCTCGATTTCTTCCGGTGTGCGGCGGTGCAGCTTTTTGATCTTGGGATAGGTCAGCACCTGCCGCAGCTCATCCAGAATAGCAGGAGAAAGCAGCAAAGTCAGGTCTCCTTCGTAAACGAACCGAACAATCTTGGCGGGGTTGGAATGCGGCTTTAAGAGCGCACTCACGTATTGGTTCGCATCGAGGACGACTCTTATCATTTGCTTCTTCGGGCTTTAAGTTTTTTAGCGGTCACTTTCTTGGCTGCTAAAACTGCTTTCTCGATGGCCGAGTCCAGCTCATTGGGGTCAACATCCCTGATGCTCTGCTGAAAGCTTTTTACTTCTCCCCAAAATTCGTCAAGATCCCCTTGAATCTTCCGGTATTTTTCCATAGGAATGATGGCCACCATCGGCTTCCCTGCCCGTTCCACAATGTAGTCATCGCCCCGCAGAGTCACTTCGTTCATCACTTGGCCGAGATTCTGCCGGACCTTCATGGCCGAGATTTTTTTAAGCATTTTTATGTCCTTATAGCTCTATCAGTTATTATAATCTATATTACCATTATAGTTAATACAATTAATCTGTCAAGATTATCCCGTCTTCGTTTCCCTGCAAAGCAAAAAACCGAGTTTCACGAACCCGGTTTCAAGATTACCATCGGTCGTTATTTACTGCAAACTGTCCAAACAACGACCCTAGGGGCCAACGGAGTCCGACCCAAGCCAATGGTTTGAATTTGCTTGAATTATTACTCAACGGGCCGGGCCTTTTAACCAACCGAAAAGACGCTGGATTCCGGCTTCGCTCCACCCATCCTGCGAGTTCCACCCATCCTACGAGCGATGGACAGCTGGATTTGTAGGATGGGTGGAGTCCCGCCAGGCGGGACGAAACCCATCGTTTTGGATGCATTTTGAACGCGAATTCGTATTAGCACTACAAGGTTAAGTCATCACGCAAACCTTTACACATAGCTGTAGGGTGGGTACGGTTTCATCGTGCCCACCATTTCGCGGTGGGCAACACTTGGCGTTTGCCCACCCTACGGTACTTGACGAAGTAGTGTTAGTTGCCAAGGATTAGGACTTCCACGCCAAATCCCGAGTAATTGCCGCCACTCCTCGCCTCTACAAGCATCTTTCGATGAAGCCGGCGGTCTGGAAAATTGCCTGAGGAATTGCGTTGAGAGCCATTCTATGCTAATATGACTTGCAATAAGGAAACTGATATTTAACTCTTGGGGCCGAAAGCAAATGCTGCTGATCCCGCCCTCGCTTTTGGACCGGCTTCCCGGGGGACACCTGGCCTATTTCAAAATAGAGGAGAAACGTTTGATAAAGATGAAATGGATTATTGGATTTTTGCTGCTGAACTTCCTTCTCTTTCCCCTTCACGCCACCGCTAAATCATTCTATAGCGACGGGA
The DNA here is from genome assembly GCA_963757915.1 of uncultured delta proteobacterium. Classification (GTDB taxonomy): domain Bacteria; phylum Desulfobacterota; class Syntrophobacteria; order Syntrophobacterales; family Syntrophobacteraceae; genus SbD1. The sequence goes on along the minus strand of CAVWTD010000019.1, from coordinate 90,662 downwards.
CGGTAGATAATAGCGACGGAACGACAAACAAGAACCTGGTTTACAGGGATTTCGAGTTTACTCAGGACGGCTATGTCACCGGTTACATAATCAACATATCGGATCACCCCCTCAAGTCCGTTAGAATGGATATGTGGACGACCAATCGGGCGGAGACCCAGATTTTGTGGCGACGAACTCTCAATATTGGCGACATGGCCCCGAAAGGCAAATATGAGGTCAGGGAACCGTATAGCCCTGTTCCTGATGACCCCTCGGCAGTAGAGTTCAAGTTTAGACTACCCGGCAGCACGAATTTCAGAAACCCGAAAATAAAAGATTAAAGGGTGCATTGAGTAGGCCCCCCTTTGTGCCTTTTGTGCGGCAAATTCAGTCTTTCCGGGTAATCCTGAACTCATTGGTCAATAAAACACCGCCAGCCACACAGTCTTTTGCTTCGGGTCGGTCCATTCCACCCGGTGCCTCACATGGGCCGGGATATCGACCCAGTCGCCGGGTTCCAAAAGCACGAGACCTTCTTTTTCCTCAAATCTCAATGCGGCGCTGCCCTTCAGTAGCAGGACCCATTCGTTTTCGTCCTGATCGTACCAGAAACTTTCCGGCGAAGCATGAGAGTCAGATATGATTTTTTGGATTCTCACCCTTCCCGAACTGACCAATGTTTCCATGATTTCCTCCGGGAAACGGTCAGGCATAGCTGAGTAGATATTTCCTTTCGTGCTGTGTTTATCCGTGGGTCTCACAGGACAATCCTCTTCAGCAATCCGTGTCTATCCGCGTTCATCCGTGGTTCCATATCGGCTATGACCTTATAGAAAATAAAAATCCTCCGGGCTGGGATTCTAAACCAACCCGGAGGATTTCTCATATCAAATCCGCGCCCCGCAAATCCTGCAAAAGCCCGAACTCAAAAACCAGACCTCATCAACTTATATGTCGAAGTAGAGCTTGAATTCCATGGGATGCGGCCGCATGCGCACAACGTCCACTTCATTCAGGGTCTTGTATTCGATCCACATGTCGATGACATCCTGGGTGAAAACGTCGCCCTTCAGCAGGAACTCGTGGTCTTTTTCGAGCGCCTTGAGAGATTCTTCGAGCGATCCCGGAGTCGAGGGAACTTTTGCCGCCTCTTCCGGACTTAATGCGTAGATGTCCGCATCGAGGGGCTCGCCAGGATCGATCCGGTTTTCGATGCCGTCAAGGGCGGCCATAAGCAAAGCGGCGAAACAGAGGTAGCCGTTGCATGACGGATCCGGGAAGCGAACCTCGAGCCTTTTGAGCTTCGGAGAAGGCGAATACATCGGAATACGGATGCCTGCGCTGCGGTTGCGGCTCGAGTAAGCCAGGTTCACCGGGGCTTCATATCCGGGGACAAGCCTCTTGTACGAATTGGTGGTCGGGTTGGTTATGGCGCACAGCGCCGGTGCATGTTTAAGAAGTCCGCCTGCCGCCCACAGGGCCATTTGGCTCAGTCCGCCGTACTTGTCGCCGGCAAATAGCGGCTTGCCTTCTTTCCAGAGGCTGAAATGTGTGTGCATGCCCGTGCCGTTGTCGCCATAAAGCGGCTTAGGCATAAGGGTAACTGTCTTGCCATATTTCTTGGCGACATTTTTTAGAACATATTTGTACCACGCCAGGTTGTCGGCCATCTTAACAAGGGGGGCCGCCTTCATATCGATTTCAGCCTGACCGGCCGTGGCGACCTCGTGGTGATGACATTCCGTGCGCACACCGACTTTTTCCATTGTCAGGATCATCTCGGAACGGATGTCCTGTTGAGAATCCATCGGAGGCACAGGAAAATATCCCTCTTTGTATCGGGGCTTGTATCCGAGGTTCGGGTTCTCGATCCTTCCGGAGTTCCACTGACCCTCTACGGAATCGATGTAGTAGTAGCTGAAGTTATATGAGCTGTCGAACCGGATATCGTCAAAGATGAAGAATTCCGCTTCCGGGCCGAACCAGGCCATATCGCCGATCCCTGTAAACTTAAGGTATTCTTCAGCCTTCTGAGCGATGTTTCTGGGATCGCGCGTATATTTTTCCTTCGTCACAGGATCGACTATATTGCAGATCATCGTAAGGGTTGAGTCGGCTGTGAACGGCTCCATCACCGCCGTCGCCGGGTCCGGAATAATCAGCATGTCACTGGCGTGTATCGGCTGCCATCCCCGGATGCTGGATCCATCGAAACCGTAGCCGCCTTCGAAGTCGCTTTCGCCCAATTCTGCGATCGGAACTGAAAAATGCTGCCATATCCCGATAAAGTCCATGAACTTGAAATCCACTACCTTGGCGTCGTTCTTTTTTGCAAAAGCCAGAACTTCTTTTGGGGTCATATTGTCCTCCTGTGAGTTTTCGAAATGGGGATTGAACGCCTCAATCCGGAATGTCTAGGCAATTTGCCTGCCAACGTCAACAATTTTCTTCCTGCCCCCTTCCCGCCCCCTCTGATCGAGGGCATCTTAACAATTCCGAGCCCGAGACAAATGGTTAATAAATTCTGACCCGGCCTCAGAAAAAAACATTTTTGTTACGCAAAGGACCGTAGAAACGTGAAAGAACATGCCTAAAGGACATTTAAAACTGTAATTACTCGAAAATTCTATCGAATTTCTTATACAAGAGGTCAGTTCGGTTTCGAACAAAAATGTACCTCTGGCGCACAACCTTAGAAAATCGGGCCAAACATGGACGGTCAGCAGACCTCAGACAGGCACCCAAGGAGCTTTTCTCTTACCTGTTCATGCTTGTCGTGGCTAATCAGCTTCTCGCCGCTCAAGTCGGTGACGTAAAAGATATCGACAACCTGCGCTCCGGGTGTGGATATCTTAGCAAGTTGAATATTTATATCCAGTTCGAACAGGGCGTTGGTGATCGTGTGCAGCACGCCCGGCCGGTCCCAGGTATATACTTCGATCAGTGTGTAGAAGTCCGAAGCTTCCTCGTCGATTATGACCTTATCCTCTTTGCGCGGATGGCACTTCAGCCTCCAGAACCGATGGCCTGCGCCTGTTTTCCAGTATTTCGTCAAGATAGGATGAATCGGCAAGGGCGCGAACCAGATCGCTTTCCACCTTGACCCACAGTTCTTCACGATGAAGAGGGTCGGGAATCCGCTCGACACGCAGGATATCGCAGGCCACACCGGGTTCGCGGGTATAGATGTCGGCGGAGAGGATATTCAACCCTCTTGCCCACAGAACACCGGTAATTAGAGCAAACAGCCCCGGTCGATCACGTGTTACGACCGTGGTCTGCCACATCTCGCCTTCAAGCGGTTCCGCCATGAAGCAAACCGAGCGGTGCGTCAGTTGCTTTTCCATCTCATAGTGCTTTAGAATCTCCTGCGGATGCTGAGAGAGCAAATACCTGAAAGGCAGCCTCTCCATCCATCCGGACAGCCTTTCGCTTTCAGCCGGGTCGGGCAAAAGGGCCAAAACTTCTCTCTGCGTTTGCGCGGTGCGCGCCTCGGTGTCCTCCGGTTCGAGGTCCTTCCGCAGCAGCAGCCTGTCAACCTTGAAGAAGAGTTCTCTTAGCAGGGACGCTTTCCAGGTGTTCCATGCCTCCGTTCCGGTCGCGCGACTGTCGGCGACAGTAAGCATATAGAGCAAAAGCAGGCGCCGGCGATCCTTGATGGTTACCGCGCACTGCGCTACAGGCTTTTCGTCCATCAAATCCCGCTTGAGCGCAGTTTCGGCAAGAATAAGGTGATGTTCGATCAAGAAACAAAGCAGATTTCTCTGCGTGTCGCTCAACCCCATCCTTACCGCGATTTCTCCGGCCATCATGGCGCCGTGCATCGAGTGATTCTTTCCCCGCCCCTTCCCAATGTCGTGCAGAAGCGCGGCCAGGTAGAGAATACGCCGCTCTTCGGGACTCTATCAGCTCTCCGGCGCTCTTCAGCGGCTCTTCGCCATTGACCTCGCCCGCTTCAATAAGATGAAGTTCGCGGACCGTTCGCAGCAGGTGCTCATCAACAGTATAGACATGATAAACGTCATTTTGGACCCGATAACGCACCGCAGAGAATTCCGGGATGAATGCCTGCAGAAAGGCTGTTTCCAGCATGGTCTTAAGGACATGGAACGAGTATTGCGGGTCCAGCAAGATATCGAAGAACTGATTTATTGCCTCGGGATTTCGCCTTTCGCGCTCTCCAAACCCACCCAGATTTTCCCGGATTATTTTTCCCGCATTGTGGTGAAAATGAGCTTTGGAACGCGCCGCTTGCCAGAAGAATCGCATGAGCAGAAGCGGATCTTTCCTCACCCATTCCGGTTCCATAAAGTGAAGGTGCTTACCTTCCAGCAGAAATGGACCCGGCAGGATTCGCCTGCGCAGATGAAAGCGGCGAAACCTCCTCTGGGACTCTTCGAGTCTTTCCAGAAAAAAGGAGGTGGTTCTGCGCACGCGCGAAGTGCAGCGGTAATACAGGCGCATGAAACCCTCAACGGCAGAACCTTCCGTACCTGCCATGCAGCCCATTCGCCCCGCAATCTGTTCCTGCTCCGGAAAAAGCAGCCGGTCCTGCCTTCTTCCACTCGACTGGTGCAGTTGAAGCCTTACCCGCCACAGGAAATCGTATGACTGCTCGAGCCAGAGTTTCTCGACATCCATAAGCCATTCATTCTTGAGCATTGCTTCCAGCGAGGGATCGTTAAGGTACACAATTCCCGCCCACCTGATCGTATGCAGGTCGCGCAGACCTCCCACGCCATCTTTAACGTTAGGCTCCAGCAGATAGGGGCTTTCACCATACTGATGGAGTCTTGCCGCTCTATACGCAATCAGATTCTGAAGAAACCGCCGCCGTCTGCCGGGATTGCCGAATAACTTGAGAAAGGACCTTTGCCACTCATTGAAAAACTCGGCGTCTCCCACAACCAGCCGAGCTTCCAGGTAGTTGGTCAGAATGGAGAAATCGTTCTGAACCATGTTGCGGACCATAGAAACAGAAGCGGTGGCGTGTCCGACTTCGAACGCGCTGTCCCACAAGCCGTACACGAGATAGTGAACCAGTTCCGACAGAAATGCAGGAAGCCGTTTTTTATAAAGGAAGAGAAGATCGAGGTCGGAGGCGAAGCTGAGTTCACCACGGCCGAAGCCGCCTACGGCAACCAAAGCCCAACCTTCCCGTGGCACCGAATGTTCGCTGAACGCGCTGCCCAGGGCCTCTTGCAGGTTGGACGAATAGGTGCGCGCCGCCAGCAGCCCTGGAACATCCGCGCGGCATTCCTGAACGAAATGATCCCGCAGATCTTTGAGTTTTCGAGTTAAATTTGATCGTTGGACCATGATTTTTTCTATACAATCTAACGATCAGACCAGCCAGGGCAGACCCTTTAGTAGTCTCTATCGGATCATCTAAAGCGCGTCTTCTCCGGTCTCGCCGGTCCGGATGCGAATACATTCCTCAACAGGTATAACAAAAATCTTGCCATCTCCGATTTTGCCCGTATTCGCCGACTCACGAATTGCGGCCGCAACCTCTGGCAACTGCCAGTCGGGAACGACCACTTCTATTTTAATTTTAGGAAGAAAATCAACCACATACTCAGCACCTCGGTAAACTTCCGTGTGCCCCTTCTGCCGCCCGAAACCCTTCACCTCGGACACCGTCATTCCTTTGATTCCCAGGCTCGCCAGCCTTTCTTTCACATCGTCGAGCCTGAATGGCTTGATAACCGCTTCGATTTTTTTCATTTTTGTTCCCCGCCTTTGAAGTCAAAACCAGTTTTCGAAAAAATTTACCGCACAAAAACAACAAAAATGTACTTCAGGTCTCGATATATCCCTGCGCGATCGGATTGCGCCTGCCGATCCCGAAGGCCTTAGTTGTAACTCTCAATATCGGGGGCGCCTGCCAGCGCTTGTATTCGTTGAGTTCGACCCGCCTTACCACCCATCTCACGGTTTCCGGATCAAACCCTCTGGCTATTATCTGCTTTACCGGAAGGCGCTGCTCCACAAATTCGGCCAGAATAGCGTCCAAAATTTCGTAAGGCGGAAGCGTGTCCTGGTCCGTCTGATTTGGCCGCAACTCCGCAGAGGGAGCGCGCGTGAGTATGCGCTCCGGGATCCATCCATGTTCATCGTTTAATCTGTGGGCAAGTTCATAGACCATAGTTTTGGGAACATCGCCCAAAACCGCAAGCCCACCGTTCATATCCCCGTAGAGCGTACAATATCCGACGGCTATTTCCGATTTATTGCCCGTACTCAGAAGGAGCCTGCCGAACTTGTTGGAAATGGACATCAGCACCATACCCCTGAGACGCGCCTGGAGATTTTCTTCGGTGAAGTCGTGCGGCAAATCGTTAAAAATCGGTTTCAAAGATTTGAGCGCGGTCGAAAAAAGCTCATCGATCGCAATCACCTCGAAGCCGATTCCAAGCCGGGCGGCTAATTCACGCGCATCGGCAAGGCTTTCGGGAGCGTTAAAAGGACCGGGCATCGAGACGCCCAGAACGTTCTCGGCGCCCAGTGCAATTGCCGCCAGGCAAGCCGTCAGCGCGGAATCCACTCCGCCGCTGAGCCCGATCACCGCCTGCTTGAAAGAGCACTTGCGGGCATAGTCGCCCAACCCCAGGGTGAGCGCTCCGATCACCTCGGAGACGTGGTCATAGTCAGCCGCATGCAGTTCACAATCGCCCCCGCCCGTGTCATAGACGACCAGATCCTCCGCGAAATCGGCGCCTGTAGCGCAAAGGCGGCCCTTTTCATCCCAGATCATGCTGTGGCCATGGAAAATCAACTCGTCGTTGCCGCCAACCTGGTTGACATAAACTATTGGGGCGCCAGCGCAGGCAGCCTGGGTCTTCAGCAGTTGGCCAACCCAGTGCGGCTTGCCTACGTGATAGGGAGATGCGGAAATATTTACAATCAGATCGACCGAGGCTTTCGCCAATTCACCCACCGGATCTACACTATAGAGAGGACCGGGAAGATAACCCGGAACGTTCCATGCGTCTTCGCAAATCGTAATGCCGATCCGCTTGCCCCTGAAATCGACCCACGCGGCCGTTTTGCCGGGTTCGAAATATCTCTCCTCATCGAAAACATCATAGGAGGGCAGGAGCATCTTATGGGCGGTGCCACGGAGCTTGCCGTCATCATAAAACACTGCGGAATTGTGGTAGGGCTTTCCGCGCCCTTCATTGACCGAAACCGCTCCAAAGATGACCCCAATACCTTTGCCGGCGTTCGCTATGCGCTCCCAGTAACGAAGACTGTCGGTTACAAAACCCTGTTTATCGAGAAGATCACGCGGCGGGTATCCCATTATGGACAATTCAGGGAAAATGACCAGTTCGGCGTTGGCCTTTTTCGCTATTTCAATAAATTCGCATATTTCGCGCGTGTTGCCCTCGAGGTCTCCAACCAAAGGATCGATCTGCCCCATTGCGATACGCATCATCGGTTCCTTCTCATCAGCCCGGCAGTTTCAACCAACCAATCGAATCCGGAGATTCCGGATTGACGCTATGCCAATTTATCTACCCGATTTTACAGAGTAATCATTTTAGCCTATTCGTGCCCTTCCCGCATTAAGTAATCCCTTTTTTCGAAGCTGTATGCTATAAAAAAGTTCAGCTATTGCACGGGCCGGTTTTCCCAAAAAGTCTATTTCGGCAATCTCATGTTGGCGGAGAATCAGAGTGTATGAAGCACTGGAGGGCGCGAGCCCGGGAAAAAAAACGCAGTGCAGATGAGATATTGCGCGAAATACTGCGCGACGGAAACCGGCTCTATATCGGGACCGGCTGCGGGGAACCTCAGCACCTGGTGCGTTGTTTGATGGAGGTTTTGCCGAGACACCGCGATATCGAAATAATCCAGAATCTCTCCATGGGGTCCCTTCCGGAGGACTGGAGACGTTTTGAGCAAAACGCGCGGCTCAAGACCTTTTTTATAGGGCCAAGATCCAGACACGCTGTCAATGACGGTTTAGCCGACTACATCCCCATTTATTTTTCTTCCATACCCCGTCTTTTCAAAGAAAAACCTCTGTCCAGGTTAGACATCGCAATGGTCCAGGTAACGCCTCCCGATGAACATGGTTTCTGTTCGATGGGAATATCGGTGGGCACGGACAAGAGCGCCGTCGAATCGGCCAATATAGTTATCGCCCAGATAAATCGTCAAATGCCGAGGACCCTCGGGGACAGCTTCCTGCATTTATCTCAGATTCAATATTGTGTGGAACATGATGAACCGCTGCTCGAGATCGTTTTCCGGGAGCGGAGCGCGGTCGCCGAAAGGATAGCCAAATATATTTCCGCACTGATCGAGGACGGCTCAACCATTCAGACGGGGATCGGAAGGATCCCCAGTATGGTCCTGAGATACCTCGAAGCCAAGAATGACCTTGGGATCCACACGGAGATCCTTACCGACTCGCACCTGCATCTCATCCGCACCGGGGCCGTAACAGGCCTGCGCAAAACCGCAGACCAGGGAAAGATCGTGGCGAGCTTATGCATGGGAAGCCGGGAACTCTACGATTTTGTGGACAACAACCCCGAAGTCGAGATCTACCCGACGGAATATGTGAACGACCGCAAGCTGATAAGCCGCTTTGACCGGATGGTGGCCATCAATTCAGCCCTGGAGATAGACCTCAGCGGTCAGATATGCGCCGATTCGATTGGCCACAAGGTTTACAGCGGAATCGGGGGCTATGTGGATTTTATGCACGGGGCATCGAGCGCGAACGGGGGCAAAACTATCATCGTGCTGCCGTCCACGAGTCCCGATGGGCGCAAGTCACGAATTGTGAGCCATCTGACAAACGGGGCCGGCGTAGTCAGTCCACGCAGTACCGTGCGTTATATCGTTACGGAATTTGGAATCGCCTATCTGCATGGCAAGACCATCCGCGAGCGTGCGCTGGCCCTTATCAACATAGCCCATCCGCGATTCCGCGAGCAGTTGCTCGCTGAGGCCAAAAGCATCCATTATGTCTACGAAGACCAGATCCTTCCTCCCATTTACGAACCCCTCTATCCAGGCCAGTGGGAAACCCACCAGGTGTTTCCGCCGGACGAGACGGTTTTTTTCCGTCCCATCAAGCCCACCGATGAGCGGGCGCTTCAGGAGTTTTTCTATTCGCTTCCCTCCGAAGACATCTATTACCGTTTCCTTTCCGCAATGAAGGCCTTCCCGCATAGAAACATCCAGGCCATGTGCAATATCGATTACGAACACGTTATGGCAATTGTGGCTGTTACGGGAGAAATCGGCGCCGAAAAGATCATCGGGATTGGCAGGTACATCCTGGACCAGAAGTCGAACTTCGCCGAGGTGGATTTTGCGGTCTCATCAGACTGGCAGGGCAGAGGAATCGGGACTTTTCTTATCCATTATCTATGCGAAATTGCAAAGACTATAGGTATTACGGGATTTTTGGCCTTCGTGCTTGCCGCCAACATTGCTATGCGCACAGTGTTCAACGGCGTAGGTTACGCCGTGCATTCAACACTCGATGAGGGCGTATATGAAATCTCGTTCCGTTTCGATGAACCCGCTTTGGCCTGCATTACGAAAGAATATGAATGACAGCGCCCCGCCCTGCCCCGATAGATCCTTGCCTGCTTGCCTTCGACATTGACGGGGTGGTGGCCGACACGATGGCCGTGTTCGTCAGGCTCGCCCACGAAAGGTACGGACTTACTCATCTTTCCCAGCAGGACATGCTCTGCTACAACCTCTATGAGTGCCTCGGCCTGGAAAGGCAGATTATAGACGACCTCATCCGCCTGACGCTCGACGACCGGCACACCATGCAGATCCCTCCTGTTACGGACGCACCGGAAGTGCTCATGGAACTCTCCGTGGTGGCGCCTCTGCGGTTCATCACGGCCCGCCTCCACCCGGAGCCGATTACGCAATGGCTTTTTACCGTTTTGCCCCGTGTGCCGCCTGAAAGAATAACGGTAATAGCCTCCGGCGCTCCCGAAACCAAGCTCGACATCCTGAATGGACTCGAAATCCGCTATTTTGTCGATGACAGGATCGAAACCTGCCGGCGCTTAAAGGAGGCTGGAATAGAGCCTTTTCTTTTCGACCAGCCCTGGAACCGCAATGAACCGGCGGACGGTTTCATTCGGGTCGAAAACTGGATTCAACTGAAAAGTTGGGTATTGCCCTCCGGCATAAATTTAGAGTAAAGTATTTTACAATTGGGGGGGAGACCAATTTTCCCAAGCCGTCTTGAACCAACTGTAATGACCACACATCATATGGATGTTATTGCCTTTTTCGCCATTTTAAGGTTCGATGGGCAAATGTCATGTCCTTAGCCAAAGGCAACCGGTCACCAAATGTGCCATCTGACGAGGGAGGGCAACGGCCCCGGGCGAAAGAGCGCGCTCATGATACGAGTGAGAAGGCGCCGCCGACCGTACAGGTGAAAGCCGACCGCAACGGTTTCACGATTGTCCCGGACCCGGCCGCATCCCTGGATGCCATCGTGGCCTTCATGGATGAGCGGCTGGATCAGTCGCGTAATTTTTTCCAAAAAACTGAGATGGTTCTGGATCTCAGGACCAGGCCGATGCGCACCGACGAGATCTCCCTGCTCTATGAGAAGCTGTACGAAAAGTCCAAGGTTAAAGTGGTGGAGGTGCGGCTTAGCGATGAACTTTCATTCTCAGTGGCGGAAGAGGGGCGAAAACCCCGCTTCGGATCGAAAGGCGCCCGCCACGGGCCCCCCGAAAACCACGCTCCCCTCATTGTCCGCAATACATGCCGGTCGGGCGTGCGGATCGTCTCGCCATCGGACTGTGTCGTCCTGGGAGATGTAAATCCGGGTGCGGAAATTATTGCCGAGGGTGACGTTGTCGTTTTCGGCGCTCTGCGGGGGCTCGCACATGCCGGGGCCGGAGGCGAGAGGGCCGCGCGGATTTGGGCGTTGAGCATCGAGCCCCATCAGATAAGGATCGCAGACCTGGTGGCGGTTCCCCCACGGGGGGCAAAGCCTGTACCGGCCAGGTTCGAGGTGGCTGAGATTCAAAACGGCGTCATCCAGGTTATCTGTCTGTGAGAATGCAATGGTTGAGGTCGGACAAGGGGCTGCGCACGGAAACCGGTTTTCGACTAAATTATAGGTGAGCTATGGCTGGCAAAATAATTGTGGTTACTTCTGGCAAGGGAGGGGTCGGCAAGACTACTACCGTAGCCAACCTGGGGACGTCACTGGCTAAGAAGAAGTACAATGTCGTGATGGTCGACACGGACATAGGCTTGCGCAATCTTGATGTCGTTATGGGGCTGGAAAACCGGATCGTCTACAACCTGGTCGACATCATCGAAGGCAAATGCCGTAAAGAACAGGCAATGATCCGGGACAGAAAGCTCCCAAACCTTTTCATGATTCCGGCGGCCCAAACCAGGGAAAAAAGTTCGATAAGCCCGGAGCAGATGAAAGAACTGTGCTCGACCCTCGCCGCCGAATATGACTACGTGCTGATCGACTGCCCTGCGGGGATAGAACAGGGGTTCAAAAACGCAATCGCCGGCGCCGATACCGCGCTGGTTGTAACTACGCCCGAAGTCTCCGCCATCCGGGACGCCGACCGGGTGATCGGGCTTCTCGAAGCCGCGATGCTCAAACACATCAGCCTCATTATCAACAGGCTTAACGCGAAAATGGTCAAGAAGGGCGATATGATGTCCACCCAGGACATCATTTCCCTGCTTTCCGTTCCGCTTCTGGGGGTTGTCCCGGAAAGCGACGAAGTGGTAGTGTCCACCAATCGCGGAGTCCCGCTTGCTCACGACAGGACCAGCAAGGCCGGGGCCGCTTTCATACGCATGGCCGCTCGCCTCAACGGTGAAAACGTTCCACTGGATGGAGAGGGGTCCCACGGATTTATGGGCCGCGTGAAACAGCTTATCTGGAACTGAAAGGAGACAGGCCAATGCTGGGTATTTTGCGGCGCTTTTTGGGAGACGGACCGAGCGGGCATATCGCCCACAAGAGGATGCAGTTCGTTCTGATGCACGATAGGGTTGATATCACGCCCGACATGATGGAAGCGGTTAAGAATGATATAATTAAAGTGCTTTCGAGATACATGGAAATAGACAACAGGTCCATCAAGGTCAATTTCGAGCAAGGCAAGGACTTCATGGCCCTGATCTCCAACGTGCATGTAAAGCGCGTCTACAGGCACGCATCGCCGCTCTGATTTTCATTGTTCAGGGCGCGCCCCGCGGGTCATAAGAGACTGCGGTCAACACCCTCTACTGGTTATCCAAGGCTTCCTTGAGCTTTTGGAGGCCGGTCTCAAGCTCCGGGAAAAGTTCCACCGATACGGTCAGCCCCTTCTTGGACGGATGAAACTCTCCGTCATCGCCTTTGTAATAGATGCGTAAGTCCACATACTGCTTCCCCTTGAAATAAGTTATCGACGATCTGACTTCCTCGAGGGGATTTTTGGGGAAAGAGTGTACGATCTGAGGTTCTTTTGCCATTTTCGCTAATCCTCGACTCAGGTGAATTCTATTACGGAGACCGGAAAACGAATCGGTGAAAAAACCGATCCCCACGCTCAGACGTACCGCCCCTTCCTCAGGCTTGCGTTATGCGGCTTACGCCCTGAAGCTTCCTACTCGCAACCCGGTCCGGTTTACAAGAGATAATTTAAACATCTAAAAAAAATGCAACAGGTCTGCGGCAATCCGGAGGTCTGAAAAGACGCAAGCATGCACCGCAGAGGCGCAGAGGTAAAACCACTTTGACAGGAGAGCCTCTTGCAAAATGCCTGAGAACTGAGCGGACAGATTGATTTATTGTCGTGAAACAGACGTTTTGAAAGAGAACCTCTATTTGTTAGTTGCGATTCTCGATTTATGAGCAAGTTTTATGGATTCTTGGGCATACCGGTCCCCTCTGGGCTGCTTTTTGCCTGTGTTCTTTGAAAATCTAAGTTGCCAACTTGATTAACTGATCGGCAAAGAGCGCCAGAACGCCAAACATCAGATGTAATTTTACTTTCTGCGCTCCCCGCACCATTATGTTTTTTGCACCAAACTCCTCTTTTATACGGCTGTTGAAGCGCTCCACTGCCGTGCGCTCATTATACCTGACCGCTTCGTGCGGAGCCATCGGAGCTACATCTTTGCCGCGGGAGTTCTTCTCTATGATAGGGACATGTCCCAGGCCTTTGCTGACTTCATAGATCTGTCGCGCATCATATGCCGGATCCATTAGGTCGTAGAGATAATCAACCCTTGCGCTGGTCATTTTAATCATAGGAATGGCGACCTGACTGTCGTGTACCGACGCGGAGGTCAGCACAACATTTACCGGCAAACCACAATCATTGACGTCGGCATGAAGCTTAAATCCGGTCCAGTACTCCATGTAACCTTTGGAATTCCTCCTGGTTGCGACATCGCACACAGTGGGCAATTCCTTCAATGCTTCTTCGGCCGATTGCCGGCATTGACGGTCCAAACGAGTCTCTTCAGGCTCGCGTTTCTCCCCCTTCTTCGGGCGCCCTCTCTTTTTGGGTGCAGGTTTTGGTTTCTGCGCTTTCTTTACCGGTTTCTCACGACCCCTTATGGCTGTTGAATCTCGGGATATATGGCCAATAATCTCTTCTTTCAAGCTGCGGGTTACCAGAGCTTCATGAACCCTGTCTCCCAGCCCACTTCGAGCAAATTCGGCAAACGATCTGGAGAAAGTAGATTCTGAGGGGATGTCCCATTTTCTTGCAAATCCGCAGATGAGCCGCAAATTGGTTGTGGTCCGTAATTCATGAATAGTTGTCCGGGTGAAGGGATGGCCATAGAGGGCCTTTGCCACAAAAGAGCGTGCTATTGCTTCACGTTCCCTGAGTTTCCTTCCCTTCCACTGAGTCGATCCACTCTTTGGGATATGTTTCTCAACCTGAACTATTTCAAGGATACTCACAAGCCGTCGTTCTTTATCGGTTAAGGGACCTTCCCAAGATTGTTCGAGACGAGGGAACAAACTGCGTTGCAAGTTTCCCGTTAACCATGATACAGCTTGTCCGAGCTTCATTGGCGCCTCCGGTGGTTGGTTTTGTTTTGAGCAGCGACACCTTACCACAAGATCGTTGATGAAGCTCATTCTTTAGGCAATCCTACTCCTAAACGGAGTTTTGCAAGAGGCTCAGGATTTACAGGATTTACAGGATTAACAGAAATGGCTATCAGGGAATTTAGGGATGGATTTAATTCCTCAATTCCTCAATTCTGCAATCCCTTAATTTTCTCTGCGTTCTCTGCGCCTCTGCGGTGCGAGGTATTTTTTGCTTGCCCATGGGTTCGTGTCACATTACTATACACACTAAGATGCAGGCTGTTTTCTGTATATGAAGATGTAATGATACGTGCAATCGCCAGGGAGTCAGGCCTAAAGATATCCGAAGGAGTTCGACCATGTTGGCAACCCAGGAAAACCGGGCAAATCGAATAACGCGGGTCAATCTAAGCATCAGGCAAGTTGTGTGGAAAGAGTTCGAAAGCCTGGTCTCCGGGCGGCAGAAAAGTGCGATCGTTACGAAGCTGCTCGAACGTGAAATTGAAAGGATCAAAGAGGCGAAATGGCGCGAGGAATTGGCTCTGAGCTTCCAGGAAATGGCAAAGGATGAAGAGTATTGGAAGGAAGCCGCTGAATGGGACGCACTCGACGTGGAGGAATGGCCTGAATGAAACAGGGGGACGTGTACCTGGTGGATTTAGATCCGCAGCACCGCACCGAGTCGGGCAAAGTCAGACCGGCATTGATCATTTCTATCGATGAGATGAACGACCATGCGCCCAGGGTCATTATTGCGCCGATTACTTCAAATGTAAGCAGAGTGTACGGAAGTGAAATGCTGCTCCCGATAACCGGCGGACTCGACAAAGCGTCAAAGGTTATGCTCAACCAGCTCAGGAGCATAGACAAGGGAAGGCTCAAAGAGCGGTTGGGGCAAGTTGACCGGCCTACACTGCGATCCGTATGCGATCTTGCCATAAAGCTCATCACACCACCCAAAGAGTAAATGATCCGGAAGCGATAATAACCCTAAAAAGCGAGGGGGAAGACAAAAAGCGCGGGGAGCCGTGCTCCCCGCACCCCCCGGGGTTTTGGCCACACGCGCAGGCGCGTGGGGCCAAGCGCTCGGCGAAGCGCCAATCTCCAGGCCCAACCTTTCCTCTGCGCCTGCGGTGAACGCTTACCACGAAAGCACCTTTGTGTAAATTTACCCTCCATGCTATGATAGCTGCAATGGAACCACTCTTTGGTTGAAGGAGGCGCCTAAGGATGTTTGCATTCAGGCGCCTGATGAATTTCGCCCGTCAGATGCAGGTTGCTGTGGGGGTACTGAAATGATCATTAATGATCGTATCGAAATCAACCCCAAGATCATGCTCAGTAAACCGGTGATTCGCGGGACACGGGTCCCCGTCGAGCTGATCTTGAGGAAGCTGAGCGAGGGGGCGAAGGAAGAAGATATTCTGAATGCATATCCTCACCTGCGCCCGGACGACATCCGGGCTGCGCCGGCTTATGCTGCGGACAGGCTCCCACTTTCTGCGGCTTGCAAATGCGCTTTCGGCATTATATCCTACTGGTAGCGAAGAGAAAGCGCCTCATCGATGCAATGCTCCTGGCAGTGCCAAGGTAAAGCCTCTATCATCTGCATATCCTTTGCAGCCTATTTCCACTGGCCGGTCTTCAGGTAGTATAGAGGAAGGAAATGATTCTTAGAGATGCCATTGAAGGTGATTTAAGCGACTACGCCATAGTGTACCGGGTGCATGCATCGCGACGAATGTTTCAGCGAGATATTTTCGAGGATGATATTGAACTTATTTTAGAAACAGGAAGTGTTGTTGAGCGGTATGATGAAGATTACCCATTACCGAGTCTGCTGCTGAGTGGCCTAACGTCCAGTGGAAAACAGTTGCATGTAGTTGTAGCGATAAACTCGCCAGAGAGAAAATTCATCATCATTACGGTTTACGTGCCTGATCCTCTCAGATGGACGAACGGTTTTACCAGGAGGGAAAAATGAGGTGTGCAATTTGTCAGAATGGCGTAACTGTTGAAGGTTATGTGACCATTGTCTTGGAAAAAGAGCATACTACCCTGGTTTTCAAAAAAGTCCCGGCAATGATCTGCGATAACTGTGGGGAAGAATACATTTCAGCGGAGGTCAATAAAGCACTTCTTCGCCGTGCCAGGGAAGAATTGGACCGTGGAGTGGTCCTGGAGATGTTAAATTTTGCCGCATGAAGGGTTGTGGCAATAAGTGCATTGAAGGTTCGAACACTTTTGAAGTAGATCGAAGAGATAAGCCTATGGAACCCTGGTATAGAGTTGCAACACCGCGCAAAGAAGTGCGTGAGGGACATTCTTTTAATCCGGATGAATTCGCAATCCATCTTTATCAGATTATCGCCGGAACTGCTCCAGAGGATTACCGTGATCCGGACAAATTTTTTTCGCGAACATGTTTCACGCGGGCGTTCCGCGAACATGCAGGAATCGTTCTCCGAAGGCTCTATGGCGAAACAGCCAATACCGCACACCTAAACAGCGCGGGGAGCCGTGCTCCCCGCACCCCCCGGGGATTTGGCCACACGCGCACGCGCGTGAGGCCAAGCGGTCGGCGAAGCGCCAATCTCCAGGCCCGACCTTTCCTCTGCGCCCTCTGCGCCTCTACGGTGAGACGTTGTATGTTGGTCGTCCGGTGGGAGGTGGACAGATTCTTTAAGAATGCCCAGGCCTATATCGACTATACAGACGCCGATCTCGATCAGGACATAGACACCATCATGGAAGCTGCATCACAATGAGGGTCGTCTCAAACAACTCAAACGGAGACTTGACCCCTTCCCACTGTGATTTTCTCTGCCGGCTCGGTGTCAAAGAGGCCCTCCAAAGACGGGCTTTCTGTTTTTTGGGAATCAATCAATTACATCTGCGGTTTTCGACTTGACTTTCTCGCCGGAAGGTTACGCGAGCACCAAGGCCACTCTATTGAGGCCCGATAACGCGAGTGTAGCAGAAAATATCCGTTTGACTCACTTTCCCACGGATTCTATGCTATTTTAATGTCTGCTCTGTCTGACCGAAGGTCTCCGAAAGACATTCGGCGGCCGTTCTTGAGATAATTTACAGGGGCAAAGATGCGGCAGGCTATTATTGTTTACCCAGGGCGGCAAAATGGTCCCCCGCCTGAACGAGGGCCAGCCTATGGCTCTCTTGAGTCTCGTTTCGACATAGAATTTACCGCGTCCCTGGCGCAAAAAGAAAAGCAGATACAACAGAACTACCGGCCAATCATCGGAATTCATAAATGGTTTGCGCGCCGCCCCGGTACAGTATTCCGTAATCTTCTATTGGCGGAATTTAACGGTGAGAATTCTTTGCAAGAAGATTACTGGCGAGCCCACCAGTTCAACGGGGTTATAGCAGACCCTTTCATGGGAGGGGGAACCCCGATTCTTGAAGCCAACCGCCTGGGTTTTAGCGTCGTTGGCGCCGACATCAATCCGATGGCGTTCTGGATCGTTCGGCAGTCGTTAGCACCCCTGGATCTGGACGCTTTCGGACAGCATGCCGAAGCGGTAATCCGCGATTTAGAGCGAGAAATCGCCTCTTTATATGTCACCACGTGCAAATTCTGTGGCAGATTTGCGGACGTCAAATACTTCATTTGGGTGAAAACCCAAACCTGTCCGGAATGCGGGGCCTTAAACGATCTTTTCCCCGGCTATTTGCTGGCTGAAGCCGAACGGCATCCCCACCACGTCGTGGTTTGCCACAAATGTGGCGAACTCAATGAATTCAAAGAGCAGCCAACCAAAAGTCATCCTGTAGCATGCTACGCCTGTGGCGAGGCTGTCTTTGTGGACGGTCCGGCAAAAAAGAACAAGATGAGTTGTTCTGTCTGCTCCAATGTTTTTTCCTATCCGGAGAAAAACCCTTCCGGCCCGCCCAAGCACCGTATGTGGGCCATTGAATACCATTGTCCGGCCTGTAAACCGAATCATCAGGGACGTTTTTTTAAAACTCCTGATAAAAAGGACCTTGGGAAATACCTGGAAGCGAAACGAACATTGGAAGAGAGACAATCTCAGTTCTTAATCCCATCGGCTCCCATTCCGTTGGGAGATGAAACGAAACGCCTCCACCGATGGGGTTATAGACTCTTCAGTGAGATGTTCAATGATCGCCAGCTCCTGGGACTCGGTTTACTGCTTAAGAGAATCTCAGTGGTTGAAGAGACGCCGGTAAGACACGCGCTGCTCACCGTGTTCTCCGATTTCCTTCGTTATCAGAACATGCTCGCGCGCTATGATACATATGCCCTGAAATGTCAGGATATTTTCAGTGTCCACGGCTTTCCGGTGGGACTAGTCCAGTGTGAGAACAATTTGCCGGGCATTCCCAAAGTCGGGGCGGGAGCTTTCCGCCACTTCATTGAAAAGTACCGCAGGGCCAAGGATTATTGCCAGCAGCCCTTTGAGACAAGACAGAAAGGGCACCGGAAAGAATTGATCCCCATACTTGGAGAGAGCATCAAGGCCCAACAGGTAAAACGGCTTCCCAAAGCCAATGCCCGCGAAGCTTGGATAAACTCACTATCTGCGGAACGAGTGCCACTTGAGCCTGATTCGCTCGACGGGGTTTTTACCGATCCGCCATATTTTGACAACGTCCAGTACGCGGAACTCATGGATTTTTGCTACGTATGGCTGCGTCTGGTACTTGGAAATGAGTTCGATGCTTTCAAGGCTCCATCGACCAAGACCTTGCAAGAACTGACCGGCAACGAGGTGATGGGGCGCGGCCTGGAGCACTTCACCAGGGGTTTGTCGAAGATATTCTGTCATTATGCCGAGGCCTTGAAGCCGGGAGCACCTTTCGTTTTCACTTTCCACCATAACGACCCTAATGCCTATATCCCGATAGTTGTGGCTATTTTGGACGCCGGACTCGATTGCACTGCCACATTGCCCGTTCCGGCTGAAATGGGCGCTTCGCTCCATATAGCCCGAACCAGATCATCTGTTCTCGATTCCGTCTTTGTGTGCCGGAAAGTGAAGGTTGGCGCTGAATCAGAGGTTGTCCAGGATAGATTAAAAAGCGATCTCTTAGCTCTCGAAAAAGCCGGCCTTCGGGTTACCGAAGGAGATATCCGGTGCCTGCTCGCCGGACACATAGCGCGAACAGCCATCAGCCGACTCAGAGATGGGTGGGAATCAGGGGCCACACCCCAGGAACGGATGGGACTCGCCGGTGTACTAATTGCCAAGTTAAGAGAGGAACTCGACGCTGAGCGCCTTGTCAAGGCAATCACGGAATCCGTTCTTGGGAAGGGAAGAATTTATTGGCAGTAAAACGGCCCTTTGAGCTTTCTCCTGAGGAACTTCAGCAGCGCCTCGAAGAAATGGTCGATGCTGTTTTCTCCGATTTGGTATCCGAA
This sequence comes from uncultured delta proteobacterium, assembly GCA_963757915.1. Classification (GTDB taxonomy): domain Bacteria; phylum Desulfobacterota; class Syntrophobacteria; order Syntrophobacterales; family Syntrophobacteraceae; genus SbD1. The sequence continues at coordinate 71,199 of CAVWTD010000019.1, read as the reverse complement.
TTTCTCCTCATGCCTAAGGGCAAGGATTTCCCCAAATACACCGACTTCCGGGACGCCTATGAAATTCTTAAACGCTCAAGCAATGCTTTTGGGGATTTCTCGCAAACCAGGGTAAACAGCGCGTTAGAGGAAAACAGCCGGGTTTTTGGCGTCATCAGATCGATTTTAGGGATGACCGCGCCGGAATGGGCGGAAATGGCTCGCTCCGAGTTGGATAGCGACGTAACCCAAGGTGCTGCCAGGACTCTCGACAGACAGTGCCGAGAAGACCCCGAGTACATTCGTAAAGCCCTGTCGCGGTATCAAAATAGAGTCGAGAATGCCCGGAAAGCAGGCCGCATCATGCCAATTCGCCCGAAGACGCTGGAAAGACTCGATCATCTCATCAGTGTTGCCATCAGTTACATCATTAAAGGAGCCCCGGAAGACCAAGAAGGATTTATTCACCGCCTGGCTAAGTTTGATACTCAGAGCGGTCTTGATTCTCTAAAGTATGCTGCCGGAGAAAATGTCCCTTACGCCGTCTTACTTTACGAGCGCTATCTGGGTCGTCCGTTTGCCGGCCACCGCGATGCGGTTTCTGAATTGGTGGGAGAAGTTATGGAAAACGCAGTTGAAGAGCGTCTGCGCCATGCAGGAGTATCCTACCGAAAGACAGGGAGGGCGGAAAGGATTCCGGGCTTTGGTCAGGCTCCTGACTTCTGCATTCCTGACGAAATAAGCCCGATTGCGGTAATCGAGGCCAAGATCACAAGCGATGACGGGACAGCCAGAGACAAAGTGGCTCGGATCAAGGAACTGGAAACTCAGCGGAACGAGCATGTTGCGGCCGGCCGGCCGAGTTATGAGGTAATTGCCTGCATCGATGGCCGTGGGTTTCGGCAAAGGCGAGAGGATATGCGGCAACTGCTGCTGCGCTTGAATGGAAAAGTATTTACCACGGCTACTCTGGATAACCTGATTCCATACACTCGGATTCGAGAACTGGTGACTAAGCGCGATTGAATTCTTGAAAAATATTGGCGAGCACGGAGGTTTGAACAGCAATCCGTTGGGAACCAACAAACTCAGGAGAATTAAAAATGACAGCCACGATAGAGAGGCTGGTCATTTTAGGGAGCAGAGAGCAGGGAGCAGGAAGCACTCACGCACCTGCGCGTGAGGCCAACACCTTGGGGGGTGTGGGGGAAACGTTCTCCGCACTAAAATCCCCCCTGCCCCCCTTTAGGGGGGAACTCGATTTCCTTGCCAGAACTAAAAACACATCCTTTTTGAACAGAAACCTGGCGAAGCCTGGAGATGGCACCTGGCGAGTCCTGAAGATTGGCGCTGCGCCGAGCGATTGGCCTCACGCGCCTGGGCGTGAGGCCAAAACCATGGGGGGTGCGGGGAGCACTGCTCCCCGCGCTGTTCGTGGTGGATCAGGCGGCAGGTTTTGCGGCAAGGACCGCGCCTTCGACCTGCCCGTGTTCGGCGATATATTTTCCTTTTATGCTCAGCAGCATAAGGACGACCGGGCGGTAGGCAAGGTGCGCCCATTTGGCGAACGGCACTTCGAGAACTAGCATCGGGATTGCCACCATCATGTGAATGACGTAGATGGCGTAGGTGGCCATCGGCCAGTCAAGAAGGCGTGTGAAGTTGATGAAAATGCCGGTCATGGTGGTCAACTGGAGCAGGGCCAAGAACATCCAGTCGGTCCCATGCGAATTCTTATATTGCGGCTTGCTCTTCCTGAGACGCCCGATCAGCGCGTACGTGGTGCCGTACATGATTGCGAACGTGCCATAGTAGCCGATCAGCCGGATCGGGTGGAAGATCGAGTACTCGGTCTTTCCGCCCAGCGAAGCCCAGCCGCGCTGAAACTTTAGCCAATCGATCCCGAGGGGCAGGCCGTTTACCAAAACGACCACCATCAGGAAGATCGCAGAATACCCGGTCATAATTGCAAGATGGACAATCCACTGCTGCCTGTCCTTGCACTTGCCGAACTGTTTCTGAGTGAAAAGGTTGATGAAGAAGAGCTTCAGTTCGTTCAAATACATCCCCACGGGGACCTTCGTAAAATAATCCCCCATGACGACCTTCATGCAGCGGTACACATTGGTCAGCAGGAAAAACAACAAAATGGCGGCCATTAACAGGTCGGCCTTTTCGATTCCGTCCGACGGCCATACGGAGTTAAGGTCCGTATGAGTCCAGTTTATCGGGCCGCTGTGGAAAACCAGCAGTCCAATGCCTACGAGAATACCGACTATTGCGACGGCAATGAACTCGAATATCTCGGAAGTATAGAACTTACGCGCAAACCCGGTCCAATCGTAGAGCGATGTGAGGTACCTTCGCAAGACCATCATTGTCTCGCCGGGATCGGCCCCTCGCGGGCACCTGGTCGAGCAGTCCCCGCAGTAATAGCACAACCAGGGTTCGGGCGATTTCAGGATTTTTTCTTTTTGCCCCAGTTGAATGTACCGTACCAGTTTCCTCGGAAAAGGGTTCTCGGGGGTCGCCAGGTCGCAGATAGCGGTGCAAGTCCCGCAGTTGTAGCACTTGCTCGCATCCTTTAGCCCGAATTCCTCCAGTTCCCTGATCAAATTAGGATCGACTTTGTTGCTCATCCGTTTAGCCTCCAGGTATTAATATCCCTTGTACGGGTTCGGGCCGATTTCGACAAGTCTTTCGGCAAATTTATCGAGCAGAGCGGGAAGCTTATCGTAATCGGTAATGGACACTGTCTCGAACAGGACGCGATCCGACTCGAGCACGAGCCGGTCGAGGGTTTCCTTGACCTTGCTGAGCCGAATGTTTGCCAGTTCGCTGCCTTTGACCATATGGCACTGATAATTATCGCCGTGCTGACACCCCAGCAGCATGATTCCGTCGATACCCTTGGAGAGGGAGTCCGCGATCCACACCAGGTTGAGCGAGCCGAGGCAGCGAAGTTGAATTACGCGAACCCACGCGTTGTAGTTCATCCTGCGAAGCCCGGTCATATCCAGCGCGGGATAGGCGTCGTTTTCGCAGCAGAGCAAAAGGATGCGCGGCTTCTCCTCGTATTCGTCCGGAACATTGATCGACTTGATCATATCGCCGACCATGCCCACCGAATAATTCTTGAAGGAGATGATGCGCTCGGGGCATGATCCCATACAAATGGAGCAGCGGCGGCACCGGGTCGGCTGAGGAAGAGGATTTCCTTTTTCGTCCTCGTTTATCGCGCCGAACGGACACTCTTCCGTACACCGCTTGCACTGCGTACAGCGCTGCATGAAAAATTCCGGGTAGGTCAAGTCACCGACCCTGGGATGAACGGCCATGCCCTGGCTGGTCAGCTCGACGCACTGTATGGCCTTCATGGCCGCGCCGGCAGCGTCTTCGATGGCGTTTGAAATACCCATGGGACGTCGGACCGGGCCGGCAGCATAAATACCGGTCCGGCGGCTTTCGTATGGGAAACAGATGAAGTGGGAATCGGGGAACCCGTTCTGAAGTTCCGGAAGCTCGGGACCCTGGCGGTATTCCAGGTTCAGGATGTCCGAGACAAAGATGGAGTCGACCGAGGCGACCATTTCATCCTTTTTCTCCTCGTCTTCGGGCTTCTTCATCTTGAAGTCTTCCCCGAAAGCGGTGGCCGGCACCATCCCGGTAGCGAGCACAACCATGTCCACGTCGTCAAGGAGGATACTGTCCCCGAGAAGCTCGTCAAAAGCTTCCACGGCGAGTTTGCCTCCGGTGGTGAGAACTTCGGGCGCCTGGGTCCTGACAAAAATTATGCCCTCCTGCTGGGCCTTTCTGAAGAAATCCTCCCCCTGGCCGGGCGTGCGCATCTCCTGGTAGAAGACGAACACGTTCGTTTTGGGGTCCTGCTGTTTTACCTGGATGGCCTGCTTGAGGGCGGTAAAGCAGCAGATCGAAGAGCAATAAGCCAGATGATTCGGGTCGCGCTGGCCGGCGCACTGAATAAAGGCGACAGTTTTCAGGGCCCTGGCGTCCGCCGGCCTTGTAATTTTGCCCGACTTTGCGAGTTCTTCGAACTGCACGTTTGTGATGACGTTTGCGGATGCGCCGTACCCGAGCTTTTTGTCCAGCTTTTCGGGGTCGTAGGGCTTCCAGCCCGCAGCAAGGACCACCGCGCCGATATTATGATCGCTGGTGGACCCGTTCTGCTTGATCCGTGCGTTGAAAACACAGGGGCCGCCGGAGAGCTTTTCAATTTTAGAGCCGGTCAGGACCTTGATCTTTTCGTTGCTGTTGACCGCAGCGATCAGCCTGTTGATTTCGTTGGCCTGCAAGTCCTTGAACGGAAAGACGACATTTTTCGAGACGTTTTTCTGAAAACCGCCGAGTTCGTTTTCCTTCTCGACCAGCACGGCGGAGTATCCCGCAGCGGCCACTTCGAGGGCCGCCGTCATACCGGTCGTCCCGCCGCCCACCACAAGGATGTCCTTCGACATTTCCTGCTCGGGTTTGAACGGTTCGGGAGGCTCAGTTTGCTTCATCCTGGCGGCACTCATCCGAAGGTAGTCTTCGGCCATCATCTGCGTGTCTTCATCGTTTGCCGGATGGCACCATACAACCTGCTCGCGCATGTTCACCCGATCCAGGATGGTCCCTTCGAAGTTAAAGACATCGTACATTACGCGCTGCGAACAGGCGGCGACAATCAGGGTGTTTACGCCTTCGTTTGCGATGTCATCCCTTATCAACTGTGCGCCTTCGGAGCTGCAAAGGTTCGGATGGTTTTTGCACACCGCCGCTTTGCATTCGGAAGTTGCAACCTTGCTGAGCTGTTCTATGTCGAGGGCCTCCCCGATACCGCAGCCCGCACAAATATATACCGCAATTTTTTTGTCCATCGAGTCTACCTCCTGCCAACGGATTGGATGGCTTTGAGCGCTGCAGCCGTGCCGTCCTGAACTGATTCGGAAACGCCCGCCGGGGTCCTTGAGCAGCCTGCGGCGAAAAAGCCCGGGGTCACTTCCAGAGAGGAGATGAATCCGTAGTCGTCGCGCTTAGCGAAAGCAGGAAGGGGCGAAAGGGAAGTGTTAGGCTGCATGCCGGTGGCAAGCACCGCCAGGTCGACGTTGATCTGGTTCAAGCTGCCCGCCGTGGTATCCTCGACCCTGAGGATGAGGTTCTTCGTTGCGCTGTCCTCTTCGATTTTGGCGACTTTGCCTTTGAAGAAAACAATGTTGCCGTCTTCCTTCAGTTTGGCGTAGAAGGACTCGAGCCGGTCCATTGCGCGAATATCGATGAAGAAGATGTATATTTTGGCATCCGGGTATTGTTCGCGCACATAAGTGGCCTGCTTCATGGAAGCCATGCAGCAGATGGAGGAGCAGAACGGGAGGTTGTTCTCGTCGCGTGAACCGGCGCATTGTACGAAACCGACCGTTTGCGGCTCCTTGCCGTCCGATGGGCGAACGATCTTGCCCTTTGTTGGGCCGTTACCCGCCGCGAGGCGCTCCATCATAACGTTTGTTATGACGTTCGGGCAGGTCCCGAAACCGAGCGTATCAAGCTTCCCGGCGTCGTAGGGGTTCCAGCCTGTCGCCCAGATTACGGCCCCGGCTTTTAGTTCAACCGTCTTGGCCTGCATGTCCAGCTCGATTGCATCATACTCGCACGCCTGCTTCACCTTCTGTCCTTCCGGGCTTTTGGCAAGCGCCGGGTCGATCACGAAGCGCTGAGGGAACGCCATCTCGTGCGGAAGGTATGCGGCCCTGATCTTATCCATTCCATAATTAAACGGATTGTCGATCTCCATCGTGCACGCATCGTAGCATTTGCCACAGCCGGTACACTTCTCATTTACATAGCGGGGATTGATTTTAATCCTGACATTCCATGCGCCTTTTTGGCCCGAAACCGATTCCACTTCAGCCATGGTGAAGAAGTGAATCCTGCTGTTGTTTTTTATCCTGCGGAAATTGAGTTCGAGGCCGCAATATGGAGGGCAAAGCTTCGGAAAATATTGATGAAGCTGGGCCACCCGCCCTCCCAGATAAGGTTTTTTCTCCACCAGATAGACCTCGCGGCCCGCTTCTGCTGCTTCGATGGCGGCCGTCAGCCCGCTTATGCCGCCCCCGACCACCAGAATACTCTGTGTTTCTACGTCAACCATGCTTATCCTCCTAAGCTGATAAGTGTCCATCCGGAAACTCCGGATGAGAAAAACAAAGATCGAGACCCCCGCGAGCAATTGGGTGCAATCCCCCTTGGGGCAATTCGATTACACAGCGAGATTGCAAACCGGCACACCGTTCTCGCGGCGTCAGTGTATCCCAGACGATATTAAGGGCTTGTCCGTAAATAAAACCTTTGCGCTCGCATCCGGCTTTTGGCCGGCTTTGGCCGCTCCTCAATCGCAAAATCCTCGACGTAGCACAACTACGCCTGCGGTTTTGCTCAATCTTCGCGACCAAATCAGTCTCAAAATCCGGCGCAATCCCTAAGAGGCTTATTTAAGGACAAGCCCTAAGTTCTATGAAAACCCAGGAAATGGACAACTCGGGGCCATCAAGGCCGCCCGCTCCCGCCCATAGCACATGATAGACACGTCGTGCGGCCGGCCTTCGCGCTAGGCGCTCATGTGTCGCTAAGGGAGGGCGGTTATATAATATTTATCATACGACGGCTTAATATGCCGCCATTGCGTATGAGGCCCCGCCGCCATTGAGAAATAAAGGTTTTCCGAGCCGTCGCAGAGCGAGTTGAAACCACACAAAAACACACACCATTCACTTATGGTGGTCCAATTTTCCGGGAACTCAACGGAATTGCAGGATTTACAATGAGAAAGCAGGAAGAGATTTCCGGAGAACTACACCCAGCTTGTAACGGAAATTTGTTGCCGTACCTCATTTTTTCGGAACGGCCAATCCTTGCAGTCCGATATTCGTTAAGCCGCCTGCCTATATCGCTAAATTCACCGGATGTCAATATTTTCGTTGGCTATCAATTAATTTCCTCCGGCTCAGGCTCCGAATTGTTTGGGCCCAGAAGCACCTGGGCTTCTTCGGATGGAAGCTCCTGCACGTTGCGCAGCTTCCGCTCTATTGCACGAGACCTCTTTGCGGCGTCATCCATAGTATTGGCCGCCTGATCCAATTTTTTCTTGACCCCGTCGAGGGTAGTTCCGAATTTCCCGAATTCAGTCTTGACCGCCCCGAGAAGCTTCCAGACCTCGCTCGACCGCTTCTGAATGGCAAGCGTTCGAAACCCCATCTGAAGACTGTTCAGAAGAGCGGCCAGAGTAGTCGGTCCCGCTACGATCACGCGGCATTCGCGCTGCAGACTTTCAACCAGCCAGGTCCTCCTGATTACCTCGGCATAAAGACCCTCCGTAGGAAGAAACATGATGCCAAAATCAGTCGTTGCGGGCGGGTTGATGTATTTGTCGCAGATCGTTTTTGCGCAATTCTTTATTGTGGCCGACAGCATCTTTGCCGCCTGTTCGGCGGCTGGGAGGTCGCAATTCTCCTGGGCGTCAACCAGCCTCTGGTAATCTTCGATCGGGAATTTTGCGTCAATTGGAAGCCACACGACCTCCGTGCTGTCTTCATCGCCCCGCCCCGGCAACCGGACTGCGAATTCCACCACTTCCCCGGAATTCTCCCTGGTCGCGACATTTCGTTCGAATTGATCCGGCGTCAGGAACTGTTCAAGGAGCGCTTCAAGCTGGATTTCCCCCCATACGCCCCTGGTTTTCACATTGGTCAGCACCCGCTTCAGGTCGCCAACCCCCGTCGCCAGGGCCTGCATTTCGCCCAATCCTTTATGGACCTGCTCCAGTCTTTCCGAGACCTGCTTAAACGATTCACCCAGTCTTTTTTCGAGGGTCCCCTGAAGTTTTTCATCAACGGTGGCCCGCATCTGTTCGAGCTGCCTGGAGTTGTCTTCCTGAATCTGTTTGAGTTTGACGTCTATTGCGTTTCGAAGGGCTTCCAGCCGGTTTTCGTTGGATTCGGTCAACCTGCCCAGCCTGACGGTAAACGCCTCGATTTGCTCCTTCTGCTGTGTCGCCATCCGACATTCCCTTAGTATGGAATCATTAAAATTCTTAAGAGATGGAAATCTCTTCGCGCAGGGTCTTGGAATTGGCTGAAGAATCGTCGCGCACCATTGAAAGCTGTTTTACGCTTTCCTGCTGCACCGCTTGCAGCCGATGCTCGATGGTCTCCCGCATCGAGTCGAGCCTTTTCTCGGTTGCCTCCGTCAGAATTGAGAGCTGGCCGGCAAATGCGTCAAGCTGAGCCTTTAGAAGACCGGCGATATTGGTCATGCTGGTTTGAAGGGAGTCCCCGAAAGACCTCAGAGCGTTTCCGGTCTCCTCGCGTCCCTGCCGGGCGACCAGTGTGGCCTCTTCGCGATTTTTGGCGATTTCATCCCGTGATGAACGCTCGCATCGCTCCACTCCTCTATCCACCGAATCGAAGCGGGGAATCAATGAGGTAAAATCGCCGCCCTTTCTGCGAAGCAGAATCAGGACGCAGATGAGGTTAAAGCCCAGCAAGACGATTATGATCACCAGGGCAGATAAGAAAGCCGTTTGAAAAAGCTCCGCGCCGCCGGACAAAAACTGCATCTTTTACTCCGTCTTTGCGCTCCTTACCCCGAGAGGGCAAGGGGGTGAGGGCGAGAAGGGGTAAGGGGGTGATTTATCCACATCTCCGTATTGCACCCTTTCTAGTATCCTTTGCACCCCAGAGAGTCAAATAATTTGCAAAAGTCATTGAAATTCAATAGAATTTTTGCTTTCTTGACAGTTTGGGCCTCCTGACTATTTTCAATCGTGGATACATGTTTTTCGATGATAGCATGTCTATCTTAGGAGGAAAAATGAGCATCGAATGTAAAATAGGAGATCGCCCCGCAGCGGCGGACCGGGATGTGAGAAATATCCTGTGCAGTTCGAAAACAATAGCCGTCGTCGGCATCTCGGCCAAAGAGGAGAGCCCCAGCCACAAGGTTGCAAAATATCTGATCGGGCAAGGTTTTAAGGTGATAGGGGTCAATCCGAAGTGCGACGAAGTTCTGGGGGTAAAATGTTATCCGGACTTGAAGTCAATTCCGGAGCATGTGGACGTGGTGGATATTTTCCGCAAGCCCGACGCTCTTGCGGGCGTCGTTGAGGAGGCGATCGGAATTGGGGCCGGCGCGGTATGGATGCAGCTTGGCCTGGAAAACGAAGAGGCGGCCCAAAAGGCGAGGCGCGCCGGTCTGAGCGTTGTGATGAACAAGTGCATGAAAATAGAACACGCCAGTCTTTCCGGCGGCGAAACGGCTTGAGACCTCGCGGGGCGTGGAGTTCTCATTGGATGAACAGGTACGGTTCGGCAAAACGGGTTTTGAGGTTTCGAGGCTTGTGCAGGGCACCTGGGTAACCGGGGGCTGGGCATGGGGAGGCTCCGATGAAAAAGAGTCCCTGCTCGCCATCCTGCGGGCGCTCGAAATGGGATAAACTTCATCGACACTGCTCCCGTTTATGGGTTCGGAAAATCCGAAGAGATCGTCGGGCGGGCGCAATCCGCCAATGGGGACGTGAAAAAGTCACAGTTGCGACCAAATGCGGGTCTGAGTGGGACCAGCGCCGGCGAATCCGCCGAATTTCCGCCCTGAGCGCATTATGCATGAAGCCGAGGAGAGCCTGCGCCGGCTCGGAGTCGATCTGCATCGACCTTCTCCAGTTCCATTGGCCCGATCCGGACGTGCCTTTCGAAATTCCATGCATGCGCTGATAAAACTCCAGGAACAAGGCAAAATCCGCTGCTTCGGCCTGAGCAAATTCAGGCAGATCAGGCCGCAATCCTGCCAAGCACGACCGTGATGTGCATTCCTCCATGCCGAATGTTCCATAGGCGCACCCGGCCCGTACCCATTGCGGCCGCTTCCAGCCGGGACCCCGCCAGGACGGCGTATTTCCAGCCTTTGAAATTAAGTCTCAGGTGGGCGCCGATTCTCTCGTAGAGGCCAACTCCTCCCGCGCTCAACCGTACTCCGTAGGGCGGGTTCAACACAAGCAGACCTTTTCTCAGCCCTCTTTTCCGGGGATTGAACTCAAAGAAATCCATCTTTTCCCATTGGATGTCACCACCTGCTCCGGCGCGATCTGCATTTTCCGCCGACACTCCGATAGCCTCCGGATCAATATCGATTCCGATGATCGTCTCAGGCCCTTCGTGAACCGAGGTCTCCCTTGCCTTGCGCCGCAGGTATTCCCAGGTCTTTTTCTGAAATGAAGGCCACTCCTGGAATAAAAAATCCCGGCCAAGCCCTGGAGCAATCCGCCGGGACATCAAAGCCCCCTCTATCGGAAAAGTGCCCGAACCGCACATCCCGTCGACGAGCGGCTCATTGCCCGTCCAATCCGACTTCAAAAGAATGGCGGCCGCAAGCGTCTCACGCAGGGGAGCGCCCGTGTGCCGGAGCCGATATCCCCTTTGGTGCAGATGGGCGCCCGACATATCGATGCTGATCCGGCAGTGGTCCTCCAGAAGACGAACGAGGACTTTTTGCTTCAGTTCCGAGTCGTCAGATTGCAGCCCACCGGCGGTCGATTCGCCCGGGGCTCGGTGCTCGCTGTCTTTAACCAGTGTATCGGAAGGATGGAGAGGCCCTTTTTCCCTCAGACTTTTTTCGATGCTCTCGGAAATGACATCGGCCACCCTTCCCTCGTGGCTTATTCGCGAATATTCCACGCGGGCTTCGATATCGAGCTTTATATCCTGATTCAGCCAAAGCTCCCATGGTATCCGCGAAGCTTTGTAGAAGAGTTCTTCGGCAGCGCCTGCGCGAAATGGGGCAAGCCTGCAAAGCACCCGGCTCGCGGTCCTGAGCCAAAGGTTGCAGGTGTAAGCGTCTTTCAGCCTGCCGCTAAATTCCAGCCCTGCATCGCTCAGCTCCGGTTGCGGAATATCGAGCCAACGGGTCTCGTTTAGACATATGCGGGCAAGCTCAGGCGGGACCACAATCGCGAACCGATGCTCCGGCCCGACGATGTGGGTTTTGATCCGGCGGGAAAAACCCCCTGTATGAATTTGATAAGCGGCCACATTTTACCGGAATAGATGTTTGGGTATCAAATAGCTTCCGCAAAGATTTTAATGCTAGCAAAATTGCCAAAAAGATCAACGCTCCTATTTTGGCGCGGTTCCCCCCCGACACCGAATTGAATCGGCAACTTAAATACCATTTGACTCCGGGGCAAACCATGCTGTAGACTCCAGTCCGGTGGTAAACCGGTTCAAATCCATCCTTTATATTTCCTGCACATTAATTTTAAATTACTTGTTTTTTGCTTCTTCCGCAGAGGAGCGGCCCGATGGAAGGCGGACTCCACTTCCGCCCTGATCTAATTGGCCTCGATGCTTCCTACATGCCACGGAAGTACTCGCCTGTCTGGAAGGCGCCTTTGCCTGGCTGGAAGGAGGTGCTGGACGAAGCATCCGCCAAGATGACCTCGGCCGTACTGCCGCCGATTTTTTTTCGAGCCGATGATATCGGGGCCGCCAGCAAGGCTTTTGACGCTCTGTGCAGGCTCTTTCGATTCTACCGGGTCCCGCTTGCGATGGCGGTCATTCCCGCATGGCTCAGCGAGACCAGGCAGGAAAAAGTTTTCCGGACGGCGCCCGTGGATGAGGACCTGTGGAACTGGCACCAGCATGGCTGGAGGCATATCAACTGGCAAAAAGAGGGCGCCAAAAGCGAATTCGGATCGGACAGGACCCCCGAGCGCCAGTACGAAGATATTCTTCAGGGCCGCACTAAAATGGAGCGCATTTTCGGTCCCAATTTCGTTCCGGTCTTTACTCCTCCATGGAACCGTTTTTCCACGGCTACTCTAAAGGCGTTGCGCAAACTGGACTTCAAAGGCATTTCGGCAACGGCCCCATTTCCACCCGGCGTAAAGTCCCTTGAGGGTATTAAACAGTTTCCGACCCGTTTAGACCTTCATACCCGAAATGTCAAAAATCCTGCCGGTGACTTTGCCCTGTTGATCGATCAGTTTTCCGGGCTCTCAAAAATGAAGGGGCTGACCGGAATAATAATCCACCATCAGCAGATGACTCCTTTTGCTTTCGAATTCCTGGATCGCATGCTTTATAATCTGAAATATGTTATAGGAGCGCGATTTAGCAGCTTTAAGGAGATGTTGAAAAGCCCCGATGAAAGACCGGCCCGCGCTCGTTTACGCTGACGTCAACGGAAATATATACGACTGGCCCGCTCTGGAAATGGCGGGAGCCAGCGCGAACGACATGGCAAAGGCCTCGATCGGCTGAACTGATTCCGCTCCCCGAAGGCAGCGAGCTGTTCCTCCTCCCGGAGCGTCTGCCCGTTGGCTTCAACCGCAAAGGGGGCAGGTTCGAGCCTCTGCCGTCAGACCCTTTCGATCCGGCCAAACCTGTCCGGGCTGTAGCCGCATTCATTTCCCCCGCCTATACGCGACTCTACTCCCCTGCTTACAGGGCCAATGCCCATGCGCCTCTTCTGCCTCTTTTCGCCTACACCGCCGTGGGCTGGCTAAACGGGGGCTTTGTGGTTCCCGCAGTCAGAATCGACAGTGACCAGCGGCAGGATTTCCGCAATTTTGACCCAAAACTAATCGAGCGAAACGCCGGCGGACGCATGAAAGCGGAGCGCGAAAACAGGCTCTTGCAGCACCTCGGCCGATGCGCTCTCACCTACGGCTGCCCCGCAGCAAGAAACCTGTTCATGAACCGCTGGGAGGCCCCGCTTCCCACCTCCCCGGAGTGCAACGCCCGGTGCATCGGTTGCATCAGCCTCCAGGATGGCACAGGCCTGTGCGCAACCCAGGACCGAATCGCCTTCGTACCTACTCCTGATGAGATATGCGGGGTTGCAATCCCCCACCTTTCACAAGGCCCCTCGCGCAGTGGTCAGCTTCGGGCAGGGCTGCGAGGGGGAGCCGCTGCTTGCAGGCTAAAACCCTTGAAGCCTCTATCCGCATGATGCGCAAAGCCACAGGCCGAGGCACCATTAACCTGAACACAAACGGAAGTCTTCCCGACGCTGTGGAAAAGCTCTGCCGCGCCGGCCTCCAGAGCATCCGCGTCAGCATGAACAGTGCGCGTCCCGAGTATTATGAGAGATACTTCCGCCCCAGGGGCTACAGCTTCGAGCACGCACGGCGCTCCATCTCCGTTGTCAAAACGAACGGCGGGTTCGCATCCATCAATTATTTCGTTCTCCCTGGATTTACAGACCAGAAAAGCGAATGGAACGCTCTCAGGAAGCTGATATCCGAAACCCGCCTGGATTTGATCCAGATGCGAAACCTGAACATCGACCCCGACTGGTACCTGGACAAGCTCAGAGCGAACCTTGAGCGAAAAGAAGATCGGAATCCAGCGCCTGATCTCGCGAATCCGGGATGAATTCCCGGATGTCAGGCTGGGCTATTTCAACCCTCCGCTGGATTAACAAAGGAAGGTCTCAGGCCGCAAGCCGGACATTGGAACCCGAAGCCGATACCCACTTTTCGCAGCCTTAGCCAAATCCGATATGCCTCCACACTTGAGCATTATGCGAGACGTGCTTAGTTTGCAAACGATTTGGTTCTACAATCCACGTGACCCATCATTAAGAGCCGTCAACCATAGCAACCTAAAAGGAGCAAAAGAATGTCTCTTACATTGCCCGACCTGCCGTTTGCGAAAGACGCGCTGGAGCCCTATATCAGCGCAAAAACCCTGGAGTTCCACCACGACAAGCACCACAAGGCCTATGTCGATAATGGAAACAAGCTCATTGCCGGGACCGATCTGGACAAAGAAGACCCCGAGGCCATAATCAAAAAAGTTGCCGGGGACGCTTCCAAGGCCGGGATATTCAATAATGTCGCCCAGGCCTGGAATCATTCCTTTTTCTGGAATTGCCTGAAACCCAAGGGAGGAGGCCGCCCCACGGGTCAGATAGCGCAAAAGATCGACGCTGATTTCGGAAGTTACGAAAAATTTGCAGAAGAATTGAAAAACGCCGGAGTTACACAGTTCGGAAGCGGGTGGGCCTGGTTGGTAACCAAAAACGGCAAACTCGAGATTACGAAAACTGCAAACGCCGATACCCCGGTCGCGCACGGAATCAAACCGCTGCTGACCGTGGACGTCTGGGAGCACGCTTACTACCTTGACTACCAGAACAGAAGACCCGATTTCATACAGGCCGTTATCGACAATCTGATCAACTGGGACTTTGTAAATTCGCGCCTTAAGTAATGGCAAGGGCCACACAGAAGCGGGAAAAGACTCATTGCGCACATGCAGCAAACGGAGAAGGCGGGCAAAAAGCCCGCCTTTTCAGTTTATAACTCTATCCGACCGAGGTTAATTGGGGTAAACGTTTCCCGTTTCCAGAATGCACCACCCGTTTCGGGTTTTTCCCAGAAGCAGGTTGACCTGCCAACCCTTCCGGCAATGGTCGGTTATCTCTTTAGGGACACGTACTTCGACGATTCCTGAAGTCGCTATGCCGGACAGGATCAAGATTCCGGGATGGATCTGGTCGATTACGAAGTAGTCGTCCAGCTCGGCAGTCCAGTATCTGGGAGCATGGCTCTGGGCGTATTCGTATATCAGTCTTGCAAGCCGTTCGGCCGCCGGCAGCTCTCTTGCCGCCTCGGCAGCAAGCCTGGTAATCCGGTCGGCGATTTCCTTTCCAATGTAGCCGCTTTCTTCAAGCCACTTCACCAGTTTTTTGGCAACTACTCCCGCTGCCTGAAGCAATGCCTCGGAAGCCATGACTTTTCGTATCATGAAATAGTTCAAAAAATTGGGCAGGGAGGACACAATCTTTTCCGGACCGAAAATAAAACAGAATTCGAGGTTTTTCTGGAAATAAAGCTTTTCGTAGAGCGCCACTTCGGACGAATTATCCAGGTCATGATATCCATGTCCGTTCAGACAATGGCGCAAAAGATCTATGACCTCTTCATACCTGTTGAAAGTCCGGAGCTTCAGCCGCTTTTGCTGATCCTTCAGGAAAAGCGTCAGCACCTCATCGATGCTGGGCTGCGAAACCGTCGGAAAATGTAAAACTTTTTTGCTCTCGCTCATCTTTGTCACCGTTTATGCCCGATCCCCTTATATTCGCCTTCCGCACGAAGGGCAATAGCGAAAATCGCGAGCCACTGGATAGCCGCACTCGGAACACTTGCCCCTGCCAGCTTCCTGGACGGCCCCCCGGACATCACCTCCCGGAGAGGAAATCGCCTTGCAGCGATTACAGATCAGAACGGGGTCACCTTTTTTAACACGAAGAAGAGGAATAAAAAACAGGCTCAGGTAATGATCAACCCGCTTCAGTCTGGCTTGAGCCAAGCCACAGGCGGAACAAATTCCTGGAGCCTCATCCAGAGTAACAGTCTTGGGCTGAACTCCACCGATCAGGAAGAACATTTCTCCCCCGCGCCTCATAGATTCAGGTTGATATATAGCACATTTTCCAGAGGATTGCTACGCCTCGAAACAGGCAATTGATGGGTGAAGCGGGAAGCAGGGAGCGGGAAGCGGGAATCTTTAACCTCGGTCCATTTACCCCAGGCATATTTCTGCGCCTGCCTGGACATAAGGCAGAGCCGGTCTTAACAATCGTTCTATGCAGCAGTCCAATACGAAACGTATCTCGGGGAGGTGAAGAATGAGTAAGCTCAGAAAGATCAAGACGGTCTCAAAGAGTAAACCCACCATAGAAGGGGCCGGGGTTCATCTTAAGAGAGCTTTCGGTTATTACCAGGTCCCTCAGTTCGATCCTTTTCTTATGCTCGATGACTTTCGCTCCGACGATCCCTCGAAGTATCTCCCCGGCTTTCCCTGGCATCCGCACCGGGGAATCGAGACAATCACCTACGTCCTGCAGGGGGACGTGGAACACGGCGACAGCATGGGAAACAAAGGCGATATCAGCTCCGGGGACGTGCAGTGGATGACCGCCGGCAGCGGCATCATTCATCAGGAAATGCCCAAGGGAGACCAAGCCGGCCGTATGGGTGGATTTCAGCTCTGGGCGAACCTTCCCGCTTATCAGAAGATGATGGAGCCTCGCTACCGTGATGTAAGACGGGAGCAGATCCCGGAAGTTTTGCTCGAAGGCGGTATAAAAGTCAAAATCATCTGCGGTAAGGTGAACGGGGGCCAGGGGCCGGTGCAAGACATTGTGACCGATCCCGAGTACCTCGACGTCACAGTGCCTGCTCATGGCAGCTTCATCCATCCAATCGAGACCGGCCATACCGCTTTTGCCTATGTGATCGAAGGAAAGGGCTACTTCGACGAGGAGCGGGATGCCTTCGGCCATCAGGTCGTTGGCAGGAACTACTTCGATCTCGATCGTGAGTGCAGTTGCGTCAATGAGTGTCTCATCCTATATGAGGACGGCGACCATGTCTCCATCAGCGCCAAAGACGGGCCGCTCCGGTTTCTGCTGGTCTCGGGCAGGCCCATAGGCGAACCGGTTGCCTGGTACGGCCCCATTGTAATGAACAGCCAGGATGAACTGCGGGTGGCCTTCGATGAGTACCGCAAGGGGACCTTTATTAAACACAAGACTCCATTGCGGGAGTAACGGAGAACGGAGGACTGGTTTCACGCGACGCGAAGCCTGTTTTCACGCGGAGAGTAGCTTAGACAGGATCTACAGGATTAAGGGAAATGGATGATTAAGGCAGGTGAATGGCCCATAGACAGGCTGCGTTTCGCCCCATGTTTTTCCCCATTCACCTATTCACGCACCTTTTTCTTTGACCGTTTTCCATCGACTTCTTTATTCGCCGCAGGGTCGCTGGTGCCGGCAGAAAAGCTCTATCTCCCCAATAGTTACATGTTGTGGAGATAACACGGGATAAAATCTGAACGAATCTTCGAACCCTTTGCGACTGACGGCTTGCAGGTATACATCGACGAATCCGCCATCTGCCGCTGGTGAAATCAGCGTGCCGGTAGCTGCATCCCCCTTAAGATCGGTTTGACCGGGAATCTTATAGAATATATCTGCATCGCTGGTCCGTTCAATCTTGACCCGGGCGTGCATCTCGATCCGGCTGCAATTCTCCAAGATCTGCGAAGCGCCGGTTTTGAATATGAAATTCGGATAGTCGCTTGTCTTCAGGACGATTCCTTCGCTGGTTTTCTGTGATACTAATGCATTCTGTAGCGACCATGAACCGACATCAGCCGTAGACAGGCGATAAAGTGGTTCATCGCCGGCCTTCGTCGATGGATCTTTACTCGCGAGCAATTGGCGATACCGTGGAGCCAGTACGTCAGACAATTTTACGAGAATCGTGCCATTTGCAGCGGCACGTACAGAGTCTTGCGCCGGCCAGGACGGCATCAGGACGAACTCGTCCAGCAGCTTGATGTTGATGCCTTCCGGGGGCTTGACATTGAATGCCGGCAGGCCGATCAACTTCATGTAGGTTGCTATACGAAGGGGATTGCCATCGTCCCATTCAAAGAATGAAGCCCCGATCGTGGAGGAGTTGATTCGGGGAAAGGGGGTCTGGAAAGCCTGGTATCCGAACACTTCCAAGGTGATCGGCCTTTCGTAGGCTTCAGAGCTTGTGATGCGGGCAATGCGCTCTGAGAGAGCAACCGCCATTTCATGGTCATGCAATTGAACGAGTTCGCGAGCCGCATTGAACCCGCTCAAGATTTGGAAAATGGCGAAATAAGCCAACAGCAACACGAATATGCCAATGCGCGATAGCCAACGCGGCGCATATTTGAAACCCAGCAGCCCAAGACTGGCGAGCGCTGCCGGCACAGCGACGAGAACCCGCAGCGGCATATTTCCGCCACTCATCAGATCGATGCCAAACGGTGCGATGAGCAGAGCCAGAATGGCTAGTCCGGCAAAAAAGGCGCCCCTGAGTCCGGCAATACGATGCGCACGGTGTACAAGACCGGCGGCGGCCAAGAAGATCAGAACGGCGAAGATGTGCGCTTTGCTTCCATAGGCGGCAGGTAGTCCAAAATAGACCTCTGCCATTTGCTTAAACAAGTTGGATATAACCAGCTTTGGATGATGAAAAAAGAGATCAGGGTTGACGTATTCTTGAATGTGAACAACTTTCGTATTGGTGATGACGAGCAAAAATTCCCAGATCAGTATATAGAGTGCTACAGAGGTTACGAGGATTGCGAGCACTACGAAGGAGTCTCTCAGCAAGAGGCCCGAGGGTCTTTCGGAGAGATGCATTGAAATAAGCGACGCGAGAAGCGCTACGGCAAGAAACAGGATAAAGGATTGGTAACAGGCCGTGGCGATAGCACCGAGGAATCCGATCAATGCTATATGCCAGACCACGGAAAAGCCGCTGATAATACCCCCCGATTGCTCGCACTCTTTTCGATAGAGACTGGCGGCCCAGCAACTAAGCAAAACGCCGATTCCGCATGCGGGGATATCGCTCTGGAAGGCCTTCATAAAAGCCCATGTCGGGAAAGTGGAAAAGAGAGGGAAAAAGGCGAATGACGAAAAACCCTCGTGCCGCTCGCCGATTGCCCGCAGAAAAAAGAGATAGCCGATCGAACAGAATAAACCGAAAAGCGCAAGGGGAAGGAAGGGCACGACAGGTTGCGGCAGCACAAACTTCTCGAACAGATATGTCCCCCAGCGTCCCTGAGCGATCCACACGTATGAACCCGCTCGAAACGCAGCCAATTCGTCGTCGATGGAGAGCGTGAAATTGGTCAGTTCGGAAACATGAAAGACTGCAAACAATGCGAGGAGAATAGACAGCGCCTTCAATGCAGGTTCTAACTGTCCGAATTCTATCCCTTCTATGCAATCCTTTGCCCGGACAAAACCTCTTCCTATGCTTTTAGCGCTAAATTCCATGACAGCCGTTTGCTCCACTTTGTAAACATCCCATTCATTTCCTTATGACATCATCATAAAGAAGACAAATGAAAAGTTGACGAGTCTATCAGGCAGCGGCAGGATTTGAGGCCTCCCGCTCCCGCCCATCGCGTCTGATCGGCATCTTCTGCCGGACCTATTCCTTGTCAACGCTTGCAGAAACTGGTAGATGAACCTTGAACCGGAAAGGGCAACCTGCCGAACTGTGAACGGGGAATCGAGGAGCTTTTATCTCAATTTCGAACTCAGAAGGCCAACAGACATGGCTTCAGCCATTCCACTCTTCTCGGCGCAGACCGTCAATGCCGCCGTAGACTTTTTCGGCCCCGTCAAACGGGTTTTCGACAGCCATTGGTACATCCTCGGCGAGGAAGTGGCGGGGTTTGAACGGGAGTTTGCCGAATATTGCGGTGTGACAAATTGCATCGGCGTTGCGAGCGGTACGGACGCTCTCGAGCTTGGGTTGCGCGCCCTGGATGTTAAGACAGGTGATAAGGTTATCTTAGCTGCGAATGCGGGGTTTTTTGCCAGCAATGCCGTTCTTTTGATCGGGGCAATCCCCCATTACGTCGATATCGACCCGGTCACCCTTACCCTATCTTTTGAACAGCTCCAGGAAACCTTGGAATCGAATCCCAAAGCCATTATTGTAACGCACCTTTACGGTCAGCTTGCCGATGTCGAGGCCATTGTCGAAGTTGCCGCGAAATCGGACATCCCGGTTATCGAAGACTGTGCGCATGCTCACGGTGCAAAAAGCAACGGCAAACGAGCGGGCAGTTTCGGAACGATTGGCTCCTTTAGCTTTTATCCAACCAAGAATCTCGGAGCCTGCGGAGATGGCGGCGCTATCGTAACCGACAATGCTTATCTGGCGGCTAAAATCAGGCAACTCAGGCAATACGGCTGGAAGGCAAAGTACCACGTTGAACTTCCAGGTGGCCGTAACAGCCGCCTTGACGAGATGCAGGCGGCCATACTTCGCGAGAAGCTGCCTTTGCTCGACACCTGGAATGCTGAGCGCCGGGAGATTGCGCGCCGCTATAACGCAGCATTTTCAGATTTGCCCATTGTTTGCCCCTGTTCATTGGGCGAAGACTATGTCGCGCATTTATATATCGTGAGGGTGAACAACCGCGATGCTTTCCGGAAATTCCTCGGCGGTTTCGGTATTGCTACAGACGTGCATTACCCGGTACCTGATCATCTACAGTCAGCTTATAAATCCCTGCAGGGAAAAGTGGTGCTGCCCGTAACCGAGCGTGTCTGCCGGGAGGTCGTCACGTTGCCGTGTTACCCCGGTCTGGATTCAGGAAGTATCGAGCGGGTCATCCAAGCGGTGGATCTTTACTTCACTCGCACAGGAGTTTAGGCTTGCTTACGGTTGTCATTCCCGTCTACCGCAACGAAGACTCCATACCCGAACTGCTTGACGTGGTGGAGGGCTTAAACGCCAACCTGAAAGGTGAATTCGAAGCTGTATTCGTGGTCGACGGCAGCCCGGACCGCTGCTATGAAATCCTCCTAAACACTCTGCCCGCTCGCCCTTTTCGGGCCAAACTCGTTCTGCTTTCACGAAATTTTGGCTCCTTTTCAGCTATCCGTGCCGGTCTTGAGATCGGCGAAGGAAAGTACTTCGCTGTCATGGCGGCGGACCTCCAGGAACCCCCCGAGCTTGTCCTCGAAATGGCCGGCGTGTTGCGCTCGGAGGATATTGATGTAGCAGTAGGGGTGAGGAACAAGCGTAAGGACCCTCTTATGACACGCATTCCATCAAAGATTTTTTGGGGGCTTTACCGGCGGTTTGTCATTCCGGAGATTCCATCAGGCGGGGTGGACATTTTTGCCTGCACGCAAGCTTTCCGGGATCAATTGCTGCAGATGGAAGAGAGGCATAGCTCAATTATCGCTGAGATTTTCTGGCTGGGGTACCGGCGCAAGTTCATCACTTATTCGAGACGGGCTCGAAAGCATGGAAATTCTGCCTGGACCCTGGGCAAGAAGATCAACTATCTTACGGACAGCGTCTTCTCGTTCACTGATTTACCGATACGCCTGCTTATCAGAGTAGGAGGCGCTGCCGTGGTATTTTCGGGCTTGCTTGGATTGTTCGTGGTTATTTCCAAATTGTTAGGCCTGATAACGGTACGCGGTTACGCAGCGACTATTCTCGCCATTATGTTTTTTGGTGCGCTCAACCTTCTCGCTCTGGGAATTGTGGGTTCCTATGCCTGGCGCACCTATGAAAACACAAAGGCCAGGCCGCTGCACGTGATTCTGCGAAGTCACGTGTTCGATCCCAACCGGGAGAAATAAATGATTCGGGATCTCGATGCACCCGAGGAACGTGCTTTTTTCCATTCTCCGTTGAGCTTTCTGCGCACTTATCAAAAGCAGTTGTCTGAGGGTTTTCTTTCAAAGCTGGCAGCGGCCGAAAGGGACGGCCAAGTGCGGCGTTTCGGATTCGGGGCCAGTCTTCTGGTACGGCGCCTTGAATGGGACAGCCGCTATTTCAACATCCCATTCTACAGGATTGAATTTGCGGAGTGGGATGAAAGTGTCACCGATCCCGCTGAGGCCATGGCTCAGAACCTTAAGGCTTTCACCGCAGAGCTTTCGGACCTTCATGGCCGATATTATCTGTTTTCCGAGATTCCATCGGAAGATTTGACTATGCTGCAAGCGATGGGGTATGCCGGAGCAAGGCTAATTGAAACACGCTTGACTTATTTTCATGACGATTTGCAAAAGTTCGACTGGCCCATTCGCTCCAGCGTTCGCATGGCAACCAGATCCGACATACCGGCATTGCGCAAAGTCGCCATTGATGCGCGCAACCCCTTCGACCGGTATCACGCCGACCCCTTTTTCCCAGGGTTGGTTTCCGACGAATATCTGGCAACATTCATAAAGAATTCAGTCAATGGATTTGCCGATATCGTGATGGTCCCGGCGGAGGGCGACAGCTTGCCCGGCGGCTTTTTCACCGCCAATTTGACACCCCGCAAAGATTCTTCCGTGGGACTCAGTCTGGGCCGCATAGTTCTTGTCGCTGTTGGAAAAGAGCGCGCAGGATGGCACTTACGCCTCATGACGGAAATGAGTTATCACCTTAAGAAGTGTGGGGTCCAAGTCGGACATATGACCGTACAGTCCACCAACCGCGCCGCAATTCGAAACTGTGAAAAGTTGGGCTATAGATACGGGCGATGTACTCATGTTTTTGCCACCCATGCATAAGGATGCCGAAAAAATGGACGAGCATCAAAACCCCCGCTTTGACGTTATCGGGGGCATAAATTTGATGCCAGGGGCCTATGTTGAACCCGGCGCAGTGATCGAAGAAAATGTTTATATCGGGCCCAACGCCGTAATCCTCTCGAACGGCGCAGGGACAGAGGGCAGCACGATCGTCCGCAAGGGTGTAGAGATCGGCGCCAATGCAACCGTGCTTCCCGGCGTTACGGTTGGCATCAACGCAAGGGTTGCTCCGGGTTCGGTCGTTAAGCGCTCTGTGCCACCCCTGGCTATTGTTGAGGGGAACCCCGCAATTATCACGGGCTACGTTGAAAGCCGGAGTGGCCGGCCGGCCGCTGCTTTTAGACCCGAACAGTTGGGACCCGGTGTTCAGGCAAGCCGCGTCAGGGGGGTGGCGGTCCATAAGTTACGTGCTGTGCCAGATTTGCGCGGCAGCCTTTCAGTAGGGGAGTTTGAGCAGGAAATCCCCTTTAAACCCAGTCGTTTTTTTCTCGTCTTCGATGTCCCCACGGCAGAAACGCGAGGGGAGCACGCTCACCGGCGCTGCAAACTATTCCTGGTGGCAGTAAATGGCTCTGTCAACATAGTCGCAGACGATGGCCGGACGCAGGAGGAATTTGTTCTCAGTCGCCCAGACATCGGCCTCTATCTTCCTCCCATGGTCTGGGGAATTCAGTACCGCTACTCAACTGATGCCATGTTGCTCGTGTTCGCTTCGGAACATTACGATCCCGAAGACTACATACGGGATTACTCAGATTTTTTGCTGTTATCCGAGCAGCGGCAGGATGGATAGCGCCACATAGGCTCGGGCCGACCTTCGCATAAAGGGGGAAAGCGTTTTCGGCGATCCTGGGCCACATACATCTTGCAAACCGGGATTTATTATTGTATTTATAAACTACATATTCAGATATGCAAGGACAATTTCATTAGTGATCCCACGTCCACAGGCCCTAAAAGCAGTTGAGACCGCGCTGGAAGAAAGCCCCGTGTGCGCCCTCCTGGGGCCTCGTCAATGCGGCAAGACCACCCTGGCGCGGCAGATAGCTCAGAAGGGAAAGGCCCACTTCTTCGACCTTGAAACGGCCATCAGCCGCGCCCGGTTGGAGGATTCACCGGAACTGGCGCTGAGCGAGTTGGAAGGTCTGGTCGTAATAGATGAAATCCAGCGCCTGCCGGGGCTGTTCGCCACCTTGCGTCCGCTGGCCGACCGTCCCGGCCACCCGGCGCGATTTCTCATCCTCGGCAGTGCTTCGCCGGAGCTGGTGAAGGGGGCTTCCGAGTCCCTTGCCGGCCGGGTGAGCTTCGTGGATCTGGGCGGATTCGGCCTGCAGGAAGTGGGCGCGGACTGTCTTTCCGTGTTATGGCAGCGCGGCGGTTTTCCTAGATCGTTTTTAGCCGCAAGCGACAGCGCCAGCGAGCGCTGGCGGCAGAATTTCATCCGCACATTTCTGGAGCGGGATATTCCCCAGCTGGGCATCCGCATTCCAGCGGAGACGCTACGGCGATTCTGGATTATGGTCGCCCATTACCACGGGCAGATCTGGAACGGGGCCGAGTTGGCGCGTTCGTTCGGCGTATCTGAGACCACGGTGAGGCATTATCTCGATCTGCTCACCGGAACATACCTGCTGCGGCAGTTGCCGCCGTGGTTCGAAAATCTCGGCAAACGGCAATACAAGGCCCCAAAGGTCTATGTGCGCGACAGCGGGCTGCTGCACAGCCTGCTGGGCGCCCGCCGCCGCGACGAATTACTGGGGCATCCGAAGCTGGGGGCCTCGTGGGAGGGATTTGCGCTGGAGCAGTTACTGCATGTGGCCGGGACCTCAGAGGCGTTTTACTGGGGCACGCATGCCGGAGCGGAGCTGGACTTGGTGCTCTTTCGCGGCGGACGGCGCTATGGTGTCGATTTCAAGCACTCGGATGCACCGACGATGACCAAATCTATGCACATTGCGCTGGAGGACTTGAAGCTGGAACGTGCATGGTTCGTTTATCCGGGGAAGGAAAGCTATCGGGTGCATGAAAAGGTGCGGGTCTGCCCACTGCCGGAAGTGATCGAAGAACTGGCAGCCCGGAGGTTGTCCCATTGAAATGCCCTCAATTGCGGACCGGAGCTACCCAAATCATGGAAGTCCAAACAAGCCGGTGCGCAACGACCTCGCTAAAGC
The DNA here is from genome assembly GCA_963757915.1 of uncultured delta proteobacterium. GTDB lineage: Bacteria > Desulfobacterota > Syntrophobacteria > Syntrophobacterales > Syntrophobacteraceae > SbD1. Next base: position 46,885 of record CAVWTD010000019.1, on the reverse strand, counting down.
GTGTGTTAGGAAATGATGCCAAACGATACGGGCTATCCTTCGCTTTTAGCCGTCTCACCTTCGCAGAGAGACGAGAAGTTCGTGATCTTCACTGTGCCATCAGGGAAACAAGCCACGATTTCGAGCGTTCCCCCCATCGCCTCGATCGTCGCACGCAGAGTGGAAATGTACATATCGGTGCGCTTTTCCAGCTTGGCTATGTTAGGCTGTTTAATATGTAGACGCTTCGCCAGCTTTTCCTGAGACACTCCCCGCGCGCGCCGCAATTCATGCAAAGGCATCTCCGCAACCATTTTCCGATAGCGCGCGTCGGAGCGGGCTATTGCTTCCGCCGACATTTTGGCTTCCAGTTCAGCAAATTTACGAGCCATCTTTTAGGCCCTCCTTGCGCAATGTTTCCAAATGTTCATTTTCCCATTGCGTGTTCAATTTATACCTTACAAGGAATATAACGTCAAGGGTATAAAAACTCTGTTTCCGGGTGCAAACAGATATTTCCTAAATTCCTAAATCCAATTCGCAATCCCTCAATTCCCGGCTCCAATTTCACTGTTCAAATTGGCCTTTTAAGAACGAAAACCGGCGCTTGTTTCAATCTTTGCAGCGCCGGGATGGTTTTCCTTGATATGCGAGTGCACTGGAAATCCGCACTCTACGTCCGGTGGGAGCCCGGAGGCGGGTAACCGCCTCCGGCCGCCTCTCTTAAGGTCAGTTGATATCAGTCCTTCATGGCGCTGAGAACAACGTGGCTGATGTCCACGACTTTGATGTTTTCTTTGTCGAGATTCTTGACACCGTCAGATAACATTGAGCGGCAGAACGGACAAGCCGTGCAGATCAGTGTCCGCGCCGGCTTCCACGGCCATTTTTGTGCGCGCTATGTTGATGCGTTCGCCCTCGTTCTCCTCCATCCACATCCCGCCGCCGCCTGCGCCACAGCAGAAGCTCAACTCGTGGTGCTTGCTCATCTCGGTGGGTGGTTTGCCAGTGGCTTTTTCGATGAGGTCGCGAGGCTGCTCGTAAATTTTGTTATACCTGCCCAGGTAACAGGAGTCGTGCCATACGAGGTTGCCCATATCGATCCTTTTGTTCAACTTGATCTTACCCTCATCAAGAAGCTTCTTAATGAACTCCGTGTGATGATAAACCTCGTAATCGCCGCCGAACTGTTTGTACTCGTTCTTTATTGTGTTGTACCCATGCGGGCACACCGTGATGACCTTCTTGACGTTGTAGCCGTTGAAGACGTCGACGTTGCCCTGCATCATTGCTGCGGAGAGGTATTCATTGCCAAGGCGTCGAGCCGTTTCGCCGCAGCACATCTCCTCCTGCCCCAGGATCGCGAAATCCACACCAGCGGCCTTAAGGATTTTCGCGGTATCGATGGCGATGCTCCTGTTTTCCTGATCGAGTGAAGCGGCACAACCAAGATACAGAAGATATTCGGCGCCGTTCTCTCCTCTTTCCGCCATGGTTGGAATGTCGAGGTCGGCAGCCCATTCGTCCCGTAGGTGCTGGCCAATGCCCCATGGGTTCGAGTTCTTTTCCATGTTGCGCAAGGCAAGCTGAACCTCCGGACTCATCTTCGCCTCTGTCAGAACCAGGTAGCGCCTCATATCCACGATGAGCTGCACATGCTCGATCCACACGGGGCAGGACGTCTGGCAAGCCTGGCAGGAAGTGCAAGCCCATATAAATTTTTCGCTGAAGACGCCGCCGATAAGGTCTTTGCTCAGAGCTTCGTACTTCTCTTTCATTTCTTCGAGTTTTTCGGAAGACATCTTGCCTTCCTTGATAAGGATGGGCGCACGCTCGAAGAGGTTATCCTTCAAATCGTGGAGGAGACCTTTGGGAGTAAGTTCCTTACCGGTGTTGAAGGCAGGACATTGTTCCTGGCAGCGGCCGCATTCGGTGCAGGCATAAGTGTCGAAGAGCTGTTTCCAGGTAAACTGCTCGACCGTATTGACGCCGAACGATTCGGCATCTTCGTTTTCGAGGTCCATCTTATTCAGGACTCCCGTGGGACCGAAGTCGCGAAGGTAGATATTCGGAATTGCGCCGAGGATGTGAAGGTGTTTAGAGCGTGGAATGTAGTAGACGAAGAAGAGAAGCGCCGAGAGATGAATGGCCCAGAGAACGCCGAAAACGGCCTTGGCGGTGGCTGTCACTTCTCCTGCCTTCACGGTTGGCGTCAGGCCTGTGAAGAAGTTTGAGACCGGCGCCCAGTAAGGGCTTACTTCTCCTCCCGAAATTCTCATCGCGCACATCAGGAAGTAACTGATGATCAGCGTGGTGATAAGGCCGAGAATGATGACCGCGTCGATAGCCCCTGATAGAGGGCCTTCAAGCCGCACCGGCTTGATAACAAAGCGGCGGAACAGAGAAACCACGATAGCTGCCAAGACCGCCAGGCTTAAGATGTCCACGATCAACCCGACGACAGGGAAGCCGGGAATTTTCCAGAACGAAATTTCCGGGGATACTGCGTTGACAAGAAATTCCAAAGTCGCCAAGGAGATCATCAGGAAGCCCCAAAAAATCACGAAGTGCCCGATACCTCCCAGAAACATCAGAACACGCCTCTGCCCGAACACGAAAGTCAGCACGCTCATGATCCTCTTGCCGGGGTCGTCGAATCGTGGTTTTGGATCAGGGACGCCGAGACGCATGGCCTGGAACAGAAATTTCACCCGAGTTGCGAAAAGGTAAAGAACCCCAAGGAAACACAGTACGAAAAGAAATCTTACAGGTAGAAACTCGCTGGGAGTAAGCAACGTGTACATGATGAAACCACCCTCTCGTATTAGGTATTTTGTGAGCGTTGCGGCCAAGTATTGAACATTTTCAAAGAACTGAAACTGTTTTAGGTGGGAGATGCTTCACTCAATCGGGGGCAGTCACCGGGACCGGCATTGAAAGACACCGTTATAACGGGGGCGCAGCCATTCCCCCCTCAAGCGCTTCCACGCCGGCGATCAGCTCCAGGGTTTAACGAGAGCGCCGCCGGCTTTTCCGGCCATCCCATAACGTAATGGTCGATAGGACCTTTTTCGGCTTACCTGCTTTTTACTTCGGCAACTACCGGAATAGCCGCCTTTACATCGGAAATCTCCTTTAAGCATTGTTCGCCAGGCCAGTGACAAAACAGCATGTTTTTAGCGAAGGCAGAGTAGACCTTAGACGTAAGCCTGTCAATGGATTAGTGATGAAAGGCGACAGGGTTCTTTCATCCCCAACTCTATGCCGGTTTATCCCGGCGCTTTCGGCCCGCCCCCCGACCTCACCTACTCGAATGCGCCCTTTTACGCTGCCCTTGACACCTGGAAGGGCGGGCTTTGGTGTCTCACCGTGTGTCATTGTGACTCGTCATGTGTCGCAAGCTGAGACTTGACACACAATTGCTTTCTTTGTTTTCGCGCAAGGCCCTACCCGGACAGCGTTTTCCCGACAGAGAGTATCAGCTTGGGGTTGGCCCATTTCCTGCAACCTTTTAAACGACTTGCCAATAATTCATCCGCACGGTAGAATATGGGAAAGATGTCACATTTTCATATTTCAGTCCTCTATGAGAAGGAACTACTGAAACTCAGATGAGCAGGGATGGGTCCGTGGGTGTAAGTTTATGGCAGAAATAAAATCTCAGGACGGGAGACGGTAAGAATCCCATTTCGGAAAAGGTAGGCCTTATTGACCTTTAACTTTCAGACTTTCAGAAAGGAGTAAGGAAGATGAGCTCTAAGGAAGTTACCCGAAGAAAGTTTTTCGAAAATGTGGCTAAGTATTGCGGCGCAGGCGTGGCAGCCTTGGGAATGATGGGCACGAAGCATGCCCATGGAGGTGCCATGGGGCTTCCAGACCTGGATGACCCGGTCCAGACAGGTGTCTGGAGGATGAGGGACGCTCAGTTGATGCAGTATGGGGAATTTATTAATAATGCACCCATACCCAAGGATTATTTCGATAAACCCCCTGAAAGTTTGATTAATGGAGGGGCTCCGGTCGAATGGTCTCATCTCCATCCGAACTACTACACTGATGATCAGAAGAGATCCCTGGTCGGGATGATCTTGGCTACCAAACTGGATAAAGACCTGACCGGAGATATCAAGAAGGCTGTGAAGCTCGTTGGAGGGTTTGAAAAATCCCTCAAGAAAACAGATAAAATTCTCATCAAGCCCAATATGAACACCGGGGATCCCTGGCCGCAGGGGGGGACAGACCATGCATTTCTGAAAGCTCTGATTATCGTCCTAAAAGACCAAGGCTACACCAACCTGACCGTAGCCGATACCTGCGGACCCTGGGGGCCAACAGAGCGGGTAATCAATATGATGGGGTACGATGTGGTATGCAAAGAAACCAACACCCCTATCAAGACCTGGGAAAAAGAAAAGTGGATGAACATCCGCAATGCCAAGGCCGAATACCTGGGCAAGATCGGTGGCGGGGATGGAACCGTGTCCTATCCGGCGGACCTCAGAAATTACGACAAGGTCATTTATACCCCGGTGATGAAGACCCATTTCCTCGGGGGAATTACCCAGAGCCTGAAGCTATCCGTTGGGATTTTGCATCGTGCCGACCGAGGCGCGCATCTTCATGCCTTCAACCATATCTTCGTTCCCGAGCAGGCTGCGGAAATCAACCTGCCTTTCCGGCCGGACCTGATCATCATGGATGGAAGAAGGTCCCTCGTCGCCGGCGGTCCTTCCCATGGCGAGGAAGTCAAACCCGGTGTGATCCTTGTCTCCGGTGACCAGGTGGCCAATGATGTCATGGGCATTAGAACCCTTCAGGAGTGGTACCCGAGCCAGGCAGCCAACAAGATTGGCATGTATGCCTGGTATCAGAAGCAGATCGCCCAGGCAGTAAAACTCGGTATTGGATACGCTAGAAAGCAAGACGACATCAAGGTCATTTTGGGTTAATTTTCCATCAAATTATTTCCTGAATTGGACTCTGGAAAAGGAGCACCCAGTCTCGTACAGTCTGTATGGGTATAAATGTCACAGTGGGATTTTTAAGAATCGCTCAATTCAGGTTATAACTTATGCTCCCCCGCTTCCCTGTTCCCGGGGAAGGGGGGAGTTTTTAATCCAGGAAGAAAACATGGAGAAATGTTTATGACCAGATATGCTATGCTCTTTCTCACCCTATTTTTTTCTATTGCCCTTCTTGCTCCACAAGTAACCATGTCCAAGAAAGCAGATCCAAGCATTGTGGATTTCAAGGTCCAGGCCCTTTACCGGGCAGCCAAATTGACCTGGAAGACGAGTGATGGTCTGAAAAACCAACTGTCATTACAGATTCTAAGGTCCGAAACCTTTGAGGAAGGTCCTTATAAGGAAGTGGATGTGACAAATCTTGTCCCCGGCAAGAACGCTTATGATTATGTCGATAAGAGCGTGGGAAGTGAATCGAAGTACTATTACAAACTGGTTATTAAAGAAACCGGCGAATCTTTCGGGCCGATCTTTACGAGACCTTTTTTCTCGCCTCCTGCTACTCAATTGCAACCACCGAAGCAGAATGATTCGGTCTTAGTCCTCAGATAAGGAAGAATGTAAATGGCCAAGGACATCGACCGCCGTATTTTTCTCAAGGGGCTTACGCTTAGCGCCTTAGCCCTGGGTGATGTCGTTGCCTTTGGGGATGTCCTCTGGGCTGCCACCCTTCCCAACGGTCAAAGGGTGGCCTTAGCCAGGATGGCCATTTTTGTAGATAAGACTCTCTGTTCCGGATGTCGTGTCTGCGAAATGGTCTGTTCCAACCTTAACTGCGAAGGCCGGAATACCTCTTCACTCGCACGGCTTTCCGTCGAAAAAGAGTACATCAAAGGGGACTACGGGCCTAAGGTATGCTATCAGTGCAGCGATCCTCCCTGTTTGAAGGTTTGTCCGGTAGGGGCTCTGCAGGTGGACGAGCGGTCCGGCACCTTTGCTCGAATCATTGATGACAGCTTGTGTATCGGCTGTCAGCAATGTATCGAGGCTTGCCAGCAACATTTCCGGCCCCCCAGGCCAAAATTCGATGAGCAAAAGCAACAATCGATCAAATGCCACCTTTGCTTCGGGGACCCTCAATGTGTGAAGTTTTGCCCCATGGGTGTTTTACGGGTGGAGCATTCGGAACAGGGACTGCTCGTGGGTTATCCCGTGATCAAAGAGGACTGAGATGACTACTTCGGGTGGATGGGTTGGAAAAATTCTCAGGGTTGACCTGACCACTGGTAAAACCTCCGAGATTTCAACCTTTGACTATGTACCCAAATTTCTAGGAGGCCGCGGACTTGGGGCAAAGATCTGCTGGGATGAGGTGCCTTCGGAAGTCGGAGCATTCGACCCTGAAAATCGGCTGATCTTGGCTACAGGCCCCCTGGAGGGGACTCTTGCACCCTCATCGGGCCGGCTTATGGTTGTAGGGAAATCTCCACAGACCGGCCCCATCGAATCCTTTGCTCGTTCAGGCGTTGGAGGACACTTTGCTCCTGAACTAAAATGGGCCGGATACGACGCCCTCATTATCCAGGGAAGAGCATCTAAGCCCGTCTACCTCTGGATTACCGATCAGAAGGCTGAAATCCTGGACGCCGCCGGTTTATGGGGCCTTGATACCTATCAGACCCAACAGACGATCTGGAAGCTCCATGGCGATAAGACGAGAGTGATGCTTATAGGAAAGGCTGGAGAAAATCGAAGCCGAATCGCATGCATTCTCACGGACACCGGGGATGCGGCGGGCCAGGGGGGATTTGGTGGTGTGATGGGCTCGAAAAACTTGAAGGCCATTGCGGTCCGGGGCACCGGAAGTGTGACCGTGGCAAGGCCAAAAGAACTGATGCAACTCACCCATGACATCCACAGACTCTTTGCGCGGAAGTCTTTAAAAAGTGATCCCTTTGAGCCGGAAGAAAAGGATTTTAAGTACAATATATGGGGCGGCGGCTATGGCCGAGGAGGCCTTACGCTTCTTCCCGGCGAGCTTCTCGATCTCTGTAACGACCCTTCCTCGGGTTATTCACAAACGCCTGACGGTTGTTTCTCCTGCCCTGTCGCTTGCCGCTCACGGGTAAAGGGACCGGACATCACCCCCGGTGTAGCCTTATGTGCCCAGTCTTACATGTATCTCGAGTCTATGATCGAGGAGCCTGAAAAGGGCTATAGCAAAATCACCTGGCAGGCTGCCAAATTAGCTGACCTTTACGGAATTAATTCTTATGAGTTGATGGCCATCATCCCATGGCTTTCGGACTGTTATCGGGAGAAGCTGATTTCAGAGCAAGAGACCGGGCTTCCGCTTAACGAAATCGGTTCCTGGAAGTTCATCTCCGTACTTCTTCAAAAAATTGCCAACCGAGAAGGATTTGGAGACCTTCTCGCCGAAGGGGGGCTGCGTGCGGCTGCCAAGCTTGGAGGAAAAGCCGAAGAGCTCTCCCGGATGTATTATCCCCGCGCGGGGAAGTTCGGCGGTTATCGTGAGCATTGGGTCTATCTGGGAGGCTTTCCCACGGGATATGCGGTTCCTGCCCTGGCTTTGATGTGGACCCTGGACAACCGGGACGCCCTGGTCTCCCACAGCTACATCTCCATGCTTTGGGGGGCTGCTTTCATCAACGGGCAGAACGCCCTGACCGCTGTACCGGAAGAAATCTTCCCTATTCTCAAACCTGTGATGAAGGCTGTCTATGGTTCAGAAGAAGCGGCAGAATTCTTTCAGCCGGACGGAAAGAGTTTGAACTGGAAATGGGCTGCTCCCGTGGTAAAGCGGTATCATGAACATTCCCTTCTGAAGGACAGTTACATTTTATGTGACATCCTTTTCCCTTATATGTTCAATGCCAACTCTCCAGATCATGTGGGAGACACCTCCTTTGAATCCCGCCTCTATTCTGCAGTGACAGGAGACGAGATGAGTGAGGAAGAATCCTATCGAAAGGGAGAGATGCTTTGCACATTGGAGAGAGCCATAGCCGCACGAGACGGTCGAACCCGCAGGGACGACATTTTCCATAACATTTACTTCGATAAGGAAGACGCAGGAGGCAGGAAGTACCTGCGAGAAGATCTGGAACGCGCCAAGAGTGATTATTACAGATTAATGGAATGGGACGTAGAATCCGGCACTCCCACCTATTCAACCCTGGAGCGACTGGGGCTGAAAGATGTGGCGGAAGGCTTAGTAGAAAAACCGGAACCGGGGATGCCCATCCCATGATGGAGTGCAACGGAACAGCGAAAGCCGGACTTCACAAGGATAAAGGTTTGCACGGCAACGAAGTATCGAAGGGCAACGCACTTCCTTGTTACAGCGCAGGATGCTACAATCAGTCCGAATCTGGGCCGAAAGGGTTCCCGCTTTGGGACGGGATAAGGATTTCTGTGCATTCGGCGTAATCCGGCCGCTCCGGCCGTCACTATGATTTAGACCGACAATCGTTGACAGGTCACTACTATGAGCAGTGCAGGTACGATTGACAGCATGCACGGCAAAGAGGCTTGGAATAAGTTCGTCCTTACGGGAGAGTGTGATCCTGCCGTGGCGCCCCTGATTGCCCAGTCCTGGACGCGTTGCCGAGCTCTTGGACATGATCCCAAACGGGGACCCGCCGCTGTAGTTGTCGAGCGAGAAGATCTGGAGCGGCGCGTGGCGCGAAACCGGGACCTGTTGGCCGTCGCTGTGCCGATCCTCGATGAACTGCAGGCTCTCGTGAAAGATTTGGGCTTTCTGACGTTGCTCACCGACAGTGACGGTGTGATTCTGGAAATGCTGCCGGGCGGGCAATTCAGAGACCCCGGTCTGGAGGGAAACCTGCGAGCAGGTGGAATGTGGGGGGAAGAACAAGCGGCAACAGGGGCGATCGGACTTTCCCTCCGGGTTGGCCTGCCGGTTCAGGTCGTTGGCTGCGAACATTACTTTGAAAAGGACCACGATCTGACCTGTTCTGCAGCCCCGATCTTCAATCATGACAACCGTCTGCTCGGAATTCTCTGCCTGAGCGGACCCAGAGAGGAAGCCCACCTTCACACCCTGGGCATCGTGGTTGTGGCGAGCAAGGCGATCACGAATCAGATACGCATTGAGGAGGACCATCGGCAGATCTGGCTGGCCAACGAATACCTGAGGACGGTAATTAATTCGATCTCAGATGGCATCGTAGCCATTGATTCCAATGGATTCATCAAGGAAATCAATTCGGAGGCAGCCAATATTCTGGCCACGGACACCTTGTTCGCCCGGGGAAAAGACATTCTGGAGTTTGTTGGCAGGCAGTCGCTGTTCAAAAGAGTTGTAGCCGGCGGTAAGCCGGTGACCGACATAGAAACCGCTATGGAGACCAGGCGCGGTTATATTCACTGTCACGTCAGCGCTACGCCCATCTTTCTCGCCGATGGCCACGTTGTCGGGGCGGTTGCCACCTTGAAGGAGATGAAGAAACTGCAAAGGGTGGTGAATCAAATCACCGGCGCGGAAGCGAGATTCACCTTTGCGAACATTATCGGGGAAAGCTCGGTGATGCAACGGGCAATCCATCTTGCGCAGGTTGCAGCCCGAAACATGCATACGGTGATGATTCAGGGGGAGAGCGGAACGGGGAAGGAACTCTTCGCCCAGGCTATTCATAACGCCAGCCTTGCCGGCCAGCCCTTTGTAGCTTTAAACTGCGCCGCGATTCCCGAAACACTCATCGAAAGCGAATTGTTTGGCTACGAGGGCGGGTCCTTTACCGGCGCGAGCAGGAATGGACGCCCAGGCAAGTTTGAGCTTGCAAACGATGGAACCATTTTCCTCGATGAAATAGGGGAGATGCCGCTCAACATCCAGACGGTGCTGCTGCGGGTATTGCAGGAGCGATCCGTGGTGAGGATCGGTGGACTTCGCTCAATACCGATCAATGTCCGGGTGATCGCGGCAACCAGCAAAGACCTGGCGGTCGAAGTTCACAAAGGTAACTTTCGCCAGGACCTTTTTTACCGCCTTAATGTGTTCGAGATTCACATCCCGCCCTTGCGCGAGAGAATCGGCGACATTGCGCAGTTGGTCGACTGTCTTGTAGCCAGCATTTCGGCGCGGTTTGGCAAATCTGTAGCCGGTGTTTCGCTTCCAGTCTTGAAACGCTTGTGCGGCTATCACTGGCCCGGCAATGTCCGCCAGTTGGAAAATGTCGTGGAGCGTGCTATCAGCCTTGTCGAAGGAGACATTATCGAGGAACAACACCTGCCCGACTTCCTGTACGCCGAATCACACATGCCGGCCGATAAGTTTCCCCGCGATGTCAGGCCGTCGAACATCGAGGCGGTCGAGAAAAAGGCGATTTTGGAGGCCGTTCGCCACTTTGGGGAGCGGCAACAGGCGGCCAGGTCGCTCGGCATATCGCGGAGCACTCTGTATCGGCGACTCAAGAGGTACAGACGGGAAAGTTTAGATTGACGGGTCAAAGAGGAGCTATGTCTGTCGCAGTAGCGGATAATGAACTCGAGGCGAAGCTGAACAAGCTCAACCATGAGCTGCGCTCTCTAGGGAGTGTATTGGTCGCTTATTCAGGAGGAGTAGATTCAGCGTTTCTCGCCTGGGCAGCGCATCAGGAGATTCCCGGCAGAATGCTGGCCGTCATCAGCGACTCGCCAAGTCTGGCGCGCGCGCAACTGCAGGACGCGATCGCTTTTTGCGAAGAGTACGGCATCCCGTGCCACCGGATTTCCACCGGTGAGATGCAACGGCCCGAGTATGTACGAAACGATGGCATGCGGTGCTTTCATTGCAAAGAGGAGTTGTTCACCGCGCTCGACCGTTTTCGGAAAGAGCACCATTTCGAGTCGATTGCTTACGGCGTCAACACTGACGATCAAGGCGACTATCGTCCCGGCCAACAGGCAGCCTTGGCGCATGGTGTGAAGGCGCCACTGCTGGAGGCCGGCCTGTCGAAACAGGACATCCGTAATCTGGCGCACGCGGCGGGGCTTCGAGTGTGGAACAAACCGGCTTCCGCGTGTCTGGCGTCGCGCGTTGAATACGGCCGGGAAGTATCGTTGGAGATTCTCAGGCAAGTCGAGACTGCCGAGGATGCATTGCGCGACCTGGGATTCCAGCAGTTCCGGGTGCGCCATCATGGGAAGATCGCCCGCATCGAGATTGCACGGGAAGAGCTGCCGCGTGCGATGTCACTGGAGATGGCCGATGAGCTGGTGCGCATCTTCAAGTCTATCGGATTCACCTACGTGACCCTCGATCTCGAAGGTTTTCGTTCCGGTTCCATGAATGCCATCCTGCCGGTCGCTTCTTTGGTTGACGCTGCCAGTAAACAGTAGCCGGCAGCGCTGTCCAAGGTTGCACCCCCCGGAACCACTCGAAGTGATTGATGTCCTGATAAGCAATGCCGGTTTCTTCCCGATCAATGAATGCAATTTTGCCTGTGGAAGTTCCGGCAGGACATCGCGCAACAGATGACAGAAAGGGTGGCGCGGTAGCTCACGCGCCAAAGGACTGGCAAATGAAAATTGGATATCTGGAATGCTTCGCCGGTATCAGCGGAGACATGCTGCTGGGAGCGCTGATCGACGCAGGAGTGTCCGCCGAGCTTCTGAGGTCAACAGTAAGGGCACTGGACGTGGGAGCGGAGCTGCATGTCGAGCGGGTCAACCGTAGCGGCATTCAGTCCACGAAAGTAGATGTGCTTGTGGATGGCAATCCTGCGGATGCTCCGCAGCCGGATGTGACGACTCAGGCGCACGCAGGGCATAGTCATGGCCATTCTCATGAGGAGTCCGATCAGAAACACCCTCATCATGAGCCTGGACATCGTCATGTGCATGGAAGAGATTGGGCCAACATCCGCACGTTGATAGAACAGGCTGCGTTGCCTGAAGACGCGAAGGCTCTGGCACTTCGAACCTTTGAGTCCCTGGCGCGAGTGGAAGCGCAGATTCACAATGTCCCGGTAGAAAACGTTCACTTCCACGAAGTGGGAGCGGTAGATACGATTACCGATATTGTGTGTAGTGCGGTAGGACTTTGTTCGCTGCAAGTGGACCAGTGGGTCTGTTCCCCAATCAATGTCGGCGGTGGATTTGTGGAGTGTGCCCACGGCAGGTTTCCGGTGCCCGCTCCGGCGACCGCCGAACTCCTGAAAGGCATGCCTGCTTATTCCTCGGGGCTCCAGATGGAGTTGGTGACGCCGACTGGAGCAGCCCTGCTGAGGGCACTCGGGTGCAGCTTCGGGGATGCTCCTGCAATGCGATCTCATTCGATTGGCTATGGAGCCGGGAAACGGAATCCGGCGCGGTTCCCAAATGTGTTGCGGCTCAGCATTGGTGATACAGAAAGCGCAACACAGTTTTCCGAAGAGACCATCACCGTGCTGGAATGTGCCGTGGACGACCTGAGCCCGCAGATAGTGGCCCGCGCCATGGAACTGGCCATAGCGCGGGGTGCGCTGGATGTAATGTGCATTCCGGTGACAATGAAAAAAGGCCGCTTAGGCAGTCTGCTGACAGTGCTATGCGAAAGCAAAGATGCGGCTGCCTTTGAAGAACTGTTGTTCCGGGAGACAAGCACGCTGGGCATTAGGGTCCGCGAGGAAAAACGTGTAGTGTTAGAACGGAGGTTCGTGGAAACACAGATGGCATTTGGAACCGTCCGCGTGAAGCTGGGACTGTGGAACGGGGTGGAGATGAATGCGATGCCGGAATATGAGGATTGCCGCAAGGCCGCAGAGGAACACGGTGTTCCAGTGAAGCAGGTGATGGCGGCGGCGGTGGCTGCAATGGCAGAAGCCAAGGTGCGGGGCGGATAAAATGGATCAGCACCCATACCTACGACCCCTACCCCATTTCATGGTTCGAGGCGTCCCAATGGAACATGAGATACTGCTAGAGAATGGCATTCTTCAGCCGGGCCGTATACTCCCCAACCTTGCCCGCTATGTTTCCATCCTCCAGATTGGATTCGATCAGCCTTTCAAAAGCGCTTCCCACTACTATTCCGTCCGCAAACTCCGATACTGTTGCCGCGTCGTCCGGGGTGGAGATCCCGAACCCGATGCAGATCGGCAGACCGTGGCAGTTGTTTCTTAAATCGTGCGCTACGCGCGCAATTTCTTCACGATTTAACCCTCCACTGCCTGTTATACCCGTCATGGAAACCAGGTAAATGAACCCTGAGGCCTTCGAGGCTATTCGGGCCATGCGCCCGGTGGGGGTGGTAGGGGCGACGAGCCGGATAAAATCAAGCCCATTTCCCCATTCGCCGGTGAGTTCATCAGATTCCTCCGGCGGCAGATCTACCACCAGGGTGCCGTCGGCCCCGGCCGCCACCGCATCCCTGTAGAACTCATTGGCCCCGTATGCCAGGATGGGATTATAGTAGCTGAAAATCACCATGGGGATCGAGCTGAACTCTCTTAGAGAGCGGACCATTCCGATAACGCTTTCCATGTTCACTCCGGCGCCAATCGCGCGTGCCGATGAGCGTTGAATGACCGGGCCGTCGGCAGTCGGGTCTGAAAAGGGCACGCCCAATTCAAGAAGGTCCAGCCCGGAGCGGCACATTTGCTTCGCTATCTCCAAGGATCGCCCAAGGTCGGGATCTCCCGCCGTAATGAAGCCCACCAGCGCTTTTTCTCCTCTGGCGCGCAGTCTGCTGAATGTTTCTTCTATCCTGCTCATGACAGTTTGTCCTTTCTTACCGACGCCTCGCTCTGAAAACGCGACACGATCCCCAGGTCCTTGTCGCCCCGCCCGGACAGATTCACGATGATGATGTTTTCCCCCGGCAGCCGCGCGGCTTCGACCATAGCGCGGGCAACGGCGTGGGAGCTCTCCAGGGCAGGGATGATTCCCTCGATCGAGCTCAGCAGATGGAAAGCTCCAAGCGCTTCTTCGTCTAAAACGCTCTCATAGCGCACGCGGCCCGTGTCCTTTAGCCACGAATGTTCAGGGCCTACACCGGGGTAGTCGAGACCTGCAGATATTGAGTGCGCCTCCTTGATCTGGCCGTTTTCATCCTGCAGTACGTAGGATTTGGAGCCGTGAAGAACGCCGACCGATCCGGCCCCGAGCGTCGCCGCGTGCTTTCCGGTATCGATCCCGTGGCCGGCCGCCTCAACTCCCACCATTTCCGCCGGCCCATCAAGGAAGGGATAGAACAGGCCCATCGCGTTGCTTCCTCCGCCCACACAGGCCACCAACATGTCCGGCGCCCTGCCTTCGGTTTCCATGATTTGCGCCTTCGCCTCATCGCCGATCACCCGCTGAAAATCGCGCACCATTGCCGGGTAGGGATGGGGACCGGCAACCGAACCTATAATGTAGAAAGTGTCGCGCACAGAGCTTACCCAGTATCGCATTGCTTCATTCATGGCATCCTTCAGAGTGCCGGTCCCCGAATCAACCGGCACTATTTCGGCGCCCAGCAATTTCATCCGCTGCACGTTGGGGGCCTGCCTGGCGATATCCTCGGTCCCCATGAAAATCCTGCATTCCATGCCAAAGAGGGCCGCAACCGTCGCTGTAGCGACTCCGTGCTGGCCCGCCCCGGTCTCGGCTATCACCTTGGACTTACCCATCCATTTGGCAAGAAGCCCCTGACCAAGCGTGTTGTTGATTTTATGAGCGCCCGTATGCGCAAGGTCCTCCCTTTTCAGATAAATGGCCGCCCCACCGACATGGTTACTCAGTCTTTTGGCCCGAAAAAGAGGAGTGGGCCTTCCGGCGAAATCTTTCAAAAGGAATTTCAATTCCTCCTGAAAAGCCGGTTCAGTGCATATTGACAAGTATGCCAGCTCCAGTTCGATCAGCGCGGGCATAAGCGTTTCGGCCACGTAGCGCCCGCCGTAAGGGCCAAAATGGCCTCCTGCAGACGGTTGGGCCGATTCTTCCCCGGAAAATGAAGATATAAATGGAAAATTTTTCTCCGCCGATTTCATTTGAATATCCTCCCTGAATCGCTACGCAATTTCGCATTGCGAACCGCCTCGATAAAATCCCGCACTTTACCGATATCCTTTCGTCCCGGTTCGGATTCCACACCGGAACTAACGTCAACGGCGTCCGGGCCGAATTCATAAATCGCCTCGCCCACGTTTTCCGCACTCAGGCCCCCTGCCAGAATGCAGGGAAGCTTACCCGCCAGTTCCCCGGCTTCCGCCCATTTCCAGCTCAACCCGGCCCCACCCGGAACAAGCCCTCCCCCACTCTCGATCAAATAAGCCGAGGCGCGGTAAAAGTCAGCTTCAGACAAAAAGGGCCTTTTTTTCACAAAAAGAGATTTGATTACGCTTATTCCGGCCGTCTCAAGCGCTTGAACCATCTCCGGAGGTTCAGTCCCGTGGAGCTGGACGCAGTTCAACCGGCAGAATTCGACCTTTTTCATGACCGCCGGGAAAGGCTCGTCGACAAAAACGCCAACCTTCCAGACTTGCTCCGGAAGACTCACGCTGATTTCCCGAGCCCTCTGTTCGCTTACCAAACGCGGACTCGGCGGATAAAACACCAAGCCTATGGCATCCGCGCCCATTTCCGCACAGGCAACGGCCTCGTCTGCCAGGGTCAGACCGCAGACCTTTACTTGAGGGGGGCGGCGAGGCACATCGTTAAGAGATGCCCCGCAGTTAATATTACGACGATGCCGGCCGCCTTCTTTCATGCTTCCGCTCCATGCAAAGCCTTCAGAAATCTTACTGGGTCCTCCGACCTCATGAGGACCTCGCCAATCAAAAAATTCCATATTCCGGCGCCAAGGAGCCGCTCGATATCGGACCGGGTGTTAATCCCGCTCTCGGCGACCAGGACCTGGCCGGGGCCGGCCCGACCGGCAAGGCCTATCGATGTCGAAATGTCGGTTTTAAAGGTCGCCAGATCCCGGTTGTTTATGCCGATCAGCCGCGCCCCGGCCTTTACGGCAGTTTGGAACTCACTTTCATCATGCGCCTCAACAAGGGCGTCCAGACCGATGCCCGAGCACAATGATAGCAGGTCCCGGAGAGACTCCGGCAAGAGCGCCCGCACTATGAGCAATACCGCATCAGCCCCCATAGCCGCCGATTCATAAACCTGGTAAGAGCTTATGAGAAAGTCCTTTCTTAGCGTGGGAAGTGAGGCCGCAGATTTAACTTTCTGCAGATCATCGGGACTCCCGTTGAAAAAGTTTTGGTCCGTGAGCACAGAGATAGCTGCGGCGCCTCCAAGTTCATACTTCCGGGCATAGTCAGCCGGATCGACATGTTCCCTTATTTTGCCTTTAGACGGAGAAGCCCGCTTTATTTCGGCAATTACGTTCATCCCCAGCGGACCCGGCCTGGCAAGCCGCTCAATAAAGGCCCTTCTTCCGTTCCGCTTCTCGGCTTCGCGCCGAAGGACCCGCTCCGGCGTGTGTTTTGCCGCTGTCCTGACTTCGTCTCTTTTGCGGTCGAGAATTTTCGAAAGAAAATCGGACACGTTTAATCCTCGCAAAATAAACACAAATGTTCACCGCACAGGCAGAGAAAGACTTTTGACAAAGCTTTTCTCTGTGCTCTGCCCTCTGTGCCCTCTGTGCCTCTGTGCCTCTGTGCCCCTGTGCCTGTGGTGATGGCCTACAGCCCGGTGAACCGGACGAGCGCTTCGAGTTTCTCCGTTGCCCTGCCTTCGTCAATGGAAGCCTGAGCCATTCGGATACCCTCGCCGAAATCATGCGCAACGCCGGCGGCAACCAATGCCGCGCCCGCATTGACCACCACGACATCTCGCCTCGGCCCCTTTTCACCGGACAAAATCTTCGTGGTTATCTCCGCGTTTTCAGCCGGCGTCCCTCCAGCCATATCCAACTGGTCGGCCGTCCGGCCCAGGAGCTGTTCGGGGGACACATCATAGGTCCGGATCAGTCCATCGTTCAATTCGGAGACCCTCGTCGGAGCGCATACGCTGATCTCATCGAGCCCTTCATGCCCGTGCACAACGAAGGCACGCCTGGCCCCCAGACGCTGGAGTGCGCGGGCGAACATTTCCGTGAGCTCCGGCGCATAGACGCCGATCAACTGGCAATTAGCCCCCGCCGGGTTTGTCAACGGCCCGAGCATATTGAAAACCGAGCGTACCCCCAGCTCCTTTCGCGCCCTAGCCGCATGCCGCATGGCGCCATGAAAGAGCGGGGCGAAAAGGAACCCTATGCCGATTTGCCCGACCGCCTCTTCCACCACCTCCGGACCCACCTCCAGATTTACACCTAATGCCTCCAGCAAATCAGCACTGCCGCACTTGCTCGACACCGAACGGTTCCCGTGCTTGGCCACCGTAACGCCGCATCCCGCAACAACAAAGGCCGCCGTAGTCGAGATGTTGAAAGTGTTTGAGGCGTCGCCGCCCGTTCCGCAGGTATCCACTACTATATCGGCGTTTGTTTGGATCCTGGTGGCTTTGCGCCGCATCGCGCGCGCAGCCCCGGCAAGCTCCGAGAAGGTCTCGCCCTTGGTGGCCAGCCCAGCCATTACGGCCCCGATTTGAGCGTCCGTCGCATTGCCTGACATGATCTCACCAACAAGTGCGGCCATTTCCTCTTCACTCAGGTCTATCTTTGCAATCAGCTTTTTGAGGCTCTCGCGTATCATGTTTTTTCCCCCATAGTCCTTTGCCCGTTTGCAAGCTCGAGAAAGTTTTTCAAGAGCCGCTTGCCAACGGGCGTCATTATGGATTCCGGATGAAACTGCACGCCTTCGGTGAGGTGCTCTTTATGTCTGATTCCCATAACTTCGCCATCCTCGGAGTTGGCGGTGACCTCCAGGCATTCAGGCAGGCTTGCCGGCGCCACGGCAAGAGAATGGTAGCGCATTGCCTGGAAAGGGTTTGAAATCCCGGTATAGATAGACTTTCCGTCCGCGCTGACCGTAGAAACCTTTCCGTGCATAAGTCTTTTGGCGTAAATCACCTCGCCTCCGAAAGCGGCAGCAATCGCCTGGTGGCCAAGGCAGATTCCGAGGATAGGTATTTTTCCGGAAAATCTCTGAATGGCGGCAATAGAGACTCCGGCGTCCTCCGGCCTACACGGACCGGGGGAAATTACGATTGCCGAAGGCCCAAGCCTTCCGATATCGTCAACAGAAACCCCGTCGTTTCTGGCGACCTCAACTTCAGTCCCAAGCATCCGGAAATATTGGAAAAGATTATAAGTGAAAGAATCGTAGTTATCGATCATGAAAAGCATGGCATTAAACTCCTTTTGGCGCTTTAGGCTAAAGATTCAAACCACTTATGGACACCGATGAGCGTGGAGTTAAAGAATTACTCCACTGAACCCGGTTTAAGCCTTGTGCTGCTTTTTTCGATCATCTGAAGCGCCCTCCGGATCGATTCGGCCTTGTTGATCGTTTCCTGTCTTTCGCGCTCGGGGTCAGAGTCGGCGACAATTCCAGCCCCTGCCCTTACCGTCGTCTTGCCTTTCTGAATGCAGGCGGTCCGAATGGTGATCGCCAGATCCATATTCCCGGTGAAAGAAAAATATCCAATTGCCCCACCATATGGACCGCGAGGTTCATCTTCGAGCTCAGCTATAATTTCCATAGCCCTGACTTTCGGAGCGCCCGAAAGGGTCCCGGCCGGGAACGAGGCGCGGAAAAGGTCGAATGCGTCCAACCCTTCCCGCAAATCGCAGTTTATGTTGGAGACAAGGTGCATTACGTGCGAGTATCTTTCAACCACCATCAGGTCGGTTACCTGGACCGTGCCGATTTCAGCCACTCGGCCAAGGTCGTTCCTGCCCAAATCCACCAGCATAAGGTGCTCGGCCCTTTCTTTTTCATCCAGCAGCAACTCGTTGGCTAGCTCCCGGTCCTGCTGCTCAGTCTTCCCGCGAGGGCGTGTCCCGGCAATAGGGCGAAGCGTGGCGACGCCGTTTTCCAGGCGCACCATGGTTTCCGGAGACGAACCTACCAGGACCGTATCGTCAAAATGGAGAAAATAGAGGTACGGAGATGGATTTATGAAGCGCTGAGCGCGGTAGAGTGACCAGGGATCCGGGGAGGCCGGGCAACTGAACTGCTGTGAGAAAACCGCCTGGATGATGTCTCCCTCCCTGATGTATTCTTTGATTTTGGCAACCCCGGAACGGAATTTCTCGGGTTCGACATCGTGATGGAAAGGAAATTCCTCAGGCACGTGGCGCGAGACCACTTTGGGCATACCCTCGAGTTTGCCTTTCATCTGCTTCAGGGTCTCAACCGCACTGTCATAGGCTTGATCGGCCTCCCCGTTTTCGACAACACCGTATGCCACAAGGCTCAAGGTGTGGCGCAGGTTATCGAAAATGAAAAGCTGTCCGGGGAGGATAAAATGAGCCATCGGTACGTCTGCGGGCAACCGGCTTTGGATCGCTTCGAAAAAGGACACGAACTCATAGGTGAAAAATCCGACCATGCCGCCCCAGAACCGGGGGAGCCTCGCAAGCTTTACCGGTTTGTACTGAGCCATTACGGAGCGCAGAACTTTGAGCGGATCTCCGTGATGGGCAATGCGCTCCTTTTTTGGCCCGCTCTCGATTTCGACTTCATCACGGAAAACTCTGACCGTCTTTGTGGTCGAATTTCCCAGGAAGCTGTACCTTCCCCACCTCTCACCGCCCTCCATACTTTCCAGAAGGAATACAGGCCCATGCCCATCATATATTTTGGCCAGCGCGGAAACAGGAGTCTCCGTATCGGCCAGCACTTCCAGACAAACCGGGATAAGGTTCCCCTTTTCGGCCATAGTGCGGAATTCGGATCTTTCCGGGTAAAACCCCAATTGCATAGTCTTCTCCTTCATGGACCGATCAGTCTCTAGCTCCTGGCTTGGGTTCCGGGACAGACGGCCTGCCCGAGGCCTTCGGCTTCGAGCGGCTTATCCTGTGGTTTTGCGCCGGGACTGCCATAACCGTTTTCGCGGCATCCGTTCGTTGACATTTTGTATACGCTGAAAATGGACTCTATCTGCCTGCACAGATCGGCGAACTGAACGGGATAAAGCGACTGATGTCCATCGCTAAGGGCAGTTTCAGGAGCATGGTGAACCTCCACCATCAGACCATGGCATCCGACCGCCACAGCAGCGCGGCTGAGAGGAATCACCTGGTCCCTGAAGCCCGCAGCGTGGCTGGGGTCAACGATCACCGGCAGATGACTCTCCTGCCTGACCACAGGAATGGCGGAAATGTCCAGAGTATTGCGGCTGTGGTGGGCGAATGTGCGCACACCGCGCTCGCAGAGTATCACCTTGTCATTTCCTCCCTCCATCACGTATTCGGCCGCCATGAGCCACTCCTCGATGGTAGCCGCCAGACCCCGTTTGAGAAGAACAGGTTTTCGGGACTTTCCGGCCCGCCGCAGCAAGCTGAAGTTCTGCATACTCCTCGCGCCGATCTGGACTATGTCCGCGTATTGCTCGACGAGATCGTAGACTTCATGGTCGATCGCCTCGGTAACAACCGGCATCCCGGTTTCCCGGCGCACTTTGGCCAGGATTTTGAGCCCTTCCTCTCCCAGTCCCTGAAATGCGTAAGGCGAGGTCCTGGGCTTGAAGGCGCCGCCCCGGAAAATCCGGGCACCGGCCTTCTTCACCATTCGCGCGATTGTAAGCGCCTGGATTTCGCTCTCGATCGCGCAAGGCCCGGCCATGATGGTGAGATGCGAGTTGCCAACCAGGACCCCGCCAACGTCTATGACGGTGTCCCATGCCTGCGATTCCCGGCTCACCAGCTTGTACGGGCGGGTCACCGGAATAGCCTCTTTAACCGCTGGAAGTTGCAGAAATGACGAAGCGTCCACCGGACCGTCATTGTGGAGAACGCAGATTGCCACCCGTTCTCCACCCGGAATCGGCCTGGCAATGTAGCCCTTTTGCTCAATGCCGGCGACAACCGCCTCAATTTCTACCGCTGTAGCTCCTCTTTTCATTACGACAAGCACCTTTTTCCTCCTTTTCGCCGGGCCTGCACCCCCAAATAGAAAGGGACCGCAGAATGTGTCCACGGTCCCTTCCGACAAAAACAAAAGGACCGTGAGCCTTGGCGTGGCCCACGGTCCCAGCAGGAATTCTAATTCGAACTGATGGCTATCCCGTCAGGCGCACACCTCCCCAGATAAGCCACCAGAACCACAAATTTACGGTATCGAAGCAATGATTCATAATCTCGTCCCTTGATCAAAATTGATTACTCTTTAACAATCGGAAACGAGAATAGCAAGAAGATTTTTCAACCTCATGAGATTTTATCGTCCGATATCCGCCATCCGGACCCACTGTGTTGCCGGTTCGTTATAATCTCAAAAAGGTCTAGACATACCCTGAGCCGGGCATTTTTATCAGACGCGGCCATACAAATCTCAATCTCCCCAGAATTCTCTGCCAAAGTGTACCTTTTTTTCTCCTATCGCGCACGTTTCAAGAACGCTTGAACATTCGGCAGTCATTCCATGCTTCTCAACGGCGTCCGATGTCGCCAGCTGTGCCTCC
This sequence comes from uncultured delta proteobacterium, assembly GCA_963757915.1. GTDB lineage: Bacteria > Desulfobacterota > Syntrophobacteria > Syntrophobacterales > Syntrophobacteraceae > SbD1. The sequence goes on along the minus strand of CAVWTD010000019.1, from coordinate 25,433 downwards.
AGCATCATTTTTGAGCCATCTTTTACCATCTCCTTGCCTTTGGCCATTGTGCTGCCGGTCATCATGCCTGCGCCTTTGGTTACCATGTCATAGCCTTCCGCCATCTTTTTTTCGGCCGCCATCACGTCTGGCGTTTTCTTTCCTTTCTTCGCCATTATATCCATTACCATTTTGTTTCCATCCATGATCTGCTTTGCGCCTTCCATTATCGCCTTCTTGCCTTCCTGGATTTTCTTTTCACTTTCCGCAGCTTGCAGCAATCCAGTGATAGCAAAAATGCCGATTGACAGACAAACGATTAATGAAGTTACCAAAAACCTTTTGTGACTTTTCATCTTAATAGCTCCTTTATCATTTAGGTGGGAAACAAAAACATCAGGATGGATCTCCGACTCTTAGTATCGATCCTCGGCATGACTCAGTAATCGTCTGGAATCACCCCCTCTGCAATTAGGTGTAGTGGCCTGTAATCACTCTCAAAGACGCACTTTTTCAGGCAAGAAGCCTTGGGACCGTGAATCGGCTGAACATGAACCTTCCGTCCCCCGGTCAATGTCACACGATGCATGGTTTTGGTAAACACGGTAATCCCCAATGTCAATCTACGATGCTGGCGAGATTAACGGTTTTGAAAAAGACCCTGAATCTCCAGCCCGCCGCTTGCCTGCACCGAACGATCAACGGTCCGGGCCTTGGACAATATCCAGCAGCTTTCTGCTTCGGTTATTCAGTTCCCATCCGCAGAGATCGTTTCTGCCGGAACCCATGGTCATTCCTTTTTTAACTGACTCCCGTGTAAAAACTCCTCTACATGAATGATTATGTAGCATTGGGGCTAGAGTGATATAGGGGCAACACATTATTTTCAGGTATAAAAGAGTGTAGGAGACAGTAGATTTCAGAGCCGCAAATCCATCAGGAAATCAATAGATCATTGAGTGAAGAAAACATTCATAGGGCATGATTGACACAAGGCTGTTTTACGGCAGTAAAGATGCCCGGTTCGAACCAGCAGGGCATGGAATTCCTGAAAAAGCGGCACATCGGGCTCCATTGCGCCCATGAAATATTCCCGCAGCTCCTCGTAAGAAATCGACTCCCCCACCCATCCATGTCTTGAGAAAATCCGGTAAGTATATCTGTCTACGACAAAAGATGGTTTAAAAGCGGCGTACAGGACTATGCTGTCGGCGGTTTCCGGGCCGATGCCCCGGACTGCCAGAAGACCGGTCCGCAAAGATTCCATATCCTGAGCCAGGAATTCTTCAAAACCGCCATCCCATTTTGTCAGGATATGATTGCAGAAATTCCTTATCTTCTTTGCTTTTTCGTTGTAGAAGCCGGATGGGCGAATAAGCGGCGCGAGCTCTTGTGCGCTAAGCCCGCAAATGCGCTCGAAGCTCAACAGATCATGGCGACGCAGGTTACCGATCGCCGCGGCCACATTTTTCCATGCAGTATTCTGTGTAAGTATCGCGCCAAGGATGACCTCGAACGGAGTCTCGGCAGGCCACCATCTCTGAGGACCGAAAAAGCCCAATAGCCTGTCGTACACTTCGTGCAGCAACTCTTTTCTGCTTGTGCTCAATCCAGTCCGACCCCCGCAAGTACCGTTCGACATTTTGCGCAGGCCCCATGCTCGATGCCCTGTTTCCTTATGGAATAGCCGATTCGGGTTATCAGCACGGCTCCGCAAAAGTGGCAGTACGTATTCTCGCCGTTGTCTCCGGGCACATTCCCTGTATAGACGTAATGAAGACCGGCTTCCAGCCCAATTTGCCTTGCTCTTCGGATTGTCTCGATCGGCGTGGGCCCTCTGTCTCTCAGATGAAATGCAGGATGAAATCGGCTGACGTGCCAGGGAGTTTCGGGCCCCAAGCCGACCAGAAATTGCGCAAGCTCTTTCAACTCAGCTTCGCTGTCGTTCAACCCCGGGATGATCAGCGTTGTCACCTCAAGCCAGATGCCTTTACTTTTCATGCCTTCAAGGGTCATGAGAACGGGCTTGAGGCGAGCACCGCACTGTTCCCGGTAGAACGTGTCATTGAAGCACTTGAGGTCCACGTTGGCCGCTCCAAGAAAAGGGGCAACCGCATCCAACGCCTCTTTGCTCATGTAGCCGTTGGATACGAAAACGTTTGCAAGTCCGCGCTCTTTTGCCGGGGCAGCTACATCCAGAGCATATTCCATAAAGATGGTAGGCTCGGTGTATGTATAGGAGATCGTGACACATCCCTCTTTTTGTGCGCGGTCTGCAATTTCTTCGGCAGACACGCTCCGGCCGTAGATCCCTCCGTAGATTCGGGGAGACTGCGATATGTCAGCGTTCTGGCAGAATACGCATTCGAAATTGCACCCGGCCGTAGCAATCGAATAACTTGTTGTGCCGGGAAAGAAATGAAACAGTGGCTTTTTTTCGATAGGGTCGACATGCTGGGCGATCAATTTCCCGTAAACCAAGCTCCATAGCTTGCCTTCCCTGTTTTGGCGCACCCCGCATTTTCCGGTTTCATCGGGCTCAATATGGCAGTGCTGAGAACAAAGAAAACAGTGCACCCGGTTTTCATCAAGCCGCCTGTACAGCATCGCCTCTTTCATGCTCAGTCCCTTAAAATAGAAGTGCAGGTAAACAGGTGAGCAAGTGAATGGGTAAGAGCGCGGGTGGGTGGTGAGCGGGTAAGCCCTTAACGCGTCCTGCTATTTTTCCAATTCATCTGCTCACCCATTCACCGAACTTTCAGGTGCGCCTCCAGAATCCCGCCACCAGCCTAAAGACTGAATCGAAACCTTGGCTCCGGCGGGGATTTCATCGAAAACAGGTGTATGCAGTGCGCGAACGCGGCATCGCATATCGATGCGCATTGCGATGAAATGTCCGAAAGGATGCCGTTGCAACATGGGAATTCGCTCCAGCAGATGAATGTAGCGAAGAAACGGCAGCGGTAAGGAAAAACAGGTCCGCCATTCAATCGGAACGACGCCGGAAAGAATCCCGGTGCTCATTGTGCGAAGCTGAAAAACGCTGAAGAACCTGGCGCGGCTGTAAACCGAGTCTTTCCAGAATCTTTGGATGCCATAGTGGAGACGATCGATCGAATATTTGTTCAAGACACCAAGCAGCACGTTTCGGCGCGCCACGCGGCAGGCTTCTTTAAGTGCCAGGTAAGGGTCGTCGACGAATTCCATTGAGGTTATCAGGGCCACCGTATCGAATTCGTTGTCATCGTAGGGCAGGTTTTCAGCAAATCCCTGATCCAACCGCACTTTGAGGCCAAGCCGCCTGCGCGCGAGTTCAAGGCTCGAACTCGAAGGATCGAGCCCCGCCACCATATGCCCCTGCGACTTGAACCATTCCAGGAAAATACCGCTCCCGCAACCCACCTCCACAACCCGCTGCGGGGAAACCGGCGCCCATATCTTCCGGAAAAGCTCTTGTTCGAACGCCAACGCCCTTTGTCCCTGAGGAGAACGAAACCAGTTCTCATGGCGCTCGGCGTCAGCTAAGCTGAAAACATAGCCCACGTAAAACCCTTGCAAGAATGCCGGCAGCGATCAGCTGGAAGCCAAAAGCTCGTCGCCTCCTGCTTCCCGCCGCCGTCCATTCTATTCGTTAAGCAAAATAGCCCCGTGCGAACCGGAGCTGACCATACGTGCATATCTGGCAAGGTATCCGTTCTTAACTCTCGGCTCATGCGGCTTCCATGCTTTCCTGCGCTTTGCCAGCACCGCATCGTCCACCAGCAGATCCAGTTTCTTATTCGGGATATCCACCAGGATTTCATCGCCTTCTTCGATCAACGCAATCGGACCGCCAACGGCCGCCTCAGGAGAAATATGCCCTATAGCCGCTCCGGTCGTACCTCCGCTGAACCGGCCATCGGTTATTAGCGCCACATCCAATCCCAGACCACGCCCTATAATGGCGGCGGTTGGGGTTAGCATCTCCTGCATCCCGGGGCCTCCTTTGGGACCTTCGTAACGGATAACCACCACATCGCCCGGCAAGATGCCACCATCCAGAATAGCGTTCGCGGCATCGGATTCGCTTTCGAACACACGCGCCCTGCCCTTCCTCGTAAGCATCTCCGGCGCCACTGCCGACTGCTTGACCACGGCACCTTCGGGCGCGATGTTCCCGTAGAGAATGGCTATCCCTCCCTTATCATGATAAGGATTTTCGAGCGGCCGGATAACCTCGGGCCGAAGAACGCGCACACTTTTGAGGTTCTCCCCCACCGGCTTTCCCGTAGCGGTGAAAGGAGCCGGATCTATCAGATCGCGGCGCGAAAGCTCCTTCATCACAGCCTGTACGCCCCCTGCCGAGTCGAGGTCTTCCAGGAAATGCGCTCCACCGGGCCGCAGGCTGCAAAGGTGAGGCGTACGGCCGCTGATCTCGTTGAAAACGCCAAGATCGAGGCGAATTCCGGCTTCATTTGCAATTGCCGGGACGTGAAGAACCGTGTTCGTGGAACAGCCAAGGGCCATGTCCACAGCTATTGCGTTTTCGAAAGCCGCCCTGGTTGCAATGTCACGCGGTTTGAGGTCCCTGGCCAAAAGGTCCATTATCTGCCTGCCTGCTTCTTTGGCGAGGCGCACCCTGGCAGCGGTAACCGCCGGGACCGTTCCATTGCCGGGCAACCCGAATCCCAGGGCCTCAACCAGGCAGTTCATTGAATTTGCCGTAAACATGCCGGCGCACGAGCCGCACCCTGGACAGGCATGGTCTTCCAGCTCTTCCAGTTCACCCAGGGAGATCTGTCCCGCTTTTAACGCACCCACGCCTTCAAAAACCGATATGAGATCCACCGGTTTTCCACCCACATGACCGGCCAGCATTGGGCCGCCGCTTATGAGAATTGCCGGAATGTTAAGTCTGAGCGCGGCCATCATCATTCCGGGTATGATCTTGTCACAATTTGGAATCATGACCAATGCGTCGAAAGGATGAGCCATAGCCATTATTTCAACTGAATCAGCTATTAACTCGCGGCTTGCAAGGGAGTAGCGCATCCCGGCGTGATTCATGGCGATGCCGTCGCAAACACCGATGGTGCTGAACTCAACAGGAGTTCCGCCAGCCATCCGGATGCCGGCCTTGACCCCCTCGGCTATTTTGTCAAGGTGAATGTGGCCCGGAATAATTTCGTTGGCTGAGTTGACAACCCCTATGAGAGGCCTGTCTATTTCCGTCTGAGTGTAGCCCATGGCCTTGAAAAGTGACCGATGAGGAGCTTTTTCGATACCCTTTTTCATTAGATCGCTTCGCATTCGTTATCTCCCTTTGGTGAACAACTAACTTATCTCCATCCGGAAACACCCGATGAACATTTCACACCCCGCCAGATAAACCCGAAGACTGATACCGCCAGAGCCTGCCCCGGACCAGATTCGGGGGCGGAAAAGAACCCTTTCCGGATGGAAAATAGTTTGTGCGGTTAAAGTCTAAGCATATAATAATTAAAATATTTTTGGTTATTTTGGAAGAAAAAACGCTCAAGCCGCAAAGTTGACAAAGGATTTTCCAATTTATATAATCCAGGCCGAGGCAAGTGCTTTTATAACAGATAGCACAAATTGCAGAGCGCATGCATGGAAAAAGACGGCCAAAAACCGCTCTATCTCACCGGCCTAGTTGTAGAACCGATCGGGATAGACCCGAAAACCCTGCGCTCCTACCAACATATATGAACTCGATATTCGGTCCTGTACCATCACGACGGCTGGGACGATCTCTCGGAATTGATGTCATACCACCGAAGACATGTTCTTTCGATTGCATTTACTGCGAGTCGGGACCTACTACCCGTCTGAGCGTAACTAGAGAGAACTTCGTCGACCCATCAGAAATCCTCGCGGAATTGAGCGCCTTTTTCCGCCTCCATCCTAAAGCAACAGACGTCCTGACCTTGTCGGGCGCCGGCGAACCAACCCTTTATGCGGGCCTCGGAGAGCTTATTGCCGCAGTTAAAAAGACTTACCCCCGGTTTCCTTTGATCGTACTTACCAACGGCTCTCTTTTGTGGGTGCCGGAGGTAAGGCGCCGCCTTTTGAAAGCCGACCGCGTGGTTCCCTCTCTGGATGCCGTCACCCCCGCCGTTTTCCGCAACATCAACAGACCTCATCCATCTCTGGAACTCGAGCAGATTATCGAGGGAATGCGGGCTTTTCGCAAGGAATACAAAGGACAGTTACATGTTGAAATAGCTCTGGTCTCGGGGGTCAACGACAGTGCCGCAGAGCTTTCGGCGCTGGCGCAGGTCATCGAGTCTATAAGGCCCGATAAGATCGAACTGAACACGGTTGTCCGCCCTCCGGCGCGCACCGGAACCCAGGGTCTCACCGATGCGCAAATGGCGTGGGCAGCTTCCTTTTTCAGTTCGCTCAATGCGGAAATAGTGGGCGTATTCGAGGCGGATAAGCAGGACTGTGGCGAAGAACAAATCGGCCTACGCATAATCGAAACGGTGCAGAGGCGGCCCTGCACTGTTGCTGAACTGGCCGCCTCTCTCGGGGTCCCGGAAAAAAGAGTGGAACAGGAATCACGAAGACTTCAGAAACAGGGAAAGCTAAACAGGCTTTGCTTTGACGGAAAACTGTTCCTCTGCCCCGCTGAATGAGGAAGAGCTATAGGTCGTATAAGACATATACGACCTATAGCTCTAAGGCAGGCAATCGCTCCACATCTGCACGTCGCCTCTGACAGCAGGCGGGGATGCAAGTATCTCTACGGGCCGCTCCGGCAGGGTTCTCGCTATCAGGGTATTGGTGAAAAGCCTGCGGGCCATATCTCTTACCTGATTAGCGGTAACCGCCTTGACCAGATCCGGATAGCGCTGACTGTAATCCCACCCGAGGCCCAGCACTTCATTCAGTGCGGCGTCCGACGCCTGGCTGCTGAGCGTCTGCCTGGCGAGCTTCAGTCCTACCAGCATTGTCTCCTTGGCCGCCTCGAGTTCTTTTTGCGGAACAGGTTCAATCTCAAGCCGTTTCAGGTTTTGCTGGATCACTTTCTCCACCTTGGGCAGATTCGCCATAGTAGTCTGGGTGATGACCCCAAAAAATCCTGCGTTTTTCCCGTAAAATGGGAAAGTACTCACCGTATAGACCAGGTTCTGCTTCCCGCCTCGAAGAGAATCAAATATCCTGCCCGCCGGAGAACCTCCTCCAGACAGCACCGAAGTCAGCACATCAAGCACAGGCCGTTCGGCGTTGTTGATATCCAGGCCGTTTGTGCCGATGAAAAGCCCCGAGCTGTTCTTTTCGTTCTTTATCTCGACGGTATGATTTTCCCCGATCCGATGAGTCTCGTCGGGCATTGAGCTTTCAACCGGCGCACCACTCCAGTTCCCGAATTTTTGCTGCACCAGGTCCCTGGCTCTGTCTGGATCTATATCGCCGTAAACCGCCAGGGCGGAATGAGTCGGATTCACCATTTTACGGTAGAACTCAACTATCTCCTCACGGGTAAACGACCTGACGGACTCCGATTTTCCCAGCTTGTCGTTCACATAGGAAGATTTCTGGAAATAGCTTCTCTTGAACAGCCGCATCACCTCGGCCTGCCAGCTCTCATCGAGCTTTTTTATGGCAATCAGCGTGTCCTGCCTCTGCTTTTCGATCTCGTCCTGAGGAAACTGGGCGTTTTGGGCAATATCGGCAAGAAGGTCAAGGGCCCAGTCGAAGTCTTCTTTGAGCACCTTGATTGAAACATGGTAGGTGTTGTTATCGGATTGGGCGTTTATCTCACCGCCGGCATTCTCCACTTTTCTCAGTAAATCAAGCTTTTGCAGAGTTTTGGTCCCGGCGGTCAATAACCCGGCCGTAAAAGCGGAGAGCCCGGGACGATCCAGGGTTTCCAGTGAAAGGCCGCCGACACCCCAAAGTTGCAGGGTTACAAAAGGAAGGTTGGTGTCCTGCTTGATGAGGGTCTTCAACCCGTTATTCATCCGGCTGAATTCAACCGGCGGGGTGTTCGGAGGCGGGCATTCGGCGGCCGCTACATTCTGGGCCTCGGTGTGCACAGGCTTTATCACCGCAACGTTCATGCGGTTATCAACCAGATAGCGCTGAGCCACAGCCTGAACCTGTTCCCCCGTTACGGAGCGGACCCCGTCGACATATTCGTCGTCAAAGTAAGGATTCCCGGAGAGTAAATAGGATGAAGCAAGCGAGGCGGCCTTGGCCGAAATTGATTCTTTTTCGAAAACGTGCTGGGCAATGGCCGTTTTTTTGGCTTTATCCAACTCCTCCGCGCTGATTGGAGTAGTCCTGAAGAGGTCAATTTCCTCCTGGATGTCCTTTAGCGTCGAGGGCCACTGAGAAGGAGCCAGGGACACCGAAATAATAAACTGGCCACGGACAAAGGCAGGCGTCCAGTTCGATCGCCCCGATGCTGAAGACTTTGTTCTGATCTTCTTTCAGACGGCAATGGAGACGGCAGGTCTCGCCCTCCCCCATCACCTGCGCGAGAACATCCAGGGCGTAGAGATCCTTTTCATAGGCATTTACCGATGGAAATCCGATCATTGCCTGGACCAGCCTGACGATCGGAACTTCTTTTTCCTCCCACCGGACGCTTCCCTGCAAAGGCTCTTCGGGCAGGACCACCGGATCGGAGTTTCCGGGAAGAAAGTTCTTGGTCTTTTCCGCAACAAACTCAAGGACTTCGGGGGCCTGAACATTCCCGGACAGAGCCACTACCACGTTCTCCGGCTGGTAGCGCTGCCGATAATAGTCCAGTAGGGCCTCCCTGGTCTGCTTAACGAAAACCTCTTCATACCCGATCACGGGATATCGAACCGGATTTTTTTGGTAGGCCGTCTGTACGAACAGCTTCCACAACTCCGTATTCGGGTTGCTCTCCCCCATTTTCATTTCCTGCTGGATCACCTTCTTTTCCCTGGCAACCTCCCTGGCGTCCACAACATTTTCAGATACATAGGAAACCAGCAAATCCAGGGCATCCTTCCAGTGGCCGGCCCCCGTGTTTATGTAGTACACCGTCCTGTCATAGCTGGTGTAAGCATTCGTTGTACCGCCCATTTCCTTGAGCCGTTCCTTGGCCTGTTCTTCGGTAAACGAGCGCGTCGTTCCTCCGGCCACTATGTGCTCGAGATAATGGGAAAGACCGGCCCTCATGTACTTTCCCTCGAAGGCTGACCCGGCCCGAACGAACACCTGGGCGGAAACGACTTCGGCGGAGGGCTGTTGATGAACGAGCAGTGTGAGGCCATTTTTGAGCACCACGAAAAGATCACCGGGCTTTGAGGCAAGCGTGCGCTGCACGAAAGGCCGCGACTGCGGGGAAATAAGCGGACATTGCTTGCCTTCATCCGGGAGCGCGGCTGAAGCCAGTCCGGCGTAGACAGCCATAACCAGAGTGAATACCAGAACTATCCTTCTCAACATCATCAAAGTATTCCTTTCAAGATATTTAAAGCGGATCGGTCCCATAATTTTAGTTGATTGGTCAATACCAATTCCGCAAGATTTTACAAAGGGGACGCTGTAAAAAAAAAGGAGTTAAATTTAGAGCTTATTGGACTCGATCAGGTGGGAAATGAGCTTATGCCTGTTACTTACGCCTTCGGGGGTCGGCCATGAAAGCGGCGGGCGAGCCAATTCAATCAGGCGCCAGCCTCGGCGGGTCGTACCGATTTCTACGGCAATGTCGTTTATCTGCATCGATCTAAGCAACTTTTCAAGACAGGACACGATTTCCCTGCTGAAAAATTCCAGACCTATCCCCTGCTCTAACTGTGGGTTGGGTGAGATTCGGTGGCTATTGAATCCGAACTGCGCCCCACTCGAACCTCTTTTGATTATCCCCACGCATTTGTAATTGACGAAAACAAGCCGAAAGCACTCTGCGTAATCTAACATCTCCTGAATTATCAAAGGGTTATAAATCTCAGCCAAGGCGCGCAGATCCCCAGCATTCGAGACCAGCCGTGCGCCGCTCACCGTCTTCGGTCCCATTGCTTTAAGAGGAAAAGAAAAATCTTCGGAGATCGAACTTTTTTGACGTCCATAATAGATGCGCGTGAAGGGGTGCGGACACTTGAGAAACTGAAACAAGACTTCCTGTATAAGCCTGGATCTTTGAACGCTGTACGTGAAGGCGCTGGGGAATGTTTTTTTCCCGGCCGCCTGCAGAATCCTGACAAACCGTGGAGTGGGAAAGAAAATTTGGCCGGCTGAAAGCAGCATTCCCCTCTGCCGAGGGGTATAGTCGCCCATAGAGGGACGAACGCCAAGCGTTACGAGTTGCGGGCAGGAGCGAAGGAATGGCGCGATTGCGACCGGCTTTTCTCGCATTGAATTTTATCAGGCAAGGCAGGCGTCAGGAGCTTTCGGGTCACCCCCCACCCTCTCGAATGTCCATTTAGCCATTGAGCAGCAGGTCCGGATGAACGCCATAGTTGTAACTTCGCATACGAAAATAATTATCAAGTATTCCCACTCTGGAATCAACGTAATCATAGATGGTTAGGCGACTGTCGCCTGAGTCTCCATCCTGGCACATATCCCGTATGGCGTTAGAAAGGTTTTTCCGGAAGTGGACTGGAACAGCCAAGAAAACCACATGCGATTTCAGGGCGTGCGAACACTGGGGCATAACGCGTGGGGAAATAAGCAATACCTTCCCCTGCGAAGCTCCGGCCTGCGGAACATTATTGTTCGAGCCTTCCTCGTTCACAATCTTGGGATTGGCGTAAAACTGATTATATGAAAACGCCTTTATCCCGCGTTGGCTTAACTCAGCGCTCAATGCATCGTCCTGGTCCTCTCCTCCGGAAAGCACAAGGACCCGCTCTTCTCCTTTTTGAAGTTCGATTTCCACATCGTCCACAATTTTGCGGTTTCTTGCAGGGTTAAGCATCAGGTCCCTGAGCATCGACTGGTAATCCGCCCTGGAATTGTAGGGGTAGTTGAAATCGGTTTGACGGGCTATTACGGTTCCTGAAATAACCCCTCGTCCTTCACGGGCGTCTTTTTCATCGATAGTATAAACAATATCACCCAGATAAAAATTAATCAGCTTTATGAGGCGGTCCTTTCGCTGAACAGTGTTGGATAGACCCAATACGTATCGGCAGTCGAAATTCGGGGCCAGGCTGGTAAGAACCTTCGATGGACAGCGCTGGGATTCGTCGAAGACTATGTATCCGACCTTGTCATAGATTTTTCTCCAGTAACGCATTATTTCGCCGGTATGGCCGATTGTGATTTGCTTTCCGACCTGCTGAGTCCCACCCGAAAAAATGCCCACCTCTGAGGCCGGGATCTGGAGAAAGCTATAAATCTTCCTCAGCCAGCCATCGAGAAGGTCTATTTTAGGAATTACAATCAGCGCGGGCTGACGCCTCTGAGAAATGGTATAAAGTGCAATAACTGTTTTGCCGCTCTTGTGACCGCCGACCAGGGTAGCGCAATCGTGCTCAAGTACAGCTTCAGCCGCATCCTGCTGGTAGCTCTTCAATTCGCCATGAAATTCCATCGAAATCGGGTCGAAGAATCGCCTCCTGTCGATCATGCGGTAAGGAATCTGGTATCTTTTGCACAGTTCGATAAACTGGTCGAGGAATCCTCTGGGGATGAGATAATTTCTGCCTTTCTGTTTAAAACAGCTAATCTGGGCCGGGATGTTGCCTATCCATTCGCCGCGGTTATGCCGCATCTCGTAATCGGGGTTTGTAAAAATAAGGCGTTCGTGCAGTTTCCTCTCGAGCATGGGAGGCAGTCCGTCGACCGGGACTTTGATCCACTCGGAAAGCAAGACATTGACATTTTTGACGAACATTTCAAAACCCTCCGCCGACGGAGTGGAGCCCGAAGCAACTGACTTCGGACTAACAGTCCGGATAGGAAAAGCACACCAGCAGGGTGATGCAAAAGGATTGGAATTCCCACATCAAGGCGAAAGACCCTATAGACGACACCCAGGCGAAAGCAGGAATTTCGCCGGAACGACTAACTCATCAGCAATTTTGAAGCGTTTCCCCCACCAGAGAACCCTTTTTCATCATCCTGCAGAGCTCCCGGCCCGCATAAGCCTCCCGACACTCCTCAGCCGCCAACTCACTGAGAACCAGTATAAGATATTCTCTATAAGTACAAGGTTTGAGAGCTGTAAGATCCAACAAAGGTTCCGATAATTCAATTATATCGCAACCCGTATGGAAAGTGTTATAATGATTTAAATTATCTCCTAAAAGGAGCCTTCATGAAAGGTCATTCCCCGCATCTGCGGATTATAGGACAACTTGCCCGAGAATACGATGAAAAATATCGAGAACTGGAAAAACTGATTTCCGAAACTCAGCCGGGAATCATTCTGCCTCAGTTGAGGGCTCTTGCCGAACATGCTACAGACCGTTTTCGCTCCGCTCAGACCGCTATGCTCTCCATGCCCGAACTATTTGATGGAGAGGAACGGCAAAGGGCTGTGCAGGCCATGGAGGCACTATGCCGCGCCTTCGATGAAATGCGAATTCTTTTCCATTTTCTATTTGAAAACCATTCGCAGGCAGACAAGCCCTGACTACACTTTGGGGATCCTATTGCAGCTCCTGGCAAATCAGGCCTTTTTTGATGAAATAGTATAACTCGCCCCGCTGCTTCATCGGCCCGGCAATCCTTTCCGCCGCCACACCCGTCCCGCAGAAAAGATCTATGCGCCCCGGTCCCTTAATGGCTCCGCCACTGTCCTGGTTGAGGACCCACCTTCCAAAGCGTTCCCACCTCCGGATTTCACCCGATGAATCATACGCAGGCTTCTCGCTTACCAGCAACGCCAGCGCACCACTTGGGTGGAACCTGGGGTCTGTCGCAATTGATCTGCCAGCCGTGAGCACGACATCAAGGCTGCCCAGCGGACCTTGTGGAACCCATTTGAAAAAGACATAGCTCTCATTTTTCCACATAATACCGTTCTGACTGTCCGGATGAGAGCGCAGGTACTCGCCTATCGCCTGCATAGACATCTGCTCAGGTGAAACCGCCCCGCTATCGATAAGATCTTTCCCGATGCTGTGATATGGCCGCCCGTTGGCTCCTGCGTACCCAAGCCGCATTTGTGTCCCATCCGGATTGAGTCTGATCACTGCGGACCCCTGGATGTGAAGAAAGAAACAGTCAACCGGGTCCCTTAGCCACACCAGAGGCATGGTCGGCTGGAGGCCGTGTTTTTCAAGGACCTTTTCCCCGTCTATTTCGGAGCGTGAATAGTATGGAACCACGAGTTTTTTTCCAAACGGCCCACCAGCCGCTCACCATGGAATTTATTGCCGTCGAAACGGTCCAGCTCAATCACGAGAAGATCTGAAGGAACGGGATAAATCGGCCGGCAAAATTCAACTCCCGGCTTAAGACTTCCCTCCAGCACCGGTTCATAATACCCCGTTACGATCATACTGCCGGAGTTGTCCGGAGGGATCACCTTAAAAACATCGAAATCCTGCGAAAGCCTATCAGCGCTAATAAGGCCCGAATCCACAAGAAAGGCAAAATGATCGAGGGACTCCCGAATAACCCCTGCCGGCACGCTTAAGCGGCCCAGAGAAACCCGCCTGTCTCCAGGAATCCTGGCATACCACGAAAGGCTTTTCTCAATGGCCGACCGAAGGGAAGAGGCCGGCTCATCGTCCTGAAAGTCAGGTAGCTGGGCTGGGGAAATTCGTTCCAGAAGCGGGCGCTCTGCAGGTTGCAGAGGTGTGGGAGAAGGCTTCGAGGGACAGCCCGTCAGGAGAAATATACATATGAGCCAGAAAGCCTGTGATCTTCTTTCGATGCTTATACGCATTCAACTCCTGCCGGAACACATTATTGCCTAAGTGCCCATTTCCCACGAATGCAGGTAGGCGTCCTGCTCAGGAGTGAGCGAGTCGATCTCGATTCCCATGCTCGCGAGTTTGAGGCGGGCGATTTCACGGTCGATATCCATCGGTACCCGGTAGACCTGTTTTTTCAGGGAGACATGATTTTTGACAATATATTCCGAACATAACGCCTGGTTTGCGAAGCTCATGTCCATAACGCTCGAAGGATGGCCCTCGGCTGCAGCCAGATTGATAAGGCGGCCCTCGCCGAGCACGTATATTCTCCTGCCGTTTTTCAGCCTGAATTCTTCAACAAAATCACGCATGGTCCTCACCGATGAGGACATTTCACGCAGATCATCCAGATTGATCTCCACGTTGAAGTGGCCCGAGTTGCAGACAATAGCGCCGTCTTTCATCATTGCGAAGTGTTCTTTGCGCAGCACGTGGATATCGCCGGTCAGCGTGCAGAAAAAATCGCCAATCGGCGCGGCCTTTTCCATAGACATAACCTGATAGCCGTCCATAACGGCCTCCAGTGCCCGCAGCGGGTTTATTTCGGTCACGATGACCTTGGCCCCCATTCCCGAGGCGCGCATCGACACTCCGCGGCCGCACCACCCATATCCGCTCACCACGAAATTGGACCCGGCAAGCAACCGGTTGGTAGCCCGGATTATTCCGTCCACCGTGCTTTGACCCGTCCCGTAGCGGTTATCGAAAAGGTGTTTGGAATCCGCATCGTTGACAGCCACAATCGGGTACTGAAGCACCCCTTTTTCCGCCATGCTCCGAAGCCGGATTACGCCGGTAGTCGTCTCTTCCGTACCGCCGATTACGTTGGCAAGAAGCTCTTTGCGCTCGGAATGAAGAATGCCAACAAGGTCAGCCCCGTCGTCCATTGTAACCTGCGGGAAGTGTTCAAGCGCATTGTGAATGTGGCGGTAGTAAGTTTCCTTGTCCTCGCCCTTTATAGCAAAAACAGGAATTTGCTCTGAAATGGAGAGGAAGGCTGCCACATCGTCCTGGGTGCTCAACGGGTTCGATGCACAAATGCGTAAGTCGGCTCCTGCCGCTTGGAGCGCCTGGGCAAGAGCAGCGGTTTCTGTCGTAACGTGAAGGCAGGCAGCCATCCGTATTCCAGCCAAAGGCTTTTCGGATGCGAACCTTCTCTGGATCGACCGCAGCACGGGCATGGATTGCGCAGCCCATTCCACCCTTGAACGCCCCTTGTCTACAAGCCCCTTGTCCTTGATATCAAAATCCATTCATACCCCTTATTCACCAGGTCCAAATTCACCAACAGGTTCGGGAAAAAAACTCTTACAGAGTGCAGGACAGAACCGGAACAGTCCAGGGCGTGTCCCTGCAGACAGCCAGCGGCAGATTAGAGACCCTTAGCATTGCTTGCTGACCCCGTTGAGCTCCGCTTTATCTCTCAGGGTCTCCACCATATCGGTTTTCTCCCAGGTAAAGTCAGGATCGGTCCTTCCGAAATGGCCGCCGCAGGCAGTCTTCCTGAATATCGGCCGGGTAAGCTTCAGGTACTTTATCATGTTCGCCGGTTTGAAACTGAACAGATCCAGGACAATTTGCTCAATCTTCTCGTCGGGAATGCGTCCTGTGCCGAAGGTATCAATCATCAACGAGATCGGTTCAGCCATTCCAATGCTGTACGCAACCTGAACTTCGACCCGATCAGCAAAATCGGCGGCAACAATGTTTTTGGCAACATACCTCGCCATATAGGAGGCAGTCCTGTCGACCTTCGAGGGGTCCTTGCCCGAGAAGCCGCCCCCGCCGTGACTGCCCTGGCCTCCATAAGTATCGGCGATGATTTTCCTTCCGGTGAGACCGCAATCCCCCATCGGGCCACCGACCACAAACCGCCCGGTGGTATTTATGTAGTATTTGGTTTTCGAATCGAGCAATCCCTCCGGGATTACTTTCTTTATGACCTCTTCTATGATTGCCTCGCGCAACGTAGAGTAACTCACTTGCGGCGAGTGCTGGGCGGCGACAACTACTGTGTCCACTCTTCTTGGTTTTTGATCCAGATATTCGACCGTTACCTGGCTTTTTCCATCAGGCCTAAGAAAATCGACCATCCCGTTTTTCCGGACTTCGGCGAGTTTTCTGCAAATCCGATGAGCATAGTAGATCGGCATGGGCATGAGCACAGGCGTTTCGTTACAGGCATAGCCGAACATCAACCCCTGGTCTCCGGCGCCCTGCTCTTCGAACAGTCCTTCGCCGGCGTTGACGCCTATTGCGATATCAGGAGACTGTTTGTCGATGCTGGTAATCACAGCGCAAGTTTCCCAGTCGAAACCCATCGAGGAATCGTTGTACCCGATGTCTTTTATAGTATCTCTGACTATATGGGGAATATCGACATAAGTTGAGGTCGTAATCTCGCCTGCAACAAAAGCAAGCCCGGTAGTTACAAGGGTTTCACAAGCGACACGCGCTGTTTTGTCTTCCGCTATAATCGCGTCAAGAACGGCATCCGAGATTTGGTCGGCTACTTTGTCGGGATGGCCTTCAGTCACGGATTCGGACGTAAACAAATAACTCCTCATTGACATCTGGAAAAATCTCCTCTTTCAGGAAGAACGATTCAGCCGGGACAACCCCGGCTGCTGTAGTCAGTGTTTCTGAATCAAAATCCCGCCTTTGGCGGGACTTATCCGATGTTTCAGGACCCTATAACAAGCTAAAAAATCGACCTATTTAACCACCGCCAGATCGATTATGGCCTTGTCGACGCATTTTCTGTTTTGCGAGTCCACGAGCACTACAATAGGTTTGTGCTCTGCGGCTTCAGCTTCGTTATAATTTGCGTAGGTAGCAATTATTATCAGATCGCCCGGAGCCCCCATTCGAGCCGCCGCCCCGTTGAGACAGATGTCTCCTTTCCCTGCAGGACCGGCAATCGCATACGTGTCGAACCTCGCGCCATTGTAAATATTATAAACCTTTATCTGTTCGTAAGGCAGTATATCGGCTGCCTCCATAAGATCGGAGTCTATCTCCAGGCTGCCTTCATAGTTGAGATTGGCGTCCGTTACACGGGCGCGATGAATTTTGGACTTAAGCAGGGTCCTTTGCATGGCTCTCCTCCCGGCAGACATCGTTTAGCGTCAGGTCAACTGGAACAGGTTGATAGTCGGAAGCAGATTGAGCAGCGAAGCCAGATACCCAGCGAACGGGAGCCTCTTGCCGTGAGGATCGACATTAAGCTTGTTTTTAACCTTTTCTGCCCTGGCTGCATCTCGTCAAACGCCTCGATGATGCGCATAATTTCCGTACCTTTTTTGAATCGTCGGCCTCCAGGCCGCACCCAAACGGCCTTTCACGCCGGGCTCATGATTAGATATTGTCCCGGTCTCACGCAAGATCCGGGCGGAACCGCAACACACAACGCCTTTAATTACAAGAAAAACCAATAGCAGTCAAGTTTTAATCGCCGATTCCTCCGCAAACGGTTTTTCAGATTTTCCGACCCGTACGACTTCCCAGTGCCGAGCCCCGTTCTCGAAGCTCCGCCAGATTTTTCCCTTCCCACTACCCCGATCTCAATTTATACTCACCCGGGAAATTTGAGGAACAGATTCTAAAAATATAATCAAAAGGATTCGAGTTGATGGGCGTCTATGAACGGCAACTCAGACTGGTTGCCCCCTACTGGCGCAGGATTGCGCTTGCGATGATTTGCATGGCCCTGGTGGCTGCCTGTTCCACGGCAGGTCTCTATCTTATCAAACCGGTGTTCGACGACCTGATTGTCAAGAAAAACAAGGAGATGCTGAACCTGCTATGCACGGCCGTGCTCGTCATCTTTGCGGTCAAAGGCGCGTCTTTATGCGCCAACGCCTATTTTATGAGCGACGTCAGCCAGCGGATAATAACGAAGCTCAGGGAGGACGTTTACAATCACATACAGTGCCTGCCCATTCCCTATTTGGACATGATGAAAACCGGGAACCTGATGTCACGAATACTCAATGATGTGGGCGCTGTCCAGAGCACGCTTTCCGGGTCGGTGACGGGAATAATAAAAGAGTCGTTCAGCGTAATCGGCTGTGTCGGCATAATGTTCTACATGGATTGGCGGCTGGCAATTGGAGCGCTATTTATTGTGCCGGTGGCCTTTGTGCCTGTTTTCAAGGTCGGTAAGATATTGCGAAAGACCAGCTCCAAGGCTCAGCAAACCATGGCCGACCTCTCGGTCCTAATGCACGAGACAATAGGCGGAAACCGGATAGTAAAGGCTTTCGGCATGGAGGCCTATGAAAAGAACCGCTTTCACGAGGAAAATGGAAGACTCCTGAAGTACACCATGAAAGCGGTGGTCGTCAGTTCTGTAAACAGCGCGGCAATGGAATTCCTTGGCGGACTGGGCATAGCCTCAATCATGTTATATGGAGGCTACCAGATTATTGGCGCAAAAATGACAGCAGGAAACCTCATCGCATTTCTGGCCGCTCTTATCAGCCTCTATGATCCGGTTAAACGCCTGGCGAACATCTATTCTGCCATCCACCAAGGGTTGGCGGCTGCGGACAGGGTTTATGAACTTTTGGACCAACCCACCGAGATACTCGACCAACCCCATGCGATTACTCTACAGCCTGTCAGGAAGCATATAGAATTCAGGAACGTCTCCTTCAGTTACGGGGCAAAACCGGTCCTGTCGGCGATCAGCTTCAGGGCCGAGGTGGGACAGGTTGTAGCTTTGGTTGGCATGAGCGGAGCGGGTAAGACCACCCTGATAAACCTGATCCCCAGGTTCTATGAGGTTGTCGAAGGGGCCATTATCATTGACGGAATCAACATTCGGGACGTAACCCTTGCATCCCTGCGTTCGCAGATCGCCATTGTCACCCAACAGTCCGTCCTTTTTAATGACACCTTCAAGAATAATATCGCATACGGCGACATCCGCAAAAGCGATGAAGAAATAATTGCGGCGGCAAAGGCGGCTAACGCATATGATTTCATAATGAAACTGCCCAGGCAATTTGAAACTACCGTCGGTGAGCAGGGGATCAGGCTCTCGGGAGGAGAACGCCAGCGAATTTGCATCGCACGCGCTCTGCTCAAGGATGCTCCGATCCTCATACTCGATGAAGCCACCTCCTCGCTTGACAGCGATTCCGAACTCGAGGTCCAAAAAGCCCTCGAAAATCTTATGAGGGGCAGAACGACGATTGTAATAGCTCATCGCCTTTCCACTGTGCAGAATGCCGATTTCATAATAACCCTGGCAAACGGCAAAATTGTCGAACAGGGCCGCCACTCCGAGTTGATGATGCTGGACAGTGAATACCGCAGGCTCTATCAGTTGCAGTTCTCTCAATTCTCCAAAGATGACCGGGCAATTGCCCTCGGGCATTCCTGAAAGGAAAACGAGATCAGCAAACAAAGAGTCGGATAGAAGAGAAGCAAAACCTTCTCTGAGGCAGTCCTGTTTCCCCTTATATCATAGTTCTGCTTTTATTTCGGCGGGTGTCAATGAATCACCTTCGGAGGCCCTCGCCGGCTGAACACCGTCCACAAGACCTCGTTGGATCAAATAACCCAGGATCAGGCGTGCGTTTCCATCCTCCGAGTTCGCGACGGTATCCAGCGTGATCTCCGCCTTGAGTGGGGGTTCATAGGGATCGTCAATCCCGGTAAAACCCTTCAGGGACCCCTGGCGCGCTTTAGCATACAATCCCTTGGGATCTCGCTGCTCGCAGACCTCTATGGGAGTATCGACATAGACCTCGATGAAACGGCCTTCTTCCATCATACTGCGCACCTCATCGCGGGTTGCCCGATAGGGACTGACCGCCGCGCACACGACAACGCCGCCATGACGCACGATTTCAGCGGCTACAAAGCCGATGCGCAGTATGTTCACGTCACGGTCCTCTTTGCTGAACCCCAGTCCTTTGGACAAATGAGTGCGAACCACATCACCATCGAGCATTGTCACCCGGCGGCCCTGCACTAGGACTAATCGTTCAAGCGCCTCGGCAGTCGTCGATTTCCCTGAAGCGCTCAACCCGGTAAACCAGACACATACTCCCTGACGATATCGTTCATTCGGAGCCAGAGACTGCATTTAAGCCATTCCTCGCAAGTTGTAAGTGAAGTGAGCTTTTACCCCCCCAAATGCCGGCCAGCCGCAGTGATCGAAAAGACAACAAGTTTGATCGGGGGTGGACATCTCCCGGAATCTGACTTACTCCTTTCTGTTAATTTATCAAGTTTTTTTTGTTCGGATGCTCTTCGCGACATTGCCGTTCCTCCACAGGGCCGGATTCTGAATGCAATGTCAAGGTTGCCACCCATGCCAGTTTGCTTCGGGACAACCCCAAGCAGGAGAATCACGAGTGTCCCTTCTGATTTTATCTCCCGCTGGGTGGGCCGGCGCCTGCCTCTCAATCGCGGAGGCAGTAAACTGCCGTCAGCGGTCTCATCGGTGTTCCACTTGCCTTCTTGCTTAGGATATAGGATACCTCAATAAACCAATTTTCGCGACACTGCACTGAAAGCCGTGTCGTTCAGAATACGACCTCGAAATGAGCTTCTGACCGATTGGTAACCAGGTTGGCGCATTGTTCAGAGTTCACACAATGACGGGTCAAGCCTTCCCGGATCTGTTATTTGGAGTAGTGATATGCAGTTTATGAAGGATACGAAGCAATTTGCGCAGGATGCCGCCGACTGCAAGTATCAAGCCTTGAGGGATGCCAAAGACCCGTTTTTTGGGGGCAATCCGCTTGTTTTGGCCGATATACAGCGTCAAATGTACGAATTGTGCATGGAATCAAAGGGATATAGGAAGAAATAGATGGCGCATATGCCGTTTTACAGGCTGATGACTTTTGACCAGATGGCGCTTCTGATCCCGCTTTTCATGACGGTGGCCCTCACGGGGGCCAAAAACCCGCACGAGAAAGGAACTGATAAATATCAAGCGTTGCGATTATGCCGGATCGGGCTGGTGCTTACGCTGTGGAGTTTTGAGTCTGGTCTGGTGGGCTGTAATCTGGCAGTGGCGGCGTTCATTCTGGGTGTCGTCGGCGTCGTAAAGGGCAGGACTTGGAGATTGTGCTCGCTGTGTGCCTGCCTATAGTCGGGATCTTTTTTATGATTTTTGAAGGCCGATTTAGATGAAATTGAAAATATATTTAAAAAATGCCGTCTTGAGTTGGTGGTACAGAAATGATCTGACCCGTCTCTGTATCTTTTTCGGTACAGACAAGTGGGGAAGCCACTGGTACACTCAGCATTACCAGCGTTATTTCCAGCCGATAAAACGCAAGCGTTTAAATGTGCTTGAAATAGGTGTTGGAGGATATGAAAATTCCGATATAGGTGGGAATTCTCTTCGCATGTGGAAGGCATACTTCCGTAAAAGCAAAATCGTCGGAATTGATATCTACGACAAGACTCGCTTCTGCGAGCATCGAATCGACATTCGGCAGTGTGATCAAGCTGATTCCGAAGCACTGCTCCGTTTATCAAGTGAATATGGGGGGTTCGATATCATCATTGATGATGGCAGTCACTTAAATCAACATGTTATCAAAAGCTTCCAGGTGCTCTTCCCGCTATTGCGGCAGGATGGAATCTATGTAGTAGAGGATACCCAAACAGGATATTGGCCTACATGGGGAGGCGGAATTGGCGCCCCAGAGAGTTCAATGGAATTTTTTAAGAAATTAGTGGATGGCCTGAACCACGTTGAATATCCTGTTGAAGATTACAAACCAAGCTATTTCGACAAAAATATTGTGGAGATTGCTTTCTTCCACAATCTGATTTTTATCCAAAAAGGAAATAATGACGAAAAGACAAACGCCTCGGTGTTAATCCAGCGAGAGTTGGCGACCGCGCAGGTTGCCGGTATAAGTTCGACACAGCAGCTCAAAGACGAATAATGATCTTATCCATGGTTTGTTTTTGGTGTGGCGATGTATGGAAGATAGTAATAACGCTATTGGTACACAGGGCTGATCTGAGGACCTTTGTCATACCGACGCCGCCAAGCGGCCTGGGCGTGATCACCAACCTGGATCCCAACTCAACTGTGCTGTCGGAAAGATATGAACCGATAGTCAAAGAATACCAGGACAAAGAATTGGACTATGATTTCCTGGACTTCGGCAAATTGGAAACGCTAAAAACCAAGTTCAACATCGTGCCCAACAGTTGGGACTATATCGTTCAGAACGTCCTCAACAGGACCTGATAGAGTCCGATTGAAAATTTCTGCCCGGCAGGTCATGTGCGGGTGGACGCAATTCTATACCGGCCGGAGACCCATGCTGACTAGATCGGTTAGTTTTTCGGCTGAAGTCGGCCTGCATGACCGTCGGTTGTGCAGTACGTAAAGAGTTTGCGGGTACTTATTAGCCGCTATACACGCAGGGCCGCGAGCAGTCAGGTAGTAAGACATCAGGGAGAAACCATGTTCAGGCATCATGTCATCATTTCAGGCACCGGACGCGCGGGCACGACATTCCTGGTCCAGTTACTAACCGCGCTCAAATTGGACACCGGCTTCGACAATCCCACATCGGATATATGCCCGAACTGCAACGCCGGAATGGAACTCGATATCAGGCAAGCGGACGCGCCTTACATTGTAAAAAGCCCCTGGCTGTGCGATTACTTAGACGACGCTATACGAGGAAACCAGATCGTCATTGACCATGCCATAATCCCAGTACGGGACTTATATTCAGCTGCCGAAAGCAGGAGAGCGGTTTCCAGGAAGTCTGCCCTTTCCGCCGGTCCAGATGATGAGGTGCCTGGAGGTCTTTGGCACACAAAGGCGCCCGAAGAACAGGAGTCCGTGCTCGTTCAATTGCTCTACAACCTGTTTTTCGTTATTGCGAAGCACGATATCCCTGTCACCCTGCTTTACTTCCCTCGTCTTGTCAACGAGCCAGAGTACCTCTACAAAAAGATCGGTTTCCTGTTTCCCGACATCGGCTACGATGCTTTCCTGCTACGCTTCCGGGAAGTGAGCAGACCGGAGTTGGTACATGACTTCAAAGCAGATTCCTGTGCCCAGTCTCCCGGGATTCTCTCTGCATTGCTTCGAAGAATAGCCAGATGGAAGAGATCAAAAGAAAAGTGGCTTTGGGGATCGCCTGGGCCAAATACAAGTAAATATTGATAATCCAGATTCTGAAACGATCGGGCAGAGGGGGCCGGGATATGCGAAGTTTCCCTAATTCTGCTTACTCAACATCCGTTGGCGACCACTTTGAGGAATTATTAAGGTTCAGATATTCATTCACAATACTTTGCCTATTTTAACCAATGTGGACTAGATTTTGTTGAAAGCTTCCTGTATGTATACCTAGTCGTCAGAATTTCTGCTGCCAGGTTAATTACAAATAAATTTAACTTGTTACCAATGGCACATGTTTCAGGAATTTACCCGAGAGGGCTCTTCAACCAGTGATGGAATCCGTTTTTTCTCGATTGAAGGCAACTCTCGTGGGCAGTAAACTGCCGATAGTGGTAATTTCCGGTACGCATCGAAGCGGGAGTTCCATCATTGCCAATTTCATGAATGCCACCGGGGGGCAGACCCTGGGCAGGACCTCATGCCGGCCGATGTAGCGAATGTAGCAGGATACTGAGAGTCCCGGGAGATTTGGCAAGCTCACTAAAAGATCATGAGAGAATTGAACTGTGACTGACACAATCCCCCACCTCGCTTCACTTTATTGCTAAAGGAAAGTTGTAGTGTATAAACCTGAGAAATCTGCGGTAGCGGAAGTCTTCTATAAGCCTGCCACATTTTTGCGATCACAAGGTTATCAATACAAAGCCCAAGAACGCGTCTGGACCCGCAGTCATTTTCAGAGCATTTCCTATAGCGACGGCGACGAAACCGAACAGCGGGTTTTTGACATCATCAACTCGGCAAAGGATACAACCTCAGGTTCTATGGAGCTTGCTTCCCGCATCACCGACTGGCCGTCCCTTTATCACCTAAGCCCCTTACGGGCGAATCTACTACGTCCGATACGACATAGACTGCAAGGAAAAATTTTTGAAATCGGCTCCGGATGCGGCGCTTTGACAAGATTCTTGGGCGAAGCCGGCGGCGAGGTTCTAGCCATGGAGGGGAGCGTCTTCCGTGCCAAGGTCACCGCCAGCCGATGCCGCGACCTCAGCAATGTCACGGTTCTCGCCGAAGTTTTGCACGAACTGACACCGGAGCCGGCCTTCAACGTCGTCACGTTGATCGGCGTTCTCGAATATGCGCGAGTCTTTTACCCCGATCCTGAGTGCGATCCGGTCGATGCTATGTTAGCGTATGCGCGCCGCTTTTTGCGACCTGACGGCCTGCTCATTGTCGCTATTGAAAATCAATTAGGACTAAAATATTTTTGTGGTTTTCCGGAGGACCATAAGGGGATCATCGGTTATGGGCTTGAAGATCAATATGGTGTCCGCGAGCCCGTCACTTTCGGCAGGGCAGAATTATCGCGGCGCATCGGAAACAGCGGTCTCACCAACCAGAAATGGTTTTTCCCGTTTCCCGATTACAAAGTGCCGCACCTGATCTTGACCGCGTGGGCGCTGGACGATTCGGCACTGGATTTGACGCCTCTCCTTGGACAGGTGACGGCTATAGACCCGCAAACGCCGTCCGACCTGTTGTTTGCGCCGGAAAATATGTGGGGGCCGGTACAGCGCAATCAGCTTGCGGGGCAGCTGGCAAATTCGTTTCTTGTCGTGGCGTCTTCGCAAGAGATACCGCCTTTTCCCCAAGAAGACGGCGTTCTTGGTTATGTCTACGCCACAAACAGAAGGCCATGTTTCACCAAGCGAACGATTTTCATGGCTGACAAGGTGCGGTCTGAGCTTCTGTCTCCCGACAGTGCCGTCCCGCCGGCACTCCGTCTTCGTCTGCATTTGGAAGAAACACCGTTTTTCGAGGGACAAAATTGGCGGCAGAAATTGGTCTTCATTTTAAACCGAACGGGATGGACGCTCTCCGATCTTGATCTCTGGTTTTCCACTTGGTTCAACGCCTTTCTCGATAAGGCCGGATTAAACAGACATGGTCTGTCGGCGCAAACCCTCGTGTCCGGGGTGTTCTTCGATGCCATTCCGCGTAACATGATCCTGAGTCAAAACGGAAAAATACATTGGATCGACCAAGAATGGCGTTTATCAACACCCCTTGAGCTTGGCTTTCAGCTTTTTCGGGCGGTTTTTGTAGAGCTTTGCGTAGTGAGTAGTGTGGCTGCGCCAACTCCAGGGACGCCGTTGGTCTATAAGAATATCTATGATCACCTGGTACGGACAATAGGCGTTCCCATCTCCGGCGCCGATACGATTCGCTATTGCGAGCAGGAGATTGCTTTTCAAGAAGAAGTGCTCGGTTTCTCATCGAGTACGCGGCCCGAAAAATTACTGGAGCGGCGATTGAACGTCCGGGTACCGTCGTACTCTGCAATTGCCGCATTGCGTGCGACAATTAAACGCTTGAGGAAGCAAAGGCGGTTATTTACTTATATAAGCATCTCGATTGTTGCGGTTTTCTCGCTGATATCTTTATTTATATTAAGTTATTATAAATGGTTC
>CAVWTD010000018.1:0-137334 GCA_963757915.1 uncultured delta proteobacterium | reverse complement strand
TCATCCGGCTAACGAGTACCTCTGGGTATGGAGGTGGTAGAGACGGAGTTTGAAATACTCCGGATCTCGAAACCCGTAAGCCTGCCTTTTGAGTGTCTTGATTTTGTTTATGAGACCCTCGACGGCCCCGCTGGTGATGCGATGCTTGAAGTAGTTGAGAAGTCCAGTCCGGTAGGCCCCGAGGGTCTTGCCCACTCTTTTGAGCGCCTTGATTCCGGATTGCATGGCGTCTCTGCACCACACGGCAAGGAATTGTTCGGCATCTTTGCGGTCCTCCTTCTGCCAGAAGAGCCTCAACTGCTCTTTCATTGAATGGATTACAAAAAGGGGACCGTTAACCTGGAGCAGGGCATCTAGCCTGGCTTTGCGCTCAGGGGCCAGAGAGTCGTAGTTTTGAAGAAGCAGGAAACGGCTTCCTTTAAGGGTTTGCTGCCCCAGCACATCGAGCTCTCTTTGATAGTCTCGTCTCAACTCATCTATGGCTTGGTTCATGAGGGCCATGATGTGGAAGCGGTCGAAGACTATATCCACCTGGGGCAGAGTCTCACGGACTGCCGAGAAATAGGCGCTGCTCATGTCCATAGCAACAGCTTCGAGTTTTCCCGCTCTCCTGGCCAGGGTTTTCAGAAAGGGCCGGATGTCCTCTTTGCCCTTTCCTTCGACCGCATGCAGGACTCTGCCGCTCGGCAGATCGGTCACCACTGTCATATACTGATGGCCATCTTTGAAGCTGAACTCATCGATCCCGATGGTCTTCACCTTATGAAGGGGGATTTTGCGATACAGAAATTGCAGCCTTTCCTTATGGATGTTTTTGACAAGATCCCACCCAACTCCCAGATATTGGGCGACCGACCGGATCGTGCTGAACCGAAGCATTTCGAGCACTGTCAGAGCAAAGGATCGAACATAGCGGTGAGTCCCTATCATAAAGGGAAGCGTCGGCCACCAGAGCGTCGAGCACCCCCGGCACTTCAAACGGTGGACAACCAGCTCCAGCATGCACTTCTTGCGCCCTAT
The DNA here is from genome assembly GCA_963757915.1 of uncultured delta proteobacterium. Lineage (GTDB taxonomy): Bacteria > Desulfobacterota > Syntrophobacteria > Syntrophobacterales > Syntrophobacteraceae > SbD1. The sequence continues at coordinate 136,314 of CAVWTD010000018.1, read as the reverse complement.
GGGACTCATGAAGAACCACCTGCGCTTTTGACCTTTGAAGCTCGTATAACGGCAGCCGCACTGCGGGCACCGGACCCATTGATCGTTCATCTCGGCGCTGAAAATTATCCTGTCGGCCACAAAATGGGTCGCTCTGTACTCAATACCCTTCAGCCCAAAAGCATGGTAAAGTATCGACGTGGACATGGCTTGGTCTCCTCCGTAATTGTTCGATTGCCGTCAAACAAAAACGGAACCCTGCCATGTCCTTTTTTATTTTTCAACTATCCGGGTACGCGTTTGCCGGAAGACCCTATTTTAACCCGCATAGCTTCAGAAATACCCTTGGGTCCCCAACCCGGAACCCGTAAGGATTTGAAAGGACAGCTATTTCTCTTAACGGCATTAGGCCCGACCCCGTTGCCAGCCTAAAAGTGAAAATCCTGTACTCATCTTCATTTGTCAAAGAGTTTCATTCGCTTACTGTAATTCCTGTAAATACAGGGCAAATGCAGGTTAACGGTGACGAGCCCTTCCAGGGTCAGGGTAAATTCACAGTGAACAGAAAAAAATAACTCCTCTTGGTTCTATCGCTACGCGAGGGACAGTGAAAAACCCAACTTCTTCAACCACCAGGAAGAAAAAATTGCTTACCCATTCATCAACCTCGTTTTTTCTTCCAGGGCTGTGAAACGTTGCTCCAATTCCGCCAACGCAAGCGTCTTGTGAACACCTTCGGCTAAATCCATTACGGTCCTGGCCTCGGAAGGGGTGACTCCTGCGCGAATCTTTGCCGTTAGAGCCGAAAAGAGTTTTGGGATGTCGGCTATGGAGCTGATCTCAGGGAGGTCGATCTCGATCGGGGCGTCCTTTTTCGTAGGGACCAGGCGCTCGATGCAGATTCGAAGGCAGGTCAAATCACCCTCCAGAGCCAACTGGATCACTTTTCTGACGAGAGCTTCGGCCTCGCCGTCAAGGAGGTTCTGTGCAACGATCGTGGTCGCGTTTCTGGCCCCTTTGGGTTTGCCCTGCGGATTGCCCGATTGCCCTTTTTGGAACCGGCCGCCCTGTAAATTCAGGCTGGATTCAGGTGACATGGCTAACTCCAGTGAAGAGTGAAAAAGAAGATCCCTCAATTCCCAGACACGGATGGACATGGACAGTGATCAGTGAACAGAGGGCAGTGAAAAACCCAACTTCTTCAACCACGGATGGACACGGATGGACACGGATGGACACAGGTGACCTCCGTGAGTAGTGAATCGTGAATGGCTTCGCCGGGTAAGGGATTAGGGGTTAGAGGTCGTTGGTACTGTCTCTTACCACTTGCCCCTGACCACTTACCTCTTACCTGCACCAATATTGTACCGCACAGTGATTTTGTTTTGCCAAACGGCAACGGCTTCGCAGTGAACAGTGATCAGTGAACAGTGAGCAGGGAAAAGGCGAATTTTCTAAACTCCACTCAGCACCTGCAATCCCTTTTTCGATAATATTATACTGCACAGTGATTTTGTTTTGCCAAACGGCAACCGGAAACGGCATCGAGAACCGGCAATACAAACGGCAACGAGAAGAGGCAAACTGAAGCAGGGAGCGGGAAGCAGGGAGCAGGAAGCGAGAAGCGGGGGAAAATAACTCCTCTTGGTTCTATCGCTTCGCGAGGAGATGTTAGTTTGGCCCGACTCAATGCCGACCATGCTGTGCCCCCTGCCCGCGCACGCTTGCCTTTAGGGGGGGTGGGGGGCTATCGTGGCGATGTATAGGGGAGGTGGACGGCGGGGACGATGTTGTACACGTGCCGATGGTGGATCGTAGGTTACAGACCCCGTAGCGCCGCACTCCTGCCGGTGACCGCATGGCAACGGCCGCCATGCCCCTTGATCCACTCTCCCAAAATATCCTTGCGAAATCGGAATGTGACTGTAATATGCTTTAAGCACCAGGTTCGCACATGCTTTGCCACCTTGCCCTTGAGGGCGGTCAGTTGTGCCTCGTGGTGTACGGATGGGCCGCAAGCGTCTGATGTCCGCGCAACAGGCCACCCATGCCCGCAAGCTGATAGAGCAGGGGGAGGCCCTGACAATGTGGCTCAATCGCTCAACGTCTCGCGGCGAACGCTTTACAGGGCTTTAGCGGCTCAGAGTCCTTGCTAAATGGGATTCCCTAACTGGCACTTTGTTGTAAATCGTCCAGAATGCTAAAGATTGATTTAACCCATATGTTGAGCCCTCTTGTAGTGTTTGCACGCAGGGCATTCAGGGCATTCACAGTTCCCAGTTTCTGTGTCAACTCCGACGGTTAATCCACACAGAGATTTGCTATCACAATCAATTGGACGGAGGGATTCTACAGGGGTGCCCTTGCGATAGACTTTCATCAGCGTAAGATTAATATGTTTATTAACCTTGTAGTGATTACAGAGAAACTCTTGTGTGATATGGCCGCTCATTTGATTCTCCTTTTGGTTATGAAACACACCTTACCCCAAATGACTCCCTACCTATGCAACTCGACACTCTACCATGACAATACATCGCTGAGCCGCAAAAAACAAAAAACTCAAAAAGGAGATGGCAAAACCCTCTGTTGTTATGGAATATTTTACAATGTCGAGCTGTCTTGTAACATCTTTTGCAGGTTGCGAAGTTCAAGTTTGACATGATCGTAATTCAATATAACAACCTGATTGTTAGTAGTTCCCATACGTCGGTTTATATGATCGATGTCTATGCTACACCACTTAATTGTCTGTTGAATTTGCAATTTGATAAATCCAGTAATTTTGCTGCGTTCACTTGCACTAGTCACAACATCATCACGAATACATAATAGAGTAGATAAATGGTCTAACTCTAATTCGATATATGTCAGAATGTTATCCATATAAGAGAAATTATCTAGCCTGTCATTATCCCAAGGCTGTTTACCCATCATATCACCAATATCAGTATGAAGATTGTGAAGTTTATTATTGTATTCATCTATTGAATGCGCATTAAGTTGAGCATATGTTTGAAAAGGGATAAACACAACGGCAATTAATACGACCAGTGGAACGCTAATAAGTGTCTTCATTTTTAGCGGCCTCCATCCTGCGTTTTAAATCTTTATAACGCTCTGCTAGTTTAGTCCTGTCCTCCATCGTAATCATATGCCCAATAGGTCGAGTGCTTGGGTTGGTTAATGTCGATATTGCACCATCTAGCCACTTTATACACTCACTAATACAGGTAAAATGCTCTATTACCGGAGGTTTTATATTCATCTCTATTACTATTCCTCCTCGCAAGTCTTTCCTGAACGAATCTATTGGGCGTAACTTTGTCATTTCGTCATATCCCCTCGCGAATTTAAATAAAACGCAGTTAATAAACTTTCATAACCGGGTATTTTACAACAAACTGTCTCGTTTCGCCCGCTGTTTTTTACTCGCTGACAACGTGGTTTTGCTCAATTCTTAACGAAATAACGCCGTCTCTCGTCGAGCTCGTTGCAGTTTGTTCCTGTGATTGTCCACGGGCTCGACCTGGCGGGGCGTCAATTCTTTAATCAGGCGTCGGCAAATACGCGGCCCACTTTATGCGCCACTCTGAAAGCAATCCCGCCGCTAAAGCCATTGCTGCACGGTCTATTTCGACTTTCTCGGGCCGGGCCATACTATAACCATCGTGCGGTACGGTGATCGTCGATTGCAGCCCCCTCAGCGCCGCACTGCTGCCGGTGACCGCACGGCAATGGTCGCCGTGCCCTCGACGCTGACGTTTATGGTGGGGACGGCGGCGAATTTCGTGAACGCCCTGGGGAGGTGGACGGCGGGGACGATAATGTTCTTGCGAAATGGGAATGTCACTGTAATATAATTCTGCACCAGGTTCACATGATTTGCCTCTTTGCCCTTGAGGGCCGTCAGTCGCTGAGGCTATCGACACGGAAAAGCCGACAGGCCGCGCCATGTGGCAAATGGTCGGCATCCTCGCGGAGCTTGAACGGTCGTTGATACAGGAACGGACAAAGGCGGGCCGCGCGGCTGCTGTGGCTCGTGGCGTGAAGATGGGCCGCAAGCCGCTACTATCCGCGCAACAGGCCACCCATGCCCGCAAGCTGATAGAGCAGGGGGAAAGTCCGGGGCGTGTAGCAAAATCGCTCAAGGTCTCGCGCCGCACCCTTTACAGGGTCTTGGCGGCTGCGAGTCCTTCCTAAGTGGGATTTCACTAACGGGGATAAATCTGAGATGCCGTGGCCTCTCCGCTACTTATTGAACTGTGTAAAATCAGGGTTCGCTCAATGGCGTATTCATCAAGCCATCGTCATGGTGGTCGCTGTTGTTGTTGGGTTTATTTTTAAGGATTGGTTCAGCGCCCACCAGTTAGCTTTAGTTATACCATTGTACCTCGTCGGCTGGCTGGCGATCTACACTTTCGTCATTACTCCAGCGCATTTGTGGCATCAGGTTCAAAAGATAGAGGATTGCAATCCAGATTTTTTCCCAGAGCTTCGTTTCGATACGCTCCGAAAACATGCGCTGAGTTGGGCTACCCTCATGCAGAACATTGGGATTACGCTTCGGCGTATCACACTCCACCATGCGCCAAAGGCGGGAGTGCTGCATAGAAAGTATCTGGTATTTCTCGATGTCCGCAAACTTGTCGTCCTGGGAGAACTGCAGATGCCAATTGACGCCGACATTCAACGGCGGTCTAAAAAAGTGCATGGGATCGATCACCCCTTCCCTAAACGTAAAATGGCTAATCTCCTCATGCTTGAGCAAGTCACGCCATATTTCCAAGGTCCGGTATTTCAAGGTTTCGAAGAAGTTTATCGCGACCAGCCTGCGGCTGGCTGGCAACAAGACTGGACGTTCGAATTACAGGGTCACCCCCCCGATTTCCCCCAAACCCCGGTGAAGGCACTGCCCACCGATTGCACGTGGGTGCTATACGAACGCTGAGAGGGACCATTTCCGAAATTATCCAGGTTTTTCTATGAAAATTAATTTTAACATCAAAGCCCCCTTTCCTTTAGGAGCTTGGCTTTCAGCCTGCAGACTCCGGCAAAAGATAACTGGACAAAAAAGATTAAGAATTAGTGTGTCGCTAAGCCTTGCGGAGCCGCCGCACAATTCACGTTGAATGTTTTAGCGGTTAGGCTGGTATAGCTCCCAATCACCGCATGAGTAGGTATCGCTTTCGTAGAAGTAGCAGCATTCTGCCAAGACCCCAGAGCCCTGCGACGGGTCTACAACCGCTACGGTGAATGAGGAAACAGCACTTGGTGTTTCGAGTTGCATTACAGCCATCCCAAGCTCCTTAGCAAACTTTGCAGTGTGCCCCGACGCGCCCGGCAGGCTACTAAGATCAATCGTTACAAGAGGATCGCCTCCCACAAGACTATACTTGATTGAGTATCCTGGCAGGCTGGCATGGTCACTTTTCAATTTAATCAGCTCGGCACTGGGATTTTCTGGGGCACGGCCTGCAGCGGATTGTGCAAAAGCGGACGCTGGAAGTGCGGTTAAAATCGTCAATGAAAGTACGATGAATAATCTTTTGAATTGAGTCATGCCGGTCTCATAGAGATGGTGTGCTCCATTGATTTAAGTATTCTTGCGCATTCTAAAAATATCGACAGTACAACACTGTCCAGTTTCGCCTCCTGTTTTTTGCTCGCTGGCAAATGTGCCGCGAAAGCGGCACGAGGCCCGAAGGGCCGTTGCGGTTGCGCCCTTGCATGGCGCAAGCAAAGCCGCACCCTCGTCAGCGCGTCCGTTTAGCTCGGCAAATACGCCGCCCACCTCCCGTGCCACTCGTGGAGCATCCCCGCCGCTGCCGTTACTGTGTGGTCTATCTCGACTTTCTCAGGCAGGGCCATAATAACATCGTCCGGTGGAAAACTGTTTCAAAAAATCGGTTATCGGTCTGAGCGCACCCATGCGTATGACCCCTGCCCGCGCACGCTAGGCGTTTATGGGGGGTATGGGGGGCTATTTTCGAGAATGTCTAGGGGAGGTAAAGGGGGGTAGTGGGGGTGAATTTCGCAGATGGACGGCGGCGGCGGTGTGGATGGCAACCGGTCACGATGCACCTGGGAGCTACGATCTCCACCCGGCCCGTGTCATCCATCGTCAGTTATGGGGGCTGGTGGGGGTGAATTTCGCAGGTGGACGGCGGCGACGGTGTGGACGGCAGGGACCGTCTGCAATTGACGATCACCATATATCGATTGGCCTGAGATTGTCGATTGTGGAGCATCCTGGCGCGTCGTATGAAAGATTCCCTTGCATAGATGACAAAAAAAGGATGTAGCGTTTTGTATGTGGGGGTAGTTTTGGGGGTATGCTGAAAGGACCGAAAATAGTAAATGGCTTAATTACGGTATCTTAGGCGTTTAGTTTGATGGCCGCCGCCAAGGCCCCGCTTTGTTTTCAGTGCTTCCCCTCTCTGCCACACCAATGATGAGAACTGATGCCGCTCGCGAACGGCGAGAGGGAGCTAAACGGATCCAGTGGGGGACTGACGGTCCGAGCCGGACATCAGCAGTTTACAGCAGTGACTCGAATTCCTCTTTTGTCAGCCGTGCCTGCTTAAGGATGTGTGCAAGAGTCGAGCGTTTGATAGGGCTGTGCGCCGGGACGGTAAGTTTGAGAACTTCGGTTCGTGTATGCTTATGCAGGCGAATATGGCTGCCCCTCTGTCGGATGACTACCCAACCATCGCGCTGCACAGTGCTTTGGTAACCTTTTCGCAGCCCAAACTCGGAAGCCTTGTCATATTGCTATTTCAATGACTTCGGCCCCTGGTATCGAAGAGAGGTCGTCTTCAACCGGTTCGAGGTAAAGCTCGATGGCTTCTTTAATGTTCGCCAGAGCCTCATCTCTTGTTTCGCCTTCACTGATACAGCCGGGGAGACTGGGGACTACCGCAGTGTAGCCGCCCTCTTCACTCGGCTCCAAGACTATTCGAACCCTCATCCCACATCACCTCGCATCGTTTCAGACTCCCATCGCCGGTAGCAGCATTGTCACTAGGCAGCCCGACAGTTTGAACTTAACCTATAGAGCCTCTTGCAGAACTCAACAAAACCGTCACCCCGGTGACATCCGCGGTCCAGTGGACCTTGAAAAACCTGGATTCCGGCCTTCGCCGGAATGACGCTGAAGGACTTTTGCAAGAGGCTCCTATATTATACTTATTTCGCACGTGAATGCGAGTGCGTAGTATGAACGCCGATCTGACATGCCCATGCCTTACGGCCCCCAGTTTATTCCACGAACTGATAATGACCGGTTGTCAGGCGCGGATGCTCATTCCGCCTCGACTGCAGAATTGAACGGCTGCTCGTGAAAATTACGTAACCAGGAGTTATATCCATGTAAAATATCGTTAAATCCAGCCTTCCCGGCTTAATATTTCTTTGCAAAAGGATTTAGCCATGCTCAACGTAATTTCTGCTAAAATGAAGTGGTTTGAGCCGGGACAAGTGCGCTTAACAGGGGATGTGCAATGAGCCACATATTAGTGATAGATGACGATATCGAGTTATGTGAATTGTTGAGTCGAGTATCTCAAACCTGAAGGATTCGAGGTCACCTCGGTTTACGACGGCGAGCAGGGATTGCGGCTGGCCATCTCCGAGGCGGGCAAATACGACCTTATCGTACTCGATGTAATGCTGCCCGGTATGAGTGGTTTTGAGGTCCTGCAGCATCTGCGTTATCAATCCGATACGCCGGTCCTTATGTTGACGGCTCGTGATGAAGAAGTCCTTCGCATCATGGGGCTTGAAATGGGTGCGGACGACTACCTGCCCAAGCCATTCAATCCCCGCGAGCTTATTGCGCGCGCCCGTGCCATTCTCCGCCGGACCAAAGATCGGCACGACAAAAACTCCACCCTTTCCATCCCCGAAAAAATCTCTGTGGGCGATATCGAACTGGATACCGGGAGTCGTGTTGTGAACCGCAGCGGCGAACGGATCGAGTTGACCTCCGTTGAGTTCGGTCTTCTGGAGATGCTGCTCAGGGCAGCCGGTCACGTGGTAACGCGCGAACAACTGACGGAGAGCGTCCTCGGCCGTCCTCTCACCCCTTACGACCGCAGTGTGGATGTACATTTAAGCAGTCTTCGGAAGAAACTCGGACATAAATTCGGCGAAATTGACCGGATCAAAACTGTGCGAGGCGCCGGATATATTTATGTGAACCCGACTCAGCCGGACCAGAACACGATTTTGCAGCAGTGACGCCGGTCGATGTCGCGGGGAAATTTCAATGCGAAGCCTTTTTGTAAAAATCTTCCTCTGGTTCTGGGTGGCAATGGCGCTGATTAGCTTTGCCTCTTTTTTGTCGGCTGTGGCGACGGAGTCACATCCGTTTTTCGACATGCCCTGGCTGAGATTCCTTGTGCGTCCCCACATCAAAGGCCATCTGAAGATGCAATCGGGCTCGTTTGGTGGTCAGTGGATCAGTGTTGCGGGAAATTCCCTCAGACTTGCAGGCCAGACGGCAGTTGAGATATACGAACGTGATGGGAAAACGGCCCTTTTAGATTACTTCAATGAACTGGAAAGAGCAGTTCGCATCCGGTTTTTTCTGTTCGACGGGCAGAACGAGCAGCTAACCCGGTGGCCGATTCCCGAAGAGGTCGGGGAATTATCTTTGCGTCAGTTACGCGACGGTTTGGACTACGAGCGATCGGGTGACTCGATTTTTACCGCTCAACAACTCATTGGTCCGGGCGGCAAGCAATACACGCTGATTGCCGGACTCCCCGTCCGCCATTTTCCCACGCGTGATTACAGCTTTTTGGCGATGAACCTGATTATCATCCTTATTACTGCCGGAGGGGTATGTTACTGGCTCGCACGCTATATTTGCATGCCTATCAGCAAACTTGGGGCGGCGGCAAGGCGTCTTGCAGACGGAGACCTCAAAGTTCGTGTCGGCTCCGTTTTGGGCAGGCGGCGTGATGAAATTACCGAGCTTGGGAGAGATTTCGACCTGATGGCCGAGCGTATCGAATCTTTGATTGGCTCGCAGAAACGTCTCCTGGGAGATATCTCGCACGAGTTCCGTTCGCCGCTTACACGGTTGACCCTTGCTTTGGAAATTGCGCGCCGGCGCGAAGGTCAGGATGCAATCAATGCGCTGGAACGAATCGAACTGGAAGCCCAGAGACTTAATGCGCTTATAGGCAAATTGCTCATGCTGGCCCGTCTCGAGAGCGGTGCAGAGGAAGTGGATAGTGCGCCTGTCAATATGCATGAGCTAATAGAAGAATTGGTGACCGACGCCGACTTCGAAGCTCGAGGACGTAATTGCAAGGTTCGAGTTGTCTTGGCTGAGAATTGTTTCGTACCGGGAACCAGGGAATTGCTGCGCAGTGCTGTCGAAAACGTCCTGCGCAATGCAGTCCGCCACACGGCGGAAAACACCGAAGTAATGGTCACGCTGCGCTGCAGAATGGAAGGCAACTCTTTACGCGCGGTGATCGAAGTGCGCGATAAGGGGCCTGGGGTCCCCGAAGAGTCGCTGGCAGATCTTTTTTGCCCCATTTTACCGGGTGGGGGATGCTCGCGACAGAAAGCAGGGGGGAACAGGTTTGGGGCTGGCTATCACAGAGCGTGCAACCAGACTGCATGGGGGTCAAGTGCGTGCAGCAAACGCCCCCGGTGGAGGGCTCAGCGTTACGATCGATCTTCCGGCAAAAAGGGCAGCGTGATTGCCGCACAATCTCCAGCCTGTGAAGTCTGTCTTCCGAGGGAACAATGTGATCTCCGAGGATCGCTTCGGAAAGTGACGATTGTTTATGGTGTTATTCTCCGCAGAGTTTCAGGTTAGTGAGAAGAGGGCCGCCCATAGAGGCCACCTGGGCCGGCCCTGATTGAGGAGATTTGGAAGGTATGTTTGGAGCTTCGGTAAAACGATTCACCCGAAGGTCTTCATCAGAATGCGCAAATACCGGATTTGCGCTTAAGTGAGAGCGTGCGGAGCTAGTGCAGCGTCAACTAAGTTCCTATAGGTAAGGACCTTCATCCAGTCATTCCGGCGAAGTGCCCGGAAGTGTCTATCCGGAGCGTCTTTTCAGTTGGTTAACAGCACTGGACCCCGGCTCCCGGACTAGACACTTCCGGGACAGGCTTCGCCGGGGTGACGATTCCTTGCAACATGTAATAACTTTGTTGACAATGTACTACTTGGGCAAAAGAAGTTTTTCGCAACGCTCTCACCGGGAATAGTTAGGTCAAAAAATCTTGGCTCGGAACCTGTCTTTTTCTCATCCGGTATTTCCGCGTGAATTTGAGTTATTTCTCTTTCACGTCTTTCATGTCTTTATTGTCTTTCTTGTCTTTCATTTCTTTCATGTGTTTTTCCCCGTGCCGAGCTTTCCATGACTCACGCAACTCTTGAGCTTTGGTGCGCTGCTCGGGAGTCAGGACCGCATATACTTTGGATTTTATGCGCTCTTTCGTCACAATCAGCTCAATTATCGTATCTGCCTGTCCCTTGGCGATGGACCGAACTTTCGCCTCATCAAATGTCCCACTCTTTCGCAGAGCTTTGAGCTCATCGCGCCCAGCCTTGAGTTGCTGGAACAGTGGTTTCATTTTTGCCCGCTCTTCGGAAATGATGGTATGAATTTGAGTTTTTTGCGCATCTGTCAGATGTAGCTTTTTCCAGAGATGGTGATGCCAATGACGGTGCCCATGATGCTTCCAATGCTTCCCGCAGTGCCCTTCAGCAGTAGCTTCCTCTTTTGGACCCGTCTTGCCGGCGTCCGCAACTGCAGGAGTGGCCGACCCGGGGGCCCCGATAGCGATAGAATTGAAGAAGAGCCATGACCCGGCCATCCATACTACCGCCACCAAAGTTACGGCAACTCCAGTCAATACTCTTTTCATATTATTTCTCCTCATGATTTGATGATAATCGATGGCGAATAAATACAGAAAGTCAGCATCAAGGTCTAGTTAATATTAGTTAATACAGGTAAAGTTTTGTAAAGGAATATCTGAGCGGACCTGAAAGCACATTTTCCCCTTATAGGCGGCACTTTGTTTATTTATAGGATGCTGCGGAAGGAAGGTCTTTATCCTTTGCGGGGCAGATAAAAAGAGCCTGAATTATGTTGTTGACAAATTAACTCAGTTCACCTAATCTTTTACCAATTCCTGAAAAAGCCAAACTCGGCGTGAGCCGAGGGCGGAAAGCCAACGGGTCTCTCTAGAGGCGGCCGGGTTGCCTGGAAGTTGGTGATAGGGCATTCGGGTTTTTATCGAAGGACTTGTTGGATCAGGATGCAACATGCCGGGGCTAGTTCGATTCGCCAGAATTACTGAGGCTTATTCAACCAGCGCAAACTCCCGTTTAAGACTGCAAAGCCTGCCCAGTAGTCAGCTCAGCGATACGGTGCAAATCTCCAAGGAGGCACAGGAAAAATCGAGAGAACTTTGGTTGAAAATCAAGGAGCAATCTTCTTCAGAAAAACCTTCCCCGAAAACTCAAGTTAAAGATGGCATCGAATTCCTTCAACTGTCCCCAAACGCGACAATGGACCAGATCCGCAAAGCCTACCTCGCCGCCATAAAGCAGTATCACCCCGATAACTTTGCCGGCTTTTCCCCTGAATTTCGAAAACTCGCGGAAGAAAAGAGCAAGCAGATTAACCTCGCCTATAAGAAATTGACAGGCGCGTAACGCCTGAACGACCCCGTGCGATAAGCCTCTCGTTGCAGCAATTATCCGCACTCCAAGATCTTGGAAAAAGAAGACTATTTTTTTCTTCAGTTTAGCTTCAATTGTGCCGATGTTAATCCAGTATGGGCTCATTTTAGTAACAGTTGCGGATCGAGGCCGTCAACAAGGCGGCTGGACCGGCGACCTTCCGCAAGTGCACCACCCCAAAGGAGAATACGGTGTCTACAGTATCGTCTACATCGTCCACATTGAGTGAGTTAGGCCTTACCGGTTTGGGAACCAACATCGACTGGCAGAGCTTGCTGACCCAGTTGCAAGCGGTTTCAGAGCAGAGTCTGACACCCTACAATAATCAAATAACAACCCTCAATGACAAAGTCTCCGCCTGGCAAACCTTCAACGGGGACCTGAACACACTCCAGACTGCCTCAAAGGCCTTGACGACAAGCGGTACAGGCCTGAACCTTTACAGCGCCACCGTGGGATCCTCTTCAAGCGTGAGCGCCTCATCGCTGCTGTCAGCCTCAGCTTCTTCTTCGGCCAGCAACGGCAGCTATCAGGTAGTTATCAGCAACAAGGCCCAAGCGGAACAACTCGCCTCGAAAGATTTTTCGTCAGAGACGTCTAGCGCTCAATATCTCAGGGACCATCCTTGTAAACGGTCAGGCGGTTCAGGTAGCTGCAAGCGGTACGCTTCAGGATTTAGAGTCTAACATCAACAATGCAAATGCCGGCGTAACGGCTGCAATAATTCAGGACTCGGCGAACACCTACCGGCTGGTGCTTACCAGCGGACAGACAGGGGCCGACCGGAATCAGCCTTGACGATGGTTCGGCTGCAAATACGCTCGAAAGCCTTGGATTCAACGGATCTGGGCCGACAGTTATTCAAAACCCGATAGCCGGAGGCGCCCAAAGCAACAGCTTTTCGAGTTCTTCCACCGGGGTTGCGGCCCTGCTCGGAATAGCAAGCACGTCCGGGAACTGTGACCATAAACGGAAAATCCGCCACCATTGACTTGAGCGACACCCTGCAGCAAATACAACAGACGATGGCTGGAGCAGGTATTGCCGCTTCTGTCGTCACGGCGAGCGATGGTTCTAAGACACTCCAGATCGCGGGCATGACCAGTTGGACGGACGATAACAATGTGCTGCAAACTCTTGGCCTGATCCAGGGAAACCGGACGAATACGCTCGGGGTTACCGGGAGCGTCTCGAATACATCGGATGGTTCGACTCCCATCACTGCTGCTACGGACATCACGAGCATTTATGGATACAATACCTGGAAGCAGGGAGACGAGATCACCATTTCCGGAACGGAGCACGACGGGAGCGCAGTAGCGGCGACCAACTTCGCTATAACCCAAAGCACGACGGTCGGGGACCTCCTTACCGCGATTCAGAACGCCTTTGGCAACGTCACTGCGTCAGTTACTTCAACCGGGCAAATTCAGGTAATCGACAATGCTACCGGGACGAGCGACCTCTCCGTTAATCTCCAGGCTTCCCTTCAGGCTTCTAACGCCGGGCAACTGGATTTTGGGTCTTTTGGAAAAGCCGCTACGATCAACCAGTATGTACTCCAGCAGGGTGCAAACGCCGCTTTCACGGTAGACGGCATGAGTATGACAAGCTCGACCAATACTGTTACAAGCGCAATCGCGGGGGTTACGCTCAATCTGCTCGGAGCGGACCCGAATACGACCCTGACGGTCAATGTCAGCCCCGATACGCAGGCAATCGAAACCAACATTAACACCTGGATTAACGCCTATAACACCGCCATCTCATACATCAACACCCAGAATACCTACACTGCCTCTTCAAATACAACAGGCGGACCGCTTTTCGGCGATAACACCCTGGAAACGATAAAAGCAGAACTTCAATCCACCATAATGAACCAGGTCGGTACCGGGAGTATGGACTATCTCGCCGATATCGGAATAACGGCAGGCAGTGATGGTCAGCTCAGTCTGAATACGACCACGTTCCAGCAGGCGGTTTCAAGCAACTTCTCAGGCGTGGTTAATCTTCTTTCGGGTTCCGGGGTTTGCAGCAGCAGCCAGTTTCAATATGTCTACAGTAACAGTAATACTCAATCCGGCACGTATAACATCGATGTCAGCCAGCTTTCCGGCACAAATCAAAACATTGCAGGCACAATTGACGGTCTTGCCGCCACCGGCTCGGGCAATGTCTTAACCCTTAATAACACGGCAAGTGGCGCCGACGGCCTTGCAATCAGCTACACCGGCACCACGGTGCCGGCAAGCGCGACTATTACGGTAAACAACGGAATCGCGAGTCTTATGAATAACCTCGTGAGTGGATTCACCAATTCCTCAACCGGGACGGTTGCCGGCCAGGAAACCGGACTGCAGAACACCATCACCGGGCTAAATCAGCAAGTGAGCAACATGCAGGCAAATATCAACCAGCAGATGACCACTCTCCAAACGGAGTTTGAGAACATGGATATCGCTGTGGCCCAGATGGACGAGATGCAAAGTTACCTGACCCTCCAACTTGCCAAATTATAATTTATGCCTGCCACACCCCGGTGGGAGTTGAATCTGGTTTTTTGTTACCATGAAGATCGCATAATATTTACTTCAACCCTAATTCGGATTAATCGCTGATTTCTTCCGCATTTCCGGTCTTTGCGCCCGTACCCTGTTGAAGTATCTCATCTCGAAGAATTCCTTCAAGGTGCGGGAACTCATCAGTCATGTGCGGCAACTGCATGGCTTCGATGAACTGCTGTTGAAAATCCTTCTCTAAAGTAAGTTCAATATACTCGACATTCCTGGAACACCAGTTTGCTTCAACCCTTTTCTTACGGTTCAGAAGGGCTGCGCGGCAGCCGTCGCCCGCTGCATTGCCGATGCATTGGATCTTATCAATCTCACAATCGGGAAACAGGCCCATGATAAGAGCTTTCGTGCGGTCGACGTGAGTGCCGAACGCTCCGGCGATCTTCACCTTGTCGACCTTATCAAGACCCATTCTGCGCATCATCAGCTTACAGCCGGCATAAAGAGCGCCCTTTGCGAGCTGAATCTGCCGGATATCTTTTTGCATGATTACGATGTCCTTGCCGATATTTGTCTCTTCAGCCCACGCAAGAACGAATTCCGGCTGATTGGTGTCCGGGTTCCTGCGGAACCTGTTGGACTTCTGCATTTTTGCGAATACCCCGCTTTTGGAGATAACACCAGCGGCATAAACTTCCGCCAGCACATCCAGAATTCCCGATCCGCAAATCCCTTTGGCCTGCATGTCCTTGGGTTCGGAGAAGCTCCGCCATGCGTCACGGCCTATGACTTTGTAGTCCACTTCATGGGTATCGGGATCGATCTTGATGCGCTCGATTGCGCCCGGGGCCGCTCGCATGCCGAATGCGATCTGTGCTCCCTCCAACGCCGGGCCGGTGGCGCATGAGCAGGAAATCAACTTGAACTTATTGCCCAATACCAGTTCTCCGTTGGTTCCGATATCTATGATGAGTTGGTTTTCAAAAGACTTGTAAGGCTCCTCGGCAATGAGCACGCCTACATTATCAGCACCTATGAATCCCGCCTCATTGGGAAGTACAAAGACATAGGCTGAAGGATTGATATGAATCCCCAGGTCCCGGGCCTTGATATCGAGGCTGTGGCGTATTACCGGGGGAAATGGGGCAAGACCGACATACTCGGGATTGAGCTGAAGAAGAATGTGATGCATTGCGGTGTTGCCGACAATCGTAACGTCCTCGATATCATCCCTGCTCAGCCGAAGGTAGATCTTACCCTTTAAGGGCGCCTCTGCAAACTCCTCGGGTCCCTCGCAGCCCTTCGGCTTTTTGACTTTTTTCTTGGGCGGATGGGTGTTTTGCACGGCTTGATCGATTATCAGGTTGAGCCCTTCCATGATGTCGTCGCTCATCCGCTTGAGACCGTTTTCGGTGGTCATGTGAAAGGTGATGCGGGCCACGATGTTTTCGCCGTATTTGCACTGGGGGTTCATGAGGGAAACGGTATCGACGACCTCCATCGTCCGAAGATTGCACAAGTAGCCGGCCACCGTAGTAGTGCCGACATCTATGGCCAACCCGTAGAAATTGTCCTTCCTTCCCGGCCTGAACCGAATGATCTCCTTGTCATTCCATACACTTACGGTTACAGACCAATCGCCTTCGCGCAAAACGGTGGGAAGGGTGCGCAGCGCAAATATATCGGCGCTCAACCCCGTGATCCCGTACTCTCTGTGCAGTGCCTTGCAAACCCGTTCAAAGTCGGCCGTGGGATCCTGAAAAGTCGGCTTATCCACCTCTACGTAGTATATATTCACAGCCGGATCGTGTTCGATATGGATGTCCCTGGCGGCCTTGCTTACTACCTGCTTTCCCGCCCTGGATTCTTCCGGTACGAACACCAGTACATCCCCGTTGAGTTTGGTTATACAGGCCAGGCGATATCCCTCGGCCTTGCGTTTGTCATTGATGAACTTGCTCTCTTCATCCTGCTGCCATTCGCTCACATGGGACATGCCGGATGTAATGTTGTACTTTTCAAAATGCCCTTCTTCAATGCGGACGGCACATTTGCCGCAAACCTTCTTCTCCCCGCATAACGCTTCTATATCTGCACCAAGCAACCGAGATGCTTCTATCAGGTTAATGCCCTTCGGGACGGAACCTCTTCTTCCGGAAGGTTGAAAATTTACCATCACTTTGTCATCTGTCATGGGAATCTCCTCTAACCTTTGCCTCCAAGCCCAACCGCAGCCCTCCGGCATTTTCGCAAAAACCGGCAGCACGGCTCTCGGTTGCTATTGGCTGTGCCCCGAATTTGACTCCTCCCGCCTCGCATACCTTCGGTCCTTTGTTGAACTCAATAAGGAAACATATCTGATCTTTCGCTTTGGAGAAAGTAGCAGATGATTTCTATCATGCGTGGGGCGATGATTACGGGTACATTATTTCCTTGACATCCCCGACTGCACTGGGTCAAAATCGATTGCGATAAGCTGTGGGTGTCCCGAAAAGGGACATGGGGAAAACGGTGCAAAACCGTTGCGGACCCGCCGCTGTGATCGGGGACGAAAGCCGCCGGTATGCCACTGTCCGATTGGGTGGGAAGGCTCGGCGAGTAGGGTGATCCGAGAGCCAGAAGACCAGCCCATAGCTTCATAGCTGCACGTGCTCCCGTGGATTGGAGCCCGAGTTGGATAAGCCGAGGATGAAAACGGTTTCCCGGACCTGAGGATTATGGTCCGGTTTTTTTTGGCCGAACCGGGTTCTTCTTGAATGCAGATGGAGATTGGGAGAGTGGCATGGCCAAAGGTGAGACTTTTGAAGCGGGAAAGAAAGCAGCCGCCCCTGACGAGGCTATAATACTTCTGGGTCATGGAAGCCGGGTGCCGGAAGCAGGGAAGGATATGGAGAGGGTCGCTGCTCGTCTTCGACGGAAATACGGTTATCCGCTCGTCGAAGTGTGTTTCATGTCAAGGCTCGGACCCCATTTCCCGGAGGTCTTTGAAAAATGCGTCAACCTTGGAGCCACAAAGGTGCTGGTGATTCCCTATTTTTTGCACTCAGGGCTGCATCTGGTTCTCGACGTTCCTGAAATGCTTCAAGAGCAGGCGCAAAGGTTTCCCGCCGTTAGTCTTCGAATGGGACGCGGGTTCGGATTCGATGAGCTGCTGGTTGACCTGGTGCAAACAAGAATCCGGGAGACGAGGAGTTTCAGTGACGTAAGGCAAATGGTGCTGCCCCCGAAGGAAATGTACCCCGTACCGTCAGGGCAGTGCGAGTTCGTTCCCATGCCTCCCGATGAGGCTGCAAAATATCGCGCATAGGCAAACCGGATTTGCCGGCCTTCGATTCAAGACCGGTCGAGTTGCATTCCATCCGGATCGAGTGTGTATTGAACATCGCTGAGTTTACGGAACCGTACAGGCAGGTATGGAAATCAGGCGCCGCTCCATCACGGTAATTATTGTATTCATGTCATTGCTCGTGCTCCCGGACGTTCCAGCGTTCGCGATGCACATCTCCGAGGGAATTCTGCCGGCGCGGTGGGCAATACTGTGGTTTGCGGTGTCTGCGCCGTTCCTCTTTCTGGGACTGCGTGACTTGCACTTGCGCGGTCTGCGTAATTTGCACCTCAAGCCTATGGTTGGATTGGTAGGGGCGGCTGTGTTCATAATATCCTGTATGCCTATTCCTGTCCCTACGGCGGGTTCCTGTTCGCATCCCTGCGGGACTGGTATTGCCGCCATTTTTATAGGCCCGCTGCTGACGGTTGTGGTGACCAGCGTCGCGCTGGTGCTGCAGGCCCTGTTCCTGGCGCATGGCGGGCTTACCACTCTCGGTGCTAATGTTGCCTCAATGGGGGTCGCCGGCGCCTTCACAGGGTATGTCGCATTTATTCTGGTAAGGCGGCTGTCCGGCAGTTGGTGGATTGCCGCTTTCCTTGCTGGCCTTCTATCGGATTGGGCCACCTATAGCGTCACTTCTCTTCAACTCGCCGCCGCTCTCCACGGCAATGCTCCACTGGGTAAATTTTTCCTGACCGTGCTTCTTGCATTTGTGCCTACTCAGGTTCCGCTGGGAATTGTTGAGGGATTCCTGTGTGTGGGAGCTTACAGGTTCATACTGACACGCAGGCCCGAATTGCTTAAAATCTTTGCGGTTTAGGTGCTTTTTATGAAAATAGCGCTTGCAGGCGGCCTTATCTTTTTCCTGGCTCTAGGCTTGTATATCGGCCTGCGGATCTCTGACTGCAAATGGGCCGGGGTCGATGAGTCGGTAGTGGGCAAGTTCGCGATAGAGGCCAACCGCCCTCCGCAGGAGCCTCTAATCAATATCGAACGTGGGGACTTGCCCCTCTTGCTGTTTCTTTTGGCTGGAGCATCGGGCGGTTTTACCGCCGGTTATTATTTTCGGGGTTTGTTTCCCCCAAAGGATAAAGGCTAACGCCTTGCAGCCGGTATTTGAGCTTTTCTCGGACATATTTGCATATCGGGACAACATTCTGACCCGTGTCGATCCTCGCGTAAAGCTCGTGCTGGCCATTCTGGCGATCGTCGGTGTCATAATATCCACCGGCCCTGCGTTTCCGCTGGCAATCTTTGCAGCCGCCCTGGCCGCAATGCTTGCGATCCGAATGCCCGCCAGGCTCATTTTGGTCAGGCTTGCGGCCCCTTTGGGAATTGTTCTGGTTGTAATCCTGCTGCAGTCGCTTCTCGTTGGTTCCACCCTGCTTTTGAGCATCCCGCTGTTTGGGTGGAAGATAGCAGTGATGCGGGAAGGCGCTCTGCACGGCGCTTTGCTCGGGACTCGCGTTCTTGGAGCTGTTAGCGTACTGCTGCTTTTGAGCTCTGCCGCCAGGGCGCATCAGATATTTCACGCCCTGCGCTGGTTCGGTGTCCCAAAGTGCTGGGTGGAAGTGGGCATGCTCATGTACCGCTATATTTTTATGCTCCTGGAGCAGGCTGCCGACGTCATGAACGCCCAAAGGGTACGGCTCGGGTATTCCAGCCTCAGGCGTTCTTTATCGTCTACAGGCGTATTGGCGGGAACAGTGATGAAAGTTGCAATGGACCAGGGGATCCGCACCTATGAGGCCATGGAACTGCGAGGGTACAAAGGCTACATACCTTTCGGCGCTCTGCCGCGCATTTCCTCGAAAGATCTCTGGATTTTGTGCCTGACCTCGGGAGCGATAGTGATTGCATACATCCGGCTGGAGTGGGGGGCTTTATGAAAGAAGTTCCTATGGCCGTTGAGGCTTCAGGTGTATGTTTCACCTATCAGGAAGGAACCCAGGCGCTTACGGAAGTGGACTTTCAGGTCAGACAGGGCGAGTTTGTGGCAATGCTTGCCTCGAACGGCTCGGGAAAGACGACTCTCATAAAGGTGCTTGTCGGCCTTTTAAAGCCACAGAAAGGACAGGTTCGCATTGCGGGACACGAGATCTGCGGCACTCCGCCCAGAGAGCTCTATCAGCGCATTGGGCTGGTTTTTCAGAATCCAAACGATCAGCTTTTCGCAGCCACGGTTGAGGAAGATGTGGCCTTCGGCCCAAGGAATCTGGACCTGCCCGAGCCGGAGGTCGAACGGCGGGTTTCTGAGGCGCTTGAATCAGTCGTGGCCTCTGATTTGCGGCATAGAGCCATCCATCATTTGAGCTTTGGAGAGCAAAAGCGGGTCGCCATGGCCGGCGTGCTTGCCATGAAGCCCGCGATTTTGATCCTTGATGAACCCACCTCCGGGTTGGACCCTGCCGGGGAACAAACGATGATGCGGCTCCTGAACTGGCTCAATCGCCAGCAGGGGATTACGGTAATTCTCGCAACCCACCTTGTTGACATGCTGCCTCTTTTTGCAGATCGGATCTATGTGCTGAACAGGGGACGGGTCCTAAGCCATGGGCCGGCTGAAGAGGTGTTTGGCGATTATGATATGCTTGATAAAGCCGGGCTGCGTTTGCCCTATGTCTCCACCCTGCTGCACGAAATGAAACGCTATGACGGAGTGCCGATTAATGGTCTGCCGCTGACGGTCGGGGAGGCGCGAAAGCGCCTCATGGAACTGATACCCGAAGAGCTTATCGTCAAGCGTATCGAACGAATATAGGAGAAGCTTTTGTTCCCGGCCGGGAAAAAATCGTCATGAAATTCGGAGTCCTTTATGGAATAGGAGTTGGGCCCGGCGATCCCGACTTGATGACCTTGAAAGGGGCGAGAATCCTTCAAGGGTGCCGGCATGTTTTCGCTCCAAAGGCAAGGAGCGAGAACGGGAGCATCGCTCTTGGCATTGCCGGCCCGTACCTGAGAGCCGATTCTCGGATCCACGAACTGGTCTTCCCGATGAGCGCCGACAGCGGGGAGCTGTCGCGGCACTGGGCGCAAGCAGCTCGAAGTGTTTCGGATGTGGTCGGCATGGGCGAGGATGCCTGCTTCCTGACTCTCGGTGATCCTCTCCTTTATTCCACCTACATATATCTCGTCAGATCTTTGCGCGAACAACTTCCCGGACTCGATGTGGTCACCGTTCCGGGAATCACGGCTTTTAGCGCCGCTGCCGCTTTGGCTGAATTTCCCATAGGTGAAGGCAAGGAACGGGTGGTCATTATCCCTGCTTCCGATGATCTCGATGTAATCGGAGAGGCGCTTACCGGGACAGGGACGGTAATCCTGATGAAGCTTGGCAGGCGACTCGGCAAGGTCGTTGATTTCATTGAACAGGCCGGTCTTCTGGACCGCGCGGTATATGTGGCGCGAGCCGGGCTCGAGGGCCAGCAGGTCGAGGCCGACCTGCGCAAACTGCGCTGCAAAAACAGGAGGCGGATTACCTGTCCATCCTGCTTGTACATACAGGGGTTTGAAATTCATAACTTATTGGACCCGTGGCGGAAATTCAAAATAATTAATAATTAAGCTCTTAAAGAGGGGTTAAAATGAGAAAGCGTCTATGCATACTTTTGGCTGTAGCAAGTTGTGTTATATCAGGCTGTGTTGCACTTAGTGATTATTTTCCAGATCAGGGAAAACAATTAGAGGAGAACACACAACAAAACGTAACTGAACTCAGAGGTAAACATTATGCAAAGCTTAACTCTATCGGATGCCTGGAAATTAGTGATGCAGAGACTGCAATATTGGCTAATAGCCGGAGTGATTTCGACACAATAGATCATTTAATAAGAGACAAACGATGTTTCGTCATCCCGACAGACAAAGACATTTTCATAAATAAACGTGTCAAAGGTGATATTGTGAGTGCAAGATTTAAAGACTCAAAAGAAGTGTTCTTTACTGCAAAAAGCAATCTAGCTACGGAATAAATTAACTAAAAGGGGTTTCTCTCCGGGATTTACAGCGGGCCGGCCATTGGGAGAATCCTGTGTATTTTATAATTGACAAGACGGAGAGATTCTTCTATAAGGCACGCTAAGCAGGTTTGGCATCCGAGTGTTGGCCCCTCTGGGCCATAAAAGGGAAACCCGGTGAAATTCCGGTACGGACCCGCCGCTGTAATCGGGGACGAACGCCGCACGAAGCCACTGCCCTTTTTCAATTGGACGGGAAGGCGCGGCTTGTAGGACGATCCGAGAGTCAGAAGACCTAACATTCGGTGTGCACCTGGGGAGATGGTAAATCCTCACGGCGCGTGATAGTGTGCGCTTGGGGATTTTTTTTTGTCCCTTGCGCTAAACAAAACGTTCCCGGGCATCCATGACGACAGATGCGGGGATAAAGCTGGGAGACAAACCATGGCTACGCAAGTCGAACAGGCAACAAAGGGAATTCTTACTGAAGTTATGCGGGAGGTCGCGTCTCAGGAAGGACTGGAGCCGGAATTAATTCGCCAGAGGATCGCCGAAGGCCAGATCGTGGTCCCGCTAAATGCTAACCGTCCCGGCCGAATCGTGGGCATCGGAATGGGACTTCGCTCAAAAGTCAATGCCAGCATTGGCACATCCACGGACATCGTGGATATCGAGGCCGAAGTTCGGAAAGCCCGGGCTGCTGAGGCAGCCGGGGCCGACACGCTCATGGAGCTTTCCGTTGGCGGGGACCTCGATAAGGTTCGCCGGGAAGTCCTGGCGGCCGTTACTCTTCCGGTAGGAAACGTGCCCCTTTACCAGGCCTTTTGTGAGGCCACGCGCCGTTACGGAGACCCAAACAAGCTCGATGAAGAACTGCTTTTCGATCTCATCGAGAAACAGTGCGCAGACGGGATCTCCTTTATGGCAATCCACTGCGGGATCAATCTTTACACAATCGAACGACTCGAGCGGCAGGGATACCGCTATGGAGGGCTGGTGAGCAAAGGCGGCACCTCCATGGTGGCCTGGATGCGGAAGAACAAACGGGAAAACCCTCTCTACGCCAAGTTCGACCGTGTGGTGGAGATTCTAAAAAAATATGACGTAGTCCTCTCCCTTGGCAACGGATTGAGATCGGGAGCGATTTGGGATTCCTTCGACCGCGCCATGGTCCAGGAGCTTCTCATCAACTGCGAACTGGCTGAGATCGGCCGCAATATGGGCTGTCAAATGATGGTGGAAGGTCCGGGACACGTACCGATTGACGAAATCGAAGCAAATATCATTCTGCAAAAACGGATGAGCAACAACGCCCCCTACTACATGCTCGGGCCGATTCCAACGGACGTGATGGCCGGCTACGACCATGTGGCGGCGGCCATTGGAGCGGCGCACAGCGCGCGCTATGGAGCGGACCTGATCTGCTATATCACTCCGGCGGAACACCTTGCCCTGCCAAATGAAGAAGATGTCATAGAAGGTGTCCGGGTGGCCCGCCTCGGGGCATATATCGGAGATACCGCCAAGTATCCCGACCGGATGAGGGCCAGGGACATGGCCATGAGCAAGGCGCGCAGGGACCTCGATTGGGACGGGCAGTTCACGCATGGCTTTTTTCCCGAGAAGGCCAAAGCCATCCGCGATAGTCGTTCCCCCCATGACCAAAAGGTATGCACCATGTGTGGGGATTTCTGCGCCAACAAAGGTTCCTATGACCTTTTCGGCCATCTGCTCAAGGGAACAAATAAAATGTAGCAGGTGCTCATTTCTAAAACACGGGGCAGGGGGCATTTATATGGGTCCAATAGGTCCTGTTGGACTTTAAGAGACCGCCGAATATGAAGCTGCAACACCAAAAAGCTGATATTGCTTCCGAAGGCTTCCAGCGGCTGGAAGATCTGGCAACGGCATACTGGTACTCCGAGGTTCTTTTCACGGCTCTGGAATTGAATATTTTTGGACTCCTCGCGGATTGTCCCGCTACGGTAGATCAACTTGCGGCGCAAACCGGATACGATGCCGGCGCGCTGTCACGGTTTCTGACGTTCCCTCGTTGCTTTGGGCCTTATCGTCGAGTATGAAGAAGTGTTTTCCAACGGTCCTCTTGCTGCCCGCTGCCTGACGCCTGCAAATGGCGCCTATTTGGGGGATTTCCTCCTCTATCGGCGTTACCTGAGCTCTCACTGGCAAAGGCTCGGACCAAGAATACGCGGTGGAGCCCGCGCCAATGAGCGCTCTGTGGATGAATCTCCGGAGCTGTACAGCGAGCGGACCCTGGCGTACGTAAGAGCACTGGACCTTCAGGCCCGGCTCAAGTCTGCCGAGTCTCTTGAATATCTCAAGGACATGTTTGGGCCGGCGCCGCGCCAACTTCTCGATGTGGGCGGCGGCGCCGGCGCCTGGTGCCGTGCTTTGCGAAGACAATGGCCGGACCTTCGCACGGTGCTTTTCGAGCTTCCCGATACCATTTGGGCCGCGCGTAAACTCTACCCGGACCCCAAAGCATGGGAAGGGATTCAAACCGTTGCCGGCACTGTTCTGGCGCCATGTATCGGGGGAAAACACTTCGATCTGATTCTGCTTTCCAACATCATCCATGCCTATGGCCCCCTGGAGGCCGCAGACATTCTCAAAAATTTTGCAGCCTGTCTGGCTCCCGGAGGGACTATCCTTGTGCATGACTACCTTAGCGATCTGCACGATGTCGACCCGGTAAAGGGAGCGCTCTATGACCTCCACATGCTTATAAACACCTATAACGGCCGCGTTTACAGGCTGGAAGAAATGCTCGCCTTGCTCAATGGGGCGGGGCTGAAAAACGTCGGGTTTTTTCACCTTCAAAGCGATACGTCACTGTTTTTGGCCAAACATGAGTACCCGCACGAAAATCGGCATGTTTCTCGTCCTGAGATGCTGGCTGCTCAGGCAAAGCGGTCAGGATTTTCTTTTGCCCGCATCATAGAGGCCGGCGAGATTGCGATCGAGCACTGGGTGCGTCTAAAATGCCGGTTCGGCTGTCCGCGCTATGGCCACTCGCTTTGCTGTCCGCCCGCCTCTCCCGATGAGAAAGAAATGGGCGCCTTAATCTCCGGATATCGGCATGCTCTGCTGGTTCAGGGCACTCCGCCGTCCCATTTGTTTCATGAACAGCTCCTGGCCCTTGAACGGGCCGTTTTCCTGGCGGGCTATGCCGAGGCGCTGGCTTTCGGGGCGGGCCCGTGTCCGGTTTGTCCCACGTGCCCGGAAGACGGTCGCTGCCGTTTTCCGGAAAAGGCGCGCCCGTCCCTGGAGGCTTGCGGCGTGGACGTCTACCGGACTGCCCACAATGCCGGTCTTTCCCTCAGCCCGGTTTCACATCCGCAAGGCTACGTAAAGTATGTGGGACTGGTGCTTTTTGATAAGAAAGGAAACCATGCGAGTCCTGCTGGTCCAGGCAGTCTCGACGCATGATTGCGGCTGAGATGGTTTTTCCCCTCGGTCTCGCCAGGATTGGCGGCGGCGATCGGCCGTGAGCACGAGGTCCGGGGCCTGGACCTTAACCTCGATCCTTTTCCGTGGCCCGGCCTGGTGCGCACACTGGATGCGTTCAGACCTGATGTGGTCGGTATTTCCTTTCGGAACCTCGACCCGCTGGCAGGAAATCTTATCTCTTTCGTTCCCCATCTCAAGACCCTTGGAATTCTCATCAGGCAACACGCTCCCGAAGCTGCCGTCGTGCTCGGTGGATCTGCTTTTACGCTCTTTGCCCGGCGCCTCATGGAGGAGGTTCCCGAAGTTGACGTCGCTGTGTCGGGCGAAGCCGAGGCCGCATTTCCCTTGCTCCTTCAAAACCTTGGATCACCCGGTGCGGTCCCCGGCGCTTTGTGGAGAACAGATGGGGCTTGGGAACCGGGACCCGCCTCGCGGAGCGTAGAGATTGGCCTTCGGCGGAGGGGCGGTGGGGTTTGCACGGCAAACAACGCGCAAATTGTCTATTGCCGGGATCTCGACTCCCTGCCGCTGCCCGACTGGCGCGCATTTGCGCCCGCGTATTATCAAAATCGGAATCGATATGTGGCTTTTATGGGGGTCGAAACCAAGCGCGGATGTCCGAACAACTGCCGCTACTGCCTCTATCCGGTGCTCCAGGGCCGCCGCCTGCGTCTTCGGTCCCCCGAGCGCATAGTGGATGAACTCGAAACGCTTCAGCGCGATTTTGGCATTCGCAGCGTCCATTTTACCGATGCTGTAGTCAACCAGCCGCAGGACCATCTCAGGGCCATCTGCAAGGAAATCTTGAGGCGCGGATTAGAGATTGGCTGGACGGGGTTTTTCCGTGAAGACACTCTTTCGGAAAAAGAACTGGACCTCTACAGTAAGGCGGGTCTTCTTACTCTGTACTTTTCCGCCGATGGGGCTTCAGACTACACGCTGAAACTTCTTGGGAAAAACCTGACCCTGGAGCAGGTGCTCCATGCCGCAAAGCTGGCTGCCCAAAGCGGGATTATCAGCGTATATCATTTCCTCGTGAATCTGCCCGGAGAGACCCCTGGATCGGTCGAGCAGACTTACAGATTGCTCGACAAGCTGTTTTCGCTTCATGCTTCAAAAGGAAATCTGGGGGCCGTAGTCATCAATAATCTCAGACTATATCCGGGGACACCCCTTACGGAAAAAATTCTACGGGACCGCCTCATCGATCCCGGGCTGGACCTCCTTTACCCGGTTTATTTTAACCCGCCGCCATGGGACAATCTGCGCCATGAATTGGGGGCATTTTGTATGAGCCGGGGCGCCCAGAGTTATCTTGGTGCTGTCAAAGGTGAATAGTGAACCACTCATGCGCATCCTGTTGCTTGAACATCCACGGGAAGCTTCTGAAGCCCACTTCAACGACATTGCTAATACGCCTCTGTGGTCATGTCTCATGACGGGCTATGCCGGGGCAGGCCTGGTACGGGCGGGCTTCGATGTGGACATTGTCGATGCAGCCCGCCGGACGTATGCGCAAACTGTGCAGTGTCTGGTGGATAATCACTCCCCGGATGTTCTGGCAGTTCACGCAGTCTATTCCTGGGAGGGAACCGAGTCCCTTTTTCAGATGCTTTCCGATCTGCGTAGCCACAGGTTTGATGCGCCGATTTGTCTTTATGGTTTTTTCCCCGGTCTTGTATGGAAAGAGATACTGGATTACTCTGCTGCTGTTGATTACGTGATAGTTGGCGAACCGGAAGAAACCATCGTGGATCTTGCGCGATGCATTGAGGCCGGAATCGAGGCACAGGTAGAAGGCGTTGCTCTAAGGTCCCATGGGAAAGCATCGTTTCCCCGAATGCGGGCTCCGATCGAATCGCCGGACAGGCTTGCGTTTCCTCTGAGACCTTCCCTGGACTCGGAGCAAACCGTAAGTATCCTGGCGAGCCGGGGATGCTACAATCACTGCTCTTTTTGTCTGGTCCCCGTTCTGGACAAGGGGAAGACCATGTGGCGGGGACGCTCGCCGCAAAACGTTGCCGCTGAGATCTCCGAACTCGTTTACCTGGGGAAAAAAGACTTCTACTTCGTAGATCCCAATTTCGTCGGCCCCGGCAAGGCAGGAAAACAAGCCGCTGCTAAGCTCGCGTCTCACTTGGCGGATCTGGGAATCACCTTCGGTATGGAGACAAGGGCGAACGACCTTACTTATGGCCTTATGCGGGAACTGGTGGAAGCCGGGCTTACCAGGCTGCTCCTGGGCATTGAAAGCGGCAGGCGGGATGTTTTGAAGCGGCTTGGCAAGCGCACGAGCATCGCCGGCAACGAACGGGCCATCGCGACTGTACGTGAGGCGGGTCTGGAGCCGGAGATCGGTTTTATCATGTTCGATGCCGCCAGTACACTCGATGACATTCTCGAGAACCTGAAGTTTCTTCAGCGCAATAGGCTTGTCGACCGTCTGGGGAGGACCGCCAACCTTCTCTATCATGATCATGTGGCGTTTAAGGGGACCCCCGGCTACCAAACCGCTCTTCAACGGAAAATGCTCCTCCCACGGGGCTTGTTCGGGTTCGAGGGGCAGCTGCTATACCAGGATTTCAGGGTGGGATGGCTGGCCGGGCTTATGAAGAAGATCTGCCATTTCCTGTTGAAGGAAATGGGAAAACCTTCATCACCTGTTTATTGGGTGGAAGAGTCTGTGCAAAACGATCCCTATCGGGCAGTAAACGATCAACTGGTGGAGATCTTCGAAAGGCTGCTGGATTTTGCGGAAAAGCTCAATTGTCCGCCGGATGCAAATTGGACTCAGGCACTGCTTTCCAGGCTGATGGATGAACTTCGGGAAACGTTTATGGGAATTTGCGTCCAACACGTGCAACACGTCCATAAAAAGCAGGGGGAATCCCCCAAAAAGGTTTACAGCAACTATGAAGGCGCAAAGCGGCCCTGCTGATGGCTTATTCAGTTCAAAAATCGAAGAGATTTTTTCCCCGGCGCTCAAGCGAAGTTTTCCTTTCCGTCTTGCCACGACCTCCTATATCTTTCCCGCAGAGATTCTTCCTAACATCCGATGCCTGGGCCGGTACTTTGATGAGGTGGAACTCGTGTTTTTCCAAAGCGGACAGGAAAACAATCTGCCCACACGGGGCGAGATCCGCGAGATGGCCTGTATTGCTTCGGATTTGGACTTTACCTATAACGTGCACCTGCCGGCAGACCTGTTTTTTGGTGACCCGGATCCGGCTTTGCGCAGGAAATTTTGCGAAACGGCTTTCTCCTTTTACGAGAGAACTCTTCCCCTTGACCCCACTTCCTACATTTTGCATCTGGACAGCAGGAAGGCTGATGAGACGGTGGAACCGGACGTATCGGCATGGAGCAACCGCGTGGGCGAGTCGCTCCAGACCATGCAAATGAAGGGGATCGAACTCCGGCGGGTGGCTGTGGAAAACCTCGAATATACCCTGCAGCGCATTTCTCCCTTTGCCCAGGCCTTTGATATGTCCTTTTGCCTCGATATCGGCCACCTGCTCCGATACGGGCATGATGTGACAGAGCAGATGGCATCGTTTCTTAAAATGAGCTCGGTGGTGCATCTGCATGGAGTCGATAACGGAAAAGACCACACCGGCCTCGATCACATTCCGCCGGCGCAATGGGGGGGTATCTGCAAGGCCCTTGAACAATACGACGGGGGTCTTTGTCTTGAAGTCTTTTCGCTCGATGACCTTGCTGTTTCGCTCAACAGAATGCAGGAAATAAAAAAAAGGAAAAGCTGCAATGAATCTTGGTGAAATCGTCAAAGGGATTCAACCAATCCGGCAGGAATGGGTGGAAAGAGCCCGTGAGCATACGGCGCATCTTGCAATTCCCCTTCGCTCCCTGGGGCGGTTGCACGATATTGCGGAACGCATTTGCGGCATTTTGGGGACCCTTGAACCGGACGTTGCCACAAAGGCGTTCCTGGTTATGGCTGGAGATCATGGGGTTGTATCCGAGGGGGTGAGTGCGTTTCCACAGGAAGTGACCGGCGAAATGGTGAAGAATTTCCTCAGGGGCGGCGCCGGGATCAATGTTCTGGCGCGTCAGGTTGGAGCAGACGTGCTGGTGGTGGACATGGGAATCATCCCCGACGTTGACCCGGATCACTCCGAAGGCCGCAATAAGTTGCATGTATGCAAGGTGGACCGGGGCACAGCCAACATAGTCAAAGGACCTGCCATGAGTCGCCATCAGGCCGAGCAGTCGGTCCTGCACGGTTTCAAACTGGCCTCGGAACTATTTTTAGCCGGCGCCAGGCTCCTTGGAACCGGTGATATGGGAATCGGTAACACAACGCCGTCAGCCGCGCTTGGCGTGGTCCTGACGGGGACCCCTGTGAATCAAATGGTGGGCCGTGGGACAGGAATCGATGAGGATTCCCTGGAAAAGAAGCGTGCGATCGTGCGGCAGGCTATCGACATAAACCGCCCGAATCCCGGAGACGGTCTGGATGCCCTGGCCAAAGTGGGAGGGTTCGAAATCGGGGGCATCGCAGGGTGCATCCTGGCCGGCGCCTACCACAGACGTCCCGTCGTAATTGACGGGTTCATCTCGACGGCCGGGGCACTGGTGGCGCACTCCCTGTGCCCCGCCGCCGTGGATTACCTCTTTGCCGGGCATTGCTCGCAAGAAGCCGGACATCGCAGAATGCTCGATTACCTTGGGCTCGAGCCCATACTCGACCTGCGGATGCGTCTTGGGGAAGGCACCGGTGCGGCCCTGGCAATGGGCGTAATCGAGGGTGCAGTGCGGGTTTTTAGGGAAGTACTCACTTTTGAGGATGCCGGAGTTTCCAAACAGCCCCGGTAGTGTCCTGGGTCATTAATTAGTTTCCATCCGGAAAGGGTCCTTTTCCGCCCTGGCGGCGTCAATCTTCGGGCTTGCTTGTGCGGCGTACCCAAGTACGCCTCCGCGCAACCCCTCGATTTCCTTGCCAGAACGAAAAATGCCTCCTTTTCGAATCGGAAACTGCCAGCGTTCCATCCGGAGTTTCCGGATGGACGCTAATTAGTTCCCGAATTAAGGGTAGGGTGGGCAAAAGCAGAGCGTTGCCCACCACTGATTGGTGGGCACATAAAACGTGCCCACCCCACGAAATTTATGCAATGAACTTGTGACTCATGACACTAGACAACCGGTCTTGTATACTTTTGCGCCGGGTTTCACGCGGCTCTGATTGCCCGATATTGCCGGCATCGCCCGGCTGCCTGCAAGGAACACAGACCTCGTATGATAGACTTATATAACCGCCCTCCCTTAGCGAAGTGCGAGCGCGTAGCGCGGAGGCCGACCGCTCATTCTCGACAGCCCGCCCGCCCGCCCGCGAGACGGGGCGGGAGCGGGAGGCCTTATGTGGCGCCGATTCACCATTGCTCTGTCCTTTTTGACTATTTTTCGTTTGCCTGTTTCCGGGGAGATATCCCCCAGTGATCTGGGAAGATGCTATGCATGTTTTCCTATTGTGGGTCTGCTGGTTGGCCTGATTACTTGTTTAATGGTCCTGCTGCTCCAGGCCGTTATGCCTCCGCTTCTACTTGCTGCATTGGCCTGCGCCTTTATGACGTTCGTTACACGAGGGTTTCATCTGGATGGATTGGCAGATTTGGCCGATGGGATCGGTGGAGGCTACACTCCCGAAAGACGGCTTGAAATTATGAAAGACTCCGCAACCGGCGCATTCGGCGCCCTCGCCGTGATCTTTGCCATCGTGCTGAAAACGAGCGCCATTTACAGTCTCATTATGGCAAAGAGTTGGATTGCTTTGGCGATTGTTCCGGCCATGGGCCGTTTCGCAATCGTAGTTACCGCTTATAAAAGCCCGTGTGCTCGAACCGACAGGTCTTGCCAAATCAAGCATCGAATTTGTTACTCGCGGCACACTCCTCGCCGCTGCCTCATTTGCCGTCGTTCTCACGCTGCTCCTTGTTCCAAAGTTCGCTGCGGTTTTCATAGGAGCAGCCACACTGAGCGCGCTTCTGGTCCGGGCGCTGGCGCACCGGCTTCTCGGCGGCGTCACTGGAGACGTACTCGGCGCTGTCAGCGAAATCACGGAAGTGCTCGTCCTTACATTGTCGGCCTGCCTGGCATACCGCTTGTGAACGATTCTTTCATGAAAAAAGCTTACCCCTTCAGTTTACACTATGCTAAGCTGCTACACTAAGTGGACTGCATTACTGAAGCCTGCAAAGAGTTCCTGTGGAACATACCCGCTCGTCTAAAGAGACAGGAAAAAAGGAAACGGAGGAATATCATGTCGGAGCCCTACTATAAACCGGAAGACTTGGCGGATTTTCCAAACATTGGTGAACACTCGCCGGAGTTGGCGGCAAGCTTCTTCGATTACTACGGAAAAGCAACCGGGGCCGGCAGACTCACAGAACGTGAAAAGGCGCTCATTGCCCTTACGGTTGCCACGGTACGCCATTGTCCCTATTGTATTGACGCGTACACCAACAAGTGTCTGTCGCTCGGTGTCGGCAATGACGAAATGATGGAAGCGATTCATGTCGGCGCTGCGATGGTTGCAGGAGATACGCTGGCCCATGCCACCCAAATCAGAAAAATCATCCGGAAGAAGGAAATGTGATGGATCCGCGGCAGCAACTTGCGATGCTTGAAATTCCCGGCCGTAGAGAGAATTTTGTCGAACGTCTGAAAGCGATGGAGATGTTCCCGCTCTGTGCAACCGGGGTAGAAATCCTTCAATTGAACATCACCAGGCGATGTAACCTGACCTGCCGCCACTGCCACGTGGAAGCATCCCCGGATCGACTGGAAATGATGTCGGCAGAGGTCCTTGCGGAATGTGTACGAATTGCGCACATTTCGGAAATCGACACGATAGATGTCACCGGAGGAGCACCGGAATTACACCCTCGGTTGCCCTGGTTACTGCGCGAACTTGCCGCCACCGGCAAGCGGATCATAGTAAGGACGAACTTGGCCGTTCTGACTGAGGGAGCCAGCCAATCTTTCCCGCAGATGTACCGCGAACTTGGTGTGGAAATTGTCGGATCGCTGCCGGATTACACTCCTGAACGCACTGACCGGCAACGCGGTTCCGGAACGTTCGCTCGCTGTATAACGGCGATTTGCCAACTCAACAAAATCGGCTATGGGCGTGAGGGGACAGGCTTGATCCTTAATCTTATGCACAATCCATCCGGCGCTTTTATGCCCGGCAATCAATCGTCGCTGGAGCACGAGTATAAGCACCGGCTTCGAGAGCGTTTCGGAGTTGAATTCAACGGGCTCTTCGTCTTAACAAACTGTCCTATCGGCCGCTACCTTGATTATCTTATCAGCAGCGACAATCTTAACGACTACATGGCGGTCCTTGCTTCGGCGTTCAACCCGGCCGCTGTCTCCGGCGTTATGTGCCGGAACACTCTTTCCGTCGGCTGGGACGGCCGATTGTACGATTGCGACTTCAATCAGATGCTCGGTCTGATGGTTAACGGCGGCTCTCCAACCCACATTCGCGAATTTGACCTCAAGAGGCTCTCCCAGCGTGAGATCACGGTAAGCAATCATTGCTTCGCCTGTTGTGCCGGAGCCGGATCATCATGCCAGGGCGCACTCGACACATAGAATTAGATTACTTTGCTCCTGCCCTGATAAGCAGTTCCTTTATCTCTTTGCGGGATGCA
This sequence comes from uncultured delta proteobacterium, assembly GCA_963757915.1. Taxonomy (GTDB): domain Bacteria; phylum Desulfobacterota; class Syntrophobacteria; order Syntrophobacterales; family Syntrophobacteraceae; genus SbD1. The sequence continues at coordinate 103,666 of CAVWTD010000018.1, read as the reverse complement.
TGCGACAACGCGGTTTCGCCGTTATTCATCTTAGCATTGACGTTGGCCCCCTTGACAAGCAGCAACTTCATGAGCTCTTTGTGTCCTCTGTAAGAGGCAATCATCAACGCGGTTTCGCCGTTATTCATCTTTGCATTGACATCAGCCCCCTTGGCGAGTAGCAACTTCACGACCTCCTGGTGGCCTTCCTGAGAGGCAATCATCAAGGCAGTTAGGCCGTCAGTCCTCTTAGCATTGACGTCGGCCCCCTTATCAAGCAGCAACTGCACGACCTCATGGTGGCCTTCCTGACAGGCAACCATCAATGCGGTTTTGCCGTCCCTGTCCTCTAAATTGACGTCGGCCCCCTTGGCAAGCAGCAATTGCACGATTTCGGTGTGGCGATTCGTGGAGGCAGCCATCAACGCAGTTTTGCCGTCCTTGTCCTCTGCATTGAGGTCGGCCCCCTTGGCAAGCAGCGACTGCACGACCGCTTGGTGGCCGTTCTGGGAGGCAACCATCAACGCGGTTACTCCGTCAGTCCTCTTCGCATTGACGTCGGCCCCCTTGGCAATCAGCGACTGCACGATCTCCTGGTAGCCATTCTGGGAGGCAATCATCAACGCGGTTACACCGTCGGTCCTCTTGGCATTGACGTCGGCCTCCTTGGCAATCAGCGACTGCACGACCTCTTGGTGGCCATTCTGGGAGGCAATGATCAACGCGGTTACGCCGTCAGTCTTCTTTGCATTGACGTCGGCCCCCTTATCCAGCAGTGCCTGCACCACCTCTTTGTAGCCTTTGTCAGAGGCAATCATCAACGCGGTTACGCCGTCAGTCCTCTTTGCATTGAGATCTGCGCCTTTGTTTATCAGCGCCTGCACGACCTCGATGTGACCAAGCCGGGAGGCTTCCATCAGGTCGTTCAACCCGCTGGTTACACCAGTATTTGTTTTGGTTGGTCTATTTGCACCAATATTAGCCTGCAGCCATCCTTTAAGGCTTGCGTCGTGCAGCCCTTGCAGGATTGTTAACTTGTCTTTCCAGATGGCCTTGCGAGTGATATCAATATCTGCTTGATCGCAGAGCTGCATGGCTCGAGCCGCCTCATATTCATTGATGACACGTGTCCCTCCGGATCCGTCGCTGCCCATTACCAGAATACCGAGGTCCGAGTAACCGGCGTTGTCCGTGACGATCCATACGGCCGCCTGTCGGACGGTAAAAGAAACTCCGGCACGATCCAAAACCGGCATGAGCCTCACCAGTTCAATTTGATTGGGTGATTTCTGCACGCTAAAAGTGTCTCTTGGGCCGGGGATAGAACGCAGCCTGTTGGCGCTGACGACCGAAGGCATCACCCAACGCCAATCGCTGCTCGTGAGTGTGAGCTTGGATTCCTCGGTGGTGACCATGTTCTGGGAAGATGAGCTGCGGGACACAAAGAAAGTACCCACGGGGATTCTAACCGTGATCGGGTAAGTCACAAGACGCCGTATCCTGACAATGATACTTTGGATTCCGCTGCCTTCCGTTTCAATTTCGACTTTCTTCTCTTTGAGGAGATCAGTGATATCCCGTCCCTCTTCTATTTCCTTGATTACTGCGCGTACGTCCGCCTCCCTCTTGTGGCCGGGGAATTCGTCGAGAAAACCCTTCAACGCCGGCAAGGTACCTGCCTTCAGTGCCGCAACATAGGGTGTGTCATCACTTCGGAGCGATTCCTGCTTTGCCTGCGCCTCAGGCCCAAAGCGACCTTTGGGATACGTGTCGAGATAGAGCTGGTAAGACTTTACCGTGTTTCCCACAGTGGCCTCCTGCCAGTGCAGGTCCTCGATTTTTGCAGCGGCTTCATCTGCGTGTTTGCCGCCGGGATAGGTGTCTAGATAGAGCTGGTAAGACTTTACACTGTTTCCCGCAGTGGCCTCTTGCCAGTGCAGGTCCTCGATTTTTGCAGCCGCTTCATCTGCGTGTTTGCCGCCGGGATAGCGTGTCGAGATAGAGCTGGTAAGACTCTACACTGTTTCCCGCAGTGGCCGCTCGCCAATGCAGGTCCTCAATTTTTGCAGCCGCTTCATCTGCATGTTTGCCGGCGGGATACGCGTCGAGATAAAGCTGGTAGGACTTTACAGTGTTTCCCACAGTGGAATCTCGCCAGTGCAGTTCCTCAATTATTGCAGGCGCTTCATCTGCGTGTTTGCCGCTGGGAAACGTCTCCATATATTGGTGTAATCGGCCTATTCCGTTGATCTGCCCATCCCTCACGGCTTCCTGCCAACTACGCTCATCATAGAGTTCTCCGGCCTCAGCGGCATGACTGCCGTTTGGGAAATATTTCAAATACCCGGCATAGCTGGACGGACTATCCTTCCAGGAAGCAATCCGCCAGTACAATCCATCCCTGGCATATACAGCCGCCCCTATGGTCAACAACAGCACCGCGACGATTGCGATGGCTTTCCTGTTTATCTTTCTTCTCCGCATCGTGAGAAATGCCCCTCCAGTGTAACGAACTGCAAACAGCGGCCGTCAAAGCCGCAAACCTGCACATTTCGAGTCTTCTTCACAACAAGAGCGCGAATGCCGGTCAGAAATCGGACCCGCTGCTACCAGTTTATCCCTGCGCTTCTCAAATTGTTCTTTGCATCTTCATTGCCAAGGTTTGCTGCTGTTTTCATGTCCTCAAACGCCTGCCTGAGATTCCCAAGTTTGGCATGAGCGACACCGCGGTTATAATATGCCCCTGCATGTTTAGGGTTGATCCCGATGGCCCTGTCACAATCCTCGATCGCCAGCCAGTAGTTGCCAAGTTTACCATGGGCGATAGCCAGGTTATTATAGGCGTCAGCGTTTTCAGGATCGATTTCGATGGCTCTGTCAAAATCTGAAATCGCCTGCCTCTGGTTGCCAAGTTCGTCATAGGTCACACCACGGTTGATATATGCCTCTGCATATTCAGGATTGATTTCGATGGCCCTGTCAAAATCTGAAATCGCCTGCCTGTGATTGCCGAGTTCGCGGTAGGCAGCGCCCCGGTTACAAAAGGCCACCGAGTGTTTAGGATCGATTTCGATGGCCCTGTCAAAATCTGAAATCGCCTGCCTGTGATTGCCGAGTCTGCCGTAGGCAGCACCCCGGTTACTATAGGCATGAGCATATTGGGGATTGATTTCGATGGCCCTGTCAAAATCCTCAATCCCCTGGGTGAGATTGCCAAGGCTGATAAAGACATTACCCCGGTTATTGTGGATAATATCATTGCGGCTGGTAACTTTCAGGGCATGCTCATACAGCGTAATACTATTCCGCCAGTACCCGGCCTGAGTCCATGTAACAATGAAAAGGCATGCCAGGATCAATGCCGACGCCCCAAAAAGCGCCTCTTTGCGGGGTGGGCGGGTGGGCTGCCAATTTCTCAAAAGTTCCGGGATACCCCATGCTGCCATGACGAACAACCCGATCAGGGGGATATAAGTATATCGGTCGGCCATGGCTTGGTCTCCTACCTGCACAATCCCTATGACAGGCACAAGTGTACCGGCAAACCACAGCCATCCCATTGCCAGGTAAGGGAATCTCTTTGCCGTCCGGATAACCGTTAAGGTAGCAGCACCAAGGAGCAGAACCGCCCCCAGGACCTGCCAGAGGGGCCACAAACCCGGATGAGGATAAAAAACTGCAAGATTATTTGGCCAGACCGTCTTTCCGATGTAGATGATATAGGAAACGAAGGCATTCGCGATACGAACACCCGGTGGAAATGCGTGAATAGATCTCACCGCTCCTCCTTTTTGCTGAGCGATGAATGTTACGGTACATGAGAGCGCTGTCAGGACAAAAAGGGGGATTTTTTCCCGGAGCAGAGGAAGAACCAATGCCCATTGGTATATATGATCTGCCGGTTTTTCTTCTTTCACCATGCCCGGCACAGCCGCGGACGCGGCCCGGACCTGATCCGGCGGTACGCGTCCCCCTCGATTTTGCACTTTTTTTATTCGCAGATACAGGTTTATTTACCTCCGTAAGGATTTCCCGGCGGGATTTCTTAGGCTCGAAGCGCTGCAGAGGCCAGTAATCCAATAGCAGCAGGACAAAAGGGAGGGTTACCAGCATGGGTTTTGCCATCAAGCCTAGAGTAAAAAATATGACAACAGCCAAATAACGGAAACCGGATGTCGGAAAACGGAGGATACCGGTCCACTTCTCTCCGTTCTCCGTCCTCTGTCTTCCGTCTTCCGTTCGATGCTCGACATAATGGATATAAGCAACCATGGTGAGCATCCAGAAAAAAGTTGAAAGAACATCCTTTCGCTCGGCCACCCAGGCGACGGATTCCACGTGGAGAGGATGAAGGGCAAACAAAGCCGCCACGAAAGCGCTCTTCCAGGGCGCTTTGGTCATGCGGTGAAAAATGAAAAAGAGCAATAGCGTATTTGCAATGTGGAATAAGAGATTGGTCAGATGGTGCCATGGCGGGTTTAATCCGAAGAGTTGAACATCGAACATATGGGACATCCACGTCAAAGGATGCCAGTTTGCAGCATAACCGGCCGTGAACGCCCACCGAATTGCCTCAATCGTAATGCCGTGTCGGATGTGGATGTTCCCAGTTACGTACGTTTCATCGTCATAATTAATGAAATCGCACTGGCTGACCTGCCAGAACGCTATGAGGGCGGCAGCCGTCAAAAAGAAGGTAAATCAGCGGAATTTGCTTTTTCTTAAACGTAGACACGTCCGATCATTACTCTTAAAAAATCTTGATGGGGTCAGGATAACAACTACCAGTTTATCCCTGCGCTTCTCAAAGTGTTCTTTGCATCTTCATTACCAAGGTTTGCCGCTTTTTTCACGTCCTCAAACGCCTGCCTGAGGTTGCCAAGTTTGGCATAGGCAACACCACGGTTATTGTAGGCATCAGCATATTCAGGATTGATTTCGATGGCCCTGTCGTAATCTGAAATCGCCTGCCCGTGGTTGCCAAGTTCACTATAGGCAAGACCCCGGTTATAATATGGCTCTGCATGTTCGGGATTGATTCCGATGGCCCTGTCAAAATCTGAAATCGCCTGCCTATAGTCGCCAAGTTTGCCATAGGCAGCACCCCGGCCTATATAGGCATCAGCATCTTGAGGATTGATTCCGACGGCCCTGTCATAATCCTCGATCGCCTTTGCGTAGTTGCCCATTTTGCCGTATGCAGACCCCCGGGCCCGTTGAATAAGGACATTATGACTTGTGACTCTCAGAGTATAATCAAACAACGCAATGCTATTTCGCCAATACCCGACCTGAGTCCATGTAACAATGAAAAAGCATGGCAGGATCAATGCCGATAACGCAATAAGCGCCTCTTTCCGGTAACGCCATTTTTTCAAAAGTTCCGGAATACCCCATGCAGCCATGACGAACAACCCGATCAGTGGGATATAAGTATAGCGGTCCGCCATGGCTTGATCGCCGACTTGCACAATCCCTATGACAGGCACAAGTGTACCTGCAAACCACAGCCATCCCATTGCCAGGTACGGAAATCTCTTTGCCGTCCGGATAACCGCGAAGGTTACGGCGCCAAGGAATAGAACCGCCCCGAGGACTTGCCAGAGCGGCCGCAACCCCGGATGAGGATAAAAAACGGCAAGATTATTTGGCCAGACCGTCTTCGCGATGTAAATGATATAGGAAACGAAAGCGTTCGCGATACGAACACCCGGTGGAAATACCTCAACAGATTCCACCGCCCCTCCTTTTTGCTGGGCGACGAATGTTACGGTACATGAGAGCGCTGTCAGGACAAAAAGGGGGATTTTTTCCCGGAGCAGAGAGCGAACCAACGCCCATTGGTATTTATGATCTGCCGGTTTTTCCTCTAACTCCACGCCCCGCGAGGTGGTAGGCTTCCTGCTCGATTTTGCTTTTCTTTTATTCGCAGATACAGGTTTATTTACCACCGTACGGATTTCCCGAGGGGATTTCTTAGGTTCGAAGCGCTGCAGAGGCCAGTAGTCCAAAAGCAGCAAGACAAAAGGGAGGGTTACCAGCATGGGTTTTGCCATCAAGCCTAGAGCAAAAAATATGACAACAGCCAAATAACGGAAAACGGAAGGCCGAAAACGGAGGATACCGGTCCACTTCTCTCCGTCCTCCGTCCTCTGTCTTCCGTCTTCCGTTCGATGCTCGACATAATGGATATAAGCAACCATGGTGAGCATCCAGAAAAAAGTTGAAAGAACATCCTTTCGCTCGGCCACCCAGGCGACTGATTCCACGTGGAGAGGATGAATGGCAAACAAAGCCGCCACGAAGGCGCTCTTCCAAGGCGCTTTGGTCATCCGGTGAAAAACGAAAAAGAGCAATAGCGTATTTGCAATGTGGAATAAGAGATTGGTCAAATGATGCCATCGCGGGTTTAATCCGAAGAGTTGAACATCGAGCATATGGGACATCCACGTCAAAGGATGCCAGTTTGCAGCATAACCGGCCGTGAACGCCCACCGAATTGCCTGAATCGTAATGCCATGTCGGATGTGGATGTTCCCAGTTACGTATGTAGGGTCGTCATAATTAATGAAATCGCACTGACTGACCTGCCAGAACGCTATGAGGGCGGCAGCCGTCAGAAAGAGGTAAATCAGCGGAATTTGCTTTTTTGTTAACATAAAACAGGTCCTGTCATATCACCTGGCGGTCTTCCGCTTGAATACTATCAACTGACTCGATTCGCTTCTGGAGGTGAAGTATTCGGCCTCTTTATCCATCAGCTACAGTGTGCGGTCGGAATGAATGTCGGCCACGACGGCCGCCTTATAATAACCTGAATAATGCGCCAACTTGACCCCCAACTGGAGCCGAACCGAACTTCCAGCCGGGATTCCATCCGAAAAAGCTCTTGGAATGCCGAATGTCTATAAATCATACGATATTCCAATCAAAACCGGCAAGAAAAATGCCGATTACACCGATTTGAGAAATTTGTGGACATACCAGCATCCCTGCAGTTAATAGCTCGCTTCCATCCGGAAACTCCGGACTGACAATAGAGTGCCTCCTTCATAGATGCATGGTATTGCCTTTATGGTCGAGACCATTGAGACATCTTTGCTGTTCATTTGGTTTTCGGTACAGTGCCTCCCAGTGCCGGATGCTTGCAGGCAGAAAGGGAAGCTCAGCGGGCGGCGCATCGATTCCCTGCCGGGGAAGTTGTCGTGGGGACGCACGACGCATTTTCGGTAGTTGGGAAGGAAAATCAGGTCAGTGTCCCACCAACGATAATTGTTGCCGGCCGAAAAGTCGCCGTTGACAAGGGGCTGACCAAAGACCGGATAGCCGAAATTCTCACCACCCTGCTCAGGCGCAATTATTGCAGCTCGTTTGCCTGACGCGTCCAAACATCGGTTGAGCGGCAAACCGGAGCTGATAATGTAAAATTCTCTAATTATTGTCGGTTGTTTAGACGATTACTAAGAGGAGAGGGGCCGTGGATTCCTGATAACCTTTTATTCCAGCGGAATCCCGGGGCGTAGAAAAAAAATTTTCTTTTGCAAAATTTAATTTGACATGTATAAGGAGAACGTATTATAGGCAGTAGCGTGCAGCGGCTTTTGCCGAAAGGGGCGAAGTTTTGGGTTTGGCTTGGTGTTGCTCTGTGTCTTAGCTTGGCTTCTGCTCGAAGGCAACCTTTACGAGGCGGCCTGCGGTTTTGCTGGGGTCCGGCTAATACCGGGGCTGAAAGGAGGTGGTAAAGACGTGGCTGCCCGCATGCGGGCGCAAAGCAGAACCAGTTGGAGGGGCAAGATTCACTGGCCCTGTTTTGAAGAGTGCTAACTTTTTTGCAATTTGAGGGGGAAGAGATGAAAAAAATTATCTTGGCACTGTGTTTATCAATAGCAGTGGTGATGTTGGTCACCCCTGTTTCCGCAATGGAGCTGTGGGATCCCCATCTTCGCGGTGTAGATGAAGGATTGGCCGCTGGGGCCATCCCGCCTCCCGGCTTTTATTTCATTAACACCGAATATTTCATGCCGAACCTAAACTCATATGATAACAGTGGACACAAAATCCCAGGTACGAACCTGTTCGTGTTCGTAGACTCTCCCGTTCTGCTGTGGTCTACCGGGTACAAGTTCCTGTGCGCCGACTATGGAGTGGCCATTGCTCAGCCGATCGTCTATACGAACATTGGTCTTACTGCTCTTGACCTTCCTGCAGGGGGTCAAAATTGGGGCACATTCAATACCATTCTTGTTCCCTACATTTTGTCCTGGAAACTCCCCTGTGATTTCCGCGTAAAGACCGCTTTGTCGATTGGTTTGCAAGATGGATCGAGCACTCTGGCGAATAGTTTTCTGGGGAAACTTGATCCTGCAAAGCCATTTATGGCTCCGTCCGCCAACAACTACTATTCCTTTATCCCTGAAGTTGGAATAAGCTGGCTGCATAACGGCTGGAACGTTAGCGCCGACTTCTTCTTCTCTTTTGAGACCAAGGACCAGTACACCAACTATCAGTCGGGTAACCAGTTTGCGGCCGACTACACCATCACCAAAACCTGTGGCAAATGGACGTTTGGTCTTGGCGCGGCTCAGTATACCCAGGTGAATAACGATTCAGCAGGCGGCATAAGCGTAAAGAATACTCAGACCGCCATGTACACAATGGGCCCGATTCTTGGCTACAATTTCGGCCCGTGCAGTCTGCAGGGTACTTATAACTTTGCGCTTTACAGCGCAAATCAGTTCGGCGGCGACTGGTTCCTCGTCCGCCTCGTAGTTCCCCTTGGGAATCCTTGTAAATAGGTGCAATTAGATCCACAGGCATGACGGCTGCGCCCCCGGCTGGGGCGCAGCCGAACCGCTGCACACACGGCGCGCCGCGTTTCACCGCGGCGCGTTGCATTTCCCGCCAATGTAACCGGCGAAGTTCCGCTTTGAGCCAAACGCCTGCAAGCAACCCTCTGAACTATTCATCTTTCGGCCCGTGCCGGAGCTTCACGGTGCAAAGGTCTGCATAGGCCGCATCGACGAGGTCCTGTGCGGCGGTCGCACGTTCGTTGAGGGCGCCAACCCCAATGGCTGTCGTGATGAGAATGGCCGTATTGCTTATCCGGTAAGGGGATTTTCTCATGGTGGAGGAAATATACGGCATGACCTCCCGCGCTTCCTCCTCGGGAAAACCGGGAAGTATGATTAGAAACTCATCGCTTCCGTACCTGCCCATAAAGCAGCCCTCCTTCGGAAGGATGGCTTCCAGGAGCCGCGCCGCATGCTTGAGGATCTCCGTTCCGCTCTCGAACTCATCCCAGTCGTGGACGAAATTGAGGTCAACTATCAGTACTGAGAGCGCGCTCCCTGATCGGCGCGCCTTTCTGAACTCCTTCTCCAGGATCGTATGAATCTGAAAAAAATTGAAGAGCCCGGTCAGTTGGTCTTTTACCGTGAACTCACGGACCTTTTCATAGGTAAGGCAATTCTCCATGGACAGGGCTATGTTTATTCCGAGTTGCTCCAGAAGGTCGGTTCCGTCTTCCGGATTATATCTGCCGGGGTCGGGGCTGCCAAGCAGCAAGACCCCGAAGAGAATGTCACCTATCTTTAGCGGGATCAGCGCCCCTGAGCGCAATGTGTGGCCGCCTTCGGACAACATTGGGGGATAGCCGTTTCGTTCCGTCGAAAAGAGCACCGGCTTGAGTCCGGGTCCGATGAGCGCGTGCCCCGATTCGCCGTCCAGGGGCGAAATCCAGGTCTTGGAGTCTATTTCTCGGCTTGTCACAGGCTCACTCTGGAAGAACCTCTCCAGCGCTTCGGGATGCGAAAGGAATAAAACCAGAAGCCCTGTCTGGAATCGGTCTTTTATCTCCCGGAGCAATTCCTCGATAAGCCGGTCCAACTCGCGGGTCCTGAAAAGGATTCGCTCGACCGCCGCAAAATGCCTCCAGATTTTTTCGTTTTCCAGGGCGTTGGCAAGCACCTCGACGAGTTCTTTTCGCAGAGCTTCGTTTTCTTCCCGGAGTCTTTGAACATTGCGGCCCCCGGAAGCAGTGCCGCTGCATGAGGCCGGCACCTTAATGCCGGGCTCCGGCGGCTCCTTTTCCCTACTGCGTTTTGGCATCGGGTTCAGCACCTCGTATGATAGATTTATACAATAGCCTGCTCGAGGAGACGATAAATGAACCGGCTGCCCTAGAATATGGGCGGTTTGCGGCCGAGCTCGACGAGTGTGAGCGCTTCGTCAACCGCCTCCAGCGGCGTCTGGACGACTATCACCCCTGGGATCTGATACGGTGGTTGAAGCGCCACCACTGCTTTTCCGATTTTCAGCGCAAGCGCTATTTCGGACAGAGTGCCGTATCCGCCCCCGATCGCAATCAGCACATCCGCCGTGTGGACGATGATCGAGCTGCGCGCATGCCCCATGTTCGTTGCTATTGGAAAATCAATGAATTCATTTGCATCCTTCGTTTTGGGCCCGGGAAGAATTCCGAGCGTAACGCCGCCGATTTCCTTGGCGCCGCGGGCCGCCTCGGTCATGACGCCTCCAAGACCTCCGCAAATCAGGACCCCTCCCTTGCGGGCAACTTCGCGCCCGACCTCCTCGGCCAGCTTCGTCAAATCCTGCCGGCTGGTCCCAGGCCCGACTACCCCTATGATTGGACTGCCTATTTCTATTCTTTCCATCCCCATTTCCCCACTAGGTTCACGAAGCGAACCCCGCCCAGATTGGTTTTTTTGATCCCCTCCGCCACTCGTCTGACCAAAATGAGGTCTTGACCCAATCGGTCGCCGACCGGGACAACCAGTCTGCCACCCATCTTGAGCTGGTCTATGAGCGGCTGCGGAATTTTAGGAGTGCCCGCCGTAACGATAATACCATCGAAGGGCGCGTCGTCCGGCCAGCCAAGCGAACCGTCTCCGACCCGGACAATGATATTCTGATATCCCAGCTTCTGGAGTATGGCGTTTGCGCGATACGCAAGCTCCGGATAGCGTTCGACAGAAAAAACCCGGTCCGCCAGTTCGGCAAGTATAGCCGACTGATAGCCTGATCCCGTTCCTAACTCCAGGACTTTTTCTGCGCCATTGAGTTCCAGGCTCTCCGTCATAAGCGCCACTATGTAAGGCTGGGATATAGTCTGATTTTCGGCAATCGGCAGCGGATGGTCGCTGTAAGCCTGGTCCCGGAGCGCTTCATCCACGAACAGATGCCTTGGCACCTTTCGCATCGCTTCGAGAACCCCCTCATCGTGGACGCCGCGCGCCGCGATCTGGGTTTCCACCATGCGTTCACGGGCCTTCTTGAAGTTCACCATGCCGACATTTCCAGTTTAACAGCCGCCCAACCGGTCTTACACGAATCGCCGAAAGCAGGGAGACTATGAGGCGTTTTCCAACATTAAAAAGGATAAAGCAAGGAGATTTTAAATGCACTCAGATTCGCGCTCAGAGCAGGTTGGCCCAAGAACAGTACTTGAGGCAGAGCGGATCGGAGATCCCTTCCAGCTTACCGAGCGAAATATGGCGAAGTCTTCGCCTGAACCATGTCCCAAAAGCAAATCGCTCCCGCCCGTTAAAAACCCAGGGCGATACGGATTCCATTTCCGTTTGGACCGGCAGCAGAGGGAAAACCTGCGTTCCGGTATAAATGAAAGCGATGTTGTCCTTCCAGGACGAATCATAGTTGAGAAAAAATTTCATATCGAGGTCTTTAAAAACCCAGCGGAATGCCTCCGGGCAGTGATTTTCGTTCAGGGGCCGGAGAGCAAAAAGCGCCTTCTGCGGATAGTCGTTGACAATGATTCGAACGGCGCCGGCACGCTCGGCCCTATGTGAGCCGTCCAAAGATGCGCCGGTGTCGAATATGCCTATCGCTCTGAAAGGCAAGCCGCGCCCGGCCAGATCTTCAAGGGCGAGACCGAGGCTTGGGACCTTGCTATGTGAAGTGTCATCCCAAAACAGGATCAATGGTTTCCGAATGTTCGCCGATGCCAGGCGAAACAGGCGTTCCAGGTAAGTGACGTCCGCCCGCCTTTGAGATGAGATGAAAAACTTGTCTATCCAGGGCAGGACCAGCGATGGGATTAAGCCGGAATCGAGCATTCGCTGACCCTGGTTTGCAAGCGCAAAAAGCAAGATGAGACCGTCTACCCAGGTCTTATGAGATTTTTCAACCCACGCTAAGACCTGTTCAGTGGATATGCGCTGGTGAGGGCTAAGCGCTCCCGGCCATTCGTGTTTGTTTGCATTTGCATTCCTGTTGGCAGGTTCCTTCAGCAGAAAGGATTCACGGCCTTTTGTTGCTGGGCGGCCACTGGGGCCGTCTTCGGCAGCAATCGGCCCATCGCAGGATGTAAAAAGATCGGAAATTAGCGAGTGTTCAACCGCACTGGCTGCTTTGGGGGCCAAGAGACGCTCGAACCTCATGTCACAAAGGCCCATAGCTGAAGATATGTCGATCGATTTCCGAATTTCCCGCGCCTCTTTGAGCACCGCCTGAACAAAAAGGTTGTAGAGCGCCGGGGAGGGGAACTGAGCTGCAAAGTCTTCCAATGCCCAACCTCCCGCCGCACCCACAGAGGCGTTATGCCAGCTCAGGACGGCCCGGCCTGTTCGATTGCTGACCTCACGCGAGAGCCGCCTGATCTCAGAGAGTTCAACGGCCTGGTTCTCAATGAGTTTTTCCCAAAAAGCAATCTTTCGGCTCCTCTCGCCCCCCCAGTATAGATGCCTCATCGTTTGGGCCGGTGGGTCCCGCTGAGCAGGTGCCGCTTTGGAGACAACAGCCTTTCCATGTATTCTCCATGCCGATTGCACGCGCCCGGGCCGTCTGGTGGCTTTTAGGAACCGCAGGTCCCCGAGGGTCGTCTCAAGGCCGTGGTCCGCAAGACTGCAAGCCGCGCCCAAACCCGAGATCAGGCGTTTCCTCAGGATCCTCCACCTTTTCCTGAGTATCTGAGAAGGTTGCCCTATGCCGGGGAATATCCTTTTTGCATCGATATGCTCGATGAAAGGGCACAGCGGAAATCTCTTTTCAAAAAGCCAGGCCACAAGATTCGGCGGTATCTTGAATAGAAGGCGAACGAAAAATTCATGCCCATCTGAACGACGAAAGGTCCTTCCTCCTGAGGCCAGTAATTCATAGAAAATCTTGAAAAGCGGCTCTGGAATGTCCCGTATTCTTATTCGAAATTTATGGAGCTGGGAGGCCATGCTAAGATAATAGCGGTTCGGTTCCACCCCATCGGGATAAAGGAGCAGTTCCAGGGCCTCCTTGCAGGCCGCAGCCGGCTTGAGCGCCTCCAGCGGACTGCCCCGCAAGACTTTAGGCTCGTTCATTATTTGCTCTGCCCGCAAAAAAAAATAAAAATCCTCCGGACCAAAAAACCAGAAAAGGTCAGGAGGATTCATGAATGGCTTGGCAATCACCGGATCGGGCGCAAGCGCGTGGAAATCTTCTCAGGACTTTCTTCCGGCTTTTTTGAGCAGCTTCAACGCCTTCTCCGTCTCCATAACCGGTATGATTTCCGCTACGCCCAGATCAGTCCAGCTAAAAATGGACGCGGCCAGATGCGTATCGTCTTCAGCTTCAAACAACCGGAACACCCTGTGGCCGGAAACATCGAACCACTCGCCCTTTATCGTAACCCCGACAGACTTGTCCGACCCCATTCCACGTTCGATCACAAGGTTTCTATCCTCGGGAGAGTAGCTGAATATGGCTATGAAAAGCATACGGATCTCCTTTCTGACTCACGGTTTGGTTCCCGCCAATATTGCCTCGTATGACAGACTTTAATACAACACTAATGAAAAAAATACCATTCTGCTTGCGCATCCCTGTGGCGAAGCACCTCGCGGAGCGCGGAAGGCCGACCGCTCATTCTCGACAGCCCGCCCACCCACCCGCGAGACGGGGCTAGGTGCGGGAGGCCTTCAGCGAAAGTACAAGATCATTATAGAAGTAGCGAATCGTAAAACGCAAGCGATTTGACCTTGGGCCCGGCAGGAAACCGGCGTGAGTCTTAGCCATAATGGGTGACTGTAAAGGGATTACAATTCCCACAGCAGGACGAAAGACCCTATATACGTCACCCCGGCGAAGCCTGCCCCGGAAGTGTCTAGTCCAGGGGCCGGGGTCCAGTGGCTTTTGCTTTAAAATCAATTAGTTGGGAAACAGCCTGGATTCCGGCTTCCGCCGGAATGACGAAATCATTAGCAATTGTCAGGCATTTCTCCCACCAGAGAACCCTTTTTCGTCACCCTGTTAGGATCGGAAACTGGTCTTTTCGACCTCCTATACCGGCTTCCGGCCTTCGTTCAACAACTGCTCACCACAAGCGAATTCACCCTGTGCGCCTCGGCGATATTTTCCCGTTTGACTCATCCGGCGACATTCGGGATGTCCGCCGTTGCCTCCTTCCTTGCAAATGGCCACCAGTTCATGGACCAGGCGATTGGAGCGAGGATCATGACCAGCACATTCAAACCATGCGATTGGTCGATGAACGTTAACGAAGCAAGATGCGCGATGGAGAGGGCAAGTACCATTTTTCGTAGCCGGTCATCGGAAGGCAGCCACAGACAAAGGGGAAAAATCATGCAAAGATACCATGCGTAGTACTGTGAACTTACAATGCAGATCAAGACAAACTGTATGAGAAGGCAATCGCTCAACAAAGTCCGTAGTGAATAGTCGCGCTTCCGGAACCGTTTAAATCCCATCCAGAGGCCGAACGCCGCAAATACGATCCAAAAAAAAGCACGAATCACGCTTATAACAGGTTCTGCTCCGACTTCGAGAGAAGGCCACCAGGTTGCTGAAATCTCGAAGGGAAAGAAAATCAATGAGGGAATAGAATTATGCATGCCGGCTATGTTTCCGATAAATCGCCCCAAGTCAATATCAGGTGAAATGTAGCGCAACGAGCAGGCCGCCAGGACTCCCAGGGCCAGCAGAAGACTGGCCGTAGCACGTCCCCATCCGTGTCTTCTTGCCAGGAAGACAAACACGAACGGCAAGATGACAGCGGATCCGTACTTTATAAGTACACCAAGCATCAATGTGGGCAGGACAAAGAAACAGTTCCCGCGAATGATAAGATAAAGCCCGGCAACGGTGAAAAAGGCCATCAGGACATCATTATGCGCGTTTGTGACCCCATGGATAAGCAGGAGGGGGTTCCAGAGAAATAGATACGGAACAACCACGGGATTTGCAAGGTTTAACCGCTTACAGCCATGCCAGAGGATAAGGGCGGTGAGAGCTGCCGCTCCTGCATTCAACGACTTGAACAGCAGGATCATAACCCAGTAGATGCCGTTTCCTGCCAGGCAGATTCCTGACGCCAGCAACGAAAACAGGAACCCGTAAGGCGTTGGACTGTGGTGCCATTCCGGGTAGAATACCGGGTCCTCTGCCCAGCCGGGAATCTCGGAAACCGCAACGGTATAAGGATTAAGGTGGTAATGCGCTTCTGTCCACCCCCGGTTGACATAGCAGCGCACATCGGTGGAATGGAACGCATTTGTCAGCATTGATATTAAGAGGAACGCTCCTGCGAAAGCCACAATTAACCGCCGCACTTGTGGGGATGCGGGAAGGGCCGTTAAGGCGAGATAGCCTTTCACATAGAACGCAACAAGGCCCAATACCAGGAACCAGTGGAATATTTCTCGAATCGTTCGCAGATTGTTGAAGGCAGGTATGTAATGGAACACCAGGCTCGCCAACAGCAATGTCGTTAACGCAGCCCCCGCCATCTGCAACGAACGGCAGCTATGTGAGTCGCCTGAGGGGGAGCGGCTTGATCCGTCAAAAAGCCGGCGCATCAGTGATAGTCGGAGGTGCATCTGATCCTTCGATGGCGTAAGGAAACCACGGATCGAGGAGGTCACTTCTTATTGATTGTCCACTATTAAAAACGACAGTCGGGGTCGAGCCCTGCTGCTTTTCCCCCGGCAAATATAATCCCGTTACGATTCTGCCATAATCGCATGAAATCACAAGTCAAGAAGGCTGCAATTGACCGTACTGCCATAAAGTCGGGCCTCCGTTCAACAACTGCTCACTCACAAGCGAATTCACCCTGTGCGCCTCGGCGATATTTCCCCGTTTGAGGCATCCATCGGTATAAATACGGCGCTTTTCCTCGAGTATTTTTTCAGCCGCTTGCCTCTGTTCGGGACTGAGCGGCGCTGTGCGAATCAGTTTGACGATGGCCTCTATACGATATTTGTCCAGGTTCGCAACGTTCGCCGAGAGTTGGTCGGGATGACCGCCACGCTTGACAATGAGAGGTTTTTCGACCAGCCCGATGGGAAAACGGCAGCCGATCCTCAGCCAGAGATCGTAGTCTTCACAGGCGGGCAGAGATTCGTCAAAGAGTCCGGCTATGTCGAAAACCTTGCGGTGGACTACCACAGCCGAAGGGCTCACCAGGCATCTTTCGAGTAACAGCGGAAAGCAGTATCCACTCGGTTTTCTATGATATTTTCGGGCATTGAGGCGCCTGCCGTTTCGGATCCAGATCTCGTCGGTTTGGCACAGAAAGGTTTCGGGGTGATCCGAAAAAAACTTCATCTGCGCGTGGAGTTTGCCGGGGAGCCATAGATCGTCCGAGTCGAGAAACGCGATCCATTCGCCACTGGACCTGGAGATGCCCAGGTTTCGGGCCTTGCTGACCCCCGAATGCTCGATGGCGGATATAGGCTATCTTTCCGGCCAGGGCTGCAAGCGCCTCTCTGGTATTATCCGTTGAGCCGTCATCGACCACTATGATCTCGACATCCTCGGGAACATCCTTTTGATCGACGACGGAGCGTACAGCCTCCACCAGGAGTTTTGCCCGGTTAAATGTCGGTATTATTACGCTGATCATGACCTGTTCGGCGAAATGATTTCGGCCCGGAGCGCATAAAGATTGACCTCCGGAGCCAAATGGTATAGAAACAAAAGCTAGTACATCGTCACTAAAGTTATTACATGTTGCAAGGAATCGTCACCCCGGCGAAGGCCGGGGTCCAGTGCTTTTAACCAACTGAAGAGACGCTGGATTCCGGCTTTCGCCGGAATGACGGGCTGAAGGTCCTTACCTATCGGAACTTAGTTGACGCTGCACTAGTACATCGTCACTAAAGTTATTACATGTTGCAAGGAATCGTCACCCCGGCGAAGGCCGGGGTCCAGTGCTTTTAACCAACTGAAGAGACGCTGGATTCCGGCTTTCGCCGGAATGACGGGCTGAAGGTCCTCGTAAAACAGACTTATGAACAACACTGAGCAAGAAAATGCCATATCGATTGCGGGCACCCCTCAGCGATGTACTTCGCGAAGCGCGGAAGGCGCCCGCTCATTCTCGACGCTTTCCATGACCTGTCTATGACCAGAGACGGGGCGTTCGCGGGGCGCCTTACCTATAGGAACTTAGTTAACACTGCACGAGTGCCGGTCAAACGCGGCATATAAGTGCGAGTGGTTGTGGTATAGCAAATTTAGTTGCTCTTTTAAATCGCAAGGTTTCAGGCGCCCTTTATTTCGATTCTTTGATTCCGGGGACGCGGTATTTCCTTGACAAAAGAAGTCAAGTTGAGCTGGGTGCAGTCCTTGAATTCCCGTCCGTGCGGGATCAGGGATTTTTTTGTTTGAGGCCTCCCGCTCCCGCCCAGTTTCGCGGGTGGGTGGACTGTCGTGAATGAGCGGTCGGCCTCCGCGCTACGCGCTCGCACCTCGCTAAGGGAGGCCGGGCAAGCCTACTTCACAAAGTGAAGTAGGGCGAAGCCCACGCGAAGCGAGATCTTGACACCATTTTCACTTTACTTTCTGATGCGCTTAACGTTTGGCTTGCCTTCAAACGCACCACGTTTAATGTCTGTGCGTTTTGCATGGCTGCGCGCAAGGTCGCCGCTCTTATGATGTCAGGCGCTTTTTTTTTCGAGCAGGGTATTATATAAGTCCATCATACGAGGATGTAACATCGAGGTGAAAATAACATCGAGGTGAAAATAAAGTGATACTGCAATTTCCGCCAAATGGCGCGCAGGACCGGCCCGGCTTGGTCGAAGCCGGACGGGAGATAGAACGGGAGAGTTTTCGCATCATCGAAGAAGAGATGGGCCGGCACTCTTTCCCACAAGATCAGTGGCCAATAATTCGTCGAGTTATTCATACGACCGGCGATTTCGATTATGCACAGAGGATTCGTTTCTCGCCTGGCGCTGTTCGCTGCGGAATCGAAGCGCTCAGAAATGGAGCTTGCATCTACGCTGACACGCGTATGATTCGGGCCGGGCTTTCCCCTTGGCGTCTTGCATGGCACGGCAATGAGGTGGTTTGTCCGGCTGAAAATCAGCAGAGCCGGGAGCTTGCCGAAAGGACCGGGGTGACGCGCACGCTTGCAGCGTTCCGGAATTGCGCTTCGGGTCTGGATGGGGCTGTAATCGCAGTTGGAAACGCACCGACGGCGCTTTTGGAAGTAATCCGCCTGATTGAAGAAGACGGGGTTAGGCCGCGCCTGGTGATAGGGGTCCCCGTCGGGTTCGTGCAGGCCGAAGAGTCGAAGAGTGCTCTCCAAAATGTTGTAAAACAACCTTCGATAACCGTCCTGGGCAGAAAAGGCGGCAGTGCGGTCGCCGTAGCCATAATCCACGCGCTTCTGGAACTTGCTAAAGCTGGGGAACAAGAATTGCCGAGCTGAATGGGCCACTCATTGTGATATCAATGCCCGGTAATCCGTCTCGATCCGGTAGTAAAAGAGGCAGGCTCCGCTGCGGTTTTAGCACCGGAACGGCTGCAGCGGCTAGCAGCCAAAGCTGCCCTTCGCCACCTGATCACCGGCACCGGCGCCGATGCGGTAGCCGTCCGGCTGCCTTCGGGCGTCTATCTTGCGGTTCCCGTGGCATGGAGCAGAACGCAAGGCGGGACTGCATCCGCTTCGGTTATAAAAGACGGCGGTGACGACCCCGATATTACAAATGGAGCAGAGATCAGGGCAATGGTCAGTATTTTGCGCCATGGACCTGAGCAAGCCGGTCAGGCAGAGCGTAACCGGCCGGCAATTTTGCTGGTCGCAGGCAAGGGGGTCGGCCTGGTTACAAAGCCCGGCCTTCCTGTAGCTCCGGGTGAACCGGCCATAAATCCGGTACCCAGGCAAATGCTCTCCGAAAACATTACTCTTGAACTCATGCGGTCGGAAAATTCCGATCTCGAACCGCTGTTTTTGAATTGCGCCGATCCGGCCGTTTCAGCAAGCCGGAGCGCCCTGACAGATAAGCCTGCCCTGCACCTGCCGCTTTATGCTAAAACCGGGCCGGTGGAGGCTTTCAAACGGGCGAACGATTTCTCGGTCATTGTTGAAATCGAAGTCCCCAGGGGCGAAGAACTTTCCAGGTACACACTCAATCCCCGCCTGGGCATTCTTGGTGGAATCTCCATTCTCGGCACTACCGGCCTCGTCAAACCATTCTCTAATGAAGCCTACGAGCAGACCATCCAGGCTGCTATTTCTGTCGCCGCCTCGAACGATTGCGGCGCGATGGTCCTGAGCACCGGCGGAAAAAGCGAGCGATTCGCCATGGGCCTTCTTCCGGAACTCCCCCCCGAGGCTTTCGTCCAAATCGCCGATTTTTTTTCTTTTGCCGTCAGGAAGGCGCGACTCTACGGTTTTTCCCGTATAATTCACAGCGTTTTTTTTGGTAAAGCCATTAAGATGGCCCAGGGACATCCTTATACCCACGCTCATTCAGTGCCGCTCGATCTTGACTTCCTGGCCGGGATAGCTCATACCTTGGGTCATGATGCCGCTCACTGCCGGGAGTTGGCTTCGGCAAATACCGCGCGGCATGCTCTGGAGATTATTGCAGCCAAGGGGTCATACGATGTCCTGGAATCAGTTGCCCAAAGGGCCGCTCTACAGTCGGCGCGGCTTGCAGGCGAGGGCGCCTGGATCAGGCTGTTTCTTTTCGATTACAACGGCCGCCTGCTTGCTGATGTAAAATGAATGCGATCAATACGGGCTTTTTCGACCGCGGGCTTGGCCCACCTCGCTAAGCGTGGAGTTCTAACGTTTTGAAACCAAGTGAGTGGAAGCCGCCGGTGATTGCCGCAATTGGAATGGGCAGCGGTCCGCAATGTCTGGGGACCTTGGTCCTCGAGTGGATCGGTGAGGCACAAATTTTGGCCGGCAGCGGCAGGCATCTTGAGTTCTTCCCGGACCATGCCGGGGAAAAACTTTCGCTCAAGTCCCCTCTCTCTGAGAGCCTGGAAGAAATCGGCAGGATTTCAAAAACAAAGCGCACAGCCGTCCTTTGCTCCGGCGATCCTTTGTTCTTCGGTATTGGGAGGACATTGGCGGACAGATTTGGCAGGGACCGCCTCGTGGTAATTCCCAATGTCACCAGCGTTCAGACCTTGTGTGCCAGGGTCTGCGAAAGCTGGGATTCAATTGAGGCCGTGAGCTTTCACGGCCTCAAGGGCGGGACCGGCATTGGGAGCCTCCTCGATATCCTTGACAGAGGCCGGAAGGCCGCCGTCATTACCGACCCTGAGCATAAGCCGCAATGGATCGCACGCGAATTGATCAAATCAGGCCAATCCGAATGCAAGCTCATCATCGGGGAAAACCTGGGGACCCCATCCGAGAGAGTAGGGTCATTTTCGCCTTCGGATGCCGCAGAAACGGAGTTTTCGCCCTTGA
The DNA here is from genome assembly GCA_963757915.1 of uncultured delta proteobacterium. GTDB lineage: Bacteria > Desulfobacterota > Syntrophobacteria > Syntrophobacterales > Syntrophobacteraceae > SbD1. The sequence goes on along the minus strand of CAVWTD010000018.1, from coordinate 83,004 downwards.
ACGTCATTCTTATCCAACCTGCCGTCAAAACTGATAAGCGGACCAACTCCGGACGGATTTTCGGGTTTGACGAGGAGGCGTTCGAACGGCAAGCCGGGATGATTACAAAGATGGAAGTGAGAGCGGTGGTCCTTGCTTCACTTCAGCTCGGGCAGGGGCAGGTCCTTTGGGACCTCGGCGCGGCCACAGGCTCGGTCTCCGTGGAAGCCGCCAGGATAGCACGCCTGAAACAGGTCCTGGCGGTCGAAAAAAACCCAGCCAGGTATTTCAAACTCCTTCAAAATCTGGAGAAGTTCGGTGCATCAAAGGTGGAAGCCGTGTGTGCAAGGGCCTCCGAGGCGATCGGCGCATTTCCCGACCCCGATCGGGTCTTCATCGGAGGAAGCGGCAATGATCTCGACGCTATCCTTGAAGCCGTGGCCCGGAGGCTCCTTCCGGATGGCAGAGTGGTGCAGACGGTAGTCCTGCTTCAGACGCTCGAAAAGGTGAGCGCCTTCTGGAAGGACAGGGGTTTCAAGGTATCTATCGTTCAACTCCAGGTGAGCCGCTCAGTTCCTGCCGGGAAAGACCTGAGGCTCGAGGCGCTCAATCCTGTCTTTGTCGTGTCGGCCTGGCGGAGTAACTGAGCAGGTCAGGGGGCCATAGGCGCTGCTGTACCTCTCGCAAAATTCCTCCCAACTAAACCTGTGCTCCTGAGTTCCGTAATGTTCGAGGGAAAATGACGCTACGGCAGCACCCATCCGGCATGCGGTATTCCATGGTAGATTCATGGCTATGCCCTTGAGCACCCCCGCTCGAAAAGCGTCACCCGCTCCTGTCGGATCTAGAACCTTGCGGACAGGGACAGCAGGGATAAGCAACTTGTCGCCTCTGATATCGATCGCAGCCCCTTCGGATCCTTTTGTGGTGATCACCACCTTTACTGCATTATAGAGATTCTCCATTTCCCAGCCGGTCATCCGGAGAAAAAGCGAGAGTTCATAATCATTTGAGATGAAGCAGAGCGCCCCTGAAACAACTTCCCGCAGTTCATCGCCTTTCCAGATATTCAGGCTTTGCCCGGGGTCGAAGAAAAAGGGCGCATTGGCAAGCCTGGCTCTTTGTGCCAGATTCATCATGTCCATCTTGTTGCCCGGCCCTATGAACACCATATCCGAACCGTTGAACGATGGAAGATCCGCCTCGAAGGCCATTGCGCCTGGATTGAAGGCAGTTATCTGATTATCATCCAGGTCGGTCGTAATGTATGCGCCGGCGGTATAGATGCCCGGGATCGCCTTTATGTAGGCTGTCGGCAAATTATTTTGAGCCAGCCATTGTTCATACCGGGAGAAATCCTCCCCTGAGGTAGCCACTATGAAGGGGGACTCCCCGAGAAGGGCCAGACTGTACGCAATGTTTCCAGCCGTCCCTCCGAATTTTTCGATCAGGCTGTTTATGTTGAAGCACACGTTCAGCACGTGAATTTTGTCGGGCAGAATGTGATCGGCAAAACGGCCTGGAAAATCCATGATGCGGTCATAAGCCAGGGAGCCGGAAACGAAAATGGTCATTGTATGCTCCTGTTTGCGTAGTTGCGGGACCATACATTATTCTCCAAATTTTGAAAACCCCTGATGCACATTAAAATCCTGTCTAACAAGGTGCTGAAAAAGGATTGAAATTCCCACTTTACAGAAAAAACCCCATGCGGCCGTCACCCCGGCGAAGGCCGGGGTCCAGTGTCTTTTGCTTTGAAATCAATTAGTTGTGGGAAAGCCTGGATTCCGGCCCCCGGACTAGACACTTCCGGGGCAGGCCCCGCCGGAATGACGAAATCATTAGCAATTTTCCGGCGTTTCTCCCACCAGAGAACCCTTTTTCATCACCCTGCTAAGCCAAGCGGCCAGGCTCAATCTTCGACGCCTCCTGTAAGACCCCCGTGCCGACCGGGTTTGAAATTTGCCCGGTGCCGATCCGGTTGTAATATGACGCGTCTTTTGGTAGAATAACCTCTCAATCCCTTATGGTTTCATGACAGACACTCATTCACCTTGCTGCGAGTGCTGATCTTGCTGAATCTTTCCAAAAACTAAAGGAGAAGTCATGAGAGAAGTGGTCATCGTAAGTGGAGCGAGAACTGCGGTCGGAAATTTCATGGGGTCCCTGAAGGACATCCCCGCTGCCCAGCTCGGAGCGATTTGCATTCGGGAGAGTTTGAAACGTGCCGGCCTGAGACCCATGGCTACTCAAGATATGGTTTCCTTTGCGCCTGACAAGTTGAAAGGAACTGGTCTGATCGAGTTGGAGCAGAAATACCGCCAATGGGATGATTCACATCGCCAAATCGCGGTCGATGAGGTCATAATGGGCAATGTGGTCCAGGCCGGGCAGGGACAGAATCCGGCCCGTCAGGCCACCATTTATGCCGGTATGCCGAAGGAGACCCCGGCTTTTACCGTCAACAAAGTCTGTGCTTCCGGAATAAAAGCCGTTGCCCTGGCTGCTCAGTCAATAGCAGCCGGTGATGCCGAAGTCATAGTGGCCGGCGGGATGGAAAGCATGAGCCAGATTCCCTACGCCATGCCGAACCTGCGCGCGGGCGCCCGCATGTTCAATGTAGAGGCCGTAGACCTTATGGTCCATGATGGATTGTGGGAGCTTTATTACGGTTATCACATGGGGGTGACCGCTGAAAACATCTCCGAGAAATACGGTATCAGCCGCGAAGACCAGGACAAACTGGCTTTTGACAGCCATCAGCGCGCCAGAGCGGCAATTGCTTCCGGCGTACTCAGGGACGAAATCATCCCAATCACGGTGCCAAGGCCCAAAGGTGATCCGCTCGTGTTCGAAGTCGACGAGCGCCCGATGGATACAACCATGGAGAAAATGGCCAAACTGAAGCCGTTTTTCAAAAAAGACGGCGGCGTCACGGCGGCCAACGCCTCGGGTGTCAACGATGCAGCCGCTGCGGTCCTGGTAATGTCCAAGGACAAAGCCGATGAACTGGGGCTAAAGCCTCTGGCCTATATAAAGTCGTATGCGGCAGGCGCCATTGATCCGGCCTACATGGGCTGCGGGGTGATTCCCGCCACCCGGCTCGCTCTGAAAAAGGCGGGATGGACCATGGACCAGGTTGACCTTGTCGAACTGAATGAGGCCTTTGCATCTCAGGCCCTGGCCTGCATGCGGGAATTGAAGATGGATTGGACAAAGGTCAATGTCAATGGCGGCGGGATTTCCATAGGGCATCCCATCGGGTGCACCGGGGCACGAATCACTTACGCCCTGGCGATGGAAATGAACCGCAGAAATGCCCGCAAGGGTTTGGCCACTCTATGTATCGGCGGGGGGATGGGTTTCGCCCTCACTCTGGAAAGAAAATAACCGTTCGCGAGGCGGGGCGGCGGGGAGGTAGAGACCGAAGCGTAGAGGAGGAGACACGGAGAGGCGGGCGGGCGGCCCTGAGAGCCGGGAAGCCCTTGCCCGCTCACGAACCCCGTGAATCTGTCGATGGAATTGCCCGTTGATGGGTCATCGAGCATTTGCGCCTTATCCGGATCTCAGAAACCGGTTCTTCCCTGCCGGCCCGTTTTCGAGCTTGCCGGTGAAGTTCAGCAAAGGGTTTGTCTCCCCCTGCCTCAGTCTCGGTCCGGATTTCCAGTTCCGCGATTCTTTTTTCAATAGTTGCCCTTACAGCCGTAACACGGTTTGCCGCAGTTGTTTCACCGGTCCCCATAACCTTATACCAAGTTGCGTTCATAGATCCCCTAATAACCCGAAACTGAGCGGGGGAAAGCTTCCCACGCGCCCGCCAGGATTTCGGCGCACACGCGCAAGCGCGTGTGCGCCTGGCGGAGCCTGGAGATCGACTGCGGCTAGCCGCAGGCCCGCCTCGCGGAGCGTCGAGATCGTGAGCCGCGTAGCGGCGAGGGGGTGTGGGGGGCGTAGCTCCCCGCGCTTTTGAAAAACATCACTTGATACTTTCTTGAACTTGGTATTAACCAAGGTATCAACCGCCAAACTGCAAAGCTGCTGAAGCCGCCTCAAGGCCTCTTCCATAAACTGGCCGCAGGCCCTGCGGTACTCTCCCAGGAACCGTTCGTCTTCACGAAACCATTTACGACGACTGCATGCCGGCCGCGCTCTCAAGGGGCTTTAAAAACATCTCACAGATGTGGTAGATGAGAAAGTAAACTGATTTTCGGTTGGGAAAATATCAAACTAAAAGCACTGCGCGGCTGGACCCGTGGTATCCTCTGCTATCGATTACGCTGACCACATGCAGGAATTAACAAGGAGATTGTATGAGTGAGCAACCGGGTGCGTTTTTGGAAGCCCTTGGGTACTCCGAGGAACCTTTCGGCATGTTCTATACCGATACGGAGCCTGAGAGCGGATTCGTGCCAAAGGAGGGCGCCGCGTTTTCCTATGAGATGGAGAAGCGGGGCGAGGTCGACTTTTCTGCGCTGTTTGCGAACTGGTCGTGCGTAATGGGAAATATATGGCTTGCCCGAAAGAAAAAGTCCGCTGCCTATTTCGAAGCCAGGCGCTTCGGATGCATAGGTGGTTCATTCTACCTCGGCTTCCACAAGCCACAGCTCCAATTCATTGCCCATTATGTCTCAACCGGCATACCAGGCCACCTGAATGGTGAACGGTACCTTCCCTCACCTGAGGTGACACAGCGGTTTTTCAATGAACTGTCACCGCGGCCGGCCCCCGCCAGGTTCTGCGTATTCAAACCGCTCAGCCAGTTCAAAGAGAATGAATCGCCGGAAATTGTCACTTTCTTTGCCAGGGGTGAGACGATGGCCGGTTTATGCACGCTTGCCACGTTCGTTACCGAGGATTTCGAAGTAGTTACCTCACCGTTTGGCGCTGGGTGCAGCTACATTGTCACATGGCCCCTGCACTACCTGAAACAGGGCAGGATGAAGGCCGTTATCGGCAGCTGGGACCCATCGGACAGGAAGTTCATGAAAACCGACGAGATGACCTTTTCCGTTCCCTATGAAATGTATCTTCTTTTCCTTGAAAGATGGGAGAAATCTTTTCTGTTGACCGATACCTGGGCTGGGGTGAAGAAAAAAATCGCACGAAGCCGGCAAGCATGGGGTGAAGAGTGACAAGGCCTCCCGCTCCCGCCCTGCGCGTAGGATAGTCCTCTCGTGCGGTCGGCCTTCGCGCTACGCGTTCGCACGTCACTAAGGGAGGCCGGGCAAGCCCACTTCACAAAGTGAAGCAGGGCGAAGCCCCGCGAAGCGAGATCTTGACACCAAATTCACTTGACTTTCTGATGCGCTTAACATTTGGCTTGCCTTCAAACGCACCACGTTTAATGTCTGTACGTTCTGCATGGCTGCGCGTACGGTCTGCTCTTGTTCTGTGAGGCACATTTTTTTTCGAGTAAGGTGTTATATAAATGAATCATACAAGGTAAATTAGATGAAAATCTCCAGAGGAATCTACGGACTTAAAGGACTCAGAAGGTTTGGCGCAATCACCGGCGTACTCGTCAAACACGGGTTTGGCGACATTCTCGAAAGGGTGCTCAGCGTCAGGAAAACACGCCCGGAGGCCTCGGACGGGGAGATGTTTCTGCGGAGCGGGTTCCCATCCGCCCGCCGCATCCGGCTGGCGCTGGAGGAGCTGGGGCCGAGTTTCATAAAGCTGGGCCAGCTCATGAGCACCCGGGCCGATATCTTCCCTCAGGAATACATAGCAGAATTCAAAAAGCTCCAGGACATGGTGCCTCCGGTTTCTTTCGAGGAGGTCAAAACGGTTATCGAACGAGAGCTCAGACGGCCCATCCTCGAAATCTTCGCCGAATTCGACGAGAAATCCATCGCGGCGGCCTCTGTTGGCCAGGTGCATATAGCAAAGCTGCATTCGGGCGAGAAGGTCGCGGTCAAAATCATTCGCCCCGGAATCGACCGGCGGATAAAAGAGGACCTTCGGCTGATGTATTTTATGGCCGGGAAGGCTGAAAAAGCGCTCGAAATCGGCAGGGTGATAGGCGCAACAAATCTTGTCCGGGAATTCGAGCGTAATATAACCCGCGAGCTCGATATGATGATTGAGGCCGGAAGCATTGAAAAGTTCGCCGTCAATTTCGAGGAGGTCGAGGAGATTTACATCCCGAAGGTCCATTGGGACTACACGACCAGGTCTGTGCTGGTTATGGAACATATCGAAGGCATGAAGATGGACCAGGTCGAAGAGATCCGCGCGGCTGGAATCGACCCTAAAGAGGTGGCACTGATCGGGTTGCGCTCCTTTTCCCGCCAACTCATGCTCTACGGCTTTTTCCATGCCGACCCGCACCCCGCAAACACGATAGTCATGTACGACGGGCGGGTGAGCCTCGTGGATTTCGGCATAACCGGTTATCTGGACGAGGAGATGATGCGCCAGATCGCCAACCTCTTTCTGGGATACGCCGAACACGACTACGACATGGTTATGGATGCCCTGATGGACGCAGGGCTTATAAACGAGGATATGGACCTCAAAGCATTCCGGGGGGATCTCAAGGATATGAGCGAATCCTTCTATGGCCGGTCCCTCCAGCACATCTCGGTAAAAGACGTTTATGACCAACTGATGGATATTGTCCTGAAATACCACATCAGGCTTCCAAGAAATCTGCTGCTGCTTCTGAAAACATTTATCCAGACCGAGGCGCTCGGAAAGATACTTGGCAGCGACGCGAGCATCCTCGAGGTTACAAAGCCCTTTGCCAAACAACTCCTCCAGCGCGGCTTAAACACCCAGAGCATCCTGAGAAATCTCGATCGGGAGGGCCGTGCGATGAGCGTGTATGCAAGGAGTATCCCCAAACATCTGAACGACATCCTCAGGCAGACAGCGGCCGGCAGACAGCAGATAGAACTTCGCCACACCGGCCTGGAGGAGATGCGGTCCCAAGTGGAGAAAGGCGTAAACCGGCTGACGGTCGGGATCATAATCGCAGCGTCGATCATAGCCGGCGCGATGATTCTAAATTCCGGCCAGAAAATCGTGGAGTTCACCTTTAACTTTCTCGGCCTCCAGACCGTTTCGCTTTCGGCAATCCTGGGAGTAAGCGGTTACGCGGTCGCCACCCTTCTTGGAATATGGCTGATTGGTTCCATCGTGAGGTCGGGGAGGCTTTAAGGGCAGTGAACAGTGAGCGGTGAGCAGTGAGCGGGAAAAAATAATTCCTTTTGGTTCTATCGCTACGCGACGGAGGAAAAAATATGGTCACGGCGCTTCTTTTGATCGATATCCAGAACGATTATTTCCCCGGCGGGAACATGGAAGTTTCGGGCAGCGTGGCAAGCCGGCCTGCGCGCCCGTGAAGTTCTCGATTTCTTCAGGCAAAGGGCAATGCCGGTCATTCATGTCCGTCATATATCTGTGCGGCCGGGAGCCACTTTCTTTCTGCCGGGCACCCGGGGGGCCGAAATTCACGAAGACGTGAAGCCTCTTTCCACAGAAACCCTCATCGAAAAAAACTATCCGAACAGCTTCCGTGATACACCCCTGCGGCAAATTCTCGAAAAAGACGGCATCACCCGGCTTGTGATAGCCGGTATGATGACGCACATGTGCGTGGACGCAACGACGCGCGCCGCGTTCGACTACGGCTTGGGCTGCACGCTGGTGCACGATGCCTGCGCGACAAGACAACTGTCGTTTGGAGGCGCAACGGTCCCTGCCGTCCACGTTCAGTCGGCTTTCCTGGCGGCGCTGAACGGACTTTACGCGAGGGTCGCCTCAGCCGGCGACTTTATTTCCAGGGAATCTGCAAAAGAAGAAAGAAAATCTTGATTCGTATTTATACCAAGTTGCAATCATAGAGCGCCAAATAACTCCAGGCTCTGCCAGGTGGGGGAAAGTTTCCCCCGCGCCCGCCAGGATTTCGGCGCACACGCGCAAGCGCGTGCGGCCGAGCGCTCGGCGCTATCGGCGGCTAGCCGCAGGCCGCCGCCGAAGCGCAACACTGAGCCGCGTAGCGGGGAGGGGGTGTGGAGGACGTAGCTCCCCGCGCTTTTGAAAAACATCACTTGATACTTTCTTGAACGCAATTTGCCATGATGCCCGCCTTACCCGCGAAGCATGAAAATTAAGACTATTTTCTAGGTAACTTGGTATTAGTGCCCATCCGCAAACACCGGATGAGATACTTGCAGTTTCCGACTCGGATTTTTTGACCTGAAAGAAACGCATTTTTCGTCCCCGGATCAGGTCTGGGGCAGGCTCTGGCAAGGAAATCGAGGGTAGGGGGGATTTTAGCGCGGAGGCGTACTCTTCACCCTTCACTCTTCACCCTTCACTCTTCACCCTTCACTCTTCACTCTTCACTCTTCACTCCTCCCCCTAACGCTTGCTTTCAGTGCGATTTTTTGTTAGAAACTAAAGTCAGGTTTGCGCCCATAGCTCAGCTGGATAGAGTGCCGGACTACGAATCCGTAGGTCGGGTGTTCGAATCACCCTGGGCGCGTTACTGTAGAAGGGTTTGCTGGTTTCCGCGAGCCCTTTTTTCATGTCGGGCGTGAGAGTTGGGCGTGAATCTAAATCAGCGTCGCACCTTTCGCATAACCCGTCGTTCCCGTATCCGTTCGTGTTTGCCACGACATCAGCCACCTTGACCGAACGCTACCGACCATTCAGGGTACGGTTTAAACCGAAGCAAATATTCGTTGGAGCTGAACCGGCGTTGCCGGTTTGCAAGAATATAGTTGTGCTGATTGCACTCGCAACACCGGCGATTTTCTACGGTTTCGATAATTGATGATTAAGAAAGATGAATTAAAAAGACTCCCGAAAAACTCCAGATTTTTGAATCGATTTCGCATACCCAAAAACACCGCCATCGATCATATCAGTTCGAGATACCCTTCCCGAGTAACATGGAGCGACTGTTCGTTGTCTCCGGCGAATTGTCTAATTCTGATGGCTTCATGGTCCGCACTACAGTCCAGGCGTACATAGGGTATTTTTTCTTGACAAAATCCATGGTAAGTGCATTAGCAGTAAGCTACAAAAACGGTCAATCGTACTTGAAGCTTCAACTCCAATTTTGCTTGAGAAATTCAGCATTTGGTGGTTATATTTGCGTTGGGTTTTTTTGTCCGAAGGCGTGTTATGCAGATGGAAGCTGCTGTGCCTTTGTTAAAAGGTGGGATTGGCCATGGCTAGCGCTGAGCAATTGAAAGCACTCCTGAAGTCCCACATTGATGGAGATGACCCGCAGTTCTTCGCAATCGCAATGCAACTGGCCGCGCACGAGGCAAGACTCGGCCATGGCAAGTTGGCCCAAGAGTTGCGCGAGTTGATCGACCAGGCAAAGACCCGCCGGAAGGTTGATGAAGTTTCCAAAAAATCAATACCAATTGCCCAACCTCGCGGCGAGCTATCGAATCTTTTGTCCGTCTCTTACCCCAAGATCCGCATGGCGGACATGGTTTTAAGTGGGAATATCGCAGAGCGGCTGACTCGCACGATTAAAGAGCAGCGGCAGATATCAAAGATTCGCTCCTACGGTCTAGCACCTCGAAAAAAACTCTTACTTGTTGGCCCACCAGGAACAGGCAAGACAATGTCAGCAGGGGTATTGGCGGGAGAGTTGAACCTGCCTCTATTCGTGGTTCGCTTGGACAGTCTGATCACAAAATATATGGGTGAGACAGCCGCCAAGCTCAGACTGATCTTTGATGCCATAACATCTACGAGGGGCATATATCTTTTCGATGAGTTCGACTCTATCGGCTCAAACAGGGGCATGCTCAACGACGTTGGCGAGATCCGCAGAGTCTTGAACAGTTTTCTTCAATTGATAGAGCAGGACGAATCCAACAGCATTCTGTTGGCCGCCACAAATCACCCTGACATTTTGGACCATGCTCTCTTTCGTAGGTTTGATGATGTAATAGAGTTTGCATTACCTGACGAGAATCACGTAGCTTTAGCCCTCAAAGCCAAGCTGGCGGGTTTTAAGAATTCCGGAATCGACTGGGCGGAGATCGCAAACTCCGCCGGTGGTCTAAGCTATGCGGATATTGCACGTGCTTGTGAGGACGCCATCAAAGCTGCCATAATTAGCGATCGCGATACACTTGCAACTCGGGATATCCTCAAGACGCTTTTAGAGCGTAAGGCCATTCAGAATAAGTAAAGAGATCTTCCTGGCGGTTCTGGAGAGGACTACCCTCGTATGCCCAACCTGGATCGAGACAGACTTCGTCACTTTCTATTGATCGGCACAGCCTTTACTGAATCATATGCTCCTCCACGCACAGGCGGTGGGGAAAAACCTCGACTGCCCGCCCGGGACAGACAAACCCATGGTAATAGGTTGCTCGGCCAGCTCGAACAAATCCGTCATAAGGCTCAAGCTTTGGGTAAAGAACGCGCAGCATTTGGTATTGACGCTGGAGATAGTATTTACCTTCAGTTTCAGAGTGAACCTGGGCTCGACCTTGAACTAGAAGGACTCGACTCAGTAAGGGTGGGAATTGAACTTCTCGCGGTAAAGAAGGTGGGAGACAAGACTCTGGCTACCTGTTTGGTCCCCGATGGCAAGCTTCCCCACTTCTTAAAAATCATCAGTGAATACCTCGAAAAAGACACAAAATTCGGCAAACCCAAACGACAATCTTTTGTTGACAGGATTTCTGAAATCCGGGCTGCCGTACTTGAAGCACTCTGGACGGATGATGCGGAAGCATTCCCTAGAGATGACGGCGATATGATTTTCTGGGAGGTGTGGCTGCGCGTTGGTGATAATAGAGAATCCCTATTAAGCTTTTTCAGAAATCATGCTGACCGTATCGGCTTAGAAATCGGTTCTGAGGAAATCAGATTTCCAGATCGCACTGTGCTCATAGCGAGAGGCAACAAAGTCCAGATGAGCCGGTCAGCAAACTTGCTCAACTGTATAGCCGAAGTGCGCAGGGCAAAGGAGACCGCTGATTTCTTTTCAAGAATGTCAGCTCCCGAACAGAGGGAGTGGATGCAAGACGCCTTGTCAAGGGTGATATGGCCGCAAAGCAACAGCCCAGCAGTGTGTGTTATGGATACGGGCATAAACAACGAGCACCCTCTGCTCAGGCCCGCCCTCAATAGTGAGGACATGCACACTTACGATCCGGACTGGGATGTTGCGGACGATCGTGGACACGGAACTGAAATGGCCGGGCTTTCGCTCTATGGTGATCTCACAGATTTTCTCGCAGCAGGGGAGTCTTTGAACCTCGGACATCGACTTGAGTCAGTCAAGATTCTCCCTCCACGTGGGGATAATCCACCTCATTTATATGGCGCCATAACAAGTGAGGCGATTTCTCGGGCCGAAATAGCAGCGCCCGACCGCAACCGCGTCTTCTGCATGGCGGTCACGACCACTGACTTCAGAGACAGAGGCAAACCTTCGTCGTGGTCGGCACGCCTGGATGCGCTGTCTTCAGGTGCTGATGATGGTCAGATGCGGCTCATTGTCGTTTGTGCTGGAAACACCAATTTAAGTAATCGCCACCAGTATCCTGAAAGCAACCATACCGATGGGATTCACGATCCTGGTCAGGCCTGGAACGCTCTAACTGTCGGAGCCTACACAGAAAAGGCGTTACTGGACATCAGCGAATACCCCGGCTGGAACCTCATTGCTCCTAGCGGGGATTTGAGCCCCAGCAGTTGCACGTCTCTAGTCTGGCAAAGACCCTGGCCGACGAAGCCCGATGTTGTTATGGAAGGCGGTAACATGGCTATAGATCCGGCGACGGGTGGCGCCGACTATTTAGACAGCCTATGTCTTCTCTCGACCAACATGAGGTTCCTGGAAAAACTCTTTGTTGTTACCGGCGACACCAGCGCTGCAACAGCCCTCGCGTCTAGGATGGCCGCAATTCTTAAGTCTGGGTACCCCGATTTCTGGCCAGAAACTGTCCGTGCGTTAATCGTCCATTCGGCTGAATGGACTGACGTCATGCGGTCCAGATTTGCACCTTTGAATACGAAGATAAGAGTGGAAGGACTATTGCGTTGCTATGGTTTCGGTGTTCCTGACCTGTACCGAGCGATGTGGAGCGCTAATAATTCTCTTACCCTTATTGCTCAGGACACCCTGCAGCCGTTTGACAGATTCGACGGCAAGTATCGGGCGCGCGATATGAACCTCCATCACATCCCATGGCCAAAGGAGGCACTGGAGGAACTGGGCGCAACGCCCGTGGAAATGAAAGTCACGCTTTCTTACTTCGTTGAGCCCAATCCTGGTGAGAGGGGCTGGGTACGTAGGTATAGCTATGCTTCTCACGGCTTGAGATTTGACGTGAAGACGCCAACCGAAACCCTCGATCAGTTTAGAAGGCGAATAAACCGAATAGCATTTGAAGAAGAGCGGGGTGATAAATCAAGCAGTGACGCATCCCGATGGTTGCTTGGTCCCGATCTCCGTGGCCTTGGTTCACTCCACTCGGATTTGTGGACTGGAACGGCAGCAGAACTAGCCCAAAGAGGGTTTATTGGTGTCTATCCTGTCATCGGTTGGTGGCGCGAGCGGCATCAGCTTGAGCGGTGGTCCAGTCGAGCACGCTATTCCCTGGTCGTCACAATCAGGACTCCTGAAGCCGATGTCGATATCTACACGCCCGTCGCGAACTTGATCAGACAAGAGGTGAGGATTGGAACGTAAAGTTCCCTTTGGCTCACCGTCATTGCCAATACTGAGTCCGTCGCCATGGTCTTCACAATGAGTTTGCTATAAACCTCTGGTAGCGCAGGTATTGATGAATGATCTGCTCAGGCAATGGCTAGAAGCCCCGTTTCTCGATTGGGATGATGCCAAGGGTTTCCATGATCGTTTGCGTATTGCTCAATGGTCTGAGTTTGATAATTCTGGAGCCCCCAGTGATCAAATGGCCGCTCAATCGCGATGTCTTTTTCAAACCATTATTCCCGAACTGCTCCCAAAGCGGATTGAAGATGTGGTGCGATTCCTTCGAAAGAGAAGGGCTGTCCGATCTCTCCGCGAGGAGTTATGGAATTGTCTTCGTAGCGGCGAAAATGTCTCGAAGGAATGGATGCTTAGATTTCATGAAGAGGCAACGAAAGCACAAATTCGTGCTGAAGATCGCGGTCGTGTGATTAAGTGGATAGGTCGCGCCGCTAGTTTGATATTGCCCGGCTTTGGGTTAGTTAGCGACGTGATTTTATCTGCAGCTGAGGACGGAGCCGACAAAGGTTCAGAACGAGCATCTCGTGCGCGCTTCGACTGGTATTACGTTCTGCAACGTTTGAAGATGTAGCATACCTAATATTGCAAAGACTTCTCGAACTAAAAACCCCTTCCCGATCGGGTTGGGGTATTTTTGTGCCATTACCGATGCTCAAACATCAATCACTAAGATTGTACGCCTCTTTGTGCTTCTCCATGATGGAGACGGGCGGGCAGCTTTTGAGGGCCTCAGTCACGGCGTTAAAGAAACTCCACTTGTTCCGAACCTGGAATTCCTCGTGCGAGGGTTTCAGCCATTCGTCTTTGACAGTTGTGAGTTGCCGGGGACTGATGATGTCCTTGCCAAACAAGTAGCCCATCAGTTCGAAAGCATTTCGATTGTCCATAGGAATGGTTTTCAGCCGATCAGCGTCTGCGATAACCTTTTGGAAGTTCTTGCCTGCGCGATAGAGAGTCGAAATGGCCAGGTCCTCCAGCCCATTCCAAACGTTTTTGGTGTGCTTTTTCATCACGGCCACATCGCCGGAAAGAGCCAAGTTGTCGCAGATAAAGACTGAGGCGCCGATAGCCAGACCTATGGACATCGAGCGGTCGTAGGAATTCCGAAAAGCCACGGAGAGGCCAAGTTCCTTGTGGTCCTTTTGGAAATTCAAAAGCGCAAAGAGCTGGTTGCCGCTTCGGGCCAGAGCGTAATGCTCGCCGAGCAGAACGTAATCGGTCAAGAGGTCTTGACTGATAGTCAGAAGTTTATCGGTCAGGTGGTAATGGCTGACCGGGAGATACGAGTCGGTAGCCTCTGGCATAGGCACGAGGTCCAATTCGGCCTTTGTCACGAAATTGCCGCCGCGATGAAGTGTTAATTCGTTCATACGGTCCTCCTGTGTGGGATCACTTCAAGAATTCATTTCGAGATTTGGGGGAAAGTCTTTCATGCGAATTCTAGGGGTGACACTGCGGTCATTACGCAGCGGTCTGATAATCAGTACCCGCACTCGTGGCAGACCGCTCTGCCGCCAGCGTAGAGGATAATGGTATTACTTCGACCATCGCCTATGATCGCGCGGTGGCCTCAATCCAGAATGAGCCGTCGCCCTTTGTGCTCGGAGATAGACTTTTTGATTGGTTCGCGCACATCGGGAGGTCCGCGTCCGCGTTCTTCGCGCTTCATGGCGATCTCCTTTGTCCGAAACCGGACAGCATCGGTTTTCGAAGAACAATTCGTGATTTGGTTCGATTGGTTCAAAAGCAGTGACCGAAGGCGTGCTTTATCCGATTTGAGTTTAGCGGCGTTGGATACTGAAACAAGGAAGGAAAATTGCTTTTGGGAGCATATTCGAGGTGTAGATCGGGCGGAAATTAAAAAAAGCCAACCGCGATGGATCGGCTGTGGGGTTAAAGTTCAGTGTTTATAGACATCTCCCCTCGCCCCGATATCGTAGATTCACACTTCCCGGGCCTCTTCATAAACTTCATAGAGGATGCGCCAGCCACCTATCTGGTAACGATAAGAGCCGGTTTCTCCTTTAAGGGCTCTGGCATTCGGATTGTGCAGGGGATTGACCTTCAGGTATTCTATGGCTCGGTCAACGCCCTTTTGAAGTTTTTGCGGGAGTTTGTCATATGTCTTCCGGGCGGTTTTGCTTAAGAGAACCTGATAGCTCATTTTCTCCTGATGTCCTCATAGTTCACATACTCGCCCCTGGAAAACTCTTCTCTCCCTCTCTTGATCGCTTTGCGCTCTTCTTCACTGGGTTCCACTTCAGGCGGACCTGTGATGAACTGGATGTACTCCAGCACTCCTTCCAAAGCGTCCTCCGGCAACGCATCGAGAGCTTTGTTGACCTCCTCCCTTATATCCATTTTCTTCTCCTCGTTGAAAGAACTGTCCACTCAAATCAATGCAGCACTACAAATTTAGAAGATTGCCGACTTACTGTCAAGGAGAGCCAGTGGCCACGCAGGGGCCATAGTGGATAAAAATAATACAAATTTGGATAACTTCTTTCTTTCGCGATGATGGGCCCTAAGAGGGGTATGATCAATCCATTTGTGCCGCCATCACCGCCATGGCCACTGCGTCAAACATATTCTGGTGGAATTTCTCTTTCCAGGCCCGGTCCTGAGTGAGATAGACTTTTAGTTCGGAGAATGTGGTGAGGGGTCACCTACACTCTTCACAACCCAAGCTCCCTCTCAAGCATTCCAACAGATTTGCGCAGAGATACATTCTGTTTCATCTCCTCCGTAACCCGCCTGCTTGCCTGCGTAACCGCTGACTCTCCCACCCCGTATGCTGCGCCGATCTCTTTAAGCTTGAGCCCTGTGTGGCGCCGGCATAGATACAGTCCCACCCGTCGCGCCTTCGGCCGGTCATCCATGAACAGATCCTCCACCGCGGAACGGATCGCCTCGACCCCCGGTCTGCCTGCAAGTTGACGAACTGCGGGCAATTCACGGTCGGCCTGCGCCGCCTTCAGGAATTTCTCCCGCACCCACTCAACAAAAGACTCGCCCCCCAGGACCGTCGATGCCGTCACATGCTCAAATGGGTTTGGGCACTCCCGCCCGGCTTGTCCCTCAACGAAATCCCGGTAGCGCTTCTGACCCGTTTTCTCATCGGGCGCAAAGAAGGAAAGGATGAACTCCCGGTGCAGCCACTGGGGCGTGGAGCCCGACCCGGCGTATGCTCTTAAAATATGTCGTGTAGGCGCCGTTTACGTGTTTCATGATCTGAGGCAAATTCCCGCGAGGAGTCTCCACCAAGAGGTGGTAGTGATTGGACATAAGGCAGTAGACATGGATTAGCGCGCCATAGCGGACCGTTGCCGATTCCAGACAGGAAAGGAACTGAGCCCGGTCCCTTTTGTTCAGGAATATATTCTTGCGTTCATTTCCCCTGGATGCAACATGATAGAATGCACCCGGGTACACA
Source organism: uncultured delta proteobacterium (assembly GCA_963757915.1). Lineage (GTDB taxonomy): Bacteria > Desulfobacterota > Syntrophobacteria > Syntrophobacterales > Syntrophobacteraceae > SbD1. Next base: position 66,868 of record CAVWTD010000018.1, on the reverse strand, counting down.
ATTCGAAGCGCCCTGCCCATCGCCTGACCCTCTTCTCACTCAGCTCTTCAACCCTGCAAGGCATCGAGGAACGCCGCGATATGCCCGTTGACCGCCAGGGGCTGTTCGATCATGACCATGTGCCCCGCATCCGGGATCAGGGCCAGCTTTGCGTTCGGAATATGTCCGCTCAGATACTCGGAAAACTTAACCGGAGTCATCCGGTCGTCCTTTCCGCAAATAACCAGAGTCGGGACCCTGATGCGTTCAAGTCTGTCCAGAACATCGAACCTGTCGCATGCCTGGAAATCCGCCAGGTATACGCTGGCGGGAACACCCATCATTTCCCTTGCGGCCTTGTCAAGGACATCTCTGGAGACACTGAAAGCGTAGTTATATTCGAGGCCTCCTACAGGGTGTTCTCCCCCTGCCAGTATTTCTATGATCTCCGGTTTCACCCTCAACCTCCCGCCGCTGCCCACCAGGATCATGCCGTCCAGGATATCGTGGCTGGTCAGCGCAAAATCCAGGGCGATGGCCCCTCCCAACGAGTGTCCGCCTATTACGAACCTCTTAAGACCTAAGGTTTTTACGAAGCCGGAAACGAATTCGCGGTACTCGGCTACGGAACCTAAGGCCTGCCCCTCGGATTGCCCATGACCAGGCAAATCCGGCGCGATAATCCTGTGACCACCGATCCCCGCCAGCTGAGCGGCCCATTTCCGTCCCGTTCCGCCCGATCCATGCAGAAGGACAACGGTCCTGCCCGCCCCGCCACTCTCCCCAGATTGATGATAATAGATCCGCTCACTCTGCATTGTCAGAAATGGCATCGCCTTAACCTCCTGGACAATCCTTTCCAAAATCCGGTGATTCGAGTTTGCCTGCTCCCTTCCCGCAACCGCTTGCGGCCCATCCGCACGCCACGAGCCACAGCCGCCGCTCGGCCCGCCTTTGTCCTCTCGTGAATCAACGACCTTTCAAGCTCTGCCGGTATCCCTACCATTTGCCACATGGCGCGGCCCATGGGCGCTTCTGTGTCGGTAGCCTCAGCGACTGTCCGCCCTCAAGGGCAGGGAGGCACGGCAAGTGAACCTGGTGTTGAAAGCATATTACAGTCACGCTCGGGCTTCGCAAGAATATTTTTGACAGTGGACCGAGGTAGATGGCGGCCATTGCCGTGCCGTCACCGGCGGGGATGCGCCGTGGGTTTATATAACACCGTACTCTCCGTCCACCTCCCCTGGATGGTCCGCAGAGCAGACCGGCGGCCCCCCATCAACGCGCAGATAAGAAGGGCAGTGGGCACAGCATGGAGTCACCGCCGCTGATGAGCGATTTTTTAAAAAATACCGTTAAGATATCTCTTGCATGTCCGATCTTTATTGTTTAACGCATTGAGGTGTGTTCCAAATGGCAACCTGCGCTCAAGCGATAAAAGAAGTCTTCGAGACCAAGGAACAAGTTCTCACCACCAAGCAAATCATTGACACTGTCCTGAAAAAATATCCAAACCAGTGGAAGGAAGTGACCATAAGGACCCACACCATGGGTTGTAGCGTAAACCACTCCTCCAGCAAATGGTATCCATCTTTTCCCAAATTTCTCTATACTGTGGGTCCGGGAAAGGTCAGGCTCTATGACCAGGACAAAGATGGCGAATTTGAAATCGGCTGAAAGTCAAGGGCAGAAGAAGAGGTCCCGACCGAAGTCGATGCCCTTGAGGTAACCTTGAGCCTGGAGAGAGACCTCCAGGAATACCTCTGTAGAGACTTATCCCAGCTTGAGCCTGGTCTGCAGCTTTACACTCCCAATAGATCATCATGTGTCACTCTCTTAGAGGCCCAGCTTTCACTGGACCCGATAAAATGACACGAAATAATATCCGGCTTCAGACTCGCGAATAGGCCGCAAGCATAGCCTCGCACGAGCTTGCAGCCGTTGTGCCAGTCGACAGCGCAAGCATGACCGGCATTGACCAGGCTGAAAAAATTATTGCATCAAGATTTATCTATGGTCAAGAGGTTATTCATCGCCGCTTGATCCGCTCCAGCCATGCGCTCGTGTCCGTGTACAAGATTTCATCGGCCATCATTTCCGCCTCGATCAGTCTGGTCCGTAGCCGTAGATCACGAGGGGTCAACAGTAGCGCAGTCGAGCGCCCGCGTAGCAAGCGCAACGACGCGCGGAATAGGCCTCGTTCCCTGTTCGTAGTAGGCCACAGTGCGGCGGCTTAACCCAAGTGTGCGAGCCGCTGCATCGAGCGTATAAGCTTTGCGCTCGCGCCAATGCTTGAAAGCCTCCGGCGACATAGTGATGCCCGCCTGTTCTTGCGCTAATCGCCAAAGCGTGTCGGCGGCCATGTCGATTTCATCAGACCAAACAATGTCCGTGCCATGCTCGCCAACCCTTACGCGCCCGAACAATTCCGGCGAATTGCGCAACGGCTTATAAACGCGGAACATCTCGACCAAACCGGAAACATCCACGCGGCTTTCGTCGCCCTTGTCCCAACGGATGCGCAAGGTCAAAGGGTTCTTGTCCGTTGTCACGGCAACGATACGCGGTAAAGTTTTCTTCGGCATGATCAGCCCCTTTCGTTGAGTTCAGCCCATTTGAGAGCCAACATCGCTTGATGGGTTCGCGCCCATGCCAGAGCCTCGGCAATCTGAGTTTCGTGGGCTTCGCCGCCAATCACCGTCAAGTCCGAAATCCTCACCAGCACTTGGAAGTCTGGCGCGGCAATATGGAAGTGCGGCGGCCGGTGATCGTCGGCGTACATCCGTACGCTGACGGAACCAAATCGTTGCAATGTCGGCATACAAACCCTTCAACATCCTCAATAACCGGACAATTTGCAACAAACTGTCCATAGTGCAACTATTGCACTGTTGGGGGCAAAAGTCAAGCCCCATCTTAGAGGGACGACCCGCGCCTCAACTATTTTATTCCGAACAATGCCCGGAGGCCCGCCCCCGGAGACATTCCGGATGAGAAGCACCAACCTCCCCACGCCGGAGAAGGCAAAATTGGAAATTCTCGGCCCTCGACCCGAAGCAAATTTTCAGAAAACGCCTCACAGGTGTAAAATTGGTAATCAATACCTTTTGCCCAAAATGGTCTTATAAGCATTGTACTTGCGTGTTTTGATGGTAATATCGAAAGATTCAATGAACATCGGTGGTTTTCAAAAGCTTTTTCGGGGGAAATCTGACTCCGAAAGTGATTCGGCATTGGTTGGCGACCACTTTGATGAATTATTCAGGCTGGATTGTTACCTAAAATGAAGGCCTTGAATGAAATTGGAAACGCTATATGGCTGATGAGTTGCGATTGCTGCTGGCGGAAGACTTGGATCCTCTATACTGGCCGCCTTCACGCTTCGGTGTTGACAGCGCGTGGTATGGACACGTCCCTTTTGCCCACTGGCTGGTTTCCAACATGAAGCCTGCAATGTTGGTCGAGCTTGGTACGCATAATGGCGTCTCCTACTCAGCCTTCTGTGAGGCGGTTGCAAGGCTGCGCATGCCGACTTCCTGCTTTGCTGTAGACACGTGGTTGGGTGATGAGCACGCGAGTCACTACGGTGAGGAGGTATATGAGGATTTTGTCCGCTTCAACAGCGCCCGCTATGCCTCATTTTCCGAACTCCTCCGCTGCACCTTCGACGAGGCGTTACCTTACTTTGCTGATAACTCGATTGACCTGCTGCATATCGACGGGCTTCATTACTACGATGCGGTCAAGCATGATTTTGAGTCGTGGCTGCCCAAATTGTCCGATCGGGCTGTCGTCCTGTTGCATGATACCAACGTTTACGAGTGGCGCTTCGGCATCTGGAGACTGTTTCGTGAACTGAAGAAGAGACACCCCACTTTCGAGTTTCTGCACGGCAATGGCCTCGGGGTTGTCGCTGTCGGGACGAATGTGCCTGCCGCCGTTGCTGCTCTGTGCAGTCTTGACAATGGTTCGATCAACTCGATCCGCTGGTGTTTCGCTGCGATCGGCGAGCATTGGATCCGTGTAGCCGGGCAAGTTGCGGGCCAGCATCAAATCGGCGAGTACACGCAGACCATCAATGTTTTGAATGCAGATTTTCAAAAGGAGCGCGAACGCGCCGAAGCTTTCGTGACGGAGACCAAGTCGCTCAGGTCAGAGCTTTGCAATGCCTTCGACGCGGCGCTCAGAGAGGAGAACGCTCGGGTTGATTGGAGGATTGAGTCGCTTAGGGCCGAGCTTCTAAAGTCCAAAAGGCGAGTTATTAGCTGGAGTCAATATAATGCCGCCTATCACGTATGGAAGCAATACAGGAAAAAGCATATTGAGAGGTACGAAGCACTGGAAATAATTGGTGATAGATATGGTGTTCGTTCATTCTTTCTCTTATATCCCTTCTATAAAATAATAAAGCCATTCTGGAGACTTAAAACATTCTTAGCGCGGAAACAAAACGACTCGAAAAACAAATAGTGGTATGTCCTCAAATTGCCTGATTTGGTCTGATCGGCACTTTTTCTTACGGGTTTTGACTGGAATATCGTCTGATTTACGGACATTCGGCATTCCAAGAGCTTTTTCGGATGGAATCCGACCCGAAAATGCTGTTCGGCTCCAGTTGGGGGTCAAGTTGACGCATAATTCAGAATAAAGAGGAGGCAGAGCGCCATGAGAATTGACCGAATCACATCGCGCTTTGCAGTTTTTGGATTTTTCCTCCCGCGCTTCGCTGGATTTTGCCTTTTTGCTTTTTACTTTTCCCTTGCCCCGCAGGGGGTTGCACAGACCGGGGGCTCGCCGCACCCGCCGCAGCCCCCGGGCGTTTCCTTCAAAGTGCTGCACACCTTCGGCAAAACGGCTGGGGACGGGGCTTTGCCTACGGGCAGCTTCTGCATGGTCGGGAACAGCTTTTATATAATGACCCTTGCCGGGGGCGCCGGCAACTCCGGCACGATCTGCCGGATAGATATCGCAAGCGGCAAATGCAGTGTGCTGCACAGTTTCACGCGGTCCGAAGGCCGTAACTTCGGAAGCAGTCTCACATTTGTCGGACCCGATCTTTACGGGACGGCGCAGTTTGGAGGCGAAAAAGACGCCGGCACTATTTTCAAATACAATATCCCGACCGGGGAATTTACGCTCCTCCACAGCTTCACTGGAAAAGACGGCGCCGAGCCTGTCGGCAGCCTCGTCCTTTCGGGGTCGGACCTCTACGGTATGACCACATATGGAGGCCAGGGTTCCGGCGTCATTTTCAAATACGATATCGCGGGCGGGAAATTAACGGTCCTGCACAGCTTCACGGAGAAGGACGGTGTCTACCCCCAAGGCAGCCTTGCTCTCGCGGGGACAGACCTTTACGGCACGACCAGTTATGGAGGCGCCGACGACTGCGGCGTCATTTTCAAGTACAGCATCCCGGAAGGGAAAGTTACGCTTCTGCACAGCTTCACGGGCAAAGACGGGTTTAATCCCTGCGGCTTCCTTACCATCTCGGGTACGGCCCTTTACGGCATGGCCTTTCGCGGGGGCGCCGAATTTCGTGGAGGCATCCGCCATCATGATGGCGCCCAGGGCTGCGGCGTCATTTTCAAATGCGATGCCCTCACCGGGAAAGTTAAGGTCCTGCACAGCTTCGATCCTGTCGGGGAAGGGGCCTGGCCTGATGGCGGCCTTACCCTCTCGGGGACCAGGCTCTACGGTATGACCTCGGAAGGAGGCCCGGGCGGGTATGGAACGGTTTTTTCCTTCGATACGAAAAAAGGCGTCCTCTCCCTCCTGCACAGCCTCACAAACGGGGCGGACGGCGGCTCTGCCGCCGGCAACCTGGAATTGATCGGGAAAACTCTTTACGGGCTGGCCGGGGGCGGGGGCGACGAGGGCAAGGGCGTCCTTTTCTCGATTTCCGGCAAGTCCATAAAATAGAACGCAAATGCGGGCAGGCCTGGGAGTAACGATGCCCGGTCGGTCGAAGAGGATAAGACAGTAACAGTTTGCTGCATAGTATCGGGGCTCACTACACAAGCTAGGTAAAATACAAACCACCGTCAACGTTAATAGTTTGTCCGGTTATGTAGCCATTTCGGGCCAGCATGAGGACGACATCGGCAACCTCTTCAACTTTGCCGAAGCGGCCAACGGGGATGCGGTCGGGTTTTGCGTCGAGTTCTCGAAGCATATCGGTTTCGATTAACGCTGGAGAAACTGTATTGACCGTAATGCCGTCCTTTATCAACAGAGCGGCATAAGAGTGTGAAAGTCCCCACAGTCCGGCCTTCGACGCAACATAGGGCGGAGAGGTAATTCCACCGGTCTGGGCTGCAACGGAGGAGATATTGATGATCCTTCCCCAGCGCAGCTCGCGCATTCCCTGAAAAACTGCCTGCGTGATCAGGAAAGCCGACTTGAGATTTACCGCAAGCACCCTGTCCCAGTCCTGCTCGGTTATTTCGTAGAGGCTTTTTCTAATGGCAATCGCGGCATTGTTCACAAGGATCTGGACTTGCCCGAGTTCGCGCTCGACGCTGTGGATCATTTTTGCAGTTTCCGAAGACCTCGAAACATCCGCTTGAACCAGGATGCCCCGCTGTCCCGTCTCGCGAACCAGAGCGAGGGTTTCCAGAGCTTCTTTCTCGCTCCTGAAGTAATTGATGGCAACGTCTGCACCCGCTCTTGCAAGTGTTGCCGCAACAGCGCGCCCGATGCCGCGGCTGGCGCCGCTGACCAGTGCCACCTTGCCGTGAATATCGTCCATGCTGGTTTCCCTTCTTCATGATTCCTTATCAAAAAAAATCAAGGGCTAACGACTCAATGTCCATTTGGTGAAGTATGGCAGGAGAGAGTTTCGGCAACTTGAGCATGTCCAATTCTGAAAAGTTTTCCCAAAAAATTCAATCTGCATGGAAAGATTTATTCATTAATCCGGAATAATGCCTCCAGTTGTGCGCCGTACATGCGAACCGTATTTTCAGATCGGGTTCTGAACGACAAAAATTCTGGAACAACCCCCAAGCCGGCAAAAACATATGATTTCCCAATCGAACATTCAAGCGATATGTCAATGGGAGTGGTTCCAGTAATTTCAGACACACTCTACAACACACCTGTTCAAGGGACGGCCGCAGACATCACAAAGAAAGCACTGGCATTACTCCCTCAAAGATTGGCGGATATGGGAGCCCAGATTATCGGAACGGTGCATGACGAGATTATTCTCGAAATTCCAGATAGGTTAGCAGGGGAATTTACCGTGATTCTCAAAAAGATCATGATCCAGGCAGGCAAAGCTTATCTCAGTAAAGTCCCCGTGCGAAGTGCTGTCAAAACGAAAGAGAGGGGTCACACCGAAAACGCCGGGATAAACCGGCATAGAGTAGGGGATGAAAGAGCCCCACATAAAAGGAGGAGCTGCTCCATTATGGCCCCGAGTCATGTGCGGATAACCGCGAGGCTATACGTGAAGTAGTTGACAGGGGAAAACGCAGGCCAGCCATTGAGCTCCGAAATCACCCATCCGGGATGCCGACTTTGTGGTGTGAAGGGGAAGGCAACACTGCGAGAAGGCGTCAGACAGCGAGTCTTTCGCAGGTTCCGCGGAGTCAGAGACCCTGTGCACGCGTGGAAACTCTATGTTCGAGAACCGGGAGATCTCCATGGCCTCTGAGAGTCGATTGTCAGAGCGGTCGGGGAAGGCCTGTGGCCACTAGCCCGGCATGAACGCCATGGAGAAGTCAGACATCGGCGTAGTACCGAAGAAGGAGCCGAACAATGTTGCAGGTGGCAACGGCGGAGGCTCTGGAGGGAAGGCCGGTGACCGAGGGAAATTCTGAAAAGACCGACTGCGACTTGCACGCAGTGGCAGGAGTAAGCATTGAGCGGACTTGACAGGATACGTGAAGCAGCACGGAAGGATAAGAGCCTTCGTTTCACCAGTTTGATGCATCATATTACGATAGAGTTACTCAGGGACAGTTTTCTGGAACTGAATCGGAACGCTGTAGCAGGTATGGATGATGTAACTTGGCGCCAATATGGTGAGCAACTGGAGGAACGGCTGCCCGACCTACACGAGCGCGTCCAGAGCGGCAGGTTCCGGGCGATGCCGTCGAAGCGGATCTGGATACCAAAACCTGACGGGCGGCAACGTCCGATCGGTATAGCGGTTCTGGAGGACAAGATAGTCCAACAGGCGGTTGTAGTGGTACTAAACCAGATCTACGAAGAGGCCTTTCTCGGTTTCAGTTACGGATTTCGACCAAACCGGCACCAGCATCGAGCCTTGGATGCGGTATGGGTCGGGATCGTGCAGCGGAAGATTAGCTGGGTACTTGATGCGGATATCCGGGGATTTTTCGATAACATAGACCATAAATGGTTAATGAGATTTCTGGAGCACCGTATTGCAGATCCCGGTATCCTTCGGCTTATTCGCAAATGGCTCAGAGCGGGGGTGTCGGAAGAAGGGCAGTGGTCCGGGACCAAGGTAGGTACGCCTCAGGGGTCGGTAATCTCGCCCCTTTTGGCCAATATCTACCTGCATTACGTACTGGATCTATGGGTAGACAGTTGGCGAAAGCGGGTACGTGGTGACGTGGTCATCGTGAGGTATGCTGACGACTGGATCATGGGGTTCCAATACCAGAAAGAAGCGGAACTTTTCCTGGAGCAACTGGGGGAAAGGCTTGCAAAGTTTGGGTTGGAGATGCACCACGAGAAGACCCGCCTCATCGAATTTGGAAGGTTTGCTATGGCAAACCGGACGAAACGAGGGGAAGGGAAGCCGGAAACGTTTGACTTTCTGGGTTTCACGCACATATGCGCGACGACCCGTAAGACAAAAGGATTTACCATCCGGCGCAAAACAATCGCCAAACGTATTCGGGCAAAGGTGAAGGAAGTGAGAGATGAGATAGTGAAGCGGATGCATGATCCAGTCCCTGAACAGGGGAAGTGGCTACGCTCCGTGCTCAATGGTCATCTCAACTATTATGCAGTGCCCGGAAATAAAAAGTCGATTGATGCCTTCAGGACCCAGGTCATGCGGAGCTGGTTTCGGGCGCTTAGACGCCGGAGCCAGAAGGCTCGCAGCCTGACATGGGATCGGTGCAAGCGACTGATGGTGACCTGGCTACCCACGGCGAAAGTAAGGCATCTTTATCCAAACGAGCGACTTTGCGTCAGTAACCCAAGGTAGGAGCCGTATGAAATAATTCTTCACGTACGGATCTGTGCGGGGGGTGCCGGGCGACCGGCATTCCTACCGCGATTACACTCCTGACAATGGCGGGGCAGACAGACTGGTTGCAGAGGAGATGAAACAGAGCAGATCTGTTGGAATGCTTGAGGGGGAGCTTGGGTTGTGAAGAGTGTAGGTTTGACCCCTCTCTCTTTTTCGAAACATCCTGCGGGGTCTTACAAAAAAATAGAGGTGTAAACTACTGTATCTATTATACTTTAACCCCTTTTTTGGCTTCTATCCCTGAAACTCCCGGCTGATTCTTCAATCTTGATGAATCGGTCGCACAAGCAGATGCACCTCATGACCTTCGCGCAGGAGGCCCCTGACGGGACTGGCCCCGATAAACCCCGTTCCGCGCGTGACAACGACTGTTTTGATATTTCTCTATGCCAAAAAACTCTTATAATCGAACAGTTCCAGGTAATGAAGCGCTCTGAGGCGAATTTCCTCTCGTTCCATCAGGGTGAGTTCCTCTGCAGTGGCTTTATTCACCCCGGGATCCGCCACTCTGATGATCCCCCAGGGATAGACGGCTTTCAGTGGAATGGAGTTAAATGTTGGAGTTTCCAGTGATGTCGAAGTGTCGAGTTTGAGTTTGATGCAAATTGAGCCCAAAATGCGAGCTGGCGATGAAATGATGTCTTCGAATCTCAGGATGTGAAACCGCTCGGGATTTCTCTTGGCAGCAACGAGTGCGTAATATTGATTGAGTGTCCAGCCCATCATATAGCTTTCGAGGGACAGCGGAACCGGCCTTTTTTTCGTATCCGCGTAAGCGGACCATGGATTCCTTACTACATGTAAAAAGTGCGCTTCCGGAAAGTCGTAGAGGACCTTCTCAGCATCGACCGCCAGGATAGGGCTGTATCCCACGTATACTTGTTCCTCACCGGTACGCTTGTAATCTTTCCAGGCATCGAATGTGGCTATGAAGAAAGATAAAATATTATTAGGCCTACTCTTGCCTTTTTGTCTGATGTAATCGAGGTAAATCTCGCAACGAGTATCGTCTGAGAAATCAAAAGGGATATCACGAAATTTGCTGACATGCGCCGTACGCGCTCTCACTTTACATTCCTCATCTATGATGGCCTTGTAATCAGCAAAGGGGGAACAATCCAGGTCAAAGACAGGCCATCGGTATTTTACAGGAAACAGGGAAGTGAGCACGTCCTGTACAAGGCGTGTTCCAAGCTGAGATTCGAAAGGGTAGACGTACAATTGATGGTGTCCGTCCAGCAGACGTTGTGTGGTGTTACCCCCGTTCTCATACATAGCTCCTATCATAAGGAGCCTAAATTCGGTGTTCATCAGTAGTAATCCTTCCACATGAGCCTGTAACGAGCATCTGAATAGTTAGAAATTTATAAGCCGTAGTTCCTCAAATTAAAGTGTTTTGAACGCATAGAAGAAATCTCTCTGAGCACTCGATGAGTTCCTGCCGGGATACGACATTAGGAATCCTGCAGTGGGGCCGGCGGGAAGCCATTCAATGGAGAAAATCTGACTCCCGTGTGGCCATATTAAACTACCAATGATATCTCCCGTCTTGATGTCAACAGCGTGCACGCCGCAAACACTGGAATTCTGATCCAACCCCGGCGCATATTGGGAGAAACGGGGGATCAGCTTGGACGTGCCTACAAACGCAATATTGTTGCAAAAGCATAGACCCCTCGTCCATCCTGGAAGTTTGGCAACAACGGAATAGATGCCATTTTCTATGCAGCCCGTTTCACCATAGCCGCTGTTATTGACCCAAAGCTGATTTCCGTTCAGTCGAGCGGAATGCGGCCTGGTAAGGCCTCTTGCTATGACTTCACGCGTTTGTCCTGAAAAAATTACGCCTCTGAGATTTGCTGGAAAATTCCTGTGCCCTGGACGCCTGAGAGAGATTTTATCAGACGATGCGGAAAAAAAAGAACCCTCGATTGATGGCCCCGCAGCAATCGAATTGAGCTGAATATAATTCAATCCCAGAACAGGTCCGGTTTCCGAATCGATGCAGTGGGGCCACCATACGGTCTCATATCGTCCGTCATCATCAAGGCGAACCAACGAGTTGCTACCGGCAGAAGAGGCGTAGAGTTGCCCCCCCATAAGCGCGATATCGTGTATATAAAGGCGGCCTGGGAAAAAGCGGGCCCGCACCGGGACGAGGAAACTGGCGTCTCGCCACTTGGATCGCTCCGAGCAGGCCAATTGATCCATTGAGGATGATGGAAGGAACTCTACGATTTGATTGGGATTTCGTGTGCTGGCGACATAGACCCTGCAACTTTCTTTATCGACGGCTAAACCCGAAGGATGGGGAAGAGGGCAATAGCTTTGGTGGTCTTCTCCGTTCCCACCAGCCTTCAAGGCAACTACGAGGTGCTCATACTCCCGTGTTACAAGCAGCGTGACACCTGTCGAGGCCATCAATTCACGCCACTTTCCCTTTATAGAGAACTTTAACACATCAGGATCAACACTCTCCGCTCCACCCCATTGACACACCACCTGAGCCGGATTTCGCCACATGGCGTCGTGATATTTCCACAGTTGGCTGGATTTGTCCAAACGCCTGCGTCCCATTTGCGCTACCTTTTATACTGCCGAAGCCAGAATCGCAAAGCACACAGGTACATCTTAAGAGCAGACCTGTAGTTTGTAGTGCTCATCCCTCCTGATCGTTCGAATGAGTATATTGGAATTTCCTGAACAGGGTACTGGCTTCTAGCGCAAATCACACAAAATTCCAAGTCTATCAAATCTCCATTTTCCGCAAGCGAATGAAGTTGGTCGAATTGGCGCGGAAAGAGTTTTGGTGTTCCGTTTATGTCCTGTACTTTAAGGCAAAACAGTAACCGGCACTCAAGATTGTATAAGGATGATCCCAACCTGCGCTTGGAGTTCGCACGCACCTTGCGTGTAGCCTTAACCGCAACATTTGGATGCGCCAAAGCATGACAAATGATTGAAATAAGATCATTTGGACTAGTGCGGGCTGAGTTCGTATAGCAAAGCAAATCACCTTGAGCTTTCACCAATCCCATCCGGACGGCATTGCCCCATCCCTTTGTTTCACTAGTGATGAGGCAGATGTTACCATACTCCTGCGCAAGCCGCGAACAGATCTCTATTGAGCTGTCGGAACATGCGTTGGCAACGAGGATGAACTCATACGGAACCTGCAGCACCTTAAGCCCTTCAAGGTAGCTATTGACGACCTTCTCGATGTGATCAGACTGATTGTGAACAGGGAGGACTATTGAGACCATTTGACCTTTACTTAACCATTAGGTTCTGATGTTACCATATCGGCCAGTTTGGCGTATGCCAATCCGTCCTCCCCGTCCAGGAAGTCTTCGCTCCCTGTTAGTCCGGCTCAATTTCGCCCAACGGCGCATCGCCTTACACTGTATACCAACTTTGTTTCCCGAAACCACCTCGCGGACGGACGAATCCACACTCCCTCTTATCACGCTATGGCAAGATACTCAGAGTAGCGTCCTTCCTCGCAGAAGTAGGTCCGGTTCCATCTCTGCCCTTGCCGGGCCTCAATCCCTCAGCCTGAAATGTCATGGAGCGAGGGAGGCAAGTGCCATGTGTTCCTTCTAAGACTGGCATGAGCAGTTGGCACCCCTCTAGGAGGTGAAATTACTGCAAGTTTTGGATATTGCAACACTTATCTGGCGCACAGCAAGACGAAGAATCAGTGACCATCAGGTTAAGTGAATATTCAACCATGCTCTTGTCATTCTGTCCACAAAAAATAAATACTACAAAGTGATTTTTCCCAAAAAAGCTGGACATGAAGATAGGCGCCCTGCTATCAAAGATTTCATTATCGAGGTGCTAGATGTCAACGAGCAGGAGGTCAAAGATCAATTTTCAAAATGCCCTCGGGGCAAAAGGGATCCCTGCGGCCCTCTATTTCTACAGCCTACTGGTCACTGTACTGGGACGAGGCGTAGGGCTTTTTGCGAGTGCGAATGCCATTCTTTTGCCGGCTCATATTCTTGCCGGCTTATCTTTTTCAGAGTTTTCGTCTTAATGCATACTCAGGTAACGTCATGGAAATACGAATTCCGGAAACCGCACATAGGATTGGAGCCATGCGGGGTTGTCATTTGTTGCGGTTTTCAATAAAAAAGCCGGCAAGGCCCGTTGACATCGGACTGGGACCGGATCCCCGGAATTTGGGGATAGGACTGAAAGCGCTGGTACTCGATTAAATTTTTATCGGCCAGGCCTGTGCTCCGATAAGTTTCTCAGTGGACAAACACACTGACGCATGGCCCATAGCCTTCGATGCTCGCAGGCGTAATCATGGGACATGGGGACTGTATGCCCAGGGAGTAGACCGGTCTGATCAGCATAAGAACATATGGACGCTGCACCGGATTTTGATCCGCCCCCAAGGATTCACAGATGATTAGTGAACGATTTATGCTCTTCGTTCTCATTGGAATTCTAAACACGGCATTTGGTTATTCGCTTTATACGTTACTGATTTTTCTAGGATTGCGCTACAATTTGGCTATTTTGATTGCGACCATTTGGGGGGTATTATTTAACTTCAAAACGACTGGCATCCTTGTTTTTAATAACAGGCGGAATAATTTGATTCTAAGATATTGTGGGGTTTATTCAGTCATCTATTTTCTCAATGTCCTGTTTGTCTGGTTAATGCTGAAGTCCGGAATAAATTCCTATCTTGCACAAGCATTTGCTCTGCCTGTGCTCGCCGTGTTATCATACGCCATGCAGAGGGATTTCGTTTTTACAATCAGGTCATCGCAATGGGTCACTACCTACAATTGTCAGCAATCCAACCAATTGGGACCACATGGTGGACATAAATCGATGAAGGCGTTGTGTGAAAAATGGAGAAATTAAAAGAAGTCATCAAGACGGCTCGCAAAAGACTCCTCGAAATGCACTTCAATAGCGGTGTTGGACACATCGGCGGCAATTTATCAGCCTTGGACATATTGATGGTCCTTTTTCATACTGTGCTTGAAGCTAAAGACACTTTCATCCTGTCAAAGGGGCATGCTGCGGGCGCCCTTTACACCACACTGTGGTCTATTGGTCGTCTCAAAGATGAGGACCTGTTGCAGTTTCACATGGACGATACGAAATTGAGCGGACAGCTTGCGCCGGATTTTTTGCCTGAGATCCCTTTCGCCACAGGAAGTCTCGGGCACGGACTGTCGTTAGCCGCGGGGATTGCTTTGGGGAAAGCACTCCAGAAGCAACCCGGAAGAGTATTTTGCCTGTTATCTGATGGAGAACTGCAGGAAGGCTCCACGTGGGAAGCGCTGATCTTCATTGCACACCGTGTGCTTGCTCCACTGACAATATTCATCGATGTCAATGGGCTGCAAGGATTCGGAAAAACGAAGGAAATAACGGGGCTCCAGTTGACTGTCGAAAAGTTCCGGGAATTCGGATTGGCGGCTGAAGAGATCGATGGGCACGACGTTAATGCAATCGCCGCCGCTTGCAAGCGTTCCAACTCCGGCACCAAGATCTATCTGGCACACACCTGCAAGGGGTGCGGCATCTCCTTTATGGAAAACAAAATGGAATGGCATTACCTGTCTATGACGGAAGAACAGTACAGGCAGGCTTTGAAGGAATTGGAGTCGGTGTGAGAAATATATTATGTCGAACCCTTGTCGAGAATGCGTCCGATCCTAAACTCGTGTTCTTGACTGGAGATCTTGGATTTATGTCTCTTGAACCCTTGCGGGATGCTTTGGGAGAGCGCTTTATCAATGCAGGGATCGCGGAGCAAAACATGGTTTCCGTTGCAGCCGGCCTGGCCAGAACAGGTCTAAGGCCTTGGGTATACAGTATTGCCCCTTTTGTCTATGCTCGCCCGTACGAGCACATTCGCAACGATATCTGCATGCACCATTTGCCGGTAATGCTAGTCGGCAATGGAGGCGGATACGCATATGGTTCAATGGGAGGAACACATCACGCTCTAGAGGATTATGGAGCACTTCTTTGCCTGCAAGATATTAAGGTGTACGTGCCCGCATTCGCTCCAGATGTGCCGATCATTGTTTGTCAACTCATGCGGCAGTCCGGCCCCGGGTACCTGCGCCTCGGACGTTGCGAACTCCCTAAGGGCGTGGAATTGCCGGAATATGCAGCGTGGCGCCGCCTGCTCAGAGGAAAAGGTCCGACGATGGTTGCCGCAGGACCGCTGGCGGGAGCCATCCTAAGTTTTACAGCCACTTTGCCCCAGGAACAGCAGCCCGACTTATGGGTGGTGACCGAGCTGCCGCTGAGCACTGAGTCGATTCCCGAAGGTCTTCTGAGCAGCCTGCGTTCATCACAGCGCCTAATCGTCGTGGAAGAACACGTTGCCAACGGCGGTATCGGTCAAATGCTGTCCTATTGCCTGGCGCTTATGGGCAGAATGCCTCCGGTTTTTTCACACCGCTGTGCTGTCGGATATGTTTCAGCTCGCTATGGCTCTCAGAAATTCCATCGCAAAGAATGCGGTTTAGATCCGGATAGTATTTTGAAGGAATTATGTCAATGAGCAGGGACCTGGAACAGGAAATAGCCCGTTTGCAGGGCCCCATACTGATCTTGGGGGCCAGCGGATTCATCGGTTCAAATTTGCTGCGGACTATACTGGAACATCGATCAGATGTGGTCGGCACCTCGACTTATCCGGCAGCGTGGCGGCTTGAGAAGCTTCCCGAGGAGAATTTGCGGGCTATGGACCTGTTGGTGGAATCCAATCTTGAGAATCTCCTCAACGACGTCAAACCGCGTACTATTTTCAACTGTGTTGGATATGGCGCCTACTCATTTCAGCAGGAGAGCGAACTCATATACGAGACCAACTTCAGCCTGACGGCAAGACTGCTCGAGAAGTTGGCATCTCGCAAGATTGCGTGCTACGTTCATTCTGGAAGTTCTTCCGAATATGGAGACCACGCCTCGCAGCCCGCAGAGGATGACTTGCCCGCGCCAAACAGTGATTATGCAGTCTCGAAGGTTGCTTGCGCAAACTTGCTTTACTACTATGGTCGGAAGAAAAATCTGCCCTGTGCTAATCTCCGGTTGTACTCAGTATACGGCCCCATGGAGGACTCGGCACGTTTAATACCTACTGTCGTGCGTTGTGGATCGGAAGGACATTACCCTGAATTCGTCAATCCGGCCATATCCCGTGATTTTATCTACGTTGATGAAACCTGCGAAGCGTTCATTAAGACCGCACTCTATCTTCGTGAGGAGAACTATGGTGATTCCTTCAACATCGGCAGCGGCACAAAAACGACAATCCTTCAGGTGGCCGAGACTGCCAGGGAGTTGTTCGGAATAGAAGAGCCACCTTCCTTTTCGATGCCGGCCAGACATTGGGACACGACCTTCGATTGGTTCGCCAATTCAGACAAAGCTAAGGAGCTGCTCAACTGGGAATCGAACATTGATTTCAGGGAGGGGCTTATACGGACCATCGAGTGGTACCGAAACTTTCCGGAAAAAGAGAAATACCAACGCCTCTCAAAAAAGTTCGGCCTGGATACCAAGTACAGTGTTAGCGCGGTGATTGCGTGCGATAAGGACGCCCAGGCAATCCCAATCATGTACGAACGACTCAAGAGAACGTTCGAAAAGCTTCACATCGAACATGAAATTGTCTTCGTAAACGATAACAGCCCCGATGAGAGCGACGAAGTCATCAGAGAACTGACGCGAAAGGACAGGCGGGTGATCGGAGTATCCCACTCGCGCAATTTCGGATCCCAGTCAGCTTTCCGGAGTGGCATGGAAATATCCTCAAAAAATGCATGCGTGCTTCTGGATGGTGATCTTCAGGATCCGCCGGAGCTTATTGAGTCCTTTGTGCTGAAATGGCGCGAAGGCTACGATGTGGTGTATGGAAGGCGTGTGAATCGTGAAGAGCCCTTGTTTATGCAGGTTGCTTATAAGCTTTTCTATCGCGTTTTCGACAAATTTTCGTATCTGTCCATTCCGCGGGATGCCGGTGATTTTTCGCTTTTGGACAAACAGGTGATGCTTTGCATGCTGCAATTCCCGGAACGCGACCTGTTTCTGCGGGGTGCCCGCGCTTTCGTTGGCTTCAAACAGACCGGTGTAGATTACATACGTCCGGAACGCATGTTTGGGCGCTCGACTATTAATCTCGCCAAGAAGTTTGCATCGGCCAAAAAGGGGATAATCTCTTTTAGCACCACTCTTTTGTCAATGCTAAGCTTCCTTGGAGGCTGCCTGTTTCTGTTAACATTGCTTCTGATACTCTTGCAGGTAATATCGAGGCTCCTCATTCCCGGTCTGACCCCGAAAGGTGTCACGACTTTGCTGATCAACATATTGTTCTTCGGGTCAATCAATCTCTTTGCGGTAGGCATAATCGGAGAATACATCGCCACGATTTTTGAGGAAGTGAAGCGGAGGCCTCATTTTATTCGGCGGAGCATAATCAAAGACGGTCAAGTTCGCCCCTCCGCGAACAGGCAGACCGGTGATTGACCGGGTGAACGAAAACAGGCTGTTAAACACTATTGAGCCGGGGAAAAATTTTGCCGCCTGGATCGATTCCCATTTTCTGAGCGGGCACATGTGGTCATATTATGCTGGGGAATGGGACCCGGAAGGGATCGTGAGCACAATTCCGCAATCGCCACCACTCTTTTCGGGGTGCTGACGGGACAATTGCTCAGGTCTTCTTTACCCGAGCGTAGGAAAGTTGCCGGAATGGTATGCGCCGGCCTGGTTCTGCTCATCGCCGGCTACATACTCGATCGCTGGCTGCCGATAAACAAGAGCATTTGGACGAGCACTTTCAGCATATTCATGGCGGGGATGGCTCTTGTTTGCCTGGCATTCTTTCACTGGTTGATCGATATCGCAGATTTCTCTCGATGGGCCAAACCATTCATTATACTTGGACTGAATCCTATCACCGTATATGTGCTATCGGAAGTTTTCGATACCACGCTCAGAATCTTCAATCTGCCCGTGGCCCTAGCACAAGATATAGACTGCCAATCATACATGTTCAACAACTTGTGTACCCCTATTGCAAAATCGGAAACCGCGTTTTTGCTCTACGCGCTCCTGACTCTCCTGTTTATGTATCTAATCGCATGGATTATGTGGCGAAAACGGCTTTTTATAAAGGTCTAGTTCTGTTTATGTCCACAAAGGGTTTGATTTTGACTAAGATCATGCTCGACGAGTTCCGAACACCGCTGTTCAACTGATAGGCATTAGAATGAAACGGTAAGCCGCGCAAGGATTGGAACCCAGGATGAAAACCTTTGACCAGAATCTGCGAGCTACTTCCTAAACACCTGAAAGTCATTCCCACACTCCATGCATCTCTTTTCCCAAATCTTTACCGTCGGGACTCCCAGAATCCTGCCCACCCATGCAACGATGTTGGTAAAGGACAGC
This sequence comes from uncultured delta proteobacterium, assembly GCA_963757915.1. GTDB lineage: Bacteria > Desulfobacterota > Syntrophobacteria > Syntrophobacterales > Syntrophobacteraceae > SbD1. The sequence goes on along the minus strand of CAVWTD010000018.1, from coordinate 48,213 downwards.
TTGGATTTCACATTCTGGCTTCCACATGCTGGACACTTCGGTTTTATTCGTGGATTTTGCATAATCATGGCTCGGTCTCCTTTTTGATGGATGATGTCGTTTGCGTTGGCGATCTGAGTTTCGATCAGTTAGCTCGGAAGTACATGGTGGATCAAGCTTGTTATTGACAGTCGATTCCACCCCATTTACAATCGCCCTCGTATCTGATTATCGTTCCTCAATTGCCGCTGTTCGCTCCCAATACGGTCCCTAAAGCATAGAGGTGAGAAGATGTCTGATGAAGTCAAGATTTTGGTTGAAAAAGAATCTACTGCCGGCCCCATGCCAAATGTGGATCGTCGGCGGTTTGTGAAAAGACTTGCTGCATTGGGGTTTGCTATCCCGGCAGCCGTATTGCTGGTGGACGGCGCCACGAAAGTGTCCAACGCAGGAAGCTAGCCATAACCCTATTGCGCCCTACTATAAGGATGGAACTTTCCGGAGATGTCTGCGGAAGGGCGAATCTAGTTTTAGGATCGTTTTTGATTCGAAAGCCGGTTTTTCTCACTTAAACTGGTCTAATTTCCGGGGCACAGTCAAAACCACCTTATTTTCAAACTTATGATTTCACTCAAACAGCCCCGCTTTCCCATTGCCGTGATGTTGCTCAGTCATGGCAATTCTTCGACTTACCACGCCATCGACTCCGCGCTGAAATTCGGTTTGCCCGTATATGTAGGCCTGACGGAAGGACAGCTCTCCCTGGGCCGCTTTGAAAACGTCCGGTTGTGCTTCATCCCCTGGGATAATGATTTCTCTGCCGCCCTTCGGAGGCTGCAGAAAAACATAGATTCTGACTTCATCTTGCGTCTGGACAGCGATGAGGTTCTGATCAGCTTTCCTCAATTGGACTGGTCCCGTGTGAGAGAGGATATTTTCGGAGTCCGGTTGCAGGAAACCGAGTTGCTCTCTCCGGGTGTGATGTTGCGTCTCTACCGTAACAAGCCGGGGATTCAGTGGATCGGTCGTGTCCATGAAAGGTTGATGGTTGAGGGGGAAACGGCTCCGGACCACTGGAGATAGCTTCCCAGCGTTGTTATACGCCACCTGGGATATGACGATCCTCTGGTTTTCTATGCTAAGATGGACCGCAACCTGAGCATCTCTCAAGCTGAATCGAAGAAAGGAGAGTCCGGATACCAGGAAATCCTTATTGCAGCCCGAACTCAGGCCTATAAGGGGCAGTTTGATCCCCTTGCGTGGCTCAAGTGCTTCAAACACCCAACTGCTCAAGATCTCGGCCTTCAATATGACAGGCGTTTTGAGGCTGCCGAAATGTTGTGCTCCTGCGGCTATACGGAGCCGGCCCGGATGAGTGCATTGCCTACATCAATGAACTCCTGCAACAATGGCGGAATAGACCCAGAACGGCTCTAGATTTTGCGGAGGTTCAAATGGATCTTTTTGAAGGGGTTTTCCGGCGTATTGATGCATTTGATGCGGATTCTTTCGAGGACGACCTGCTGGTAATGCACCGGGAAACCCGGGATGTTCTGGTGCTTAATCCGCTGGCCGCCATACTATGGGAAGCACTGCAATGGCCATTGTCCGTGCAAGACCTGACAGACCTGCTGACGGAAGCTTTTCCCTCGGAAGAAGCAAACAATCTGAGATCCCATGTCGAAAAACTTGTGGGGGATCTGCTGTCCAGGAACCTGATCTTGAGAGTGTGACTTTCTGTCAGCCCTGGTATCTTGGAGACAATGGCAGGGGACAATGCTGCAATACCGCTTGAGGTGGGAAGACACGACCGTCGTAGCTCGAGTGTTTGACGCCGATCTTGTCAGCCGCGCGGTCCGACTCCTTGATCTTGTCCAGGAACATGGAGATGCTGCACAGATAGATCCCCCGGATATCCTTGTGTGCCGTCAGGAAAACGGATATCTCCTGCAGACGCCCCGTGTCGTATGGCATATAGAACGAGCAGAGGATTTAGCCCTCTGCTTTGTTTCCTCCGTCAGTTCCTGTTTCTTGTTCAACTATGCAGGAACGGTATTGCATGCCGGTGCGTTTGTGGTGAACGGGGAGGCGGTTGTCTTTTCGGGGGAAGGCCGAAGCGGAAAAAGCGCCCTCAGTCTGGCGGCCCTGCAACTGGGGTATCCGGTGATCGGTGACGATTGTGTTGTGATCGATAACTCCGAGCCCATAGTACGTTCCTTTCCCAAAGGCATCAAACTGCGCGTGGCCGGTCCGCGATTGGACAAATCGATGCAGGGGCTGTTTTCTCGGGATTATCTGCTGGGCAGACTGAATGGGGAAGAAGAGTATAGCCTGTTATTGGGCCGGCGGTGCCCGAACATGGCTCCTTATGGCATATCGTTACCCGTGCGACGGCTTTTGCTCGTTGAGCGTGGCATGCACACTGTTTTACTGCCCGTTCAGAGGAACGCCATGTTGGGATCTGTCCTCGACCGGGTAATACTGCCCCGATCCCAATCCACCCCCTTGGGTATCGTACGTTTTTTGGAGCCCTTATGGCGGCAGAAAAAGGTTTGTCGTTTGATTGTCGGCGAAAATGACCTGCGGGATGCTATCGCTATCATGGCCGAAAAAGGACCTTTCCTCCCATTCCCTCCATAGAATCTCTCAAATCGGCCCCCCGAGGTCCTGTAGGAAGGCAAAACCAATCGGCCAATTTCACTTTCGGAAGATGTATTGTCTTATTTCTCTTGATCATCCTTGCACCATCCAAAGCGATCTCGCACGCAACGGCAGATCTTTTTCACAAGAGAGGAAGCCATTTCCCACGATGAATCGGCCTCTAGAAAGCACTTCAGATACTCAGGGATCGAAAAGATTCTGGATAGCGGCTTCTGGGCTCCCATGCCCTTAATGTATATCAACCAATTCAGCAGCAATATCTTGAGTGGCCGACCCCGAATGTCCTGGTCTCTTAAACGCATAAGGGTTTGATCCGCTCGCGATACCCGGCAGAGCCGCAGAGAATCCAGGACCGCCTGGGGGATTTCCCAGTCGAATGTATTCCATAAGTATCCCAGGGTCGCGGACATTTGTATGGCGATGCTGAGGTCTTTGGAAATATGCACAATCCGGTCCCAGTCAATTTCCCGCGCAGCACGCCGAAGGATGATCCCGGCATCCGCCACCCACCTTACGGTCGGTTCCCCGTGAATCCCATGTACACAGATATTGATAAGGTGATCTGTAGGGCAGAGTGTTCTTGTCTCGATATTGGCGATCCTTGCAGGAACCGATGCTTCCCAGAAGTGGTAATCCGAACTCTTTGCCCAACTAATGTCCAGTACGTGACAGTGAAGATCGAGGCAGTTATCTTCTCCATCCACCATATGTATTTCACGGTCGAATCTTGCGTCAAAATATTCGACGCGACGGTCGTCAATCGGCTTCCAGCCATTACTTAGTAACAGATGGACCGCACGTCGAAAATGCGTCTGGGGGAGCAGGAGATCGAAATCACGCATACCGCGAGCCCCGTAGTCCTGATAATAAAGGGGGATGAGAGCGGCCCCTTTCAGCAGGAGGGTTGGAACGTTTCCATCATGCAATATAGGGAGAATTTGCCGTATGCGCTGAAAGATCCTGTGGTTCCTGGTCCAGGCCATCATAGACTCATTTTTCAGGTTATACGGCAAGGACTCGCTCACACCCTGCGCCTTGAGGTTGCGGTACAAGAGAGGCAGCAGTTGTTTGTTCGTCGGGGTTTGCAGGTCAATTTCGGGCAGACCCTTTAGTTGTTTCCACGCCAGGAGCGAATCATCACCTTCCAGAAGGGCTGCCTTCAACAGCGTCTCTTGCTGTTGCGACGGCAAGCGGCAGGAGATCCAATCATGCGAGCGAGTCATAGGCTGCCCTCTGTAAACATCCAACGGCCCTCATGTAGGAGGGAGCAAACGAAGTAGATCCATAGAAGTAAAAGGATTTCGCAACCGAAAAACGAGGACCGAAAAGTTAACCGATTCACTTCTTGCCGTCCGAGATAGCTCGCTTTCAGCCACGCCCACGGCGGCTAACGCCAGTTCCAAGATGTCCCCATTCAGTATCAATTTTGGTTTCTGACTCTTATCTTTATCTTCATTCTGGTCGATGAGACTACGCAGGTATTTTGCCAGTCTCTCCAAGACTGGGCTTGGTTTGGACGGATCAGGTTCGCTTTGTCCCTCTTTGAGATTGGTTAACGGGCTGGTCTCGGCCCCAAGATGCATGTCGGACAGACAAACGCAACGGATATTAGGCATCTTTTCCTCCTTCAAGGGAAAGACTGCGACAACCTGTCAGTATTTTGTTATGCCGGAGTATAAACCCACATCCCTTATCAGGTTAGAGAATTTCCAATTGTGAATAAATCTTTCTTGGAAGCCCCATTTTCAGACTAGGAGCTTCGGTGAATTTAGGCCACTATTGGGGTTAACCGCATGCTGGGCGGGGAAACCCAACGCTTATTGGTTCCCCCCATACTGACCGCCCTCTGGTGTGAATTTTCGCGGTTTTTTGATCCGGAACTGAGCCGCTGTTGGTAATATCAGCCGGGAGGCGGCTCTCCATGGGCAGTGTGAAGGGCGTCCCTGCAATTGTCGGAGTGATATTGACAAAGGTGGTACCGATGGTAAATGTACATCCATTAGAGATTATCGATAAAGAATTTCTATTAAGATAAACGATGCACCGGAGAGTAACATGAGCACTCGGAAGGCCGCCAAAAAGGGTGGACCCGATCCAAAACCGAAGAAGGATTCCAACTCGGAAATCCTCACGCCGGACAAGGAGCCGCTCCAGGGCATCCGTTCCGGAGGCTGTCTCATGTGCGGAGGCTGTCAGATCAAGGGGCATTGTTTGCTAGAATCGTAGAGAAGGTGTCCTTCTGCATCGGGATGTATCGCCACGGTGCGGCCGGACTCGTTGCCGGTGCGGCTATTTACATGAGCGCACCCATCCCGCGCATGATTTGCGATTGCAGTAACAAGACGATTTAATTATAGCTCTTTTATGATTGTGTTTGCCTGCTGCGCAAAAAACCCGGAAGGTTGGGATCAACTATAGGGTCAATTATTTCCTAAACATCTGAATCTTATGCCCTCACTCCACGCATCCCTTTTCAAAAATCCTTGATTATTGTGGCGTAATCTGTTTTACTTATAGGATATTAAAACGTGGATTTGAGCTTAGAGTTCCAATGATTTAGCCTTGTGAAGCCTGTGGTAAATCATTTTTAACTTATGTTCAGAGCCGTATGCGCGTCCAATAAGCTGGGGGGCCGGGTTGTCTATAGCCGCGGCCTTATCCCCCGATGTTGACGCTGTTCTTTGCCTGCACTGCGCAGTCTTTCACGACCTGAACCATATCAGGGATGACCTGCTGGAGCTTACATGAAAGAAAGAGGGCGATTTCTGCGGATTGAACTCTGACAACCTGATGAAGAGTGTTGTCGGGGGGCGCTCGAAACCAGAAGGTGGAGTTCATCAGTAGCAGAAAAGTAGAGGAGATGCCGTATGAGTGTTGCAGATGCAACTCCCGCAGCCGAGGCTGTCGAACATACTAAAGATTTGGATGACAGACTCGGCGACATTGCCGTTTCCACCTGGAACGCGCTTGAATCAGCCGGTTCTCCCGGCAGGACTCGGAGTGAGCCGGCCAACCCCGAGGCGGATGCCGGTGAGCCTGCTGCTGAGACCTCACTTACTGCACCAGCTTCGACGGTGTCTATCCTCCAGGTTGTCTTCGAATCGACAGCCGACCCCGGGGCCATTGCGGCTATCGCCGCCAGCTGCTACAGTACTCCGTTTGACATTCTCGGGCTGCACAATGTGACACTGGCCGGAGGGCCGGGGCTGGTTGTTCGCACTTTCCAACCGCAGGCACGAAACGTTTCCGTGTTGCGTTCCGGTGCGGAGGATCGGATGCAGTGCATACATGCTGACGGCGTGTTTGAAACTGTCTTCTCCGGTGAGACCGAGATTTTCCCTTACAGACTCTCGGTCACTTTGCACGACGGCCGGACGTATGTGACCGAAGATCCCTATCGTTTCCCTCCTGTCCTTACCGACTATGATCTACATCTTTTTTCCGAAGGCAATCATTTTCGGTTATACGACAAGCTCGGTGCGCACATCATTGAGCACTGTGGCGTGAGGGGTGTCCATTTTAGTGTGTGGGCACCTGGCGCCGAGCGGGTGAGCGTGATCGGAGCTTTCAATCAATGGGACGGGCGGCGCCACCCCATGAACCCGCGAGGTGTGAGCGGTCTGTGGGAGATTTTCATTCCCCGTTTGGCTCAGGGGGATTTGTACAAATATGAAATTAAGACCCGCGGTGGCTACATGGCCGTAAAGGCCGACCCCTTCGGTTTCTCGACCGAGATGCGCCCAAATTCGGCATCCGTTGTGTGGGACCTTGATCGCTACGAATGGGCCGATAGCGAGTGGATGCACACACGTAAAGAACGTCAAAAATTTGAAGCACCCATATCCATTTACGAGGTGCATCTCGGTTCATGGAGGAGAGCACCGCACAAGGACCTCGGCCATCGCTGGCTCACATACCGCGAGCTGGCCGAGCAGTTGGTGCCGTACGTAAAGGAGATGGGCTACACTCACATTCAACTGCTGCCTGTTACGGAACATCCTTTCGACGGGTCGTGGGGATACCAGCCCGTCGGCTACTTTGCCCCTACCTCACGGTATGGAACTCCGGATGATTTCCGGCACTTCGTCGATACCGCACACCAGGCCGGACTGGGCGTGATCATGGACTGGGTACCGGCGCACTTTCCCAAAGACGGCCATGGGCTGTCGTTTTTCGACGGCACGCACCTTTACGAACACGCCGACCCGCGCCAGGGCGAACACCAGGACTGGGACACGCTCATCTATAACTACGGGCGAAACGAGGTGCGCGCATTCCTTCTTTCCAACGCGCTGTTTTGGCTGGACAAGTATCATATTGACGGCATCCGCGTCGATGCCGTGGCCTCGATGTTGTACCTGGACTACTCGAGGGAGCCGGGCCAGTGGATTCCCAACAAATACGGCGGGAGGGAAAACCTGGAGGCGGTGGCTTTCATCAAGCGTTTCAATGAGCTGGTGCACCAGGAGGTCCCGGACGTGCTGACGTTTGCCGAGGAATCCACGGATTGGCCAATGGTTTCCCGCCCGACTTACGCGGGGGGCTTGGGTTTCGATCTGAAATGGAACATGGGTTGGATGCATGACATGCTCGAGTACATGCAAAAGGAGCCTGTCCACCGCAAATATCACCATCACCACCTGACCTTTTCCTTGCTTTATGCCTTCACCGAAAATTTCACACTGCCTTTTTCCCATGACGAGGTGGTGCATGGCAAGGGTGCGATGCTGTCCAAGATGCCGGGTGACTACTGGCAGAAGTTCGCCAACTTGCGTTTGCTATACGCCTATATGTATGGACACCCGGGCAAAAAGCTGCTCTTCATGGGCAGTGAGTTCGGACAGTGGAACGAATGGAACCACGATCACGAATTGGATTGGATGCTGCTCGATTTTGAATTCCACCGGAACCTCCAGCAGTATGTAAGAGATCTGAACCGGTTGTACATTTCCGAACCCGCGCTCCATGAGATGGATTTCAGTTGGGAGGGGTTTCAGTGGATCGACTTCCATGATATTGACCAAAACATTGTCTCATTCATTCGCAGGGCCCGGGACCCGAATGATTTTGTCATAGTGGCATCGAACTTCACGCCGGTGGTTCGCCACGGCTACCGTGTAGGAGTGCCGGCGCCCGGCGTTTACCGCGAACTGCTTAACAGCGATTCGGGACGCTACAGCGGCAGCAATACGATCAACCTCGATCCGGTCACATCGGAACCCGGGGCATGTCAGGGGCAACCCCATTCGATCGTGCTGACCCTGCCACCCTTGGGCGTGATCTTCCTTAAGCGCGAAAAAGAAACGCAGTGCGACTAGATATTTTCAATAACTAGTCCTGGTCGGGATTGCCTGGGAAGGCTAACCTTGCTTGGAGTCCCGGCTGCGAATTTAGGAGAATAGAATGTACATTGTCCAAATCGCTTCGGAGTGTGCCCCGGTTGCCAAAGTGGGCGGCCTCGGCGACGTGGTGTATGGCCTCAGCCGCGAGTTGCAGGTGCGCGGCAACTATGTGGAAGTCGTTTTACCAATGTATGACTGCATGCGCTATGACCAAATCTGGGGCACTGGAGAAGGTTTATCATGACTTGTGGGTGCCCTGGTATAGCGGTTGGATTCATTGTTCGGTGTGGTCTGGCGAGGTGCATGGCCTGCGCTGCTATTTTATCGATCCGCACTCGCAGGACAATTTCTTTAACCGCGGCCGCTTTTACGGATGTACGGATGAGGCCAGGCGTTTTACCTTTTTCAGCAAGGCCGCACTGGAATTCCTGCTCAAGAGCAACCGCCGCCCCGACATCATCCACTGCCACGACTGGCAAACCGGAATTGTCCCGGTCCTGCTCTTCGAGATGTACAATCGCTCAGGGATGTGGAATCAGCGGGTCTGCTACACCATCCACAATTTCAAGCACCAGGGCGTCACCACTGAAGATGTGCTGTGGGCTGCCGGTTTGGGCCGCCCAGACCACTTCATGCACTATGACCGCATGCGCGACAACTTCAATCCAGGTGCAGTGAACTTGATGAAGGGCGGCATTGTCTATTCGAATTTCGTTACGACCGTTTCGCCGCAACATGCGTGGGAGGCGTGCAGCACCAGCCAGGGTTTCGGCCTGGAACGAACGCTGCAAATTCACCGTGTGAAATTCGATGGTGTGCTCAACGGCATAGACTATAACGTGTGGAACCCTGAGGTTGACCGCCACCTCCCCGCTCATTACAACATGGAAACCGTCCAGGATAAATATCGCAACAAAGAGACCCTGCGGGACAGGTTATTGCTGCGCAAGGACTACAAACCAATCATTGCCTACATAGGCCGGCTGGACCCGCAGAAGGGCTTGCACCTGATACGGCACGCGCTGTTTTACTGCTTGCAGCACAATGCCCAATTCGTACTTTTGGGCAGCAGCCCGGAGATGGATATCAACGCCTATTTCCGGCATCTCAAAAATTATCTCAACGACAATCCGGACTGCCACCTGGAGATTGGTTACAACGAAGAACTCTCTCACATGATATACGCCGGCGCGGATATGCTCATCATGCCAAGTTTGTTCGAGCCGTGCGGTTTGCCCCAGATGATCAGCTTGAAGTACGGCACCATACCCATCGTGCGTGCCGTCGGCGGCCTGGTGAATACCGTGTTCGACCGGGACTATTGTGGCGATAGACCGCCGGACGAGCGCAATGGATATGTCTTTCACCAGACCGATTATCATGCCGTCGAATCGGCGCTGCGACCGTGCGATAGGCCTGTGGCATCACTATCCGGACGAGTTCCGCCGGCTTGTTCTCAACGGAATGCGGCATGACTTCTCCTGGAGTAGCCCAGGTGCGAAGTATCTGGCAATTTACGAGCACATCCGCCACAAATAAACGGGAATCGAAAGTATCGAGCGGCGTCTCGATCAGTTGATCTTCAATAGAATGAAAGGAATAAATATCTGCCTGTGACCGATTTGCCTGAATACATTAACGGCCTCCCGAACATTTCGGGAGCAGAGCATTTGTGCGCACAAGCCATGAGTGCCAACAAAGGGAAGGTAATCTACCTGCATGAGAGCGGAATTGATTTTGGGCGCATCCGGAGCGCGGGCGCCATTGCGCTGCACATGCACCAGCCACTCATCCCGGCTGGCGGAGTCAACCTGAGCGACGCAGAAATTATCAGCAACCTCAAATACATGATGGATAACCAGGGGATTGGTGACAACCACAACGCTTCGGTTTTTCTATGGTGCTACAGGCGCATGGGTGAGTTTATTCCGCAGTTGATGAATGAAGGCAAACAGCCGCGCGTGATGCTGGAATACTCCGGCACTCTGCTGCATGGCCTTCGCGGGATGGGGGCACATGATGTTTTCGATAGCCTGAGGACCATCACGCTGAACCCCAACTATCGTCGCGCAGTGGAATGGCTGGGAGCCCCCTGGGGGCATGCCGTTGCTCCTTCCACCCCTTTCCAGGATTATAGACTGCATGTCAAAGCCTGGCAAAATCACTTCGCCTCCATCTTCGGCTTCGAAGCCCTCAGTCGCGTGCGCGGCTTTTCTCCCTCGGAGATGGCTCTTCCAAATCACCCCGATGTGGCCTACGAGTTTGTAAAGACATTGAAAGATTGCGGCTACCAGTGGGTCCTTGTCCAGGAGCATTCCGTGGAGCGGCCCGAGAACGGCTGGGTGCCGGAGCGCAAGCATATCCCGCATCGCCTCGTTTGCCGCAACTCTCGAGGTGAGATGGCGAGCATCGTAGCCATAATCAAGACGCAGGGGAGCGACACCAAGCTCGTCGGCCAGATGCAGCCGTACTACGAAGCCAAAGGGCTTTCCCGCCTGGAACTTGCCGGAAGACAGATCCCGCAGCTTGTCACGCAGATCGCCGACGGCGAAAACGGCGGTGTGATGATGAACGAGTTCCCGCCCAAGTACATGGAGGTCATTCGCGAGTCTTCAGGTTCGGATGTGCCCATGGTGAACGTCACCGAGTACTTAGAGTATCTCTTCTCGCTTGGTATAAAGGAGGAGGATTTCCCAGCGCTTCAGCCCGTTCTGCAATTTCGCATCTGGGAACGCTTCAAACCCGGAGACGGCCCGGAGAAGATGGAGCGGGTTATCGAAGAACTCAGAAAAGAAGACCATCGTTTCCACATGGAGGGCGGCAGCTGGACGAACAATCTTTCCTGGGTGCGCGGCTACGAAGATGTGTTGGGCCCTATGGAAAAGGTCAGCTCGCTCTTTTTCGAAAAAGTAATCAGGCAAAGCGTCCCCACCGGTGAACACCGGTATCGAAATGCGCTGTTTCATCTGCTGACCTCGCAAACAAGCTGCTATCGCTACTGGGGCCAGGGAGTGTGGACTGACTATGCCAGGGAACTCTCCCGCCGCGTCATCGAGATACTGACGCACGACTTCTAAAAAGTGGCCGGATACCGTGATGCCGGAACTGATTTCTATCTGCCGAATCCTGTCTAAGGTGGGGCATCATCTCCATGTCGTAGCTATTGGATAGTTCGTTCCCATCCGGAAACTCCGGATGGGACACTGGCAGTTTCCGATTCGGGGAGGAGGCATTTTTCGTCCTGGCAAGGAAATCGAGGGATTGCGCGGAGGCGTACATGGGTACGCCGCACAAGCAAACCCGAAGATTGACGCCGCCAAGGCGGAAAAGGACCCTTGCCGGATGGAAACTAGTACATTGTCAATAAAATTATTACATGTTGCAAGGAATCGTCACCCCGGCGAAGGCCGGGGTCCAGTGCTGTTAACCAACTGAAAAGACGCTGGATTCCGGCCTGCGCCGGAATGACGGATTGCAGGTCATTACCTATAGGAACTTAGTTGACAATGTACTAGTTCGATCTGCACTATCTGTGGAGCCCGCCTGTTCAACCTGCAAGTATCTCGGAATTCCTGCGAACATCCACTGCTGTCCTGTTAATTTCCAAACAACTTCAACCGGTTCCCGGCATGAGGCGTTTCAGCAGTTTGCTTGAGAGCCTCGGGATCCGGCAATACAATTGGCTCTTTCCCAAATAAGTTGAGCTCAGGAATTTGTAGTAAAGTTTAGAGCGAGCACTGAATTTCGAGCGCTTTTTGGCGGTGGCCGCGAGCAGGTAGATGCACGGACCAACCCAAATCCGGATCTTCACCGCATTGACCGAAGTTCCGTGCCGTTATGGCCGGCTGAATTTCGAGAATGGCTACAGCCCCTGCCATCTCCGGAGGAGCGCTTCGCCCCAAAATCCGCCTAAAGACTGTCTTTCCATGCCTCGGCAGGCAACAGAACGCGCCCGACGGACCATTTCGCGCCGGCCTGCCATCACTTATCCGCCTCACAGTGACGTGCCATGACGAATTTTCTCTTTTTTTCGCCAGAGATTCGCTCGAAAATATTTTTGACAACATCCTGGACAGCTGTTACTGAAAAGTCTTGAGAAAAAGCGATTTCCTATCACCCGCCTTCACCCCGGAGCGCCCTCAGGTGCCGTAGCGGCTATGCTTATAGCGAATAAAGACTTGGCCATTAAATATGTGTCCCTCCATGAACGTTCCGGCTACGGAGAAGCGGCACGGCGCTATATTGCAGGGCTTCGTAATGCGGGGGTGAAGCTAACCTGGTCTCCGATGGTGCAAGGTCTCCGCTGGAGGCTGGGTTATGAGCCATTTACGGGGGATCGGGTTGGGTCGGAATTCGATGAGCTGTGCAATTTTCCGATGGACTACGACAGGGTAATTGTCCACACGGTGCCCGAATACTTTCCGTTGTGGCGGCGACATGAGCCGGGGCGGCGCATTATCGGCTATACAGTATGGGAGACAGATCGACCTCCGAAGCATTGGATTGCTCTTCTCAATGAAGTTGACGGCCTCATGGTGCCCTGTCAATGGAACCGCGAGGTATTTCGCGCCAATGGGGTGAAGACGCCAATCCACGTAGTGCCGCACATCGCGATCAATGCCGGCCTGCCACCGCGCCTCGAGGCCAGGACCCGGTTTGGAATCCGTCCCGACGATTACTGTTTTTATTCAATCAACGTATGGACGACCCGCAAGGCTGTTGGAAACACGATAGAGGCGTTTCTCGATGTGTTCATGGACACTGACCCGGCAGTGCTGGTGGTGAAAACCTCAAAGCAGGATTTGACCCGCCGCATCCTGGGCCGGTTCCGTGCCCGGACTGAAACGGCCGTAAAGCGCCTGGTGGGGCGCAGGAAGCGGCCCGGACGGATTTTGCTGATCACCGACGAACTGGATGATGATGCCATGCTGGCGCTACACGCCGCAGGAGACTGTTACGTATCTCTTGCCCGGTCTGAGGGTTGGGGAATCGGGGCCTTCGATGCCGGCTGTTTCGGCAGACCCATCATCATGACCGGCTATGGCGGACAGAGGGACTACCTCCAAGGCAGCGGCGCCTTTCTCGTTGACTATCGAGTGGTGCCGGTGCGAGTTCGGGAAGGTAAGGGATCCTATACAGACGATCAGCAGTGGGCGGAGCCGGACCGTGCCCATGCCGCCAGCTTGATGAAGAGAGCATTTGATGAATCCGAAACGGCCGCAGCGGCAGGACGTTCGTTGGCGCAAAGCATCTCGGAACGTTTCGGGCAGGAAGCAGTGACAGAGCGTATGTTGGATGCCATAGGGAAAAGAGGGGATCCCGTATGATTCGAGGCGACCCGATCCCCCGCACTATCCACCAGTTGTGGAAGACTTCCGAGATTCCGCATCGATGGCGGGATTGCACCGAGAGTTGGAAGGCGCATCATCCCAACTGGGAGCACCGGCTGTGGACGGATGAGGATGCCGACAATCTTGTCAAGGTTCACTACCCTGGACTGAAGGGCGTACTGGACTCTTTCCCCTATACTATCCAGCGGGTCGATATCATGCGGTATTTGATCCTCTGGGTTTATGGCGGCGTATATGTTGACCTGGACATGGAATGCCTTCAGCCATTGGACGCGCTCTTAAATGGACTGCAGTTTGCAGCCGCCTACGAACCCCCTGAACATGAAGCCAGCCTGCGTGAATCAAGGGTGATTTGTAACGCTTTTCTGGCTTCGACTCCGGAGCACCCCCTCTGGTCCGCTGTGTTTAGTGAGCTGCTGAGTCGTCCCCCGGAAAAAGCTCTAGTGCATTATGACGTGCTGACGAGCACGGGTCCGCTTTTCCTCACCCGAGTGATCCGAGAGTTTGCCGACAAATGCCTGACGCTTCTCGAGCCCAACGTAGTTTATCCCGCTGCCAATGGGAGTGCTGCTCTGGAGACTCTGGAGGCAGGGGGGGAGAAAGCCCTCCTGATGAAACAGCGGTTGGTAAAGCATGGGAGCTTTGCTGTGCATTATTGGGCAAACGGTTGGGTTCGCAATTTGACTGGAGAACTGAATAATCCGCTCCCGCACGAGGTGCCCGGCTTCTGCTTCTTTGCCGGGTGGGACTCATGGGGGCAGGACATCCGGAATGTGGGACGTGATATCCGGGTGCTTGTCCGGGAATGCAGGAACGATCCGGATGCGCTCGCGTTCAACACCGACGGCTATTTGAAGGATGGGCTTAGGGTTCCTTATCGCTGGGACCGGATGAAGAACGCCGGTCCCAACGAGGGGCTGTACGTAAAGGAGGGGGTACTGCACCCGGCACAACGCCGCATTGCACAATGGCTTTGTGTTCTGCGGTCCAGGAAATTACAGAGCGGCCGTTAAACTCATGGCGAACCGAATTCCCAACCTGTTTCATTTTGTTTTCGGACTCAGGAAACAAACCGAGCCGTTTCATCTCGTGTTCTACCTTTGCCTCGAATCCTGCCTTCAGGTCAACCGTCCGGACGCGATATTTTTTCATTATTGCCATGAGCCCTATGGACCATACTGGGACCTCATTCGTGGTAAGCTTCACTGTGTCAGGGTTGAAGCCGATGAGTTTGTCAGTCGTTTTGTCTATCGGGACCGCAGCACCCGGAGGTACTCTTACGCTCATCATGCAGACTTTATAAGATTAGAGAAGCTGCTTGAGTTTGGCGGGATCTATGCCGATATCGACACGATCTTCGTGAACCCGATTCCTGCAGTTCTTAAGGAGAAAGTCTTCGTTCTCGGCCGCGAAGATGATGTGGTGATCCAGGAAACTCGGAAGCGCCGCCGGTCGCTTTGCAACGCCTTCATCATATCCGAAAAGGATGCGGAATTCGGCCGTTTGTGGCTTTCGCGCATGAAAGGGGTGTTCGACGGTTCATGGAGCCGCCATTCTACGGGTTTGCCGCAAGAACTGAGCGAACAGCATCCGGACCTCATCCACATCGAACCCCCGAGTACCTTTTACAGGCACATGTGGACCATCGAAGGCATCGAGACCTTGTTGCGGGGCTGTGACCGGGACGTCGAGGGAGTAGTGAGCTTCCATTTGTGGAGTCATTTGTGGTGGTCAAGGTGGCGGAGAGATTTTTCCTCCTTCCATGCCGGCCTTCTCACCGAGGATTATGTACGATCGGTTGACTCGACCTATAACCTGGTGGCACGGCGCTACCTTCCTCCTTCTCGGAGAAAGCAGGCCTGGTTCCCGTGGTTTTCTCGAAGGTAAGTCTTCCAACCTTAACGGACATAGTGCCATGAGGCAATTGATGCGTGTGTCGGTCATCATTCCGACCCGAGACCGCCCCTTCTTCCTCGAAGATGCCGTTCGGTCGGTTCTTGAGCAGACTCGAAGCGTGCACGAAATTATCGTGGTTGACGACGGTTCCAAAGAGGTGCATCGCACCGGGATCGATCACACCGTCTCGCTATCGCCGTCCATTCGTTTGCTTCGCCTTCCCGAAAGCAGAGGGGTGGCGGCGGCGAGAAATGCCGGCCTGGATTCGGCCACCGGAGACGCAGTTCTGTTCCTGGACGATGACGATCTCCTGCATCCACGCATGGTTGAGACGGGGCTGTCCATTTTGGAGCAAGAGCCGGATGTAGGAGTGTCCACTTGCCTTTATGAGATGTTCTTTACTCCCGATGGGGAAGGGCCGTGGATTTCGGCGGCGCTGCTCTTCAATTATCGGATTCTGGACCGCCATCCCCTGAGTTTGGTTGATCGCCGCACAAATTTCGCCCCGAAGAGATTACTTGAGAGCAGGCCTTTTTCGGCCTTCCTGAGGTACCTTATCCCGTGCCACACCTGTCTGGTGCGCAGGGAAGCCATTGGCGCCGTTCGTTTTCCCGTGCATCTGCCTCAAGGGGAAGACACCTTCTTCTGGTTGACGCTGGCCAGACAGGGAGTTTCCTTTCGCATGACGGAACAATCCCTGGTGCTCGTGCGTCGTCACGGCCGTAATGTGACTCGATCGCGCAGGCGGTATTTTGAGGAAATCCCGGCCTTGTACAAGGAGATTCTTGAAAAAGGAATGATTGCAGCACGGGATGATCTTTTCCTGGTTAACTTGAAACTGATGTATTTTTCCATGAAGCGCGGTGACTTGGCTTGGTTGAGATATGCCTGGAAGGTGGCGCTGTGCCCGGGTCTTCTGGCGAAGGAGATCCACCTTTTGGTCGCCCGGTCCTGCTATGCCCGGAAGCAGTTGTTGCACTATTATTTTCTGGATTAACAGGGATCATGAGACAGGAGCTGCTGTTCATATCCCCTGCGCTCCCGCAGCCAACGGGCAATGGGGTCTCGATGAGAGGCTGGAACGTGTTGCACGCATTGGCGACAGAGTTCGACGTTCATCTTCTGGTTGGCAGCCGCTACTTTCCGTGCCGGTTGGAACAGTTGGAGAGGGCTCAACTGCCGGTTGTGTCGCGAGGGGTGATTCCCGTCGCCCCTTTGCGGGATTGGTCGCTCTTGCGTCATCGTCTGAGGCAGAGGGTGGGCCTGGTAAGAGGGACTGCCGACTGGCTGTGCATGACACGCTCCACAGAAGCCGCCGTTTGCCGTTTTGTGACGGGCAAGTCCATTTCCGTGATCCACGTTTTCCGCCTGTACATGTGGCCCGCTGCCGAACTCGCCATAAAGGCTTTTCCAGGGGCATGCAGACAGCTTGACATGGATGACATCGAATCTTTGACAAGAAGCCGCCTGGCTTGGCTGTACGGCCTTTCCGGCAAGCAACGCAAGGCCGCAGAAGCCGATCGGGAAGCTTTCTTCATGGGCGAACAGGAAGAACGTATCCTGCCTGAGTGCGATCGCGTCTGGGTGTGTTCCTCGC
Source organism: uncultured delta proteobacterium (assembly GCA_963757915.1). GTDB lineage: Bacteria > Desulfobacterota > Syntrophobacteria > Syntrophobacterales > Syntrophobacteraceae > SbD1. The sequence continues at coordinate 31,387 of CAVWTD010000018.1, read as the reverse complement.
TCGACGGGACGAAGTTGGCGGCAAAAATACCGAAGAGTTTTGCGGGAGTGGTTCCCAATACTGTGGCGCCGCCCACCGTATGCCCCCCCCTCCCGCGGGACGGACCCTTTTGCTTTCTTTTCATTGGAAACATGGGCTATTTCCCAAACCTGGACGCCGTTCGCTTCCTCTGCAACGAGATTGTCCCTCAGATTCGCAGATTGGGGAATCGGCCCTTCCGGGTGAAAGTGGTGGGCAGGGTCCCGGTTCTAATGCCGCGTCGAGACCTCCTGCCTTGCCCTGAAGTTGTGTTTGTCGGGGCGGTTGAGGATATCGCAGGCTGCTACGCTGAAGCGCACGCTGTCCTGGTCCCGCTCCGAGCCGGGGGAGGAACTCGAATCAAGGTGATCGAAGCTTTCGCATACCGCCGTCCTGTGGTGGCCACAGCGATGGCGCTGGAAGGACTGGAAGTGAGGGACGGGACCCATGCGCTTGTTGCCGAGACCGCTTATGCACTCGCCCGGCAGTGTGTAAATCTCATGAATGACAGCCGGATGGCCGACTCTCTCGCGACGGCTGCCGGCCGCCTGTTTGAGAGCCGGTATCACCCGGATGTGGTCTCAGATGCTGTGAGGACCAACACGATTCGAGTGCGGCAGAGCTCGGAAAAAAAGGCGAGTTGAAAAGGAGGCAATTTCAATGCAGTCGCCTCTGAAGACATTTCGCACCTTCGCGTTGGCGTTGATTGCGTTCCCGATACAGTTTGTCGTGGAGCGAAAATAACTTCGAGGGTTGCGCCAAAGCACGTCCTCGGACCGTCGAGGTTTTTCAGCATAAGGGGTTCAGCCGTTCTTATGATTCCCAATCGCTTTCACTTTGTTTTCGGACTCAAACCACAAACCCTGCCGTTTCACCTTGCGCATTATCTCTGCCTCGCTTCGTGCCTTGCCACCCAACAACCCGATGCGGTCTATTTTTATTATCACCATGAGCCGTTCGGGAGATATTGGGAACTCGTACGCGACGAACTCGTTTTGGTAAAAATTCCGTGCGTCAGGTTTATTGAACATTATCGCCACCCGAATTGGAGCGTCGGGCGCTACCGCTACGCGCACGCGCCGGATTTCGTGGGCTTGGAAAAATTGGTATCGCATGGCGGCGTCTACGCGGATATGGATACGTTGTTTGTCAATCCGATCCCGCATGCGCTGCACGAAAAACCCTTTGTGCTGGGACGGGAAGACGATATTCGCGATCCTGTCACGCACGAACTGCGCCCGTTCGTATGTAACGCGTTCGTGATGGCCGAACGCAATGCACCCTTTGGGCGAATGTGGTTTGAAAAAATGCAGCAAGCCTCCGACGGCTCGTCGAGCAATCACTTGACACTGCTGCCCAATGTGCTGGCGCAGCAACATCCCGGCCTCATTCATCTTGAACCTGCGCGCACCTTTTACAAACACACGCGGACGCGCGAAGGGTTGCACACATTGTTGGCAGGATTGGATACGGACAATGAGGGCGTGGTGAGTTTTCATTTGTGGTCGCATTTGTGGTGGTCGCGCCGGCAGCGCGATTTTTGCCGTTTTCACGCGGGGAAATTGACAGAAGAGTTTGTGCGGAATGTGGACACGACATACAACGTTGTCGCAAGAAATTATTTGCCGCCGCGCGAGACGCGTTCATTTTTCATGCGGCAAACAGCGAGCGTGAAACGTCAAATCGAACGGCTCCAAGGCGCGGCGCGCGAAGTAGGCATGAAAGCGTTCATTTTCACCAAGCTTGTGGCGTTTTCCATTTTGAAAGAGAATGTCTTTCCGCGCGCGACAGAGCATCTTGATTACGCGCAGCGGCAGTGGAAACATCCCGAAGTGCGCACACGTTTTCAGGCGCGAAATCGTTTTGAGCAGCAACTAATTTTTGATGATGTGGCGTTGCGGGACTCGTACGGCATCGAAAAAATGTTGTTCGCGCCTGATGATGTGGTGGTTGATATTGGCGCGCATGTGGGTATCTTTAGCTATATGTGTTATCGGCGCGGCTCGCGCAGCATTCATGCTTACGAGGCCGAAATCGAGAATTTTGAACGCCTCGCCCGGTTCGTCGGTGATGTGGCAGGAATTTTTCCTTATCATCTCGCCGTCTTTCGCAGCGATCAAAAGATAGTTGATGGCTTGTCGCACTCGGGATATCCGGGCGACAACACCGGCGGAGGAACGGTCCTGTTTCGCGGTCAAACGGCGGACTTCGAGCTGCAGGCGATTCTCGATGAGCCTAACGGCGCGCAATCCACCTACGTCATTTCGTTGGATGATATATTGAAACAATTTACGCGCGTACGTCTATTGAAATTGGACTGCGAGGGGAGCGAGTTCCCGATTTTGCTGACGAGCCAATTGTTGGAACGTGTCGAACAGATCCTCGGTGAGTACCACGAGATCGAACCCGCCTTATACGCGCGGCTCGATCCCGCCGCGCAGTTTGAAAATTATTCCGCCTACCGCGTTGAACACCTCGTTGCGCGTTTGGAGCAGTGTGGTTTTCAAGTGTGCGTCCGAGCACATACCCGGCACATTGGTTTCTTTACGGCGACACGCACGAGGAATGCCGAATGAAACACAAGCCAGGCATGCTTTTTTTGCAGGTCGGCATCAATCCGCCCGGCGGCATGCAAGCCGTTGCCGCGTGGGCGTTGGAAGCGCTCAAAGACGACTACGCGATTTCGTTTGTGACCTGGAAACCGCCGTGCTGGGAGGAGATAAATCGTTTTTACGGCACGCGGCTGCATCCTTCCCAGTTTCGCGTGGTGCACATGCCGGTTTGGCTGCGGCGGCTCGCCGCGCTCGATCCCGATCCATACAGCATTCAGCCTTCTGCGATTTTGATGCGCGTGGGGCGATGGATGGCGCGCAACCATGAGCTCATCATCAGCTTTTGCGACGAAGTAGACCCAGGTATGCGCGCCATTCAATACATTCACTTCCCGTATCTCAGCGTTCGTTATCGCGAGGCGCAACAATCTGCAAAGGCGCCGCTTTGGCGGCGAGTATGGTATCTGCTGCATCGGCGGCTGCGACCGTGGCGAATCATTTCAGGATTGGATTTTGACCGAATGCGCCACAATCTCACCCTCGTCAATTCCGACTGGACCGGAAATCTTTTTCAGGCAATTTATGGAACGGCGACGCGGACGCTGCATCCCCCAATTTTGATGAATGCTTCTGCTTTGCCGTGGGCAGAACGCGAAAACGGGTTCGTCTGCATCGGACGCATTTCGCCCGAAAAAAAATACGAGAATACAATCGCGATTTTGGAGCAGGTGCGCGCGCAAGGGCATGACATTCATTTGCACGTTGTCGGCGCGGCGAATGAACAGGGACTCTTTTGGGGTTATTATCAGGAAATACTTACTCTGATTAACAAACACGCGAATTGGATCTCATTTGAAGAAAATATTTCGCGTCAAGACTTGATTCGCCTGATTACAACACATCGCTATGGAATCCACGGCATGGTAGGCGAACACTTTGGCGTGGCGGTGGGCGAATTGATATGCGGTGGCGCCATTGTGTTTGTGCCGAACGAGGGAGGACAAGTGGAGATTGTCGGGAACGAACCGCGTTTGTTATACACTTCCCCCGACGACGCAGTGAGAAAAATTACATGCGTGGTGCGAGGCGCCGGCACGCAAGCCGAACTGCGCGCGCAGCTTGCCGCACGCGCAGAATCCTTCGGCGTGGAACACTTTATGCGGGAACTGCGCGCGGTGGTGACGCAGTTCTTGACACCAGAGACGATTGATCACGGAGAAACAGCTCAGGATCATGTTTGACGCGGCAGGAATAACACATCCGTACATTCTGTGCCCGTCGTCAAACGCGCGACCAATTCGCGAAAGGTTTCAATCGAAAGGGGCGCGGCGTCAAGCCCATCCGTTTCCAACATCGTGCGCGTTACATACGAACAAAAGTGCTGTGTGACATTCCAAATAAATTGTTCCACATTGCCTTGCCGCGCGAGCAGCAGCGGCTCAATTTCTGCCCATAACGGCACGCCGGCGCGCCACAACGGTTCGGCCGTGCGAACGACCGCGCCTTCGGAACCTTGCGCATCGCACCACACGAACGCGACCCTTTCAGGGGCAAGCTGTAATTCTGCGAGCAATGTGTCCACACGCGTCGTTTTGACCGGCACGGTTTCGCAGGGCGCGTGAAAAATGGCTTCCGGCCGTTCCACATCACTCGAGGCAATTTCCGCAGAGCCGCGACTAATCAGCGGCACAATCATTTCCGCTTCCCCATTGTGGTCGCTCACCGCACATTCTACAATCGTTACTCGTGCGGTAAAATCATTTTGAGCGACATTCCGTTTCAAGAATGCAAGATTGCGCGGCACGGGTTCCACCGCGGCGATATGGCATTGTGTCAACTGCGCGAAACGCAACGTCGTGCTGCCCAAGTTCGCGCCCACTTCCAATATCACATTCCCGCGCTGCAAATGACCAAACTTGTCTGCCCACTGCACAAGGCGCGCGACCGTGCTGCGGTCAAAATCAGCAAAGATAAAAAGAGACTGCCCGATCGACTCATCTTGCAAAGGGATGGTCCAGTGCAAGCCATCGTGCGTAAAGGTCAGTTCATCCACAAACTCTTGCATCACCTTCGCTGCCAGCCAGCGCGCCCCCGCCTCTGTCAAAAAGCGCGACTGCCAAAAAAGACAACGTGCAAAGGGAATGCGTTTGTATAACGGCGCAAGCTGCGGGAAGAAAAACCGTCTGTTAGACATGATTGTGATTTTGTGAATCCAATTGCGGCCACCAATTTAACGCGTGATGTTAATTCTTTATTCAACACTTTCCAGAAACAACCACTGGAGCAAAATCTTCCGCTGCCGGACGGTTTTGAAATTACCACCGAGTGCACGCGGTACCACGAGGCGCTCGTTGTGGTATTCCATATTTCATGCACACTGATAAGAAATCGCTTTTGGACGTTTTTGGATAGCACCTGTCATGGATACTGTCAAGGACACTTGCGTGCCGTTTGCCATATTTCTAACCATATCGAATCCTTATGTGCTATATTCGCCCCAATGCAGGGGGTGCTTTGGCATATCGGCATGGAGCAGGCCTCAAAGAGATGTTGGTGCCGCCGCCGACCCTGGATCAGCAAGTTTCCCAGGAACATTCTGGTTCGCGCCCATGATGCATTTGTTGACGCACTTGATTGTAGAGAGTTGGGAATTGAACTCGATGCCCCGAAGGCGGGCAACAGCGAGTATGATCCCCGATGCATGCCGACCGTATGTGGGGCTGTAATAATGGCTTGTAGAACAAAATAAGCCTGGTAGATACCGCCGGTCGTGTTTCCGAAATTCCAGAAATCGCCGGTCAATTTCCACAAAAGGTGGAAAGAGAACGGTGCGCGGTCTGAAAACCGCTTACGACACAGTATCCTAATGGAAGCCGGCGCATCTGCCGCGCAAATGGAGTTGGTGTAGTGCCTGAAACGCTGGATTTGGCCAAGTGGAAGAAGACCGTGACAGCAATTATGGCGCTGATCGGTAAACGCGGGGCGGTGCTGTCATCCCTGACGGTCATATTCTCCGTTTTCCAGGCGGTCGTTGAGTATGGGCTGGCGCTGTTCTTTATGCTCTTTTTGTGCACGCTTCATTTCATCGGTTATTCCGACCTGCCTGGGTGGCTGCCGTTCGATCCCCGGTCCATCGGCCCGGTGGGGATTTGGGTGGTCCTTTTGACTATCGGTGTAGCGCAAGCCGTGTGCCAGGTTGTCAATTACGAGGCAAAGATTCTCTTCTCCGAGGGCGCTCACGCCCGCATGAGGTTGATCCTGGGCTACCGGGTCCTGTTGTCCCGCGAGGCGCGCTGTATGGCGCTCAGTGAGATGAATCTCTACACCGCTGAGCTATTCCCCAAGGCTTTTCTCTTTATTTTTCATTTGACTCAGGCGGTGTCCTTTCTGGTCCAGACGCTGCTCATCGGCGCCGGAATGTTTTTTCTTTCCCCGGGCGCAACGGTGATAGGGCTTGGAGGGCTCGGGATCATGGGCTGTCTCGTCCTGCTGCTCAACCGCCTGACAAATCGACTGTCAGGCCGGGTTCCCGAGGCCCAGGAGGAGTTGGAACGCAGCAAAGTGCGCATTGCACGCAACTGGCTCCTGATCCGCGTGTTCAACCTTCAACATCATGAATTCGACCGCTGGGCCCGCTCTGTCTTCTCATACTATCGGCACACCGTGCTTGCATACTTCGTGTCTAACCTGGGAGGTGCTTTGATGCCGGTACTCGGCATCGTGACCATTGCCGCCATTGTACTGGTGAACGGCCGGTCCCTGCAAACGCCAGTGGCTTCACTGGTGGCCTTCCTCTACCTTTTCATGCGCTTCCTCCAAATGATCGCCAATGGGTCAAACCTCATCGGGGGACTCTTCACTTATAAACCCCATATATTGAAGACGCTTGAACTCGTCGACTCGCTTACGCCTTCAGAACGCCAGGACGCCCTGCGAACGGAGGGCGCCTTCAGCGTGGCTCGCCCCCTTACCATTGCCGACCGGAAGCCGGTCATCCAAGAGCGAGCGGGCCGGGCACCCTTGCCGGCGCCCGGCATCAGGCTGGAGCATGTCACTTTTGCCTGGCCGGGATCAGCACGTCCTATTCTCAGAGATGTGTCACTGGAGCTCGAACCTGGGATGCAACTTGGGATCGTGGGGCCAAACGGCAGCGGAAAAAGCACGCTTCTTGGGGCTATCCTGGGCGCCCTCAGGCCGGACGGCGGCCGCGTGCTTGTGGATGGCCTCGACAGCGAAACGTATCTTCGTCAAGCGGCCGATGCGGTAGCCTACGTGGGACCTGAGCCGTATCTCATCCATGGCACCGTTCGTGAAAACCTCCTGTACGGACTGCAGAACAGGTGCAGCGAGGGTGACATCAGGGAGGTGCTTTGCCGCGTGGGGCTTGACGATTTCTTCCGCTCCCTGCCTGATGGGCTCGACTATGCACTCGCGGAGAATGGTGAGGGTCTCTCTTCGGGGCAGAAACAACGCCTGGCGATGGCAAGGAGCTTCCTGAGGCGGCCTTCGCTGTTCATTATGGATGAGCCATCTGCAAACCTGGACGAGGCAACGGAAATCTGCGTCGTAGAGGCGCTTCGCGAGCTGAAAGGCCGCTGCACGGTGCTGGTGGTTTCCCACCGCAAAGGCATCCTGAAGGAAGCCGACTCCATCTACCAAATGGAAGCCGTGCAGACTGACGGGGAATGACAGGCGTGGAGGCAGAGGGAGGTACGTCTGGTTGCGGGCGATATCGGCGAATCGGTCGGTCGAGCCGTTATCGACAAAGATGAGTTCGCAGTGCTGCTTATCAAGTGTCTGATCTAAGCGGGTTTTTTCCTGCTAATTCAAGGACTTGAATACTATTAACATGGGTTTTGACTTCGCCTGCCTTTGCTGTTAGCTTACAAGTCACCGTCCTGAATTGCCTGTGAGCAGGAGTACCGGCTTTTTGAATTTTCGGCTGCGAGTTGAGAAAACAGCCGGCCGAAAATGATCAATCCTTTACCGGGGGTTCAAGATTGTCCGAACTCAGTCCCAACATCTCTGTGATCGTACCGGTCAACAACGGTGGCCCGGAATTTGTCAAGTGCATGCTGTGCCTCTTGGACGCTTCACCTGCTCCGGGAGAAATCATTGTCGTGGCTGACGGCGATGGGGACAATTCCTGGCGGGAAGCTCAAAAACTGGGCGTTCGGGTAATCCGCGAGCCTGTTTCGGGAGGTCCAGCCAAGGCGCGGAATCGAGGAGCGCGAGAGGCAACGGGAGATATCCTTCTTTTTATCGATGCGGATGTGGCAGTTCCCTCGGGGCTGATAGGCCAGGTCATAGAGATCTTCAGGCGGGAACCGGACTTGGCGGCCATCATCGGGTCCTATGATGACGACCCCGGCGCAGGGGATTTTTTCTCGAGGTACAAAAACCTTTTTCATCATTTCACCCATCAACAGGCAAGCACCCGGGCATCGACTTTTTGGGGGGCATGCGGCGCTATTCGACGGGAGATCTTTCTTGCCTCGGGTGGTTTCGATGAAAGCTATCGAAAACCTTGCGTCGAGGATATTGAACTGGGCTACCGCCTTACCGCAGCCGGCCATCGGATCGAATTGGTTAAATCTTTACAGGTTAAACACCTGAAGCGCTGGGGATGGTTATCGCTGTTGAAAGCGGACTTCTTCCAGCGCGCTCTCCCCTGGACTGAGCTCATCCTGCGTGATCGGCGCTTCATCAGCGATCTCAACTTGCGAATCTCAAGCCGAATCAGTGTACTGACGAGCTACGCCATTTTGGGTGCGCTGGTTGGAGCAGTTCTGTGGCCCTGGCTTTTTATTGTCGCGGTTTTGTTGGCGCTGTTGCTGCTCTCACTCAACTCACGGCTTGTTTTGTTCTTCCATAGCAAAAGGGGTTGGTGGTTTGCGGCCAGAGGGCTCGCCTGGCACTATCTTTATTTCTTGTACAGCGGATTGGCCTTCGCCATAGGAGTAGCAAAACACTTATCCCATCGGTGAAATCGGCGCTTACGAGCAGAGTGAGGTGGTGAGATTTCCGTCGGTGCATGGCCTGCGAGGGCGATCATTAAGTCATTGACAAGATGGGAGCAAATTAAGAAATTCTGCATCCATAAGGGACGCCTGGACTTGTCGCAAGACACCCAGGTGGGGACGGATCAGGTTTTTCAGCCAAATCATCCCAAAGCTGTTTGATGAACTCTTCGGAGGCTCTGATAATGGAACCGGCCAAGAGGTCTAATGCCAGGAAAGTGATGATCATTGGTGCAGGTCCTGCCGGTTTAACGGCGGCTTGTGTCCTTTCCAAGGCCGGCGTGGAATCCATTGTTCTTGAAAAGGACCGGCTGGTTGGAGGAATTTCAAGAACCGTCAATTATAGGGACTATTATTTTGACATAGGAGGGCACCGCTTTTTCACGAAGGTCAAGGCAGTTGACGACATGTGGAAGGATTTGCTCGGCGCGGATCTCCTTCGACGCAAAAGACTCTCGAGAATTTACTACAATAAGAAGTATTTTTCTTATCCTATTCGCCCCTTCAATGCTTTGTTCAGCCTGGGGATATGGAACAGCGCCGTGGTCTTACTCAGTTTCCTTTACGCTCAGATATTTCCGTGGAGAAATGAAGAAACCTTTGAACACTGGGTAGTCAATCGTTTTGGGGACCGCCTGTACAAAACCTTCTTTAAGACTTATACGCAAAAAGTCTGGGGGATGCCTTGCAATGAAATCCACGCCCAATGGGCGGCGCAGCGTATCAAAGGCCTTTCCCTCTTAACCGCTTTAAGAAGCGCCCTCATCCGCAGCAAGAACAATAGCAATGGTATCAAAACGCTGATCGCGGAATTTGACTACCCTAAATTCGGGCCCGGCATGATGTGGCAAACCGCCGCAAATATCGTGCAGGAAAACGGTTCCCAGGTTTGCCTGGGCGCAGAAGTTGTCGGCATCTTGTGGTCAGGAAGCAGGGTGACTGCTCTGGAAGTGAAGCGCAATGGACAAGTGGAGCTAATCCACGGTACCGATTTTGTCAGCAGTATGCCGCTTAGAGAGGCTCATGGAAAGGTTTAAGCCTCCAGCGCCAAAAGCCGTGCTTCGTGCTGCAAGTGATCTCAAATACAGAGATTTTCTTACCACGGTCCTCATTATCGACAAGCGCGAAGTCTTTCCGGATAACTGGATCTACATTCATGATCCTGATGTTAAAGTTGCCAGAATCCAGAATTTTAAAAATTGGAGCCCCTTCATGGTGCCCGATGAAGGCAAAACCTGTTTGGGGCTGGAATACTTCTGTTTCGAAGGTGACAGCTTCTGGACATTGTCGGACACTGACTTGATCGAGCTGGGGAAAAAAGAACTGGAGGTTTTAGGGTTGGTGACGGCAAGCGAGGTGAAAGATGGTTTAGTCGTGAGAATGACTAAAGCTTATCCCATTTACGACTCAGCCTACCGTGAATCACTAAGTGTCGTACGTACATTTTTGCAGGATATTAGTAACTTTCAGGTTGTAGGCCGCAACGGGATGCATAAGTACAATAATCAAGATCACTCGATGCTTACTGCAATGCTTGCGGCAGAAAACATTTTAGGGGCAAGCCATGACCTTTGGAAAGTGAATACGGAACAAGAGTATCATGAAGAAATCAGCGCGGAATCTGAGGAACAGGCTGCTCTGAAAAAGGCTTTTGCAGGTTTGACACACAGGATCGACCAATTAGGCTTGGCTACAGCTTTGGGGTCGGTTGTTGGTCTACTCACCTTTGCCGCAACGGTATGGTTGATCATAAAAGGAGGCCAAGCCCGAGGGTTCGGCTTGGAGCTTCTTGGGCAGTACTTTTGGGGATATTCAATAACGGTGAAAGGCGCTTTTATCGGTATGGCCTATAGCTTCTTCTGGGGATTTTTGTTTGGGTGGCTCTTCGCATACCTTAGAAATCTCCTTTTCGCCTTTTTTATTTATTTAGTTAAAAGAAAAGAAGAGTTGCTAACATTTAGAGATTTCCTGGATCATTTCTGACCGGGTTTATATGAAAGACTACTCCTTCATAAATCCGAAATTAATCTGAATATGGGCACTCTATGTTAAACGTTATATACTGGGCGAGACAACACACAACCGGCGGGGGCGCAAGCCAGCCCGTGGTTCGACGACAGGTACGTCCCGGCTGGGTAGCAATTGATTTTGCTGAGCTCTGGCGGTATCGCGAGTTGGTTGTTTTCTATGCGCTTCGTGACATAAAGGTCAGATACAAGCAAACTTTGCTTGGTGTTGCCTGGGCTGTGCTCCAACCGGTGCTGACAATGGTGGTCTTTAGCATCTTCTTCGGCAACCTGGCGGGAGTGCCCTCCGATGGTATTCCCTATCCAATCTTTGCCTACTGCGCTCTGGTGCCATGGCAACTCTTCGCCTACGCCCTTACCCAGTCAAGCAACAGAATTGTAGAAGATGCAGAGGTGATAACCAAGGTGTACTTCCCAAGGTTGATTATTCCTTTAGCATCGGTGATCGCCGGCCTGGTTGATTTCACAATCGCTTTCGGGGCGTTGGTAACGATGATGTTTTACTATGACATCCCTCTGGGTTGGGCCGTTCTGACACTGCCCTTATTTACCTTACTTGCGCTGATGGCAGCATTGGCTGTCGGGCTGTGGCTGTCTGCATTCAACGTCAGATATCGCGACGTGCGCTACACAATTCCGTTCTTGGCGCAATTTTGGCTTTTCGTCACACCGGTCGCCTATTCGAGCTCTCTGGTGCCTCCCAAGTGGCAGGCGCTATATGGGATTAACCCCATGGTAGGCGTGGTAAATGGGTTTCGTTGGGCTTTGTTGGGTAAAACGCCTCCAGATCCAATGTTGTTTGTATCTGTAGCGGCGACGGCGGTGTTGTTGATCGGTGGGCTCTTTTACTTCAGAAGGATGGAAAAATCATTCGCCGATATCATATGATATTAAAATGAATAACTTAGCCATACAAATCTCGGGGTTATCCAAGCGCTACCGGATTGGAATTCGTGAGCAGTATCCGACACTTCGCGAAGCGGTGGTGCGTGCTGCATCCGCATCGCTGCGTGCTGCCCGATTCTGGGCATCCGGCCGGAACCATGCCGCCGGACCCGGCTGGATCTGGGCACTGCGCGACGTCGATTTAGAGGTGAACCTCGGCGAGATCCTCGGAGTTATCGGCCGCAACGGCGCAGGTAAGAGCACCCTCCTGAAGGTCTTGACGGGCATCACCGAGCCGACCAAGGGATATGCAGACATTTATGGACGAGTGGGGAGCTTGTTGGAAGTGGGCACTGGGTTTCATATGGAACTGACCGGCCGGGAAAATGTTTTTATGAACGGCATGCTCCTGGGGATGAAACGGCAAGAGATAAAGCGCAAGTTCGACGAGATCGTCGCCTTTTCCGGTGTAGAAGAATTCCTCGACACACCCGTCAAGCGATATTCCAGTGGAATGTTCACGCGTTTGGCGTTTTCCGTGGCAGCACATCTCGACCCGGAAATCCTGCTGGTGGACGAAGTGCTGGCGGTGGGCGACGCTGCGTTCCAGAAGAAATGCCTGGGTAAGATGGGTGATGTTGCCGGGGAAGGACGCACTGTTTTGTTTGTCAGTCACAATATGCACGCAATCCAGACCATTTGTCAAAAGACGGTTTGGCTCGATGCCGGCCGCGTGAAGGCGATCGGGCCAACACCTGAGGTCGTGCACGGATATCTTGAGTCGGCGTTGTCTGGAGGTTCAACCCCATTGACAGATCGCATCGATCGTCAGGGCGACGGGACTGTAAGGTTACGTTCCATTCGCATCGAATCTAAGGAACAGCAACTGGTTATAAGTACCACGAGTCGGCTTCGAATCGCGATTGAATACGCCAGCGACAGACCCTTGCTGCATCCGCGCTTTCTTGTCACTGTGTCGGACCAGAACGGGGCTGCCATTTATATACTGGATACCGGGTCCACCGGTGAGCTCCCCGACACCTTATCTTCCAGTGGCACGGTTGTTTGTGAAACCGAACCGATAAATCTCTCGCCGGGGCGTTGCTGCGTGGATCTGGCAGTCTACAATCGTGGCTTAATTGCAGACTTGGTTTACGATGTCACTCGATTCGACATAGTGGCTGAGCACTTTTATCCTTCCGGATACATGCCTGGTCGCGACCGGGTTATGTGCGCGATCCGGCACAAGTGGTCTGTGGCCGAAGAGAAAGGTTGAGAACCGCCCAAAGCGCTCTTTTATCTTCGGTCTTTCAAGATGAGGTGTGAGATGGTTGCTAATAAAGGAATGGATGAGGAAAAGCTGTTCACTGGAATCCTCAGACTTAATGCCAGGATTTTAGGATTAATCCTCGGTATCCTTATGGGATCTTTAATATTTATAGCAACTAACTGGCTTTTAATAAAAGGTGGTCATATTACTCCCAATGGAGAATATGTAGTTGGTCCACATTTGCAGCTCCTAAGTCAATTCTTTATCGGATACAAAGTATCCTTCCTTGGAAGTATCATTGGCTTTTTTTATGGCTTTGCTCTCGGCACTTTGTGTGGTGCACTGGTTGGTTGGATCTACAACAGAATTGTTGATTTCAGAAAGATTATGTGATCCAAGTCCACAGGGCTTGATGCACCCAGGGGGGCCTTACCGGCAATGATCTGAGAAGAGGTGCGTTAATGCGAGAATCTCGCCTCAAGCAATTTATTCAACGCCTGGCGGTGCGCACCCAGTTCTTTCCGTTTGTATGTTTTTACCGTGTACTTTATGCGTTGGCGATTCGCCTGTGTGTCCGCCGTTTGAGGAGGGTCCGCGGCGTTCGCTCTATTTACCTTCGCCGCGGGCTGACAGCAGGTAGTCCGCTATATGGTTTGAGTGACATTGACCTGCTCGTTGTGATCGACACCGGTCACCGCAGCCGTGTTGCAGCGCGTGTTCGATATCAGTATGAACTCCTCCGTAGGTTCATCCCCATGCTCCCCGAAGGAGAGCTCGAACTTTACGAGCCCCGGCAATTCCGGCTGCTCCATGAATATAGTCCCTTCTATCGCCACCGTTTCGAACAGGGCCGCAGCGAATGGCGGCGGCTGTGGGGAGATAATATCTTCAAGGACTTGCCGCCAGTCTCGGGCGAAACGCGTTTATTGGCCCTACAGGAATTGAGCCCCGCATGGTATTACCTGTCCCAAGAGCTTTTGGCTGAAGATACCCGCCCAGCCTATTTGCGGCGATACGTGGCCTACAAGGCCGTCAGCGAAGCCGCCCGTGCCGCGCTGGCAGCACAAGGAGGAAGACCGGGAATCTCTCGTGAGACGGCACTCTATCAGGCATCAGAGGAGTATACCGAGGCATCCCGGGCGCTGAAAGAGATTCGAAGCATGCGCAGAAACCTCCTCTCTCCCAAACCCATTCCCGCCGATGCGCTGATGGAGACTTATCTCTTCCTGATTCGCAAGGCCCAGGCAGCGATGCAGAACGGTGCGGAGTCCCGGCGAACGCTTCGGATACAGCCGCTGTCGCCAGGGGCATTTCACCCGTTCCAGTTCGAGCAAGCCATTGACGGGATAAAGCATGTATGTGCCGCCGTGGAGGACGTGGAGCGAGTGGTATTGATGCCGCGATTGAACTTCGATACTTTGGCGGAACTGGGTATGGACCTCGGCGAACTTGCCGGGGCAACCGTCGATGCATTGGATCTGGTCTTGATCGGGAGGCGCCTGCCACCGGTGGATAAGCTGCGCATGCTGAACTCGGCACTCGACCCTTTACGTCCATGGGTGAACGGTTTCTATTGCGATATGGCGGTGGCGGTTTCTTTGCGGCCGATCCAGGGCTGTACGGTAAGAGTTCCCGGCTGGACTCCGGAGTTTTTCGCCTGCCTGTCTTCGGCCAGGGCACTGGACGGTGTCTTGGAGTTAGCGGAGGCCGTTGAGGTCGATCGGCCGTTCACTCGGGTTGATTCTCTCGATCGACGTGCCCGGACGCTGCTGGCGTTGTTTCAACAACCCGACGTATTTCGCATTCCGACCCGAAGCTTTTTCACTCTTTTCTGGGAGCTCGGGCGGGCGGTATGGCTGGCTGCTCAAGCCCGTCAATCGGGCATCATCGAGGTCCCGGTATCGAGCGAGCAGGTAGTCGAGACCCTGGCCGGGCTCACGCCGTCTTTGGAGCCCGTTCTCCGGCTGATCTTCAGGGAGTATTGTCTGGAGGCGGGTGGCCGGCCCTCGGAAGCCGTGCGGTATATCAATTGGGCCGGATGGTACGCCTTGGAACTGGAGGAGATTCTGTTCTCATCAGGTGTTCCCGCATTCGAACACGCTCCGCCGGTGAAGACAGAACTGACCATTTCTGTGGCTATAGTCACGCGAAACAGAGCCCAACTTCTCGGTGTTGCGCTGCAATCGCTGGTCGAGCAGGAGCGTCCCCCTGACCAGGTGGTCGTAGTGGACAATGCCTCCAGTGATGAAACTCCGGCGGTGGTCAATACCTTTGCGACTCGGCTAAACCTGAAGCTGGTGCACGAGGAAAGGATCGGCATCCCATTCGCTCGGAACACGGCCCTGAGATATTGCACCGGGGACATCGTGGCGGTCTTGGACGACGATTGTGTAGCATGGCCGCGATGGCTAAAGGAACTGGAGATACCGTTCTTAAAGGACCCACACATTGGGGCTGTTGGTGGCAGCGTTGTGCCCCTGGAAGGTCAGCGCGACCTGGTCGCCCGCTTCTACGGCTCCCGGATGCACCATGATGCGACCAAGGCAAGGACTCACCGGACATGATTATTCAAATTCTCAGCGAGCTCAAAGAAGAGGGCTATCTGTCCAAGGGGCGCCATCCCACAGTGGCGCCGTTTTTCTCCTGCTCCAATGTGGCCTTTCGTCGCCACGCCCTTCAAGAGATTGGTGGGTTCGATCCAGAATGTATAACCGGCGAAGACTGCGATATATGCGCGAGCCTTTCTGCCGGCGACTGGGAACTGTATACACGGCGCTGAGGCCATCGTCTCTCACAAAAACCCATCGAATTTCAGACACTTGTTTCAAAAGTGGTACGGATACGGACGATACCATCCCTATGTGTTTGCCAAGCACAACGAGCGCGCCATCGAAATCTACATGCGCCTTTTGCGGCCTTTGGACGGCGAACGCTACATTTGTCTGTTTTACAAAAGGTCGCGAGTGCCGGTTGTGCTCTTCCTCACTAAGTTTCTGATGCTCCATACGGTTCTACTCGCCACGGGCATCGCCTGGTTGCTGGGACTGACAGGGGCAGGTTCGGTAGGGCTCATTCTGACAACTATTCTAGCGGTCTCGTATGCCTGGTCTGACGTGGGGCAGTCAGGACTGCTTCTTGGCTCTGTTTTCACGGTGATCAGGTATGTGGCGGACATGGCGCTCTTCATCGGCGCGTTCATTGGAGGCCTGCGCCAGAAGATGTTTTACTTTAGCGCCACGGTCGACTGAGTTTGGCGCGGAAGGGTAAAAGGAGAATTCACTGGATCTTTCCATATTGAACATGACCTCGCTGAAAAAGGTTGCGATATTGTTTCGCGATCACCGCCTCGACCAGATCCACAACACTCTGCGGTTTGGATACCATGCTTTTCGCAGGTTCCCCACGGAGCGGTTGCCGTATGACCCGCTATGGCTTACTTTATTCGTCACGTCGAGCTGCAATCTGCGCTGCCGGTTCTGCCACATCTGGGGGCTGGATGCGCGCCGCAAGCGGCCCTCTTTCCAAGAGATGAACCTCGATTCTTTGCAGCAAATCCTCGACCGGTTCCCCCGGACCATTGCTGTGGAGTTCACAGGCGGCGAACCGCTCGCCAACCCGCACCTTTTCGAGATGGCCCGGCTTGTACAAGAACGCCGGATCAAGGCTCACCTGTTCACCAATGCAACCCTTCTGCCTGACAAGCTCGACGCCTTCCTCGAAACGCCGTTCGAGTTCGTGAACATCAGCCTTTACGGGCCCGACGCGGAGACTTTCGTCAAGGTCACCCGGAGCAGTATGTCCACGTTTGACGACATGGTCAAAGCCGTTGCCGAGCTCTGCCGCCGGCGCAGGCCGGGTGGCTTCCCTCGGACCATCCGCGCCAGTTTCATCTGCTCAAAAGATAACTGGGAACTTGTGCCTGACCTCATCCGGCTGTGCGAAAAACTCGGTGTTGACCAGGTGAAGCTCAAGAACCTCCGCTTCCACGAGACTACCGGCCTCCCGGATTCTTTATGTCTCAACGCAGAAGATCAGGAAGTGCAGGCTTTTCTCGCCGGCCTTCGTCGGCAACGCTTTAGCATGCCCGTCTTTTTGCCCCGTGTTCCCCGGCACGACGACCGGCGTAAATGCGACCACCCCTTCAAGAGCGTTTCAATTGATGGTGATGGTTTCATCGGACTCTGTGGCGTCATGGCGGATAAACGCTGCTGGGGGAACTTTTTCGAGCAACCGGACTTCTGGAATGGGCCTGCGATGGCCCGGGCTCGCCGCAACCAGATGAACCCAGCCTCCCCAGTGTCCTCAATTTGCCGGTATTGTGAGGAAAGAATACCGGAGCGGCAGAAAGCGGGAGAGTGAAGAGGCCTTTCAACGGGCGATGTATACGGGGCCGCCCGGAATTTCCGTAACGGGCACGGGTTTCTTTTCAGCCTTTTTGTACCAGGCGCCGACATCTTTGACCGTAGCACGCCAAACCTTTTTCGTCTCGAGGCAGGAGAGGAAATCCTCGAGCCATTCATACCTCAAGGCATTCATCCTGAACGTGTGCACAAGCATGGCCATGACACCGCCCTCAGTGCTGATCCTATCCAAGTCCTTGGTGAACTTTTCCAACGTGTCGGATTTATTGTGACCAACTCGAATCTTGAAGCAGAACAAGTAATCACGATCTACAATGGTGGGGCTGAGATTGAAAATAAGAGCGTCAACTGATTCAAGGCCCCGCCAGGCGCATCAGGCGGCTTGTAAAGGTTGGGGCCAGGGTGGTCTACCATACCTAGCGGAGCGTGGGGTACTTCCATGTCGCGTGGGCTTTTTCCCTCGCCCACCTCGCGGAGCGTGGAGTTTTCGCCTGAGCCGCACCCAACACTATGGGGCGGGGGAACGAGCTCATCAACTCCGGGGAAGGAGTGTCTCCTGAAACTGGGGGAATCAGTCTCGTTGATATATCACTTGCATGTTCGATTATCAAATTGTAGGGTTTTGCTGGCTTTGGGGTAGTTCAAGAGGTTTTTTCGGGCAGAATCCAACGCGAAAATGCCATTCGGATGCATGGGGTACAACCTGATGCATTATTCCGGATAATACCTTCAAATGTATCGATTTTAGTTTTTAAACCAAAAGAAACCCACCCGAAAATGCGGTTTCGATGCATAGCGCACAACCTGATGCATTATTGCGGATAAAGAGTGATTAAATGGCATCTCTAAGATACCGGCCCGAAATAGATGGGTTAAGAGCAGTTGCTATCATCCCTGTAATTTTATCCCACATGGGATTTCAATGGATTGCGGGTGGTTTTATGGGGGTAGATGTTTTTTTCGTTATTTCAGGCTACCTTATCACCTCAATTATTCTCAGGGAACATGATAAAGACATGTTCAGATTCTCCAACTTTTGGCTTCGGAGAATTAGACGGATCTTCCCAGCGTTAGTAGTAATGCTGGTAGTAACGTCAATCGTTGGCTATTTCATGTTATTTGGCGCTGAGGTAAATGACCTTGGAGAACATGGTATATCCGCTATTCTTTCATTTGCAAATATAACTATGTGGCAATTAGGGGGGGGCTATTGGGGCCCAAATGCTCACCATTCATTGTTTCTCCACACGTGGTCGTTATCAGTTGAAGAGCAATTCTATTTTATATATCCAATTTTCTTGACATTGCTTTTAAAATTTCCAAGAAAGTGGACGTCTCCAGCTATATTAACTGTGGCAATATGCTCTTTCATATTATATCTATATGGTTCGCAGCATCACCTGTCTGCGACTTTCTACCTCCTCCCCATGAGAGCATGGGAACTTGCTAGTGGATGTATCGTAGCTACCTTAACATGGAATCAAGACCTTAAGATATCAAAATCTATGTCATTTCTATTGTCCCTGATCGGCTTTGCCGGTATTATTTCATCCTATCTCTTTATCTCGGGTGGGAATGGATTTAAGGGATGTCTCGCTATACCAGTAATCGGTTCAGTACTTATAATTGCATGTGGTGAAAACAAGAGATCAATAGTCAATTTAGTCCTATCTTCATATCCTCTTGTTTTCATCGGTAAGATCTCGTATTCTATATATATCTGGCATTGGCCAGTTTTGATCATGGCTCGACAGATACCGATAAAGTTTATAAATGCCAGTAATGTTTCACCTTTTGTTGTCATTGCAATAATTGCAGTGCTCTCTCTATCATCTTATTACCTCGTTGAAAAACGAAGCCGTCACCGAGAGAAAATACTGAAACCTGCATTTTTTGCTTTTACTGTAAGTCTGTCGTTATCCGTTTTCCTTTATACATCTCACATCTCTTATGACAGTTCTGTATATGATAAAGTGGTATGGTTGGGAAATACATACAATGTTAGCCCAATTAATACTTGGCCTGCATGGCTTAAGAGGAGAATGGAAGGGATAGTTGTGCCAGAGCGGGAAAGTTGTCAAACAAATGCTTATGCAACTGGTGGGATCATCAAAGATTATGGAGGAACTACGCCTGAAATTGTAGTGATAGGCGACTCCCATGCGTTAATGTGGTGTGGTGTAGTTGACATGATTTGTAAAGAGTTATCTATAACAGTATCCTTTTATGCTGCTGATGGTACTTCGCCATTTATTAATCTTCCCCTAAAGAAACCAAAGGGCGATTTGATATATTTCTCTGCCGAAGACAAATATGTATTCGACAAAAAGAGACTAGAGTACATAATGGATTGGAAGCCAAAGATAATAATACTAGTCTCTAATTGGGCATACGTCGAAGATATACATATTGCTGACGACCTAGTACAATATATCGGAGACAATAAAGCAGAAATAATACTTATTGAACAACCTCCAGTACTTTTCTTCGGAGATAGAAATACACCACAATATTTGGCATATATGGGTGTACGTCCAAAAGAATATCAGAAACAATATATTAAAACCACCATGAACGAACAATATGAAAGAGGTAGAGAAGTAATAAGAGAACTTTCTAGAAAGTATACATATTGTAAGGTTATGCCAGTAGCAGATGTTTTTTATATACCACCTACTGATGCGTTAGTTCTTGAAGGTTCGCATGTCCTATATATTGACGATGACCACTTGAGTCAGGATGGTGCATTGAAATTAAAAGATAGGTTATATGAGATGATAAGGAACGCCTTAAATTCATAATTCCAGGCCCTAATTTAGATTCGATCTTGATATTTCCTATCGGTGTTCATGATGCTGATCTGCATCTTATCGATCGATACGTCAACCCACATGCCCGGCACCGGTTTATTACTTGAATTCTTAATATTTATCACAAGTGTGACCTTATCGTACTTCTGATACAGGCGTTTATCCGTGTGGACCTCGGTTATCTTGAGAGAATTTGCTTTATCAACCGCCAATTGAGGACGACATGAGAGGGTGGCCGGAATAACGCTCAAAAGCGCCGGAATGATTTTGGGCCTCACCGGCCTCAAGGTCTTTTCCTCCCGTCAATCTCGACTTCCATTACGATGGCTAGATGATCGGACAGCGGCCGATTTATGGTAGTCTTGGAGATTATGCTCCAACCCTCTGGGACCAAAATCCAATCAATGACCGCGCCGGGTTTGCGGGACCCAAAGGTCGAATCTTCCTGGCTCGGCTCCCCAATGGGCCGGGTCTGGTATGCACCGCGGTCCAGCAACCACGACACCGCCGTCTGTCCACCGCTATCGGGTGTTGCATGAGGAAAGCCTACCGGGGCGGAATTGAAATCCCCCGCCGCAATGAGAGGAAGAGAAGAGCCCTTGCGCACTTCCTCGATCGTTTTTGCGGCCCGAAGCCGTGTAGATTCTTGCCGATGTTCCAGGTGAACCGCCAGAACTTGAATGCTGCAAGTCTCTGAGACCTTAACGGTGCAAAGGAGGCCTTGTTTTCTTCCAATGAAGATGGTCTCCAGGGCTCTATGGCCGGCAAAAGGCAGTCGGCGCGCAGCCAGGAGGGGATAACGGCTGAGAATGGCGTTGCCATATCGAATCCTGGTAAAGGGGATGGCCATGTCAATGTTACGCTGTTCAGCCAAAAAGGAAAATCCGGCCTCCCGGGCGATGAATTCGGCCTGGTTTAGGTGGCCGCTCCACAATGAATCAAAATCCACTTCATTCAAAACGACGATGTCGAGGCGTTCTTCTCTCAGCAATTGGGCAATCTGCGTCAGTCGTTTGAGAACATCCTCTTTCGCAAGCAGTTCCCGGCTGTTTTTATATGGACCCGGACCTCGGCCGTGCGCGATATTGTAGGTTCCGATGCGGAGACATCCCCCGGAGACTGCATGGGGACTTCCGGAAAGTTCCACCTTTTTCATGCGGACGGCCCGCCAGGGACTCAGAGCGCGATTTAAGAGGAACCACCACATGGGGATCGTAGCGGAGAAGAGTAATCCCCAGAGGCAATAGTGCAAGGTGCTTTCGAACGAACCTGTCATACCATGCGCTCTTGTGCCGGGATCATGCTGACGCGTACTTAAAGGACTTGAGGTGAAGGAGATTATAGACGTTGACGTTATACTTGGCCATGCAACAGGCGCGGCACTCGCATCCCTCCACAGGTTGACTGCGCCGCGGCAAGCTCCTGCCGTCGCGGCGAAAGGCCCAATAGCGGGGGGAAAGCCACATATCTCGGAGTCGCTGCTCGCCAACCCGACCCATGACGATTTTCGAGTTGAGGCAGGGGGTCATGGTCCCTTCGCGGTCAAACTCCGCGTAGACCCAACCGAGGTAGCAGGGAATCTTGCGGTAGAGGGACCAGGTATGCACCAACCCGGAACGGATATACAGATTGTTAACAAGATATTCGTGCAGGTTGGTGCGAATGCCGTAATGGGCAGCAAGTTGCAGGCAGCGTAGGAGCTCAACGCGCAACTCTGCTTCTTCCTCCTGGTCGAGGACTACCTGAGCCAGTTCGCCGTCGGCGCGCACCGGCCGAAACGAGATCTCTTTCACCCCGAGTTCCCGAGCATGCTCCACCATGGCACGCACGCTACGGAAGTTGGCCTTATGGATGACGTGCAACATCGATACCCGCGGTCTCTCCGCCGCAGCAAGCAATTTGATTAGTCTCGAGAGGCGTTCGAACTGCCGGGTGGTGCCGGACGGGTGGACGCGCAGCCAGGTGTCGATGTCGCCCGCGTGCACACTGAAGCGAAAATGAGCGGGACAGGCCGCCCAGACCCGGGCCCGCTTCTCATCGACGCTAAGTCCATTGGTGAGCACATAAGGCTCCATCTCAAACCGTCCCAGCAGTTCCAGCATCCTGTCGAATTGAGGATGCAGTGCGGGATCGCCATAGCCTAAGAGGACAACGCGAAAGGTTCCCAGTGCGCGGCTCTCTCGAATAATCGTCTCAAAGACAGCCGAATCCATAAAGCCCTGACGGCCAGAGTTCGGCCCCATCTTCCGCGTATTTGGCAAGGCCGCCTCCCGATGCAGCAGCGGCGAATGGCACCAGCACATGACGCAGTTCGTATCGCAGACATCGGAAATGGCGAGCGCCACTGAACGCGGCCCTGTCAACACCCACTTCTTGGTGATAATACCCAGTAAGGCCCGAGCCCCGCTGATCAGATCTCTACGTCTTGGAACCATTGTTTCTTCAGTTTCGTATGCCCGAGAATTCATCGAGGAAGGTGGCCAGAACCTCGGCACTCTCTTCAGCGTCCGGTCCCATCCTGAAACGAAAAATTTGCGCCCGCCCAATCGCGCTCAGACTGGTTTTCAGCCGGGAGAACGCCACTCCCGCTTTGCCCAAAACTTCCCAACCACTTCTCTCCAGCACGAATTCAATTCCCTGGTAAAGACCCAGTCCCACGACGGTGTTCTTAATAAAAGCATTAATCGCCCGCCGGCGTCGCTCCGGCAGAATTGACGACTTGCCGGCCAGCCATCGTTCGCCCAGGAGGATGGCCCCGATCTGACACGGAGCGGCGATCTTATCCCTGAAGTATTCGATATCAATGAGCGTCTTGGGGCCGAACTCCATCCGTTTTACAGTTCTCAAATACTTCATGGGAATCCCCGAAGGCTCGCAGCCCACACGGACACCGATACGCAACGGAAAAGGCAACACCAACCCGTTTCTGGAAAGAACAGGGGAGTCCTCTGAGAGGAGTTTAATGCCTTCTAAACCCAGCAACTTCAGTGCAAGGGTGGTTTTGCCTCCGGCCATGGGCAACAGGATCAGAACGGCCCGCCCACCTGCTTCAACCCCCAGGGCGTGCACTCGGTGAAGATCCATGGCATCAAGGCTCTCCCCCACCCGAGAAAGGATGGTGAGGAAAGCGATCTCGTGAGCGAGGTCTCGGTCAAGGCAGAAAATCCGGTACCGCCCTTCCTTAGCCCAACAAACCGTCAAAGCACGACCAAAGTAATCGATGTATGACACATCACCGTCCCGGTAGACGATGTTTCTGGGTGTATGGAGAGCTGCTTTGACCTGCGGAAGAAGATCGCGCGGGCCATGGTCGCCGACTAACTCCAATTGCGCGTCTGCGTTCGTCATGGCCGTGCTGAAGTATGAAAAGTCACGATCCACATCCTCAAGGATCTCAGCATTGCTGCCTTTAACGGCCACTCGGAAGCCAAAGAAATCGAAGAAAATCTCTCTATTCATTCAGTTCCCATGTGAAGCCTGTTCGTCTAATTAATCATGGGTAAATCCTTGGCTCTGCCGGGATACTCCCAGAGTTTGACATTTCCGGGAATATAATAAAGCCTTCATTTTGTGAACCGCTCAAGGTTTACAATGAGGAAAGCTTTCGTATGGATGAGTGCCCAAGTCTAAGCCACCCAGTCTGGGACTGCAAGTATCATGTGGTGTGGATTCCAAAATGCAGGAGGAAAGCCCTTTATGAACAGCTCCGAAAGCATATGGGGCCGGTGTTCAGGACGCTGGCCATGCAAAAAGAGAGTAACATAGAAGAAGGGCGCCTCATGTCCGGCCATGTCTACACCCTGATCTCTATACCTCCTAAGTAATAAGTACATCGCTGAGGGGTGCCCGCAATCGATATGGCATTTTCTTGCCGGTGTTGTTCATAAGTCTGTCTTACGAGGAAGAAAGTTCCTTAATAGGCTGCTCGGCTGGGCAAGCTATGGGACGACATCGACTCCCTCTTCTCCCACCGATCAGGACCACTTTTTCCCAAGCTCTTCCAGGCCGGCCTTCTGGAGGTCCTCTGGCGTCATCAGGATGCGGAGTTCGACATCAGCGTTGAAGGCGAGAAACCATGGTTCGCAAACTGACGGGATCTTGGAAGGGTCAGCCACGTCGACGATCAGGATTGCTCCTCGCTGGCCGTTCTGCTCAGTAAAATAGACTGTCTCGGGTTTGATATCCTCGAGAATGCGGCGCAATTTTTGGCCCACGCTGCCGTCCCTGACAGCTTCGTTGAACTTCTCATGGGGGATTTTTACATTTAGAAGCATTCGCATGGCTTACCTCCGGATATTGAGAAAAATAGCGATCCAACTCATCTAAAGGTAGTCTTGGAGGCAATCGATTTCAACGCCGGAAAGTCGCCCGAACAGAAAATTATCGTGATCGGAACTGATTTCCGCCGAGCAGGGGAGAGTGAAGCAGCCGCAGTAAATGTCACGATCGAGTCTTAGGGCTTGTCCGTAAATAAGCCTCTTAGGGATTGCGCCGGGTCTTGTTGAAAATAGAGCTTCAGCTCCTCATAGAGCTCCGGGTGTTTCCTTTGTAACTGGACGGGCTTTTCGAAGAAACACTCGGTGGCAACAGCAAAAAATTCCGCCGGGTTGGTAGCGCCGTATTCATCCAGCACTGTGGAGCGGCCCTCTTCTGCGTCCTTCCGCAACTTTGAGTAGTCCTTTTCCAATATCCGGGCCCAGGCGACATACATCGATCTGTGGGGCAGGGGTGGAGCCCCGTTTGCATGGCCGTCTTCGGTGTCCAGTTGATGAGCGAATTCGTGCAGGACCACATTGTGCCCGTCGTGAACATCCCCGGCATTGGCTAGAACATCATCCCAGGATAAAATCAGCGCGCCGCGACTCCAGGATTCCCCGAGATGTACTTGCTTTGTTTCGCCATAGTAACCAGGGGCAAGTTCCACGTGTCCTTTCGCTATGAAGGCGCTGGGATAGACAAGAATTGAGTAGAGTCCCGGATAATAATCGGTTTGCCGGTGCAGCAGCAGGATACAAGCCTGGGCGGCTATGGTGACTTTGATCTCATCGGTCACCTCCAGCCCTCCGCAACCCTCAAAATTCTTTTCGGCGAGGAAAACAAGGATATGCCCCTGGATCTCTTTTTGGTCCGCCCCGGATAACCGGTGGTAGATGGGCACATTCTTTTCGATTATTTCTAGCCAGGCAGGCGGAAAAGGCTGGTTTCGAAGTTTTTCCCGCCGCCGCTTTTTGAAGCCAAACATGTCACCTGTAAACTCCGCTGTTATGATCTCGACATTAAAATTAATTTACTTATAGGATAAGCACAATACAGGATATGCAACAAAGTTCGAGCCGGCTCAGTGTGAAAACCCCAGTGGCTGATAGAGCTTCTATCCAACCGGCGGGAAACGATTCCCCCGGCGAGCCGCTGGAAACAGCATGGGTTTTCACCATCGTCAGGATTCATTAAATTATTTCGAGCTTCGGTGTGAGGGAAAAACATCTATAGTCTTCGCGACGGCCAGGCAACCGGATTGCCGCACATCCGAAGATTATCATCCATAATGATCACATAAAATCAAGAGTTTCCAAATTCTTTATCCGGGTATAGCCCGGGAGTAACCGAGGAAAATATTACTCCGTGTAGACGAAACGCCTTGCTCCCTTGTCTCTAAGGCAAGATCAAATGAATTACCCGAACCACATCCAATCAGAAAGGAATGAGGAGTTGAAAATGAAACTGCTGATTTTTAGTGTCTGCTTGGCCCTTTTGGCCGTCTTCACAGCCGTTGATGTAAGCGCCCACCCTCCTTGCGAAAAGGTCTGGGTTGACGGCCACTACAACAAACACGGGAAATGGATTGAGGCCCACTGGAAACATCGGCACTGGGTCCCCGGCCATCACAACGCAGAAGGAAAGTGGATTCCGGGACACTGTCGCTAATTTTGCTTCAGACCTTAAGTTCTCTTTCCGACAATATCACGGGAGGCCTTATCCTCCTCAGAGAGCCGTGAGTAGGGCCAATTGTGGCGCCTTCCTTCTCGGCTCTCACCATTTTAGCGGGTTCATCACCGGGGCCGGTTGAGTTCGAACTTCTGTAGTCTCCAGTCAATCTCCCCATTAATTGCAATCCGGAGAATGTTGGAGCACTTCAATGTCACCACCTTTCTACATGATAGCGTCATCGCCTTAACACTACAACGTTAAGTCATCACGCAAACCTTTACACATAGCTGTAGGGTGGGTACGGTTTCATCGTGCCCACCATTTCGCGGTGGGCAACACTTGGCGTTTGCCCACCCTACGGTACTTGACGAAGTAGTGTTAACCGAAACTCCAGTATGAGGGGAGAGAATACAAGGCCAACTCTAATACCCCAATCAAAGGGATGAATGTGGTTGCATTCAAATAATTATGTTGTAATATTAACTTAATTCGGATACTTATGGTATGCTCACTCGCTAATCTTTTTCGGATCAACTCCCGACACTTCCGGAGCCGCATCGACAAGAATCTCGACCATACCGCACTTATTATTAACGGCGCAACCCGGAGGATGCTGTGAATAATCGCATGCGTTCACTCTCGTATGATAGACTTATTCAATACCCTAGTCGATTCTTTCATGTCTGTGCGCTCGCTCGAAACGGTGATAGTGTCCTGAAGTACAAATTTTCAAAAAGCGAGAGCTGCACGCGCAGCCATGCAGACAGTGCAGATAGTACCCGTGGTGCGTTTGGAGGCAAGCCAAATGTGCAGCACATCAAAACGTGAAGTGAAAATGGTGTCAAGATCACGCTTCGCGAGCTTCGCACGGCTTCACCTTGTGAAGCGTGCTTGCCGGCCTCCCTGCTCGATGGGTGAGCGCTTAGCGCGGAGGCCGACCGCTCATTCTCGACGCTATCCCTGACCTGTCTATGACCGGAGACGGGGCGGGGGCGGGAGGCCTCATTCGCCGTAGTAGGTTCTCAATATCGGCCACCATCCAGCCCCTTGATAAGAACGAGGCGACCGTTGCCCGAAAAGACAGGGGGATAGCATCAAAGGCGAACCTGAAGGGACAGACTGTAAGTGTAGCCCCTGGCACGACCGGCGACTATTCCCTCGATTTCTCGTAAGACAGACTTATGAACAACACTGGGCAAGAAGATGCCATATCGATTGCGGGCACCCCTCAGCGATGTACTTCGCGAAGCGCGGAAGGCGCCCGCTACGCAGGGTCTATCAAATGCGTTGGGCGTTCGCGGGGCGCCTTCCTGGTTATAAATGGCATGGCGAGGCGGGACGAGTAGATTATCGGTCTTTAGCCGGAACAGATTACCGGCGCATTGCTCAGCAGACATCCTCAAGTGCTATTGACAGAGAAAATCCCGGCTGCCGGCTGCGATGACTATTCTATACGCGACGCCGTAAATAGATGCGCATAGCCAGACACGCAAATGAACAATCAGAGCCAATCTTAGCTGTTGTTTGAGGAGTTCGATGCGCAATTATTTATGCCGCTGTGTATAGAAACCGATCAACCCTTAGACCTATATGATCGGAGTCAGCGTTCACTGGAGATCGTCGAAGAAGGGAGACGTCTTATGATCCGGGTGCTGGTAGTGGACGACAAGGAAGAGAGCCTTTATATGTTGCAGGTTCTTCTGGCAGGCAGCGGCTATGAGGTAGCCACGGCACGGCATGGTGCCGAAGCTCTGCTCAAAGCTCGCCAGGCGCCACCGGATCTGGTCATTTCAGACTTGCTCATGCCCGTCATGGACGGCTTCACACTCCTGCGGTCGTGGAAGGCAGACAAGCGCCTGAACCGCATTCCATTTGTGGTCTATACCGCCACCTACACCGATCCCAAAGATGAATGTCTTGTTCTGGACCTTGGTGCTGACGCCTTCATCATTAAACCCGCCGAGCCGGAGGTGTTCATCGCCCGGATCGAAGAAGTACTGAGGCAGGCCGAGTCTGACAAACTGAAGCCCCCGCGCGAACCTGCGGATGAAGAAAAGATGCTGCTCCAAGAATACACCGAAGTCCTTGTACGCAAACTCGAAAAAAAACTGCTGGAAGCCGAGCAGGCGACCCTGCGCGCTCAACGAAGTGAAGAACGTTTGCTGTTGGCCCTTGACGCTGGTGAAATGGGCACGTGGGACTGGGATCTGACAACTGGCGAGATTGTGTGGTCCGAGGGCCACGCGCGGCTCTTTGGGATGAAGCCGGAGGAATTTGACGGCCGCTATGAGACCTTCCGGAGATCGATCCACCCTGATGACCTGGCGCAATTGGAAATAAAGGTGGCTCAGGCCCGAGCGCAAGGCTGTCTGTATCGGCACGAGTTTCGTGTCAACTGGCCCGACGGTTCGGAACACTGGATAGCGGGTCAGGGACGGTTCTTTATCGATGCAGCGGGTCAACCCGTACGAATGTCCGGAGTGGTCGTCGATATCACCGAACTCAAGGTGACGGAGGAAAAACTGCGCAGCAATGTCGATTTCCTGCAAAATCTCATGGATGCGATGCCCTACCCAGTCTTTTACAAGGACGCCGAAGGCCGATACCTGGGATGCAACCGGGTTTTCGAGCAGTTTTTCGGCACTCCGAGGAAGGACATCGTCGGGAAAACCGTCTACGACATCTCGCCCAAGGATTTGGCTGATCAGTATGCATCGGCAGACCAGGAGCTTTTGCGCAATCCCGGAACGCAGACCTATGAGGCTGCAGTTCAGTCCAGCGATGGTCTGCGGCACGAGGTCATCTTTCACAAGGCCACTTTCTGCAGCCCGGACGGCAGGCTCGCCGGTCTCATCGGTTCCGTGCTTGACGTTACCAAACTCAAGCGTGCGGAAGAAGAACGGCGGCGTGCGGAAATTCAATTGCGGCAGGCCCAGAAGATGGAAGCTCTTGGGACTCTGGCGGGAGGCATTGCCCACGACTTCAATAACATCCTCGGGATTATTTTTGGATACACTGAACTGGCCCGCTGGTCCATTCCTGACAATCCCACGGTCACCATGAAGTTAGACGCGGTGCTCAAGGCCGCCGATCGGGCGAAGGACCTTGTCCTGCAGATCCTGGCATTCAGCCGCCAAGGTGACAAAGAGAAGAAGCCGGTGCAGGTGAGTATCCTCTTCAAGGAGGCCTTGAAGATGCTGAGGGCGACCATCCCCAGCACCATAGACATCAGGACGGACATCAGCAGTCGTTCGACCGTCCTTGGAGACCCCACGCAGATTCATCAGGTCTTGATGAATCTGTGCACCAACTCCGTTCATGCCATGCGTGATCAGGGAGGGACCCTGGAGGTCACGCTGGCCGATGTCTTGCTGGAACCGAAGGTTGGCGATCGTTACTCTGAACTCCAGGTGGGCCTTCACGTACAGTTAATCGTGAAAGATACCGGGCATGGAATAGGTCCGGCCATCATGGATCGCATTTTCGACCCCTTCTTCACAACCAAGGAAGCAGGGGTTGGCACGGGATTGGGGCTTTCGGTCGTTCACGGCATTGTGAAGGGTCACGGCGGGGTAATTGAAGTCGAGAGCGCACCGGGCAAAGGGACGGTGTTCACGGTGCTGTTTCCTGCAGCCGAAAGCCCGCTCTCTTCGGACGCAGTCGAACCCTCCCTTCCCCGTGGGCATGAACGGATCCTGGTCGTAGACGACGAGCCGGGTCTCGCTAACGCAATGAGGGATATGCTCGAAAGTCTTGGATATGAAGCATCATGCAGGACGAGCAGTCTGGAAGCCCTGGAGAGCTTTCTTAATCAACCCGGGAACCAACCCTTCGATCTCGTGATTACCGACATGACCATGCCGAGTATGACGGGCCTGGGGTTTGCGAGAGAACTTCTCCAGTTGAAACCGGAACTGCCTATAATCATCTGCACCGGCTTCAGCGAACATATTAGCCCCGAGAGGATCGGGAAACTCGGGATCAAGGGGTTTCTCATGAAACCCGTCACATTCAGAGATCTTGCTGTGCTGGTTCGAAGAGCCTTAGATGAGACTGCGATGAGGACCTGATGCGGGCTCACAATGGAGTCGTTGGCGTGGAGGGCCAAGCGAAGTGCGGGGCTTCATTCCGGGTATTCTCCCCTCAATCGAAGGGTGAGGAAATGGGTGGACAGTGGAGAGGATAGATCCAAGGTGCAAGGTAACAAAGAAATAGAAGAACTGAGGAAAAGACTCCGCAGTATGGAGGAAACCCTACGTCAGACTGATCGCGCGTTACGGCTATTGTCCGACTGCAATGCGGCTGTGGTCCAGGCCACGGAGGAACTGACTCTGCTGGAGGATGTGTGCAAAATAGCCGTGGGTCCGGCCGGCTACTACCTTGCCTGGGTGGGATATGCAAAGCAAGATGATGCGCGCACCGTGCGCGTGGTTGCCCATGCCGGTCCTGGCGGGGACCTTTTGGAACAGCTCAACGTCAGCTGGGCAGACAACGAGTATGGGCGCGGCAGTGTCGGCCCTTCCATCCGATCTGGCAAGCCCTGCATAGCTCGGGATGTCCTCACTAATCCGAATTTTGCACCGTGGTATGATTTTTTCCGTAAGCTCAACTTCGGTTCGGTCATTTCCGTGCCCCTCCAGGCTGAGGGCGCCGGCTTCGGCGCCCTGGCTATTTATGCTGCCGAAACCAATGCCTTCGATGCAGCGGAGGTAGGGCTTCTGGAAGAGCTGGGCAAGAATCTCGCCCACGGCATCATGGCGCTGCGTGCGCGAAAAGAACGCGCTGAAGCCGTCGCCGGCTTGGAGCGTGCGCGCGCGGAATTGGAGGACAGGGTAGTCGAACGGACTGCCCAATTGAGGCAGGAAATTCTGGACCGCAATCTCGCCGAAGAGTCATTGCGCCGCAGCGAACAGAAATATCGGGAACTGGTGGAAAACGCCAACAGCATCATTCTCAAAATGGATGTACTTAGCAGAGTGACCTTCTTAAACGAATTCGCCCAGAAGTTTTTCGGCTATGAAGAACGAGAATTGCTCGGCCGCGGCGTTATTGGAACCATCGTTCCCGAAATTGAGACTGGAGGGCGGGACCTGGTTCAAATGATTCGGGAATTGGCCGCACATCCTGAAAGGTATGAGAGGAGCGAAAACGAGAATATACGCAGTAACGGCGAGCGCGTCTGGATCGTATGGACCAACAAGCCGGTCTATGATCAGTCGGGCCGGCTTGCCGAAGTCTTGTGCATCGGGAACGATATCACTGAGCTCAAGCGCGCTGAAATGCAATTGCGGATTTTTCAAAAGTTCGCTGATAATGCCGGCGATGGTTTGGCCATAGCTGATCTCGATGGACGAATCATCAATATGAACCCTGCGCTTATGAACATTCTCGGCGAGACCGAATGGACTGCCGATCAAGACAGAAACTTCATGGACTGTTTTGGGATGGAGCACCGTCAAAGGCTAAGGCGGAAATCCTCCCTATCCTCTTCACTCGAGGCGATTGGACCGGTGAAA
>CAVWTD010000017.1:0-143347 GCA_963757915.1 uncultured delta proteobacterium | reverse complement strand
GGGATTCGCCGACTGGAACACGACGGCCTTCACGGACGGTTCACCTCGAGGTGGGTAGTAGCGCTCCTAACTCGGCGATCGTTGTGGGAACAAACATGTTAATCGGCGGGTTGCTGAAGGTGATCGTCCACCGCCCCGGATAGGTGCGGTCGATGTTGAACTGCAAATGGTTGGGCATCGCGCATTTCCTCCTCTCTTGTGAAGAAACCTACCGCAGCGATCGGAAGCCCGCGCGAACCTCTTCTGAAAGGAGTTTCGGTTGCTCCCAGGCCGCAAAGTGTCCGCCTTTGTCGACCTTGTTGTAATGGATCAGTTTGGGATACGCCCGCTCCGCCCAGCTGCGCGGGGCGGGATAGAGTTCATCCGGGAAGACGCTCACGGCCGCCGGGATCACGACGCCTTTGACAGCGAAGAACGACGCCCCCTTGTTCTCCCAATAGAGACGGGCGCCAGAAAGCGCCGTGTTCGTCAACCAGGTGATCGTGACGTTGTCGAGGATGTCGTCGCGCGTGAGGCCCTCAGACTGTCCGTTAAAGACGCGCGCGATCAGCTCATAGCTGCGCGCGTCGTGATCGAGAAAATAGGCTGCCAGGCCGACGGGTGAATCCGCGATTCCGTACAGTGTCTGCGGTCGCAACCCCATCTGGAAGCCGTAGCCGATGCCTTTCGCATAGACGAAGCTCAGCCGCTCGTAAGCGAGCTTCTCGTCGGCCGAGAGACTCGCCGGCGCCGGCGCGCCGGAAAAGGCCAGCTTGTCGATGTCGAGTGGAATCACGTTAGGCATGTTGGTGTGAATGCCCAGCAATTCCGGTGGCGCCTGCACGCCCATCAGCTCGGTGATGATCGCGCCCCAATCGCCGCCCTGCGCCACGAATTTCCTGTACCCGAGGCGCTTCATCAGTTCGACCCAGGCATGTGCGATGTGGGCGGGGTCCCAGCCGGTCGTGGTCGGCCTGCCCGAAAACCCGTAGCCCGGCATCGACGGAATCACGACGTCGAACGCGTCCGACGCATTTCCGCCGTGTGCGGTGGGATCGGTGAGCGGATCGATAATCTTCAGCTGTTCGGTGATCGAGCCGGGCCATCCGTGCGTGACGATCAGCGGCATCGCATTTTCGTGCTTCGAACGGACGTGAATGAAATGAATGTCCAGCCCATCGATCTCAGTGATGAACTGCGGCAACGCGTTCAGTTTGGCCTGACCTTGCGCCAGTCGTACTCTGTCGCCCAATAGCGCGCGAGCGCCTGGATCGTCGCGAGCTGTACTCCTTGCGATGCATCTGTGACCGTTTCCCGCTCAGGCCACTTTGTCGCGTTGATCCGCCGGCGCAATTCGGTAAGTTCTGCTTCCGGTACTTGGTTGTGGAAGGGCCGGATCGCGTCGCGGTGTTCCGCGGCGGCCTGTGTCCTGCCGATGCGGAGCACTTTTTCAGGTTGGCTATCATGGTTGATTTCTGTGGACACTCTGGTCGTACTCATTGACGAATCTCCTTGGTTCGATGGTTGGCTCGGGAATCTTACAGCACTGATCGGAACGGCGGATGGCTCTCATACTCCTTTCCTTGGCTCCTTCTCCTCGCGGGACATGACCGTACTCAGTCCGAACACATTGCCACGCCCTCTGCGACCGGGATTATGATAGAGACATCTTGCCGCAGGAACAATCGGCAGGAATCCGAATGTCAACTAGGGGATCGTCCTATCCCGTTAGCTACGGCGGGGCTTCGACGTTCAACGACTACTGGAAAGTCATCGGGGCAGCTCTGTCGTATCTCGAGACCGGAGTCGAAGGATGGTGAGATTACGATGATCGCCACGTTAACCAGTCCGCACAATTCTTAACAAACACGCGAATCTCTCCAATCTTTGGGAGCCGACGACCGAGCATCCCAGCGGCGAGGACGATGTAGCTGAGGAAACGTCACCGGCGGCCCGTACTGGCACATACGTTGCTCTATATAATGGCGATGAGCCCGCGAATCAGGCAATTGGTGTCTCTGTGTGTCGCCCTGTGCGCCTTCGGTTGCGTACAGCAGAAGGTCGAAGAATTCGGGGGACCGGTCGAAATCACTCTCCGATCAACCGACGGACCGGCCGCCGGTGTCCCGGTGAAAATCGTCGACGAAGCCGCAGTCGCCAAGGCGCTCGGCACGCTGGCGTTGGAACAGGACCTCAAGAACAACATCTCGGAGGCGGCGTATAGCGAGTTCTTCAACACCCTCACCGCTGTCCAAGGGGATGAGCGTGTTGAAAACCAAGCAGGATGGCCGGGTTCTCGTCAAGCACGTGGGCGCCCCGTACTTTGTCGTGGCCCAGGAAGGCCAACAGCTGTGGGTTGCCGATGCCGCGGAAGTCCACGATCAGAGATTGCCAATCGGGCCCGAATAGCATGGGCGGTCAACACGCCCTGGACCTTGCTCATTGCCCAGCCGGGCGTCTTGCGTGAATTGACCGCCGCGACGATGGAGATGGTTCGTCAGGGAAAAATCGACCAGGCGCGCGCGATTGCCCGATGCGCCCGATCGCGGGCGTTGATGAAGGAGATCGATTGGGAAGAAGCCGCGCCGCTGCTGGCCGGGGCAGAGCAGGCGCTGAAACAGAAGAATTACGACACCGCGCGGCAGTTGGCGAGTCGCGTGGATGACCTGATCCCGAATCAGACGCGAACGAAAAAAGTGCTCGACCAGGTTTCCGCCGAGTATGGCGGCGAAGTTCGTTCGCTGGCGGGACACAAGGGCGCGGTGACGAGCGTCGCGTACAGTCCCGACGGCGCGTATCTGCTCAGCGGCGGAGAAGACGGCACGTTGAGATTGTGGGAGACGGCGACGGGCCGGCGAAGTGCGCACCTTTACCGGACACAAGGCCGGCGTCACGAGCGTGGCGTTCAGCCCGGATGGATCCACGGCCGTGAGCGGCAGCAACGACAGCACCCTGCGATTGTGGGACATTGCGTCGGGACGCGAATTGCGTGCGACGGACGGACTCGGTTGGAAGATCGCCGGCGTCGCGTTCAGTTCGGATGGAAAATTCGATATACCGAGGCCTGACCTAAGAGCGCCTGGTTCCCCGTCGGCGTTGATCACCTGCAAACCGTGATCCGTCGGCAAATGATTTAACAGAAGCCCATCGGGATCGAATATCCACAGAGGCTCCTCATCCAGGATTGCAGCCTGGATTCTGCTCAGCATTCCGCTGTTTTCTATCAGCAGGCCCGCACTCTTTGCGGCCAAGTCTATGGCGGGCTTGTCCTGGAGATCGGAAGCCGTAGTTATGACGGCCTGCCCGCCGGTGATCCGGGCAACCTTTCTCGCCAGCTCGTTGGCCCCGCCTATATGACCCGAAACAAGGCTTATCGCAAAGCGGCCATCCTGGTCCAGAACGACAACCGCCGGGTCTACAGTCTTGTCTTCCAGCAGAGCAGAAACCATTCGGACCGCTATTCCGCAACTCATTATACAGATGATCGAGTCACACTCGCGCCACGCTGATGGGAAAACCTCGGATATATGCTCGAAAAGAGTCATCCCCGGCAAAGCGTAACGATAATTGCAAAGACAAGCGCTGCCGGGGATGCTCGCGCTTATCCTGACCGCGAGTTCAGCGCCCTTCAGGGTCAGGGCGAAAATCGCCGTCTTCTGATTGCTCGGGTTTTGCACCATCCCTGAATTGATGATCGAACGTTTCGTCATAGAGCTTGGACCTTTTGTTCTTTTTGCCGGACAGACCCTTTATCTTGAATACCTCCCCAATGAGGATGATCGCCTGGCGCTCGATTTTCTCGGTCCGCACCTTCTCGGCTATGTTCTCCAGGGTCCCCCGAATCAGTTTCTCGTCCGGCCAGCCTACCCTGTAGGCGACTATCGCGGGCGTATCAACCGCATAATGCACCTTCAGTTCGGCAACCACCTTTTCGATACGCTGAACGCTAAGATAAATGACCATAGAGGCGCGGTGTGAAGCAAGGGCTTCTAATTTCTCCTTTCCCGGCACTGCAGTCCTGCCGCCGAGCCGGGTCAGGATCACAGTTTGACAGATCTCCGGAATAGTAAGTTCCTGTTTCATTGCCGCAGCGGCAGCAAAAGCAGCCGACACCCCGGGCACCACCTCATGGGCAATTTTGTCACGGTCCAGAAGAGTCATTTGTTCATGGATAGCGCCATATAGGCTCGGGTCCCCTGTATGAAGCCGAACCACGTGTTCTCCGGCCTCATACCCCTCCTTGAGCAGTGCATGTGTCTGTTCAAGCGTCAAAGAGGCGCTGTTATAGATCTTAACGTCTTTTTTGCAATAATGGAGCAGGGTCTTGGGAACAAGAGAGCCGGTATACACCACACGGTCGGCCTTCTGAAGAAAGCGCATCCCCTTTACCGTAATAAGCTCGGGGTCGCCGGGACCCGCGCCGACGAATCTGACAGGTTCTTTCATTTCATAATCCCTACCTGGGAAATCTGTCTAATAATTTGCACATAAAAATGCGATATAGTAAATGGTTTTCTTTTTCCCATCTCGCCGCAGACCTGTCAACATGTGACGCATACTTGACCAAAATTATTCGACTATTTCCGTATTACATACGTTTTTCCCTTTCCCCAACAATAGTTTTGAACTACAATTACAGTGCCAAAAAGAGAGTGCCTCGGAGTCGTTTCCACGTAACTCTTTTGTTGCTGCTCGGGTTTGCACGGCTCGAATCCCCACACGCGAATGTTGACTGATGAGCATTCGTTTGCCTTTGGAGCGTGTTAGCGTTATTTTGAAAAATCGTCAAAAATTTCAGAGGTGTATATTCATGGAAGCCGGAAAAGCTTTTTCGGGCGGAATCCGACCCCGAAAACCGGTTCGGATGCATGGCGCACAACTTGATGCATTATTCCGGCTAATGCTTTAACAAGGAGTACATACATGACGACAGTCCTGGAATTCAGACCGGACCAAGCCTCCTCACTGGCTGGAGAGGTCATGGCTCGGTCGGGTCAAAACCTCAATGCTTGTTATCAATGCCGGCGTTGCGCATCAGGGTGCCCGGTAGGTGAAGAGACCGGTTACGTGACCCCCGATCGCCTTATTCGGATGATCGTTCTCGGCAAAAGGGAAGCGGCCCTCGATAACCCTCTGGTTTGGAAGTGTGTCTCGTGCTTTACCTGCGGCACCCGATGTCCCAATGACATCATGACTGCCAGGATCGTCGACACTCTAAAGAAAATGGCCAAGGAAGCCCATGTTCCTCCGTTGTCCCCCAAGGTGGCTGCCTTTCACGATAGTTTTATCGCCGCCGCCAAGCGCTTGGGCAGGTTGAATGAACTGGAATTCATGGGGCGTTACGAATTAAAGAATACCTTAAGAAGTCTGGCGAAGCTCAAGTTCACAGAAGTAATCGCGGAGCAAAAAAGTCAAGCCGGATTGGGTCTGACCATGTTGCGGAAGGGGAGAATGCACTTTCGCATGCAGAAGATCAAGGGTAAACAGGAATTCAGGCGGCTAATCACGAAGGGCGGCGAGCGGGCGAGGGACCTCTCAAAGTCCCCGGCATCGCAGGAGTAGAACATGGAGCTAGCTTATTACCCCGGTTGCTCGCTGAAGGCATCCAGTGAGATTTACGATGTGCAGTGTAAACGGGTGCTGTCGGCCATTGGGATCAACCTGCACGAACTCGATGACTGGAACTGCTGTGGAGCCACCTCGGCGAGCAAGATGGACGATTTTCTCGCCATCGCCATGCCGGCACGCAATTTGGGAATCGCGGACGCGTCGGAATACGCCGAGTTGGTCATTCCCTGCTCCGCCTGCTACAGTCGAATGCTGGTGACCCAGAAGGTGCTTAAGTCCGACCGGAGTCTTTTGGACGAGATCAATGGGGAGTTGTCCAACAAGGTCATAGGAAGGACGAGGATCTTGAGCATTTTGGAGGCCATTCAGCCTGCGGTGAATTCCGGAGATTTGGCCCAAAGGGTTACCAGGAAGCTCGAAGGCCTGAAGCCCGCCTGCTATTACGGGTGTATGCTGACACGTTTTCCCTATGGAGTGACGGCACCGGATGATGTGGAGAATCCGCAGGGCATGGAGACCATCCTGGAGACTCTGGGAGCAACCCCTTTGGACTGGAGCTATAAGACGGACTGCTGCGGGGCCTCTGCAGCGGTAAACGACGATGAGACATCCATCATGCTCATGTCCAAGATCATGAAGGACGCCATTGCCCGGCAGGCCAACTGTTTTGTGACCACCTGCCCCATGTGTCAGCTCAACCTGGACGCATATCAGGAGAAGGTCAGAGCCACTTATGGCATTGCCAAAAGCATGCCCGTTTATTTCATCACCGAGCTGATCGGGGTCGCCGTCGGGATGCCACCCAAGGATCTGGGGGTGGATCGGCATTTCGTGGACGCTACG
This sequence comes from uncultured delta proteobacterium, assembly GCA_963757915.1. Taxonomy (GTDB): domain Bacteria; phylum Desulfobacterota; class Syntrophobacteria; order Syntrophobacterales; family Syntrophobacteraceae; genus SbD1. Next base: position 136,957 of record CAVWTD010000017.1, on the reverse strand, counting down.
GTGTTGTTAAGGGAGTTGAACCTCTATGAGTAAGCCATCCTCTGCAGGCAGTCGGAAGCGCGGGTCGGTGGTAATAGTTGGCGCTGGCATCGGCGGGATGCAGGCGGCCCTCGACCTTGCCGAGAGCGGTTTCAAAGTGCACATGGTTACAAAGGAATCGTCCATCGGCGGCACCATGGTCATGCTGGACAAGACCTTCCCCACCGGCGACTGCTCCATGTGCATGATCTCACCCAAACTGGTGGAGGTAGGCCGCCACCCGGATATCAACGTCATTACTCTCTCAGAGGTGGTCTCTGTTGGCGGGACAGCCGGAGATTTTGCTGTGAAGGTGAAGCAGCACCCCCGGTACGTGGATAAGGACAAGTGCACAGGCTGCGGCATGTGCGAGGAGAAATGTCCAAAGAAGGTAACCAGCGAATACGAGCAGGGTCTGACGGTTCGGAAGGCCATCTTTTCCCTGTTTCCTCAGGCCTATCCGAACACCAGGGTTATAGATCGAGACAACTGCACTTATTTCCAGAAAGGCAAGTGCAGGATCTGCGAAAAAATCTGCCCGGCCAAGGCCGTCAATTTCAAAGAGACCGAGAAGGACTTGGATATTAATACCGGGGCCATCATCCTCTCTCCCGGTCTCAAGCGATACGATGCAAGGGTGCGGGGCGAACTGGGTTTCGGCCGCTGGCCCAACGTGGTGACTTCCATCCAGTTTGAACGCATCCTCTCCGCCTCGGGACCTTACAAGGGTGTCATCAAGCGTCCCGGGGACGGGCAACACCCCCACAAGATCGCCTGGATCCAATGCGTCGGTTCCCGCGATCCCCACAATGCAAACCCTTGGTGCTCCTCGGTGTGCTGCATGTACGCGACGAAGCAGGCGATCATCGCCAAAGAGCATGATCAGAACGTGAAGCCCAGTATCTTTTTCATGGAGATGAGGGCCTTCGGCAAGGATTTCGACAAGTACGTGGCAAGGGCCAAGGATCAGTACGGGGTCCGTTACCAACGTGCCATGGTTTCAATGATAAGGGAAGAACCCGGGACGGGAAACCTGATCCTCAGATACTCTCAGGAAGATCAGGTGTTGGTAGACGAGACCTTCGACATGGTGGTGCTCTCTGTCGGGCTTCAACCGCACGACGATGCTGCTCAATTAGCTGAGATCTTCGGCATCCAGACTACGGAATACCTGTTCCCCAAGACGTCCGAATCTGCACCGGTAGAGTCTTCTCGACCGGGCATCTATGTGACCGGCATCTACCAGGGTCCCAAGGATATCCCCGAGACCGTTGTCCAGGGGAGCGCCGTGGCAGGCAAAGCCATGGCCTTTCTGGGAGAGGCCCGGCGGACGGAGACATCGGTCAAAGAGCTGCCCCCGGAGCGCGATGTGTCGGAAGAAGAGCCCAGGGTAGGCCTGTTCGTCTGCCACTGCGGCGTCAACATCGCTCAAACTATAGACGTGGACGCGGTCGTTAAGGCTTTCAAGGACTCTCCCAATGTGGCCCATGCGGAGAACATGCTCTATGCCTGCTCTCAGGACAATCAGGAGAGATTGAAGAGCATTGTGAAGGATAAGAACCTCAACCGGGTGCTGGTGGCTTCCTGTACCCCTCGAACCCATTCGCCCCTCTTTCAGGAGACCATCCGGGACGCCGGCCTGAACAAGTACCTGTTCGAACTGGCCGACATCCGGGAACAGTGCTCGTGGTGCCACATGGGACAGAAGGAAAAAGCCACGGAGAAAGCCATACAGATCGTCAAGATGAACCTGGCCAAAGTCAGAAACCTTCAACCGGTGCATACGGAATCGGTTGGGGTGACTCCTGCGGCACTGGTCATCGGGGGCGGCATTGCGGGAATGACCACGGCCATGGCCATTGCCGACCAGGGCTACGAGACCCATCTGGTGGAGAGGGAGGATTCGCTCGGAGGTCTTATCAGAGACCTGCGCAGGACTGCTGGCATAAGCGATGTTCAGGGCTTACTCAAGGATCGAATCGCTGCAGTCCGGGCACACCCCAGGATCACTGTCCACACCGGTGTGGAAGTGAAGAGCACGGACGGTTTTGTAGGCAATTTCAGGACAGCGCTAACCGATGGAACCGAGTTCGAACACGGCGTGGTTGTCGTCGCCATTGGTGGAGAAGAATATCGCCCGAGCGAGTATCTCTACGGAGAAAATGACCGGGTTCTGACTCAGAGGGAACTGGAGCATCGCATTGAGGACGGCCGGGTTCTCCCGGGCCAGAGCTACGTGATGATCCAATGCGTTGGATCACGTGAAGAGCCCCACAATTATTGCTCCAGGATCTGCTGTCAGGATGCCGTCAAGAACGCCATTGCCATAAAGGAGCGAGACCCCAACAGCCCGGTCATCATCCTTTACAGGGACATCCGAACCTACGGCCTGAGAGAGGATCACTACAAGAAAGCGAGGGATCTGGGCGTCCTCTTTATCCACTATGAACCGGAGAGAAAACCTCAGGTTGTGGCGGCGGGACAGAAAGTCCTCGTCAAGGCATTCGACGGCATGCTGAATGAAGAGGTCACCTTTGAAACCGACTATTTGGTATTGAGCACCGGCTTGAGGCCTCAGCCGGAAGCCGGGAATATTGGCCGTATGTACAAGCTGACCTTGAATCAGGATGGTTACTTTCTGGAGGCTCATGTCAAACTGCGCCCCGTTGACTTCCCCTCCGAAGGAATCTTCCTCTGCGGGTTGGCACATGCGCCGAAAAACCTGGATGAAACCATAGGCCAGGCATTGGCCGCCGCCGGTCGTGCGGGGGTCGTCCTCTCCCACGAGCGTCTGGGAGTTTCCGGCATTGTTTCCAAACACAACCGGGACATATGCATGTCGTGCCTGACCTGCCTCAGGCTCTGCCCGTTCGATTCGCCATACATCGGCGAGGACGGCAGGATCAGCCACAATGAGGTCAAATGCATGGGGTGCGGCATCTGCGCCAGTGTCTGTCCGGCCAAGGCCTTTCAGGTAAACTGTTTTCGGGATGATCAGATCGTGCCCATGATCGATGCCCTGACAGAGAGTGCATGAAGTGATTAGGAACATTTCAAAAGAGAGGATCATCGCATGACCGAAGACCATGCAACGGCTGCCAAGGAGGTCGTTAACATAGAAAAGGTGCAGAAAACCCCGCCGGGCTGGGAGCCGAATATTCTGGCCTTTGCCTGCCATTATTGTGCTTTTGCGGCAGCAGATCTGGCTGGGGTGATGAGGCTTTCTTACCCGACAACTGTAAAGATAATTCGGCTTCCCTGCACGGGGAAACTGGACCCTTATTATGTGCTTCGGGCCTTGGAGCGGGGGGTCGATGGCGTTTTTGTGGCCGGGTGACTTCCCGGGCAATGCCATTTCCTGGAAGGAAATTCAAACGCCAAGAAGAGAATCCAATACCTCCAAGCCCTTATTCCCAAGGTAGGAATCGATCCGAAACGCGTGGAAATGTATAACCTCTCCGCGGCCGAAGGGCCCAGATGGGCTGAAATCTGTACGGAATTTACTGAAAGAATCAGGCAACTCGGTCCATCTCCCATCTGGCTGGCGGACCGCAAACGCGCCGGGAAGGAGTGACATGGCATGATTGTCGGCAAACAAAAGCCATATGAAGAAATTTGGGGCATGATCAAAGGATACGGGAAGATTCTCGTCTTCGGCTGCAATACTTGTGTTGCGGTCTGTCATGAGGGTGGCAACAAGGAGGCCGAAATCCTCGGGTCCATCCTGCGCATGAAGGCCAAACAAGAGGGAGTGGATATAGAGATCAAAGATGGTGGAATCGAGCGGCAGTGCGAACACGAGTACTTTGAAAAGGCCGTCGGAGACATCCAGGGAGCTGATGCCATCCTCTCCATAGCATGCGGTGCCGGGGTGCAGTTCCTGGGTGAGAAGTTTCCCGACAAAACGGTCCTGCCCGGTCTTAATACGACCTTCATCGGAGTTGTTGACGCCCCGGGAGAATTCAGCGAGCGCTGCGTGATGTGCGGAGACTGCATTCTTCACCTCACAGGCGGCATCTGCCCCATCACCCGCTGTTCGAAGTCCCTCATGAATGGCCCCTGCGGCGGAAGCAACAAGGGCAGCTGTGAGATCAGCCCCGATGTTCCCTGTGGATGGCATCTCATTCATGACCGTCTCAAGGCCCAGGGTCGTATGGATCTCATCAAGACTTATATCCCTGCCAAGAACTGGGTCACTTCAAGGGACGGCGGGCCGCGCAAGCAGGTAAGGGAAGATATGAAAACGGAAAAGGAGACTGCCACAGGCTCGGCAGCGTGATCTGAGCAGAGTCACTCTTATTTATGGTTAGTCAGGGAGGAAGTCCGGGGATGAGTGAGTTGAAGTCCGCAAGCAATCTGGAAAAGGTTCTCAAGGCGGGGCATTTTGCCTTGACCGGAGAGTGCGGCCCCCCTAAAGGAGCCAATGTTGAGCATCTTAGGGAAAAAGGGGCCCATTTAGTAGGGATGGTCGACTGCGTAAATGTGACGGATAATCAGACAGCCGTCGTGCGTATGTCGAGTTGGGCGGCTTCATTGATCCTCATGCAGATGGGGCTTGAGCCCAATTTTCAGATGGTCTGCCGGGATCGCAACCGTCTGGCCATGCAAAGCGACATTTTGGGTGTCTACTCCCATGGTGTCCGAAATATGCTTTGCCTCTCGGGAGATCATCAAAAATTCGGGAACCACCCGGAGTCGAAGAATGTCTTCGACTTGGATTCTATGCAATTGATCAACCTGGTCAAAACAATGAGGGATGACGGCAAGTTCCTCAACGGTGAGGACATCGATGAGAGGCCGAAGCTTTTTATTGGTGCAGCCGCCAACCCGTTCGCCGAACCCTGTGAATTCCGAGTCCATCGTTTGGCCAAGAAAATTGCTGCAGGGGCTGACTTTATCCAGACTCAATGTATTTACAATATGGAAAGATTCCGGGAGTTCATGAAACAGGCCGTGGACATGGGCCTTCATGAAAAATGCTACATTCTCGCCGGTCTGACGCCCATGAAGACCCTCGGTATGGCGCGATACATGGCCAAATCTGTCCCCGGCATGGATGTGCCGGATGCCCTGATCAAGAGACTTGAAGGGGCAGGCAAAGGAAAGGTCTCAGAGGAGGGGATCAAGATAACCCTGGAGCAGATTGAGGAATTCAAGGAAATGGAGGGCATTGCAGGCATCCACCTCATGGCTATTGAATGGGAACACAGGGTTCCCGAGATCGCCGAACGGGCCGACCTGCTGCCAAGACCCAAGGTTTAATGATCTCTAAAAAAGACAAAGTGGCTGCGGAAGGAATAAACCTCGCGGTCGAACAGATCCATGAACTCAAGGAATGTCCGGGAGTTCGCGGCTTCCACATCATGGCCGTCGAATTGGAGGGAAAGGTACCCGGGATCGTGGAGCGTGCAGGCCTTTATACACGGCCGAAAGTTAATTATCAGCATCCATCTTCGGACTCCGGACTAGACATTTCCGGAGGCATTCTTTTTGGCTGAAGGAAATCGAGTTGGGTTCGCGGAGGCTGAACTTGCTTGAAACCTGTTTAGCAGTACCGGCATTTTTCTCATCCCGATACCCCCTGTGCACCCCCGCATCAGAGGGTATTTTTTTATTTTTCCGCTCCGCTTGTTCCCCGTGACGGTCTGCTCCACTGTCCACTTATTGTTTCAGTTTGTCGTATTTTAGTTTCACTAGCAGTGCGCCCGTCATGCAACCGCCTCCAGATGAATTTTGTAACTCATCAATATCTCTTATATTATATTTACTGCACCTGCATAACACGCTGGCACGCGAATTGCTCTTTATGCCCACCCGGCAAATTTACTCCATCTACCGCAACTATTTTGTGTTAAACTCCTCTTCGAGCGACAATTTGCCAAGAGTTCAGCAATATCCATAATAATAAAGCCAAAATAGCAACTAAAGTCTATTACTGCGAAAAGACCCCGCTTTGCCTTGTTGCGGGTTTTTTCGTAGGCTCGCTTGTGATTCGTGACAGCCCTGGACAGACCCCAGAGGCTATCAATCGTTTGCCGAAGTCGTGACAAGGAGAGCAGCAATGGCGAAGACCCTCGAATATCCAGTCATTTGGCTCCAAGGGGCTACCTGCACTGGGTGCCCTGTTTCAGTCCTCAACTCGGTAAGCCCCACAATCAAGAATTTGCTCATTGATGAAATCCTCCCCGGCAAACATGTGAGCCTGAAGTTCCAGGCCACAGTGATGGCGGGCTCCGGGGAGCATGTCATCACCGCAATGGAAGACACACGGAAGCAGCATAAGGGTGGGTATATACTGGTGGCGGAAGGGGCGATACCCACCCGCGCCAATGGGAGGTACTGCAGCCTCGGAGAGAGGAACGGCGCTCTGGTTCCGATCACTGATAGGGCGGCTGAGCTTGGTGCTGACGCTCTGGCAGTAATTGCCCTGGGAACCTGCGCCGCTTACGGCGGCATCGCTGCCGCAGCCCCCAATGCTTCCCAATCGGTCAGCGTACCGGAGTTCTTCCGTTCGAACGGGATCAATACCCCCCTGATAAACGTCCCAGGATGTCCTCCTCATCCCGATTGGTTCATGGGGACAGTGGCAAGTGTTTTGCTCATGGGATTGCCCAAGTCCGAGGATTTGGATGAGTTCGGACGCCTCAAGGCATTCTATGGCAGTCTCATCCACGAGAATTGCCAGCGCAGGGCATACTATGATGAGAAAAAATTCGCCAAGAAGCTTAGCGATGAGGGATGCCTTTACGAGTTAGGCTGTAAGGGGCCGGTAACTCACGCTGACTGTCCAAACAGGCTTTGGAACGGCGGCGCCAACTGGTGCGTAGGGTGCGGCGGAATGTGTATCGGCTGCACGAGCCCCGGCTTCCCCGATCTGGTCTCACCTATATATCAGAAGGTCCCGGACGTCAGTTTACCCAACATTGGCGCCAGCAAGTAGAGGAGGTTTGGACAAATGAGTCGCATTTTGTTAGACCCCGTTACCCGTATAGAAGGACACCTCAAGGTTGAAGCATACCTGGAGAATGGCACGGTAAAGGAGGCTAAGAGCACAGGTACTCTTTTCCGGGGCATCGAGCTTATTCTTCAGGGAAGGGACCCGCGTGACGCGCAGCACATAACTCAACGCATTTGCGGCGTATGTCCGACAAGCCACTCCATCGCCGCCACCTTCAACCTGGACAGTGCTTTCGGCATAGCTGACAGGATACCGGACAACGGCAGGATTCTCCGCAATCTGATCCTGGGCGCAGCTCACCTCTCAGATCACATTCTTCATTTTTATCACCTGGCCGCTTTGGACTATGTCGATGTGACGAAGGTAGCCGCATATGACGGCAAAGACAGCGCCTTGAACACCGTGAAGACGTTCATCGAACGCGGAGAGCTTGGGCCTTTCGTTCCCCGTTACGAGGGGGACTACCGCTTTTCTGCCAAAGTAGACCAGGAATTGGTCGGCCACTATGTGCAAGCGCTTGCCGTCCGGCGCAAGGGCCAGGAGATGCTGGCTATTTTCGGAGGCAAGATTCCACACAACCCGGCGGTGGTTCCCGGTGGCGTTACCGAGGTGCCCACAGTGGACAAAATAACTTCATTCCTGTGGCGGCTCAACGAAATAAAAGACTTCATCGACAATGTCTATCTGCCCGATGTCTTCACCGTCGCCACGACCTATGGCGACTACTTCCAAATAGGGCGCGGCTGCGGCAACCTGCTCTCCTACGGCAACTACGACCTTGATGGAACCGACGCCGACTACCTCGGGAGAAACCGGCTGATGAAACAGGGAACGGTCTCTGCGGATCTGAAATGGCAGCCGGTTGATCCGGCCAAGATCGTCGAGTATGTTACTAATTCCTGGTATGAGGATTCCACCAACGGTCTCAAACCGGCCGAAGGGAAGACTGTGCCCACCGAGAATTGGGGTAAGGGCTACTCCTGGGTCAAGGCGCCGAGGTACGACGGCAAGGTTTACGAGGTCGGACCGCTGGCCAGGGTACTAGCTAGCTACGTTTCCGGCCAGCCTGCAATTAAAGCGCTGGTGGATTCGGCTCTATCCGCTGCGGCAATCCAACCCCAGGCATTGTTTTCCGTTCTTGGAAGACACTTGGCGCGCGCCCTGTGCGCAAAAGTTCTGGCCGATTCCATGGGGGATTGGTTACTCCAGCTCAAGCCTGGAGAACCGGTATATGTCCCTTACGAAATCCCCGATGAGTCAAAGGGGATGGGACTCGTAGACGGCGCCCGGGGTGCCCTGGGCCATTGGATAGAGATCAAAAACAAGCGGATCAGCCGCTACCAGTGCGTAGTCCCCAGCACCTGGAATATGTCGCCGCAAGATGGCCAGGGTCAGCCGGGGCCTCTGGAGCAGGCTCTTATCGGGACCAAGGTCAGGGATGAGGCTAATCCTTTTGAGCTGGTGCGCATCGTCAGGTCCTTCGACCCCTGCCTCGCGTGCGCTATTCATGTGATGACACCCAAGGGGAGAACCCTGACCAGGTTTCGCGTGGGGTAGCTTAAATGAGTAAAGGGCGCAGAGGCAGGGTGGTGGTTCTGGGAGTAGGCAACGAGCTGCTTAAGGATGAAGGGATTGGAGTGCACGTAGCTCGGGAACTGGCCGCACAGACCTTAAGCTTCCCGGTGGAAATCATCGAAGCCGGAACCGTCCCCGATTGCTGGCAGGGGGATGAGCCGGTTAGCAGACTGGTGGTGATAGATGCTGTCTACGGGGGCAGTGAGCCTGGAGCTATCTACAAGTTCAGCCCGCAAGACGTTGAGTTCGAAACCTGCCTGATGACCTCAATTCACCAGCTCAGCTTTGTGGATAGCCTTAAGTTAAGCGAGATTGCCGGCAACAAGCCTGAAAAGGTTGTCATCATCGGAGTTGAGCCAAAAGAGGTAGCATGGGGCATTGAGCTTTCGGAGAAACTCCGGGGCCGCATCTCTGATGTCGTTGAGATAATATTGAAAGAGATTACTCCAGACCAGGGAACTGGCTAGATGAGGGATGGACATGCTTATCAGTGAACAGAAACCTATGGAAGAGATCCTCTCGTACCTCAGCGGCGAAGAAAAGGTGTTCATTGTGGGCTGTAAGGGTTGTGCAGAGGGATGTCAAACCGGCGGCGAGCAACAGGCGATAGAGATGAAACTGAAGCTGGAGGGAGAAGGCAAAACAGTTACCGGTATCTCTCTCATTGACTTCGCCTGCAACGAGCAGCTCACCAGGATGACCCTCCAGGCACACGAGAGCAAGATCGTGGACTCCGACTCCCTGCTGATGCTCTGCTGCGGCATCGGCGTCCAGGCTGCGGCATCGGTAGTGGACAAGGTGGTCCACCCCGGCTGCAATACCGTTTCCCTTGGTGGTCGTCACGGGGAATGGCGGGACGGGGAACGCTGCCAGGAGTGCGGACAGTGTATGCTGGAATATACCGGCGGAATCTGCCCTATCGCCAGGTGCGCCAAGCAGATTCTCCATGGGCCGTGCGGCGGGTCGGTGGATGGGAAGTGCGAGGTCTCACGCGATTTACCCTGCGGCTGGCAACAGATCATAGACCAGCTCACCAGAATAGGCAGACTGGACCGGCTCACAGATGTAGTACCGCCCAAAGACTGGGGCGTCAGTCTTACCGGAGGCCCTCCGACTCGCCCGATACAAAAGCAGTAAGGGAGGAGTGAATTGCCAACCGCCGCTATCAGGAAAGCACTGAGGGAATCCAGTCTTTTCGGGGACCTTAGCGATGAAGAGAGGGACAAGATTGCCCAATTCAGCCGTAAAATGACCTTCGAGACCGGCGATATCCTGTTCCGCGAGGGTGACTCGGCTGACAATATTTTCATCGTTCTTAAAGGAACGGCAGCAGTGGAGGTGGGGCTTCTAGGCCGCCAAAGGCGCCGTTGCGCTACTATAGCGACGGCGTGCCGGGGGGAGTCCGTAGGATGGTCGGCGGGGTTTGGTTCACAGAAATATCTTGCTTCGGCTTATGCGGTGGAAAAAACCGCAACGGTGGTTGTAGATCGACGGGCCGTCCAGTATCTCTTTGCTGATAATCCCGCTTCAGGGCTTCGCGTGATGGAGAAGCTGGTCGATCTTGCGCGTTCCCGGCTGTGTCGCACCACGGAGATACTGGCCAAAATGCTGTCGACGGCGTCACACGACCTGAAGGGTCCACTGGCTGCCATACAAAGCTTGCATCAGGTGATTCTAGGCGGCTATGCCGGGGAAATAAGCGAGCAACAGGAAAAATTGCTGCTTAGAGCCGGGGAGAGGATCAAGGGGCTGGTATCCCAGATCGATGACATCTTTGACATAACCCGCAGCGAGTCCCATGACATGCAACGGGAGGCAGTCTCTATTGCAGAGATAGCGAATAACTCCCTTGAGAACGTGAGACCCCAGGCTGCCGGAAAGAACATTGATCTGGTGGCTGATTGGAACACGGAACCGCCGGTTGTCCCGGGAGAACAGACCCGGTTGCAGCAGGCGCTGATCAATCTGCTCGGGAACGCAATCAAGTTCACACAGAGTGGTGGCAAGGTCACCCTGAGGATTACCGATGACAATGAGGGTCAAAAGATAGTTGTAGAGGTTATGGATAACGGGCCGGGGATCCCTGGAGAGGAGCTTCACAGGATCTTCGACGACTTCTATCGAGGAAATGATGCCCCGATAGGAGGGGGGGCCGGCGTAGGGCTATCAAACGCCAAAAGGATTATTGAGGCTCACGGTGGGCGCATATGGGCTGAAAGCCCCTACCCTGAATCCAAGAAAGGCGCCAAGTTTACCTTTACTTTGCCCAAGGGGACAGCTAAGCCCGACACTGGGAAGAAAGAGGAGATGTCCAGCCATGAAAGCAGGAACTAATCTTGAGAAAGTGCTGGAGGCCAAGAGGTTCGCTGTTACTGCCGAGGTGGGCCCTCCCAAGGGAGCGGGAACTTCGGGAGTTTTGAAGAAGGGCGAAAGCCTGAAGAATTTTACTGACGCCATCAATGTAACCGACAATCAAACCGCTATAGTCAGGATGTGCAGCTTAGCCGGATGCACACTGCTTAAACGTGTGGGAGTGGATCCGGTGTTGCAGATGGTTGTCCGCGACCGCAACCGCATCGCCATACAAAGCGATATCCTGGGAGCAGTGGCGATGGGCATAGGCAATATTCTCTGCCTGTCGGGGGATTACCAGTCCTTTGGCAACCACCCTACTGCCAAGGGGGTCTATGACCTCGATTCGATACAACTCATCAGCACATTGAAAAAAATGCGCGATGAGCGTAAATTCATCTGCGGCGAGGCTGTCAACGGAGAGCTCCCTGTCTTTATCGGAGCCGTCGAAAACCCTTTCGCAGACCCTTTTGAATATCGCGTGCTCAGGCTGGCAAGAAAGGTTAAGGCTGGTGTCGATTTCATCCAGACCCAGGCAGTGTTCGATGTTGCCAAGTTCTCCAAATGGATGAAGTCGATTAAAGACCATGGTCTCGACGAGCAGGTACACATTCTGGCTGGAATCATACCGGTGAAATCGGCTGGTATGGCCCGCTACATGAGAGACTACGTCTCAGGGGTTACCGTCTCCGATGAGGTGGTAACCAGGTTGGAGCAGACCACCGACGTTAAGCAAGAGGGATTGAAGATAAGCCTTGGAGATCATTGAGCAGATTATGGAAATTCCGGAGGTTCATGGAATCCATATAATGGCGGTGGGCTGGGAAGATATAGTACCAATTATCGTGGAGCAAGCGGGCCTTTTGCCAAGACCTGAAGTCTAAGAGATGGGAGATAAGATGGAGCCGAAAGCAAAGATATTGCTCGTCGATGACGACCCGGATATCCTTGAAGCAATGAGTGTGGTGCTGACGGGCCATGGTTATACCGTGGTCACGGCCAGGGATGGTCGGGAAGGGCTGGTCAAGCTCAGGTCGGAAAAGCCGGACTTGATGGTCCTTGATCTGATGATGCCCAAGATGGATGGTTTTGCAGTATGTGAGGAGCTTATGGACCCCAGATGGGCCAAACTACAGCAACATTCCCATAATCATACTGACATCGGTAAGGGAGGATGCCGGCCGTCGCCGCTACGAGCTGGGTACTGGTTTACAGCTAAGGGTCAGTGACTACATAGAAAAACCCGTCGATCCCTCTACTTTGCTGGCGAGAGTAGGGACTTACCTCAAGAAAAATGCGTGACGGAGGTAAAGGGAAAGGCTGCACCTGCAAGCCGGCGACTCGTAAGAGATAACTGAAGAGGGGTCGCCGGCTTGCTTAATAAGCTGACCTAAACCTTGACATCAAGTGCGGCTCGCATCTGGTCTTTTCGGACTTCGATTCTTTTCGCAACATCATGACCCACTTCCAGGATTTCCTTCGCGATAGTGGGCTCTTCTCCAAGGAAAATCTGCAACCCGGTGACCAATGGTTCCATAATTGAGGCGCTCGGAGTCACCCTGATTGCATCGAGAGCCTCCTTAGGATAGCCACAGGCAGCCGCAAATATGAAAAATTCAGTTACATCGCCAACAGCGTTTTCAAGTGCTTCTGTATTCGTGAGAAACCGCGATATGGTTTCCAGGGCGTCTTTCCAGTTTCCAATAGAAACTAATAGGTGAGCAAGGACTAGACGCTCATCCCAATCTTCCGGTTCCTTTTCTATAGCCTCTCGCACCCATTTTGCCACTTGAGGATACAACTCGCGGGGTGCTGTATCTGCGAAGGCACATGCAGCATCTATTAGACTGGCTGAGGACCTGTTTCGCTCTCTATATACCCTTGAGCGGTCTCCGGGCAGAATCCCGATCGTTCAAGTTCTTCATTTGTAGTCTCATCAGATATTTCCACACAACATTATTCTCATCGTCTAAGTCGAGTGCAGATAGGTAAGCCGCTTGTGCGTCATGGTACCTGCCCAATTTTTCATGCAATAGTTCGCCGAGCTTGACCCAGCCGAACTCAACATTTGGCTCTAGTTCGATAGCCTTCCGATAGGCTGCTTCGGCCTCTTCGTACTTCCCCAATTTTTCATGCAATAGTTCGCCGAGGTTAGCCCAGCCTAATGCAACATTTGGCTCTAGTTCGATAGCCTTCCGATAGGCTGCTTCGGCTTCTTCATACTTCCCCAATTTTTCATGCAATAGTTCGCCGAGCTTTGCCCAGCCAATGCAACATTTGGCTCTAGTTCGATAGCCTTCCGATAGGCTGCTTCGGCTTCTCCATACTTCCCCAATTTTTCATGCAATAGTTCGCCGAGCTTTGCCCAGCCGAATGCAACTGGCTCTAGCTCGTTCGCCTTCCGGTAGGCCGCTTCGGCTTCGTCATACTTCCCCAGCTTTTCATGCAGCAGTAGGCCAAGCATCCCCCAGTTCCGCGCAGTATTTGGGTCTAGTTCGATGGCCTTCCTGTAAGCTGCTTCGGCTTCGTCATGCCTCCCCAATTGTTGATGTAATAGTTCGCCGAGCTTGGCCCAGCCGAACTCAACATTTGGCTCTAGTTCGATAGCCTTCCTATAAGCTGCTTCGGCCTCTTCGTACTTCCCCAATTTTTCATGCAATAGCTCGCCGAGGTTAGCCCAGCCTAACGCAACATTTGGCTCTAGTTCGATAGCCTTCCGATAGGCTGCTTCGGCTTCTTCATACCTGCCCAATTTTTCATGCAATAGTTCGCCGAGCTTGGCCCAGCCGAACTCAACATTTGGCTCTAGTTCGATGGCCTTCCGATAGGCTGCTTCGGCCTCTTCGTACTTCCCCAATTTTTCATGCAATAGTTCGCCGAGCTTGGCCCAGCCTAATGCAACATTTGGGTCTTGTTCGAGGGCCTTGCGATAAGCAGCCTCAGCTTTTTCAGGCCCGTCCAGCCTCGCTTGCAGCAGATCTCCCAATCCAATCCAACCCCATTCTTCCCTTCGGTTCACTTCGGTAGCTCTATGATATGCTTCATAAGCATCCTCTAACCGCCCTTGCTTCCTCAGCAGATCTCCCAATGCAATCCAAGCCCACACATTAGTGGGGTCTACTTCAGTAGCTTCATGGCAGGCTTCATAGGCCTCCTCGAACCGCAGTTTCTCATTCAGCACATGTCCCAAGTCAATCCAAGCCCACACATTAGTGGGGTCGACTTCGGTAGCTCTATGATATGCTTCATAAGCATCCTCTAACCGCCCTTGCTTCCTCAGCAGATTTCCCAATGCAATCCAAGCCCACACATTAGTGGGGTCGACTTCGGTAGCTCTATGATATGCTTCATAAGCATCCTCTAACCGCCCTTGCTCCCTCAGCAGATTTCCCAAGTCAATCCAAGCCCACATATTAGTGGGGTCGACTTCGGTAGCTCTATGATAAACCTCATAAGCCTCGTCGATACGCTCCAGTTCTTTTAGCAAGTCACCTAATCTACCCAAAGTCCACGCATTATTGGGTTCCAGTTCGATCGCCTTACGGTAAGCTGCCTCAGCTTCGCCAGATCGGCCGATTTCTTCGTGGAGCACTCTGGCTAGGCCTCCCCAAGCTTCGGCGTTCTTTTGATCGAGTTTAGTGGCCTCTCTAAAGGCTCTCTCTGCTTTGTGTACACGACCAGCACTTCGCAGTTTGTAGCCAAGCGCGATCCAGGAAGCTGCATCGCGAGGTTTTCTTCCAGCAATTTTCCGTGGTTCACCGTCCAATGATTTGGGAGCTCTCCTCGCCCTCGCCTGTTCAAGCGAAACCGATTTCATCAAATCGAATGACTCCTTTATCGTTGACGGTATGTCCGGCATTTCGAAAAAGTGCTCGGATGTTACCCTGAGTATTTTGTATTTCAACTTTTTTGACGGGATCTTTTGCAAAAGTATCTCGTAAGCAAGGTAATGGTCCTGCCGCAACTCGCCGTCTAGCCTGCACGCTTCCTCTGCGATTGAGACTGCTCCATGCACGAGGTCCTCGCCCTCGTAGAAATGGACCATGAAATTGACCACCGCCGAAATGCGGCCAGAGCGCCCCCCAGCCGTCGCATGAGATGATAGATGTTGTACATGCGCTCGGCGACCTGATACATTTTTTTCCGCCGCTGTTTTTCCAAAACAACCACAGCTCCGCGAGACATCAAACGGTTCAGGAGCGAACTTGTCTTATTCACATCGACTCGGGCGGCCTTCGCAACCACCCGAGCACCAACCAGGTCCCACAGAATCTGCAAGACAGACGAAGACCTTTCGCTCCAAGGCGGGAAGAGCATCCAGATGGCTTTTGAAGTATTCCGTGTGCTCATCAATAAGTTGCGTGAGGTCAAGCATCAGCTCACGAAAGGATCTTTTCGCTGCGAAGTTAGCAATGATCGACAAAAGTCGAGGGGTTGCCCCCGGTAAGGATTTCAATTGGACGGACACGGCCCTCCGAGAGATCTTCTTTTGTGATTGCCGACCACATGGTGCGACAGTCGGGGGTATTGAGCGGCTTGAGATCGTGGATTTTAAACAAATCATACATCGCCTTGCCAGCATTCTCTATTTCTTCAAACCGGCTGGTTGCCGTTCCAACCAGCATGAGGCGGGGCTCGTTCAGAAGTACATGACGCACCACCCATGCGCCGTCGCCGGCTATTTGTTGCCCCAGGATCATGTTGAGATTTTCAACGACGAGAAGTATGCGTTTGCCCTGCTCATCGGCAAAATCCATCAATTGGGAAAGCGCACGTTCCCTCAATCGAGTCTCATCTTGTTCGGATTTCAATTCTGCATATGTTCGACGCCACCTCTCCCGTTTTGTGCTTGCCGCCAGATGAAACAGCGCTTCAAGCCAGAACTCTCCGGGAGAACAGGCCTCGTAGCTGTCTTCGCCGAAAACGATCGGATGCCACCGCTGTGCAAGCTCGGCATCATGCACGACTTCCGCGACAGCACGTAGAACGAGGGTAGTCTTGCCAATACCTCTGGGGCCGACAACAAGAATATGGTTGTTCGATTGACCGGTATTGTGATGGATAGCTTCCATGATGAGTTCCAGGTCGACGTGGCGCACAACAAAGGATTCAATCAACTCATCTGTGCTGAGGAAAGCAGGGTTGTATTTCATCAGGCGGTGGGTCATCTTCGGCCTACCCGCATCGAGACCAGAATGTGGAAGGACCCGAAATGGGCTTTCCACCAATCTTTGATTAACTTCGAAACGAATTGATAATTCCCCCCCACTTTCCGCAGGTAACCATCATGCTCGAAGATACCCAAAATTTGTCTCAAGACGTCAGACAGGAGTCTGGTTTTCTACAGGGTATTGTTGGGCCAGGAATATCGCGGCATCCATGGTGAGCCCGTCGGCTACCGCGGCTTCCGTAAGAAGCTCAAGGGAAAGTTGGAATAATTCAGCCCCGAGCACCATCTTTAATCGTTCTTCGAGATGGCTCAATTCTGCATGGCCTCTCACCCCCAGCATGCTCGTTTGATAGACCTCATCCACAAGATCATGAGAAACCTCCCTTTGGTTTTGACGTTTGCAGTTCGTGTAGATGGCATCAAAAAAAATCTGAACGTGATGAGGGATACAGCACCCAAGCTTGTCGGCAATATCCGCGCATACTCCTTCCCGGAACTTGATTCCATATTGATTTGCCAGCGCCTGCAGGCATCCGACCGCTGTCTCCGTATCCCAGGGTGGAAGGTCAAATACCGCGAATGTATTGAGGGTGGCGCTTAAGTTGGCCTGCCTGAGGATGGGTTCTATACCGATTGACCCTGTCAAAACAATCCGGAGTTTTCCTTTGTAACGAATGCTGTTCTCTCTGAGCCAGGACATGAAAGCATCCACATCCTGAATCCTTTCAGAGGTGATTTTGTAATCACTCCCTTTGAGCATTCGATTCACCAGGATGGCGACCTCATCGAAGAAAATAACGACTGATCGGCCGGAATTTGCGAGGCTGCTCAACAGCCTGTCGCCTTTGGCTTTCCAGTCGCCTGAAGTCAGGCCGCTCCGCAGTGTGAGCGTAAGTTCGTCTAGCTGAAGGGATTCTATCGTGTTTGCGACCGAAGGTATAACATTTCGAAATATGTCTGCTGTTCTTTCCCACAGCCCCGTGTGGGGACGCGTGGCAACACTCAGTTCCACCACGGCGTCGGCGGGGGAAAAGGATTTTTGCAGATCGACCTGTAAACATATGTACCTGTCGCTGATCCGTTGAGCAACCTCGCGCATGAGACTGGTCTTGCCGATTCGACGTGGTGCAACAAGAAGAACGTGGGCCCCTTCGTCCAAAAGTTCGGCAAATCTTTCAATCTCATGCTCTCTATCCCAGAATAGATCCCCCACAACCCAGTTATAATGCGCCGACCTCAGCCTCTTTTCCATCCCGCTTTCTCCCAACAATAAGGTTGGCAACAAATTTGTTTACAAATTAACAACTGATTTACCCGTTAGTCAAGTCTAAAACGGATTTGTTGCCAAAATTTTTGTTGGCGATTTGTGCGTCGCCTTTTCGGGGTCAAGGGGAAAGTTTGTGATGCCTCTATACAGGAGATGAATGGTGGGGGGGCCCATCATCGCCGACCCGGGGTCTGAAAACGAGTGTTCAAAACCTCTATGGCTTTATCAGGGTCATTGCCCGCAATGACTGCGGAAATGGAGGAAACCGCACAGCTCATCGCCAGGATCGGGATGCCCCCATTTCGCAGGGCCGTCACGAAAGCATCAGCAATTCCGTAGCGGTCGCCAAAATGCGGACCGTGCAGAAAAAGCACCGACACCGGGCCGCGACAAAAACTGTCTCGGCCCGGCAGATGTTTATCGAAAGCCTGCCCTACCCTTTCACGCCGATCTTCTCCCAGAGCGAACGAAAAGTGAATGTCTCTTTGCCCCGGGGGCTGAGTTGGAAATCAGGAAAGGCAGCTTGAAGCCCAGTTCACCCAATTCTGACAGAAACGCCCCAAAACCGCTCATGTATTCGATCGGCAGAGAAACGTTCCACAAATCCAAACCTGTTTGGCGTGTAAAGCCATAAATCGTGATTATCTGCTCGCTGTATGAGCACTTCACCTCACTGAGCTGGTGTTCGTCCATTCGGCAGACAGCCTGCCATTCGCTATAAGATCCGCAGACAGGAAAGGCGAAAGAATCAAAAAGTCTTTCCATCGCGATTTCGAAATCCGACGAAGAGATGACAACCGTAACAGCCGAAGGCGAGCTGGCAAACCCGTATGGTTTGATTGCCGCGGCGTCCAGTATCGTGATCACTGAACCTGTTATCTCAGGCCTCTGATCATGCGGAAATATAGATATTCTGGAAATATCGCTCTCTATTTCCGCTGTTTTACACTTGTCTGAACCGGCCGCCCCAAGCATATAGCCGGAAAAACTGGGTGCGCTCTTTGCACTAGCAGCCGTTATCGATTCCCCGAGCCCATTGTCGGCCACGTGGGTCAGCAGACCCAGATTTATCCGGCTGGCCGCCAGAATCGAGCAAATGTTCCCCAGGAGGTCCGTCCCCCTTCGACATGATGAATAGAGGTAGGCCCGGTTTTCAATGACTTTGATGCCTCCAAGTCTGATCTCGGACATGAGGGCCTTCTGAGTTCCTAGTCAACTAGCCTCTCTATGCTCTCGATGAGCACCTGAGCATCGACCGGCTTTGGAATATAATCTTCGGCCTCCGTGGCCATGCCGTCAGCGTGCGAGTAGGTGGTGGCAGGCACAGCTTCCCCTACGGCTGTAAGCAGAATTATTGGGATATCTTTCGTTGCCTTGTTCTTTTTCAGTTCCGCGCAAAGGACGTACCCATTCTTGCGGGGCATCATTACGTCCAGGACCAGGAGGTCCGGCCGCCTCTTCCGGATGGACTCCTCACCTTCGATACCATCGTAAGCCTTCCCCACTTCATAGCCTTTGCTCTCAAGCATCATGCCGACGGTCTCAACCATATCCGGGTCATCATCGACTATCAAAACATACTTACCCATTTACAGCCTCCTGAGCTATGTTGGATAAAAGTTGGTAATTAGGACCAATAAGTCTATGTTTCCGCCCGTAAACCACTCTAAACTACCCGCCTGTGGGCAGGAGCACACGAAAAGTGGTCCCCAAACCGGGTCTGCTCTCAACCTCCACAGATCCACGATGTGATTCGACAATTTCCTTCACAATGGCAAGCCCAAGACCACTGCCTCTCACGTGCCTTGTTCTCGGGTCCTTGATCCGGTAGAACTTATCGAAAATTTTTGGAATCTCTTCCGGGTCGATACCTACCCCGGTATCGCTGACGCAGACCTCCAGAAAATTCCCGCTCGGAGCGAGCGATACAACTATTTCCCCGCCGTCGGGGGAATAGTTGACAGCATTGCTGATCAGGTTTGAAAAAAGTTCCTCCATGCTTCTGGGATCGGCCTCAATGAGAGGGATCTCTACCGGGATTTCGAGCCTCAACAAAATATTCTGGCCCTCCGCCCTGGGTTTCATCAGTTCGATGATATGATCGAGGACTTCAGCCAGATTGACAGGCGCCCGTTGCTGAAACCATTGACCGCTCTCGATTTTGGTCACATCCAGCAAGTCAGTGATGAGATCGAGCAAATCCTGAATCTTCAGTTGAGAACGGCCCAGGAGATCTTTTTGCTTATCCCCCAGTTCGCCGGCCAGCCCATCAAGCACGACCGCCAAAAGTTGTTTGATCGAGGCCAGGGGGGACCGCAGCTCGTGAGAAACCAACTGCACGAAATTGGACTTCATTTCATTGAGCTGTTTGTAAATGGTAACGTCCTTAAAAAGGGTTACAGTACCCAGGACCTGGTTGTCCAATCCGGGTATGGGAGCCGACACTGCATGGATATATTTACCATCTCTGCAAAATTCTCGTGAAATCGTGCCCGGCCTCTTCACAACATGAATCCACAATGGTTCTGAGATCTTTCTCCAGGCCCTCGGATGCAATGTCCTCCGGCAGAGCGGAGGGTTCCGGCAAAGATGCCGGGAACCCGAACAGCCTCATTAAAGCAGGATTGTGAAGCACTATCTCCAAATGGCGATTTGTAACAAGGACTCCATCCGCCATACAGTTAGTAATCGACCTGATTCGGCTTTTTTCCACAGACAGGTCATAGAGGTTTTGGACCTGGGTCTCCTGTAGTTTGCGGGCACAATGCTCCAGCGCCCGTTTCTCCAGTGCTCTTTTTATTATCAGCATCAGGTGGTCGGCCGCGAAAGGCTTGGTGATAAAATCGTATGCGCCTTTCCTCATTGCCTCTACCGCGGTAGCTACCGTACCATGGCCGGTGATAACTATAAGCGGCAAATCCGGATATTTGACCCTAACCTCCTCGATGACCTCAAAAGCGCCCATTACCGGCATCAGAAGATCGCAAAGAATCACGTCCGCAGATTCGGTCAAAAGTAAATCCAGCGCCTCCCGGCCGTTTTCAGCGGTCAGAACTTCATATCCTTCCGGCGCCAGAAGCCGGCGACAGCCTTCTCTTATCACCCTCTCGTCATCGACAACCAAAACTGGTTTGCATGCTGCCACCCTCAATGATCTCGGATTCTAACTGGCTGACCTCAGCTTCAACGGGAGAATTCAATTGTCTTTTCAGGACATTCCAATGGCAACACGACGGTGAATACGGCGCCGCCCGAAGGAGCGTTCCTGACCGACATACTGCCGCCATGCTGCTGAATTATTCCGTATGCGACGGAAAGCCCGAGTCCTGTACCCTCCCCAGGCCCCTTGGTGGTAAAAAACGGCTCAAACACCTTGCTCATGATTTCAGCCGGAATTCCCGGACCAGTATCCGCACATTCCAGGATCACCTGCTCGGCAACCGGCTCGAACCTGCTGGTAATAGTTATCTTGCCTCTGCCGTTCATGGCCGTCCCCGCATTGATTATGAAATTGATGAAGACCTGCTGAAGCTGGCCCGGATCGCCGATCATCGCGGGTATATCGGCCTGAAGGTCGAATACGAATTCGACATTGTGAAAAAGCGCCTGGTGAGTCAACAGTTCCGCCGAACGTCGAATGACGGAGTTTATATCGTAGTTAAATCTCTGATCGACTGACTGCCTGCTGAATTCCAGCAGACGCGCCACAATTTCTTTGCAGCGCATGGTTTGATTGATGATTTCCTGAAGGTCCTCACTCGCATTGTGGATTCGTGGGGAGCCAAATCCCTCATAAGTATATCGGCAAATATAAGGATGCCGGAAAGAGGGTTATTGATTTCGTGAGCTATGCCCGCCGCCAGTCTTCCGATGGAAGCGATCTTTTCGGCCTGCATCAACTGCATTCGGGTCTCTTCCAACTCTTTGAGCATCCGCAAGCGTTCCCTTTGATCGGCAAATATGTTTACGGTCCCTATCTCGGAGCCGTTCTTTTCGATGATCGCCGCAGAGAAACTTACCGGGACCTCTTCACCATCTTTTCTGACCAGAGTTATCCGAGTAGAGGTGAGTTTACCGGGCGGGCCATACTCGCCGCTGCGCATTCGCCGCATATTCTCTGCTGCGAGTTCTGGGCCGATGATTTTATGCAGAGAACCCGGCCTGCCTATGACCTCATGGGCGCCGTATCCCAGAATCCGCTCGGCCGAATCATTGTAAATCAGGATGTTGCCTTCAAGATCGGCTACCACGATACCGTCCGCCGAACTCTTGATGATGTTGTTGAGAAAGCTGTTGGCGCTCAACAGCTCCCGCTCCATTTGAATATGTTTGGTCAGGTCCTGGAAATACATACATGTAATAAAGCCCTTACCAAACTTGGCGACAACTATGCAGGTTTCAAATACGCGATCCTCCGGATTTGAGTTGGCGGCAGGCTGGATTGTACTGCAGAAGCGCACCTCCTGGTAATGATCCTTACCGACCTTCAGGGCCAGATCGCGTGCAATGCTCAGCAACTGGCGTGGAAGGAGTCCGCCGACGTCTTTTCCGACCAGATCATCTTTATGTTGATCGAATATTTCAGCCATCTTGGAATTGGCGTAAATTACCCGGTCGTTTTCATCAACCATCAGGATGCCTTCCTGGGTAATTTCCACAAGCATCCTGATCTTCTGTTCGGCTTCGGCGAGCGGGGTTATGTCTCTGAGGGCCATAAATCCCCCAATCACCCTGTTTTCCGAATCCGTAATCATGGAACAGTGCGCCGCCACGGGGAATTCTCTTCCCTCACGATCGTAAACGGTGCTCCGCAATCCGGCGACAGGCGTCCTCGTTTCCATCGCCCGCTTCAACAGGCAATCATCCGTACGGCAGAAAGGACTTCGGAGCACTTCGGCGCAACTCATTTGGTTGACCACCTCACTGCTGGCGTAGCCGGTGAGTTTCTCAAGGTGGTCGTTCATATAAGTGATCGTCAAATCCGTATCCACGATGAAAAAGGGCATCGGGAAATGGTCGATGACACTGGCAAATATATGGTCCCGCACCATGTCTCCCAAACCCAGGGCAACTGATAAGGCGGGTCGCAGCACGAACACACATCCAGCCGGCTTGCCATCCCTGTCATCTACCAGTTGCCCGGATAGTAAAAAAGGCAGCCAGTAACCCGCCTTATTTCTGACATGAACCTTATACTCATCCAGGGCCCAACTGATACACTCCTCGATCAGAGATTGCTCTCCATTTTGAGCGCTGCGCAAAACATCGGAACAGATCATGGGGCTTCCGCCACTTGGTGTACAGCCTGTATAAGCTTGCGCAGCGTCATTGAGAAACAGGATAGACGAATGCATATCCGTGACTATCACGGGATCGGGGAAACGGCTGAAGCAGGCTCGGAAGAACCTCAAATCCGGCAGGCCGGAGCTGTTTTCAGTTATGAGGCCCCGGTCAGTTTTAGCAGTTTCAACACCTTGGGAACTCATCTTCCTAGTCCTCTCCGACTGAATACTTTTTATAGCTCATGACCTTAACGACAGGCGCCTGGGAAAGCGGATAAGTCGAGATTAAGACTGAAATAAAAATGAATCTAGTTTAACGTATCTTTTATACAGCAAAACTCAGGGTAAACAAAGTTCAATATGGCTGCGCTTGCAGAAAGGCGGAGAGCTGGGATAAGCTTCGAAGGGTTGACTGTAAAATAGAATGGCACGTGGATGAACTCTTCAAGCGAGTCGGATATATTGTGACCACGTCCAACATGGTCTGCCATACCTCGATGCATTATTCCGGTTTAAGAGAAAACCGGTGGCCACGGCGATTGCCCGGAGCAAGCGATTGTGATATGGACACACTGCCATGCAGTCGTCCATGATCATTATCGGCGTTGACGCGATATGGCAGTCCGTGAAATCAACCGCCGTCTCCGGGGTCAAACTGTACATGGAAATCGGATCGAATTTTCTGACATCCTCATCTGGAACATCCCGGCCCCGCGGGAGTGATATGCTGGCGCTTGTGGTGGTGCTGGCGATGAGCGTGGCGTTCGCCGCACACCTGTTCAGCCTCAGCTGGCCAGACCCACGCTGGCACTGGATCGTCCTGGATCATGACCGCAACGGTCATTACGAGTACGGTCTGAACATGGGCCTGGCGTTGCGCCAGGGCAATCTGGCGCAATTCTTTGCTCACCTGGAGAAGGGAAAGGTCTGGCCGCCGGTGCACGGCCTGCTTGTTGCTGCCGTGGTGGCGGCGGTCGGACCGGATCATCGGTTTGCGGTGCTCCCCAGCCTGGCCGGCTGGATCATGACCGTCGTCTTCGGGTGCCTCGCAGCCAGAAGGCTCTCGCCCAACCCCGACGGGGGCATCCTGGCAATGGCACTGGCCGCAATATTCATAGCCGCCAGCCCGGCACATCGCATATACGCCACCGACGTCATGCTCGAGAGCCTTGGGGCCGGCCTGACGATGCTGACACTCTACCTGTACCTGCGGACGATCCAGACGCCGGGCGTTCGGTGGCAGTACACGGCGCTGGCTGTCTCGATGACCGTCCTGTTTTTCGAGAAGTACAATTATTGGGGCCTCGTGGTCCTGGCCCTGTTGGGCGACCAGTTCATCTGCGAATGGCCCCGCAACCTCGGCTGGCTGCGAACCATGGGCAACTGGCCGTGGCGCGCGTGGCTGAAACGCCAGTGGTATGAACCGCTGAATTACCTGTTCGCAGGCTTGATGGGTGCTGTCATTGCGCTCGAAATGCACGGCCCTGCGTCCATTGAACTCCTGGGACGTCAAGTATCCCTCTATCCACCGTATAACCTGACGACGATGGCGTACGCCATTTTTCTCATACGCGTGCTCCGGGCGATGTTTAAACGCCGGCCGGCCATCATGGCCTGGCTGGGTGTCCCGGGCCGCCGGTTGTTGTGGGGGCTGCTGGCGCCGATTGCGGCCTCGTTCCTGCTGCCCCATCGTTTGTCGGTATTCCTCTGGTACGCCGGCCCGCTGAATAGACCCGCGGCCGCCCCGCTGCCGTTGGACAAGGCATTCGCTTTCTATGTCCAGTCTCTCATCCATGAATACCACCCTGCGGCGTGGTGCCTGATGCTGGTCGTGGTGCTTGCGACGGTCGCGGTATTACTGCACAGGCATTTGAATCGTGGCTGGTTGGCGGTCGCGCTTCTCGTAGGGTTTAGCATGGTGCTGGTGACGGTGCACCCCAATAAGCAGACCCGGTTCCTGCATTCGTGGTTTCCGGCGATGTGGGTCCTGGCTGGAGCGGGTGCAGGCGCCCTGCTCTACCAGAAGTCGCTCGATCGCCTCGGTCGGGTCCGGCCGGTACTGGCGGCGGCAGTAGTCATCGCCGTGCTCATAGCGATAGGTCCCGCCTGGCGTGGACCAGGATCTGCAGCCGGTTGCGGCGCCCCCTCCTCCCCGAGCACACTGGACATCTCCGATGCTTACCTGCCGTACCTCAACGATGCGAACCGCACTGCCGTTTTTATAGCTCAGGGTGAGACGTTCGCCAAGTGGACCTATCGCGAGCGCTTCCCCGGCAGTCGGGGCATCGAGGATACCACTTGGTTGGTGCGATTAACGCCCGCCGGCGACGTTCCGAGGCAACTGCCTGCGTGGCTTGCAGCCAAAGGTGTGGATTCGGTAGTAGTCATCGAATTTTCGCCTGAGTCCCCACACTATTGCCCCGGTCGCGAGCAGCAGGCCACCGCTGCCGTCGCCACCGCGATGCCGCAACAATCGGACTTCACACTTTCTCACCGCTCTTACCTGGACCGCCATGGGTGCACCGTCACGCTCTGGCAGCGTCGTTGAACCCCATCCGGCGCACTCTTCATCGGCCTTATATTAGCATGCCGGCTGCTTCCAATGCAGGCCTGTAAGACATTGTCCATGGCATCTTATTAGCCTGAGCCCCACCCAACACTATGAGGCGGGAAAACGAGACTCATAAACTTCGAGGAAGGAAGTGTGTCCTGGAATTGCAAAAACCAGTCTCATTGACATATCCTCGTATAATAAACTTGTGTAATACCCTGCTCAAAAAAAGAACCGGCTCATTCCGCGCAGCCATGCAGACAGTGCAGACAGAAAGCGTCGTGCGTTTGGAGGCAAGCCAAGCGTGTAGGAGTTCGAGGGGGATCACGCGAACCGGTGACCTGACAAAGACTTGGAACTGGAATTCTCGCTGATTTGATGTTTCATTGCCGCTTCCTGTCAATCTGAATTCTCCGGAAACGAAAACGGCGCAAAAGAGGCCCTCAGTTGCGCCGCCGGCCAATCCGCGATCTTTAAGTACAGTCTGAAAAACGGTTTCATAAGCCTATAAAGCGGATATGCCAAAAAAAACCGGCGAACTGAAAAACAAGCCCTAATCCCCTCCAAGGCCCGTTTACGATCTATCTTACCTTTTTTCGCCAATCTCCAGAATTGATACACCGCATCGATAATGAGGTAGTGTTTAACAGCCCGCCACCCGAGGATGTTGGGCCGCCAAATATAATCCTGGAGCAAAAGGACATTGTCGTGCAGACCGATCAAGTTTGCCACATTCTCGTTTGTTTTCTGCCGCGGGTGCACCCTATACGATGTGAGCGTCTCGTCAATAAAAACGAACCTGCCCTTCTCGAGAAGATGGAACCAAAATTCCATATCGAGAGCATGGGCATACCTTGGGCAGAATCCCCTGCCGGAATCGGCCCTTCTGAACATGACCGCCGAAGGCTCGCCGATAAAGTTTGTCAGTCTTAACAGGCAGTAAGAGATAATCTTGTGCCCATCGGCGGTACAGGACCTACTCCCAAACTCAGAAAGCACATGCACAAGACGGGATTCCGAATCGATAATATTTCGCGCCGAAGTAACAAGGGAAACCGATCGGTCGCGGTCCAGGACTGAAGACATTCTGGCCAGACAATCCGGTGATGCAAGCAGATCGTCGGCAAAAACGAACTTGAGGTATTCCCCTCTCGCCTTGGAGAGGCAGCGGTTCCAGTTGCCGGCAAGGCCCAGGTTACACTCGTTTGTTTCGAAAATCAGCCGCCGGTCTGAAAGATATCTCTCCACTACCTCGGCCGTATTATCCTTTGAGCAATCATCCTGAATGATAAGCTCAAAATCGGTAAAACTCTGACCTAGTACCGACTCTATCGCGAAGGGAAGATAATCGGCGTAATTATAGGTGGGTATACACACGCTGATTTTAGGCGGGGGCTGCATCCTTTCCATCAAGTTCCACCGACTCCATTCGGGGACGAATTGGCCAGCGACCAGACTCGGTCGGCAAAGTCGTTCGAGAAATCTTGCCAGCTCCGCGGGCGAAAACGAGCTCGAATCCACTCCGTTTCCGAGATCAGCACAGACGGATCTTCGAACCGCCGCAGAATCTCCTGGCGCCATGTCATGAAATCAAGCGGATCCAGGTGTGTTGCCAGTCCCTGACTAGCTTCCGGCATGGATGACGTGTTCGAAGCCAGACAAGGCTTGCTATGCTGCAAGCTTTCGACTATCGGTAGCCCCCAGCCTTCGTACAACGAAGGATAGAGCGTGAATTGCGCGTGCCCGTAGAGCCAACTAAGCTCCGCATCGTCTACACTGTTAAGAACAATGATCGAATCCCGCACCTTGGGGTCCGTGCGAATTTGAATAAGGAGGTCGTCGGTGAGCCAGCCCTGCGAGCCGACCAGTACCAACCGGGGAATACTATCCCTTCCTTCTTCCGCAAAGCGGCGCCAGAGCTGGTAGAGTAACTGGTGGTTTTTACGCACTTGTATAGTGCTTACGCTGAGCACATAGCCGCGTGACAGGAGATCTTCGGGCATTCCGGCCGGAGGTCGGGCCTGCGGTGCAGGTGAGTTGGCGCCGAGGTGAATAACTTCCACTCGGCCGGGTTTAACCCCCACCGAGGAAGCGAACTCCGCGAAGTCTTCACTCGTAGTCCGCGAAATGCTCAGCACCAGCGAAGCGCGCCGAGCAGCCAGTTCGGCCAAACGCAAAAAGTGAGAGACGGCTTGCTCACTTTGGTACTGATGGGGAAAACGCCAGGGAATCATGTCGGCGATCAGGACTACCAGACGGGCTCCATCCCGATTGATCATCTTCTCCAGGACCGTGGCATCCACCATGTCCCACGTTGCGCCGCTGAGCACGAAGATATCCCCGGGGTTAAACCGGACCAATTTGGTATCCCACGGGAGCCACTGCTTGGCATGTCCCAGGGTCCTCCGTGAACCGACACGAATTCGGCGTTCGATCTCCCGTAAAGCCCGAAGCGGCAGGTTCTTTCGAGGCCGGCGCGCCCCGTGGCCCTGCCGGCCGGATTGACCGTAGCCTGCCAATAACGCCTCCACCTCGGATCTTGCCAGCTTCTCCATGACATTTTGATAGCGATTATAGCAACTGAAACCGACTCGTTCCGCATCCAACTTCAATGCCCTGGACAGTGAGTGCGCTTCCACTCGGGACAAACCTGCCGGGGATTGGTTGCGCAGTCGCTTGGTCGTGGTGGCATCGAACCAGATTACGGGAGACCCCATCGTTTACTGACTCCTCAAAAGACTGATACTCGAGGTCCTTATAACATGGCCGGATTGCTTTGTTGCACCTAAATAGAAAAGCATGTCTGACGTCATGCAAACTGTCGTACACTGCCGACGCGCACGAAGGTAAGGTCCAGTGCGAAGCATGGCTCCCAATCTTGCGACGCTAGACGTTAAATGCGAAGAATGATTTGCACTGTGCGATGGGGCGGATAGTGTAAAGTTTGGCAATGTACACAGGTCCATTTCGGTTGGGGCTAATGCACACGGATGAATGAAACGAGTCGCCGGGCGCTTAATTGATTCGGGGTCTCAAACTCTCGTCGCCGCTGAGATCGGGAAAAACCGACCCTCGCTCCACCAGAGGCAAAAACGATGGCCTCAGTTTCTTGGCCGGCCAGCCCGTAGCTTTTACGAACAGCTTGAAAAAGGGCTTGACTGTTTTATACAACGGGTAGACCAGAAAAAACCCGGGCACAGGGAAACAGGCGCGGATACCTTTCAGAGCTGTTTTCCGATTCATTAGTCTTTTCTTCTTCGGTCTCCAGAACAGATTGTAAACCGTATCGATTATGAAATAGTATTTTAGCGCCCGCCCGATGGGGATGTAAGATCGCCAGATATACTCTCGAAGCAAAAGGATAGGCTCGCTCAAATGGATCAGATTTCTAACGTTCTCGACTGTTTTCTGTTGCGGGTGAACGCGGAAGGATGCCAGCGGTTCGTCGATAAAGCAGAACCTGCCCTGCTCGAGCAGGTGAAACCACATCTCCAGGTCGATCAAATGACTGTATCTTGGACTGAATCCCCTGCCGCTGTCGGCCTTTCTGAACATGACCGCCGAAGGCTCGCCAACATAGTTTGCAAGCCTTAACAGGCACAAAAAGATAATCTCCGGGCCATCGGCGGTAAAGCATTCTCCAAATTCGGAAACAACGTCCACAAAGCGCGATGCCGAGTCGATTACATTTCGCGAGGAGCTCACAAGAGAAACGGAGCGGTCTGAATCCAGGACCGAAACCATTTTGCCAAGACACTCCGACGAAGCAAGCATATCATCGCCAAACACAAACTTGATGTATTCTCCTCTCGCCTTTGACAGGCAGCGGTTCCAGTTACCGGCAAGACCGAGGTTGCACTCGTTTGTTTCGAAAATCAACCGCCGGTCTGAAAGATATCTCTCCACTGCCCCGGCCGTATTATCCTTTGAACAATCATCCTGAATTATCAGCTCAAAATCGGTGAAATCCTGGTTCAGCACGGATTCAATGGCGAGAGGAAGATAGCGGGCGTAATTGTACGTAGGTATGAGCACGCTTACCTTGGGAGAGGCCGGCATCAGCTCTCTCCATCCATAAATGCACTGTCAACACCGAGGCGTGAGGGCGGCCGGAATGGAGAATCAGGCTGGGAGTACCGCAGATTGTCAGCCATATGCTGTTTCCGGTTCTAACGAGGAATTCATCTGAGGTGTCAATCAGGTTGCGTGAGACTCTTTAATCAAAATTCGCCGTAATTGGCAAGGGCAAAACTGAAGGTAGGGTTTTTGGATGCCTCGTTGTAATAGAAAGCAAAGGAGCTGGTTTCGGAGTGAAAAGCCGGGCAGACCTCTTTCGCGAGATGTTCGCAAGGGCTAAAGTCCTGGCCGGCCGTGATATGAAATACGGTTCATTAAGTATTTGTCGGCTGTTTGCGGGATAATAATCCGGACTGCAGATAAACTCTCAACGCCTTAAGATATCGGAATCCAGCCAACTTTTTCATGGCATCCCGAGAATGCCGGCGCGCCCCTTCGTGGTCATTTTGGGCAAGAAGCTGCTTGGCGATCTTGTATTGCAAATTCCCGATTTCCTTCTGCACTATACTGTCGTAAGACAAATTCAGAGCGGCATGCATTTTTTGAACGGCCAATATTCTCCTCTTCAGAGTATCAATTCGGTCCAACTTGGCCCAATC
The DNA here is from genome assembly GCA_963757915.1 of uncultured delta proteobacterium. Classification (GTDB taxonomy): domain Bacteria; phylum Desulfobacterota; class Syntrophobacteria; order Syntrophobacterales; family Syntrophobacteraceae; genus SbD1. The sequence continues at coordinate 107,108 of CAVWTD010000017.1, read as the reverse complement.
GCTTTGGGGGTGAACCCGATAGGTAGATAGGACCTCGTCGATATACCCCGCCGGCCCGAACTGCGCGTTCAATAGATAAAGCGGCCAATCCTGCATCAACATGGTGAAGTACCATTCGGGGAAATCCTTGAACAGACCGGCCCGAAAAACCATTGAACCGGAACAGATCGGATTGGCCCCGACCAGGTCCTTCAAATAAAGAAAAGGCTTCGGCGGTCTGGAATAGTAGCGGCGCGTTCGCTTGGGATTTGCCTCATAGAGGATATTAACGTTATGGTAACAACCGGAGCATTCCGGGTGAGAATCCAGAAAATCCACCTGCTTCTGAAGCTTTAACGGGGAGTTCCAGAAATCGTCCCCATCGAGCATGGCAATATATCGGCCTCGACAGGCCCGGACCGTTTCAGCGAAATTTCTAACCATCCCAAGGTTTTTGTCGCGAAAAATCGGCCGAATCAGGTTTGGATATCTCCGGTGATAGTCGGCAATTATTTCCCTGGTTGAATCTTGCGAAACGTCCTCTCCGACCACCACTTCGAAGACGAAGTTTGTCCGCTGGGCCAAAGCCCCGTCCAGGGCCTGGGCGATAAAGGCTTCCACATTGTAGGCGATAATGCAAACGCTTGCCTTCACATTGTCCCTGATCCCGGAATCATGCTCCTGTTTCCGGAGTGGCATACCTGATGCGGTGACCCCAAGCTCATTCACTTCGCGTTCTGCCGGTCCTTCCTGGATGGTTGGCTTTGGTGACGAATTCACGAAACACTGTATTTGGTGGATTATACTGAATGCCCTCACAGCTTCAAGAGGTTTCTCCCCCAGCTTTTATCCTCGACTTTTGCACATGGCGCAGTTCGAGCTGTCCTGACGGAAAACAGGACATCAAAGTTCTTGACCTGACCATGGACAGGTGTTATCCCGACACCTTCAAAAAGCGATTTCTTAATGACCTGATCATATTCTACGCGTGGGCGCCCAAAATTGGGCCGATGCGTTCAGCATATCCATGAGGGCATGACATGCCAAAGCGCCTGGCCGAATACACTCTTTCAGATTGGCGAAATCTGCGGCCGCTAACCCAAAACTATAAGAGACTCCGTTACCGGCTTGTCAATTCCATCCACATGCGCCGGCGGGCGCGCAAAGGCGACGTAGGCGCTCTGGCGGGCTGTATCCATGGCAAGAAGGTGCTCGTGACCATCGCCTTCTCCGATCCGCAGCTTATCGAGTGGCAGGCGCAACTAATGCGCACCTACGTATCTGAATCGGTTTACCTGATTGCCGACAATTCCCCCGATGATGCGTCTGCGGCCGAGATCGCGATGATCGCCGAACGGCATGGGTCCCCATATGTGCGGCTCCCGGCTAATCCTTGGGGCCGCGGCAGCAGATCGCACGGGATTTCCATGAATTGGCTCTGGCGAAACATCATCCTTCCAGGCGAACCTGAGGCATTCGGCTTTCTTGACCACGATCTGTTCCCGACGGCACCCGACGACCCCTTCTCAGCGCTGTCCACACAGGATTTCTACGGATTCATACGTACCGCAGGTCCTCGCTGGTTCCTGTGGGCAGGATTTTGCGTGTTCAAATTCAACAATGTCAGGTACAAGCCGCTGGATTTCGGCCAGGATTGGTTTGTGGGATTGGATACCGGGGGCGGTAATTGGGAGGTGCTTTATCGACACGTCGACCGCGCCATGCTCCTAGAGCCTCGGTCATGGGAGGAGTCTTTCAGGCCGGGGCTGGACATAAGGGACGGGCCTATGCAGTGGTGTGGCACGTGGATCCACGAGGTGCGCCATGCGGGACGCCCTGAACTGGCTGCCGAGAAGCGCGAAGCACTCGCCCGGTTGCTGGCCCCTCATCTCGCAGAAGCTCAGGCCCGCATCGCCGCTGCCGATCCGATCCGGCCATCGGGCGGAGGCCGGTAGGTAACCCTTCATCGCGACAGCCCGGCATCCATGGTGACTGTTTCAGAAAGAACACTTGTATATTCCCCGATCATCCTGCCAAGGGAGAACCTGTCGCACGCCGCCTGTCTTGCCCTTTCCCCCATCTTGGTTCTGAGCTCCGGATCGGATAAAATCTTCAGGTATTTGGCCAAATTCTCGATATCGCCGGATTTATACAAAAAACCGGTCACTCCATGCTCGATCTGCTCGGGTGTGCCTCCCACTTCGGAAGAGATGACCGGCTTGCCCATGGCCATCCCTTCAATTATTGAAAGGGGGAAAGCTTCCCCTTGAGATGTAAGGGCGATGCAATCGGAGACTGATATAAAGGGTCGAATGTCTTTCTGAAACCCGGTGATAACGACGTGTTGCCCCAACCCCTTTGATTTTATCAGTGACTCGAGATTTGCCCTCTCAGGCCCATCTCCTATTATGAGGATTTTGGCGTCGATCCCCGCTCTCCTGATCGTCTCCAGGGCCGCGATCAACTCAGTGTGTTTTTTCCCCGAGTGCAACCGGGCGCAGATTCCCACAACATAGGCCGTTTCGGTGAATCCGAGCTTGCGGCGAAATTCGAGCATTTCCTCGCGAGAATAGTCGTCTTTGTAATGACCGACATCAATACCGTTGTAAATGCATTTTGTCTTATCGCCGTTCATGAAGCCGCCCGAGAGCCAATACCTCCGTTGCCCCTCGCTGACAAAAATCACCAGATCGCAGCGATTGAACAGTGGTCTGTACAACAGGAAATTCTTGAGCCGTTGGAACATGGTGACAAGTGTGGTCACGTGGATCGCCTGGATTATTCGAAATTTGTGTCGAGTAAGCCGGCGCGCAAGAAAGGCGTAAAGCATCGGACGCTGGTTGACGCAGACCACGGTATCTATTTTTTCCCTTTCGATGTGGCGAGCAAGATAGAAAGGGAGTCGAAATTCCAGGCTGTTTGTTCCGCCATAGCAGGAAACGGACTTCAACCTGCTTTGGTTCAGTTCGCCAAGCATAGCCTCTTTCTTGCGTAAATAAAGTAAGGAGAGCGAGAGCTTGGATGTGTCCAACTCATTGAGCAGCGTCACTACCAGCTTTTCTGCACCACCGAAGGTAAGAGAATTCAGAATGAACAGAATGTTCCTTGGGTTACTCATATTCCAGCTCAGTCAGGAAAAATCGCTCTACTTGCCGCCGAAATGCTTGCAACTGGTCCGAATCGACCGCCAAAAGCCATCCTTTCGCATTCCTACGCTTTCCGGGCGAAAACCCGCTTGAAATGGTCGGTGATCAGACGGGTATCATAACCCGTGCTGTCCACAACCTGTGGCCACTCATGCAGACCAGGTATAGTGGCGCGGGGGTTGCGCAAAAGCCCGGTCTTCATAAATGGGCAATGGTATGCCTCAATCAGAATGCGCCAAAAGTGATGATTCTGGTTAAGGGGGATATTTTTGCTGATCTTTTTCCTGATCCAGGCATAATAATTAATCTCATCTATATAGGGATCCGGAAGCTTCTTGAATAGAAGTGAGAATATGCTGCCTTTGAAATTGAGGCGGAGTTGCGACAGCTTTTCGAGTCTTTGATTTGCATCGTCGAGAGCATCTTTGATGATGCTGGTATAGCTGCAGAGCGCCCCTACCTTGAAGCCGGCACGCAAAGCGGACTGACTGAGGCCCACTTCGTATCTGTTGATCGCCACGGTCTTGGAGTCAATTAATTTCATCCCCGCAAAAAATTGGGAAAATGCCTCGCTGCCGCAGAATGCTTCATTCAGGTAAACGAAGTAGCTTTGCACATGATACTGGATCTCCCAGTTGTCTGTGATGCCCCACAGGTCGTATCCTTCCCGTTCGGCCCTGGCAAAAGTCTCCCGCAAATCGAAAAGAGGACCATATACGCTATCGTTTGCGAGAAGCAAAGACTTTCCCGTCATGGGCCGGGGAATGAAGCGCAATCCGATCTTCCATGAACCGAAATCCAGACCGACGTTCCTGCGATGGACGATGTAGGCGCAAAAAGAGCGGAGTCTGTCTCTATCGGATTCGCGGACCTGTTCTGAGGTGGTGACAAAGATAATGCAGAAACCGAGATCGCGAAGTTGGGAAATATAATGGAAGACATAGTCTGCAACTCGGCTTTGCGGGTCAAAGCTTGCAAAGATGCAAAAGCGCCTCGCGGGGCCTGGATCTATATTTCCTTTCCACTGATCCAGAACCATTTGATCTTCATCGACGGCCCGGCTCTTGTAATCGGCAACCAATGTATTGCAAATGTTGCTCAGTCGCTTAATCTTTTTAGGCACTGACCGCAAAGATATGCGCATTCGGTTACTCTCCGTGACTTCCTTTTGCACTTCGCACAATAGAAAATGGGTTGAATAATTCCCAGAGACTTCTTCTGTTGAACAGGATGAGTTGCAACGATTTCAGGATTTAGAATCATTCCTTTTCGGAGACATTCCTGTTTATATAGACCATATAAACCGGTTCAAAGTCCGTCGATCGGACCTCGTACCCCGTGGCCTCCTTTGTTCAAAACGTGGGTATAAATCATGGTCTCATGTTCTCGGCCTCTCGCAGCTTATCAGACAGTTTATAGCATTTGTCCAGTTATTTCATGGGAGACAAAGCGCGACGCATTGTCAAGTGAATGAAAAAGGCATTGCAATAGTATCACTGTGATGCCCAACCTTCAAAGGGTGGATGAGACCAATCCTGAGACAGGCGATCCGGCAACCCGGGAGTAACTGCGTCATAAGCTGGGGCAAGGACCGCTAAGCAAGTTGCAAGATAATGTGGGAGCATTTGACCGGCAAATCAAGCCAAAGGGCTTGAAAAAGGTCGAAGAAATTCTCGCCAGGCGCAACAAAGAACCTACTGAACCTGCACTGTCAACCTGCTCTTGACGAATTGCCCCTCCCCCAATCGACACCCTTCGTTGCCTCGGGACAGGCGTCAGGGCAATTGGCTGTATACCAATCCGTTCGTGCTGAGGAGACCAGCCGCGGACGCAGCAGGCCAAGACCCAGAACAAGAACCTCAAACATAGTGAGCAGTACAATTCCTCGCAAAGGCCAAAGGCGCATTTTAGTGAACATCCGCACAAAAATGAGCAGCGCGATCGTTCCAAACGCGACGCGCCGGTCGAACGCCTCGGTGAGCGGGTCAAACGCAACAGCCGCGCAAAGAATGGCGCCCGGCAGCAATGGAACTGCGTGATAAGGCTCAAGCCAGGGGCTGAAAGGCAGGGGTGCAAGCATCAACACCGTCCAATCCGCGAGACTGGCAGGCGATGGCTGAACACCACGCCGATCGTGCAGGACGCGGCGAAAATACCATGCGAGCGACAGCGCCCACACGGCCCAAAGCAAAGCAAGGACCCAGACTGTGAACATTGCGTCTGGACCCTGGCCGCTCAGGGCCGCCGCGGCCTTCCTCAGGGAGATAACAGGCGCAGCCGGGAAATGCAGGTAGGACGCCGAATCGCCGATTAGCTTCAACTGCTCGAACCAGCCATGATAGAGCCCGGCGGTCCCGTCAATCCCGAAGACAAAGAGCGGTGCGATAATCCCAAGAAAAGCACCGGCGGCAAGGCCTGCGATGCCTGCCAATCGGGGGCCTCGCCACAGAAGCCAGATGATTATGAATATGCTGTAAGGCTTCAGACAGGCGCTCGCTCCCACCAGGATGCCGCACAAAACCGGCAGCCGGCCAAGCGCCCCATATCCTGCAAGCACGAGGCCCAGACAAACGAGATTGCTGTTCGCATTGCGCAGGTCCCAACTGATCGGGTACTCGGCAAGAAGAAGACCGACGGCGCCGAAAAACAACCAGGCCGACCGGATCTGAGCCTTCGCCCCAGCGACGCTCATGCGCATGGATGTGAGAAGCCCGATTACCATCAGGACAAGCCAGGCTGACATGAAGGCCGCTCCGCCACACTGAGAGAGCAGGTGGAAAATCAGGACAGCCGATGGCGGATATGGATAAATAAGATGAGAATAGTCGCCGGTCTGCCAAACATGCAGAGAGCTTGAGAAAAAAATTTGCGCGTCACCGAAGGGATCGGGTGTCGGCCATGACTCGCCAAGGTGGGCCAGCACAAGGTTATATGTCAAGTAGAAGCACAAAGTCAGCCCGAGAATGCCAATCGCAAAACGATTGCGGGACAATCCCGGCAGGTTGCCGAAGCGGGCAAGGAGCATTTTCAGGAACCCTCCAACCCGGTCCCCATGCATTGCAGGCAGACCAATTCGCCAGGCGCAACGAATGTACGGTAGGGTGTTCTGCAAGCCGGGCATTGCCGCTCGGCCTCCTGGGGAATCCCGAGTGCCTCCGCTGGACGCCGATCCACTGCAAGCCGAAGAAGACTGAGTATCGCCTTCACGACGGCATCCCTCGGCATTTTGGAAGATCCACGCAGACGGTCGTGAAAGTGGATGGGAACCTCTTTGATGATCAGTCCCTCGCGCGCAAGACGGGTAATGCAGGTCATGAAAAAACTATAGCCATTGGCGTTCACCGACTCGACCAAACCTGGCGCAACGCGGTCCAGCCGAACAGCGCGAAGAGAAGTAGTATGCTCGGCTACGGGGAGCCGTAGAACCAGGTGGGCGAGGCAGTTCGCAGTCAGGCTCAAAAAACGCCGCCAGCCATGGTAGTCGGTTCGTCCGCCGGGGCAGAACCGGGAACCCACCGCAACGTCGGCGCCGGCGTCCAATGCGGCGAGAAGGCGCGGCACATCCTGTGGATCGTGAGACAGGTCTGCATCCAGTGTGACAATGCGCGAATAGCCGCGCATCCGCGCATAGAGCCATCCGAGCTTATGGGCGGACCCGACGCCGAGCTTGCCCGGTCTGACGATAACATGAATCCTTGGCTCGGCCGCTGCAACCGAACGCAGATACTCCGTCGTACCGTCGGTGGAGCTGTCGTCCACGAACAATAAATCGGCTCGCACCGGCAGCGCCAGGAGCGCATCGAGGAGCGTGCCGATGGTTTCTTGTTCGTTATAGGTTGGGGCGAAAATGAGCGTATTTTTTTGCGCCATTAAAACAGCCTGTGGTTGGAATCATCTTGTGGAGTGGGCTTGCCCGGCCTCCCGTAGCGACATGTGAGAGCGTAGCGCGGAGACCGACCGCTCATTCTCGACAGCCCGCCCACCCACCCGCAAGACGGGGCGTGAGCGGGAGGCCTTATCGTCATGATTTCGCATTCTTTAACTTTTCGAAATCCTCATCGACCATTGTGCGTATAAGCTGATCGAAGGACATTGCAGGCTCCCAGCCGAGTACCCTGCTCGCTTTGGAATGGTCTCCCCTGAGGTCGTGTATCTCCGAAGGCCGATAGAGCTTTTCATCGGCAACCACCCAGTCCTTCCAGTCCAACTGGAGATGCGAGAAGGCCAATTCTATCAAATCCTTGACGCTGTGAGTCTTTCCGGTGGCTATTACGTAGTCGTCCGGCCTGTCTTGCTGGAGCATCAGCCACATGGCCTGAACGTAGTCGCCCGAATACCCCCAGTCTCTTCTTGCTTCAAGGTTTCCCATCCGCAGCTCTTTCGCCAGTCCCAACTTGATCCTTGCTGCGGTATGACAGACTTTTCTGCTCACAAATTCTAGACCTCTCCTGGGGGACTCATGGTTGAATAGAATCCCGCTCACTGCATTAACACCGTAGGCTTCACGGTAGTTCCTGGTGAGGTGGAACCCGCCGAGCTTCGATATCCCGTACGAAGAACGGGGGAAAAACGGGGTACGCTCGTTTTGAGGGGTCTGCTCAGCGTTGCCGAACATTTCGCTCGAACCGGCAAAATAGAACCTGCATTTGGGGCACACTTCCTTAATTGCAGCCAATACGTAGTGGGTCCCGTTTATGTTTGTATTGATCGTCGAGAACTCGTCCTCAAAAGAGTAGCTTACGAAGCTCTGCGCAGCCAGATGGTAGCACTCGTCGGGCTGCACCATGTTGAGCACCTTGAAAATGCTCGCAAAGCTTTCGAGCGATCCTGCATGAAGAACAAGCTTGTCCTGGAGGTGCCTGATGCGCCAAAGCCTGTGCTCCGGGACTTCCATGGCTACTCTTCTTATAATTCCATGCACTTCATAACCACGGCTCAACAAAAGTTCAGCCAGGTAGGAACCGTCTTGACCGGTTATGCCTGTGATGAGCGCTCGCTTCATTTTTTATCCTCAGCCGTAATAATCCATCAAATTGTGCGCTATGCATTCGAACCGCATTTTCGGACCGGATTTTGCCTGAAAAGTTCTCGAGACACACTGAAGGCCCGCCGGATAATCGAATATCCCACTGAAAAAGGCAATAGAAAGGTCAGCAAGATTGATTATCGTATTCCATTTTTCATAATGAGGCTATACTGTTTTGATTAAGTACACCCGTCACGCGGAGACTCAACATGGAAGAAATGCACTATGAGGGCTTTATCATCCGGCCTCCCAGCGAAGCGGACAGCCTATTGCTCCAGGTTACCCTCGGGTGCTCTCACAACAAGTGCACCTTTTGCGGCGCCTATAAGGCAAAGCGGTTCACGATAAAAGAGGACGCCATAATCGATGCGGATATCGATTACGCTTCCACCAACCTCGGTTTTTTTCGAAGGGTTTTTTTGATCGACGGCGACGCTCTGATTATCCCGCAGCAAAGGCTCGTAAGGATATTGTCACGCATAAGAGAAAAGATGCCGCGGATCCAGCGGGTCGGAATCTACGCCAACGCCAAGGGGATTCTCCGCAAAACCGAGGCGGAACTTGCAGTATTGCGCGACCTTGGGTTGGGGATCGTCTATTTCGGCCTGGAGAGCGGGGATGCGCAGGTATTGCAGGACGTGGGGAAGGGACACACGCCTGAGCGGATGATCGAGGCTGGACGAAAAATCCGGGCCGCTGGAATGAAACTCTCGGCAATGGTCATTCTTGGGCTTGCCGGCCGCGAAAGATCGTTTGAACATGCGCGCGCAACAGGCAAAGCGCTTTCAGCAATAGATCCCAACTATGTAGGGGTGCTCACGCTGATGATTTACCCTGGTACTCCCCTGGCCGCGCAGGTGAGCGATGGCCAATTCGAGCTGCTCACCCCTCACGAAATGCTCGAAGAACTGCGGGAAATGCTCACTCACACCGACATGACACGCGGCCTTTTCTTTGCCAACCACGCGTCCAATTACCTTCCGCTCAGGGTTAAAATGCCTGCTGACAAGCAGAAGGCCATCCAGTCGCTGGACAGTGCGCTGAGGGGACAAACAGCGCTGAAATCCGAATGGATGAGGGCGTTTTAGAATCTCAAATCGGCGGAGCGATTGTCACAAGCACTCGCATGTCCGTCTTCGCCCTCAAGCCATGGGGTTCGGAAATATCGGAGATCAGAACATTTCCGGGCTTCGCAGGCAAAAGCACCCCCTGGTCTCCCAGAAACTCACCCTCGCCCTCCAGTATTGCAATGCTGACCTCGCCCTCGATATCGTGTGAATGAATTGGAAGCTCCTGCCCAGCTTTGAAATTGAAGTTGAGTATCTTGAAATAAGGCGAATCGTGTACCAGAAAATTGCGGAAGTTGAGGTCCGAAAACCCGTTTTCGAATAATTCGACTCGTTTCATGCCCGCCTCCATCTTTACTGACTGTGAATGTACCGGCCTTCGGCTCCGCCCGATCTTTCCCAACCAATGGCCTGTTCACTCACAACATAATGGCTGATTCGCGGCGATACCTTGACTTTAGTCAAAAGCAGAAGAAAAGTTGGCGAACAATCTCCCGGGAGAATGGCGGAGACAATAGATACCGCTTTAAAATGAACTGATCGAAAGTTCCCCGCCCCACCCGTGGCCCCATCAACTTTTTATCGTAATCTTCTTAAGATTTTCCCATGTGTTCTCGGAATACCAGATATCCACGAACTCCTTTATCGAACCCTTCTCCCGCAGGGCGATCTGTTCGGAAACGGGTCCCTTGAGCAGGTTCTTGATGCCTGCAAAGGCAGCCGGATCCCTGCCCGCATATTCCCGCGCAACTTCCAAGGCCCTGGCCTCGAGCAGTTCCTCCTGCACCACCTCATCGACCAGTCCGATTTGCAGCGCCTCCCGCGCCGAATACATCTGCCCGGAAAAAAGCACATCCTGGGCTTTTTTCGAGCCAATGCAATAAACCAGAATGGCCGTGCTTCCGGCGAATACCGACGAGCCGAACCCGATCTCGTTGAGCGCGATTTTCGCTTTCCCATCGACCATAAGCCTGTGGTCGCAGGCGATCGCCATCATGCAGCCCCCGGCAACTGTGTGGCCGTTCAGCGCGGCTACCACGGGCTTCGGAAAACGGAAAAGATATCGGTAAAACTCGGTGAATGCGTCCAGGTATCCTTCGAACTCGCCTTTCGAATAGCTCAGGAATTCGGGAATATCGAACCCAAAAGAAAAAAACCTGCCTGTACCCGTCAGGATCACCGAGCGGACGCCATCATCGGTTTCAAGGCCCCGGAAAACATCCTGCAGCTCCGAAACCACGGTCCCGTTAAGAGCATTGACCTTCCCTCTCTCAATCCTTACGGTCGCGATACCCTCACTTTTGCTCGAAATTACAAAGCCCATGCACACCTCCTCCTGCCCTCGCACCGAAAATCTCCAGACCCAGCCAAGCGGAAGAACCGGTTCTCCCGCACCTCCGCAAGAGTGCGGCCGCATAACGCAGCCAACGCTTTTCGACATTTCATAGCACGTTCCGAACCGGCTGAAATCGCCCATTCGGGGGAGGGATGTGAATTTTGAACGCGAAGTCGTAATCGCGGAAAATTACCGGTGCGCTTCAGTCTATGAGTTTCAGGCGGGCCGCGATGATCGCCGCTTCTGTGCGGTCGTTTGCGCCGAGCTTGTTGAAAATGTGGATAACGTGACTTTTTACTGTATGGGGGCTGAGTGAAAGGACTTCGGCAATTTCGATGTTGCTGAGGCCGCCGGCGATGAGCTTCAACACCTGGGATTCCCGGCCGGTCAGGGGCGAATGGATTTTTTCGGCCTTTTGACCGGCTCCGGCTCCGACCGTTGACAACTGCTCCAACCTCCTTTGAAGCGTTGCGATCCGCCTCTGCTGCTTTTCTGTCGCATATTTCCTGTCCGTTATATCGAAGCCGATCGTCGCAACGAATGCGACCCGGCCTTCTTCAGCGAAAATGGGAAAAGCCCTGATCTCGCCCCACCGTGAGAGGCCGTTGGGAAGTTTTTGAAGCCTTTTCCGCTCCACCATGCAAGGCTCTCCGGACTCGAAAACGAAGCGAACCGGGCATGTCTCCCTGCAGGGCTCTTTCTTATTCTGGTAGAACTCATGGCAAAACATTCCCGCCCTTCGGCCCTCGCCCTCCACCCTGTTGTGCCATACGATCCGGTAGTTTCCGTCGATCACGTTGCAATGGAAATCGATCCCCCGGAAAATGGTCTCGAAAAACATGTCCGGCATGCCTGCCGAAGAAGGCGAAATCCTCTCACCCATACTGCGCTTCACTTTGATATCCCGGTTTCATGAAACTAAGGGCTTGTCCGTAAATAAGCCTCTTAGAGATTGCGCCGGATTTTGAGGCTGATTTGGCCGCGAAGATTGAGCAAAACCGCAGGCGTAGCTGTGCTACGTCGAGGATTTTGCGATTGAGGAGCGGCCAAAGCCGGCCAAAAGCCGGATGCGAGCGCAAAGGTTTTATTTACGGACAAGCCCTAAAGCGGAGGCTCTGCTCGTCTGCCTTCCTTCGATCCGCTCTATCAGGATAACATCACTTTCCGCATATCGAAACAACTGATAAGAAATCGCGCTTTGTGTCCTTTAAAATCCAATAAAACGTGACTTAAAGTCCGTTGACTCCTCGACTACAACGCTGGTAAACAGGCGCAATGTCCGACTTAATTAACATTCAAAAACGCTTTGGTCAGAGAATGCGTGCCCTCAGAGTGGCAAAGGGCCTTTCCCAGGAGGAGTTCGCGGCTAATTGCGGATTGGACAGGACATACATCAGCGGAGTGGAGCGCGGCAGGCGCAACATCAGCCTCAAAAATATCGAGGTAGTGGCGCAATCGCTCGGAGTGAAAATCTCAGAACTCTTCGAGGAGTAAGATGTCTCTTGCCGATCTTGAGATTGCCGCCTGTACGCCCGAGCCACTGAATCTGAACGGCTTCAATCCAGACGCCATCATTCCTCACGGGCTTACCATTGAACACATAAAGGCCGCAATGCTGGATTTTCTGGATTTCCTTTCTTTTATCAACGTCCAGTTATGCACTAAGAACATTCCGAGACTGGAATCCTTTTTAATGCCAGCCAATTTTAGCAGTATGGTCGGAGAATTTATTGTGGCAAGCATCCCTAAATATTGCCCAACTGTGGTGAAAAACACGTACCATAACGGACACCCGGATATACTTCCGAGAGGGATGTATCAAGGCGACTCAGCTCTTCATGCGCCAGAGGGAATCGAAGTGAAAGGTTCTCGCCACGACAGAGGCTGGCAAGGACACAATGCCGAAGATGTCTGGCTCATGGTATTTGTTTTTGAGAGTAACACCGCCCGGGATGCTGGACTTGGGATCTCTCCCAGGCCATTTAAGTTCAAAAAAGTGTTGGGAGCGAAAATTGACAAAAGTGATTGGCAGTTTTCCGGGCGATCCGCGACCAGCAGGAGAACGATCACGGCAAGTGTCACAACTTCTGGCTACAACAAAATGGAGGCTAACTGGATTTACCGCCGGTCATAGTTCGCTGGAAGAAGATTGTCTGTTGCCCTTTCTTTCTTCCCAGCATCTTGTCAATTTCTGGAATCGAGATATCCCGTAATTTTGGGATGGCTTCCTTTGCCATTTCGAAATACTCAGCGGATTTTTCCACTCCAAAAGACTGAATCCCCAGTGCCTCAGCAGCCGCGATGGTCGAACCTGAACCCATAAAGGTATCAGTCGCCATGCCAACACCAAGGGGCAAAGCAGCAAATAGAATCTGACGCATGAATGACTGAGGCTTAAGACTTGGGTGATCGGCTATGTCTCTTTCCTTGCGCGGCGTTCTTTCGCTCACGATAGCGTCTTCAAAGGGGCGGTCCTCAGAAATTCTTCTGAGTCCACCAGTTTGGAACTCCCGAAGGCACTCGCTTACTTTCATCCTCGGCGGAATTGGTTTTCTGAAAAGACCCCATGGTTCAAAGCACCCGCGCGGAAGAGAAGAAACGTTCGGGAATTCCTTCTCGGCATTCTTGGGACGATCCCCGCCGCGAAGGGTCCTGACTATCCTGATAATCTGTCCCCTGAATTCCAGTCCCCCTTCAACCAGGGCGGCATAAAGAAGCTGTGCGACAAAAGAATTGGTGGCGATGAAAACGTGAGCGCCCGGACGCAGTGCCCGCGAGCATAGTTTCGACCACTCTGCGAAAAAGGAATAAAGATTTTGTCTCTCTTTCTCATTGAGAGCGGTGAACCGGGGCAAGGGCGCTCTAAGATTGTTGTCAAATGAAGGAGGTATTCTCCAGATTCCACCCCTTCCACTAGCTCGTTTCTCAAGCTGATCCTCTTCGTACTCTTTAACTCCATAAGGCGGATCAGTCACAATGGCGTGCAAGGTATTCTCTGGTATGCGTTTTAGCCACTCAAAGCAGTCCGCAAGAATGATCGTGGATTGTCCTATCTCATGGTGCCTATAATCCAGGTGCAATTTCCTCTCCTTGACTTCGTTTCTTGTTGCTTATAAGTCACATTTTTAAGGAAGTCAATTAAAATGCTCGTTCTGAATTATAGCTCCAAACCAGGGGCATGTGGGAATAACTGGTTTTTAAAAAAAGATGAACTTGAGAGTTGAATGAGCATCGCCTTTTGAGGGTTTTTGGCTAACAGCAACTGCTCCCTTTGGCGGGCGTTTTTTCATTCACTTCGTACTGATCGATCGAACAGCAGCAATCGGAAGTTTTTATTCCCAGCATGCTGTTTATTACTGCTGCCGCACAGCCCACGCCCGCCCGAACGGAAACGGCCCCCGCCGGGCAATTGAGGGCGCATGCTCCGCATTCGATGCAGGAATCCCTGTCGGCAATCCGGGCTTTGCTGTGCGATAACTCAAAAACCCCTCGCGGGCAGACGGTTGCGCACATAGCGCATCCGGTGCACGCCTCGCCATCCAGTTGCAGAGTCACTACGTCTTTAAGATAAACCAGCTTGCCCATAGTTCCTCGTCAGACGAAAATGGAAGTTATCCAGAAAATAGCTCCCAGAGCCACCGCCGCGATTTCAGCCGGTACCGCCCGCCTCATCTCCTTCTTAACCCCGGAAAGAGATGTAAAAGTGGAGCACCCGGTAAAATTCATAGCCAGGTAAGCTGAGACGCCCGGAATTATCAGAATCCAGGCGGCAGTCTCCAGGCTGCCCGCTGCGGGCAGAGTCCCAGTGGCGTTGCGCAGCGTCAAAAAGAGGAGGGCGCAAGCGATACCCGGCCACATACCCTTGAGCGAAAAAGCCCTTCCGGGGAGCCAGGGCAGAAGCGCGGGCGTTAAAAGGCAGCCGGCTGCTATCGCCATGATAAGCCCCAGGGCCGCGAAGCCGCCGAACCTAAGTGCGTTCGAAAAAAACCCGCCGTGCCCGCTAAATCCGCTAAGTAAAAACACTAACGGCAGGACCATGAGAAGGGTCTTGAAAGCGTGAACCATCTCCACGGGAACCAGCGACAACCGCTCGCCGGTTGTGAACGTCTTCATTCGCATGCCGGGTCCGGTTTTCATGCCTGAGTCCATAAATTCAGGAAGGTCCGCTGCCCGGACAGGACCGTAGACAACTTTGAATCCGGAAAGTTTTTGTACCTCATGCGCAGAAATTCCAGCAGCTCCAAGCTGTGGGACGATAACCCTTCGATGCCTCACAACCAGGGCAAGTCCGCTGGATTCGACCATGCGCGTCAGTTCGTCAGTCCCGAAAGTCCCCTTTCCCGCTGCGCACCACACGTTTATCCCGTCGGTGTCGAGGACCAGGATCCATGCGTTTCTGCCGGGCAGGGCCTCCCGCAGGAGATCGAAGCTCATTTTGAAATTGGCCGATATCAGGACCGGCGAATCTGCATCGGGAGCCCCCAATGCATAAAGGCCGGGATCGATCCTGTAGCGCATGCGTCCGATGGCCCAGCGGACTTTATAAGCTCCTGACCTGTCCCGGAAATTGAGTTTTGATCCAACCTTGGGCACTTTTCCGGCGGGGGTTTCGATGGAACCGCAAACAAACCGCTGCGTCAGACTGGGAAGGCCCTGCCGGGCCTTTGTGGCCTTGGACGGTCAGCATTGGGGCTTGCCGGCCTGAAGCGATACCGGCGCCGCACAGATATTGCCTGGACTTTCCGGCGCCACCGGTACGGCCTGGTCGGCGCAGCAAGTTTTCTCTCCGATTTCGTTCAAATCAGTCCCCTTCGCATGTAAGAAAGTGTCAGCAAAGCAGGTGCTCGTTGCCGAGGCGAATCCGGGTGAGGCCGGCCTGTTTTGCGGCTTCCAGACACGCATTGGCATGGGCGGCGGAGGTGGTTGGCGAGTCGTCCATCAGGAATTGCGGAGCGTAGGCGAGGAGGGCATAAGGTATATCGGGATTTATTCGAGCGATAAAGGAGGCCAACCCGTACACTTCATCCTCGTTAATATATCCCGGAATAAGAGGGGTGCTGGCTACCAGCGCCGGTGGAGACTGGCGCTCTGAGGACCACTCGGCGGCCCTGGCGAAATTGTCCAGTATTTTTGAGTTTTCACATCCGCAAAGAGCGCGGTGCGTTCCGGGGTTCCAGGCTTTCAGGTCGATCTTGACGCACCCGCCGGACTGCACGGACAACCTGGTCATCTCCCTCAGTCCGGAAGGATGCAAAGCGCCGTTCGTTTCCCAGCAGATTCGAAGAATTCGGTCAGGGTTTCTCTTTCGCACCGCACGGCTGAGGCGAACGGCATACGGCAGTTGTGGGCCGGGGTCACCTCCGAAAAAGCATATACAGCTTGTAGTATCGTTTACTGCCTTTTCCAGGGTATCGACCTTCGACCATCTGGGCGACAGATGGACTTTTTTGAATGACCAGTTCTGGCAATAGAGGCAGTTGAGGTTGCAGGCCTCAAAGAAAACGGCCAGGTTGTAGAAACCCACTTCCGGACCGCAATCATGGGCGAACCGGGGATATCCCGCACCGGTGCCTCCCGCGCAGACCCAGTCGGCAACGCAATTGGTAGGCAGAGGATCGTAGTAAAAGGAGACAAGAGCGCGCGACCGGCCATCGGTTCGCATGCTGGATTTGCTCCCGGATCTCACCCCGCAGTACCCTTTCTGATTCTCTCCCGGCCGGCAGCGCAGAAAGCAGAGTTTACACTCGATCCCATCGGGATTAACTGCGGGACGGGCAGGCAGACCGAACATCTCTCTGGATTCGGCGTGAATCTGTTCGATTCGGCCCCGGCTCTCATCCGGCCGATTTCGGACGCAGGAGGGGCAAATCCATATGCAGCCGGCGATGTCATCCAGACCGTTACCACACAGGAGGCATTTGGCCTCTTTCCTGGCTGATAGGGATTTTGCTCTTGTAAGCACCTGTTATTCCGAATCCTAAGCGTTCACCGCAGTAACTTGTGTCCCGTTGGGACACCCTTAACCATGAAAAGATCCGTAGGTGGGCTAAGCGGAGCCCAGCCCACCAGGTCTTTTCGGAGCAGAGCGCGAAAAAGTTTGAGTCAGCAGATACGCGGGAGCTGTTCGCCCCGGAGCATGTCCACGAGGCGGTGACCTCCAATCCGGGTGCGGAGAAAGACCCTCCCCGGATCATCCGAAACGATCTCCCCTATGCGGCATGAAGCTCGCCCCAGCGGATGGGACTTCATCGCCAAAAGCACGGCGTCGGCGCCCTGTGCCGGTACAATTGCCAGGACCTTCCCCTCATTGGCCACATAAAGCGGATCGAATCCCAGCACTTCACACGCACCCAGGACGTCTTCCCTAACGGGAAGCGCCTCCTCGAACAGCCGGATGCCCACCCCGGACTGTTCGGCTATCTCATTCAGGGTCGTCGCCACGCCACCCCTGGTAGGGTCGCGAAGAACGTGGATGCCGGCAAAAGCGTCCAGCATCAGGTCAACCAACCCGTTAAGGGCCGCAGCGTCGCTTTGAATCTCGTTTTCGAATGCAAGACCTTCCCGTTTGCAAAGTACCGCCATGCCGTGGTCGCCTATCGTGCCGTTAATCAGCACCACGTCGCCCGGCCGGGCATTCTGGCCGCCTATGTCGATTCCCGCCGGGACGATCCCGATTCCGGAAGTGTTGATGAACACCTTGTCGGCCTTTCCTCTCGGGACCACCTTGGTATCGCCCGCAATCACCTGCACGCCGGCTTCTCGAGCGGCCTGTGCCATCGACATGACTATTTTTTTCAGATCGCCGAAAATAAGCCCCTCTTCCAGGATGAAGCCGGCTGTAATGTAGAGCGGCTTTGCGCCTCGCATGGCAAGGTCGTTCACTGTCCCGTGCACGGCAAGGCTCCCGATGTTGCCTCCAGGGAAAAAAATAGGGTCGACCACGTATGAATCCGTGGTCATGGCCAAACGCCCGCCCCGGATTTCAAAAACGGCGCTGTCGTTTCTTTCGGCAAGGAGCGGGTTTTCGAAGGCGCTTACGAAAAGGCTGTCGATGAGTTCGTGCATCGCGCGCCCTCCGCTTCCCTGGTCGAGCTGAATGAGTCCTGGGTCCATACCGCTAAAACTCCACCGCAGAGGCGCAGAGAACGCAGAAAACTAAATTATTCGCTTTCGATTTTTCTTGCTTTATCATTTGGTCCCTCGCAATACTAATGATGCAATCTCTGGTGCTTTGACAAGCATATCTCTGTAAGTTATCGTTTTCTCAGCAATCTCCGAATACTCACGCAAAGCGCGCAGAGACCTCATTCATTTAGTTTTGGTTTCGGTTTTGATTTTTCTTAATTTGTTCAATTCCTTCTCTCAGCGTCCTCTCCTTGACCGGACTATGCCCCGTCTCTGCGGTGAATCCGTTTGCCGATCATTGGTTATGATATCTGTAGTACGCCCCGCAGGTTCCCTCGCTGGATACCATGCAAGGTCCTTTCGGGTCCTGCGGCGAGCAGACTTTGCGGAAAAGGCCGCATTCCGGCGGGGTCATGACTCCCCGGAGAACCTCTCCGCACTTACACCCCGGATGCTCCTGCACTGTGATCGCAGGCATCGAAAACCGCTCGGCCGCGTCGAACTTCTTCCAACCCGGACGAAAGTCGAGCCCGCTTTTCGCAATGATCCCGATCCCGCGCCAGGTGGAATCCGCAGGTTCGAAGATCTCGTAAATGAGTTTGCGCGCCGCAGAGTTTCCTTCCCAGCTAACGGCCCGGCGGTACTGGTTCTCAACTTCGGCCCGCCCGCTTTCGACCTGGTCGATCAGAAGGGAGATGCCTTGCAGAATGTCCACAGGTTCGAAGCCGGTAATCACGCAGGGCACCTTATAATTATCTACGACTTCCTGGTATGCGCCCGCGCCGATTATCGTACTGACGTGACCAGGGCATATAAACCCGTCCAGATTGACCTCGCGGGCATCGA
This sequence comes from uncultured delta proteobacterium, assembly GCA_963757915.1. GTDB lineage: Bacteria > Desulfobacterota > Syntrophobacteria > Syntrophobacterales > Syntrophobacteraceae > SbD1. Next base: position 88,583 of record CAVWTD010000017.1, on the reverse strand, counting down.
GGAGCGCTCTCATCGCTGGTGGAAGCAGCTTGTGGGCCGAGAAGACCGAGAAGTTATTCACCCCCAGCTTCGAAGCCTGCTGGATCGCGGCAGCGATAGTCGGCGCTGTGGTCTCGAACCCGATGCCTATGAATACGACCTGGCGGTCCGGGTTGTCGCGGGCGATCTGGAGCGCGTCAAGCGTTGCATAAACGATCCGGACGTCAGCCCCCCGGCTTCTCTCGATATGCAGCGATGAAGACGAACCGGGTACCCGCACCAGGTCTCCGAAAGTTGTCGTAATTACCCCGGGTTGCTGAGCAAGCCATATCGCCCTGTCTATGTCTTCGTTGGCCGTCACGCACACAGGGCAGCCGGGACCGCTGATCAGTTTTATCTCCGCCGGCAGAAGCTGTCTCATGCCGGACCTGAAGATGGCCACCGTATGCGTGCCGCAGATTTCCATCAGCCTGATCTCTCCCTTGGGGAAAGGTCTGTGCCGAAGCCTTTCGATGAGGCTTTTTGCCAGTTTAGGATCTCTGTACTCATCGAGATATTTCATTTGGAAAGGCTCCTTGAACGATTTCCCGTTCAAAATTGGACCTGTAATCAGTTCTCCGCAAGCATCCTTTGGGCGCCAATCCACGCCTGGCCAAGAGAAATACACGCGTCGTTGGCGGGAACTTCGATATGGGCGTAAACCTCCAGGCCCATCTTGCAGAGATCTCTTTCCAACCGCTCCGAAAGATAGGCGTTCTGAAAAACTCCGCCGCTGAGGGCGATACGATTGAGGCCTGTTCTTCCGGCAGCAATCGCTGCGGCCTCGCGAAGAATTCGAATTACGCCGTTGTGGAAGCGCGCGGCAATTCTACCCACCGGGACCCCGCGTCTAACATCTTCGATCAGCGCCTCTATTATTGGGAAGCTGGTCGATTAGAATACAATCCCGAGCGGTTTCCAGGCTCCCTTCGTAATGTCCGTCATCCGGTTCGATCGCCTGTTCGAGTTCGATTGCCGCCTGCCCTTCGTAATTGACGCACAGGCGTATCCCGCAAAGAGCGGCGGCGGCGTCGAAAAGCCTGCCGCACGAGGAGGTTGGCGGGCAATTCAACCGCCGCGACAGCATCTGCAAAATTATTTTTGCATCCCCAACTCCCTGCTTGCGGGTCCCTGCTCCCTGCTTCCTGCTTCCCGCTCCCCGCAGTAACTCGGCATACCTGCGCTCTACGTCATCCGGGTCGATGCTCCAAAGATAGCTGAGCGCCGTGCGCCAGGGTTCTTTTATGGCCTTGGCGCCACCCGGCAGAAGGACCTGCCGGAAATGGCCAAGCCTTTCAAATCCGAGATTATCCACGCGAAGGATTTCACCGCCCCAGATCGTACCGTCAGTACCAAAACCGGTCCCGTCGAGCGCAAGACCGATCACAGGCCCCTCAAGCCCGCGCTCTGCCATTACCGCAGCAATATGCGCGTGATGGTGTTGGACGGCCATCCTGGGGAGGTCCTGTCGTTTCAGCGCCCATTGGGTGTTAAGGTAGTCGGGATGCAGGTCGTGAACAATGAGTCGCGGTTCGATCTCCAGGATCCGTTCCAGGTGGGCGATTGAATGCTCGAACGAGCGCAGTGTTTCGAGGTTTTCCAGGTCCCCTATATGCTGGCTGAGAAAAGCTTCCCTGCCGCGCGTAAGGCACACGGTGTTCTTAAGCTCGGCCCCGGCGCCGAGGACCGAAGGGACCGGGTCGCGAAGAAAAACCGGCAGCGGCGCATATCCTCTTGCCCGGCGCATCGGACGCACGTAACCCCCGAGCACACGGGTCACCGAATCGTCGCACCGCATGTAAATCTCGCGGTCGTGAAAAAGAAAGTAGTCGGCAATCCCGTTCAGGCGCGACCGGGCGTCTGCATTGTTCATTACTATGGGTTCATCGCTCTGGTTCCCGCTGGTCATCACCAGCGCACGGTACGGCGCATTCTCAAACAGGAGAAAATGAAGGGGCGTATAAGGAAGAAAGACCCCCAGGTTCCTGTTTTTTGGCGCGACGCTCTCAGCGATTGCAGGCGCGGTATCATCCGGGCGTCTCGCCAGGACTACGATGGGCCTTGCCGGGCTCGTCAGCAGTTCTTCTTCCTCGCTGTTCAGGCAACAATACCGTCTGATCTCTTCGAGTTCCGCAAACATTACCGCAAAAGGCTTTTCCTCGCGTATCTTGCGGCTTCTCAGCCGGCTCACGGCCGCCTGGTCCGTTGCTTTTACCGCCAGGTGAAAGCCGCCAAGTCCCTTGATCGATATAATAGACCCTGAATCCAGCAGCGATACTGTTTTGAAAAGGGCTTCATCGCGAGCGGCGATAATGTTTTGCTGCGCGTCTTCCAGCCATACCTGCGGGCCGCATTCCCGGCAGGCGTTGGGTTGAGCATGAAAGCGCCGGTCAAGAGGGTTATCATACTCACGGCGGCATTCCGGGCACATTTTGAATTGCGCCATGGTGGTCTTGTCCCGGTCGTACGGAATGTCCTTTATTATAGTGTAGCGCGGACCGCAGTTGGTGCAGTTGATAAAGGGATGGCGGAACCTTCGGTCCTGTGGATCGAAAAGCTCGCGCAGACAGTCCCGGCAGGTGCACACGTCAGGCGAAATCAGGGTCGAGCGCGACTGAAGCGCCCGGCTGCTGATTATCCTGAACTCTTCCAGGTCCTGATATGGGAGGTCGGTCGTTTCGACCTTGACGATTCTGGCCAGAGGAGGAGGCTCGCTGGAAATTGAGCCGATAAAATTCCGGACCGAGCCGGCAGGACCTGCGACCTGGATTTCCACGCCGTCCGACTGGTTTCGGACCCAGCCATTGAGCCCGCAGCGCCTGGCCAACTGGTAAATAAAGGGCCGAAAGCCAACGCCCTGCACGATTCCCCGGACCTTCACCAGAACGCGGCGACCCGCTTCTGCGCCCTGGGCGCATTGAGGCTGAAGAAGGCGTGTTTCTTCCGATGAGGCTGTCACTAGCTGTGTTTACCCGCCCGGAGTGTTCGGTGCTCGCCGACCTTCTCCTCGATCCAGGAAAGCCAGGGAGCAAAACCTTCTCCGGTCCTGCATGAAATTTCAAAAATCTTTCCCCTGGCGTTCAACTGTCCCACCCTTTCCCGAATCTTTGACATATCGCAGTCCGTATAGGGCAGAAGGTCGATTTTATTGACCAGCAGGACGGAACAAATCTGGAACATGAGAGGATATTTGACGGGCTTGTCGTCCCCCTCGGCAACGCTCAGTATCATGATCTTTTCGTGCTCGCCGAGATTGAATTCAGCCGGGCAGACGAGGTTTCCGACGTTCTCGATTATCAGCAGGTCAACTCCGGACAGATCAAGGGAGTCCAGCGCGATCTGAATCATGTTGCCGTCGAGGTGGCACCCCCCATCGGTGTTGATCTGCACGGCCTGTACGCCTTTTTTTTGTATCCGCTCGGCGTCATATGACGATTGGAGGTCACCTTCGATGACCGCGATTCCGATCCGGCCGGCGAGCGCGTCTATGGTTTTTTCCAATAGAGAGGTTTTCCCCGCGCCGGGCGAACTCATGAGGTTAACCACAAAAATTCCCGCTTCGTCGAAGCGCCTCCGGTTTTCCGCCGCAAGCCGCTCATTGGCCTGAAGAATGTTACGAACAACTGGGACTTTGATTTCCGCCATCGTCTTCTCCCGTCTCACCTTCTATGCTCGTCACGGTAAGCTCCCGTCCGCTGAGCAGCTCCAGCGCCGCCTCTCCGCACCGGGGACACAGGAATACCCGGTCATGAACGTCAAAGGAATAATCGCACTTCTCGCACCGGGCGGTAATGCCCACCGTCTCGATTTCGATCAGCGCCCCGGAGGCCACCGTATCGCGGCTTACCAGCTCGAAGCAGAACGTGAGCGACTCCGGAACCACGGCGGCAAATGTGCCTATTTGAAGTCTTACCTTGTTGATGCGCTCCAGCCCATGCCTCTTCGACTCATCGACTATGATCTCAAGCAGGCTTTGCGCAATAGCGAGTTCGTGCATCGGGTTTCCTGATCTAATTTGATTCAACCGCACTATCTCCATGCTGTTCGAGCTGTAGAGATAATGCCAGGCCTTCCCATATCCGGCCAATAACAGCAGATTCAAACGATGCCATTTAACATACCGCCCCTATCGGGTCAATAGATGCCGGCCGGGCACGCCGCTGCGGATGCCAAATACTTCCACGCTTCCCGCTTCCTGCTTCCTGCTTCTTGCTTCCTGCTTCCCGCTTCCCGCTTCCTGCTTCCTGCTTCACCAAATCGGCATTTTTTCTTGCCGGTTTTGATTCGATACCTTATGATTTATTGACATTCGGCATCCCAAGAGCTTTTTCGGATGGAATCCGACCCGGAAATGCGGCTCGGCTCCAGTTGACGGATTATTCAGGTTTCGCTGTCTATCTTTTCCTTCCGATAGTATTTCCACTCACTGGGGTTCAGACCGACACGCATTTACTGAACCTCGTTATTTGGCCCACTTTTGACGAAAGGATAATCGAATGGCAACGTTATCGACCGGTAAGAGCTGGTTTCGGCATCGGTGGCAGATCGCTTTTGTGCTCGCCCTTTTTTTGGGTGCCTTGCTTCCAATTTCCACAACGTGGTCTGCTGAAAAGAAAAGTTCGGCCCTTGATTTACGAGGAACATGGGAAGTATCATGGAGGGGTGCCAGGGATACATATACCGGTACTTTGTCAGTATTGGAAAAATTAGACGCCAACATATTCAGTGGAACTCTTGAAATCATTAACAGTAAAGGTGAAAGAGTCACGCAAGATGCGATATTGCATGTTAATGGCAAATCTATAACTATTAATTGTAGTAATGCATCCAAGTCTCCCTACTACAGCGACAACTTCTATGTTACTCTTGACGGCAAGGTGATGATGGGACATTCTGTGGATTCTGCAGGGCAGATGGGCTCATCGATTACGTTCAAGAAGAGGTAATGAAAAGATATGAGAAAACCGAGGGAGCCTGGCCCGGCATCAAGCCAGATTCCATGTAATTCTCAGGCTGGTATCCTCATCAGTTCTATGCTGATAGGGGCTGTTATAATGGCCCTTGAAATGGTGTGGAGTAGATATCTGATTCCATATTTCGGCGATACGATTTTCACATGGGCTTCATTGATATCTACAGTCCTAATAGCTTTGATGACAGGATATTTTTGCGGAGGATATTTCTCTGACAGGCGTTTAAATGAAAGAGGAGTTATCCTCATTCTCTTTTTTTCCTCTGTATATATTTTATGTATACCACTCTACTGTGATAAACTGATGGTAGGTATTTCGCGTGCCATAATAGATGTGAGATACGGAAGCCTATTGACATCATTAGTAGTTATATTTATTCCTGTTACAATATTGGGTATGTTTTCTCCTTATGCCACCAAGATAAGCATAGCTAACATATCATCATCTGGACGAGGGTCAGGTTTAATCTATGGTTTTTCGACATTAGGAAGTGTTGCAGGGACACTGCTGGTAGCCTTCTTTCTGATACCATCGATTGGAACCAGAAAAATAACCTTCATAATATCTTTTGTCAACGTGTTAGTTGTAATAATACTCTCTACGGATAATTTAGTTCGGTCATATCTGAAAGGCAAAACCATGCCTAGCCTCAGTGTCAAATATTATCTGGCATTGCTAATCATATACGTTGCCCTAATGTACCTTAGTATTAGCGGTGTTACATTTGCAAGTTCAGATGTATTTTCTCCAACAAAAGACTATGCTTATACTGCACAAAACGACTCTCTCCTGTCGTCTCAGTATGTTGGCTTGTTAGAAAGTGTTGAATCACAATATAATAATATTAAAGTTTATAAGAGTGGAAGTTATGTGACAATGAGGTTTTCAAGGGCAAATTCGGAATTCAGCGAAAGTACGATTAATACATCTAACAGCATGGAACTTCCTTCGTCATATAATAGATCTATCATGGCTGCTCTTGCCTATTCTCCCGATTGCAAAAAGATCCTGATGGTCGGATTGGGTGGTGGCTCCATAACAAGATATATAAACACATTTATGCCAAATGTTGATATTACTAATGTTGAACTCGATAGAGATGTGATTCGACTGGCAAAAAAATATTTCTACATTAAAGAAGCGAACAACTTTAAAATCATAGAATCTGATGGACGTATATACCTGAAGCAGAATATGGATACGAAATACGATCTTGTTATCCTGGATGCTTTTAGGGGTGGATATATTCCTTTTCACCTGCTCACAAAGGAATACTTCTCATTGATAAAAGAGCACCTGAATACCAATGGCTGCGTAGCATTAAACTTACATACCAATTCTGAATTATATGATAGTACTATAGTTACATTGAAAGATACATTCGCAAACATTGATTCATATACCGATGGGATAACTATTGCGTATGACGGACAAAAGCGGAGTATTGACAGCCTTACCAGCAGCGCAAAAACGATCCAGGATAAATATGGCTTTTATTATGACATGAATAAGATCATACGCTTAACAAGCGATTTAACGTACAATCCGGATGCAAAAATTCTAACGGATGACTTCGCTCCAGTGAATTTTCTGGATGCGATCGCGCGCCACAATAGAAAACAACAGTAAACACGATAATAAACTCTCTTTCACGGCAAACTCAAGTACGGCTTCGAACAGGCCACCCGCGAGGCGGGGCCGGCGGCAGGCGGCCTAATGCGAAAGTGGACATTTAGTCATTAGGTTTTTCACCAGGCTGTTAGGGCACTTTAAAAGGAGGAAGAGGAGATGAAGAGATGTTCGGTATTTGCACTGTTGTTGCTCATGCTGCTGCCGGCTCTTGTTGCCGCACAGCAGACCGATCAGCGCTCTACCGTTCGAAGCCATTCCAAGACCGCAAGCGTCGCTGGGACTATTTGGGCCGGTGTAGATTCCGACGGCGATTACTACGAGTACCATTTCCAGGCGGATGGCGCCTTGCACTACAAGTCTCCGGACGGTTTCTATAAGAACGGTACCTGGAAACAGCATGGAGATGAGATCTACATGGAAACAAACAAAAAATTCGCCGAACGGCAGGGTCGAATCTCCGGCACACGTATGGAAGGCGAAGCCTGGAACGTCAAGGGCCAAAAGTGGAATTGGGTGGCAGACAAGAGATAGTTCATTGCCCTGACAACAGGGTGGAGGCGACGCGGATGAGCCGCACGCCTCACCCTGACCCTTGGTGTCCTGCCGTCTGTTTCTTTGTGCAGACGGGTTAAGCCGGACGTATCTCTCCTGATGATTCGGGATGCGGCATTCTGGGGCGAGAGTGCTCACTGATTCAAGGCCCCGCCAGGCGCATCAGGCAGCTCGTCAAGGTTGGGGCCAGGGTGGTCTATCATACCTCGCTGAGCGTGGGATGCTTCCATGTTGCGCCGGCTTTTTCCAATCCCAACGGTCCGCGAGGTGTGGAGTTTTCACCCTTTATCCTTCACTCTTCCCCCTTGCCGTCCTCCGCCTCCGCGTCTCCGCGTCTCCGCGTGAAACCATGTCTTGTGCCTTTCCGTCTTCCCTCCTCCCTCCTCCGTCCTCCGTCCTCCCTGCTTCCTGAAATTGCCCGAATCGGTCCGGTCGGCATTTTTTCTTTCGGGTTTTGATCGGAATAACCTATGATTTACGGACATTCGGCATTCCAGGATCTCTTTCGAATGGAATCCGACCCCGAAATGCGGTTCGGCTCCAGTTGGGAGTCAAGTTGACGCATTAGTCTGGATAGTAACGCAATTGCCGTTTTTGCTGCAAAATTTCTGGAAGAGATATCGATGAACATTCGTTGGCCCCTTAAACCCCCTCTCTGGCCTTTCCTGCCAATACTATTTGGTGTTGCCGCCTTCTTTTTGATTACAGGTGGTAAGATTCTTTGGCCGACGAATACTGACTGGCTGATGGAGGGTGATCCAGCAGAGCACTGGTTGGCGTGGCAGTTTTTTCATCATTCACCGTTCTTTCAATGGCCAATAGGTTCCAACCTTGATTACGGTATGGATATTGGCAGTTCTATAGTTTTTACGGATTCAATTCCGCTGCTGGCAATTATTTTCAAGCTTCTTAGCGCATTTCTCCCCGATACGTTTCAGTACTTCGGATTATGGATTCTGATTTGTTTTTTGCTTCAGTCATTCTTCGCTTGGAAGTTACTCTCTCTTTTCACTGAAGATAAATGCCTGCCACTCATCGGAACCGCGTTTTTTACACTCGCTCCTGCATGCCTATGGCGTTTGCATGGTCATTACGCTTTGTTTGGCCACTGGGTGCTGCTCGCTGGGTTTTACTTCTACTTCTCGAAGAAGTTTTCCATTCTTCGCTGGATGGGCTTGTTGGCCATGACCGCGCTTATTAATGCTTACCTGCTCGTCATGGTATTCGGGATATGGATAGCCGATCTGGCTCAGCGTAGATGGCGAAAAGAGGCTGGCACCGTAAAGCTGGTTTGCTGTTTTCTTGGCGGCAGCGCAAGCACCACAATCGTTATGTGGGCTGCGGGGTATTTCATGTTAGGCACCGGCGCCTATAACGGTGGTGGTTTCGATTTTTTTCACATGAATCTTCTTTCGTTGATTAATCCGTACTCCGGTAACCCGAACGCAGATTGGTCAAAGTTGCTTCCCGACCAGAAGGGAGGGAGGGGCGATTACGAGGGATTCAATTACTTGGGATCGGGCATGCTTGGGCTGGCCCTCGTTGCAGGCTACGAGCTGGTTCGCAACATAAAAACGGTTCGCAACATAAAAATTGACTACGACATCAAGGTTGTTCCGGTACTCATTCTCTCCATTGGTCTTTTCTTGTATGCAATTTCCAATGATATAGCTATTGGCGCCCATTACATATTCTCATACAACCTGCCGTCGATAACCGTTTTTCTCACAAATGCGTTTAGAGCCTCCGGCAGGTTTTTCTGGCCGGTCTATTACCTTATATACCTGGCAATATTCTACTTAATATTCTCCAGATTAAAACGTAGGGTTGCCATTACACTCTGTACAGTTCTACTATTCGTTCAGATCGTTGATTCTTCAGATGCTTTGCGTTTTTTCAGGAATAAGTTCACTCATGCACCTGCGTGGTCGTCGCCTATGCGCGCCCCCCTTTGGAGTGACATAGCGCGTCGGTACAAAAAAATCATTATCGTTCTACCGCACAATACGCCCGCCAATTGGATGCCTTTGGCCCATTTTGCGGCCGTGAATCGGATGGCGACCAATATTGGTCGCTTCTCGTGCGTGAATCAGGCAAAAGAGCGCAACGCCAGAAGGCAACTAGCCACATCGATAATCAATGACGACCTAAATCCGGATTCACTTTATATCTTCGAGGAGGACAATGGGCTTTGGAGATTTGCATCAAACCGGATCGCACCGTCGGATATTGCAGGGGTTCTGGATGGATTTCGTATCGTTGCACCGAAATTAAGAAATTGCTCTACTTGCAATATGGGAGCAATCGCAAGTGTTTCTGTTGGGACTATGCCTGATTCTGACTACGAGATGGAGCGCATCTCTTTCACATCGAAAGGTACCGGTCAGAAGTACGCAATGTACGGGTGGTTGAGTCCGGAGGAAGGGGGAACACGGTCCGACGGCGATACCGCTGCAATCTTTCTGAAACTTTCCACCCCCCCAGAACGGGATCTCAATTTATTCATTGAAGGTCACGCCTTCGTAAATGATAGACATCCGAATCAACAAATCGATGTCCTCTTAAACAAACACCTTCTGGAAACTCTGAAATATAATTCATCATCCAATGACGTACGTACGTTGAGAATCCCTAAATCTCTCGCATTGGAAAAAGAAGGGCGCTTGTTGATTCAATTCAGGTTCAAGGATGCCAAATCGCCTGTAGAATCGGGCTTGTCCGATGACGCACGAAGCCTTGGCTTCGGAATTGTATCGATACAACTGAAATTATCCGAGTAGAAAGGGAACCAGAAACATGACGGCAAGAGGAAACGGTGATATTTCTCTTTGGCGGGAAGTCTGGGAAAAGAAAGGCCTTGCTGTCAAAGAGAATTTAGAATTGGAGGACCTGCTTGCAATTGATGGTTATGATACCCCCGCGTCAAGTGTAACCACGGAAAACTGGATGCCTTATATCCATGCCATTGAAAAGAAAGTGAAGATATCACGAGGCCAAAACGTTTGTGAGATCGGCTGCGGCGCCGGCGCGGCCATTTTCCCGTTGTACAGCCGGGGGGTGAATATCTGGGGTGTAGACTATGCTGAAAGCCTAATACAAATCGCTAGACGGGTCATGCCATACGGCACTTTCGAAGTCGCCGAAGCACACACCACTCCGTTCACAGCCAGCATGTTCGATATCGTCTTGAGCAACGCTGTGTTCATCTATTTTCCGAATTTGGAATATGCCGAATCGGTAATTCAGGAAATCGTCCGCCTCGTCAAACCACATGGACGCGCCGCCATTCTCGATGTCAATGATGTCGCCAAAAAAGACAAATGTGAATCCATCAAACGACAGAAACTCGGCGACGTGGAGTATGATCGGCTTTACAAAAACCACCGTCATCAGTTTTACGATAGGGCCTGGTTTGAGGAAATCGCTCATCGCTATCATCTGCGCTGTGAAATACAAGATCAGATACTTGCAGGCTATGCCAACGCCGAGTTCAGATTTAACGTGTTTTTTCAAAAGACGGGTCCATAGCTATGGATGAAGGGATTTTCCGCAAAGGGGTAGCTTGCTTGAAAAAAGCGAACCTGAACTTTTGGGCTGATTCCGGCACTTTATTGGGGCTGATCAGAGAAGGGGGAATCATTCCCTGGGATGGGGATTTCGACCTTGGCGTGTGGGATCATGAAACAACAGAAGAGGCGGTGATCAAAGCCTTCGACCCTGAAGAATTCCTGGCAGTCTCCCTGGTTCCTTATGGCATAAAGGGCATTCACTTCCTGCCTCGCGACGAAAGAGCCGAAGGTTTTCTCGACATCATTTTTTACACTAAGCAGGGCAATCGGGCCATCCACCGGTCATGCACCACCAAAGACACTCTCTGGACAAATTTGCTCATGCGGATTGAGCGTTTTCACGACCCGCATATTTATGCCAAGGTGAAGCACAAGCATCTACATGAGGAAGCATTCCATAAGGGTTTGCTTTCTCGTGTCAGGAATCGGCTTGAACGCGGCTTGGATTACCTTATGTTTCTGAACTATTTGAATGGGATACAACTGACTTACGATTTCCCCGCCCATTATTTTGAAAACTTACGGCCCGTTACTTTCCTGGGCGTCGAAGTCAATATCCCGGCGGACGCAGAGAGTTATCTGGAGGTGGCTTACGGTAAAGATTGGCGCATACCGAGGCAATGGACACATTGGTGGGAAGGGGCAACTTACATTAACGGAAAGAAAAACGCATGAAAGCCATTATCCTGGCCGCCGGTTATGGCAGACGGATGCGCCCGCTGACCGATCATGAGCATAAGACCTTGCTCCAAATCAATGGCCGCACGATCATAAGCCGAATCGTCGATGGTTTGCTTGAAAACGGCATCACCGATATTATCGTCGCCACGGGTTATTTGGCCGCCCGGCTGGAAAATTATTTGCGGGAACTTTATCCTTTAGTCCCCTTTACCTTCATCGAGAACCGCAATTACGGTACCACGAACAATATTCACTCGCTATCGCTGGTTTTTGACGAAGTCGAAATTGACGACGATATCCTGCTTATCGAATCGGATTTGATTTACGAGCCCGCCGTCATCAAGAAAATCATCACTTCGCCGCGAGCCAATGTGGCGTTGGTGGATCGATACCGCTACGGTATGGACGGAACCGTCGTGACCATCGCCCATCAAGTGATTAACAGAATCATTCCGCCGCATCTCCAAGGTCCGGGCTTTGATTTCTCGGACAAATACAAAACGCTGAACATTTATAAATTCTCGCAAGCCTTTTGCAACCACACCTTCAAGAAGCTGCTGAAGTATTACGCCAGTGTCATTGACCAAAATTCGTACTATGAGTTAATTTTGGGCATTCTGATTTACGTGCAGAAAGCCACGATCTTCGCCGAGACCATCGGGAAAGAAAAATGGGCCGAAGTTGATAATCCTAATGATTTAGCGGCCGCGAGCTTTGTCTTCAACAAAGACGAGCGGCTGAACATGTTGCAGCAGGCTTCAGGCGGTTATTGGAACTACGACGTGCTCGACTTCTGTTTCATTCGCAACATGTATTTTCCGAACTCCGCTATTTTGTCCGAGTTGAAAAACAGTTTTGAGAAACTGATTTGCAATTATGGCTCCAGGCAAAACATCCTGAATCAGAAGCTCGCTTACTTTCTATCGTGCCACGCGGGGCATGCAACTTTGCTCAACGGCTGTTCACAAATTTACCCGTTGCTGCGCATCCTGTACGCTGCCAGGCGCGTGCTGCTGCCAAAACCGACCTTCGGTGAATATGACCGGATTTTCCCGCAGGCGGCCTGCTACAAAGATGGTGTTGGCATCAGCATCGACGAGATTGAGACGAAATCGCAGCCGTGCCAGGTCGTCGTCGTAGTCAATCCCAATAACCCGACGGGGAGTTTTATTGAAACCCGCTGGCTGCTGGATTTCGCCGCCCGCCATCCGGACAAGACGATCGTGATTGACGAGTCGTTCATTGATTTTGCGCCGACCTCTTCAATCATTCCCCATCTTGACCAAAGGCCGGTCCGCAATGTGGTCGTGCTGAAGAGCTTGAGCAAAGTGCTTGGGGTTCCCGGCCTGCGTTTGGGCTTCGTCTATGCGGCCGATCCTGAGTTTACTGCTTTTGTCCGGCAGAACCTGCCGATTTGGAACTCAAACAGTCTGGCGGAATGTTTTCTCGAACTTCTTTTGAAGTATCCCCAGGAATTGGAACAATCTTATCAGGAAACCATTCACGATCGAGAAGCGTTTGCCGAAGAATTACGCGCGCTGCCAAATGTGAAAACCGTTTTCGAAAGCGCCGCAAATTTTCTATTGGTTAAGTTCAAAGGCAGCGCCGGTATGTGGCAGGATTTACCGAACCGGATCATGGCGGCCTCGAATATTTACGTCAAGGACGTGTCGAGCAAAATGGATGACGGTCATTTCTACTTGCGCTTGGCGGTCCGCCTGCCGGAGGAAAATAAAACTTTGATCGAAGCCCTCATGGCGCAGAATGGTACAATGCAGAGCGGGTGACAACTGCTCACTCTTCTAAAAGAGTTTTGAGTTGTTGAGTTTTGAGTTAACTAACAACCAAAAACTGAAAACTGAAAACTAACCCACCCTTCCCGCTTCTCGCTTCCCGCTTCTCGCTTCCCGCTTCCTGCTCCCTGCTTCTCGCTTCCCCGCCGCTGTTGGACGGTCATTTTGGACGCCCAAAATGCACTTATAAGGCTCAAATAAGCCATAATTTGAGCATACGATCAAGCAACCGTATCCGGTTAGCTCGGCCCGACCCCTTTGCGGTCTAAGCATATCGGGAAGGTCATCATGTCTTGTTTACTAATAACTTGTGCACACACGCCATGCGCCATTGCTCGTAGCCAGGATTGACCCTCTTTGGACAACATGGAGGTGAGGACTCGTTGGCGATAAGCCCCTGGAACTCTAACCCTATAAACACAATCAGTAATGTAGCAATCCCCGGATCGAACATACGTTACTTTTCCAATACATCTTTTACCGACTCTGGCAACCAAGATGTCACCTCTCTGAGCGACCAATCTGCCCCCTTCCAAGAAGCATCCTGTGGATACCCCATTGGAACCATCCGTTGGGAAATCCGAAGTGTGAAAAAAGGGCAGGTTTCGGCTAATGAGCTCATGGCGAGATAAGCCACCCCTAAGGATTTCGGCACCAATATCAGAAAGTCTTACAGGTGCCTGTTCGACTGAAGTCAATGATGACCACTCATGAAAGGAAAAATCCATCCTTCTGACAAGCGACTCGATTGGAATAATAATATGACCCGTTGTTTCTCCGGAAGAGTCCACCGCATAAAGAGGGACTCTGCTTGTAGGAATCCTCCCCCTTCCTAAGCAACAGGATGTGAGTTCGTGCCTCAGTTCGGGAGAAAATCTTATCAGGCAGCTGTATAATACCTAGCACTCGATGCCTTACAAGCAACAATTCACGAAGCACTGAGAAGTTGTGGCCCGTCAACAAGCTGTCCGGTAAAATGATGCCAAGCTCTCCTCCCTCACGCAACATCTGAATGTTCTGAGCCAAAAAAACAATATCAGAAGTTACTGTGGGAAGCTTCCAACACCCCTGCAAGCCAGCTTTTTCAAAAATCTTGCGAATATCACGGGTAGGCTTAACCCTCTGATATGGGGGATTGCATATCGCCACGTCGATGCTGCCTACCCGAAGTTTCAAAGCGCTCGGGAGCCGACAGGATAGACCATCAGCCCTGAACAAGCATGCAAAAGGAAGCTCCTTCTTAATTTCTCCAATCCCATTCTGGTCAATTTCAGTCCCAAGAAACTCTGCCTTCCCCCATCTTTCATAGGCGGCTCGTAATAGGGATCCACGTCCGACACCGAGGTCAAGCACATATTTGGGCTCCGGCTGTACAATACTTGAGATTAAAAGCCTAGAAATTCGCTGTTCAGTATAAAATCGACCCAAATTATCCAACTGATTTTCTCCGATCACAATCACTACGATGGCTATTTAGCTACATAAGCTTCTTATATTCATCATAAGCAGAACGCATATTAACGGGTGCAGAAGGGGGATTCTTTAGAGTAATAAAAACATTCAAAATACCTCTTGAATATTTTCTTGTCTTTCCTATATACACCAGACCACGCAATAGAGTTCATAGTTATAGCCCTATCCAAGAGATGTGAGCATAGGAAGGTATTAACAACTTTCACAGTATTATGGCAAACGAGAAGCATCGTTTGCAAGGTCTTGTAATTAAATATTATTGGTTTTTCAACACAGTGCTTGTGTTTCTCTAGACCAAGAGCTATTGCATTAGTAGTTCCAAACCTGCCATATCTGTGCACAATACAGTGTCTGAATTGGCATACCTTTGAAAACTCTCCCAATACATCTTGAACTGCTGTTGGCAGATCACCTTTAATAGATACCAATTCCTTCAGAGCTTTCTCAACATTTGTTGCACTGGAAAAGGAGTATCTCTCTAAAATAGCTTCAGCAAGCATTTCATGTGTCTTGTGTACTAAAGCCGCACCAAAAGTGACATTTTCCTTCTCACATGCCGTTTTTGCAATCCGGTCGATGTTGATCACCTTTCGTATCACTTCCCGAAAATAGCTCTCCACAGCGGAAACGTAACCCAGCAATATTAGCCCCGCTAACACCGTAAACTGCCCATTGGGCTTAATAGGGATCAGTTTATTGAGATCTTCAACCTTACTAAAGAATTTATCTATAGCCGAATCATCAGGTTCACAATGGCTGGCATCAAACAAGCAAGTGGTGTCAAAAATTACGGCCCCAGGCTCTGAGTTAACTAAAAGTTTAAGTTGGCTCCTTTTAGTTCGCATCAGGCAAGAAACTCCGTGGTAGTAGCTTTAGCTTTTTCAATAATCTTTTGGGAAACAATCTTTCCGATTCTAGGTGCTTTCATTAGCTCGGTCTGAGGATCGGCCAATGCAAAAAGGTCACTGATTGATCGTATATATGTGTATTCCTCTATCCTTTGCTTCTGCAACTTTGAGATGGGCAATTGGTCAATTGGAATTTGCATGCATGCCTCAAAGGCCGATTGTCCTATGAGCTTCTTTTCCACAAATATGGCAGAATCGCTGGTCTTCACTTATTCTCACCGCTTTACAGTGTCGGCAAGGTGGCAGATCCAACCTAAGAGACCTCATTCTCTTTTCTCCGATCAGGTTCTTAAGGCTTCGCCTGATCGGGTGCTTTTTGGATTTTTTATTCAGGCAGTCAACAACCTCCTTGGGATCGAATCCGCGCCCTTTACTAAACGTCCTGTTCTCTATGGAGAAAATCAAATGAGGAATAAATCTTTGGTACTCCCGGCCATCACCATGCTTAACCGGGGTATGTTCGAAAAGAAGGCCAGCCTCGATCAGGAATTTGATCATTCGGAGACTATTCACATCTCGTTCCTTGATTATTCCTATTGTGATTTGCTTTTCTGACTCAATATTCTTATTGTCTTCTTTAACCACTTCAATCATCGCTTCAAACAATTCATACCCAATTTCAATAATTGTTTTATATTGTGGCATCTTAATACTAAGAGACATGTATTCTTGTCTTATTAGCGCAGCTTGTTCACCAATAGAATAGTTAAATCTAGCTTGCATGGTTGATTTTTTAGATTCTAGATATCTTCTCAACAAAACAATGAATGCTCTCGGGATTCCAAACGCTGCGAACTGCAATAGCTCAATTATATATGGTGGAACTTGACATAACTCGGAATAATTGCGAAAACGTTTAATAAAAAGACTTTGCATAAAGTCACTATACGAATCATCCTCAACTGAAAGCCAGGAGTCCACTTTTTCAGCGTCCTGACCTATGTGAAAGCGTGGTCCATATTCGGTTGTCCCTGGATATACGGAGGCTTTAGGTGAAATAGACTTGGTCTTTAAACTTCTAAATATGTCAAAAAACTCGATCATATATTCGTGAGTAAGCGTTAGCGCAGCATCATCTAACATAAGTATGGCTCGGCGCCTTCTCGACTCTATTGTTATGCTTTCAATTGCAACTATGACATGTGAGATGGTGACTTTAGAGATAATATCATCATGCCAGGGTTCGATTTCTCCCATCCCTTTTTCAGCTTGGGCAACAAACTCTGCGATGTTTTCCCTGCTTAAAGTCTCGTTAGGTATAATATCGAATGTTTGCCTTAATTCCTCAATGACATCATGACACGCCAGTAGGATCTTGCATAGAACCCAAGTGTGAAAAATTCTGTGTGCGTTGGAAGATTTGAAAAGAAAAGGTTCTAAATGGTAGTATTTACTGAATGAAACGTAGATAGGGAGCGGTTTAGATTGATCATTTAGACATTTGCGATACGCTATTCTCATTTGGTGTGTCTTGCCCGTTCCCCTCGGGCCGACTATTAATTTAGCTCCAACCCCTACTATCCCTACAACGACATTTGATGTTGCAGGCTCAAAAATTTTATTGTAGAGTTCCTCCGGCATCTAAACTCAAAAAAGGGGGGGGACTATGTTGCCAAAATGCAGGACGGAGGTAGACCCATACAGTGTTCCAAAATTTGAAGTTGTGGCGCGGGACGTGGAAGACTTTACCGGCGAACTGCGAGCTTTTCACCATAATTTTGCGGAGGGCTTTTATCGAAGCGAACCGCGGGAAAACTTCTATAGGTATATGACCGGCCAATTTAGTGAGCTTGAAAGAAAATCCATCGAACCTATGGCCTTGCACATCGAAGGAGCTAACGTGCGAGCCTTGCAACGTTTTGTAAGTGACGTGGTGTGGAACCAGGAACTCATTCTGACAAAATTCCGCACAATGGTTAACGAAGACCTGGGAGATCCCGAAGCTGCTCTGATCTTCGATGAAACTTCGTTTCCGAAAAAAGGTGACGAATCTGTCGGGGTTGCCCGGCAATACTGCGGCTCTTTGGGAAAGATCGACAACTGCCAGGTTGGTGTTTTCGCAGCTTATGTTTCGCCACATGGTTACGCTCTTATTGATAAAAGGCTGTTCATTCCGGAACGATGGTTTTCAAGCCAGTTTCAGGAGAAGAAGAAAAAATGCGAAGTCCCCGATGAGATTTCTTTCAGGACAAAGCCCCAATTGGCTGTTGAAATGCTTGAAGAAATTGCGCAGGAAAACATTTTACCCTTCAAGTACGTGGTTGCAGATTCGGTCTACGGCAATAGCGAGGATTTTACCAGTGCCGTTCAAAAAATGATCGGGGTAACTTACTTTGTCTCAATCAATTCGCAAACACTATGTTGGCTCAGGCCTCCCAGTGTGGGAAGAAAAGGATTTAAGATCACGGGCGGTGAGGTCCGCCCTAGACGGGTGCTTCTGGAGAAAAAAGACCCGATCAAAGTTTCAGATTTCGCCAAGTCTCTTAATAACTTCTATTGGTACAGGCGAACGGTTTCTGAAGGCGCTAAAGGCCCCATCAGCTACGAGTTTACAAAAAGGCGCGTCACACTTTATGAAGAGGGCCTGCCTGGAAAAGAGGTATGGCTTATCGTCAGGCGGCGTTGGATCAATAATAAATTCGAATATAGTTATTTTATCAGCAATGCTCCGATTAGCACCCGGTTGAACCGTTTTGTTTGGCTCGCCGGATTGCGCTGGGCAATCGAACAATGCTTTGAAGAAACAAAAACTGAACTGGGCTTGGACCATTACGAGGTTAGAAAATTCCGTGGATGGCACCAACACGTGCTGACCTGTATCATGGCCCACTTCTTTCTGTGGCACTTGAAAATCAGATTGGGGAAAAAAAGCACCTTCCATTACCATATCGCAGCTTAGAATGGTCATTCAGGTGCTGCTCCCAGCCCGGAAAAGAGATCTCGAATCAATTCTTCGGCTAGTAGAGTGGATTCAGAAGAAAAATCATGGGGCTTATTGCTCTCATCGCAAGAAGAGAATTGCGCAGAAAAAAGTGTCGTTGTAGGGCTATCTTCTGTTGGATCTTACGAAATAGTTGGTTAGGGACGTTCCACTGCTCCAAATCGCTGTCTTCCAGGAAATCCGCCCGCTCTTTCGAATTCTCTCTCTTCCATGGACAAATCGATATTGTCCTGTTCGAGAATTGAACGGTCTGCCTCAGGTCGATCTTGCAACTCACCTTGATGTGACATACCAATCCCTAAGTTGAATTCAGTTGGATCAGAAAGCGGCTTTTCTCTGGCTTATTTAGCAGTTTTCCGAAGAATCCGCTAGGATTTCGTTTAGAAAGTATGATTTTCCCAAATTGGAAGAAATGCTGTGACAAAAATTTGTTGGCGACGGTTTGGGCGCTGTACGGAGTCAGGCCAAGGTAACATCCCGCTGATCAAAGGCTAATTTTCCAGAAATAGGTGTTTTCGTGCTTAAAAGGCCATTTTGGCGAAATCATTGCTGTAAGAAGTTTGATCTTCTCGGAGACCTGGTTCGTCATCCGTTCCATAAATCCTGCCTCCCTTCGCCTTCATCCCAGGTTCGCCCTTCATGACCTCGACAAATTTCCTGCTCCTCGACGGCAGTGCTCTCACTCCACTTACCTCTCGTGGAATTTTCACGCCGCCATGACCTCGTCTTTCACGATATGAAGCCGGATAAGCTTGGGCCGGTCGCTTTCGTCAAAATGGCACTGAACGGCATCCTTCACCATGGATCTGATAGCCTCCAGAGTATCCGCTTCCGTGTAAATGGAGTGAGCGAGCGCCCTAGCTTCAAATCCACCTTCAATTGACTCTTCGACAATGAAAATAATCTCGGTGTTCATCAACAACCCTCTCGTATGATAAACTTATGTAATACCCTGCTCGAAAAAAAGAAGCGGCTCTTTCCGCGCAGCCATGCAGACGGCGCAGACACTGAACGTGGTGCAGTTGGAGGCAAGCCAAATGTGAGGCGCCTCCAAAAAGTGAAGCGCCTCCGGTGTATAGATCACGCTTCGCGAGCTTCGCATTGCTTCACAAAGTGAAGCATGCTTGCCGGCCTCCCTTTGCGACGTGTGAGCGCGTAGCGCGGGGGCCGACCGCTCATTCTCGACGCTTTCCCTGACCTGTCTATGACCAGAGACGGGGGCGGGAGCGGGGAGGCCTTGTGCGGATACCTTGTCCCACCGCAGGCCCCGAATGCAAGGCTTGCCACCCATTACACCGGGTCCCGGGGTGATGCGATCCAATTGTGACAAGCTCCCTTATCAAAACTCGTTAAAAAGCTAACTATAATGAGAATACTATTTCAAGAACAATTTTCAAGAATCCAAAAGCTAGCGCTAAGGAGCTACGGGAAGTAAATCGGGCTCTACGAGTTGGGCTAATATCTCGCTAACCAAAGTTAATTTTTCAGAAACGGGCTTTTCCGTGCTTAGAAGGCCATTTCGGGACCCTTGACTGGCTAATCTTAAATATTCCGCCAGCTTATCGTTGGACAATGAGATTAACCGGTCAACGGTATCGAAAACACTGCTGTAAGAAGCTTGGGGTTCTCGGAGACCGGATTCGTCACTCGCTCCCCGCTTCCCTTCGGCTCTGAGTCTCGTGGGCCGGCGTTTGGTTTCCTGTTCACTGCTCACTGCTCCTCGAGAAGCGATAGAACCAAAAGGAATTATTTTCTCTTGCTCTTTCTGTTCACCGCTTACTGGTCACTGCTCACTGTTCACTGTACTTCCGGCTTCCGCTTTTCGGCCCGGCATGTTATACAGAAAATTTCGTTTTTGTGGCGGCAAACCAATGAAAAGAAATTAACCACCGGCATTTCCTTGAAAGATAGATACCGGAGACATCGATGGATTACAAAGATACGCTGAATCTTCCCCAGACCGACTTTCCGATGAAGGCCAACCTTGCGGTCCGGGAGCCGGAACTGCTCAAAAGATGGGATGAAATGGGTCTCTACCAGCGGCTGCGCGAGAAAAGCAAGGGCCATCCCAAATATATTCTCCACGATGGGCCGCCCTATGCGAACGGCCATATCCACCTTGGTACGGCTCTTAATAAGATCCTGAAGGACATGATCATAAAATCGCGCCAGATGAGCGGAATGGATGCCGTCTATGTTCCGGGCTGGGACTGCCACGGCCTTCCGATAGAGCACCAGGTGGACAAGGAGCTCGGGAAAAAGAAAGAGACCATGTCGCTTGAACAAATCCGCCGGCATTGCCGCCGCTACGCTGAGAAGTTCATCGACATCCAGCGAAACGAGTTCAAAAGACTCGGGGTGCTTGGCGACTGGGGTAACCCCTACCTGACGATGTCATACCACTATGAGGCGACGATTGCGCGCGAACTCGGCCGGTTTTTCCAAAACGGAAGCGTCATTCGCAGCAAGAAGCCCATCTACTGGTGCACCAGTTGCCTGACCGCCCTGGCGGAAGCCGAAGTTGAGTACCACGACCACAAATCGCCCTCCATTTACGTCAAATTCCCGCTCACGCCCGAAAGCCGGGCAAAGTTTCCCGAGCTGTCCGGAAAACGGGCTTACGTCCTTATCTGGACGACAACCCCATGGACCATCCCGGCTAACCTGGCCATTGCGCTGCATCCCGATTTCACCTATGCCGCCGCCGAGGTTAACGGCGAGGTCTGGATACTGGCCCAGGGGCTTCTGGAAAACGTAATGGAAATCATGGGCGTGCAGAACTACAAAGTAATCCGCACTTTCGAAGCCGGAGAGTTAAGCGGCCTGAAGGCGCGCCACCCGTTCGCGGACCGCGATTCGCTCATAATCCTGGCAACTCATGTCACCCTGGAAGCCGGAACGGGCGCAGTCCACACCGCCCCCGGCCACGGGCGCGAGGACTACGATTCGGGGCTGGAGTACGGCCTGGACATTTATTCTCCCGTGGACGACAGGGGGCGGTTTACAAAGGACGTGCCGTTTTTTGCAGGCCAGTTCGTCTTCGACGCAAATAAATCGGTGATCGCCAAACTCAAAGAAGACGGCAACCTCATGTTGGAAGCCGAGATCGTTCACAGCTATCCCCACTGCTGGCGCTGCAAGAACCCGGTCATTTTCCGAGCCACGCCCCAGTGGTTCATCTCTATGGATAAAACCGGCCTGCGCCGCAAGGCGCTCGAATGGATCGACCGGGTGCATTGGATTCCGAACTGGGGACGCGAGCGTATTTACAACATGGTCGAAAACAGGCCCGACTGGTGCATCTCGAGGCAGCGCTCCTGGGGAGTGCCCATCACCGTGTTCCGATGCACGGAATGTGGCACCTACATTACCTCCAGTGAAGTCTTCGATCACGTTGTGGCCCTGTTCGAGAAAGAGGGCGCCGACGCCTGGTTTTCTCACCCGGTCGAGGACCTCATGCCCGAGGGTCTTGCCTGCCCCGGATGCGGAGCCACACAATTGGAAAAGGAGATGGATATCCTGGACGTCTGGTTCGATTCAGGGACCTCTTTTGCCGCCGTTCTGGAGAGACGGCCCGAACTGAACATGCCGGCCGACCTGTATCTGGAGGGCAGCGATCAACACCGGGGATGGTTTCATTCCTCGCTTCTCGCGGCGGTCGGGACCAGGGACACGGCCCCCTACAAAACAGTTCTCACCCACGGCTTCGTCGTTGACGGCCAGGGATACAAGATGTCCAAATCGCTCGGAAACGTTATAGCTCCCGAGGAAATCATTCGCCAGTACGGGGCCGAGATACTCCGCCTGTGGGTCTCCGCAGAAGATTATCGGGACGATATCCGCATTTCCAATGATATCCTGAAAAGGCTGAGCGAAGCCTACCGCAGAATCCGCAACACGTGCAGGTTCCTGCTGGGAAACCTCTATGATTTCAACCCACAGACCGATTCAGTCCCGCACGGGCAAATGGACGAACTGGACCGGTTCGCTCTCAACCAGCTCCAGGACTTGATTCACAAAGTCCTCCAGGGATATGACCGATTCGAGTTCCACCGCGTCTATCACGCACTCCACAACTATTGCGTGGTGGATTTGAGCTCGTTTTACCTCGACATACTCAAAGACCGTCTTTACACGTCTGCGGCCGCAAGCCCGGCCAGACGCTCGGCCCAGACCGTGATTTATACCGTCCTCAAGACCGTTGTCCGGTTGATGGCGCCTATACTCTCATTTACAGCAGAGGAAGTCTGGCTCCGAATGCCGCACGCCACGGGACCGTCGGTGCATATGGAGGCTTTTCCGCAACTCGACTCGCACCCGGGGGACGAAGAACTCAACGCTCGGTGGGAAAAAATCCTCGCGCTGAGAAACGATGTCCTTCGCGTTCTGGAGGCGGCCCGGCGGGACAAGGTGATCGGGCACCCGCTGGACGCCTGGGTGCGCTTGTCTCTTCCACCCGAACTCCATGAGGAGTTCGCCGGCCGGGAGGAGCTTTTCAGGACGGTTTTTATCGTATCGAAGGTCTCAATCGAGCCGGAATCCGCTCTGAGCGCTCCGATGCAGGGAGTTGAACTGCCCGGTTTGAAAATCCAGGTCGAAACCGCTTCCGGTGAAAAATGCGAGCGGTGCTGGGTCAGGTCCGAGAAGGTGGGACAGTTCCCCGATCAGCCAAAGATATGCGACCGATGTTACAGCGTAGTCGGATGACGGATATCGGAGGCCGGATAGAGGAGTTATTTTTTGCTGTTCACTGCGGACCTCTCCTCAGTCCTCAGTCCTCAGTCCTCAGATGCCGGTGACATTTCGCCGCCGCTTTGCTCTACGATGCGAATGTCTTGAGGATCTTTTCATGTCCGATACTTAACAAGTGCTGACCCTCTGGATCTCCAGGTCTGCAACGTAGCAGTTACCTCTCTCATGACTTGCTATGCTGGGCGGTGGCTTGAGCATATTCCGTCTCGATTTCGGTTCCATGGGGAGTAGACGATGAAAATTGCGATAATGGGGACTGGTGGAGTAGGAGGCTATTACGGAGGATTGCTTGCCAGAGCCGGACATGACGTGACTTTTATTGCACGTGGTGAACATATGCGGGCAATCCGCGAAAAAGGGCTGGAGGTTAGAAGCGTCTTTGGCGATTTCCGCATTAAGCCTGCCGCAGTTACGGATGATCCGGCATCTGTGGGTCCTGTCGAACTCATAGTGTTTGCCACCAAAACTTATCACATCGCCGAGGCGGCCAGGGCAATTCTCCCTATGGTAGGTTCGGATGCGGTCGTCTTGCCCTTGCAGAACGGCGTCGATGCGGCCGAGCGCATCGGTGAGGTAATTGGCGCAAAACATGTGTTGGGCGGCGTGACCTATCTATCTGCGGCGATGGAAGAACCTGGAGTCATCGGCCAGTACAGCCAGTTTCGCCGTATTGTTGTCGGTGAGATCAACGGGGAGATCTCTGAGCGGGCAAAGTCGGTTTGTCAGGTACTGAAGAGTACGGGGGCGACTGTAGAAGCCGTCGGCAATATTGTTCAGGTGCTCTGGACCAAGTTCATTTTTATCTCAGCTATAAGCGCGCTTGGCGGATTAACACGAGTCACTACGGGTGAGTACCGCGATGTTCCGGAAACTCGGAAGGCCCTGACCAACGCACTCCGAGAGGGCGTAGCGATTGCATCTGCCCGGGGAGTGCTCCTTGAGCTGGATCTGGTTGAGAAGACACTGGAATTTATCGATAGCGCTCCGGCGGATATGAAGCCGTCAATGCAGCGGGACATTGAAGCAGGGCGCAGGTGTGAACTGGAATCAATGATCGGCATAATCGTGCGGCTTGGTACGGAATTAAACGTCCCCGTGCCGGTTATGACTCTGGCCTACGCAATCCTGAAACCCAGTGAGCTGAAAGCAGCTTCTCGCTAAAACTTTGTTAGACCGCGTGAGAAGCGGCCCAGCTTATCCAACGACACAACAATCCCTGCGACCGCCGGTCCATTTTGATTTATCTGACAGAGTCGGGAAAGGTCGTAGCTATGAGGGCTGCCGGGCTGATCGTGGAGGCTAATCAGGAATTCCTGCGGAATCTTACAGAAGAGGAAAGCCATTTCTTGCATGAGATGATCGGGAAATTACGCCGGCAAGCACTCAAGATTTAGGCCGTGAGTCTTGGCGGACCCGGCCATTGCACCACCGGAAGGAGGAATCTATGGGAATAACATACAAGACCGGCTGTGTCCTTTGTGCCCAAAACTGCGGCCTTGAAGTGGAAGTCCAAGGCAACCGCATCGTCAAGGTCAAGGGGGATAAGCAAAACGCACGAAGCCAAGGCTATGTCTGCCGCAAAGGGCTGAACATTGCGTATCACCAGCACAACGCAGATCGGCTTCAGTATCCCCTGAAGCGTGTGGGAAGCCAATTTCAGCGCATCTCCTGGGACCAGGCCATGGATGAGATCGCAACCAGACTCAAGGAGATTGTGCAACATTTTGGTCCGCGCTCCTTAGCCTATATGGGTGGCGGCGGGCAGGGCTGCCACTTTGAGGCGGCCTTCGGCGTGCGCTTGCTCCGGGCACTGGGCTCTCTATACCACTACAGTGCCCTCGCCCAGGAATTCTCCGGGATGTTTTGGGTTCATGGACGCACGTTTGGCCGCCAGGCCATTCACACGGTTCCCGACATCGCAGAAACGGATCTTCTCCTCGCCATCGGTTGGAACGGCATGCAAAGCCACCAGATTCCTCAAGCTCCGCGGCACCTTCAGCGTATCTCGAAAGATCCCGATAAACTCCTGATCGTTGTGGACCCACGCCTCTCGGAGACAGCCAGAATCGCCGATATCCATCTTCCCATCCGCCCCGGAACTGACGCACTGCTGCTAAAAGCCATGATCTCCATCGTGCTCGATGAAGGCTGGGAGAGCAAAACCTTCATCGAGGAACATACCTCGGAATTCGATCAAGTCAAATCGCTCTTCTTGAATTTCGACGCTCGTGCTGCCGTCCGGACATGTCAACTCGATTTTGATCGCGTCCGCGAGGTATGCCGCCTGTTTGCCACCCGAAAGTCCTGCCTGCGCTACGACCTGGGAGTGATGATGAACCGCCATAGCGCCGCCTCATCTTATCTTGCCGTGATCTTCCAGGCACTCTGCGGCCGGCTTGGTGTTCGTGGGGGTGCCGTATTTCCAGGCCATATAATGCCGATAGGCTCCCATTCCGACGAAAGGAGTCCCAAGGCATGGCGAACTCTCGCAACCGACTTTTTCCCCATAGCCGGGACCTATCCACCCAATGCGCTGCCGGAGGAAATCCTCTCCGATCATCCGGAGCGGCTGCGGGCGGTGATTGTCGCGGGCTCCAATCCTCTGCGATCCTATGCAGATACTACTGCTTACGAAAAGGCTTTCAAACACATCGACCTTCTGGTTACGTCAGACGTCGCCATGACTGAAACGGCCGTTCTATCTCACTATGTACTTCCTTCACGTACTGCATATGAGTCCTGGGATGGATCGTTCTTTGCCTTCACTTTTCCAGGTATCTACTTTCAGATGCGGCGCCCCATCGTGGAGCCAGAGGGAGAGCCCCTGGAGATGGGCGAAATTCATTTGCGCCTGGCTGATCGACTTGGACTGATTCCGTTTATTCCTGAAAACCTCAATAAAGCAGCGGAAGAAGGCCTCAACGCCTATGGCAAGGCCCTTATGGATTACGCCGCCATGGAGCCGAAAGCCACGACGATGATGCCTTTCATCCTGGGAAAAACCTTGGGCAAGGCCTTGGGATCGGTCCATTTGGCGGCCCTTTGGGGTTTACTGCAGATGGCGCCGAAATCCTTCCACGAAAATGCCGCCCGCGCTGGGTATGAACCGGGAGTTGGACTCGGCGGGGAGATTTTCCAGAAGCTCATCGATCATCCGGAAGGAATCTGGGTCGGCCGCATTGATCCGGAGCGCAATCTCGCGCACCTCCAGACGGAGGACGGCAAAATACGCATGCATATCCCCGAGCTTGTGGACACTATCCGCCGGCTTGATGAGGCGCACGAACAAGCAGCCCTGGCGCCCGATCCTGCATTTCCCCTGATTCTCATGGCGGGTCGGCACGTCTCCACAAATGCCAACACCCTGATGCGAAACCCGAAGTGGAACGAGGGCAGAAGGGCCTGCACCCTCACGATGCATCCGGTAGACGCCGAGGCATTGCATCTGGTGGACGGCCAAACGGTCCGGGTTACGACTGAGGCCGGATCGGAATCGATCGAGCTGGAGATTACCAGCGGAGCGCACAGGGGGCACGTCACCATGCCTCACGGTTTTGGTCTGGTATATGACGGCAAGGTCTATGGGACGAATGTGAACCGCTTGACGAAGAACACCAACCGGGATCACCTTGGTACACCCATGCACCGGTATGTACCTTGCCGGGTAGAGGCGATGTGACACTTCCGTGGACCTTTTTGATAGAAATGAAGGCAACCAGTGGCGGAGTGATTGCAATCGCTCCGCCATGTGCTCTTATCGCTATCCTGACAATTAGAGAGGTGCAAGTCCGGTCATGGAATGAGAATCGAGGAGCCGATAGTACGCCGGGATTCGATATCGCGATGGGCCGTGCCCGCTTCGGCCAGGGAGTAGGTCTTGCCTATCTGCACCTTTACAATACCGCTTCCCACCACGTCGAACAAATCTTTGGCATGTGCAAGAAGGTCTTCCCGCCTGGCCGTATAGGTCATAAGGGTCGGCCGGGTGAGGAAAAGGGACCCTTTGACGGAGAGTATGCCGATGTCAAATGGAGGAACTGTCCCACCCGATTGTCCGAAACTCACCATTGTGCCGAGAGGTCTCAGGCAGTCCAGGGACTTCATGAAGGTTTCCTTGCCCACGGAGTCATAGACCACGTCAACACCTCTTCCGCCCGTTATCTCCTTTACGCGGGCTGTGAAATCCTCCTCCCTGTAAAGGATTGTATGGTCGCATCCGTTACTTTTTGCAATTTCGGCTTTTTCCTTCGACCCAACTGTTCCGATTACCGTCGCACCGAGGTGCTTTCCCCACTGGCATACAAGTGTCCCCACGCCTCCCGCTGCCGCATGGATGAGGATCGTATCGCCCGGTTTGACAATGTAACACCCGTGAAGGAGGTATCGGGCGGTCATTCCTCTTAACATCATGCCGGCCGCCTGACGCGTGGAAATGCTTTGAGGAAGCACAACCAGGCGATGAGCCGGAATGACCCGCACATCCGCATACGCTCCCGGAGGAAGCCCCGCATACGCTACACGGTCTCCGACCGAAACCTCGCTCACCCCCTCGCCCACAGCTTCGACTATTCCCGCTCCCTCCATCCCGATTACCCCCGGCAGGTGGGGCAGAGGATAGAGGCCGGTCCGGTGATAGATATCTATGAAGTTCACCCCTATGGCTTCGTGGCGGACAAGCGCTTCACCATGACCCGGCATCCCCGGATCGTATTCCTCGAAACGCAAGACTTCGGGTCCCCCGGTCGTATGTATCATAATAGCTTTCGGCATGATTTCCCCTTTTTAAAGTTACAGGTATGCGTCGCAATTTCTTTTTTTACGGCGGAGGATGTCGGGCAACATCCCCTCGACCCCCTTCAAAGGGGAACTTTAATCACGAATTCCCCATGGGGCACCCCCTCCAATTCCGAGGTATTAAAGGGGGGTGTTGCCTAGAGGTCTTCCGCTCGAATCCTCACGAATTCTCTCAAGATTCTATTTATCTATGCCTGCCAGTTCGGTATTCATACATCCCTTCTTTCAGATAGGCCTGCAAGGGATTCTTACCGGCTTTCTCCAGTAGCCATCCAGTGGATTGAGTCGAGCAACGAAGAAACCAAGGTGTCCCGGTTTGCCTGATTCAATTCGATAACCGAGACATCGTCACGGGATTTCAGGCCCTGAATGAAATGATCTCCTTTCATAGCGATAGTGGCAAGCACAAGGTTGGGCGAATCCAACACCTCGATAACCGCCTTCCTGAAAACTTCCGAAAGGCACTCCATCTTTCCAATCTCATCGATTACGATCAGAATATCCGCAGTGGACGACTTCAGCGACGGGACAGCGATTTCATCGATTGTTTCAAGACGGACACCGTATCTTCCTACCCGGAATCTACTTTGGAAATCAACTCGGGCAAGTACTCCGGTTCGACCATCGAGGGTATCGATTGAAAAACCGATTCGATTGCCGTGCTGCCGAATCTCACGCGTTATGAATCCAACTGCTGAGACGTTCATCTGACGGACAGTCTTTTCAACGAGCGTTGTCTTCCCGCTGCCGGGCAGTCCTGTTATGAGAATGTTTCTCGGTCCCATCTCAGAAACCTCTTGTTTCGATGCGGACGTTTCGTAATGAACAACCCGGGTCAGAGATCCACCCGGTGGTTGCACCACAAGATGGAGAGGTCATCGTTGTCAAACATCGTGCAGGCGCCTTCGCCGGCACCGGCCCCGATATGATTCTTCGCTCAAGTGGCTTTCAGATACCGGTTCTCTTCGGGATAGCCACAAGCGGCGGCGTCCTGTCGACACTTCGTTGCGCTGCAGACTCGTTAACTTCACGCAATACTTAATGTATGAAATGTATATTGCGGTTGTCTTATACAAAGCCCAAACCCGTACATAAAACGACCTGAAGGGGTCTAGGCTGAAGGGGTATATGAAGAACGCCGCCGTGGAAGGCGGCGCTACCACCAGACAAGATGGCGCTGATTCAAAGCTGGACGGTGGCGCCGCCTTCCACGGCGGCGAAAAAAAGGCCATTCGTTCGCACTCTAGACTTCTGTCCTCTGTCCACCCTCCTCCGCTTCCCGCTTCTCACTTCCCGCTTCTCGCTTCCCGCTTCCGTCCTCCGTCTTCCGTCCTCCGTCTTCCGCTTCATATTTCCGCGTCGGATTTCATCCGGACAAACCTTTCTGTCTTAATGAGCCGGCACGCTTCGGCTGCCTCGGTGTCCTCGACGGTGAGGTGTATCTTCCCGCATTCAGGACACGCGACATTTATATTTCCCCCAAACGAGCGTTCTTTTATCTGGTCAACGGTCATATGGCCTATATAACCGCACTTGGTATCCATCCGCTCAGCCCGCACTTTCGGCCTGTTTTCCCTCTTATCTTGCCCCATCTTCACTTCCGGCACCTGCAATAAGAATCCCGTTAGCATCAGACACAGTCATTTCGATTCCCTTTCCGCCGTCAAGGCGGTGAGTCGCACAGGAGATGCAGGGGTCGTAGGCACGCACCGCCATTTCGATCCGGTTAAGCGCCTCCCCGGTTACTTCGCCGTTCTTTATGAGATCCCGCGCCACACGGTTCACGCTCATATTGATAGGCGCCATATTGTGGGTTGTCCCAACAATCAGGTTCGCCCTGGTAATGAACCCGTTTTCATCAGTCGAATAGTCGTGAATGAGCGTTCCGCGCGGAGCTTCGATGCAACCTACCCCGCGGCCAGCTTTTGGGACAACATCGCTTCGAACCTGCTGGTCGGTTATGGCCGGGTCCTCAAGAAGCTCGATAACCTTTTCGCAGGCATACAAAAGTTCGATCAGGCGCGCCCAGTGGTACAGAATTGTTGACTGCGCGGGGCGGCCGAAAAGCGAACGAAACTCGAGGAGCTCTGCCTGTGCGAGAGGGGTTCGAATAGAATCCGCCACATTGATCCTGGCCAGGCAGTTCGTCCTGTAAATGCCGCGCGGGTCGTCGAGAAGCATCGAGAACCCCTCGCCCCAGCCTCGAGCGTATGGAAATTTCGCGTAGGACCAGGGTTCGACATGTTCTCCTATGAAGTCGGTGTATTCCCGGCTTGAAAACTCATGAAACGACCCGTCGGGCCGCATAAGCCGCAGGATTCCATCACTGAGCGCCAGGCTGCCGTCTTCAGGGTTGACCATGCCCAGAAAGCCTGTGGTAATTTCCCCAAGCTGCATAAGCCCGGCATCGAATCGCGAAAAAACGCGCTCCTTGGCAAAATCGAGCGCAAACCTCGCAAATTCGAGCTGATCGAGGGCATCGGCGTGCAACTGCTCCCTTTCCGGGCCGCTCATCGGCTTTGAAAAACCCCCAGGGACAATCGCATCGGGATGGATTGACCTCCCGGCGAATTTCTCGAGCATCATCTGTCCCCGATATCGCATCTCAATGACTCTTTTCGCCAGTTCAGGGGCCTCGGCGGCTATTCTCATGATGTTTCCGGCCCCAGATTGATGCGAATCGACGAAAAAATCGGGACCTGCCAGGAAAAAGAAATGAAGGACCTTGTCGCTTATATGCGCAAGAACCTGCGTAAGCTCGCGCAACAGGCGTCCGGCGGGTGGAACCTCGCACCCGAAGCACCCGTCAACTGCTTTGTTTGATGCAAGATGATGCTGCCAGGGGCATATTCCGCAGATGCGGGTGACGATGCCCGGCACCTCTTCGGCTGCACGGCCCTCGAGAAATTTTTCAAACCCGCGCATCGACATTATATGGACGCGGGCCTCAGCTACATTGCCGCTCTCGTCCAGCCTGATACCGATCCTGGCGTGGCCTTCGATTCTGGTCACCGGCTCAATGGTTATCTCTCTGGCGGAAGTAGACGCTTGTTCGGCAACCGTTTGGCGCATAAAGACCCTCGTATGACAGATCTGTTAAAATTTTCAACCAGCCTTTTACACAGAGCGCCTGTTCAGCCTGCCGTGGGCTCCGGAAAACCGGAGCAACGAAAGCCTGTCCGGGAGGTTCTTCGTATCAATTCCGTTGCTGACAAGCGCATTCAGCATGTCCATGAGCTGATTGCCGCCCGTGTGCACAGGCCCGTGGCAACCCCGGCACGGCACCCTCGCCTCTATGCAGCGAGGCGCCCCTGCATTCATTCCGCCGCACCCGGCCAGGGTGACCGGCCCCATGCATAGAAACCCCTGATCGAGCAGGCAGCGCATCTCGGAAATCGGCTTGTCAGGCTGGTACCTGGCGTTTTTCACAAATCTTCTAATCCTCTGCACAGAACCTTTGCCCTCTCGCTTCGTCGGACAGGAATCGCAAACGCTCACCAGAGGCAATTGTGGGGATTTGCCCTCCAGAATTGATTCCAGGGCCGAGGTGATGGAGTCCGGATGAGGCGGGCAGCCCGGAACGATGAAATCCACGGCAATTTTTTCGTCCAGTGCGAATGTTCGTTCGAGGAAGGGCGGAATTACCTGAAAAGGATCAGGCGCCGCGTCCGTGCCTTCAGCAGTCCGGTAATAGCGCCGGAAAAGGTCCTCGTCTTCAAAAAGATTCATCATGGCCGGGATGCCGCCGTAGGCTGCGCAGGTTCCAAATGCCAGGATGATGTCGCATTGGCGGCGCATCTTTTCGGCAATACGCAACTGCTGCTCATTTCTGATGCCCCCGCTGATCAGTCCCAGGCGGGCTTTTGGAATATGGATTTCTTGTGTGCCGCCGCCAACCTCGAAATACTTGTGATCCATTAGAATCGGCATGTGGAGGATGTCAAATCTATCGAACAGGCTCAGCGACGGGCCTCCCGCATTCAGGAGCGACATTTCGCATCCCGAGCAGCCGCTCAGGGCCTCGGAGCACAGTGTTAGAGACATTGAATGAGCTCACTTTTCGAGTATTTCGAAGCGTCTTTACGGTGCCTGGAAGGCCCGATGGCCCTCAAGGCATCGTCGGTTTCCCGCACCAGGCAGGCAAAGCCTTCGGCTTCGGCTGAGGAACACCATACGAGCCTGAAGCGTTCCGGCTCGATCCCCATCAGGGAGAGGACCTCTTCGATCACCACCGACCTTGCTTTCGCCTTCTGATTGCCATCCTGGTAATAACACTCCCCGGGATGGCAGCCCATCAGCAAAACACCATCCGCTCCGCGCTCAAAGGCTTCAATAACCAGGTTCGGATGAACCATCACAGAGCACATGACGCGAATGATTCGCAAACTGACGGGGTACTGGACACGTGCGGTACCTGCAAGGTCCGCCGCCGCATAAGAACACCAGTTGCAAGTGAAGGCCAGGATCTTGGGTTCGAATCCTGGATAGATGTCAGACAAGTTCAAATCCTCCAAACTCCTGGCAGCTCATTCAAGCGCCGCCCTGACCTGCGCGGCAAGCTGACTGTACGAAAAGCCCGTTACGCTGATTCCTTCCTTGGGGCATGTAGCCTGGCAGGCGCCGCAACCTTTGCATTTGGCCGGCAGGACAACGAGTTTCTGTTTCCCGGTTTCATCCTCACCTGCCGTCTCTTCCCGTTCAATAGCCAGGGCCTCGTATGGACAAACGTCGACGCAAAGGGCGCAGCAATCGCACCTCATCTCGTCGATCCGCGCCTTTACCTGATCCAGCTCCACCCACCGGCTTGAGAGCACCGTCACAGCGCGGGAAACCGCCGCCTGCGCCTGGGCGATGGACTCCTCGACCGGTTTGGGGTAATGCGCCAATCCGGCAAGGAAAATGCCCTCAGTCGCGAAATCGACCGGCCGGAGCTTCACGTGCGCCTCCAGCAGAAAACCGTCCTTATTGACCGGAAGCTTGTATATCTTTGCAATCTCCAAGGTGTCCGCATTCGGGATAATCGCAGTTGCAAGCGTTACCACATCCGCAGGAATGCCGAAGGGTTCATTGAGCACATGGTCCCATGCTATGACCTCGATTCTGTCTTCGTTGACCACCACGTTGGGTTTCCTGTGCTCGTCGTAGTTGATAAAGATTACCCCGAGTTCGCGGGCCCGGCGATAGAGATTCTCCTTGAGACCGTAGGTCCTTATGTCTCTGTAAAGAATGAAAATCCGCCTTTCCGGGTTCTCTTCCATGAGGGAAATAGCCGACTGGATCGAATGCGTACAACACACACGGGAGCAATAATTCCGGTCAGGCTCTCTTGAACCGACGCACTGGATGAACACAAAATTGCGGCTTTTCTTTATCCGTTCGTCGCCTACCGCGTGCAACTTGTCAAATTCGAGGGTTGTGAAAATATTCTGCGTCAGGCCGTAGCCATATTCTGCGGGCTTAAAGGGCTGACCGCCCGTGGCCAATATGGTCACGCCGTGATCGACGGTTATGCTGCCCATTGGCCTCTGAATCGTGGACCGGAAGCGGCCGAGATATCCTTCCGCGCTTATGACGGCCGATTTGAGGTGTACGGTTATGAGGTTGTGTTCCCTCGCCCTGGAGGCGAGCATTTCAATGTAGGAAGGTATGTCTTCGCCTTTCCATGTCTTGGAGAGATGACGCGCGATCCCACCCAACTGGGCAGCCTTTTCCACCAGATCCACGGGAAAACCTTGATCGGCAAGCGCCAGGGCAGCCGTCATACCCGCCAGGCCGCCGCCGATTACAAGGGCCCGGGGAGTAATGCGCACCGAGACCGGTGCCGCCGGCTTCAACAGCGCCGCCTTCGCCACGGCCATCCGCACGAGATCTTTAGCCTTGAGGGTAGCTTGCTCAGGTTGAGCCGCATGCACCCAGGCAAGCTGATTGCGGATATTGGCCATCTCAAACAGGCATTCGTTCAGCCCGGATGCCCTGAGCGTCTCCCGAAAAAGCGATTCATGGGTTCGGGGTGTGCACGCGGCGACTACAACTCTGTTGAGGTTTTCCTCCAGAATGCGCTTGCGAAGCAGTTCCTGCGAATCCTGGGAACAGGCAAAAAGGGGCTTTTCAACGAAAACGACGTTTGGAAGTGATGAAGCATACCGCGCCACATCGTGCACGTTTACGACCTCGGCAATGTTTGACCCGCAGTTGCACACAAAGACACCAATCCGAGGCGCCTCGCCGGATACGTCTTGCTCCGGCGGAAACCTCCTGTGCCTGGACATGCCGTATCGTACGTCCGAAAGCGGGATGGCTGCTGCTGTGGCTGCGGCTGAGGCTTCTATGACCGAAAGAGCAATATCCATCGGCCCAACAAACGCACCGCATGCGAAAATTCCAGGCCTGGACGTCGAAACAGGCGAAAAACAGGAGGTAGCCGCAAAGCCTTCCGGGGTCAGCTCGATTCCGGCCCTCTTTGCAAGGGCGGCTGCCTCAAAGGGCGGCTCAATTCCTACGGACAGGACAACCAGGTCGAAATCCTCATTTGTCTGCCTGCCGTTATCGGCAACGAAGCGCAGATTGATGTCGTCTTTGGAGTCTCCAGGTTCGACCGCATGGATACGGCATCTCTGAAACCTGACCCCCTTCGCTTTTGCCCGGTCAAAGAAGCGCTCGAAATCTTTTCCATGTGTCCGGACGTCCATGTGGAAGATAGTGACGCCCAGAGATCGGTTGTGATCCATTGCAAGTATCGCCTGTTTGATGGCGTACATGCAGCAGACGGCTGAACAGTAGTCCCTGAAAAGCTGATTGTGGTCCCTGCTGCCGATGCACTGGAGGAAAGCCATTTTCATCACCGGCTTGCCGTCAGAAGGACGCAGCAGATGCCCGGCCGTCGGTCCGGCCACCGCCAGATAGCGTTCCAGCTCCATTGCCGTTATGACATTGGGAAATCTCCCGTACCCCCACGCTGGGAGTCCGGAGGGATCGAACGGGCGGTATCCGGGGGATAGAATTATGGACCCGACTTTTAGCGAGACTTGCTTTTCGAAGTCGTTATACTCAACAGCGCCGCACGGACATGCCTTTTCGCACTCCCTGCACCTGCCGCCCCTCATTTTGTTACAAGCCACCGGATCGATCTGGTATTTAAGGGGAACCGCCTGAGGATACTTGACGAAAATCGCCTTGCGGGTATTTATCTTCTGGTTGAATTCGTCTTTTGTCTCACGGGGACATCTCTGTGCGCACTTGCCGCATGCGATGCATTTGTCCACGTCCACATACCGGGGATGCTGGCGCAAATGCACGGTGAAATTCCCCAGCTCACCCTCGACGCCCTCGAGTTCGGTCATCGTCATCAGTTGGATATTCAAGTGCCGACCGCACTCGACCAGCTTGGGCGACAGAATGCACATTGCACAGTCGGTTGTCGGAAAGGTCTTATCAACCTGCGCCATAGCGCCGCCTATTGCGCCGGTCCGCTCGATCAGATAGACGTAATAGCCGCTGTTTGCCAGGTCCAGGGCGGCCTGAATCCCGGCGATGCCGCCTCCGACGACCATTATGCTGCCTATGGTCTCTTCGAAATCAGCCATCAGATCTCCCGCCCCCTCCCGGCGGATGGGGCGCTTCCCCGGTTGCCGGGCAGCACAAGAGAATCAGCCACCAGTTCCCAGATGTATTTCACATCAACCTTGAGATCGTACTCCCTGCAAAGGCTTTTCATTATCTGGTCACGGCAGTTATGACAGGCAGTAATTACCAGTTCCGCCCTGCAAGCCTGGATCTGGCGCGACTTGAAACGCCCGTGATAAACCCGTTCCTCTTTGAAGGGCATCGCCCAGCCACCACCCCCCGCACCGCAACAGTAGTTTTCCGCGCCTGTCGGGTAGATATCTACAAAGTGCGGCGCGCATTTTCTTATGATCGTGCGGGCTTCTTCGAAATAGCCGTGGCCGAACATCTTGAGAGACTTGCGCCCGTAGTGGCACGGATCGGTATAAGTGGTGAGCTTTCGGTGGCGCGAGGGATCGACTTGAATGCGTCCTTCGTTGAGATAACTCATCAGAAGGTCGAAAATAGTCGTCACCCTGAAATTCTTCTTGTCTTCCTTAAACCAGCGCTCCAACCCGTACCGGGTGGCATAGTAAGCGTGTCCTCAGTCGGGCAGCAGAAGCGTTTTGCACTCCAGCTCGTACATGTTCCGGACTATGTGGCCGACAATTTTCCTCAGTGAATCATCATCGCCCGTAAAATATGCCCAGTTTACCCCCTCCCAGTTTTCCGATGGAATTGTCCAGGATTCGCCTGCAGCGTAGAAAATCTTCCACCAATATTTCATATTGTCAGGCTCGGCAAACGGTTCCTTGGAATTAACCGTCACGAGCAGGTTAGCCCCCTTTCTGTCTATGGGGGATGTAAAACCGGGATAACCCTCCTCGGCCATTTCCATCGATAACTCTTCGGCAATGGCGACGAAATCCCCCCTGGGAATGCCCAGGTTGTTTCCCTTGGCGAGACACATAAGAACGCCCTTGTGCAGTGGGCCCGGCACCCTCGACCTGTCGCGAAAACTTCTGATCCGATGAACCAGGGCGACTATCTCAACATTCTGCGGGCAGGCCCTTTCGCATTTGCCGCACATTGTGCACTTCCAGGGCCACTGCGAATCAAGGATGTCCTCCTCAAGACCGAGCACCGCCATGCGCACCATCTTGCGCGGGTCCATGCCATCAACGCCCGATATAGGACATGCGCTGGCGCAACTGCCGCAGGTCATGCAGACGCTCCCCTGGGAAAAATCCTCGAACAGCTTTCCCAATGGATTGCCAAGCCGGCGCACGTTTAGTTCGTGTAATCCCATTTCCCGGCTCATCAGCGGCGCACCGGGGACATATTTGAGCTTCAGGGCCGAGCGGTCGATCCCGAATTCCTGGCAAATCTTCGCAAAATCGGATTCGGAGACCAGGTATCGCTTTCCGGACATGGAGCGCGCCGGGAGCTTCCCGCTCCTTATCCAGTTGCGGACCGTGTTCCTGTGCACTCCGAGCTGATCCCCCAGTTGGCCGATTCGGATAACTATCACTGCAACTCCTCTAAGAGACCACTGAAGCTTCCTCGATCTGGCGGAGCAGCCATTCGCAGGCGCCCGGAACAGCCGCTTTCACCGAATCCGATAGACCCTGCCCGATTTTGTCCGGCATTTTCTCCGCCTGAACGGTCAAGACCCGTATTTTGACCCCTGCCCCGTTCTGAAGATCATTGAGCAGGTTGATCGAAGGAAACATGTGCAGCGAGAAATCGTTCGCCTTGTTTGGCGCGATCTGAGCGATCTCTATTTCGAATATCTCGCCGGGCCGCTTTCCCGATTCGAAAGCCGCGTCAACGATGAATATAGCTTTGGGCCTGTCGGCCATGAGCATGAGGTCGAAGAGAATCTCACGGATGCCGGCGCCAACATCGAAGGCCGCCACATGAGGCGGCAGATCGAAATTTGCCAAAAGATGGTCGATTACCGCAGGACCAAAACCATCGTCCCCGATGAGAATATTTCCACAGCCGAATATGAGAACAGGTTTGGTAAAAAGGTCCTGAATTGTCCCTGTGTGATTTCCGCTCCCCGATTCGCCGCCTGTAATCTGCGAGTTGCGACCGGAGGTCCAAGTTCGAACATCAGATCGCCTCGTGGAACGTCGTAATCTTCCTCCGTCCTCCGTCCTCCGTCCTCCGTCTTCCGCCCTCCGTCCACCAAATTGCACAAGTGCACAATGTGCATTTTCTCCCAAATATGCCGCAAATGTGAAAGAGTCAACTTCTTTCTTGCCGTTTTCCTTTGCACAAACGGACCGGGTTATGTATAAAAAACCACAATTCAGCAATTTTGTAGGCGTTCACAGCAGAGACCCTTCGACAGGCTCAGGGACGCAAAGACCTGTAGGGTGGGCTAAGCGGAGCGCAGCCCACCAAAACTTTTCTGAACAGAGATCCTTCGACAGGCTCAGAACAGGCTTAGGGAAGCAAAGCTCCACCACAGGCACCCAGTGAGATTTGAAATTATTTGTTTGCCCCTGAGTTTTTCTTGTTTGTTCAATCTCTTGCCGTCGAAGAACTTTTCTCTGTGCAACTAACGTGTAGTTTCTTGAAATTCTGCAAGGATTTTTATCTAAGGGCTTGTCCGTAAATAAGCCTCTTAGGGATTGCGCCGGATTTTGAGGCTGATTTGGTCGCGAAGATTGAGCAAAACCGCAGGCGTAGTTGTGCTACGTCGAGGATTTTGCGATTGAGGAGCGGCCAAAGCCGGCCAAAAGCCGGATGCGAGCGCAAAGGTTTTATTTACGGACAAGCCCTAAGTTGATGTTTTCTATGCGTCGTCTGAGGTGAATTGCTCTTTGTCTTTTGGTGCAGGCCCAAGATGGACAACACCTCCAAAATCTTTGTGACAGGACACCGGGGCCTTGTCGGGTCTGCCCTGCTGCGCCGCCTTGATGCCAAAGGCTACGCAAATATTGTGTTCCGGACGCATTCCGAACTCGATTTGGAAGACCCCCTGCACGTCCGGGATTTCTTTGCCGCCGAAAATCCGGAATTCGTTTTCCATGCCGCAGGCAAAGTTGGCGGAATTTTCGCCAACAGCACGTATCCGGCGGATTTCCTGCTTCAAAACATCAAGATACAGACAAATGTAATCGAAGCCGCATGGCGCCATGGTGTAAAAGGGTTTTTATCTTTGGGCAGCTCCTGCATTTATCCCAAACTCGCCCCTCAACCCATGAAGGAACAATATCTTCTCACCGGGTCTCTCGAGCCGACCAACGAACCTTATGCTATTGCAAAAATAGCCGGAATCGAGCTTTGTGAAGCCTACAACCGGCAGTACGGCGCGCGATTCTTAAGCGTTATGCCCACAAACCTCTACGGCCCAAACGACAGTTACGATCTGCAAAACTCTCACGTGCTTCCCGCATTCATACGAAAATTCCACCTGGCCAAAAGCGCCGCCCGGGGTGAGTGGGAAGCTATAGCTCGAAGCAAAGCCGCCTATGGGCCAATTCCTGACGATTTCGCGGCCAATCTCGTGGCAATTTCAAAATTCAACGGACATGATATTCCGGAAAACTTTGCAATAGGAGTTGAGGGCGCTGGGCCGCCCAACCCCTCCGTAAAGCTTTGGGGAACGGGATCCCCCAGACGCGAATTTCTGTATTCCGACGACCTCGCCGATGCCTGTGTGCTTCTCATGGAAAAGCTGGATCGGCTCTTCGGGGAGCCTGCACCTCGTGAGTTCACCGCATCGAACCACCTCATCAATATCGGATACGGCAAGGACACGACCATCCGCGCGCTTGCAGAACAAGTCGCCGGCATCGTCGGGTTTGACGGCCCTCTCGATTGGGACGCCACAAAGCCCGACGGCACCCCCCAGAAACTTCTCGATAGCCAAAAGATAAACCTCATCGGCTGGCTGCCCTCCACCCCCCTCGACCAGGGCATCCGATTGGCCTATGCCGATTACCTGTCTAAGATTAAAGATTACCCTGCCCCGGAGAAGGCAAGATAAGAGAATCCGAAATGGGGGAAGCTTATCGGGAATGCAAAAAAGGAAATGAAGGGCAATTCCGAGGCGTAGCCTCATCGAGGAGCACCGCGGCCTCCCTTTTGGTGTGTCAGCAGTGCGTCAGCACACCATGAGCCGTTATCCAGCCTCTGTAGCGGCGGGTTCGATTCTTGCCGCGCAGCCATGCAAACACGCACAGACATTAAACGTGAGGCGTTTGAAGGCAAGCCAGATGTTAAGCGCATCAGAGAGTAAAGTGACAATGGCGTCAGGGTTTCACTCTCAGTCCTCAGTCCTCAGCACCCAGTCCTTAGCACTCAGTCCTTAGTCCTCAGTCCTCAGTCCTCAGTCGTCGGAGGCCGACAGCGCTGCAGGTCTATCACACGCGATGGGCGGCGGGAGCGGGAGGCCTACTGCCCCAGCTTCATCACGTACTGACCCAGCGCCATCAGCGGAAAACAGTTCCGGTAATTGTGATATCTTATGTAGAAATGTTTGGGGAACCCGGTCCCGGTGAAGTATATCTCATCCCAGGTCCCGTCGGGTTTTTGGTTCCTTAACAGGTACTGGATGCCCTTGCTTACCTCGGGGGATTTTTCTTCATTCCCTGCCAGAAGACCCATTATTGCCCAGGCGGTCTGAGATGCAGTGCTGGGACCCTGGCCGCGCAGTTCGGGCAGTCTATAGGAATCGCACGTCTCACCCCAGCCCCCATCCGCGTTCTGATGGTCTTTTAGCCAGTGCATTGCCGCTCTGATGCAAGGCGACCTCGGGTCCTCCCCAATCGAGATCAGCCCCCGCAGGGCGGACCATGTCCCATAAATGTAGTTGACGCCCCAGCGCCCCCACCAGCACCCGTCCTTTTCCTGCAGGTTTTTGAGAAACCTGACGCCGCGCTTTGCGGCCGGATGGCTGCAATCGTATCCGAAGCTTCCCATAACCTCCAACACCCTGCCGGTTACGTCCGCCGTCGGAGGGTCCACCATCGCTTCGGTATCGGCAAACGGTATACGGTTAAGGATTTCCATACCGTTGTTTCTGTCAAATGCCGCCCAGCCGCCGTTTGAACTCTGCATGCTCATGAGCCATTCCATGGCGCGCGATTTGGTTGATTCCAGCCCGTCGGATCTTTGCGGGCTGAAGCGGTTGAGCACGTTCAAAACGACAGCCGAATCGTCAACATCAGGGTAGCGCGAGTTGAAAAATTCAAAAGCCCATCCACCCGGCGGAGAGCTATTCTTGAACTGCCAGTCGCCCCCTGTCAGTATTTGCTGGGAGATCAACCATCGCGCCGTTTTTTCGAGGGCCGGATGTGCGGGACTAACCCCCGATTCGAGCAAGGCCAGCGCCGTAAGCGCCGCATCCCAGACCGGCGATATACAGGACTGCATCCGCAGACCATCCTCATCCTCGATGCAGAAATCCTCAATGGCTTTGAGCCCCTTTGCCATAACCTCATTGGAAAGCGAAAACCCCAGGTAGTGGAGGGCAAGCATCGAATAGACCATGGGAGGTTGGATTCCGCCCCAGTCCCCGCTATCCTCCTGGTGATCGATGATCCAGTCCCTGGCGGCCGCAATCGCCCTGCGGCGAAGCTTCCTGATCGGCCTTTTCTCAAGTATTTTTGCAATACGGTCGAAAACAAAAAAGAGCTTGTTTATCCGGGAATCCAGTTTCTTGCCACGCACCGGAGCGAAAAGCTCCTGAACGCAAAGAGAATCGGGAAGTCTGAATTTTGGCCTGATGCAGAGCACGATCGAAAGGGGTACCGCCGTGCCCCTGGCCCAACTGGAAAATTCGTAGACGTTGAAATAAAACTCAGGCGGAAGGAGCACGAGTTCGACCGGCATAGAGGGAATTTTGTGCCAGTCATACTGGTCGAACTGCGCAAGCCAAATTTTCGTGAAAACGCGGGAAGCTTCTATACCGCCGTGCTGGAGAATGAAGGCCCTCGCTTTCGCAAGGGGTCCCGACCCCGGATCTTCCCCAAGGAGTTTAAGGGCGAAATAGGCTTCGATTGTTGTGCTGAGT
The DNA here is from genome assembly GCA_963757915.1 of uncultured delta proteobacterium. Taxonomy (GTDB): domain Bacteria; phylum Desulfobacterota; class Syntrophobacteria; order Syntrophobacterales; family Syntrophobacteraceae; genus SbD1. Next base: position 46,924 of record CAVWTD010000017.1, on the reverse strand, counting down.
TCGCCGCCGTCGCCGTAATAAATGCCCCAGGAGCCGTTTTCATTCTGATGCCCGAGAAGATACTTTACTATTGCGCTCCGCTTCTCGGCAATGGGAATGCCCAGAAGGCGTGTGAGCATGACATACTCACTCGTAATAGTGACGTTTGACTCCAGTTCGGCCCACCAGTAGCCCTCGGGATACTGCACCCTGAAGAAATAATCGCTTGATTTCCGGATCGCCGCTTCTATCTGCGGTATCCAGGAACTACGGATAGTGGCGGCCGGTCTCGAACGATGCGAACCGCCGTCTTCAGTCAATCTCGCCGGCTCAGGACGACCCGCGGCCGGCTCCCTTCCAACCCCAATGTCAAGGTCCTCCCGAACCTCTTGCCCATCGGCAGCGCGAGCCATTGTGCCGCTATTGTCAAATGATTTCATGCTTGCCCCCAAGCACTTATTTCCGCGATCCGTTGCCCCCGTCGGATGGCAGTGATTTTTTTGGTTCGGAAACTGCGAATCACTTATCAGGTGTTTCCGGATGGAGATTAATTACTCATTAATGCGTAGGTTTGCAAGCTGTTTCAACGTGTACGGTTCTGCAGCCTCTTTTCCATATACACGTCACCAGCCACACATAGGCTGAGGCGGCTAGCCGTCTCCCCTATAAGCAGTTATTCTTATCCGAACCGTAGAAAAAGGGGATCTGGGATTTCACGACGGTATTGCAGGATGGCGATCAAAGGATGTTCAGGTGTACAACATTTGAAAACAAAATCAAAACCGGCGGACTCGAATTGATGGCGAACTTCACCCGTGTATCGAACTTCCAATTCTGGAGAAGGCGAGGTTGATCCCATGCACGCGCGGACTAAAAAAAGTGTTTCAGGATTGAAGAATGCAAGGTCAACAGAATCCGTAAACCCGGCTACCGGCCGGATAATTGGACACTCCCGAAAAAATAGTGTTGACGATCTGACAGAAGCGATGCGAAAGGCAGGAAGGGCTCAGCAAACGTGGGCGGCTCTTCCGGTGGGAGAAAGAATCCGTGCCGTAAGGGGAATTAGGGTTCACCTGATGGAGCATGCTGAAAAAATCGCCGCGCTGATTTCCGAAGAGAATGGCAAGACCAGGGTAGATGCCCTTGCAACTGAACTTCTCCCGGCGGTAATGGCTCTTGACTATTATACAAGTCATGCAAAGAGGTTTTTGAAACCCACGGTTGTTCTGCCCGGAAGCTTTCTTCTCTGCAACAAGTGGAGCAGGATTTTTCGAATCCCCTACGGAGTGATCGGAATCATATCTCCATGGAACTATCCCTTTGCCATACCCTTTTCGGAAGTAGTTATGGGGCTCCTTTCCGGAAACGGGGTCATCCTGAAAACAGCCTCCAGCACTCAGCTTGTGGGAAGGGAAATCGAAGCCTGCGTGCGTGCGGCCGGGCTTCCGGACGGGATCTTTTCATTCATTAATATCGCAGGCAATGTGGCCGGTGACGCATTCATCGACTCTGGAATCGATAAGTTGTTTTTTACGGGCTCCGTGTCTGTTGGAAAAAAACTCATGTCCAAAGCCGCGCAGACCCTTACGCCTCTCAACCTGGAACTGGGCGGCAACGACGCCATGCTGGTCTGTGAAGATGCCGACCTGGACCGGGCAAGTACCGGCGCAGTGTGGGCGGGGCTTCAAAATTGCGGGCAGTCCTGCGGCGGGGTTGAACGAATCTATGTCCACGAGTCTGCCTATGAGCCTTTCATGGAAAGAATCAAAGCAAAGGTGAAATCGCTCAGGGTCGGACAGGATAAGGATTACAACGTAGACATGGGAGCGATGACTACAAAAGGCCAGATGGAAACAGTCCGCAACCATCTGGAAGACGCTCTGAAAAAGGGGGCGGTGATCGTCGCTCAATCGGATTGCCCGCCAAAAGAGAGTCCGGGCAACTTCCTGCCTGCCACGGTTATCACCGGGGTCAACCATGAGATGCTGGTCATGCGGGAGGAGACCTTCGGCCCGGTTCTTGCCCTGATGAAGGTGCGGGATATGGAGGAAGCAATCGCTCTGGCCAACGATTCCATTTACGGCCTTACGGGGTCTGTCTGGTCCGGGAATGCTAAAAAAGCGGAACGGATCGGCAGGAAAATCCGTGCGGGAGTCATCACGATAAATGATCATCTCGTCAGCCACGGCATGCCCGAAACACCCTGGGGAGGTCTCAAGGCATCCGGCTTTGGAAGGACACATGGTAAAATCGGTTTCCACGAGATGACCCAGCCACAGGTGGTGGTGCATGACCTTCTGGCCTTTGCCAAAAAAGACCTCTGGTGGCACCCATATGATGAAGCACTCTACGAGGGTCTTTTGGGAGCGATGAAACTCTTCTATGCACGAAAACTGAAAGTTCGTCTGTCGGGATTAAAACCCCTGCTAAAGATTTTACCAAGGATTTTCAAATGAGGTTCGGCTGATCCTTTTATCCCTCACATAGACCGCTTTGACTGCCCCCAGTGAATCCGGAAGACTGGAGGGAGGTCCGTCGACAATTATAAAATTCGCAGGCATTCCCCGGCCAAGCCGCCCGAGTTCATGCTCCAAACCAAGCAGCCGGGCGCCTTGCGATGTTGCGCAGCCGATTGCCTCTTCTACAGAAAATCCCGCCTCTACCATGAGTTTCAATTCCTCGGCCAGGGCTGCGCCATGCCTGACCCCAAACGATCCGGCGTCAGTTCCCGCTGCAAGCCTTACCCCAAGCTCCCGGGCTCGACCCATCTGCTCGAGCTGAGATTCCAGCATTCTGGACGCTGCCAAACACTGAGCGCTCCCGGCAGGCATATGCTCACGCATGGCTTTCATGGTGAACGCCGTAGGCACCCAAAAGACCTGCCGGTCGGCCATCCTTTTCATATTGTCCTCACCCATGAAGAAGCCATGTTCGATTGAATCGCATCCTGCCTCAACGGCGAATTGCACCGGCAGCTTGCCGTTCGCGTGGACCATTGCCTTAAGCCCGAGATCCCGCGCATCTTTAAAAGCCGCCTCGAGTTCATCCCGGCTGAATTGGGGCGGGGTCTCCCGGCCGAATTCATTCAGGCTGTTTATGCCTGAGTTGATAATCTTTATGTGATCGATTACATCGCGGTTCGCTCTTATGCTTTCGGCAAGGGTTGAGCCGCTCTCCGGAATGCGGCCTATGATCTTTCCATACCTGCCGGGCGCGCGCCACCCCTTTCCGGCGCATTTGACATCGACGCCCGAGGTACCGTTTTGTTTAATATACCTGAGAGTGTGCCCCCCGATATCCCCTCCATCTCTGAGCGCCATGATCCCAAGCGCAAGGCTTTTCTCTATTCTTTCACAAATGAGGGGGCTGTTTTGCGCGAACTCATTCAGAAGCTGCCGAAAACGCAGCCTTTGATCGACCTGCCCGGACATGGACAGATGCACATGACAGTCAATTAGTCCGGGCAGTATGGTGCAGGTGGGATAAGCTTCAACTGTGAGACCCAGGCCTTTCAATTCCGCAAGATTCGCCCTTTCCAGCGAAGAAAGTCTTTCCAGAGATGAAAGTCTTTCCAGAGATGAAATCAAGCCGTTTTCCACGCAAATCAGGACATCCTCTTGCGCGGGAGTTCCCGTCCCGTCGATGAGCCAGCCGGCAAAATAGAAAGACTTTGGCATAGATTCCTTTCATCCCACCTCGCGGAGCGTGGAGTTACTTCGCAACCAAAAAGCTAGCTGGTGTCCATCCGGAAACGCCGGATGAACACAAGCAGTTTCCGATTCGGAAAGGAGGGATTTTTCGTCCTGGCAAGGAAATCGAGGATTTGCGCGGAGGCGTACGTCGGTACGCCGCACAAGCAAGACCGGAGATTGACACCGCCAGGGCGGAAAAGAACCCTTTCCGGATGGAAACTAGCTGGCCGCGCCAAGCAGCATAGACTTTGCTTCTTAGCGACTGCTGATGACAACCACACGGATGAGCAGTCCGGTTGACCGATGGGTTCTGCGAGGTCAGGCGGCTCTGGCTGACTTTGAACGACCATCTTATGCATCCATTCACTTGCTCCGCTCAACCATAAAGACAACAATGTCGCTGGCGATCTCGTTGCAAGTAATGGCCCCGGCGCATCCAATCGATCTATCGGTTGGGCCATGTCAATTGATTCACGCATACATAAGACGACGTCCCCTGGGCTCAGGCACTGGGTCGCCAAACTCGCGAGCTGTATCGATCCATAGCTGGACGGCCTCTTTGATGTTCTTGAGCGCCAATTCCTCAGTGTCTCCATGAGCCATACAGCCAGGCAACTCAGGAGCATCGGCCACAAATACCTGGTCCTCATTGCTCCAGTAAATGATGATTTCATACTTCTCATATTTTCCCATCTCACTTCTCTTGACGCACAAGAATGGTGCAGACCTGTTTCCCAGAGAGGATACCGAGCTTACCCAAAGGAAACCTCCACTCGGGTTACGTACACTTCCTCGTGCAAACATGTCTGAATCTCACTTTGTGAGGCGGTTTCGGAGAATAGCTCAATTGCCTCCCGGAGATTCTGTCGTGCTTCTTGGCTTGTGTCGCCCTGACTGGCTATATCCAGTTCCGGGCAGAGCGACACATACCCACCCACTTCACGTTCGATAATTGCGGTAAGTTGTTTTTTCATGATGTCTACTCAAATTTTCTGAAACAAATAATAAATTTAATTCTAACGGAGATCAAATCAGAACTTTTCCGCCCGCTGCCAGGGACTCCAATGATTTGAGGTCGAGCACCCTGATCTTTCGGCCATCGACCGAGATGATCCCCTGCTGGGCCAATTTTGTCAGGATCCGCGAAAGCGTCTCCGGGATTGTTCCAAGCAGGCTTGCCAGTTGCGCTTTCGTTATTTCGAGTTCGATGGCTTGCCGGCTTCCGCCCCGCTCGCCAAGATAGATCAGGTATGCGGCAAGTCTGCCCGGAACTTCTTTCAGCGACAGGTCCTCGATCAGGTGAGTGAACAGGCGCAGGCGCTGAGAAAGTATACTCAGCATGTTAAGGGCTATGGCAGGCTCCCTGCCTATCAGCCCCAAAAAGGACATCCTTGGGAACAACAGCGCCCGGCTGGGTTCGATGGCCTCAGCGTTGGCCGGGTAACTTCCCCCCGCAAAAACCGGGACTTCCCCCAAAATTTCACCGCTCCCGAATATATGGAGGATTTGCTCTTTTCCTTCCAGCGAGAGTTTATAGATTTTGATTTTTCCGGATACGACAAGGTAAAACCCCCTCGCAATCTCTCCTTCCGAAAAAAGCTCCCGGCCCTTTTCATATCTTTGATCCAGGCAGATTTGGGACAGCTCCTGAATCTGCTCGGCCGGAAGCCCGTTGAAAAGCGAGGCTTTTGAAATTTCATCGGCAATTTTCATGTCAATTATCCTTACGGATGTCGGAAGTAGGAAGTAGGAAGTCGGATGTCGGATGTCGGATGTCGGATGTCGGAGAAAAAATGCTCCGTCTTCCGTCCACTGTCTTCGTCCACTGTCTTCGTCCACTGTCTTCGTCCACTGTCTTCGTCCACCGTCTTCGTCCACCGTCTTCGTCCACCGTCTTCGTCCACCGTCTTCCGTCCTCAGTCCTCAGTCCTCCGTCTTCCGTCCTCCGTCCTCTGTCCTCAGTCCTGCCGCAAGAAGAAAAACTCAGAATCTTTGATCTAAGTCAAGGATTCTTTTCGGCACAGGGATTAATTTGCCATCTAAACCGAGGGCGCAAGTTAGTTTCCGTCTGGAAAGGGTCCTTTTCCGAATCGGAAACTGCAACTGTCTCACCGGTGTTTCCGGATGAAAACGAGTTAAAATAAACTAACCTAAAAGGGATTTTATCAGGAGGCAAAAGATGTTTTGTTACCAGTGCGAACAAACGGCAAAGGGCCAGGGGTGCGATAAAATTGGAGTTTGCGGCAAGCAGCCCGAAGTTGCCGATCTCCACGATCTTCTGATTTATGCTCTCCAGGGGCTTTCGCTTTTTGCGGTGGAGGCCGGGAGACTCGGAATAACCGATAAAGAGGCAAACTCTTTTACGTGCACATCTCTTTTTTCGACGCTCACGAATGTAAATTTCGATCAGAAATATTTTCTCGAAACGATACCCCGCGCGGTAAAGATACGCGAAAGGCTCAAGAGCAAAATCGAGGCTGCCGGAGGCAAGACCGGCTTCGCGGCGCCGGCTGCCGGGTTCCAACCCGCAGGCACAATCGAGGGGCTTCTTGCTCAGGCTGCGGGCGTCGGGTTAAAAGCCGATCCCGAGGAAAATACCGACCTGCGCTCGCTCAAACACACCCTTCTTTTCGGAATAAAGGGAGTTGCAGCCTACACGGACCACGCTCGAATTCTCGGCCGGGAGGATGACGCGGTTTACGCCTTCGTCCATGAAGCTCTTGCCTCTTTGACCAGGAACGACATCCCGGTAAATGACCGGATTGGACTTGTCCTCAAATGCGGCGAAGTCAACCTGCGCGCGATGGAGCTTCTCGACGCGGGCAACACGGGCGCCTATGGCCATCCCGTCCCGACGCCGGTCGCGCTCGGGCACAAAAAAGGTCCGGCGATACTCATCTCCGGCCACGACCTCGTGGACCTGGAAGGCCTTCTCAAGCAGACCGAAGGCAAAGGCATTTACGTCTATACCCACGGCGAGATGCTTCCAACCCACGGCTACCCGGAGCTGAAAAAATATCCGCATTTCTACGGACATTTCGGGACCGCATGGATGAATCAGCAAAAAGAATTCCCCAACTTTCCCGGCGCAATTCTCATGACCACCAACTGCATCCAGAGACCGGCCGCAGTATATGGGGACAACATTTTCACAAGCGGCTGCGTGGGTTGGCCTGGGGTAACCCGAATAGAAAACCGTGACTTTACGCCCGTTATCGAAAAGGCGCTGGCTCTTCCCGGATTTACGGAGGATTCCAACGGAAAGACCGTGACGGTGGGGTTTGCAAGAAATACGGTAATGAGCGTTGCGGGCAAGGTGATCGAGGCGGTAAAGGGAAAGAAAATCCGCCACTTTTTCCTGGTCGCCGGCTGCGACGGCGCAAAACCGGGCCGCAATTACTACACGGAATTCGTGGAAAAAGTGCCAAAAGACTGCATAGTGCTGACGCTTGCCTGCGGCAAGTTCCGCTTTTTCGACAAGGACCTGGGAACAATCGACGGGATCCCGCGCCTTCTGGACATCGGTCAGTGCAATGACGCATACTCGGCCATACAGATCGCGGTTGCGCTTGCAAACGCATTCAACGTTGGAGTAAACGATCTGCCGCTCTCGATGATTCTTTCATGGTATGAACAAAAAGCGGTGGCCATTCTTCTGACCCTTTTCCACCTGGGGATAAAAAACATCCGGCTCGGTCCGTCGCTTCCGGCCTTCGTAAGCCCTGGGGTTCTCGACGTGCTCGTCAAGAATTTCCAGATCAAGCCGATCACCACGCCGGATGAGGATTTGAAGGCTATTTTGGGTTAGACTTTAAACTGGAGTAAACCATGAAGTGCCCTGGTCAGGACAGCCGATTCTGGGGTCCGGAAGCCATTAGCGAATCCAGTTGCCCCAACTGCGGCGGGCCGATTGAATTCTTCAAGGATGAGAGTTCAAGAAAGTGCCGCAAATGCGGCGTAAAGGCCCTCAACCCCAAAATGGATTTCGGCTGCGCCGCTTACTGCAAGTTCGCCGATCAGTGCCTGGGGACCGACATGCCCCCGGAGCTTCTCGCCCAGAGGACCGATCTGCTCAAAGACCGCGTAGCGGCAGAAGTGAAGAAATTCCTTGGCCGAAATTTTAAGCGGATCGGGCGAGCCCTGAAAGTGGTCGAGTACGCAGGCAAGATTCAGCAATCCGAAGGAGGAGATCCCGCCGTTGTCACCCTGGCCGCTTACCTTTCAGCCATTGCAGGCGGGGCTTCGGCCGGACCCGGACCGCAGCGGGAGACGGTTTTCTAACGAAGACGCGATTGAGGCCCAATCGATTCTCTCACGAACCGGAGTTCCGGAAGAGTTGACCCGTGCAACTCTCTCTATCTTGAACAATCTTGGTGCTGAGGGCCGGCCGGATAATTCAGTCAATTTCAAGTGTGTTCTTGACGCGATTCGAATCGCGGACCTGATCGAAGCGCTCAAGGCCGGGCAACCCGAGGACGGCAGCAATGCAGCCCTTGATGAACCTCTTCTCACCCAAACAGGCGAAAAAATTAGGCAACAGGTCCTGGACGAAAGTGCTGTTAACCAAGTGTGAAAAGATAATTTAAAAGCGTGGGGAGCTAGCCCCACACTGCCGCTACGCGGCGGTTGGCTCGGCGGCGGCCTGGCCAACCGCCGAGCGCCAGCGCTCGGCCACACGCGCTTGCGCGTGGCCCGAACGGCGGGGGGGGGAACTTCCCCCGCTCAGTTTGCGTTATTAGACGCTCTATGAACGCAACTGGGTATTACAGATCGAAATGGCTTCGATCGGGAGCATAAGCAATGGAGAAAATGCGAAAAATAGTTGAAATAGACGAGCAACTCTGCGATGGCTGCGGGATGTGCGCAATTGCCTGTGCGGAGGGTGCTCTGGTGATTGAAGACGGCAAAGCCCGCCTGATAAAAGAATCTTATTGTGACGGACTGGGCGCCTGCCTTTCAGGATGCCCGCAGGGCGCCGTCCGCGTAATCGAGCGGGAAGCCGACGAATTCGACCCGGAAGCGGTTGAAGAGCACCTCGAACGACAGAAGCTCGCAGAGCAGAAACAGGCGGAGCGCATAGAATTCACAGCCCCCTGCGCCTGTCCTTCTGCTCGAATCGAGACCTTTGCCCAAGCGCCGCTTTCACAAAAAGAGCCTGCGCCTGAACAGAGTGACGCAAGCCGCTCCGAGCTTTCTCACTGGCCGATCCAGATAAGGCTCGTTCCGCCCGGCGCACCGTTCCTCAAAGGAGCGGACCTTCTGGTTGTGTCTGACTGCGCGCCGGTGGCATACCCCGATTTTCACCGCAAGTTCGTTAGAGGGAAAGCCGTCCTTCTCGGCTGTCCCAAATTCGACGATGCCCAGGAGTACGTAAAGAAGTTTGCCGAGATTTTTCGCACCGCCGACATCCGCAGCGTTACGGTAATAGATATGGAAGTCCCCTGTTGTTCCGCCCTGCCGGCTTATCGTTCGAAAAGGGATGCAGGAAGCCGGGAAGGCTGTTCCGATTGAGGAGGTAGTCGTAAGCGTTCGCGGCAAAATTCTAAAGTGGCAATAAAAACCGGGCTTCCGGCAAATGAGTACCTCTGGTTTGGATTTTTGCCCCGCATAGGGGCTGCATAAATTAGCCCAGGGTCAGGAACGCCACCCTGGGGAGAAACGGACCCCTCAAATCATAATACCTTGAAAGGCCACCCGCCGCCGGCCCCGCCTTGCGGGTGGGTGGGCGGGCTGTCGAGAATCCAATGTGGGCCGGCGCGGGTTGGCCACATCCGGCACAACCTTGAAAAGGCCTCTGGGCTGCACTCGAACCTGATGGAAACCGGTTCGATGCTGCCCAATCTTGACCTTGCCCGGATTCAGGCTGACTAAACGCGCATTATGCATGGCCGGATATGCGGCTATAGACCGGTGCTCATGATTCCTGTCAAACAAAAATGATAGAAAAGCCTGCCAAGGGCGATGCCTTAGACATGAGTGGCGAGCCTTGATTTTTGTTTGACGGGATATATAAAAATATATATATTTGAATAATGGAGGATGAACGACCCTATGACGATAGAACACGAAAAAAGCAGCGGCAATGTTTTTGCCGATCTTGGGTTTCCCAATTCAGAACAGGAGCTTGTTAAAGCTAAGCTCACGGTGCAAATTTACCGGCTCCTGAAGGATCGGGGGCTAACCCAGGCTGAAGCCGCTAAACTACTCGGGACCACACAGCCACAAATATCAGCCCTTATGCGCTGCCGCCCCGTGTCGGTATCCGTAGGCCGCTTAATCGAGTTTTTAACGACGCTCGGGCAGGATGTTGAAGTCACAGTTAAGCCGAGCACGCGGCGCAACAAGCGGCAACAGGGGCGTATGTCCGTCACAGTGCAGCCCACTTAAAATTATCGCCGCAACCTCTCAAAACGTGCCGGATTGATCACCATGTTAAAATTGGCGGTGTGTCCTGTCATTGTGCCGCAAATCACGCTTTTTGACACAAAAATGATCTATTTTATGATATAGTGAGTCCATGGTTATTAAGGTAATAACTGGCGGGGTTGCCGCTTCGTCAGTTGCCCGGCAAGGGGGGCAAAATGAGTAACATCATCGAAAAAGCAATCAAGGCGGGCGATCTGCCTCCGCAGTTGCGTGGGGACATCGAAAAGGACGCTTCGGTGCTGGTATCCGTGCGCCGGTTGACCGACAATGGCTTCACGGAAGAATTTGAAGAGGGTGTATTGAAGGCGGAGGAAGAAACCGAAGGAATGCCCTTTCGATCGGCTGAAGAAGTTATCAAGGAGCTGAAGGCCATCGCCACCGATGAATCTTAGCAGGGTGCTGAAAAACGATTGAAATTCCCACTTTACAGTAAGAAACCCGTGGAGCCGTCACCCCGGCGAAGGCCGGGGTCCAGTGTTTTGCCTTAGAAATCAAATAGTTCAAAAAAGCTCTGGATTCCGGCCTTCGCCGGAATGACGAAATAACCCGTCTTTTAAGGTTCTTTCCCCACCATCAGACCTTTTTTCAGCGCCCTGTTGGTATTCCCAAAAGTTTGTCTCTTCCCTTCGCAAACTGGCGGCGGCTGACAAAACGACTGTAATCCTTGCGGTCGAGTTGTTTCAAGAAAACCCCCTCCATCCATCGCTACGCAATCATGCCCTCACAGGCAAAATGAGCGGAAAACGGGCGATAGTCGTTGATCACGATCTGCGGATTATCTTCACAGAACGGGGCAATTATCAGGACGTGACTCTGCTGGATGTCGGCGGCCATGCTGAAGTTTACCGACACTAATGCCCGGACATACCCTGATTACCGCCAAAGCCTTTCAAGCCGCGCCGGATTAGCCGCCGTGTTAAAATGGCGGTGTGTGCTGTCATTGTGCCATAAATCAAGATTTTTGACACAAGAAGCCGTACCTGTGATATCAAGGGCTTGGCGGTGTCACAAATCAAGGACAAAAAACAAGATGAAAATAGGCTATGTGCGGGTCTCCACAGAAGACCAAAACCCCGACTTGCAATTGACGGCTTTGAAGCGGGCAGGGTGCGGCAAGATATTCACCGATAAGGCCACGGGGACGAACACCAAACGGCCAGCGCTGGAAAAATGCCTTAAGGCTCTCAAGGCTGGCGACGTGCTGACGGTCTGGAAGCTTGACCGGCTGGGCCGGTCGTTGCGTGACCTTATAGCCCTGCTGGATGATCTGAAAGGGCAGGGCGTGGCCTTCCAGTCGCTAACTGAGGCTATCGACACGGAAACGCCTACGGGCCGCGCCATGTGGCAAATGGTCGGCATTCTCGCCGAACTTGAACGGTCGTTGATACAGGAACGGACAAAAGCGGGCCGCGCGGCGGCTGTGGCTCGTGGGGTGCGGATGGGCCGCAAGCGTCTGCTGTCAGCGCAACAGGTCTCCCACGCCCGCAAGCTCATCGTGCAGGGGGAAGGCCCTAACAATGTAGCTAAATCCCTCATGGTCTCGCGGCGAACGCTTTACAGGGCTTTAGCGGTTCCAAGTCCTTGCCTAACTACGCAAACGCAATAAGAGACCTGAATCCGTGAGCTTATAAATATCAGTTTTCTAGTCTTTTTCTATTTAAGTATTTGTAATAATTTGGAATTTATGGCATTATGCCGCCTCACAAGAACTCACTTGGGAGGTGGAGCGTGAAGCAGTTTATCATCTCACAGTCGAAAAAAGAATTCTATACCTCTAACTCAGGTCTCGCCTTGGTGGGGCTGTGTTTGAACAAACTGTGTTCGTTGCCGACCAAGGCTATTGATGCATTTCCCAGGAAGGTCGGCGGCATTGGTCTTGATGATATCCTGCGTAGTTATGTGGGGCTTCTGACAATGGGGAAAAGCGATTTTGAAGCCATAACGGACTGCCGGGACGACGACTACTTCAGTCAGTCCCTGGGAGTTGCACGCGTCCCCTCGGCTGAAACCCTGCGCCAGCGTCTTGACGAGGTTGCGCCCACCCTGCGTCCTATTGCCGACGCCTGCTCGGTAGGATTTTTGAAAAAAGCGCGGCTGACCATCTCCGCTCTCGATACCGGACATATCCCCCTGGACTGCGATGTGTTTCCTATGGACAACTCCAAGACCAAAAAGGAAGGTGTGTCCCGCATCTACAACGGGGAAGACGGGTATGCGCCCATGGCAGCGTATCTGGGCACGGAGGGGTGGTGCCTGGAGCTGGAGTTGCGTGAAGGAAGCCAACACGGCCAAGATGGATTCATTCCTTTTCTTGAGCGTATCATCGAGAAGGCCCGCAGCCTTACTTCCCGAAAAATCCTTATGCGCCTTGACTCGGCCCACGATGCACTTGATACCCGTGTTGCCTTGGCCGGCCAAAAGAATGTCAGCTACATCATCAAGTGGAATCCGCGAAGGGAAGACCAGCTCGAATGGGCCAAGCGGATTTTCAAGGAGGGCAAGGTCACTACTCCCCGAGACGGGAAAAGAGTCGGGCAGCTCACCGTCTACATCCAGCAGGTCAACAAAGGGAAGACCTACAGGTTCAAAAGGGTTATGCGGGTAGTCGAGCGCACTATTGACCGGCGCGGGCAACGTCTTCTCACGCCGGAAATCGTAGTCGAAGGATGGTGGACCACACTTGATCTGCCCGAAAGGGATGTGATCAGGCTTTACGAGGGCCGTGGCACAAGCGAGCAATTCCATGCCGAGATCAAATCCGACATGGACTTGGAAAGGCTCCCGTCGGGCAAATTCGCTACCAATGCCTTGATCCTGACTCTTGGGGGACTGGCTTATAACATTCTGCGCGCCATCGGGCAACTCGGACTTGTTTCCGGAGAAACCCCCGTGCGCCATGCCGCCAAACGGCGCAGGATAAAGACTGTGATGCAGGAGCTGATGTACTTGGCGGCGCGATTGGTGCGCACAGGCCGCCGGCTGAAACTTGTCTTCAGCCGTCATTGTCCCGCTTTTGCAGCTTACCGGGCCGTCTACTCGCGCTTTGCTTGCGGCTGATGCGTTTTACAGGGCGTTTCTGCACGCAGAATATTGTGAAGGTAACAAAATCAAAGGGATAGCTCCGCCCAAACAGTGCGCAAGTGGCAGATATTAATTATTTGACAGGAGTAATTATCGCCCATTGATCCGCCAAGTCTGTAGTTTTTTGCCCTTGGCGCCGCTTTAGTAAAAAAATGAATCCCGAAAATTTGTTAAGTAACCTCGCTCAATTTGAGCTCACGGATTCAGGAGAGAATTAAAAAGGCTTAGTCAATGTGATGGAGGTGCCTCTATGATGGATTCAATTATAGCCGCAGTGATCGCTTCGATAATGTCTCCTTTAATGCTGGCTTGGTTGCAGCACAAAATCGTATGGAGAGCACAAAAAAGAGATGAAATAAAAATGGACGCTTTTATCAATACTCTAACGGCATTTAGCTCAAAGGAGTCGGATGCTTCGGATGTTGAACTTCAATCACAAAAGAAAGAATATAAAGGGCAACCGATTAAAGTAGATTTTCGACCAGAGACAATTATTGTACTGCGAAAAGCAAGAGGTATGGTTAAGGTATTTTTTTCAAAAGATACATTCGACAAAGTCGATAGAGCGATGAAGGCACAAATATCATTTGATGATTATCCACCTATTGAATTCTATGAACGCTGCGATATAGCAATTTCCGCCATGGCAAAGGAGTTAGGTATCAACGCCGGTCTATGGGATGACATAAAAACGCGCTTTCCATTGGCACGCACCTTGTAACTACGATTGCAAATGGCCTGATTCACTAACCAGACAATTTACGGCTCTTTTGTCCAGTTATAGATTAACCACGAGGGCCAAGTGCCATATCATAAATGCGTCCGCTTTGCACACCTCTAAATGTTTGAGGGGTAGCTTCTCGCAAGGTACATCTATTAACCGCTTCAAATGCCTGAATCTTGAGTTTTCCAAAATTCTAAACTGGTATGGTATTTTTCTTTTAAAATCGGGACATTGGCAGTAACATTAGTGTAGTGGTATTATTAATGTGTTTTAATGCTTGACTTGTCAGGATTGGTAAACCATAATGCAGGGTATGAGTGAAAACAATCAGACCCTGGGTGCCATTATTTTTAAGCAGCGTGGAAAACACCGCTACTATTACTATTCGCGTTCCCACCGGGTGAAACTGGACCCTGGTGCTTCCGGCAAAACCAGAGGCTCGGGCAAAAGCCGGGTGGTTAGCGAACAAGTGTATCTGGGAACCGCCGAGGATGTACTGCAAAAACTGAGATCCCAACAAAAAGCCGGTGAACCCAACGAGGTGCGGAACAAACAATTCGGACTGCCTGTGGCCCTTTTTGAAATGGCGGAAAGGATCGGGTTGCGAGAAGTGATCAACAGTGAAGTCGCCGGGAAAATCAAAGGCATTAGTATCGGTGACTTTGCTCTGATTGCGGCCATTAACCGGGTGGGAAACCATACGCCCAAAGAAAGTATGGGCCGCTGGTATCAGAAGACCGATCTTGGCCGGCTGCAAAAGGTGGGTGCCGGAAAGCTCAACAGCAAGAACTTCTGGTATGCCTTCGATAAAATCGTCTCGGAGAGGCAAATAAAGGAGGAGAAAGTCACACGGGGCCTTGCCCCTAATGAAAAAATCGACATCGATGAACTCGATGAGATCCTGAACGATTCCAAGATCGAGGCCATTGAAAAAGGTCTGTGGGAAAATCTGGCCAGGCGGTTTGGTTTTGTCCTGGATGCCATCCTATACGACACCACCAACTTTTATAGCTACCATCAAAACGGCACGCCAAATAGCCTCGCTCAGTTCGGTAAAAACAAGCAGAACCAAAACGACAAGCGCCAGGTGGGACTCCAGCTTGCGATCCTACGGGATTTGGGAATCCCGGTCTTCCACCAGGTTTATCCGGGCAACCAAAATGATGCCCGGCTTTTCCCAACCGCCGTGCGCACTCTGGTCCGACGCTGTTTTGAAGTAAGCAAGAAAACCGAGCGTCTGGTCCTGGTTTTTGACAAGGGCAACAACTCGGCGGAAAATATCGCTCTTTTGGAAAATCAATCGCTTCCCGTTGATTTTGTGGGCGCGTTAAGCCCAAGCCATCACCGCAACCTTGTAGCAATCCCCCTGGATCGATTTGACGGCAAAGTCGGAAAATTTTCCGTCCTGCGCACCCGCAAAGTGGTCTTCGGTGCAATGAGAACGATTGTTATCACCTATCACGAAGGCACCGCCGGCAGGCAGGAAAAAAGCTTTGAGGCCCAGATGGGCCGGGCAATGAAGGAGGCCAAGGCCTATTTTGCAACAATCGCAAAGGAGCCCACCAAGGAAGTCAAAGTTCGGATGGAAACTTTTTTAAAGACCCAAAAAATCGGAAGCTCCCAAGCACTGAGGTTCTATGATCTTAAGGTTACTCACAATGGATGGGTAAACCGATTGAGCCTTCGGCGCAAAAGATCCGAGGTGAGCTTAAAGAAGGCTTCCTTTGGGAAAAAGATCCTTTTTACCAACCTGCACTCGGCTGCCACTGAAACGATCGTGGATTACTACAAGAGTTCCTGGCAGATTGAAGACAGCTTCCATCAGATCAAGGATCGTGATCTGGTTGCCTACGCTCCGGCTTACCACTGGACGGATTCCAAGATCCGCGTGCACGCCTTCATCTGCGTTCTCGCCCTGCTTCTGCTGAAGCTCCTCAACCACATCGCCCGCGAAAACGATATCGAAATGAGCACCAAGCTCCTCGTTGAAGAACTCGAAGATATTACCATGGTGATTCTGGTCTATTCTGATCGGAAAGCCAGCCGTAAAGTAAGCGCCATGTCGACCGTCCAAAAGCGGCTCTTCGATCTTCTGGAACTCCAAAAATATACCTGACGGCCAGACTTGTCTCATTACACCAATTAGTCAGGAATTCCGGGATGATAGAATAGCTTTTTAACGTGATTTGGAAAACTGGAGTGAATGTCTTCCGATACTATTTGAAGTGCATTAAACCACTGGCCAGCGTTCAAGGGCTCCGCAATTCCAAGGTGTCCTCTCACATTGGAATCAAAGGCAGGGCCTACACGTCCCTCGGTTAATAGGAGAACCGCTTTAGAAATGCCGACAACACCAGCAAATCCATTTCGCACATTATTGCGATGCCCTTGGGTACGATAGCTAAGGTTTTGGAAAATATCCCAGAGCTGCTCAAGTGACCAAAATACTTCATCATTTAACGCGGATTGTTCCTGAATATCGAAATTGTGCAGCACCTGAATGTGCCGGCTAGATTGCAAAATCAAGTCTTCAAGAAATGGTGGGCCGTGCTGGGCTTCTTGTCGAGTACGTCGCATCCTGTTTGGCCTACACGCCTGCCACTTTCTCAGAATATCGCCAAACGCCAATGCAACATTTCTTTGCGCTGATAACGCCTGACACCATTTATTCCAGTGTTGAACATAGGTTTGACTAAAACTATTGATTTTATTTTGAAATCCTTCAACAGTTAGCAGGTTGCTGAAAAAAGGGACTCTTCTGATTGAGTGTTTTTTGAAAGTTTTTTCGAGAAAAGTTCTTTGATAATATTCGGTCTCAAAAGAAGACCCAAATTTCAGGTTTTGCATGCCATGGAACTCGAAATATGGGGGAAAATAGTGAGTCAGTCCTCTCATGTGGGCCTATATGTTGGGTTTTCCACCGCATCATGCCGCACTAACCCCCAGATTCCTCATGCGAAGCAAGTTATAGGCCGCGACAGCGAATGTAAAAATCCATTGAACCTTTCTCACTCCCCGGTGCCTGGTCTTGCGCAGACATCCCACCGTCTTGAGCCATCCGAAGATCTCTTCTATTCTCTTGCGCTTGCGCAGGCTCACGGCGTAGCCCTCATGCCGGGTCGTGCGGGCATCAATTGCTGAGTTCTTCTTCTGAGCCACATGGGGAACGACATTATTGGCCCGGCATTGCTTTACAAAATCCTTGGTGTCATATGCTTTGTCGGCTGCAACAGTGGCCCGGCTCTCACCGGGGATCTCTTCGATCATCGTAAGAGCTGCTTCCCGTTCGCAGGTTCCCGTGGCTTGGGTCACATTCGCATCGACGGCCAAACCACTGCGGTTTTCCATGAGTACATGCCCCGTGTAGGAGAGCTTGGCTTCCTTGCCTTTTCCCTTCTTGGCCAATTTGGCTTCTGGATCTGTTACGGAAGCGTGCGTAGTATTGGAGCGCTTTTCTCCATGGAAATCGACTTCCTCATTGCGGCCTTGCTGTGCGGGAGGCTCTTCGGGAGGAGAGGCGTCTTTTGGACGGAAACTCTTCAAAGAAGCCCAGGCTTCCAGGAGCGTTCCATCTACCGAAAAATGCGCAGACGAGAGCAATGCTTCCTCATTGGCTTTGGCAAGAACTTTTCTAAGGAATTCCAAGGCGATATCTGCTTCAATGAGCCGATCGCGGTTTTTGGAGAAAGTGGAGGGGTTCCAGACGCAGTCCTGCAAGTCAAGCCCAACAAACCAGCGGTAGAGAAGATTGAATCGGATGTGTTCCATGAGCGCCCGCTCGCTGCGAATGGTAAATAAGATTTGCAGCAACAGGCCCTTGAGCAGCCTTTCGGGAGGAATGCCCGGCCGGCCATAAGATGAGTACATTCGGGCAAATTGCTCGTCTAAGCCCTTGAGGCTTTCCTCCACCATCCTTTTGATGGCGCGCAAGGGATGGTCCTCTGGGATCAGGCTCTCGGGGCAGAAGGAATAAAAGAGTTTCGGCTGTTGGTGGTCGGGTCTTCTCATCGCTTTCCTTGTCGGGTTTGTGTGTAAATTCAGCAGCTTGATACTACATCAAACCCGGCAAAAATGCACTTATATTAGTGATTTTTTCAGCAACCTGTTAGGTGTGCAATCCCCGGCATAATCACCCCCTGTCTTTTTCAAAGCTGTACGAAAATGAGAACAACCAAGTACTAACTAGACAATTTACAACACTGTACGTAATGAGAGCGAGTGTTTCTAGTGATAATAGAGTGTTAGTGAGAGTCTGCTTTTAACTATTGGATTTATCATATCCATCTGATTTTCCATCTTGGCAGACTTTTATCCCTTCTCAGCAATCAGTATATCCGATCTGAATCTTTCTGTGCTGGAGTATTTTCACCCGCCCGGAGGGCAAGGCAATGCAGGGAGCGACCTGAGCCGCCACGCGGACCGTCGAGATTCGGAGGGGCAGGCCATTTGTGTTTTACTAATGCCTCCCTTCCGCATTTCCTCGGCAATCTGCCACGAAGCCACCCGCGTAACCCCCTCCACCTTCGCAGCCTCGTAAATGCCTTCCAATCGCTGACGGAAGCCATAGACACTGCAACCCCCACGGGCCGCGCGGCGGCAAGCAATTTGTCCACCTCAAGAGCTGTGAGGTGTTTTCGGTCGTTCATCATTTTTCCAATTTAAGGGGTAGGCGGTTTTTTATAATGTTCAAGCATGGCGCTTGAGATTTCAGGGGATGACGGCCAAAGACCGCGCCGGGCTCCGGGATTGCGCTGATATTTTTCCAAAGCGTTCAGGTCTGGCTGAACGGGCGTGCCTTTATCCAGAAAAATGACGCCGACAGCTTCACTTGGAATCCGGCTAATAAAAACCTCCGCATCCTCGATTATGCGCCGGATACGCCGGTGAAGCTCCGGTACGTCGATAGGGCGCTCTACGGCAAGCACACGAAACTCTTCCGCCGTAAAGCGGCTATGCCGCGTAATTTCAGAAAGCAGTTCTTCGGGGCTTTGTCCGGGAAACCGCCCGACTGCCGCGCAGATCACAGCCCCAAGGGGGAGAATGTTTTCATGGATTGTCACAAGGTCAACAATATCGCGGGGCACGCGCCGGTCTGCTGCTGCTACGGCTTTATTCGTGGCTAAATCGACGGGGTGTAGCACATAGCCGAACAGTTCATCGGGTTGGGCCGGAAAGAAACGAAAGTCGCTGTCCGCAACCCAATCGAGCTGCATGGTTGCGCCAAGGCCCTCAATAAGGGCCTGCCGCTTTCCGGTATACTGCTTAAGCCAAGTGACTTTCAGACCGGCCTCGGTCAAGGCCGCTTCATCGGCTTTGGCGGCGGCTACAAGGCGCTCCTCGGAATCCTGAAAAATATCTATATCCTCGGAAAACCGCGGCCCGTCGATGTTGAGCGCGATTCCTCCGGCAATGTAGCTGTCGGGGCTGCGCTGTGCCGCAAGAATGCGTAGCACGTGGGACTGTAGCTTAGTGAGCGGCACGGCATAGCCTCTCTATCCGTTCTGCCAGACGCCGCCCGTCCATCCCGCCATGGGTTCGAAGGGCTTGCGTGATCGCGAGCGCGTCGGCCTGTGTCGGCTCATCAACGGGGCGCATGCTCCACAAGGCGCGTGCGCCGAACTCCTTGAAGGCGCTTCGGTAGAGGCTCACAAAATCATCCGGTTTGGTTGTTTGTTCGGTTTCCATAATTTCTGATTTTACACACTTTCGTATTTTTGTCCAGTTTCCGGGGTTTTTCACAGGGCGCAAACCCGCGCCAATCCTCAAGTGTGGTTTTGCAATATGTACAGTACAACACTGCACGTAATGAGGGCAAGTTTTTCTAGTGATGATAGAGTGTTAGTGAGAGTCTGCTTCTAGCTATTGGCTTTTTCCTATCTATCTGATTTTCCATCTTTGCAGACCCTTTTATCCGTTCTCAGCAATCAGTATATCCGATCTGAATCTTTCTGTGCTGGAGTATTTTCACCCGCCCGGAGGACAAGGCAATGCAAGGGAGCGACCTGAGCCGCCTCGCGGAGCGTCGAGATTCGGAGGGGCAGGCCATTTGCGTTTTAGTAATGCCTCTCTTGCGCATTTCCTCGGCAATCTGCCACGAAATTCACGCGTGTAACCGCCTCCACCTTCGCAGCCTCGTAAATGCCTTCCAATCGCTGACGGAAGCCATAGACACTGTAACCCCCACGGGCCGCGCCATGTGGCAAATGGCCGGCACTCTCGCGGAGCTTGAACGGTCGTTGATACAGGAACGAACAAAGGCGGGCCGCGCGGCGGC
Source organism: uncultured delta proteobacterium (assembly GCA_963757915.1). GTDB lineage: Bacteria > Desulfobacterota > Syntrophobacteria > Syntrophobacterales > Syntrophobacteraceae > SbD1. Next base: position 26,748 of record CAVWTD010000017.1, on the reverse strand, counting down.
GGCGGCTCGTGGGGTGCAAATGGGCCGCAAGAGGTTGCTGTCCGCGCAACAGGTCGCCCACGCCCGCAAGCTGATAGAGCAGGGGGAAGGCCCCAATAATGTAGCTAAATCGCTCAACGTCTCGCGGCGAACGCTTTACAGGGCTTTACGCAACCCTTGGCGTTAGACGCTTAACGGCTATAATAAAAAGAGGGCGTCGACATCCCTCATGCCGTGCAGAACCCTGACCACAACAATGCCATCCTCAATCGGCATGTAGAAAATCAGATAATTGCCGACCGGAAGACTTCGCAAGTCAGGCATAAGCTCATCTCGGTTCGTGCCGATGAAAGGAAATTGGGCAAGCGCCTGACAACATTCCTCGATCTTGTCGAGGAGTGCATCGGCACTGTCCGGATTATCTTGGGCTATGTACAGCCAGATTTCATCAAGGTCGTTTCCCGCCAGCGGACGTTTAAGAACGCGGGCCATCAGGCGGGCATCCTCTTTTGTGCCGCAAGGCGTTCGCGCCCCCGTGCCTTGATGGCGTTAACATCCAAGGGCGTCGGCTCGCCGCTGTCCAACCCTTTTTTGATTTCCGCCCTCAATTCCTCAAGACGCATGGTATGAAGGCGGTCCCGTTCATCGAGAAGGCGCAAGGCTTCGCGTATAACTTCGCTTGCAGAACCATAAAGGCCGCTTTCAACCTTCTTTTTAATCAGGTCTTCGAGCTGCGGCGTGAGGGAAACATTCATGGTGTCGGCTCCTTTCACATATCCCTGCATAACAAAGTTTGTTATTTTCTGTTATTGTAAAGCCGAAAAAAACGAAACGCCAGTTTTTTCTCGCCTCGCGGCATTTTGTCCAATGCTTGCCCCTCCGGGCAGATCGCAAACCCACGCCGGCACTCAACCCTGTTTCAAACCTGTGGACAATTTACAACACTGTACGTAATAAGAGCATGTTTTTCTAGTGACGATAGGGTATTAGCGAGGGTCTTGCTCTACTCTTTGATGAAATGGCAAGGAACGATATCTTGGGCTTTCCCATTCATCGCGGCTGCGCACAATAGAGGAAAGGACGGCCCCGGACTCCAACTCGATGTCATATAGCCGGTCCCGAATCCGATCAGTGCGTTCTTCACTTACAGACCCATCCACCAAAATCAGAAAATCCCAGTCGGAATCTGAGACTGATACCAAGTTGCGTTCAAGTGTGTACCAAAAGAAGCTGAAAAGCTCGGGGAGCATTGCCCCCCAAACCCCCTCGCAGCTTCGCTGCTTAATATGGCGCTGCAGCGGGCGCCCAGCAAGTGCTGGGCAACCGCCGCGGCGCCGAGCGCTTGGCCGCGCGCGCAGACGCGCGCGGCCAAATCTTGCGGGGTGCGGGGAAGTCACTTCCCCGCTCTTTTCGATTACTTCAATCTTGAACGCAAACTGGTATGAGTCGTTTCTGCACGTTTTTGCTTCACTGTTCAATTCCATTGACTTTCCCCCGCCCCCAGAGCGCCCTTCCCGGTTTTGCCCCGGTGTGCTCTCCATTTTCGATTACGCGAACACCGTTTACCAGCACATGTTTCACGCCGGTTGCATACTGGTGCGGGTTGTCATAGGTTGCCCGGTCGGCGATGGTTTCGGGGTCAAACACCACCAGGTCTGCAAAATACCCCTGTTTGATCAAGCCCCGGCGGTCCAGGCCCAGGTTGGCGGCAGGAAGACCCGTCAAGCGGCGGATCGCTTCCTGGAGAGAAATTACCTTTTCCTCACGCACATATTTTCCAAGCAGCCTGGCGAAGTTTCCATAGGCGCGCGGGTGGGTCGACTGGTGTAGAAACACGCCTTCCGCCGAGATTGATGCCGCATCCGATCCAAGAGATACCCAGGGCCGGCGGATCTCTTTTTTGATGTTTTCTTCGCTCATGACGAATGTGGCCACGCGCGTGGCGGCCTTATCTTCCTCAACCAACTCGAGCATTGTTTCAACCTGGTCTTTTCCGCGAATCCGGGCGGCCTCTTCAAGGGTCTTGCCGGTGAGCGGGCGCAGGCTTTCGGCATTGAAGCCGGCCAATATCGTTTTGGGCATCCGGCCTCGCAGGCGCATTTCATCGCCGATCTTTTTGCGCAGTACGGGGTCTCGAAGCCTTTCGAGCAGGGCCTCGTCTCCGCCTTCGTGCGCCCAGGCCGGCAGCCTCGATGAAAGCCTGTTCGAACTTGCCGTGTAGAGGTACATGTCGGCGGTTATACGCAAACCCTCCCTGCGAGCCGATTCGATCATCGAAATTACACGGTCGATTTTGCCCCAGTTTCTTTCTCCACCGGCTTTGAGGTGATAAATCTCCGCCGCAATCCCGGCTTCCCGGCTTATGCGAAGGAGTTCTTCAACCGCTTCGATCAAAGCGTCACCCTCGTTTCGCACGTGAGAGGCATACATTCCGCCGTACTTCGCGGCAGTGCGGCACAAGGCGATAAGCTCATCGGTCGTTGCGAACATATCCGGCGCGTAACCCAGTGAGGAGCCGACGCCCAACGCCCCGGCCTCCATCTCGAGCCTGACCAGTTCGCACATCTTGTCGAGTTGAGCCGGGGTCGCCCTTTTGTTCTCCAGGCCGATGACATTTTCCCGCACAGTTCCGGCGCCTACAAAGGAGGCGACGTTCGGGGAAATTCCCCGCTTCTCCAGATAGCTCAGGTATTCACAAAGCGTGGTCCAGGCAATATCGAATTTGAGTTCGCCCTGCGCGGCAATAGTCCGGCGCTTCATTTCCGGGCTGAGCGGACCCATCGATTCGCCTTCTCCGAAGATTTCGGTGGTAACCCCCTGGCGGAGTTCGCTCTGCGAACGGCCGTCTATTATCAGGGAAGCTGTCGACCAGGAAAGCATGTTGATAAAGCCGGGTGCAACGGCAAGGCCTTTCGCCTCGATGACGGTCCCGGCGGAAGCCCCGCTGAGGCCGCCGACTGCGGCGATGCGGTCTCCCTTAACCCCGACGTCGGCCTTGAACGGCGCGCCCCCGGAGCCGTCATATATCAACCCGTTTTTTATGATTACATCGAAGTCAAATGACCCCTCGGCGGCGGTATGGAGGGGAACCGGAGAAAAAATAATCATCAGGGCGATTACGAGGGTAATTCTCATTTTGAGTGCTGCTCACTCTTCACTGCTCCAATAAGCCCGGGAAGCTTTTGCCTGACCATCCATTTAAGCCCTTCTCTTGCTTCCCTGTACAATTCGATATCCTGTCCAAAAGGGTCCCGGACCGGACAGAAGATCAGCACTCCGGAAAAGGAGGGGGGAATGAACGAGCCAACCGCAAAATGGGTAAGGTTTACAATGTAGTCTATATCACCGAGCGGCACCTCGGAAAGACCTTTCGAATAGAGTCCATCGGTCGAAATGCCCGCCTCGCTCAGTACTTCCAACGTGTCGGACGGTATATACCCAAGGGGGCTCAATCCTGCTGAGCAGGCTTCCATGCCGTTTCCCCAGAAATGGCGCGCAAGGGCTTCGGCCATTATGCTCCGGCAGGCATTGCCATGACACAGAAAAAGCACTTTCCTCATAGGTTTCACGACTCCAAACGCTTTAGGGCCCACTCCTCTAGGGTCCAGCGGTCGATGGTCAAAGAGTCCCGTCCCCTGACCCCGCCGGTCAAGGCCAATCCATGTTCGCTACTCCTCGCGTAGCGACAGAACCAAAAGGAATTATTTTCTTTTGCTTTTTCTCTTCACTGTTCACTGCTCACTGCTCACTGCTCACTGCTCCAATAACGCCGCGCGCGCAACCTGCCGGCCCAGTTCAATGCACCTGTCCAGGTCCTCTTTTTTGGGAGAATATTTAACGCGGACCCCTTCGCCAACCAGATTGATGTTCATTTCACGCATTGCTTCCGAGATGAGCTTTACCGCCTCGCCGCTCCAGCCATAGGAACCGAAGGCAGCCCCTACTTTGCCGGCCGGCCTCAAGCCCTTCATGTAGCTTAGCAGGTCCGCCATTGGGGGCATCATGCCGTTGTTTATCGTCGGAGAACCCATAACAAGCGCCCTTGAATCGAGCACTTCAGCCATGATGTCGCTTCGGTGATTTAATTTCAAATTGAGCATTTTGAAGTCCAGGCCCTCCTCTTTGAGCCCCTCGCCAATGGCATTGGCCATCTTCTCGGTTGCCTGCCACATCGTATCGTAGATTACGAGGGCCTTTCTGCGGCTCTCCTGCCTGCTCCACCTCTGATAGGCCTGGATTATCCCTCCGGGGTCCTTTCGCCAGATAAGGCCGTGATCGGGAGCTATCATATCTATGTCGAGCCCCAATTCAGCAACCTTTGCGATCAGCTTTTGAACGAGAGGGGAAAAGAGCAGCAGGATATTGGCGTAATACTTGGCGGCGTGATTAAAGAGTTCCGCCGCGTCCACTTCGTCGTCGAACCTCTGGCTGGTTGCCCAGTGCTGCCCAAAACCGTCGCTGGACAGCAGCAGCCTGTCTTCCGGTATATACGACATCATGCTGTCAGGCCAGTGGAGCATTCGGGTTTCAAGAAAACTGACCGTTTTTTTCCCGAGCTTTAGGGTTTGTCCGGTCTCGGCCACATAGTATGGCCAGTCCTCGCGGTTGTAATGGTCTAAAAGGGCCTTTTTGCCCATCGGGGAGCAGACCACCTTCTCCGGCCCGACCAGTTCCACAATGTCAGGCACGCTGCCCGAATGGTCCATTTCCACGTGATTCACTATGAGGTAGTCGATCTGCCTGGGGTCGATTATCTTGCTTATGCACTCGATGAGGTCATTTTTGAAAGGCTTCTTGACCGTATCGAAGAGCGCGATTTTTTCGTCTATTACCAGGTAGGCGTTATAAGTAGTGCCCTTCGGAATGGAGTAACCGTGAAAGTCGCGAATGTTCCAATCCAGGGCGCCAACCCAGTAAACGTCCCTTTTAATTTCCACCGGTCTCATCGAAATCTCTCCTCTGAATTTTTGCCTGTTTTCGCCTGAAAGCTTATAGTATCCGGAACGTTTTCCACATTGGACATAAGCTGATAATCATTATCCGACTTGGGCGCAATGTCAATGCGTAACCTCGTCTGCCTGCAGTATGGACTTGCAGGTTATCATTAAAATTATCTCCTGTCTCCGGAGTCCTGAAACTTCGAGAAGTGCTTTCCGGAGGAAATTTCCGGCTTAAAAGGAGCCAATAAATATGGAAAGCAGCGCACCCATACGTAAATATACCGAAGCTGAAATCAACGAAGAGAACAAACGAATCAAACATCTCAGGAGGCTCGTTGATTTCTCTCTTGCTCTTATCGCACAGTCGCCCATGTCTCCGGATGAGGCGCGCCGGATCGTTCAAGCGGTGCGGCAACAGGCAATGAGGCTGTTTCCCGGAAAGGAGGAGACCTTCGAACTACTGTATACTCCTCGTTTCAGGCGGCTTATTGCGGAAAAATTCAACCTGCTGTAACATGCCGGTCCGACGCGTCTGACCGTTTACCGCTATTCGCATTTACAACTTAGCGGGTGGGTGACCGGCTTAAGGAAAGCTTTGCTGATTCGTCTATCGGCCCATTGACCGGCTCACCGGTCCTCGCAGTGAACCAAAGCGGGAATTCCGAATGAACGAAGTCATTTGGAAATTGCAACGTGAAGCGCAAAGAATCGCCTCCAAACACCCGCTTCCCGAATTTTACTCGCGCTTCAAGACGCCGCTTGCCACTGCGAAAAGGCTCTTCTATAAGCACCCGGGGGCTGTGCGCCTCCGTGGTGTGGTCGAGCCCGACTACAAGGAAGCACTCGGCCACGGCACCTTCCACTGCACGCGTGTGAGCATCGACTGCGCCGCTCTTATCATTATCGAAACCGATGGAGATCGGATGGAGCCGATTGCGGTCGAACAGCTCATGGTGATGGGCATATATTCGGGGCTCCTGCACGATATCTGTCGAGATGAACAAAACCACGGGGAGTGCGGGGCTGAGAAAGCAGAAAGGGTACTCAGCGCCTTTTCGCTCAGTAAGAACGAAATTGCCTGCATAAGCAACGCCATAAGAAATCACGTGGCATTCCGGCCTTCGGCCGCAGCCGATAGCCAATGGGCTCAGCTTGTCAGCGACTGCCTCTATGATGCCGACAAGTTCCGATGGGGAGCTGACATATTCACTCACACGCTCTGGCACATGATGGATTACCAGGCTCTGAGCCCTCAGGAACTGATAGAAAAATTCCCCTGGGGAATGTCGGGGACCGTTCGCATCATCGAAACCTTCAGAACCGGCGCCGGTCGGCAATTTGGCCCCGAGATCATTGAAACCGGAATGGAAATTGGCAAAGAAATCTATCGATACCTGCTCCAGCATTATCGGGAAAGCTGACGGATGGAAAACGACACGATTACGGCTATAGAAGGAGTAAGGGTAGGCCACGCCCAACTGGAAGGGATCCCCAGCGGATGTACGGTTATTTTGCCCGATGGGGAGGCGGTGGCTGGAGTTGACATCAGGGGAGGGGCGCCGGGGACCTTTGGGGCCGATACATTGAACCCTCTCAATTTGGTTGATAAAGTAAACGGGATCTTTTTCTCGGGAGGAAGCGCCTTTGGGTTGAGCGCCGCCGACGGGGTTCGAAGATACCTGAAAGATCGCAATGTCGGCTTTGTCACCGGCCACGGGGTGGTGCCTATCGTCGCAGGCGCCATCATCTTTGACCTGGGGGTCAACAGAACGGGAGTCTATCCCGGCGCGGAATTGGCCTTCGAGGCCTGCGGAAACGCATCGTCGGAACCTGTGGAGGAAGGCAACGCGGGCGCCGGGACCGGAGCGACGGTCGGAAAGCTTTTTGGGTCCGAACGCTGCATGAAGGGAGGCGTCGGGAGCAGTTTGCTCCACGGAGCGGCTGGACTCAAAGTTGGGGCGCTCATAGTTGTAAACGCTTTCGGAGAAATACTTGACCCGGATACGGGCATGAAGATCGCCGGCGCAAGGAAGAGCCCCGAAAGCCGCGAACTGGTCGATACCATCCCTGCGCTAATGAAGATGACCGGCTTCCTGGGGGGATTTCCAGCCGGGGAAAGCACGGTTATCGGAGCGATTGTGACCAACGCTCTATTAAATAAGGTCCAGTTGACCAAGGTAGCCCAGATGGCCCACGACGGACTTGCCAGGACCATCTTTCCGACACACACGCAATACGACGGGGACGCCGTTTTTGCCTTGAGCTGCGGCGCCCTGGAAGGCATGGAAGTGAGCCTTATCGGCGCGCTGGCCGTCATAGCCGCAGGGGAGGCCATCCTCAGGGCGGTTCGAAAAGCGCACAGTCTCGAAGGGATACCGGCTGTCAGCGGGTAGGGCGGGTACGCTTTCATCCTGCCCACAACCTTCGAGGGGGGCAGCAGGGCATAAGCGCTCAAATAAAGATGTGCAGTTACAAGGGAAAAACCCGTCATTCCGGCGCAGGCCGGAATCCAGCATCTTTGGTTTTCATTGTAAAATCAATAGGTAAAGACACTGGACCCTAGCTTGCGCTTAGGACACGGCAATCTTTATCCGGGTTCTAGTAAATTCAACCACTTACGCTCTTATTTAAGCGCTTATGGGGCAGCAGGGCTGCCGGCCGGAATCTCAACGCTCCGCGAGGCGGGCGGCGCAGTTCCCCACACCTGGCGGAGCCTTGAGTTATATTATTTGCAGGACTTTCGGTACTCTGTCCTTCGGGGGGTGCGGCCTTTGGCGGGATACACTTTTGCCCACTCGCTGCCCGGCAATATCAAACCTTGAAAAAAGCCTTCTTGTTTGCGCCGCATACCGGGCACACATCGGGACTTTCCTTCTCTGCAGTGTACCCGCAGATTTTGCAGATCCAGTAATCCTGCACCGGAAATTTGTCGGGATCGGCAAGCGCCTTTCTGTACAGTTGCGCATGAACGGCTTCCACCTTGTTGGCGTAGTCAAAGCTGATTTCGGCCGACTTTTGCCCCTCTTCCTTCGCATCCGCTATCATTGCCGGATACATGGTCTTGAATTCATGTGTTTCACCGGCGAGCGCGTCCTCCAGGTTTTCTTTGGTGCTCTTCACCTTGGCTGCCGTACGCAGGTGTTTGATGGCGTGTATGGTTTCGGCCTCGGCGATGGCCCGGAAAAGCTTTGCCACTCCGTGCAGAAACTCATCTTCGGCCCTCTGGCCATAGGCCAGATACCTTCTGTTTGCCTGAGATTCGCCGGCAAAAGCATCCATCAGGTCCTTTTCGGTCTTGGACATCTCTTCGCTCCCTGGTTTGAGAAATTATCAGATTAAAGGAGAAAGCCGCACGCACTTCCTGGCCGCGGCTCTGGTGATTGGTACTTTGAAAATAAGAAGCAGTTAACCCAAAGTCAAATAGCTTGCCTTCAGTCGGAACACTGCCCAAGACCTCTCGCTGAATTTTTGGTTTGACCGCAAAAAAGAAACATGTAATCTTCCTAATTTCCAGCCGGTTCTTAAAGCCGGTCCGGAAAAAGCGCAAGCAGTGCGCACACTGTCTGTTGCGCTGAACCAAAGCCCCATGCCCCGGAGTTTCCGGATGAACATCTTCGATCCATAACTTAACATTTTCAGCCAGGAGGGTTTAATTTGATGAGTGCGCCTTTTCAGCCAGGCATGAGCCGGGAATTGACAGTAGAATCCACTCAGGAGGATTCCGCTCGCCGTTTTTATCCCAATCTCCCCGACGTCTTCGCTACGCCGTGCCTGGGTGGCCTGATGGAACGCGTCTCGGCGGAGCTCATTAACGAAGGTCTCAACCCGGGCGAACAATCCGTTGGGATTTCGATGAATCTCCAGCACACTGCGGCCACGCCCCTGGGAATGAAGATTCGGGTAAGGACCGAAGTCACTGCCGTCGAAGGACGAAAGCTCACTTTTAGGCTTGAGGCCTTCGATGAGGTGGAAAAGATCGCAGAAGCCACCCATGAGCGGTTTATAATCGTTGCCGACAAGTTCAACGCCAGGGTGGCCGAAAAGGCTAAAAAGGCCTAGATGGCAGTCGCCGGCAGGTATACACCGACGCAACAATCCAGCTTTGGGGGATCTTGGCGTCCCCATGGAGAGGCCCTCATGTCGTCAAAACTCGGATTCATATTCAACCCGGCAAGCATAGCCGTGATCGGGGCTTCGGACGATCCACAAAAGTATGGCCACGAGATATTGAAAAACCTCATAGAGGGCGGCTTTCCAGGCGCGCTCCATCCGATAAACCCCAAGACCGAACGCATTCTTGGGTTAAAATGTTTCAAGAATGTCAAGGAAATCCCCGAACCGGTGGATTTGGCCGTGGTCATAGTCCCGGCGAAAATAGCGGTTCAGGCGCTGCAAGATTGCGGCGAACATGGCATAAGGGGCGCGATCGTGATCTCGGGAGGATTCAGCGAGGCCGGTCCGCAGGGAGAGCAACTCCAGAAAAAACTTGCGGAGGTTGCCGCACTAAACGGGGTTCGTTTGGTAGGGCCGAATTGCCAGGGCGTGAACAATCCCTACCATCCAATGTGCGCCACTTGGCCTCTTCTGACTCGAAAAGGCCGTATAGCCGTTATCAGCCAGAGCGGTACCGTCGGGGCGGCGATGCTCGACTGGTTCGAGGAGGACGAACTGGGAGTCTCCGGTTTTGCGGGCCTGGGAAATCGCGCGGACATAAATGAAGCCGATCTGATCGAGCACTACGAATCAGACCCCAATACAAAGGTGATCGCTTGCTACCTCGAAGGTATAAAAGAGCCGGAGCGGTTCCGCAGCTTGCTTGAAGCCGTAACGAAGCCGCTTGTCATGCTTAAATCCGGCCGCACGCCGCGCGGCAGGATAGCCGCCGAATCCCACACCAAGTCGCTTGCGGGGACCGATGCTATCTATTCTTCGCTTCTTGCGCGCTACGGGATAAACCGGGCAGAAACCTTCGAAGAGCTTTATGACTTCTCAAAGGCTTTCGCCTATCTCAAACCGCCCTCGGGGAACAGGATCGTATTTGTGACGACCTCCGGTGGAGCGGCCATTCTTGCCACGGACGCGGCTGAAAGAGAAGGCCTCGACACAGCGCCGCTCCCGGTGCAACTGTCCGATTCGCTTGAGAGTGTTGTCCCCGCCCATGCAATACGCTCCAATCCGCTCGACCTTACAGGTGACGCCACATCAAAAATGTTCAAAGAAGTAATCGATATGGCGCGCCCCCATTTCGACACGGTTGGAGTTATCTTCGGAGACCCGATCCGGAATGCTTCCGAATCGGTGACCCCGAACGAAAACGAGCTTGTCATATTCCTCGGCGGCGCAAAGGTCGAAAGAGCCGAGAGGCTGAAAATGCAGCGTAAGGGCATTCCCGTTTTCCAGACCCCTGAGAGAGGCATTCGGGCGCTCTCGCAGCTCATCCCGGCCGGGAAAAAGGGTGAGAAGGCCAAATACACGCTTCCCGAAACCTCCGGACGCTCGCAGATGGATGCCATTGAGAGCTTTGAATTCCTTGAATCCATGGGTTTCGAGTGCATTTTCGCCCGCCCCGCTGCAAGTCCCGGCAAAGCGGTCCATCTTGCACACCGGATGGGATTTCCGGTAGCCATCAAAATCAATTCGCCGGACATCCTCCACAAGTCCGACTGGGGCGGCGTGCGCCTCAACCTTCAGACGCCCGGGCAGTTGCGGGATGCTTACGCCAAAATGATGGAAAATGCCGCACACAGGTTTCCGGCCGCCAGAGTGAGCGGCGTGGTGGTGTGCGCGATGGCCGCTCCAGGCGTGGAGCTTCTTATCGGACTGAGCAGGGACCCTCAGTTTGGGCCGGTAATCATGTTCGGACTGGGGGGAGTTGCCGTCGAGCTGTTTCGAGACGTTTCGATGAATCTCCTTCCGCTCACGCGCGAACACGCTTCCGCAATGCTTCGCCAAATCAGGGGAGCCCCTCTTCTCAAAGGTTTCAGGGGCCGTCCCCCGATAGATGAGAACGCCATTGTTGAAGGACTTCTCCGAATTTCCGCTATCGCCGAAGAGCACCCGGAAATCGTCGAAATAGACCTCAACCCGGTGATAGCCTATCCCGACGGCATGCTGGTCGTGGATGCCAGGATAATCAAAGCCTAACAGGTGATGAAAAAGGATTAGAATTCCCACGACAGGGCGAAAAACTCTATAGACGTCACCAATCAAAGCCGGAAGCTGAGAAAGTTTCCGGCTTTGTGCGTTTGTTTGTGCATCTTCGATAATTCTCAAGTTCTTAAAAAATAAGTTTTTTCACACAAAATCCTAAAGAAATCTCCCCTGCTATCCGAATGAGTTTTCATCACCATTAAGAATACTTCTTCGAGTTTTTGGGTTTATTGACGTTAGTATCGAAGAGGGTTTCCGTCATGTTGCCAAGTAAATATATCAATTCCTGGTTGATTGTGTGGTGATTCACAAATTGGGGGTTCGGGTATGGATAAATTTAAGCTGATGTTCTCGGTTATTATCTTTTTCGCCCTATTCTTTCTGTTTTCGCTTTCCGGTTGGAAGACTGAAAAGGCGCGCTGCGCTGAGCAGCCTAAGTATGTCGGCTCCGATGGGTGTAAGGAATGCCATGCAGAAGAGTATCGCACCTTCAAGCAATTCAACAAGAAGGCCCATTCATTCCACAGCATCACACGCCTGAAAAAGGGCCTGGGAGAAGCCGAACTGAAAAAATGTTTCGAATGCCACACCACGGGCTACGGCAAGGAAGGCGGCTTCCGCTCCGAGCAGGAAACTCCTCAACTTAAGGACGCGGGTTGTGAGGTCTGTCACGGACCGGGCAGTATTCATGCTGAAACGGGCGACCCCAAAGACATCAAAGGGAAGCTCACCGCAAAAGACTGCGAGTCCTGCCACAGCGCGGAGCGCGTAAATGCATTCAAATACAAACCCCTGGTGTATGGAGGCGCACACTGATGAAGAAAATCACGATGAGCCTGCAGGTGAAAATCGTTCTGGGAGTCGCTGTTTTGCTTGTGGCCGCGCTAGCCTCGATCATCAGCGTAAATCTTTTCTATCAGCAGAAACAAATGAGGCAACAATATCAAAACTCAGCAAGTATGGTGGCCGATGTTGTCTACAACGCCATTCTCTACCCAATGGCCATCGGAGACAGCGAAACCATCGTGCAGCAGATGGCGGAATTCGGAAAAAACAGCCGCAAGGTCAAGGTCTATGTTTTTGGATTCGATAAGCTCATCACCTACACTTCGGAACCTGACAAGGCCAATTCCCTGTTAACCGAAAGCATCAAATCGCCAAGCCTCATTCAGGCGCTTGATGACATGCTCGCAACCGGAAAAGTGTCTGAGGCCGGGTTTAATGAGCAGCGCGATGGAGCGCACTACCTGTGCCTTCTGCGTCCGCTTCTAAATGAGAAGCGCTGCCACCACTGCCATGGATCTAGCCGTTCGACACTGGGCGGACTGCTCGTGGAGCGGAACAACGACAACATGTTCGCAACCATGCAGGCTATGCGCAACAAGAATATCCTCATAGGATTTCTTGGCAGCCTGGCGGTTGCCCTGGTTCTCATTTTCATAGTCTCGAAGCTCGTAGACAGGCCGATCCGCCGCGTGATTTCGGGTCTTAACGAAACAGCGGAAAACGCATCGGCGTCTGCCGGGGCGGTAGCGGACATCAGCCAGCAAATGGCAGGCGGTACGGCCAGCCAGGCGGCGGCAATCGAAGAGACATCGTCTTCGCTGGAAGAAATGTCTGCAATGACCAGGCAGAACGCCGAAAATGCAAGCGAGGCCGACAAACTGATGCACCAGGTGGAAGGCATTACTTCGAGCGCCGAAGACTCTATGAACAGGCTGATGGAATTCATGCAGGAGATTTCGAGCGCTAGCGACAAAACTCAAAAGATCATAAAAACCATCGACGAAATTGCCTTCCAGACCAACCTTCTGGCCCTTAACGCGGCAGTGGAAGCGGCACGCGCAGGAGAGGCAGGAGCAGGGTTCGCCGTTGTGGCCGACGAGGTGAGAAACCTTGCCATGCGTGCGGCGGAAGCCGCAAAGAACACTGCGGCCTTGATCGAGGGCAATGTAAAGATGATCCAGACCGGCGCTGATCTGGCAAAAAGCATGAGCGGCGAATTTTCGGAGGTCGCTTCAAGTGTCTTGAAAGCCAGCAGCCTGATCAAGGAGATTTCGGCAGCATCACAGGAACAGGCGCAGGGCGTGCAACAGATCAATCAGGCGGTTGGAGGGGTTGACAAAGTGGTCCAGGAAAATGCGGCAAACGCGGAGGAAGCCGCCGCCACCTCAACTCAGTTGGAAAAGCAGGCAGAGCGTATGCTCCATTTCGTAAACCGTTTGATGGCCCTGATTGAAGGGCACGAGGGTGACGCAGGAACAGACGGCGGTCCGGAAATAACCTTTTGCAGGATTCGGCAGTGAAGAATCCCCAGGATCGACCAGGCGCCGGAGCCCAGAAACACGAAACGGCAAAGACAACTTCACCGGGGACTTTCCACGGGATTCCGGGTGGTTCGAAAGCTGCAGAAAAACATGTCTCCCATGCCGATGGCGGGGGCGACTTCTAAACAAATTAAAACGGACTGAGGAAATCCTGACAACACCTCTCCGGAAGGGCGCAAACCAACCCCCTCTTCTCATTGGGGCAGGATGGGCCAGCTTCTCCCCGGGACGACATGCCTCAGAGAACCCTAAGACTGGGAATCGGTTATATTGCCCTTACACGCCGGACAATACCCGTGAAGGACCACCTGCTGCCGCAGTACGCGAAATCCATTTTGCTCGGGAACCGATATTTTAGGCTCTCCGACTATACTGTCAGCATCCTGGATCGATTGACATTCCAGGCAGACCATGTGGTGGTGTGGACCAGTTATCGCGTCGTACCGGGCAACTTCCGTTATCGGGCTCACCTTCTGAATGAGGCCGACCTCGTAGAACTTCTCGAGCGTCTTGTAGACGGTTCCCAGAGAAATCATTGGGAAGCGCTTCTTTACCTGCTGATAAATAGCCTCAGCGCTCGGATGTTCTTTGGTGAAATACAGGGCCTGATAGATGGCCAGCCGCTGGTAGGTTACCTGAAGGCCATGTTCTCTCAGGGTTGCAATGAAATCCTTGTCGTTTTTCACCTCCATGATCTCTTTCCCCCTTGTTTTTGGAGCAGGAATGGGAGCAGCAATAGAAAAACCCTAGTTACTACTATATGTAAACTCAAATTTACGCAAGCAAAATCTACTAATAATGTGTATTTCTAAGCAGCACTTTCCACTTTAGGAGACAACTCTCTGAAACGCTTGAGAAAAACAAGCAAAATGGAAATGGCCGCAGGGGTTATTCCAGGTATTCTCGATGCCTGTCCAATCGAAACCGGCTGCACTGCCCCGAGCTTCTGCCTGACCTCGTTCGATAGCCCCGGTACCTGATCGCAGGGAAAATCCGGCGGAATCCGGATTTCTTCCATCTGTTTGAACCTGTTCACTTCGGCTTCCTGCCGCCGCAGATAGCCTTCGTACTTGCACTCGATTTCGACCTGTTCCTTCGTTCTTTGCGAAAGCGTCGGATCTGCCCCGCAAATGGCATCCAGATCAGAATAGGAAAGCTCTGGCCTTTTGAGCAGCTTTTCCAGCGAGACCGGCTCATCGAGCGGGTTCGAACCTCGGCGGACAAGCATTTCGCTCACCTGGGAAGAGGGCCGCACAAATGTCTTCCGAAGTCTTTCCAGTTCGGCGCCAACCGCTTCACGCCGGTCTAGAAGCTCCCTGTAGACTGAATAATCATGAAGTCCGAGCTCGTATCCCTTCCCCAGAAGGCGCAAATCGGCGTTGTCCTCCCGCAATAAAAGTCGGTATTCGGACCGGGAGGTGAAAATTCTGTATGGCTCGTTGGTCCCTTTTGTGACCAGATCGTCGATCATGACGGCAATGTAAGCTTCCGAGCGGTCCAAGAGAAATGGCGGCCTTTTTTGAACCTTAAGGGCGGCGTTCAGGCCGGCCCACATTCCCTGTGCAGCCGCTTCTTCATAGCCGGAGGTCCCGTTTATCTGACCTGCCAGGAAAAGGCCCTCCACCAGCTTCGTCTCAAGAGTGGGATAAAGTTGCGTGGGCTGAATGAAATCATATTCGATCGCGTAGGCAGGCCGCATTATCTCGGCGTATTCCAGCCCCGGGATCGAATGAATCAAATTGAGCTGAATTTCAACCGGAAGCGAATTGCCCGTGCCGCTGGCATATATCTCCTCAGTATCCAAACCCTCAGGCTCCAGAATGATCTGATGAAAATCCTTGTGCGGAAACTTCATCACCTTGTCTTCCAGTGAGGGGCAGTAGCGGGCCGAAACACCCTGGATGGCACCGTTGTATAGTGGGGAAAGATGAATATTGCGGCGAATGAAATCGTGGGTCCCTGCGGCAGTGCGCCCGATGTAGCATGGCATCTGCGGCAGAGGCAGATTTTCGGTGAACAGTGAAAAAGGCCTCGGTTCGGGATCGCCATGCTGTTCGCGAAAAGAGCCGAAATCGATGCTCCGGCGGAGGATTCGGGCCGGAGTCCCCGTTTTCATCCTGCCAAAAACAAACCCGAGTTCCTGCAACTGGTCGGCAAGCGCGATGGACGGGAACTCACCCGCCCTGCCCGACGGAATCCGGCTATTCCCAATATGGATGAGTCCGTGTAGAAAAGTCCCTGTTGATACAACGACCGCCGCAGATTCGTAAAAAACCCCGAGCTGGTCAATTATTCCCGATATCTTTCCATCCTCTATAAGCAGGGACTCGACCAGGCACTGCTTTAAGTCCAGATTCGGCTGAAGCTCCAACCTGTGCTTCATCGCTGTTCGATAGCGCACTTTGTCGTTCTGAGTCCGAGTGCCGCGAACGGCAGGCCCTTTTTTTGTGTTGAGCAAGCGGAACTGGATTGCGCTCTGGTCGGAAACCCTGGCCATCTCTCCCCCAAGCGCGTCGATTTCCCTCACCAGGTGGCCTTTGCCAATTCCGCCTATTGAAGGCGAACAGGGCATGTGGGCGACCGTATCCAGGTACATGGACATGACCAGGGTCTTGCAGCCCAGTCGAGCGGACGCAAGCGCCGCCTCACAGCCGGCATGGCCTGCCCCTATCACTATAACGTCGTATTTTCCCGCCATTTCAAGACCGGACCTTAGCTTCAGACAATCGCGAAAGATGGGAGAATAACTGACTCTTTTTCGAGCACTCCCTTGTCGATGAAAACCATTATGTTTCTCTTACCAATCTTATATGCGGCACAATTCGCGGTTTACTCTAACATAATTGGCTTCACTATTGTGCACCATCATTGAAATTTTACAAACATTTATTTGTACTTCACTTTAAAATAAAAGACATTTCTTGCAAAACCTTCTACTGATTATTTCATATTGATTTACTATAGATAATGATTCGGAATATATTTTCCATTGCTGGTGTTGGTCCGGATGCAGGATCTATTCTAGCTGCCGGTTGCTTGCCTCCAGCAGCCTTGCCGCATTGCGGCCGATAATCGCCTCTTTCTGTTCGCCCGTGAGGTTCAGGCGCAGAATTTTGTGCAGCTCGAAGGCGGGATCTCCGAAGGGAAAATCGGACCCGAACATCAGCCTTTCACAACCATAGCGCGAAACATAGTCACTGATGTCGCCGGACGGCGCAAGGGCGGTATCCGCATAAATACCGGGCATCTCCCATATACCCTCGCGGCGGAAAAGATCATATCCGCCGTTGAGCATTCCGCAGTGGGGAATGATCACTTTTACTCCGGGGGCAAGTTCGTTTATGAAATAGAGCGTATTTTCAAATTCCTCTTCAAGGCAGACCGGCATGTTTCGCCTTCGGATTTCTGCGATCGCGGCCGCACACTTCGGATCGACATAATTATAGACCGGCTCTTCGGGATGCCTGTGCCATTTGATCCCCTTGTGGGCTGGGCTCAACTGCTCCACGGCAAAGTCATTCCAGATGAAAAAATATGGATATACTA
This sequence comes from uncultured delta proteobacterium, assembly GCA_963757915.1. GTDB lineage: Bacteria > Desulfobacterota > Syntrophobacteria > Syntrophobacterales > Syntrophobacteraceae > SbD1. The sequence continues at coordinate 9,806 of CAVWTD010000017.1, read as the reverse complement.
CGAACTCAGATGTCGAGACTGAAAGAAGATACTCGTTTGATTCGGCTCTCCTGCGCCGCCATTGCCCGGTATCCCTGAAATGCGGATCATACCTGTCGTAGATTTCCATTACCGGAGAGAACATCACCGCTCCTCCTATACCGCTGCCTCCGATGAGCGCGACATAGTCACGAAGGTCCTGCGGCGGGAAGGTATCGAGGCGGCCGCAATGGGCGTGAGCGTCGATTATGTTGAGGCTCATTGATCCTCCGGTCCTGAGGGGCGATCGCCTTTTCACAGCAAGCCCCACAAACTAAAAAATTATATCAATGGGCAATAGGAAGACTTGAAGGCTCCCTGCTCCCTGCTCCCTGCTTCTTGCTGCCTGCTCCCCTGTATCTACTTATAGGCCAGGCATTTGACCCAGTGGCCGGGGGATATCTCCTTCAGTTCGGGTGAAATTTTTTCGCATTCTGGTTTCGACTGGAGACAGCGCGGCTCAAAAATACAGAACTCCGGAAGCGCCGGCCCGGTAGTTTCCATGGGCGCCGGCCAGTGTTTTTTCGGACGATTCGGGTCCAGCAGCGGGATAGCTTCGAGCAACGCCCGAGTATAAGGGTGGCTGGGGTTTCTGAACAGTTCCACGGCTTCTGCGAGTTCGATGACTTGCCCGAGGTACATAACTGCAACCCGGTCGCTGATGTGGCGCACGACCGAGAGATCATGCGAGATAAAAAGGTATGTCAGTTTGAACTCATGCTGCAAATCCTTGAGGAGGTTAATCACCTGTGCCTGTATGGAGACGTCGAGAGCGGAAAGCGGCTCGTCGCAGATGACCAGTTCAGGGTGGAGGGCCAGGGCGCGCGCTATTCCAATCCTCTGGCGCTGTCCGCCGCTGAACTCATGTGGGTAGCGGTTGATATGCTCGGGGCGAAGGCCAACCACCTCCATGATCCGGCGCACCCTTTCCTTTTGCTCGACAGGGGTCCCTATTTTATGTATGACCAGACCTTCTCCGATAATGCGCCCAACGGTTTGCCTCGGATTAAGCGAAGAGTAAGGGTCCTGGAATATGATCTGCATGCGCCTCCTGACCTGGTGCAGCTTTTCGCCGTGCACCGAGGAGAGGTCCTGCCCGTCAAATACAACCCGGCCTTCCGTTGGAGGTTCAAGACCAAGGATCACCCTGCCCAGGGTGGATTTTCCGCATCCGCTCTCTCCCACCAGACCCAGCGTTTGACCTCGGCCGATCTCCAGATCCACTCCGTCCACGGCCTTGACAGTCCCGATTTCGCGGCGAAAAAGCCCCTCGGTTATGGGATAGTATTTCTTAACGCCGCTAACTTTTAAAAACTCCGATCCTTGAAGCAAGCACAACCCTCCTAATAAAGCCAACAGCGCACCGGGTGACCTCCAGCGGGCGCGAGCAGCTCAGGCTCTCCTCGAAAGCAGCGGTCAAAAGACCACGGGCATCTGGTGTTGAATTTGCACCCGGGCGGCAGCGCGAGCAGACTGGGAACGACTCCCGGAATGGGTTCGAGCCTGCTCCTGTCCTCGCCGATCACGCGGCCGGGTATCGAGCGCATGAGCCCCTGGGTGTATGGATGGAGCGGATTTTCGAAAAGCTCTTTTACGCCGGCGTCCTCCACGACCCGACCGGTGTACATAACTAGGACCTGTTCGGCCATCTCGGCTATCACGCCAAGGTCATGGGTAATAAGCAAAATCGCCATACCGTGTGTTTGACGCAGATCATCGAGAAGCGAAAGTATCTGCGCCTGGATGGTTACGTCCAGAGCAGTCGTGGGTTCATCCGCGATAATGAGGCGAGGATTGCAGGCTACGGCCATCGCTATCACGACCCGCTGGCGCATGCCGCCGCTCATTTGGTGCGGATAGTCCCTCATCCTGATTTCAGGCGATGGGATACCCACCCGGTGCAGAAGATCGGCTACCTGAAGGCGAGCCTCTTTTTTCGAAATCCCCTTGTGCCGCAAAAGCACCTCAGCGATCTGGTCTTCGACACGGAAAACAGGGTTGAGCGAAGTCATAGGCTCCTGGAAAATCATCGAGATTTCGTTTCCCCGTATCGACTGCATTTCATTTTCCGGAATCGAAAGAAGGTCTTCCCCACGGAACAGGATCTCACCACCTGCGGTTACCCCGGGGGGAGGAACAAGGCGCATAATGGAAAGGGCGCACACGCTCTTGCCGCATCCGGACTCGCCGACAATTCCCAGCACCTGTCTTTCGGACATCTTAAAGCTGACCGAATCCACCGCCCGCGCAATCCCCGCCTCGGTCAGAAAATATGTTTTCAAGTCTTTTACTTCGAGAAGATCCGAATTCATCAATCTCCAATGCCGCGTCATTTTGATCAGGGGCATTCACACAATCCCAACAAGTATAGTTATCGCAGGTTTTTTTAACAAGTATCTGTTCCGAAAGCAAAAATGAGTTCACTGAAGGCATCCCGCTCCCACCCCGTCTGGCGGGTGGGTGGGTGGGCTGTCGAGAACGAGCGGTCGGCCTCCGCGCTACGCTATGAGGACTGAGTGCTCAGGACTGAGGACTGAGAGTGAAACCTTGACATCATTTTCGCTTCACTTTCTGATGCGCTAAACATTTGGCTTGCCTCCCAACGAACCACACTTTCTGTCGGTACTGTCTGCATTGCTGCCAGCACGCTCGCCGCTTTTCCTCAGTCCTCAGTCCACCCTCCACCGTCCACCGTCCTCCGTCCTCAGATTTCCGTCCTCAGTCCTCCGTCCTCAGTCCTCAGATCGTTCCGTCCTCCGTCCTCACGTCCTCAGATCTCAGATTTCCGTCCTCAGTCCTCAGTCCTCAGTCCTCAGTCCTCAGTCCTCAGTCCTCAGTCCTCAGTCCTCAGTCCTGCTTCTCCGCAGGGCAAAGCGTGCACAAATCGTAACCAGTGTGCGCAAAAATTTGTAACCTCCAAGCTCGGGACGTTGCGGACCGGCACGATTTAACAGCAATATTAGCATTTTAAGTAATGGTACGTTTATTGCCTAGTGAAGACTGGCGCTCGATCAACACCGAGCCGAATATTCCCTTGGAGAGAAGAAGATGACAAGCAGGAGAAGTAGCGCAGTATCCGATGTATCAGCCGAGGATACCGAAATCCAGCCAAACCTGGTGGGAGTCGCAGATTCGGCTCCCCCGGCCCCGGATAGAGGAAGCAGGTTTTTGCGGCCCGACGTCAAACGGAAGGGTGCAAATTCAAAGAAAATTAAACAACCCGGAGGTCTTCTCCGATTTCCGGAAGAAAAACCCGTGCTGCGGCCGTTTTTCGAAAAACCCAAGTCCAGCGGTATCGCCGAGTTCTACCTCAATCCTCCCAGGCATATTGCAGTCCGGCAAGGCGTCCGGACTGTCGTAAAGGGGAAGTTCATCTACGTAGGCGATGAGAAATTCTACATCCGCGGGGTAACCTACGGTCCTTTCAGGCCCGACGAGCGATGGTTGTGAATACCACGATCCGGGCACAGTTGAGCGCGATTTCGCGCAAATGGCCGCAAACGGCATAAATGCGGTCCGAACCTACACCGTACCTCCCAGGTGGCTTCTTGATATAGCGCAGAAGCATAACCTGCGCGTCATGATCGGGCTGCCATGGGAAGAACACATTACCTTTCTGGACAATAAGAAACTGGCGAAGGATATCGAGCGCCGGGTGCGCGAAGGAGTCAAGGCCTGCGCCGGACATGCCGCCGTGCTTTGCTTTACGATTGGCAACGAAATTCCCTCGTCGATTGTGCGCTGGCACGGGCGGAGGCGCATTCAGTCTTTCCTCGAACGGCTGTACAAAGCAGTAAAAGATGTTGACCGGGAAGCTCTGGTTACTTACGTGAACTTTCCCACCACCGAATACCTCGATCTTCCCTTCATCGATTTCGTCTCCTTCAATGTCTATCTGGAGACCAGGGAAAAGCTCGAAGGTTACCTGGCGCGTCTCCAGAACCTGGCGGGCGAAAAGCCGCTGGTCATGGCTGAAATCGGCCTGGACAGCATCCGCAACGGCCAGGACACTCAGGCTTCGACGCTGGAGTGGCAGATCAGGTCTACCTTTGCGACCGGGTGTTCCGGTATTTTCGTCTTTTCCTGGACCGATGAATGGCACAGGGGTGGCTTTGATATCGAAGACTGGGGGTTCGGCCTGACCGACCGAAACCGCAACCCCAAGCCCTCGCTTGCAAGCGTCAGCAGGGCTTACGTCCAGGTCCCTTTCCCTGCCGACCTGAACTGGCCGAGCATTTCGGTTGTCGTCTGCACCTACAACGGGCATCGAACCATCCGCGACTGCCTCGAAGGCCTCCGAAAGGTCGATTATCCCAACTTCGAAGTAATCGTCGTAAACGACGGTTCCACCGACGGCACTGAGATAATAGCAAACGAATACGGCTTCAAGGTGATTTCCATTCCTAACGGCGGGCCTCAGCAACGCCCGCAATGTCGGAATGCGCGCCGCAAAGGGTGAAATTGTCGCATATACCGACGACGATGCTGTTCCTGACCCGCACTGGCTTACTTATCTTGCGGCGACTTTTCTTTCTACGGATCACGTTGGGGTTGGCGGCCCGAATATCCCGCCCGCCGATGACGGCCCTAAAGCCGAATGCGTTGCAAACTCGCCCGGAGGACCAATTCACGTCCTTTTGACCGACCAGCAGGCCGAACACATTCCAGGCTGCAACATGGCTTTCCGAAAAGCCGCTTTGGAGGCGGTCGGCGGTTTCGACCCTCAATTCCGGATCGCCGGAGACGACGTCGATCTTTGCTGGCGGATTCTGAAGTGCGGATGGACTCTCGGTTTTAATCCGGCAGCGGTGGTGTGGCACCATCGCCGCGATTCCGTAAAAAGCTATTGGAAACAACAGTTGAACTACGGGAAGGCGGAAGGTAGCCTGGAGCGCAAATGGCCTGAAAAATACAATGCCGCCGGCCATGTCCCATGGGCCGGAAGGATCTATTTTAAAGGCTTTGAACAGCTCCTGGGCTGCTTCCGGGGCAGAATCTATCAGGGCACATGGGGCAGCGCCCTGTTTCAATCGATCTACCAGCCCGCCCCCAGCCTTCTGTGGTCGCTGCCCCTCATGCCCGAGTGGCTTGTCATAGTGGCGGTTCTTGGCTTCTTTTCACTGCTCGGACTCGAGTGGCACCCCCTTCTTCTGGCGCTTCCTCTTTTCCTTTTGGCCGTTTCCCTGCCGGTGGCACATGCGGTATCGTGCGCATCCAGGCTGCCTTTCCTCCACTTCCCGGCAGCACAGCGGCTCAGGCTAAAGGCACTTACCGCTTTTCTCCATCTGATGCAGCCAATGGCGCGCCTGATAGGTAGAATCAAACTCGGTTTGACCCCCTGGCGCAGATGCGGCTTCGCTTCCGGCATAGCGCTTCCTCTGCCTTGGCCCAAGACTTTCACGATCTGGAGCCAAGAGTGGCGCTCGCCGATTGCCTGGCTCGAATCGCTCGAGGCAGGCGTGAAGACCCTGCGGACAGCAGTACTGCGAGGCGGCGACTTTGACGGCTGGGACCTGGAATTGCGCGGAGGTCTCCTCGGTTCGGTTCGTGTACTTATGGCGGTCGAAGAGCACGGCGGCGGAAATCAGTTCATCCGTTTAAAAGGCTGGCCCCGCTGCACTCCCGCCGGGATATTCATGACCCTGTTTTTCGCCGCCCTGGGGGCCGCCTCAGCCGCCGCTCAGGCATGGATCGCCTGCGGAGTGCTCAATGCCATTGCCCTTGTCCTTATGACGCGCGTTATGATCGAGTGTTCCTTCGCAATGTCAACCTTGAGCGAGGTGCTCGACCACAAGGAATAACCCGGTTTCCGTCCGGATCTTTTATCGCAGAAAGAGTTCCTTTTCGCCCTGGCAGTGCATCCGGAAGCTGGAAGAGTGAGGAGTGAAAATAATCTGGCCAATCCGCTTACCGGCTTTAGCCGGAAGTTCACCCTTCTAACTTCACCCTTCACGTTTAAGAGTACGCCTCCGCGCAACCCCTTGTTTCCTTGCCATAGCCTGCCCCGGACCCGATCCGGGGACGAAAAATACCTTTCTTTTGACGTTGAAAAATCCGAATCGGAAGCCGCCGGTGTCTCATCGGTGTTCTCCGGATGAACAGCAATTAGACTTGTTTGGCCTATTCTCTTCTTCGCGTCTTCGCGTCTTCACGTGAAAAACAACGCCCGCCCGGTTTTCCCGCTTCAATATGTGGAACCAGGGATTCGAACCCGCGTAGAGCCAGGCACGGCACTATATTTAAATGCTCCGGGAACTGAAGTTGAACTCTGAAACCGTTAGCTTGGAACTTTCAACGAGGGTTGGATTCGAAGACTCACGGCTCTAACTGAAATGATCCGCATTTTCAAAAATCGGCAGGCGCGGATTAACTGCTCATTAGATATCGACAAAAACAGTGTTTTAAGCCCATAAGAATGGGGGAATTTGATAATTTCCCGCAACGGATGCAAATACTGGTCTTGGGCCCGACCCCATTTGCATTTGACGCTACTGATAAGCCGCACCGCGCACTGTCTCAAGCCGGGCTTCTCAGTGACGGTGCGGCATCAGGTCGACTCGAGGGTTAGGCGTCTCGATCACGCGCCCCGTCGGCCCTTGAGTAAGGACTCAAGGGTAGCCCTCGTCCACTCAGTTTGCTGCTGCACCTGATTTCTCATCCAAAGGATTTGTCCCTGAAGCTCTACGGGAATAGGCGGCGGTGGAAGTTGGACGCGAATAGTGGAACGAGAGGTAAGCCAGACGTAGGTTCCGAGGGCCGCAAAAATGAGAGCAGCCCCAATCCACGGTAAAAGCCAAACCGCAGCATAGTGAGGGCTCACAATTAGAGCGACAGCTCCGATAGCAAACGTGCAGGCCGGAACACCTACACGCTCTCTAGTGGTTGAGACACGCTCGAATGGCCGCACTAGCATATCGGCACTGTCACTTGCTTTCTTGGTCTCCTCGATCTTGGGCGCTTCTGCCATTTCCTTGCCTCCTCAAAAAAACTACCGGTGAAGTTCAGTGCGCCTAGCAATCAATAGATTAATTCGCATAAGACGCGGACCATTGATACTCAGCCCTTATGATACGCCGTTACACTGGCAGTGACTGAGGCCATGTCTCTCCTGATGTCATACACTTGCTTCCCTCTGGGGGATTTTCATGCCCGGTTATGCGGACCGGCATAAACACCCCTGCGCTGACCTCATGGTTTATCGATAGGGGCTGCCAACGCCGGCCGGTCAACATTGCCGGAAGGATACGACTATATCGAAATGGCGTCAATCGGAGAATGTATGGAAATGCCCGATTCGACGCGTTATTTTCTTTTATAGTGGTAAGGATTGCGGGGATACTTGCCAAGGGAGGAAAACAAGCTGGAGGTGGACTACAACAACCTCACAATTTCTTTCCACTCTATCTGACCAACTCCGGAAATCCCGGTCTACTAATCTCATCGAACGTTGAGGTGTCTTGCCGGATCCTTGAGTCTGACCGGACCAGGCATGAACAAAACATATGTTCCGGGAAGGCCGCGTTTTCCCGCGCTCGATTTCTCAAGGTCGAGAAGAGATTATAGGGAATAATTCCTCCGTGATATGGATGACTCGAACCAAATAAAAGTTGCCCTGTGACAGATTTTATTCGGGCGCCTCATTGAAGTTATTAAGTCGAAAATAGCATTGGAAGGTGTTAAGGATAGTTTGCATCAAGGAATGTTTAGGCGGCTGCGCGCTCTTCCAAGACAACAACACAAACGTCTAACCGGAGACCCAAGATGAGCTTCTGGAAGAAAATATTTGGCTCTAAGGAATCACCGAAACCGACACGTCCACCGGCCCACTCGGATCCAGCAGGCAAACAGTCGGATTCTATCCATGAGGCCGCCGAGGATGGTGACTTGGAAAAGGTCAAGGCGCTGCTGAAAGACAATCCTGGTTTGGTTTTCAGAAAAGACGAGGAAGGCCGGACGCCTTTGCATGTGGCGGCGTCGAAGGGTCATAAGGATGTGGCAAAATTGCTGATTGACTACAAATCCAACGTCAATGCGAAGAAGAAGTACGGCTATACGCCTTTGCACTATGCGGCTCATGGCCACAATGACGTGGTGGAATTGCTGCTGGCCTGCAACGCCGACGTGAATGCCAGGGACAACATCGGATATACGCCTTTGCACGAGGCAGCGAGGAATGGCTGCAAGGACGTGGTGGCATTGCTGCTGGCCAACGAAGCGGACGTCAATGCCAGGTACAACATAGGCGAGACGCCTTTGTACTTGGCGGCGGAGAATGGCCACAAGGACGTGGTGGCATTGCTGCTGGCAAAAAAAGCCGACGTGAATGCAAAGGACGACAGAGGCTGGACGTCTTTGCACAAGGCGGCGATGGCAGGCCACAGGGACATGGCGGAATTGCTGCTGGCCAACAATGCCGACGTCAATGCCAGGCACAACAGAGGGGAGACGCCTTTGCACCTGGCAGCGGGGAATGGCTACAAGTATGTGGCGGAAAGGCTGCTGGCAAACAAAGCCGAGGTTAATGCCAGGGACAACATAGGCCAGACCCCTTTGCACATGGCGTCGGAGAATGGCTACAGGGACGTGGTGGCATTGCTGCTGGCCGGCAAGGCCGATGTCAATGCCGAGTACATCGACGGCTCTACGCCTTTGCACCTGGCGGCGGAGAATGGCCACAAGGGCGTGGTGGAATTCCTGCTGGCAAACAAAGCCGATGTCAACCCCAGGTCCATCGACGGCTCTACGCCTTTGCACTTGGCGGCGGAGAATGGCCGCAAGGACGTAGTGGAATTGCTGCTGGCCAACAAGGTCGAGGTCGATTCCAAGTCCAGCGACGGCTCTACGCCTTTACACGAAGCGGCCATAGCAGGCCACAAGGACGTGGTTGAACTACTGTTGGCCAACCGGGCCGAGGTCAACCCCAAGTCCAACGACGGCTCTACGCCTTTGCACGAGGCGGCGATAGCAGGCCACAAGGACGTGGTTGAACTACTGTTGGCCAACCAGGCCGAGGTTAATGCCAGGAACGGCAACGGCATGACGCCTTCGGACTATGCGGAGAATAGGGGTCACAAGGATGTGGTGGAATTGCTTGCTGCGCACTGCGGCAGCCACGAATAGACTGTATGAAAAGGAAAATTAAGTCTGCCGGGAATTTGGCCCCAAGTTTTATGAGCCAGTTATGCTCAGCTATCTTTCCGATCTCCTTCTTTTGACGGCTTTCTCGCCCTCTTGGCAAGCATTCCACGTACGGTTGGAATTAGATCGTTAGGTATCTCTATGAATGTCTGTGATGAATCCTCCCATGCGGCTTCGTCTTCTGCAACCGCCTCTTCCTCTGACTGGCTCTCATAATGAGAGAGGACTCTTTTTACCCTGTCTTCGTCCCAGCCACTGGGAAATCTGCTCTTTTTCATGTTCTTTGCCTTCCTCAACGTCTGCGCCGATATGCTTTAAGTGGTTTGCCACTCAATTCGTATGCGGTGATCACAAAGACGTTGTCAGGTTCCGGATCAGGGACATATATCACCCGAAGGTGCCGCCCTGCTCTCGTCTGCCCTGTTGCAACACGAGAGCCTTCCTGGCCTGGGCGATCCTCGCCAGGGTGGGTCAGTACATCTTCCACCTCGTTCTCAAATATCGCATGCCTGTAAATGTGGCTCATCCGGCAAACGAGTACCTATCGTCTGGATTTTCGGCGCCCATGTCTAAACTCCAGTGCTCCAGGGGGCTACATATGATGGCCCAGGGTCAGTCCCGCGAGGCGCCGGTCACCGAACCCTGGATAT
>CAVWTD010000016.1:0-171652 GCA_963757915.1 uncultured delta proteobacterium | reverse complement strand
TCGCGGGAAGCCAGTAACCGCGCATCGGGAGCTGAAAAAGGATGGGTAGAGATGTTTGAAAAACTGCACTACAAGGGCCGCAACGGCTTTCGGGCCTTCCGCCGCTGGGCTATGCCGTATACTCGCCTCGCGGCTTCACGGTGAGGAATTCCGCCCTCTACTCTGCTACCTTTACACCGATTGGCGGTGCAACATGGACTGCCACTACTGTTTCCAGTACGACAATGATCGGCCGGGGATGTCGCTGGAAACGGCCCGCTCTTCCATAGATTGGCTGAAGACCCTTGGCTATCCAGAGTATGGCCATCATGGGCGGCGAGCCTCTAGTCCGCAAGGATTTCATCTTGAAGGTCATCCACTACGGCAGCCGGAATGGCTTCTTCATCTACCTGCCCACCAACGGCTACCTCATGGACCGGGAGTTCATCGACGAAGCGGGCCGGGCCAGCGTGACGGCGATCAATTTGGCGGTGGACTGCATCGTGCCCCGCAAGGGTCTTGCCGAAAGCCCTGCTGGCCATCGAACCCCAGTTCCGGTATCTGGTCCAGCAGCAGAAAAGGTACGGCTTCATCATCTTCTTCAACATCAATATCTGCCGGACCAACCTCAAGGACGTCAAGCTGCTGACGTTTATCGCCCACCAGAACAGCATCGGCACCGATTACCACCTCAACGAGGCTCCGCAGCGGATGACCAACATCGACCACTACAAGCACCCGGAGAACGACCTCTCCATCTCACCCGAGCAATACGACGAGGTGGACATGCTCTTGGACTGGCTCATCGAGAAACCAGCGCCAGGGATGGTGCATGGTCAATCCCGTCGAGCACCTGCAGACCATGAAGGACCGGATCGGGGGGGACGATACGCCCTTGGGACTGCCGCGCCGGCCACAGACGGCGCAGTTGATCAGGCCGGATGGCTCACTGGCGCCCTGCTTCGATCTGATCGACTACGATCACGACTGGGGACGCATCTGGGAGCCCCGATTTGTCGAGGAAGAGGCGCTCAGGAGCAATAAGAGGAACGGTTCCTCCCTTATTGTTCCTCGACCTGCTTCCCACACCATGGGCACTTACTACGACCTGCGGGCGCTGCCCCAAATGGGTCGTGAAACACGCCATGATGGGCTGAAGCCTTTACCCAGTCAACTCGGTCCTGCCTGTGCCGGCTGTGTTTGTTCGTTAGTTAAACCGATTTACAAACGACAACAGTCATGAAGCTGAGACCTGCTTTTTATTACTCTTCTCTGCCATTGTCTCACCAATCGTAACTTCCACCTCAATCGGAAACTTACAGAGATAAGCTTTGCCCGCCTGAATCAAGGTCTCCTTGGAGAAAATCACAGCAACTTCCGCCACTCTCTTGTTAGGAGGCTTAGAGAATAATTTCGTCGTGCACCGTTCCTGCAATCCGAGCTCCAGTATCCGCCAATCTTTTCTCGCGGCGAGTGAGCTCAGAGCGTATTTTGTGATGTCTGCGCCCGTCCCTTGAACCGGCGTGTTGTAAAGTGTGTCCCAAAACTGTCCAAAACCGTTTCCGTTGGAGAAGATATTATCACTTAAATATGAGAATTGGGAAATCGTATAGTTTTTGGGGCTTTGGGGCTGCTCCAGAAGTTTTTTTGGGCAGAATCCGACCTGAAAATGCGGTTCGGCATCTGTTGACAGCCAGTTGATGCCTTATTCCAGATTATACAAAGTGGATTTGATATTTATTAGAATTATATTCCAATGTTGCCATGATACGACTTGAGAGGGCACGATGCAAATTCAAACTCACGATGAAGTTGACAAGCGGCACCGGACCCGTGGAGAACTCGATGAAGCGCGGCTTCACACCAGCTTGCTCTCGGGAAATAACTCCGCGATCCGGCCTAGTTTCCCTTGGCCGACCCCTGCGAATCCTTTGCAGGAGATGTGCTGTCGGTTTTTGCCTCGCCCGTTTCCAGATTTGCACTCCGCCGTGCTCTGGTTCTTCCTCGCATAATGAGTTTATGTACCAGCCGGACCCCTTAAGATGAAACGCGCTCATCGAAATCAGCTTGCGCAGCCGGCCGTGACAGCAACCGCACTCTTTTAGAGGCAGAATAGGAAAACCTCTGCATCGCTTCGAACATCTGCCCGCACTTTACGCGTTTGGTATTTCGTAGATCGGCATATCCCACGCGTTCCTCGCATACTTTATATTGGTTCACTTATTCGGAGTAACCTCTTATAATATAATCCTAATGGCCTCTCTGTCAAGTCCTTGCGATCCCGCCTCCTCGATAGTAAAGAGCTTTTATCCCTTTAATCATATTTTTATACCCAAGCTTATCATATGCTTTTTGTCAGACTTCTGGGAAGCAGCATATCTATAACATCTTGTACACTTTGTTCTCTCATTTTCGTTTACCGGGATATCAGAACGTTAACATATCAAGGTCCTATACGATACACCCTCCCGTACTTTCGGTACTTTTCGGTTCGCAGTTTGGATCGAATACGGCGGGATCAAATCCAGAATGCGATTTTAAAAACTTCTTTTGAATACATAGTATCTCCTCCTTTTTGTCATCACTGTAGTCACTTCAAAAATCCTGAAAAAATGAGGTGATCGGCCCCCTGATTATAGTGTGACAAATCTTTAGCTTACAGAGCCTGTCATCATTGTCATCACTGCTGTCATCACTTTGATCTCCACTGATGGCATAATCGCAATCCTCCACCGTATTACCAAAAATGCCCAACTCTTCTTCAATGGCCGCCCGTTTCAGACAATAAAAGTAGCACTTAGGCAGAAGTATAGGTAGGTTTAGAGTAAAATTGTAATTATTGCTTTACTTTTGAATAATAGTGTGTATACTTAAGGATAGTAAGTTATAAAATTATTTGGAAATTGATTTTTCGTATGAACAAAAGGTGTGTTTCTGGAGTACTTTAATATACTGCACCAAATCTAAACAAAGTATCAAAAGAGAAGTAGTAAAATGGCAGAAGGTCGAGTTAAATGGTTTAATAAGGGGATGGGCTACGGATTTATCGACACCGGCAAAGGCCACGATGTATTCGTTCACTACTCATCCATCGCCGAGGAAGGATTCAAGTCGCTGAGGGAAGGCGAGCGGGTAAGTTTCACCGAGGAGGAAGGGGCAAAGGGGCCTCAAGCTACTCAAGTGAAACGGATCTAAGGAGGCTTGGGAAAAACGTCAGCCAGAGAAAGAAAGGCGTTGACTTTTTTGTTTCAAGACTTAATTGACTGTCGGTTGAAATGTTGGCCTTTAGCTTAGCCATGGAAAACACGGAATTGTTAAGTGGTCTTAGTATGAGGCGGTTTTCATTATCCAACTTTAAGGGGGAGAGAAAATGACGAAAGCTGAATTAGTTGCAAAAATCGCAAGTGAAGGTGGCATTATCAAATCACAGGCCGAAAAAGCGGTGGACGGATTTATTTCGGCTGTTTCCGGCGCTCTGGCAGTCGGTGACAAGATTACGCTGGTAGGTTTTGGGACTTTCAGCATCGCGGCAAGGTCTCAACGTGAAGGCCGTAATCCACGGACCGGCAAAAAGATCAAAATTCCGGCCTAAAAGGTGTCAAGTTCAAAACAGGCAAGACTCTCAGCGAAAAAGTCAAATAGCAGGATTTAATCCCCTCACATTCAATAAGATGATCTGAAGGGACTGCTCGCGGAATGAATTGGCGGCCAGTCCTTTTCATTTTTATGGGACCAGGCAGGGACGCCATTCGCAGTATGTTTCAAGAATGGAGCAATGGAGGCAGCTGCGGATTGCCATCGATCGGTTGAGCTTTTCGATCATACTCTCTTGTAGCAGGTCAATATCTTCGATTTCTTCTTCCAGGTAAGCCTTGAGCTTCCTTTTAAGACGGCTTTCTATCTGGCGCACGCGCTCGCCACTCAATGCAGAACTTGTCTCCGATTTCCTGGAGGGTCATGGGTTCTTCGGTGAGAAGCCTCTTATCTAATATCACGGCCTCCTTGCCTTTGACTGCTCTCTGAAAAGCATCAACTTGTCATGAAGAATAGACTTTGCCTCCCAGGTCAGCTATCTGGTCGTCCACAGGCAAATCGTCCGAGGGCAAAAAAGATTTATACGTGTCCTCAGAGTCTTCGAGTTTCAGAGGGCTGTGGAGAGAAATATCCCAACTGTTGAGCCTTTGATCCATCTCAATAATCTCCGACTCCTTTACATCAAGCCGGTGACTGAGCAGCTTCAGGGAAGACCTCGATGCCCTGGGCTTCCAGTCTTTCTTTCTCCTTGCGCAGGTTAAAGAAGAGTTTGCGCTGGGCTTGGGTAGACCCGATTTTAACCAGTTTCCAGTTGTCCATGATGAACTTGATTATGTATGCTTTTTTGATCCAGAACGAGGCGTAGTAGGAGAATTTATTCCCTTGTAGGGATCAAATTTCTTTACCGCCTGCATCAAACCGACGTTGCCCTCCTGGATGAGGTCCATAAGGTTCTGCATCCAGTATCGCTGAAAACCCATCGCTATCTTGACCACAAGCCGGAGGTTTGCTGTGACCATCTTATAGGCGGCTTCGATATCGCCCTTTTCGCGGTAGCGGGTACGCGGAGAGGTCCGTTTCGTCTTCTCTTCTTTAGGAGCGGAATTCGCCCGATCTCGCGGAGATATTCTTGCAAAAGGTCGAATGCTACCGGCTGGTAAGATTCCTCCCTCAATATTTGTCGATCTAACCTCTTCGCTTTTCGGGGTCTCAGCGGCGATTTTCAGCTTTTCGTATGAACTCTTGTTTATCTTGGAATTTTTGGACATAATTGTATAAAATTATCACTTTCCAAGGGAACTGGGGTAATTTCCAGCCCTTGTCGAGGCCTTTTCCTGCATCGGCAAAGCTGTTTGGGTCCGACGGGCATCCGTATTGAAAAAGTGCTTCTGCCGCAACGATAAATCATTCCAGTCCTGTTTCCTCAAGGCGATATATTACCCACCTCAAATTGAGCCAAATTCGGTTAAATGACGCAATCACGTGAGCCGCTAGAGCATACAGATTGCTATTGTATGGGAGTGAGGTGAAGAATACAATAGCTCGCTTCCCTGAAATTACCTGGCATGGAGCAAACGAAGCAGATTTTGCGGGATCAGGGGGATAAATTACTCTGGTAGGATTTAGGACTTTCAGAACAGGCGAAAAGATAAAAATTCCTGCGTCCAAAGGTTATCAAGTTCAAAGCGGGCAAGACTCAGAGCGGAAAAGTTAAATAGACTGGTTTCTCCCATCTCATTGAGATGATCTGAAGGGACTGGTTGTCGGAACGAATTGGCGGCCAGTCCTTTTATTTTTGTGGGACAGCATTCGCCTTCTCCTCAAGGACCTCAAGAATGATCTCGTCGTGACGGTCCCGTAATCCAATCTTCGGTATCCGCCAATCTTTGTCAGACCAACTCTGAGTTATCATTTTGAGACCGGGCGGGGTCCATTCCAAGATTCGTAGCCCAGAGAGGGGCGAGCAAGTTTTGATGTTTCCCCATACATCTTTGGTAGCCATCGCTGGACCTGAGAGGTCTCCGGAAAAAAGCTGCGATTTCACCGGACAGGGACGGTCAGTCGGGCGGGATTCAAGGAAGCAATTCATGTGAACCGTACACATATGATTCGGAAATAGAGAAATATATAAGGCGGTACTTCTCCAATCGAGAAGGAGGAGAGCTGTGGGGTTTTCCTTGTGCCGAACACAGGTAAACCGGCGATCACCCACCGCGCCATTTTTCGGTTATTCTACGACCTTCATCTGCTATAATGTCATTGCCCGCCTGGAGGATAGGGCAACCCTGGAGAGCGACCTGAGCGCCGAGGCGGGAGAACGACGGAGGGGCAGGCCTTCTTTGGCTTGCCCTTTTTACCCTGTGGACGCTCTACCCAGATCTCGTTCAATGAGAATGCTCTTTGTGGATCTTGGCAGTTACTCCTAAAACGATTGTGGAGGTGCAATGAAGACCATCCGGTCCATGAGCTACAAGCCTGAGTCGATAAACGGAGGATACACGGACAGGATTCTCCGACTTGATGTGAGTTCATATGCGGTTTCGATCCAAGAACTCCCGCCCGAATTCAAGGAAAAATATATCGGTGGCCGAGGCTACGCCCTGAAGCTCATCTGGGATGAGACGACAAAGGATACACGATACGACAGCCCAGAAAACGTTCTGGTGATGGCCGGAGGCCCGCTGTGCTGCGAGCCGCGATTTCCAGGGGCCGGCAAATTCATTATCGGCACCATATCCCCGCTCACGGACACCTTCATCGATTCCAACATCGGCGGCCACTTCTCGTCCCTGCTCAAACTCTGCGGATTCGATGCCCTTGCCATTTCCGGGATTAGCGAAAAGGAAGTGGTGCTGATCGTGGACGGAGACAAGGGAACCATAGAGATCGCGGAAGCCCCTCCCTATGGCGAGACCGTGGATTGGGGCGCCCTGTCCTACGGCGAGGCGTTGATGCGTGAGTTCAATGGGGGTGCCTTCGATGAAAACGTCGCCCTCGTGACCACCGGAATCGGGGCGCTTCACGCGAGATTTGGGATCGTAAACAGCCTCTTCTATGACAAGCGAAGGGAGAGGGTGAGATCCAAGCAGGCCGGGCGCGGCGGAACGGGCACCGTGATGCGCCGCAAAGGTGTTAGGGCCGTGATCGTTCGCTCGAGCTCCGAGCGGATCGGGGCCAACCACCCCATTGACGATGCGGGGGTAAAGCAGGCGGGAAGCAGTCTCAAGAAGGTCGTAAGCCAGATGGACCGCCAGCAGCTGCGGCTTTCCAGCTGGGGGACACCGGTTTTGATCGAATACATGGACAAGTACCACCTGCTGCCCGTGAACAACTATCAGTATGGCTGCCATTCTGATGCCAGGGCTATCTTCGCCGATGTCTTCCTGAATCGCTATTTTGAGAAAAAACTCCCTGACGGGTGCTACTTCGGGTGCAATCTCGCGTGCGCCAAGTCAGGCGAAAACGTGACCCTGCAGCACGGCTCGAGGGCGGGTGCACGGGTAGGAGTGGACGGACCCGAGTATGAGACGGCCGGCGCCGTGACCTGCATGGGCATCTTCGATCCCCAGTTCATCATGGAGTTCAACTGGTATTGCGATGAGTATGGCCTGGATACCATCTCCATGGGAGTTTCGGCCTCCTTTTTGATGGAATGCGCCCAGCGGGGATATCTCACCAAGGAAGACACGGGCTATGAGCTGAAATGGGGAGATGTGGAGGCCGCCCACCGATTGATTGAGGAAACGGCCTTCGGCCGGGGAATCGGCAGGGTGTGCGGCGATGGCGTGCACCGTGCGAAAAAGTGGGTGGCCGAGCGTCATGCTGCCAGAACGGGCGAGCCGATCGACGCAATTTGGGACGAGCTCGAGAAGTTTGCCATGGAAACCAAGGGGCTTGAGTTCTCCATGTACATCAGCAAAGAATCCCTGGCACAGCAGGGAGGCTACGGCTTTGCCCTCAAGGGGCCCCAGCATGACGAGGCCTGGCTCATCTTCATCGATCAGGTCCACAAGGAGCTTCCCACGTTCGAAGCCAAGGCCCAGGCTCTCAAGTGGTTTCCCATGATCCGTACCTGGTTCAACGCGGTGGGTCTGTGCAAGCTTCCCTGGATCGATGTGCGCCATCCCGAGGCCGCCAAGACCGACAAGCCCGCTCAGAACCAGCCGACCCTCGCCTATTACGTTCAGTATCTGAACGCTACCGTGGGCTCTAAAAAATCCCTCCAGGACGTCCTGAACGACTCGGAGCGGCTCTACCTTCTGCAAAAGCTCATCAATTTGCGAAACGGCAAGGGAACGAGGAAAAGCGACCGCATTCCCTTAAGAGCCATGGGACCGGCTTTTCTCAACGAGTATGAGAGCAGGGCCGAATACTACTCCGATTGGCTCAAGGAGCGGCTCAACGGAGCGGAGCTTCCAGCCGATGCCAAAGAGAGGCACGATCTGCTCATCAAATTGCGCCAGGAAGCCTTCGAGAAGCTGTGCGACACGGTTTACAAGGAAAAGGGATTCACACCCGATGCGATTCCCCTGCCTGAGACAATCGCCAAGTTCGGCCTTCTGGACGAAAAGGTCAAGAGTCTGCTGGCCGCTTACGGCGTGATGGAAGAATAGAAAAGCAAACCAACGAGAGCACCGGAGGTCGAGAGATGAGTCCCCCTCTCTCGACCTCTTCGGGAAGGCATCCCGCGAACGCCCGACGCGGACGATAGACGCGCGATGCGGTCGCCTTCCGCGCTCCGCGAAGTACATCGCTGAGGGATGCCCGCAATCTATATGGCATTATCTTACCCAGTGTTGTTCATAGTCTGTCTTACGAGGTTATCGTTCTTCGGGAGGATTATCGATAGATGGTAGTATCAGTTCAATTCCACGGGCTTCACCGCATGAGGACAAGAACGAGCGAGATCCATATGCCGATATCCGAAAACACTCGAGTGAGGGATGTGATCACCTACGTTAACGACCGTTACCCCGATCTGGAACTGAAAGACGGTAAGGTCTTAATTCTCGTCAACAACAAGCTCACGGCGATGGATCGCACCTTGAGCCCGAACGATAAGATCAGCTTCTTGCCGCCCGTGGGAGGAGGATGAAGCCCGCAGGCTGATCCGATCAAAACTGTCCATCGCCCGACACTGTGATGGAACATCCGCAGTGGCAAGTCAAAAACCCTCAATCCGCTCTTTCAAAGAGCGAAATGTACAATTTAAGAGAGCTTACCCTGAAGTTGCAGCCACTTCATCATACGGGGTGACTCGCCGGGAGAGTCATCACAGCTTGCCAGAGGGTTAAACCTGCAGCCGGCCTCGATTTCGTGAATCTATGATCTGAACGTAGTAGATTTTCGGGACGTTTAGATTTCAAGGCCAAGGAGAGATATCTGAAATCAGCCGGTTGCAGCCCCTACCACTCGATACAAAACAGATATCACCAGTCTCAGTTCATACTTTTAGGAGGTGCAGGTCATGCCGGACGGTCAAGCTCCTTCCTGACAGCCAGTCCCAGGTTTTCCATCACATAGGGTTTTTTCACGTAGGTCCCCGCGCCCAATTCCTGAGCTATACTCACCCGTTCCGTTTCGGAAAAACCACTGACGATGATCGCTCTCTGATGGGCATTGATTTCAAGTATTTTGGCATAAGTGTCGAGGCCATCCATGCCAGGGTCCATGATCATATCTAAAACGATCAAATCTACCGCGTTTTGCTTGAGATACTCTACCGCTTCTTCACCACTGGAAACACTGACGACCTTGTAATTCAGCTTCGTGAGCATCGCGCCGGCGAGTTCTCGCTGCTCTTTAACGTCATCCACGATCAGGATGGCTTCACCGTTCCCCATGTATTCGGCAGCGAATGTGGAAGCCTGATCCGGGGATATTTCTTCTCTTACCACAGGAAAATAAAGGGTGAAAACGGTTCCTTTGCCTTCTTGACTGTCCACATTGATATATCCCAGATGATCCTTGACCGTACCCCAAATCACAGCCAATCCCAGACCTGTCCCACTGCGACCCATGACTTTTTTCGTATAGAAAGGCTCAAATATGCGCTTCATATCGCTGGCTCGTATCCCTTGACCCGTGTCCGATACGGACAGAACGACATAATCCCCCTCCCGGACCTCATCATATCCGGAAACGGGTTTATCCAAATACTGATTCACGGTTTTAATGGTGATTACGCCGCCCTGAGGCATGGCCTCAGCGGCATTGGACACCAGATTCATCAGTGATTTGCTGAGATGAACGGCGGAGCCCGATATGTTAAGAAGGTTCGCCTCCAAATCGGTCTTGATCCGTACGTTGGGATGATACGATGAGATCCCGGCGAACTCGGGGGAGTTCCGGCATTCCAGGACAATGTTATTAAAATTCAACACCTTTCTGTTGGAGACCCCCCGCCTCGCCAGAGTCAGAAGATCCTGAACAATCGCTGCTGCCCTCAGTCCACCCTTCAGAATCTCGTTGGCGTGTGACATTGCCGAACCGGGTTCGCCCAAATTATTCAGAAGCAGTTCAGAATAGCCCACGACAACACCTAGAACATTGTTGAGATCATGGGCCACTCCACCAGCCAAAGTACCCAAAGCCTCCATCTTCTCTGCTCGCTGTAAACGATCTTCAAGCCTCCTTCGTTCTTCCTCTCCTCGCTTGCGCTCGTTGATGTCACGTACAATCGCGAGAATACCAATCGCCTTAGCTGTTGAATCGCGCAAGAAACAAAAATTCGCTTCGACCGGGACGGTATTTCCATCCTTGCGGACCAGCTCCAGTTCAAGCATCCGTGACCGAGTGGGATCAGCGTTTCCTGCACTTTCAATCGCCATTTCTTCGGTGAAAATCTGTATAGCTTTCTCAAATGACGCTGGAGCGTACGCTTGGTGCATTGTTCGCACCATTGCCTCTTCCACCGTAAAGCCTAAGAGCCTCGTCACGGAGGGACTGATGTAGGTCAGTTGCGTGTCCATACCTGCTGTCCAGATGACGTCCGTCGCGTTATCTGCAAGGAGGCGATAAGGGGTTTCACTGTCTCGAAGCGCCTCCTCGGCCGGCTTGCGCTCCGTCTTGTCCTTCTCCGATTCGGCAACGTGTTGGCGCAATGCTTTCAACTCGGTTATGAGTTGCTCTTTGGACTTGTCTTCGTCCTGCATATTCGACTCCTCGGGAGATCGCTGTGCGGGTTCGGATGCATGCGATGCAAAGTGCATCCTATTTGCTGACCCCGCAAAGATTTTGTCGGCTAATATTCGGACTCTCATAACGAGAAATTCAAGATACTTGCCAATATGTTAAACCGCCGCCCTCTCGCTATATCGCAATATGTGCAAGTCTAAGGTTAAGGCCGACAGAGATAAATCGGCGGGCAGAGGTGATGTGATCCCCTCTGCAGCGCATCGAATGTTTTTCCAAAAGTTTACCGGACAGCTCTCCACCTCACCTTTGGACTCGCGCTTTAAGAGACGATCGGGATCGAAACTCTGAAAATGCTCCCCTGGCCAGGGGCGCTTTCCACCTGGATAGTTCCGCCGTGAGCAACAGCAATTGATTGGGCGATAGATAGCCCGAGGCCGGTTCCCCGTTCTGACAGGGAGCGGGCTTCCGAAGTGCGGTAAAAGGCTTGAAAAATATGCTTCTGTTCTTCAACGGGAATCCCGCTTCCGGTATCTGAAACCAGAATGGATGCCCATCTGCTGTCGTGCTGCAAGCCGAGGGTAACACTGCCCTTTGTCCCGGTGTATTTTATGGCATTGTCCACGAGGTTGGATGTCATGCGCTCCAGGCGTTCGCGGTCTCCTTGAATGCTGAGCGGTTCTATTGCACCGAGTCGAAGTTCTATGCCGTGGGAGTCTGCCAGCGGCTTTAACCGGAGGTAAACCTCTTCGAGCACCTGCCCCAGGTCTACCTCCTGCCGGTCCATTCTCAGTACCCCCGCTTCGGCGCGAGCCAAAAGCAGGAGCCCTTCCACCAGGTGAGCGGTCCTGTCGACCTCTTCCAGGGCGCTCTCAAGGGTTGCACGGTATTCCTCCGCTGTTCTTGCCGAACGCAGAACAACCTCCAGTTCACCTTTCAAAATGGTGAGGGGGGTCTGAAGTTCATGGGAGGCATCGGCACTGAACCGGCGGATCTGGCTGAATGCATCATCCAGACGGGTGAGCATCTGGTTCAAGGTTTTGGCCAGATTGTCCAGTTCATCGCCTGTTCCTGTCTCCTCCACACGTTGGCTAAGGTGTTGCGCGCTTATCCGGCGGGCAGCGGCTGTCATCCGGTCCACGGGCTTTAACGCCCGATGGGCCAGAAGCCATCCGCCGGATGCCGCCAGCATGAGGCCCAGAGGGAGCACCCCTGCCATGATCAAAAGAAACCGAAGATAGGTTTCATCGTTACTCTTCAGGGACATTCCAACCTGGATCATGTTGATCACCCGGTTGGATTGCATTACGGGCATTGTCAGTAACCGCACCGGATACTCTCCGAGACCTTCCACTGTCTCAAAAGAAGATAGACCCCGCATTGCATTATTGAGAGCCTTGCTGCTTAGAGGCAGCTTGCCCGTGGAAGGCAAAGACCGGTGTTCATCACGGTTGCCGGATGGATCGCGCATCTGAAAGTAATGGTCCCATGGCGAAAAGCCGAAAAAACGGCGGAAAGCCTGATCGATTTCGGAGGGAGGAAAAGTCGTGGCTCTGCTTTGATCCCGTTCGATCAACGCTCTAGCGACACTGTCGAGTGCGTTGTCCATCTCGTGGGAGAGGCTGTACGATAAAAGTACGAATGCCGCCCCTCCCACAATGAGCAGAGTAACGGTCAAAAGGCACGTGTACCAGATTGTGAGACGTGTCCGGATAGACTTGATATACAAGGATTACTCCTCTTTTAGCACATAGCCGACTCCACGAACCGTGTGAATGAGTTTATGCTCGCGATCTGAGTCGATCTTCCTGCGAAGGTAGTTCACGTACACGTCGATGATGTTGGTCATCGGGTCGAAGTTGTAGTCCCACACATGGTCAAGGATCATGGTCCTGGTGAGTACTCGCCCGGCATTTCGGATGAAATAATCAAGGAGAGCATACTCTTTTGCGGTCAGGTCAATCTTCTTGGCGCCTCGGAAGACCATGCGGCTGGCGGGGTCCAGAGTGAGATCGGCAAACCGAAGCACCGGAAGTTTTTCCTCTGTTTGCCGTCTGAGCAGCGCCCGAATCCTGGCGACAAGCTCCTGGAATGCGAATGGTTTGGTCAGATAGTCGTCAGCGCCTGCATCCAGACCCAGAACCTTGTCTTCAATATTTGCTCTTACAGTGAGCAGCAGCACCGGGGTTGACACTCTTGCCGTGCGTAACCGGTGCAGAAGGCTCAGGCCATCCATTCCCGGCAGATGAATATCGAGCACGATCAGATCGTGAACCCGGTCCATGGCCATTTGAAGGCCGGTTTTGCCGTCGAAGGCCACATCGACCGCATAGCCTTCTTCCTGCAGGCCCTTCTTGATAAAGCCGGACACCTTTTTTTCATCTTCCACAACCAGAAGCCGCATCGGTTCTTTCACACTGCACAATATTCGTTGAAATTAATTCCGTTTCCTCTCGATGGACCATTTCAACAGGGGAGGAGTCATTAGAACCGTCAGCAACACAACGACGATAATGACCGAAAACAGAGCATCATCAAGTACGCCAAGCGATTTTCCCATGCTGGCGACGATCAGCGCTACCTCGACTCTTGGAAGCATGCCTGCCCCAACGATCAGCCTGCTGGCTCCGCTCTTCACCACCAGTGAGGACGCCAACTTACCGGCTGCCGCAACGGCGGTAATTATTAGTCCCGTCAGCAGAATCTTAACGTTTGCAAGCGTGGTGACGTTCACCTGTAACCCGACCAGGACAAAGAAAATCGGAGCAAGAATCCCCTCAAGGGGCGCCAGGATCGACTCTACGCTCTGGTCAGGGTCCAGTCCGGGGCCAATTCCCGAAAAGGACTCCTCCTTAATGATCACCCCCGCCGCGAAAGCCCCGATGATGGCAGCCAATCCAATTCTGTCGGCAAACCACGCCAGGAGCATCAGGAGCACAAAAGGGTACAGTAGCTTTATGTTGCCCAGGTCCAATCTTGCGAGGAATTGAACCGTTTTTTCGAGAAATCGGGTCCCGAAAACTACCACTGCTCCAAGAAATAGAGCCGTCTTCAGCAGGGTCCGGAACAGATGCCCGATTCCAATTGCGCCATCAGTGGCAAGCGCCATAACCATTGCGAGCACTATGAGCCCCAGGACATCATCCAGGACGGCCGCACCAAGCACAATCCTGGCTTCCTGCATCTCGGTCCGCTTCATGTCCCTGAAAATTCTGGCTGCAATCCCGACACTGGAAGCGCACAGGGCTGCGCCCACAAATAATGAAGGCATTAATCCGGCGGTTTTTGGCAGCAGGAGCAATGTCGTGATACAAGCCAGACTGAAAGTTATACCTACTCCTGTCAGGGCAACCGCTGACGCGCTGACTCCAATTGCCTTTAATTCTTTCAGGCTGACCTCCAACCCCACCATGAACAGGAGCATTGCGACTCCAAAACTTGCAAAGAGCTGGATCGATTTGGCCAGTAAAAGGTACGAGGGGAAGTCACTTCTCAGGAGTACCCGCTCGACTCTTTGGGCAATCTCTTTGGGCAGGCCCGCCTGCCCCAGCGTGGATCGAACTGTGGTTTCCCAGTCTTTGCCTTCACTTAGGGCTCTTTGATATGTCTGCTGAATCAGCTCGGAATGCCGGATGATAATGACCGTCGGGCTGCCGAGCTGATAAACAATGGCGCCAACTATGATTCCTGCCGCCAATTCGCCCAGAACCGGTGATTGTTTCAGTTTCCTCGCACCAAAGCGTCCGATGGCTGCACAGCATACGATCAGCGCCAGGACCCCGAAAACCCGGGCAGAAGGGTCACCGTAGGCGGTTAAGTGAGACTCTGCTGAGTCCATGGCGCTTGCGCCGGCAGGGATTTCCGTGGTGGACTGCGCAAAAACTTCGTACCCTGTTCCAGGAAGGCAGAAAGTAAAAAGCAGGCCAAACGTGCAGTAGATAACTGAAAAGCCTATCAGGCGTTTGATAGTCAAATGCGTCACCGGGTCCTCTGCGCACTATCAGGGTGAGTAGCAAAATGCAGCGGCATCCAGGAATAGACTTCCTGTGTCAATCGTCCTGCTTGAACTGAGAACGGCATGGGGCCGGCCTGGTGTTCGGTTTCAGAGTTCGATTGAAAGAATCCGGTAAAAACGGGTTCCGGAAGGCGTGTAGACCACGACTTCGTCGCCCTCGCGATGCCCCATTACGCCCTTGCCGACCGGCGAATCTATGGAAAGCTTTCCACCGGATACGTCGGACTCCCACGGCCCAACTATCTGGAACCGGTTGATCTCATCGGACTGAAGGTTTTTGATAGTTATTACGGTCCCGAAACCCACCTGTTTGAAAAAGAACTTGCGGCCGACGAATATTTCACAACCTGCAATCTTTTCTTCCAGATCGTTTATCTTCTTTTGGAGGATGGCATGCCGTTCGCGCGCTACCAGGTACTGCTGGTTCTCAATTTTTACGCCATAACCCCTGGCCTCGCGCAATTCATCCAGCACCTCCGGACGCACGATTCTCCTGAGGTGGGAAAGCTCTCTTATCAGCCTTCGATAGCCGTTTCGTGTTATAGGGACCTTGGGCTTCATCGCAGATCACACAAAAAAATTATCTGGGATTTCTCCTCGTTCCATTTTGGCCCGGAAAAGAGATACGCCAATGACCGTTTTGCCGTCACGAATCCTGCCTGACATAATCATATCATGAACCTGGTCGAGTTTTACCATTTCCACCCCGGATATTTCGTCCTGGTCCTGCTTGTCCGAAGTCCTCTCCAGGCCCGAAGCCATAAAAATTCGAATAATTTCATTGGCATACCCGATGGCAGGATAATAGCTGAAGATTTCGAGCAGCCGCGATGCCCTTTGCCCGGTCTCCTCCGTGAGTTCCCGGCCGGCGCACACTTCCGCAGATTCGCCTGGGTCCACCTTGCCTGCCGGTATCTCGAGAGTTTCACCGCCTATCGCATACCGCCATTGACGGACCATAAGGATGTGGTCCCTGTCCGGAAACGCCAGAATTGCTGCGGCTTCCGGATGGTCTATCTTGATGCGCTCCGTCAGCTTGCCGGTCCGGAGTCTCACGGTATCGAGTCTGGCGCTGAAATGCCTTGCCTTGAGAATGCCAAGCGTTCTGATCGTTTCTTCCATTAAGAATTGACTCCTCGCTTAGAGTGTCGGCTTATTACATCGGACGTTATAATAATACTTCAGAAAGATGGAAAAACTCAACTCCCTGAGGTCCGGCTGAACTGAGGTCCGGCTGCTCTTGCTTTTACGTCTTGCTCATGATAAGGAGGATAGCTCCATCGGGGCGTAGCGCAGCCTGGTAGCGCACCTGCCTTGGGAGCAGGGGGCCGGAGGTTCAAATCCTCTCGCCCCGATTGAAACATCTTATGTTTTAGGGTAGTTACAGGTGAAGTGGTCCGCTGCCGGTAGTTCTATGGTGGCTCGATACTCTCTGCTGTTTCGGCGCCTTCCACTGCTTACGGCGCAAATTGCCGTAGCCGGTATTGCCTCCTGCCGGGGAGTAAAATATGACCATGCTGCCGAACGACCCGCCTATGCCCGAATCCGAGTTTCCCAAGGAGGGCATCCTATGGCGAAGCTACGACGCTACGGTCGACCTTTTGAATGAGAGGACTCGCCCTGTCCTTGCGTTCGTTATAGATTACGACGGGACACGCTGGCCGTTTCTTCGGGAGATATTCAGGGCCATGCCTAAAAACGAGAAGCTGCGGAGCCTCCTGAATGGGCCCTGTGTAGCCATGCTGCTCGATGCCGACTCTATGCCCGAGTATATGGACGATCTTGGTGCGGGCAGCGACTACCATATCGCCATTCTTTCGCCCGCAGGTTTGACTGCGATGAGGATCTTCAACTATGTTACCGGCGAACCGGAAGCGCTTGTCGAAACAATAGCCGGCGCCATGGAAGCCATTGCGCCCATCTGGGCATAGCCGCTATGGACACCAGGCTGCAGCCGGCGAGGGAACTCCCACCAGCTGCTTGCCGGGACGCAAGAGAAAAAACAGCGGCGGTTGGAGGTTTGTATCTGTCATGGTTTCCAGGAAGGGTTTATAGGTCTGAACTTGGGAGCTTCCGCCAAAAACCTCGGATCGTCTTTCCATTTTTCGTAGGCACTGCAAAGTCCGGGTACTAACCGGGTCCACCTCGGGTAGCGCGCAAAGAAACAGGCGCTGTCGAAATCACCCTTCCCCTCCTCATTCCAGGGACTGGGGAGTGCCTCCGCCTTCACTCTTATGTCTTCGATCCGTTCCGAGCCGGGGGAAAGAATGCTTCCAGCCGGTCCCAGCCTGTCTTCTAATTCGATCAGTATCGCCCTGACTCTTCGGTCCTCTTCTGCTGCGAGATTGTGATATTCCATCGAAAAGCGGTTGTTGCCGATCTCATACCATTCATCCCCCTTGACGCGGTATTTTCGGGAAAGGTACTCATGGGTCTGCAGCGAAGCGAGCAGAGAGGCAATGTCCGAAGCCTCCTGAGCACTCATCTCCGTGATCACGTCTGAAGGTGCGGAGAATTCGCCTTTCAGGACGTCCTTGAAGACAAGCGGAATGGAAGTATAGAGACCCAGGATCGATTCGCCCTCTTGATCGAAGTGCTTGCTTATCTTGGCAAAAGGGAAAACGGCGTTCTTGTCGTTGAATGAGATGGCCCACCCGCGCTCAGTCTGCCTCCAAACGCCGCCGTAGCTATGCCGGATGCACTCACCGAAAAACGAGCCGAGAACATCTATCAGGTTGTCCGTGACGTCCCTGGAAAGATCGGCGCGGATTCGTACAATGTAGTCATCGAGCCACGCGACCGATTCTTCATCATAAGAGAGCGTCACTCCAAGCAGGTCTTTCATCTGTTTGATGACCAGCTCTGCATTACGCCTGATTGCTTCTTCCATGACCGGCCTGTATCCTGAATTCTGTTCCCTGTTTCAGGATTAACGAATTAGCACAACGGGAGCGGGCGAGCCAAGCTAAATATTCTAAATTACCGGGAAAACTTTCGAAATGGCCGGCCCTGAAAAAGAGCAAAGTCCCCGAGCCTGGGCGGGGACTTTAGGTGCAGAAAGTCTTAAGCCGGTGAAGCCTGGTGTCTTATCTGAGAAAAGCGGGGATTGCCGGATTATAAAAAACTGTCAGGACATTCCCTGATTGTCGCAACATCCCGTGAGAAGGTCGGCGATTTCATCCGGGGTCAATTCCAGTTCCTTTTCCTGTTCATGTTCATTTTTCCTGATTGTTTTGCTGGCCATGATGAACCTCCTTTTCTTGAGAACTCCTCTTCCTTTAAAGCCGTTCTCTGTTAGGGCGCAAGATAACCATTCGCCTCACTATGTCAATTGAACCCCATCACTCATCCGGTACTAAATTATCTCTCGGAATTCCTGATTCCAAATCCGCATTTTGAGCCGAAGCGGGCAACCACCCCTTGAGGCATCCGATAGAAATTCGGCTTTATTTGGTGTATGTTTAGCGGCGAGGGATATTTGTCAGCCCGGCACAGGAGAATGGCACGCGAAAGGCGGCCCAAAAAATGTCTGCCGCAACGGAGTCTAAATCGAGGATCTTTAAAATCGACCCTGCGGAAATAAATGCGGAGGCGATTTGCGATGCGGCCTTCATATTAAGGTCGGGGGGGCTTGTTCTTTACCCGACCGAAACATTTTATGCGCTTGGGGCGATACCGGGTATTCCGGAAGCAGTGGAGAGGGTTTTCGAAATAAAAGGCAGGGACCTTGGCAAACCGCTGCCGCTTATCGCGTCGGACCTTCAGGCCGTCCTGGGCGCTGCATCCGAATGGCCCGAATCAGCCGAGGCGCTGGCGCGTAAGTTCTGGCCAGGTCCTTTGAGTATGGTCATTCCCGCCACAGCGTTTCTGGCTGCCGTATTGCACGCAAAAACCGGCAAAATCGCCATACGCATCTCTTCTCATCCGGTTGCCGCGCTGCTGGCTCAGGCCTCGGGAGGACTTATCGTTTCAACCAGCGCAAACAAAGCGGGAGAGTCTCCTCCAAAAAGCCCCGGCGCTATCTCCACTGAGTTGATCCTGTCGGTTGAGGCGTTACTGGATGCGGGGAATTTGCCTGGCGGTTTGCCTTCGGCTATAGTAGATATAAGTGTCCAGCCGGCCGCGCTGATAAGGGCGGGCAAAATAGCCTGGAAAGATATTCGACGGGCGCTTGAACGGAAATCGGAGATCGAAAACAATGAACCCAAAAAAGACCAATATCCTCCCTGCGTGTGGTGTGAAGATTGACATCCGATATGCCGCAGAGTTCGAGAAGAATCGATAAGTGCACATACTGATTGGGGTTTCAGTAATATTTTTGATCCTGACAGGCGCTTTTGCAGCCTCTCGCCGCTGGAAAAGGCTGGGGGGCGCCAATACCCGTATTGTGCTTACGGGCGGAGGAACGGGCGGCCATGTCAACCCGGCGCTGGCCATCGCAGAAGGCATAAAATCACGTGAGCCCGAAGCGCGCTTTCTTTACGTCGGTGTAAAAAACAAAGCCGAAAGTGTAATCGTTAACAAAGCGGGGTATGAGCTTCGTTTTGTCTTCTCCGAGGGATATCCGGGCCTTGGTCCGTCTTTTCGAACTTTGCGGTTTCTCTTTAAGCTCGGCCTGGGAATCGCTCAATCCATTATCATTCTGATTGAGTTTGCTCCAAAGTGGATAATTGCTACCGGCGGCTACGTGAGCGCGCCCGTCATTATCGCTGCAATTTTATTGAAAAAGCTGAAAATTGCGCAGGTACGAATTTTTCTACACGAGCAGAACAGCATTCCCGGCCAATTGAACGCCTTAATGGGAAGGTGGGCTGACAAGGTGCTGCTTACCTTTCCCCAGACCCTTTGTTTTTTTCCGAACGCAACTGTTGCAGGCTATCCCATACGCCATTCGATAGTTGCTATCCCACCGGAGCAGGCCAGAAAAAGGCTTTCCTTCGAAATCCCGCAGGGCCGGGATGTGATATTCGCTTTTGGAGGGTCCCAGGGAGCGCGCACGATAAATCGTGCAATAGTCGATGCGCTTCCTTTCCTTCTCGAGCACAGGGACCGGCTGTTTATAATACACGGCAGCGGCCTCGCCAGCTCTGTCGAATACGATGCGGCGGCGGACACCGAACGGCGGATCGAAAAAACTCTATCCCCGGAACAAAGGGCTTTGCTGGGGGAGTTATATTACCGGCAGGACTATTTCCACGATATCGCAGAGATTTACTCGGTAAGTTCGCTAATCGTTTGCAGAAGCGGTGCGGGAAGCCTAAACGAGATTTCTCGCATCGGGAAACCCGCTCTGCTGATCCCGAAAGTCAATCTGCCGGGCGATCACCAGGTGATGAACGCCCGAGCCATGAAAAGCTTTGGGGCCGCCGAGGTGCTGTTCGAAGACACGGTTATGGAAAGCGGAGAACTGCTTGAGAAGCTCGATGGGCGGGTTTTGGCGCAAAAGATTCTATCCCTGCTCGAAAACCCGGCGCTGCTGGGGTTGATGGGTGAAAGGAGCATGGATTTTCTGAGGCGAAAGGCCATCGAGCGGATATTGAGCGAAATCTATGGAGATATGCGCTTCATGGATGGCAACGGCCATCAGGCGACGGCTTTCAGAGACCTGGCAGGAAACGCCCAGCTCCTGCAAATGCTTTCCACTGCGTATATCCGTTTGGGGCGCGATTTCGACCCCGCTGCGGTGGTGGACGACCCGGACGACCTTGCCTATTACCGTCACAGGGCGGCGGGCCTGCTGAGCCGCAAAGGCTGGCCGGACCGCAACCTGGGTGTCAAACTGATCGGTCTTACAAGGTACAGGGAAAAAATCCCGATGCTGCTTACAATGCTCTCCGACCGGACCCCGGTAAGCAAAATGAAAAAATTTTTCGGAGGAGATTACGAGCAAGTCGGGTTTATCCGCAGAAACATCGTCCAGGCACTTCAAGTTATGGACCACTTCGACTCTGATGTTGAAAAACACTTGCTTGCAGCCCTTGAGGACCCTTATTTCGAAGTGCGGGTCCAGGCTTGCCGCAGCGCCGCTCATTTTGGCCCATTTTTGGCGGGAAACGAGTCATGGATAAATGGGATTGCCGAACGCCTTGAAGATGATTGTTTCGAGGTTGTAATCGAGGCAGCCAGGGCTCTGGGCGAGATAGGAACAGATCGGGAAACTGCAGAGGCGCTCTTTTCCATGAATGAATCGCACCACTGGCAGGTACGCAACGCTGCCTTGTGCGGACTGAAGAAAATGATCGAACGGGGGGTTGTGGAAGCCTCTGAGGAGCTGCTCTCCAGGACCTCGTCTTTCATCCTGACCTCGACGGATTTCAGGCCGCATTTCGAGATAAAGGAAACATACGCGGCTGTCTTGAAGTGCGCAGAAGAGTATAAATCCGAGCACCATTCGCCTGGTCAAGCCGCTTTATCTGACCAGGTCTCCAGGAAAATCCCATGATTTACGAAATCTGCAATTTTCTCCTCCCGCTTTCCGAGAGTTTTTCATTCTGCCGGCTGGTGAACTACATCAGCTTCAGGGCTATAATGTCTGCGCTAACGGCAGTCATACTCATTTTCCTTTTCAGCAGGCATTTTATTCTATTTATCCATAGGCGCTGTTTTCTGGAACAGATCCGCGAAACCGGCGTTCATTCAGCATTCGACAAGAGAGGCACTCCGACCATGGGCGGAGTTCTCATAATCGGGGCCGTACTCGTTTCGATGGCTATCTGGGGCAACTGGCGCAGCCCCTTCATGCTCTGCTCCGTTGCGGGGATGGTCTGGTTCGGACTGCTCGGCCTTTGGGACGACGTGTCCAAGGTGCGGTTGAAAAGCGGGGACAGGGGACTTTCAGAACGCAGCAAGCTTTTTCTGCAGGGGTTTTTCAGCCTTGTTTTTGCCTGGATTTGCGTCGGGCCTTATGCGCCCCTTGGAAGCGCGCTTGCCACCAAAGTGTGCGTTCCATTTTACAAATACCCGCTCGCCGACATAGGACCATGGCTATACGGCCTGTTCATATTCCTGTTCGTTATCTTTGTTTGCAATGCCGTGAACATAACCGACGGGCTGGATGGTCTTGCCATTACGCCCTCGATTTTCGTAGTGGCCGTTTTGGGCATCTTCGCCTACGTTGAGGGCAACCGGATTTACTCGAGTTATCTGTACTACCCGTATTTACGGGGGGCCGGCGAGCTGACGATCTTCGGGGCAGCATTCGTGGGCGCCGGGCTGGGGTTTTTGTGGTATAATGCTTACCCTGCACAGATCTTTATGGGAGACACGGGTTCCCTCGCCATCGGAGGCACAATGGCAGTCATGTCGGTCCTGTTGAAACAGGAGATGCTTTTCCCTCTGTTGGGCGCCCTGTTCATCGCCGAAGCCATCAGCAGCCAAGTGCAGGACAAGATAGGCGTAAAGTGGATCGGTAGGCGGATTTTTTTTCGCGCCCCTCTGCACCATAACCTGCAACACAAGGGTTTGGCCGAAACCAAGGTCGTGATACGTCTTTGGATCGTTGCAGGCATTCTTGCTCTCGTTGCTCTTGCCACTCTTAAACTGCGGTAATTTCTCCTTTTTCGCTTTCTATTTTTTGGGGCTGCGTATAATAGTTGTCATCAGCTGGTATGATTAGCAGGTCAAGGGTGGAACAACGGGAGAGACAATGAACGTTCTTATCGTTGGCGCGGGAGCGCTTGGCAGTTTGATCGGGGCACGGCTCTCGAAGACGCACGCATCCATTTCGCTTTTCAACACAAACCGCGAGCACATGGAGGCCATTCGGCAGCGCGGACTCGATATCGAGGAACTTGACGGAACCGTACGCAACTATCCGCTTACGGCCTATTTCGAGGTTGACAAACTCCCCCGCAACCCTGATCTCGTGCTTGTCCTGGTAAAGACATATGCGACGCAAACGGCCGTATCGCTCGTGCATGGGGTCTGTTCGGCCTCCACTGTTTTCTTAACCCTCCAGAACGGAATAGGAAACTGGGAGCGGATAGCCGAAATCACAGGCAAAAAGGCCGTCCTTGCAGGCAGCACAGCTCAGGGATCAACTCTGCTCGGACCGGGCTTAATACGTCACGGAGGCAACGGGCCCACCTATATCGGCGAACCTGACGGGCCCATATCCGAAAGGGTCAGACGGACAGTCGAGTTATTCCGGGAAGCCGAACTGGCAGCGGAACCGAGCGAGGAGGTGGAGAGGCTTATCTGGGAAAAGCTCGTCGTAAACGTCGGGATAAACGCGATCACAGGTCTGACCGGCATACGAAATGGCTTCATAGCGGAGATGGAGGAGGCGGGCGACCTGTGCCGCTCAGCGGTCGAGGAAGCGATAATGGTGGCCGGGTCCAAAGGTTTTCCCATTGGCATGGAGATGGTCCAGCGGGTAATCGCAGTCGCCAGGGCTACTGCCCGAAACCGCTCGTCCATGGGTCAGGACGTAGATAAGAAAAAGAAGACCGAGATCGATGCAATAAACGGGGCAGTGGTGCGCTTCGGGAAGGAAGCGGGAATTCCGACCCCGGTCAACCGGACGCTCACATTACTCATGAAGGTGCTCGAAGCTCAATATGGTATATAATCCCGCCAATCTTGGTGGGACTGGTTCGGCTTTTGGCCGGAGTTTTCAGGCATCAACCAACCGGGCAGGCGCCATGCCGCTCGAGTAAAAAAGGGGAGAGCCAAATGAGCAAAAAAGTGACCGTTCCCGAAATGATTGCCGCCAAAGGCAAGCGTAAACTGACCGAGCTTACCGCATACGATTACCCGACCGCGTTATGGGCGGACAAGAGCGGAGTCGATATGCTGCTTGTCGGCGACTCGCTTGCGATGGTCGTTTTGGGCCAGCAGGACACACTTTCAGTTGGAATGACTGAAATGCTCCATCACACCCTGGCGGTCAGCAGGGGGGCAAACCGGGCCTTGGTAATCGGCGATATGCCTTTTATGTCCTATCAGGCGAGCGTGGAACAAGCCCTCATAAATGCCGGCCGTTTTATGAAGGAAGGGAGAGCGAGCGCTGTAAAACTGGAAGGGGGAGCAAGGGTGATCCCGCAGGTCAGGGCAATGGTGGAAGCGGGAATTCCGGTGCAGGGCCATCTTGGTCTGACGCCTCAGAGCGCAGCCCAATTCGGAGGTTTCAAGGTACAGGGAAAATCCGCCGAAGCCGCCAGGGTGCTGATCGAAGACGCCCAGGCTCTGGCTGAGGCCGGATGCTTCAGCATAGTCCTCGAGGCCATTCCTTCCTCAATCGCCGAGATGATCACCGAGGCCGTGCCGGTACCCACTATCGGCATCGGCGCGGGGCCGTCCTGCGATGGGCAGGTGCTCGTTATTCATGATGTGTTGGGGCTTTTCGACAGGTTCGTACCTCGGTTCGTAAAAAAATACGCAAAGCTTGACGAAGTGATTATAGCAGCCCTGGTCAAATACAGGGAAGAGGTGGAGCAGGGCATTTTCCCGGGACCCGAGCATGGGTTCATGATCGACGAACAGGAAGTAAAGAAGCTGGAGAAAGCCTAGACATCTACAAGGGGCGGGAGTCTTCCGGTTCCGATACATGGAATTTGAACTCCCCGCCCCGTTAAAAAGGATCATCCGGCAAACGAGTACCTAGGGTCTGGATTTTTCATGCCCCTAGGGGCTACATATAATAGCCCAGGGTAAGCGGGGCGCCACCCTGGGGTTGTGACCCCAACAAAAACCAGTTTTTACCCTGTAGGGGTTGCATAGCTAATTCCTTGCTGTTTAAGCGCGCCGTGATTTCATCCTAAATAACAGGGTAATCCTCCGGCTCTGCCGGCGGACTCGCAGAGTTTGACATTTCCGGGAGTCAGGTCGTCATTCCGGCAGTGCTTAGGCCGGAATCCAGGTTCTTGTGTCTCGTCAGGGTCTTTAAAGGTATCGGTTGCCAATTTGAAGCGCTGGCTAAAGCTGTATACCAACCTGCGAAAATCTGCTCTTATCTGACTTCAAAGTCGGAGTTCTGCGTTCAAACAGGCTGACGGTCGGCGGCCTAGTGCAGCGTCAACTAAGTTCCGATAGGTAAGGACCTACAACCCGTCATTCCGGCGAAGGCCGGAATCCAGCGTCTTTTCAGTTGGTTAACAGCTCTGGACCCCGGCCTTCGCCGGGGTGACGATTACTTGCAACATGTAATAACTTTATTGACAATGTACTAGCTGGATTCCGGCTCAAAAGCGCCGCCGGAATGACGATGGCGCGGTAGTCAAAGACCATGCGGATATTCTCGGAGCTATCAAGTACCGCCAACCGCTTTGAGCGGTCCATGGTTTTCCAGGCCTCCGGCTTTGCCGGAGGTATATGACTAATCAGCTCATTCTTTCGACAAAAGGCACGCCAGCCCAGAGTGGCCGGCGGGCCTTTTGTTCTGTGGGGCCGCAGGTCTGCCGGACGCCGCAAAGGGTAGGGCAGGCGCTTCCCGCCGGGCGTTCCGGCCATCAGGCGCCGGCTACTTTTCCCGTTTGAGGCTCTCAATGACCACGGGTTTTACCGGCACATCCTGATTTGCTGTCTCAACGCCCTTGATTTTGTCCACGACGTCCATCCCGTCAATAACCTTGCCGAAAACCGCATAGCCGAAACCGGCGCCTGAATTGTCCCTGTGGTTAAGAAACCCATTGTCCACGACATTTATAAAGAATTGCGCAGTCGCGCTGTCAACGACATTTGTTCTCGCCATTGCAATAGTCCCCCGGTCGTTCTTTATATCTGCGCTCGCCTCATTCTTGATAGGGGCGTGGGTTGGCTTCTGTTTCATATCCTGCGTAAACCCGCCTCCCTGGATCATGAAATTGCCTATAACCCGATGGAAGATCGTGCCGTCGTAGAATCCCTCATCGACGTACTGCAGGAAGTTTTTCACTGTTTCAGGGGCTTTGCCGGGCGAGAGTTCGATCCTGATCTGGCCGAAAGATGTCTTCATCAAGACGACCGGGTTTGCGGGGTTTGCATTTTCTTCGGGGCCGGCAGCCGAGGAAAAGCTTTGAAATATCATCGAGCAGCTTGAGATGAGGACCAGCAAAAATGTGTACTTCAAATAAGCCATTTTCCACTCCTTTGGATAAATGTTAAACATTGAACTTCTGACAAAGAATATAGGGCTAATGGAATCGGGTTGAGGGAATCTAATGACAAATAAGCTGAGTACAAGGGGCAGGGCTTCCGATTATGTCAGGGCAGCGGCCGAGCAGTTCGACTCAGCAGAGCAAATTGCCGAAATCAGCAAATTTGGGACCGGAAACATAAACGATACATATCTTGTATCCACCAGTTCGAATCGAGAAAAAAATTTTATTCTTCAGCGCATAAATCAACTTGTATTTAGCAGGCCCGAATTAATAATGCAAAACCTTCGCGTCTTCTCCGAGCACGTTTCAGAGCGCCTGAGGCGCAATCCGGCGGCCGGCCGGCGCTGGGAAATGCCGCGCCTCCTGCTGACAGTCTGTTGCCAAGACCACTGGATCGACCCTGACGGTTGCTTTTGGCGCGCGATCAGCTTCATCGAGAACTCGGAATCATTCGATTCGGTCATCAACCTCGATCATGCAGCCGAGGTCGGGTTTGCCATAGGTTTTTTCCACACCCTTGTGAGCGATCTGCCTGCTAACAGGCTAAAGGACACGCTGGAAGGCTTTCACATCACCCCGATCTATTTTGAGCGCTATCTGACGGCGCTGGAAAAACGCTCCGCGCCTGCATCCCTCGATGCGGCTTATTGTATGGATTTCATAGACAGGCGCAAAGAGATCGCGCCCATTCTGGAACAGGCCAAAGCGGACGGGAGATTGTCGCTGCGGATAATTCACGGCGACCCTAAAGTTAGCAATGTAATGATCGATACAGGGACAGGGCTGGCCGTGAGCATCGTGGATCTGGATACCGTCAAGCCCGGTCTGGTTCATTATGATATCGGCGACTGCCTGCGTTCATGCTGCAATCCGCTTGGAGAAGACCCCGGCAAGCCTGATGAAGTCCGTTTCGAACCTGAACTCTGCCGGGCGCTGCTAAGGGGCTATTTTTCGGTGGCCAAAGGCTTTCTCACCGAATACGACCGTGAGTTAATCTACGATTCTATCCGCCTGCTGGCCTACGAGCTGGGAGTGAGGTTTTTTTGCGACTACCTGGAGGGGAATGTTTATTTCAAGGCAAGGGACCGCCGGCAGAACCTGCGAAGAGCGTTGGTCCAGTTCCGCCTTGTCGAAAGTATTGAGTCGCAGGCTCAAGCTCTGCGCGCGATTATCAGGGAGGCAAAATGAGCGGCGTAAGGCCTGGTCTCAGGATCTTAGAAATTTCAGTAGCTATAGTGTTTAAAGTGTGGCAAAAGGAGAGTATAATTTAAAGTTTCGAAGACGATTTAATTCGCCCTCGATTGCCGTCACACCAAACCCGTAATGCCTTATTGCGGCTAGCCGGCAAGCATCCTTTCACCATTGAGGTCGGGCAGGATCTATCGGATTTAGCTCAAAGGGCATTCATTTGAAAAGGAAGAACATGAACATCTTTGTGGGGAGCCTCTCATTTAAGACAACAGAAGAGGAATTGCAAAAGGAGTTTGAGGCATTTGGCGAGGTAGGTGCTGTTAAGATCATTGTGGACCACGAGACTTTCAAATCGCGGGGCTTTGCTTTCGTTACAATGCCGAACCAGGATCAGGCGACGGCTGCGATCGCCGCCTTAAACGGCAAAGAGATAAACGGCTTCGCTCTTAAGGTAAACGAAGCAAGACCACGGGAATCCGGGGGAGGTCCAGGCCGTGAGCGTAGCGGGGGCGGTTATGCGGGCAGTAACAGAACCGGGTCCGGTTATGGCTCAGGGGGCGGCTCGACAGGCGGCGGCTACAACAGAGATCGGACAAGTGGTATATCCGATGCTAAAGACCTTGATATCTACGACAGTAAAGGCGGTCGGAGCGGAGCGCCCGGCAGGAAGGGCCGAGGTGGTGGCGGCCGTGGTTCAGGTGGCCGGTCAGGCGGGGGCAGATCTTCGTACTAACCCCCGTGTTAATAGTGACTAAAGGTGAAAATCAGGGTGCATCGGCCCTGGATAGCACCAGCCGCTGCGTCAACGCCGTGGTCTTTGTCCAGGGTTTTAACTGGTTGCCGCGGCCGGCCGGAAATCGATCCTGTGCAGCGGATGGTACATAATGCGGTCTCCAGGTTTGTGTTTTTTGAGCAAAACCGCAAGGCGGAGCCTGTTTGACTCCGCCTTTAAGTTTGCGGTTACTCAGAGCAGAAATTAAATTGATATCCCGCCCCAATGTTCTGACCGCTCACAGATTTTTAGCCGGAAGTTCACCCTTCTAACTTTACTGTTCTAACTTGAGAGGCCTTCTCGCCGCTCATCCCGAAAAACTTGTACACCCATATCTGGTAGGCAATTACTATGGGCACGAACACCAGGGCTACACCGAGCATGATTTTCAACGTCAGGGGACTCGATGATGAGTTGAATGCGGTCAGGCTGAATGCCGGATCGATGCTGGATATGAGCAGATTGGGGTACATTCCCCCGACTCCGAAAAGCGTAACCGTGACGATGAAAACCGCTGAGGAGAACCAGGCTTTCAGCCATTGCCCCTGCCGGATAAAGAGCAGTATGCAGATCAGCGCGCCTACGGCCGCAAGCGGAATAACGAACAGGACTGGAACTTTCATGTAATTGTCATACAGACCCGTTGAGATGTAAGTGGCCGCCAGGAACACCACTGCCGCAACGGCAAGAGCAAACCAGAGATTGCCCGCCAGCCGTCCGGCGCGTTCTTTGAGCGCCCCCTCGGACTTGATCGTTAGCCAAAGAGACCCGTGCACCGTGAAGATCAGGGTGAAGAGAACCCCTCCCATGAGCCCGTAGGGGTTGAGCAGCGAAAAAAGAGACCCGTGATATATTCCACCTTTATCAATCAAAATACCGCGAAACAGATTGGCGAAAGCCACGCCGAACAGCAAGGCCGGACCGAAATTTCCTATCCACAGCATGGCGTCCCAGAAGCGTTTCCAGCCCCCTGAAGCAAATTTGGACCTGAACTCCATTGCGACGCCGCGCACTATGAGGCAAAACAGGATCAGCAGAAGGGCCGAATAGAGGCTGCTGAACATTACTGCGTATGTTTTCGGGAATGCGGCGAAAGTAACCCCGCCTGCGGTTATCAGCCAGACCTCGTTGCCGTTCCAGTAAGGCGCCATGCTGTTGTAGACGGTGCGCTTCTCGCTTTCGTTCTTTGCAATGAATGGGGCCAACGTTCCGACCCCGAGATCGAAGCCGTCCAGGACGAAATAGACGGCCCACAGAATTGCCCAGAGAGCAAACCAGATTGTCTCAAGCATATCCCACCTCCTCATCGTCCACTTCGGGCAGGGCCGTTTCATCTACCGGCCCTTTCCTCGCATGGCTCCACATCAGGTAGTAAGCCACCATTCCCAGGAAGGTGTAGACAAGCACGAACGCCCCAAAAGATATCGCCACCTGGGATGGGGCAATCGGAGATACGGCATTCGAGGTCTTCATCATCCCGTATACCACCCAGGGCTGCCTCCCCACTTCGGCGAGCATCCAGCCAAATTCACTGGCCACATAGGGCAGGGGAATGGAATAGAGGAACACCTTGAGCAGCTTGGGCCGGTCCTCGACAGTGTTACGGCTGAGCCAGCCGATGATTGCCATTACAAGGAAAAAGAACCCGAGCATTATCATCAGGCGGAAGGAGACAAAGCTAAGGGTTACCGGAGGCCTTTCCGACGGCGCAAAAGCTTTCAGACCCTTCACTTCGGCCGAGAAATCATGGTATGCCAGCATGCTCAAAGCGCCGGGAATTGCGCCGAATTGGACCAGATTGCGTTCGTGATCCGGATCGGGAATAACGAACAAGTACTGCGGGGCCGAATTTTTTGTCTCCCAGAGCGACTCCATGGCCGCGAGCTTTGTGGGCTGTATTTTAGCGACCTCACCGCCGTGCATATGGCCCTGCACAACCTCAACGATCGTAAAAATCAAGGCGAGTGAAACGGCCATCCGAAACGATTTTTTAAAAAAAGAAATGTGCTGCTTGCGCAGTAAATGCCAGGCGCTGACGCCCATCACGAAAAAGGCTGAAAGGATATAGGCGGCTGAGAGTGTGTGGACTATAGTATGCCATGCAAACGGCTGCGTAATAACGGCAATCAGATCGTTAAGCTCTGCCCGGCCGTTTCGAATGACGAAGCCGACCGGGTGCTGCATCCACGAGTTGGCTATCAGAATCCATAGCGCCGAAAGGTTCGAGGAGAGCGCCACCAGCCACATGACTACCGCGTGCGCCTTCGGTGAGAGCCGCTTCCATCCGAAAGCCCATACCGCGATAAAAGTGGATTCCAAAAAGAAAGCCACTGTCGCTTCAATTGCCAGGAGCGAACCGAAAATATCGCCCACGTACTCCGAGTAACGTGACCAGTTTGTCCCGAACTGGAACTCGAGCGTTATGCCGGTAACCACCCCGATGGCGAAATTGATCAGAAAAATCTTGCCCCAGAAGCGGGCCATGTTTCTGTATTCTTCGTTTCCCGTCCTGACGTAAGCCGTCTCCATTATCGCCAGCAGGACCGAAAGCCCGAGCGTAAGGGGTACGAACAGGAAATGGAAGAAGGTAGCAGCCGCAAACTGGAGCCTGGATAGCATAAGGGTGTCCATATGCAGTCTCCTTTTGATGTGAGTGTTCTATAATGTGTCGCAGATAGACGTCAGGCTCAAAATGGTCATCCACTATGAGATGTGCAATGCTTCCAACGCTTGTTTTTGCGCTCAAAGGAGAAAAGGGGATCCTGCTCATATGAGCGCAATCTCATGTTAGTCCGTCTTCGAGAAACGGCTCGTTGCGGAACCGCAAACCGGGCAGGAGCCGGGCGGTTCATCTGCGCAGGTGTACCCGCAAACCGAACAGACGTAATAATCGGTCTCCCTGGAAGCCTCCATCATCTGATCGAGGGCCTGTTGATAAAGCGCCGCATGCTGAATCTCTACGGAATTGGCATACGTGAAGCTTCTTTGGGCCGCAGCATGCCCTTCTTCCTGCGCTTTTTTGATCATTGGAGGATACATCTCCGTGAATTCGAATGTCTCACCCGCAATGGCCGCCTTGAGGTTTTCCTCCGTGGTCCCGATTTTCCCCAAAGCCCGGAGATGCGCGAGGGCATGAACGGTTTCGGCCTCGGCGGCAGCCCTGAAAAGCCTCGCAGCCTGGGGGTACCCTTCCTTTTCCGCCTGCTTTGCGAAGGCCAGATATTTTCGGTTCGCCTGTGATTCGCCCGCAAAGGCTTGCAGCAAATTCATCTCTGTTTGACTGCTGTTCTGATATTGCATTTTGATCTCCTTAGTTTCCGTCCGGAAAGGGTCCTTTTCCGCCCTGGGGCTTGGGAACCGCGACCGCCGGCCGACTAGGCCACTGCCTTCGGCGGGCTCGATCACCGATCTCGACGCTCGCCCCCCGCCCGCGAGGCGGTACCGATGTACGCCTCAGCGCAACCCCTCGATTTCCTTGGCAGGACGAAAAATGCCTCCTTTTCGAATCGGAAACTGCTGGTGTTTCATCCGGTGTTTCCGGATGAAAAGTAATTAAACTTCGTTTAGGTTTTCTTCACGGCCTGCAGGAACACCCCGGCAGCTTTTCCGTTGTGTGCCTTCTTTTCTTCCGGCCACAGGCCTCTGCTGATATGGTCTTCCTTCTCCTGCCCGGCAACCTTTCTGATCTTGTATGCCGAGTCCCTCAGGAGTCCGTAGAGGACCCCGCAGCCGACATCTTTCCTGGCGACGTCACCCAGATCGGCCAGTTCGATCATCATGTCGGTCAACTGGAGTGTCCTTCCAAGTATTTCATTGCATGTCTTCATCGCTATCCCTCGAAAGCCGCGTTCGCATCCTCTTAATCGCAACAAGCGCGCCAAATGCGCGTGCATGCGGATAATTAATAAATAGTCTGTGATTTCAATTAATTATTCGGTATGGAAATTTTACCGGGCGAGGGTCTGCATTAAAAACGAGACACTTATGAGACAGTTATTCATGTCCCGTTGGGACACCCTGAAACCATGAAAAGACCTGTAGGTGGGGTGCCGGACGTAAGCGGAGCGCAGCTCTGTAGGGTGGTCTAAGCGGAGCGCAGCCCACCAAGTTTTTTCGGAACAGCCGGAAAAAAGGGACTACTAAAAATGATCGATAAGATGCAGGGAAATACGCTGTTGGCGGGGTAGTGCGAGTGTCTCAAGATACAACTTGAGACAGTTATGTATCATGAGACAAGTCATGGAGAATGGAATTGAGGAATTGGGGAGTTCCCTAAATCCCTGAATTCTGAAATTCCTAAATAACAGGGTAATCCTCCGGCTCTGCCGGCGGACTCGCAGAGTTTGACATTTCCGGGAGTCAGGTCGTCATTCCGGCAGTGCTTAGGCCGGAATCCAGGTTCTTGTGTCTCGTCAGGGCCTTTAAAGGTATCGGTTGCCAATTTGAAGCGCTGGCTAAAGCTGTATACCAACCTGCGAAAATCTGCTGGATTCCGGCTCAAAAGCGCCGCCGGAATGACGATGGCGCGGTAGTCAAAGACCATGCGGATATTCTCGGAGCTATCAAGTACCGCCAACCGCTTTGAGCGGTCCATGGTTTTCCAGGCCTCCGGCTTGGACGGAGGTGTCTGACTCCCTAAAATTGCTTTTCAAGAAACCGGTAAAGGGTGGCGCGGCCGATGCCGAGCAGCTTCGCCGCTTTGGACCTGTTTCCGCCGGCCTTTTCAACGGCTGCTGCAACGGCCTCTGCGGTGAGCCGGGGCTTCGGCCCGGGTTTGAAAGTCGTGCAGGTCATCTGCCGGATTTCGAGTGGAAGGTGATCGGCTTCGATAGCGAGTCCGCGTGACTTGACCAGGGCGAAGTGGATCGCGTTTTGCAATTCACGAACGTTTCCCGGCCAGCCATAATCCATCATAAGCGACAGGGCCTCTTCGGCAAGCCGGAGGGCCTTCCGGCCATGTTTGGCTGCCAGCTTCAGAAAATGGGAGGCAAGGAGCGGGATGTCGTTTCTGCGCTCGCGAAGGGGTGGGATGCGGATAGGGACTACGCTCAGACGGTAATAGAGGTCCTCGCGGAAATTCTGCCGTTCCATCTCCCGCTTCAGATCCCTGTTGGTCGCGCTGATTATGCGGACGTTTACGGAAATCGTCTTCTCGGCGCCAACCCGCTCGAAGCTGCCCTCTTGGAGTACGCGCAGAAGCTTCACCTGCATATGCCTGGGGAGCTCTGAGACTTCATCAAGGAAAAGGGTCCCTGTATCAGCCAGCTCGAATCGGCCTTTCTTGTCCCGAATCGCCCCTGAAAATGCGCCTTTCACATGGCCGAAAAGCTCGCTCTCCAGCAGCCCTTCAGGGAGGGCGCCGCAGTTTACAGGCACGAAAGGCCCGCCCGCCCTCGCGCTTTGATTGTGAATAGCAGCGGCTACCAGCTCTTTTCCAGTCCCGGTCTCGCCGGTTATGAGCACAGGATAATCCGCTGCGGCAAGATTTCTGATCTGCTCGTATACGTCGAGCATCCTGCGATCCCTGCCGACAATGCCTGAAAAACCCGCAAGTTCACCAAGCCGGAGCTTAAGGCTGATGATCTCGGTCAGGTCGCGGAAAGCAGCCAGAACGCCGACAAAAGCGCCTTCCTCATCGTACATGCCTGTCACCGACATTTCGATCCGGCGCGTATCGCCCGACCGGGTAGCGGCATTTATTGTATAAGTGTGGTGTCCAAGCGACTCAGGGGGTTGTCCGCAAAAGGAACATTTGTTCCCGCAGAAAGGAGATCCGAATACCAGGTGGCAATCCAGTCCGAGTATATCTTCGCGCGAATACCCGGTGATCTTTTCAGCCGCCCGGTTAAAAAACAGGATTCG
Source organism: uncultured delta proteobacterium (assembly GCA_963757915.1). Classification (GTDB taxonomy): domain Bacteria; phylum Desulfobacterota; class Syntrophobacteria; order Syntrophobacterales; family Syntrophobacteraceae; genus SbD1. The sequence continues at coordinate 138,087 of CAVWTD010000016.1, read as the reverse complement.
CCGATTGAGGTCATGGGCAATTATGCCCTCCATCATGTTATCGAGAACATTTTGAAGGTTCTTTTGCTGAGCGATCAGGTTTTCGAGGGTTAGGACCTTCATAAGACTCCCCTGGTTTCCGTCCGGAAAAGGAACCTTTCCGGATCGCAAACTGCTAATTCGCTGGAATGTTTTTAGAATATGGACACTACAGCATATTGTCCAGTTCTTTTCAGTTTCCCGGCGGGGGAAAATCACCCCTCTCTCAGAAAGTGCCCGCTGCTGACTGCATTTTTAGTTAAACCATGTCCTCCTCAATCCCGATTATCTACTTATAAACGCAAATTATGACTCAACGAAAAAATCTATCGTTGAAGCGCCATCAATTCGGTCTGCCGTGAGTGAGAAGCTATGAGGCTGTTCAGGAATATCTTTAACGGCAATTTGAGTGCGGATACCCCGCGGAAGCTCGTCAGATCCATATTGTTCAATAACTTGACCGTCCTGGCTATGGTCTTTGAGGTTTTTTTTGGGGCTCTGGCCCTGGCCAGACACCAGTATGTGGTATTTATCGCGGACATCTCAGTCGGTCTGCTTATGTTGGGTAATATTGTCTATGTGCGCATCAGAGGCGACATTGATCTCGGATGTAAGATCACGGTTGGCTTGGGAGGGGTTCTTTTCATTTGCCTCTTCGTCACTGGCGGCATAAACCATACGGGACACGTCTGGCTGTTTATCTTCCCTCTCGCCTCCTCCTTTCTGCTTGGTTATAAAAAAGCCCTGACCACCAGCGCTATTCTCATCACCATTTCATTAGTTTTGGTGCTGTGCTTGAGGAAATTCTCCCCACTGGTAGCAGTCTATTCAGGCGATTTCCTTGGTCGCTTCGCAGTGTCGTTCATTCTTGTGACCATCTTTGCCTTTCTGTACGAATACACGATGGACAAAGCACACCGTGAACTGTCCGCGCGGAACGATGAATTGACTGCAACCTCCACTAAGCTCAACCTCAAGGAGTCGGCCCTTGAGGAAAGTGAGGAAAAATACCGCCATTTAGTCGAGCGAGCCCAGGAAGGTATAGTTCTGATTCAGGATGCAATCATACAGTATGCTAATCCCCGGGCCGCTGAAATTGTGGGGTTGGATGTCGAGCAAATAATCGGATATCCATTCGTCAAGTTTCTGGACCCATCCCTGGTATCAATGCTCGAAGATCGCTACAACCGGAGAATCCGCGGGGAGAATGTCCTCTCGACGTACGAATCTCACCTGAGGCTTTCAAATGGCTCAACAATATACATAGAGGTGAATGCAGGACTCTCCACACTTCATGGGAGAGTGGCCGATCTCGTGTTCATACGAGATATAACGGAGCGCAAGAATTATGAATTGCAATTGAAGCAGGCGAAAGAAACGGCTGAAGCAGCAAGCCTGGCCAAGTCTCAATTTCTTGCGAATATGAGCCATGAGATTCGCACTCCAATGAATGGCGTGCTTGGCATGACAGAATTGCTGCTGGGGACAGATCTCGATGAAAAGCAGCAGAATATTGCCAAAACTGTACTCCACTCCGGTGAATCGCTCCTGGGAGTGTTGAATGACATCCTGGACTACTCAAAAATTGAAGCAGGCAAACTGGAGCTCGAAAGCATCGACTTTGATCTGCGGGAGTCCGTTGAAGAGGTCATGCAACTCTTCGCGGAAAGGGCTCAGCAGAAGGGCCTCGAACTGTTGTGCCAATTGGATGAGGATGTTCCCACAGCCTTGCAGGGCGACCCCGGGCGATTGCGCCAGATATTGACAAATCTCGTTGGCAATGCCGTCAAGTTCACCGAACGCGGAGAAGTTTTCGTCCGCGTGAGCGTTTTAGAAAGAGAACAAGATTATGGACGCCTGTGCTTTGAAGTCCATGACACCGGGATTGGGATCGCTCCGGAAATCCGGGAGCATATCTTTGAAGCCTTTTCGCAGGCAGACGGCACCACTACGCGAAGATACGGCGGCACAGGTCTGGGTCTTGCTATAACCAAGCAGTTGTGCGAGATGAAGGGCGGAGGAATCACGGTCGAGAGCACACTTGGGAAGGGCAGTACTTTCCGGTTCACGGTGCGGCTCAAGGTCCTTCCCATTCCCTTGCAGCCTAAGGTTGCAAACTATGTTGATCTCAAGAGCATACGTGTGCTCATCGTCGATGACAATGCGAATAACCGCAACATCCTGCATCATCAGGTCCTCTCATGGGGCATGCGCAACGGGCGTGCTGAAAGCGGTCAAAATGCTCTGGAAATGCTCAAAATGGCAGTTGCGATGGGAGACCCTTATGAGCTGGCGATACTGGATATGATGATGCCGGGGATGAACGGTCTGGAACTGGCCCGCGCGATCAAGGGGGATTCCGCTATCGCTTCTGTCCAACTCATTTTGCTCACTTCCATAAGTCAGGACTACGACTCAGAAACGATGCACAGGCACGGCATTTCCGCTCATCTGACCAAGCCCGTGCGGCAGTCCCAGCTTTATGATTGCATCGCCTCTACACTGGGAGCTCAATCTGAGAAAACCCGGCAACTGATGTCCGAGTCCAGTGACGGTGACAAAGCCAACGCCTTCCTTGGAGCACGGGTACTCCTTGCCGAGGACCAGCCTGTAAACCAGGAAGTAGCCCGATGTATGGTGGAAAGCTTTGGCTGCAGTGTTGAAGTGGTGTCCAACGGGCAGGAAGCTCTCGATGCTCTTTCAAAAACTCCGTATGACCTTGTGCTCATGGACTGCCAGATGCCGGAACTGGATGGCTACGCTGCCACACGGATCTTCAGGGAAACAGAAACGCAAAAAGCAAAGAATCGATCCGGCCGGGCACAGCCAAATCGCCACACCCCCATCATTGCAATGACAGCCCATGCAATGCAGGGAGACCGTGAGCAATGTATAGCCAGCGGGATGGACGATTACCTCAGCAAACCCTTCAATCGGGACCGGTTGTTCGCCGTATTGAAACGGTGGCTGCCGCCTAAATCAACCGGCCCCGACGAAATAATCCGAAACAGCGGGGAGGTAATACACACAGGAATCCAAGTTACCCATGGGGGGCGGGATTTGAAGTTATCGAGTTAATTTTTGAAAGAGATGATAGTCACCTATTTTCATCATTCTCTGAATTATTCACCGCAGCATCTCATGTCCCTTTGGGACACCCTAAACTATGAAACGATTTGTAGGTGGGGTGCCGGGCTAAACGGAGCGCAGCCCACCGAGCCTTTTCTCACTGAAATCACGTGATACTGATCTTAATTTCATGGATACCCTTGGCCCCGTCAGGATAGGAGCGGGCCAGCAAGCTGCCAGATTCCTGGATCTTTCCTTTTTTATCAGTCGCCCGAACTCGGAGCCTGAAGGTGCCCTTCTCATTCGCCTTCCATTCATAACGCCAAATCACCCAGGCGAAATCAGATAAAGGGGACTTCAGTTCCACCGGGTTCCAGGTTTTTCCGCCATCAGGAGAGAGTTCCACCTTGGCGACTCCGCGCCGGCCGGCATAGGCAATTCCCCCTACCACATTAGTCCCGGCTTGTATTTTTTGACCTGTCATGGGCATCAGGATCTGTGACAGCGTAAGGATCTCTGCGGTATCCGACCATCCTTTCCCTTCCCAATACCCCTTGTAGTCGTGGTCCACCAGTTCGACCTTCTGCAACCACTTCACATTCTTCATTCCATAGATCCCGGGCACAACGGCACGAAGCGGGAAGCCATGCTCTCGCGGCAAGGGAACCCCATTCATCCGGTACGCGAGGAAAACAGTCCCGTCCATGGCAAGATCGAAAGGGATGCTATCCGTATAGCCTTCCCCCCCGTAGAAGACCACCTTCTTGATTCCCGATTTGGGACCTGCGAGTTCCAGAACATTTTTCAGCGTCACTCCCTCCCAGATTGCATTCCCAATGGAATCACCCCCCACCGGATTGCCGATGCAGGATAGTGTTACGGCTTCCGTTTTATCCATCAACTTCATCAGGTCGTCCAGCTTGAGGGTCATCGGCTTTTCCACCAGTCCTTCGATCCTGAGCTGCCAGGTATCCAGGGAGAGATCAGCAGTACCATCGTAGGTGGTTTGATAGAACATTTCATTAGGGGTGATCTCGGAAATCCGGACCCCTTTGAAGTCCTTGGTGCCCTGCATGAGTAGTTGATGGGCCGTCTCCTTGTCTGCTTCCTCAGCCATGGCATATCCGCGTGTAAAGATGGAGACGCCAAAGCCCAGGCCCACGGTTCCCAAGCTAAGAAGCTGGAGGAAGTTGCGGCGGCACAAATCGCCTGAGGTGTCCGGTTGAGTGGATCCATGTTTCATAGATGCTCTCCTTTGATTGAAGGACATTCTCCGGCCGTTGAGATGATGCTTTCTCCGGATGATAAGTCGGCTTGTAAAGGTTGTGGCCGGGGCAGCCACCATACCTCGCGGGGCGTGGGGTATTTCAGTGCTGCCTCAATTCTAAAGAGTAGTTACAATCGCCTGGACTCGATCCGTACTGCGTGCCCGAGGATTGAATCAAAGGGCGTCCTGCCTCTTCCTCATTCCGGTAGGGTTTCTTCGAGCTCTTGAATCGATTTTACTTCGATTACGTCCCCTTTGTTGCTCTCGGTTATGATTCCGGTTACCTCGACCAGTTTGCCGGCGAATTTCGAGAACGTCCTTTCCCTTCACGATATAATCTCCTTCGTCGGCTTCGATCACAAAACCGTCCCCTCGCTTAACTACGGCACCCAGCAGGGTCTCTTCCCGGGCGGCTGTAACAATCCCCGTAATACAGGTTGAAAAAAGCAATGTGAGAAAAACTGCGAAAATAAAAATTCTGATGATGCGTTTAGTCATAAGCCTTTCCTGCGGTCCATACTCCAGGCATGCCCTTAAACGTGGGAATGCCCTGATAGGTAGTCCATGAGTTCCATCCCATTCTCAAAACAGGAGAATGCCACATTAGCTCCGCTTTCCACAAAGGCATTGGAGGCCGGCATGCAGTCTTCCGGAATGTCCGGGCGACTAAAGTCAGTTTTTCGGACTGGGAAAACCAGGCAATCAGGTCGAAGACGAGGGCGCCCGTCACGAGTCCTCTCAGGATATGGGTAAAGGCGGGGTGTATTGGGCTGGGATAACCGAGGGAAGTGAGGATTCGATAGAGCATGCTCAGCATTCTGTTGCCCCCATGTGTCCGGCTATAAATCTGCGATGAAAGCCGATTCTGACCATGTTCCAGCGAAAAACTAAAGTCCGCTGAGACGTAAGTCAAGTGCGCCTTACATGACGGAGTAGTGGCAGTGTTATGACGGACGATGCCTGTCGACGAACGCATAGTCTACGCCGGGAATAGAGGTTTACACGCCATTTTATTGCTCTTATATTCCGGATAAAGGCTATTTGCCAGGTTCGAGGAGAGACGATGCAAGACAAAGCTGAAGCGATGGTTCTGGCTTCCTTTGCAGCCGATTCACTGGCCTTGGGAGCACATTGGATTTACGATACCGGCGAAATTGATCGCAAGTTTGGAAGAGTTGAGGGCCTGCTGAAACCCCTTGAGAACTCCTATCATGCCACAAAGGATTTGGGCGAGTTCACCCACTATGGAGACCAAACACTTGTGCTTTTGGAATCCATTGTCGCATCTTCGGGCTTTGATATCGATGATTTTGCCCGAAGATGGAGAAAACTCTTTGAAACCTACAAAGGTTATGTCGATAAGGCGACCAAGGCGACCCTTGCTAACTTCACTTCCGGAAAAAACCCCGAAAATTCCGGATCCTCTTCCTCCGACTTGGCAGGCGCTGCTCGCATTGCCCCACTGGTCTACCGCTACCGGAATGATCTCGGAGAACTCCTTTCAAGTGCTAAAACTCAAACGGCAATGACACACGACAACCCTTCGGTAATCGATGCTTCTGACTTTTTTGCCGGGGTCACCTTGAAGGTGCTTGAGGGAGAAACACCCCTATCTGCCATGCGGGAGGTAAGGGAGGAGCACTTCAGGGAATCCGTTCTCGGACAATGGGCGGCGGAAGGCATCGAAAGTGCGCGAAGCGACACACGGAGTGCCATTCTCAAGTTTGGCCAAAGTTGCGATGTCGAGCGTGCCTTCCCATCGGTTGTGCATCTTATCGGCAAATATGAAGGAAATCTGAGAGAGGCCCTCGTGGAAAACGTCATGGCGGGAGGAGATTCCGCCGGACGGGGATTGTTGGTGGGAATGATTCTGGGGGCTCACCTCGGCTTTGAGGCCATTCCGGGTGAGTGGCTTTCAGGATTGAAACGTTACCGGCATATTGTAGATCTCCTGGAAAGAATTCGTAAGGCGCACAAGCCATAATAGATTCCGTTACTTACAACTGGTACCCCGTAACCCTTGTATCTTCGGATAGCACTGCTCCTGTAGGGCGGGCACAGTTATGTGCCCACCAACGTTGGCTCTTCGATGGGCGATCTTGCACTTGCGTTTTTGATTCGTATATGGGAGGCTCTATGGCCTTGAAGGTTTCCTGGAAGGGTCTTGGACGAACCCCAAATGCCCTTCGAGATTCGTTGGCAGGAACAAACTTGGCTCCATTGGTATCCCTCTGCCCTACACGGAAGCCGGGATCGTTGACAAAGAGTAAGATGGACGGCCGCCTTACATGGAAGATTATCTTAGACCAACATCGATCATAGACAGCGACAACGCCGTCGTTCGCAGCTATGCACATCAGATGGCGGGAAGCCTTCACAATCCCGTGGAAAAAGCCGTTCAGCTTTATCTTGCGGTTCGTGATGGAATTCTTTACGATCCTTATACTCCCTTCTATCGTCCGGAACACTACCGGGCCAGCTACGTCATGGCTCGCGGGAAAAGCTTCTGCATCCCCAAGGCCTCTTTGCTTTGCGCCCTCGGACGAGCATGCGGAATCCCTTCCAGGGTTGGCCTTGCCAATGTACGAAACCATCTGGCCACCAAGCAGTTCCTCGAGTTCCTCGGGTCCGACCTCTTCGTTTGCCACGGATTTGTTGAATTCTACCTGGAAGGTAAATGGGTCAAGGCAACACCGGCCTTTAACAAGGAACTATGCCACAGGCACAGGGTTCCGCCGCTCGAATTCAATGGTCTGGAAGATTCAATTTTTCATGCCCACAATCTGGACAATCAGAAATTCATGGAATACCTGGAAGATCTGGGAAGCTACCCCGACGTTCCCGTAGCTCTGATCCTTCAGGCGTGGAAGAAAACCTACGGTGAGGATCGCGTCAATATGTGGATTGCTGCTCTTGAGGCTCTGGCCGGGGAGAGTGGACGAGACTTCCACACCGAAGACCCGATTAGCGAATAGGCCGATGACTGTTGCCTTGGCCCGACCCCGTTCGAATCCAGTCAGTTGTCAATCCCATCTATCAAGATCATAGCCGGTGCGGTTACCGTTTCCTTCCGTGACAATCAGCCTGACCGACTGCCAGGTTTTCTGGTCCTTTCCTAATCTCAAGCCGCACGCAGAAGCCTCTTCTCTTCCTTCAATCCTGGCGCTCCGGGAATATGCCTCGATAGTGGAACGAATCCCGTGGAAATCGGCCTTGAGCGTTTCCGGGAAAAGAGCGTTCCCTGATTCTCTTTGATCTACTGCACCATTCAGAATCAGAATGATGCTCTCACCCTGATGCCTGGACTTCTCAGGGGAAAACCACATGGAGGGTTGAAGACAGATAGCCGTCACGTCCACCGGCCCCGGAGTGAGGTTCCAGTCGGCCGGCATTGACATACCTATATAGACATACCACGAGAAGGGGTTACGCTGCGCTTCGTTATCCCACTGAAAAATGGGCGGCGCATCCTCGTTGACCGCCGTTAAAATGGCCGAATAACTCATCCGTTCATCCGGGACTACGAATTCGAGCCTGGCTGCATCCGGCAGCACCGTTCTTTGGAACTTGTCCCACGTCACAGTGATTGCGGGGACATCAAGATTTGGAATTTCGTGCGCGGGCCTCTTGGGTTTGAGGTGTGAGAAAACGCCTCCGGCCTGCGGCTTGTCAGTCTCAGGAATTGTTGACGGTCGCCAAATCGCTTGGATTTCCTCTACCCGTGCGAATCTCCGGGCCAGCGAACCTGCCACTTTCATTTCTTCGATCAGTTTTTCCGCCTGCGCAATATTTTCGGCCGATGGAGGCGCTTGCGGCCTCTGGTATTGGAGTGGGTGCATTTTGGCAGCGAACCGGGAACTGATATCGTCAAAATCCATGCCGGAAATGATATCGTCAAGTAAAGTCCCGATCATGGTGTTTCTGACATGGCAAAAGCCGGGAGGGGCTGAAGCTACGGCACGCCACACGAGGTTATCCCGGAGCTGCTTGTTTCTAATCTCAGCCAGCTTCTTATGCAGAGCGGCCAACCATTCGGCCACTCCAAGGCATTTTTCTGAGCGGTAGAGTGCGTCCAACCGGAGCACTTTCAATGCCTGTTCAACTGCGGAAAGCGGAAACTCTCTCAGGCCGGCTTTGAGCATGACAAATTCTTCCTTGCACTCGGCCATCTTTTGAAATGGTGTTTGGAGTCCTTTCTTGAAGACAAGATCGTTTACCGGCGTAACAGCCATGTGATGCCACGGCCCGGTTACAGGAAGGCCCCACACATTCTTTGATGTCAGGAAAACGCCCGTCACCTTGGCTTTGGAGATTGCCTCGCGAACAGCGGATACAGGAGCCATGAAGGGCAACGGCACGGCCTCTTCGGCAGGCCACACAGCAGAAATCGGGAGTCCGTCATCGCAGATGCTAACGAGTCCACCATACATATCTGTGAACCGCCTGCATGCTTGGCAGGTAAAATTCCGGCGGATTGCGCCTGCGGGAAATTCATTAAGAAAGATATCAAACAGGTCTTTGGCGTCTGTAGTGAAAAGCAGTGGTCCGTTCGTGTCGATCGTATCATGAAACCGATTACGAATGGCTGCGAGGAATTTTCATACTCGCTATCATCAGGTATCAATGTGTCCAAAGCTATAGCTTTGCTCATTTGATACTCCTTTCATCCTTTTGCCGGCCGCCTCTTCGTCTCGGGACGCTGTTTCTAATTTCAACGAGCTCAATTTTTAATCTATCCTTAATTTATTTCTAATTTCAAGGGCTGCCCTCTAATTTTGTGCGGAACGGATGACGAATCCAGCCTCCGCGAACCCCAGGCTTCTTTCATCAATAATTTCGAGGCCAACAATGGCCTTCTAAGCACAAAAAACGCCTATTTTTGGAAAATTAACCTTTTAGTAGCGAGACGTTGCCTTGGCCCTACTCCGTTCGAGAATTTCGCAAATCCACAACATCACCGCCCGTTCCGTTGCGCGCGCGATCCCTTACCCGGTTTGCCCATGAATGTCTTGTAGTCACGTCAGTTAGGCGTTACACTGCGGACACAATTCTTTGTGAATACGGCAGTTGTGCAATAAAAGTGATTTCAGGGTATCAGTCCATAAATTCGCTCTCTTAACTTAAGAAAGAAGAAAGTTAGTGGACGACAATATGGTCCCTGGCTTCTGGGAAGAGGTCCAAAGATGGTTGGTCCACCGTTTCGGTGTTCGTGGCCTCGCTGTAATCGCTTTTCTTTCTGCTGCTTGGTACATCTGGACGCATTGGGATAAGGTGAGCAAGTGGCCAGGTGTTGAGTCCGTCGTCACTCGTTTATTCCGCGAGCCGGTTCCAAAGGCTGACCCGAACCGGTTTACCATCCTTGTCGCCCACCTGGAAAACGATACAAAGCGCGAACAAGAGGAGCGAATTGTCAATGCGATTCGGGAGGAGTTTAAAGAGATTAAGGTTTTTCACTTGGATCGGACCATTACCCTGGAAGGTTCGGACCTTGAAAAACAGGAAAAACTGGGCCATGAAAGCGCACAGAAGTATCTAAAGAAAAGCGGAGCCTCCGTGCTCATTTGGGGGAAAGTCCTCAGCATCAGTGGCCAAACCGCACCAAGACTCTTCTGGACAGTATCCCTTGGAAGCGAGCTTAGGTCGCAGCTTTATGATGCAACCTCCGCGGAATCTTCCTTTCGCCTGCCGGCAGTGTTCTGGTCTGATCTAACGGAAATCTTACGGTTGCTTATAGCTTCACATGATGCCGAGTTCAGGGCCAAGGAGGGTAGCTATGTGGCAGATCAATTGCCTCCCTTCATTGCCCGCGTGCGCATCTTGCTTGATGCAAGCGCCAACCGTCCGGGTTGGGATTCTGATGCAAAAGGCTCAATCCGTATCATCCTGGGCTACGCCCTTGCAGTGCTTGGTGAGCAGAGCGGCAGGAAAGAACCTCTCGAAGAGGCCGTTGCCGCCTACAAGGCCGCCCTTGAAGCTTTCGAATCTGGTCAGGCCGCTTACCGTGTAAAGATAACCAAGGCGAACCTGCAGAAAGCCGAAGCTCTACTAAGAGAACGGCGTAACTGAAAAGCCAAACCGGTTGGTACCATCAACGGGAGTTCTCGGTTTTAGTTATCATAAAGTCAATACTGCAGAACAGGCGTGGGTTTTAAGGGGTCTCTGCCCGCCCATCCTCCCGAAGGTTTCCAAACTACAGAAGAAACTGGACAAAGGGGTTGTCCCTATCTTGGAACCCCCCCATGTCAAACGTTGCGGGCCGACCGACACCTAAAACACTGGACAATTGGAATTATCCGGTTTTATTTTTACTGATTGTTTTCTGCCCTTGCCCGATCCTCAAAAGGTGTTAGCAAGAAATCGCCTGGACAGTTGACATATATACTGATAATCAGTACTCTATGATCGAGTTCGAATGGGATAACAAGAAGGCTGCCGCGAATTGGCGTGACCACGGGGTCACCTTTCAGCGGGCCATTAAAACGTTCAGCGATCGTTTCGGCGTTGAACGGATTGATGACCGCGAGAACTACGGGGAAGAGCGCGTGAATTTGATCGGCATGTGTGAGGGCACCATCCTGCACGTGACCTACACAGACCACGGTGAGCGTATTCGGATTATCTCAGCACGACGGGCAACAAAACATGAGCAAGAAGACTACTATCGCGAAAATTCATCCTGACGGCACGATTGTCGAGGTGTTGAGCGGCGACAAGGAACGTCCGTTGCCCGACACCCCCATGCGTCCGATGACAGAGGCAGAAATTGAGGCGGCGGCGGCGGCCGATCCTGATGCAAAACCCATGACTGCCGAGGAATTAAAGATAGCTCGGCGCGTCCCACGCATCAAAACCTTGCGCCATGCGCTTAATCTCTCACAACGAGAATTTGCGGTGCGGTATCATATTCCGCTTGGCACGCTTCGGGATTGGGAACAAGGCCGCACCGAGCCTGATCAACCAACACGAGCTTATCTCACGGTGATTGCCCGCAATCCCGAGGGAGTCCGGCACGCCCTTGAATTTGCCAGTTCCGTTCAACATCGCCAAGACCCGCACGGGAAAATCATGCACAGGCCTGCCCAAGGCAAAACTTCCGAGAAGGGGTGGGAAGCCGACCACACTACCTCAATATCCAAGGTCCGCTCAGGTGCTGCGAAGAATCTTCAAGCTCTTGATACGTCGGTAAATCGAAGCAAGAGTGGTTCGCCTCACAAGAAAAGCAGGCCATCCAAGCAACAAATAGATGGGGCATAAAGATCAGATCAATTGGCCTCGATCCTCAATTAGTTTTCGAGGGTTTTACGCTTGCGATCATTTGGGCCAGTGACTCGTTCAGCCGTTGAGCGGCCTCGTGTTTTATCTTCACCTCACGAGGCGCACCGTCTCTTTGCATCCAGACAGTCACAGGGGCTGCATTGTCGGAGGCAAGTGCGTTCCAGGTAAGCGAGCTCTTTTTCCCAAAGACATCCACGAACCGGACCGAATTGGGGGCCCCTTCCGGCGGGTTGGAGCCGGGTTCCACGGCTTCGATGTATTCGGCACTGTCGATGAAGGCCAGGAAGCTCCTGACCGCCCAAGCTTTTTCAATGGCCTTGGGAGCAGCCGAGCCTTCCTTTTCTCCCCAGGTGTTTTCATCCATCCAGACCAGGTTTCCGCCCCCGTTGGCCGTTTTCCATGCAATCTCCCTCATGTCCTCAGTTTCCGCCGAGATAAGAGAACGGTCGGCGAGCGAGACGACAGAGCGCGGGACCGACTCAAGGATATGAGAGGGAACCAACACCGGGCCTTCGATTTCTGAGCAGGAGGCAATTGCCTGTTTTTTTGCCTGGCCTGTATCCGCGATCTTCAATTCGGATGTTTGCCCATCTTTGAGGTGCAGCCTGATCTCGACCTGGGCCGAGGACGGCATGGCGTCTTTTTCAACGAAATCCACAGCCCGCAGCCAATGGAGTTCATCGAGCAGGCTTTGGACCTTCCTGGCTTTGATTTCGAGGCCGGGCTGGGTGGCAGATTTCCACTGTTTTGCCCCACCCTGCCGCTCGAGGCTGAATTCATCCCCGCTCCGCCATTTCACATCCACGGCGTGAACCTGGTCGGGCTGCCAGGTGAACAGGTCCTTCCTGCGGAGATCTTTCAGGCCCTTGTTCAGAGCGTCATAGGTTGAACCGGACATCATGAAAACGTCGCCGCTTTCCCCCGCCTGTGCATATCGCGAGGTTTCGGCGGGGTTTTTCCCTCCGATCCGGAGTTCGAGCCAGTCGCTGCCTGCCAGCAGGCGGACCGTGAGGGAGGGCTTATTGAGCCCGAAAGCATCCGGATTATCGGACGGTTTGCCTATTTTGCGCTCCTGCTCGATGTGCTGAAGCGCCGAAAAGAAGCCGGCGAATTCCCCACTGTCGACATCCGAGGCAATTGGCTCAGAGATTCTCCACTTCTCCCCCTTTTCAAGGCGAATCGCTTTAGTCTCTCCGGACCTGATTTCAATTTCTTTAACCGCTCCGGCGTCGAAGGCAAAGACGCGCCTGGATTCGTTCTCTTTCCGTGCCGCTTCCTTTTGTTTTGCACTTATCACCAGATATATCCCGCCGATCAGCAGCAGAACGAGGAAGTATACCGCAGTAGTCCGCCATTTCATCTCTGGGACCTCCTGACCCTGCGGACCGCGATCCCGGAAACCAGGACCAAAAACGGAACTATTACAAGAACGATCCAGAAGATGGTTGTCGCCTGAGTCCTGGTGAGCAGCAGGGGTTTGTTGGTGTTTGGCCTTTCGACTGCGATCAGGTTTGTTTCGTCGGCAAGAAAGCTGACCGTGTTAAGAAAAAAGTCCCCATTTCCATACTCATTAAAGTAGGAGTTGGAGGCAAACAGGGAGTTGCCTGCAACTACAAGTATGCCGTCCTTTGCCGGGGGGCTGTTGTCATTTTTTTGCCCGGCGTCAGCCGGTTCCTTGTGTCCTGCAATGTTAGCGAGCACCACCAGGGGGACCGGACCGGGCAGGTCCTTATCTTTGTCAAATGCGGCCTTGCCCTCTTTTAGCATTTCCAGGTTGCGCTCCGCCCAGGCGTTGGGGGAAGTGGAAGCGAGCACCTGCACTTCGATTCCCTGGGGCGGCTTGTCCGCTGGAACCACGGACCTGGCGTCCGGGTAGAAAGTAAACTCGCTGAAATTATCGGTAATCTTGTGCGGCCCATATTCCATTACGACAGGCACGCGCTCGCTTGCACCGAATAAACGGCTGAGGCGGTCGATTACCACGTCATCGCTGATTTGAATCCCGTAGCCTTTAAGAAAATCTTTCATTCCGGTTTCTATGAGCGGATCGATCATCAGCATGACTTTGCCGCCCTTGGCCAGGTAGTTTTTCATTATCCCCTGTTCCCGTTCGGGAATTTGCTTTCGAGGTCCGGCGATTATGACCGCAGCGGCGTCCGCAGGCACATCTTCCTGCTGAAGCAGGTTGAGGTCGGCGACCACGTAAAGGTTTTTTTCGAGGGCGGACTTGGCGTTGGAAAAGCTGTCCATCGCATCAGCGACAAGCGAATGCTCGCCATGGCCCGCGAGGAAGTAAATCTTCTTTTGCTCTTTGCGGGTTAGTTTCAGCAGCGCATTGGTGATGCTTTCTTCATCTGCGGTCTGAACGACCTGTTTTTTGCCATATCCTTCAAGGACGGTGGTCCCGTAGGTCTTCACTTCGTATTGGCGTGTTATTTCCGGTTGGCTGTCCGGGTCCACAAACTCGTATTTGATGTGCTTGTTATAGTAGCAGTACGTATTAAGAAGGTCCTTTATCTTATCCTTGTTTTGAGCGCCGGGACCGCTGGCCGAAATGAAGATTTTGACCGCTATGGGCTTGTCTATTTCGTTGAGGATATTCCGGGTCTGTCCGGAAAGGCTGAAAGACCGGCTTTCGGTAAGGTCCAGCCTTAAAGGTTTCTGTTCGGCGATAAGGACAAGCAGAACCAGGATGGCAAAAAAAATAATAGTGGAAACTATGGTATTTGCGCCGTAAGCCCATCTATTCATGGTTAACCTCTCCAGCGGTAAGAACTCATCTGTCTAAGCGTAAGAAAAAGAAAAAAGACCGAAAAAACAAAGTAGAAGAGAATGTCTCTGGAATCGATCAAACCCTTGGACAGTCCCTCGAAATGTTTTGAAACCGACACATATTCCAGAATACTTCCCACCACCGGGTTCGCTGTTGTTGTTGCTTCACCTATGAACCAGAGTACGAGCAGGACACCGAATGTAATAATGGCCGAGATGATCTGGTTGCGAGTAAGGGTCGAGGCGAAAATGCCAAAAGAGAGAAAAGAGCATCCGAGCAGAAACAGTCCTGCGTATCCGCAAAAAATCAGCTTCCAGGCGAGTCCTGCAATAAACGCAACTGCGATAACGCCCGGAAGGGTTGCTGCGATCAGGACGGCAAAGGTGGTCAAACAGGCGGCAAATTTACCGGCGACGGCCGCTGCATCGGTCACAGGGTAGGTGAACAGCAGTTCGATTGTGCCGCTTTTGCGTTCTTCCGCGTACAGCCTCATTGTTAAAAGAGGAGCGATAAAGAGCGTAACAATGCTGATGTTCCACAAGAAAGAGCGCAGGAATAACTCAGTCATGCTCATCTCTTTGACGAGCTCAGGGTGTTGGGCCACCTGAAAGCTGACCCGAACGACCTGTGTCAAAATGAAGTTGAAAAAAACACCCGAAACCAGGAGGAAAATGAAGGCCACCACGTAAAAAATGGGGGACATGAACATCTGGTAAAGTTCTTTTTTAAAAACGGGCCAAAAACCTTTCATGATTCGGCTCCCTCCTCGGATGGCTCTTCAGTCACAAGCTGCATGAATATGTCCTCAAGGCTGAGTTGCATCGTTTTCAACTCGAGCAGGCCGCATCCCTTCTGCACCGCCATGGCCGCAATCTCCGGGCGTATGTCTTTGGACGGGTCGGTCTCTATGACAAACCTGCTTGTTCCATTGCTCACCAGCGAGACTTTCTCCACGCCGGTCATATTTTCAATTGCCTGCGTAAACTCCTGGATCGGGCCGCTTACTTCCAGCACGATCTTTACTGTTTTCTGAAGCTGGCTGGTAAGGTTGGCCGGACTGTCGGTAGCCACAATCTCGCCTTTGTTGATTATGATCACCCGCTGGCAAAGCTGGGCTACCTCGGGAAGAATGTGGCTGCTCAAAAGGATGGTTCGGTCTGCGCCCAAATCTTGTATAAGGCGCCTTATTTCGATTATGTGTGCCGGATCGAGGCCGATTGTGGGTTCGTCGAGAATCAGCACCGACGGGTCGTTCAAAAGCGCCTGAGCGAGTCCGACCCGCTGTCGAAAACCCTTCGAGAGATTGCCGATGATCCTGTCGGCATTCTTTTCGAGTCCGCACGCTGAGACGACACGGCTGACCTCTGCGTTCATTCTTTTTGCCTCAACTCCTTTGGAACTCGCCGCAAACCGAAGAAACCGGCTCACCGTGAGGTCTTTGTAAAGAGGAACGCTTTCAGGCAGATAGCCGATTTTTTGTCTGATCTGCAGGGAGTTCTCGATAACATCGAGGCCCTCCACCTTGGCGATCCCCGATGATGGAGGCATAAAGCAGGTCAGAATGCGGAGGGTAGTCGATTTCCCGGCCCCATTGGGCCCAAGGAAGCCGACCACTTCACCTTTTTCGATTTGAAACGACACATTCCTTATGGCCCCAATGGGACCATAAAATTTTGTCAGTCCTTCTGCTTCGATCATATCAGCTCCACTGGATAAAGTTGGTGTCTATCCACCATGCTGCGCTTCTGAATCCATGGTCCTAAATTCGCGTCTATCGTATCTAAGGGTGGTTTTATAACCGGGGTTGGTTTCGGTATCAAGGACTCATGGAATGATAATGCGGTGCTGTCGGGCGTCCCGGACCGTTCTGGTTCCAAGGGAGGTTGTGCATGCCTGGCACAAATACTCATGCAACTCGCCGTCCGGGAGTACGAGTAAAAGCCGGCTGTGAACAGGCATGGCTCTCCTGCACCGCGGACAATAAAGGGCTGAAGCCCTGAATTCTTCAAACTGCCTCGGAGCGGCGGCAGGCATCAGGCTCGAACTCCTCAACCCCTCCTGCCCGACATCGCGTCTGCATCAGGTTCTTTGCGCCGGTTCCAAGGCCATTTCTTACCCTTGTTCCGGTCTTTCTCTTTCTCCAACTCGATGAACTCCTTCAACAGTTCTTCCTGACGGGGCGTAATGTGTTTTGGGATTTTTACCTCGACCTCGACAAAAAGGTCTCCCCGTCCGTATCCCCTCAATTTTGGGACCCCTTCGCCAGTGAAACGAACTACCGCCCCGGGCTGGGTTCCGGGGGCAATTTGCAGGGATTTTGCCCCATCCAGGGTGGGTATCTCGACCGTGTCTCCGAGGATGGCCTGCAAAAAGGAGATGGAGATTTTGCAGTGAAGATTGTCGCCATCGCGCTCGATTTGGGGATGCGGGGTAACTTCGAGCCTTACGTAAAGGTCGCCTCCAGCGCCGCCGCGATAGCCGCTTTCACCTTCTCCCCTGAGCCTGAGCCGTGTACCCGAATCAACTCCCGCCGGCACTTTTACCTGGACGAGTTTCTTTTGCCTGATCCGCCCCTGGCCATGACATTGCTTGCAGGGAGAGACCAGCACATTTCCGGTACCCTGGCACCGGGCGCAACTGGTACTGATCCGGAAAAAGCCCTGTGACTGGACCACCTGTCCGGAACCCTGGCAGGCGGGGCAGGTTGTTTCCCTGGTACCAGGTTCAGCCCCGATGCCTCTGCAGTGGGAGCACTCGGCGAAGGTTTCTATTTGGACTTCTTTTTGTGTTCCGGAGACAGCCTCTTCAAAACCAAGATTAAGAGTAACAAGCAGATCATCACCCGGCCTGGCTGCTGTTCGCTGGCGGGTCTGAGCGCCGAAGCCGCCGAATGAGAAGAAATCCTGGAAAATGTCTCCAAACGAGCTGAAAATATCTTCAAAACCTCTAAACCCACTGAAGCCCGTCCCCTGCAAACCTTCATAACCGTATGCGTCATAGAGGCGCTTCTTCTGAGGATCGTGCAAAACCTCGTAAGCCTCGGCGGCTTCCTTGAATTTTTCCTCGGCCTGCTTATCGCCCGGGTTCCGGTCAGGGTGGTATTTGAGCGCAAGCTGCCGGTAAGACTTCTTGATCTCCTCTTCGCCCGATTGCCGCGACACTCCCAAAATCTCGTAGTAATCTCTTTTCCCCATCTAAACCGGTTTCCTCCTGGAGTCCTTAGTGGTTATGTACAGGGAATAAGTTATTCGGCAGGTACTTAACCCGTAAACACGATATCCATCTTTGTCAAGCGTGAACCGGCCTGGGACAACATTTCGAAGCCAGCCGCCGGGCATCGGCAAGCTCTTTTGAAATTCAGCGACCTCGGCCGTTTGCATGCCTCCCATTTTGAGCGCCTCGCGGGCGAAATCCTATATTCCCGAATTGAACACTACCCTTTCAGATTCGCACTACTCTGCCTGGGGACTCTCCGGCGGCTGATCTTCCTCCAAATACCGGTCCGAAGTTCCATATTCGATAGAAGCGCCATAGGAAATGACTTCGTCTAGGATCTCCTGGATGTCCGCTCTCGCCACGTCCGCCTCCTGCATCGTCGGCTCGGCGGGAAGAGGCCTGGCTTCATCAATCTGGCGTATGTTGTCCGGATTTATTTTACCTGCCGCAATCTCCCGCAACGCCAGAACAACTTCCTTGTTGGCCTTGAGGTTTTCGAGCGTGGGCAGCGCGCCGTGTCGCAACTGCAGAACGCGCCGGACCGCAAGGTGCACCAGCGTAAAGCGGCTGTCCACATTAGCGAGACAATCCTCTACGGTTACCCGAGCCATCAGCAATCTCTCCTCTCTGACATAGCTTTCCTGGACAATAACAACAAAAACAGAGGCCGTCCAAGTCCATGGAATTGACCGTTTGGGAACGACCATTTTCAACCGGCCGGACAGCCTGAGCTTTCAAATATCAGATGATTAGTGTCGCTTATATAAACCCGGCGCAAAAAGTTGGCAACCCAAAAATCCGGTCGGACATAATAAGGTCCGCCCTTTCGGCTGATTCAAGTCGCCGGGGATCTCTACCTCACTCATTTTTGAAGCTTACAGGTCCGAGCTCCTTTTCTTCTGCCTCGCTGAGTTCCATGCCCTCATGCCTCGCGAAAGCGGGTGGCAGCCTATCGGTGTATATGTCGCCGCCCCCGCCCAGAATATCTGCGTAATTATCAATGCCCAGGTCGCTCATCCATAAAGGCCTTTTCTGCCTTCTGAGCTCCGTTATATTAAGTTCGTGAATATTGTCATTATCCATTGCAAATCTCCGTCGTTTGAAGAGATATTGAGTTGTCATAATGTGTTATACGAATGGGCAGGAACTACAGAACCATTCGTCTCATAAAGATAAGCACGCGCTGTCACAGGTGTCAAACTGAGATGGTGGATGTGAGATCCGGGGCAGCAAAGGGAAAGCGGGTCCCTCCAAAAGCGGGAGGCCTCGCATGATAGACTTATATAATACCCTGCTCGAAAAAAATGCGCCTGAGATGATAGGAGGGGCGACCGTGCGCGCAGCCATGCAGAACGAACAGACATTAAACGTGGTGCGTTTGAAGGCAAGCCAAATGTTAAGCGCATCAGAAAGTGAAGCTACAATGGTTTAAAGGTCTCGCTTCGCGGGGCTTCGCCCTGATTCACTTTGTGAAGTGGGCTTGCCCGGCCTCCCGTAGCGATATGTGAGCGCCTAGCGCGGAGGCCGACCGCAGCGGAGGTCTGTCACACGCGATAGGCGGGAGCTGGAGGCCTTCAGCATGCGACTTCCGATATCCGTTCTTCCGGCTCCGGTATGCGACTCCAGGCGTTCTACCGCCCGACGATTATTTGTCCATGCATTCCGAGAGTGGAATGAAAAGTCTTGTTGGAATAAAATGTGTAGACTCCCGGCTCAGGCAATTCCACATTAACGATGACGCTTCCGCGGGGATGGGGATCAACGCTTTTTATGATTTTCCCGTGAAGGTCCTTCAAGGTGAAGTTCTGTTGCGACCCGGAGACATTCTTGACTTCGATACCCAACAGGCCCGGTTTTTCGACCCGGATTTTATTGGGCGAAAACTTATAATTGCCGGCCTCAATCGTTATCATGCTCCCCCCGCTGCTCATCGGTGCGGCGGGCTGAACCTTACCCTTGTCCGCGCATCCCGCGAGGGCCGCGATCACCACAAGGATGACAAATACCGATCTTTTTGGATCTGGACGCATACACTGGCTCCATGTTGATTAGGTTTCACGCAGTCCGGTTTTTGGGCTATCATAAATTAGTGACGGTTTGGGCCTGGCGCCATGCCGGCGAGCGCCGTTTTAATTATTGACAGGGCTTGGCGGGCTGTTAATTCTAAATATTTTCGGACGGAGACCCGTTGAAGCCCCGGTGCATGGATGCATGGCGGAACAAAAGCCATTATAATTGGGGCGAACACGCTGGGATATTCAAATCGTCCTGGTCAAAACATTACTTCAGGATCCGAAGATGGAAAAAGGTGTACGTATTGCCGACCTGTTCAGGAATGAACATAAATATGTGGGCGAAAGGGCTTTGGTACAGGGCTGGGTCAGAACGAAGCGCGACTCGAAGGCCGGTATCAGTTTCATCGAGCTGAGCGACGGGTCCTGCCTGAAAGGCCTCCAGGTGATAGCCGAACTGGACGGCCGGGATTACAGCGAGCTGCTTAATAAAATCACTACCGGGAGCGCCATTCTGGCCGAAGGGACCGTGTCGGCGTCTCCGGGGAAAGGGCAAAGCATCGAGCTGCGGGCCGAACGAATCCATCTGTATGGCTGGGCGGACCCGGCAGTCTATCCTCTGCAGAAAAAGAGGCACTCCTTCGAGTATCTGCGGCAGATCGCGCACCTTCGGCCCAGGACCAACACTATAGGGGCGGCGGCAAGAGTGCGAAGCAGGCTGAGCTACGCAATTCACCAATTCTTCCAGGATCGCGGTTTTCAATATATCCATACGCCGATAATTACTGCAAGCAACTGTGAAGGAGCCGGAGAAATCTTCCGCGTAACTACGCTCGATCCGACCCACCCCGGCGCTACTGAGAGCGAGGAACCCTACCGGAACGACTTTTTCGCAAGGCCTGCCTTTCTCACCGTGAGCGGTCAGCTTCAGGCCGAAATATATGCTCTGGCCCTCGGAGGAGTATATACCTTCGGCCCCACTTTCAGGGCGGAGAATTCCAATACCAGCAGACATCTTGCCGAGTTCTGGATGGTGGAGCCGGAAATGGCTTTCTACGACCTTGAAGACGACATGGATATGGCACAGGCTTTAATCAAGAAACTGGTCGGAGTGGCCCTCAACGACTGCGGGGAGGAACTGGAGTTTTTTGCCCGCTTCATCGAGCCGGAATTGATGGGCCGTCTTCAAACCGTTGCCGAATCCGCTTTCGAGGTGATCACCTATACCGAAGCGGTCGATATCCTCAAGAAATCTGCAGAGCAATTCACCTTTCCCGTTGAATGGGGACAGGACCTTCAGGCTGAGCACGAGCGCCATCTAACGGAGAAGATTTTTAAAAAGCCGGTGGGGATCGTAAACTTTCCCAGATCGCTAAAGCCTTTTTACATGCGCGTCAACGACGACGAAAAAACCGTGGCCGCCATGGACATACTGGTTCCCGGAACGGGCGAGATAATTGGCGGGTCCCAAAGGGAAGAACGGCTCGAAATGCTGCTCGAACAGATGCGGCTCAAAGGGATTTCGATCGACGACTACCGATGGTACATCGAACTCAGGGAATTCGGGTCGGTTCCTCACTCCGGGTTCGGCCTGGGACTTGAGCGCCTGGTGCAATTCGTTACCGGTATCCCGAACATCCGCGAGGTTATTCCCTTCCCGAGAACACCCGGGCATGCGGAGTTCTAAAGCCGATGAGTCGATCGTTATGGCAGCCGCGCAACACCAGCGCCGACTCGGTGTCCGGGAAACGATGACCTGCCTTGATGATCTGTCGGCCTCCATGAGCAGTTTTTGAGATGAAATCCTAACAAAACTGTGCCAAAGTGGTATTGCTCTTTTTTGTTACTGTTCTCTTGCAACCAACCCCAAACATTTCAAGGAGTGAAACATGACTGCGCATCAGCCCAAAAAAGCCGAGGACTGGGTAGAGAGAGCCAAAGCGTTTTGCACTGCCACCGGCAAAGAAATTGCTATGGCCGAGTTTACAAACCCTCGGGGACAGTTTGTTCAGAATCAGCAGTATATTTTTGTTCTGGACCTTGAGGCAAACATGCTTGCGCATGGTATGAACCAATTGTTCGTCGGCAAGAATTTCATGGAAGTCAAAGACACAACCGGCAAGAAGTTTATAAAGGAGATCGTCAACATGGCCAGGGAAAAAGGTGCGGGTTGGATAGAGTATAACTGGTCCGATCCGGTCACCAAAAAGACTCTGCCCAAAACTCTCTATTTCGAAAAAGTCGACAACATGATCATCTGTTGCGGCACATACAGGGAAACTCCGGACCCCACCGAACTCGATCTGCTGTGATCTCTCACTCACCCGGTACGCCCGGCGGTTAACCGATTTTTGGCATGCTTTTGCTTGGGCCCGGAGTCTTCCAATAGTTCCGGGCCCTGTTTATTTAAGTGAAGGATAAAAATAATCTGGTCTATTCTCTACGCTCTCCTTGGCCTGTCTATGACGAGAGGCGTTTAGCCGGAAGCCCACTCTTCTAACTTCAGCCTTCACGGTTCAGGGTCTGCACCGGTTAGAATCCTGCCCTGGTCTTGGTAATTGCCCCAAACCCGCTATCGCTGACCTTCCACTGTTTTTCCTTTTGGTCGAAGGACCATTTCTGGGTGAAGGTGACGGTCTGCAGGGTGGGCGATTCGAGGCGCCAGAATTGGAAGTATAGGATTGCGTTGGCCGAAGTGCTTTTATCTTTTTGTTCGACTTCCCTTAAATTGTAGTCGGTAATTCTGATTTTACCTTTAAATCTGTCCACCTCGGCCCAGAAGTGTTCTTTTTTGTCCGCAGGCACGAAAGCGGCCGCCTCCGTATACTCCTCCCATTTGAAGGCGCCGTTGAACTCCTCGACTGAGAGCTTCAGCGATTCCCCGCGTTTCTTGTCCTGGCCACCTGTAGAGGCGCATGAGGCCGCGATCAGCGCTAGAATCAGGATAAAAGGGAGCCTGAGTCTTCTCGGGCCGGTTTTTGCACTTTGTGTCATAGTCTCTCCGTAAAGAATCAGTATTTGGGATGACTGCAAAGTCATCGGGAACTGTCTGTATCTCATCGGGTGTTTCCGCACGAACAATGCGTTATTTTCATACAGAAGAACCAACCGATCAAGCTAATTTCATTGCATCTTTTTTGAGCTCAAAAATCTCCTCCCGGGGTTTCATTTAAGTATTATTCAGACATTTAATCGGTTAGAATGATAGCGTCTAAGCTATCCCCACACAGAGCGAATTCAATGACCCAATATGTCTGGTGCAAAAATGACGAGTGCAGGATTCCTGCATTCCGATGTGTCCTGTGCCGGTTGGACTGTTATGAAATGCGCGGGCGTACCCCGGAGGGTGAAATAAGCCAGGCCTTCGAGTTATTAAGAAATTCCGGAAGGTTCAAGGAGAGTTTTGTGATGAAACGCAGAGACAACGTCGAAGTTATCAAGAGCCAGCTTTCCTTTTTTGAAAGGGACGGCAGAGAGCAAACCGTGGAAACAGCCCAACAAAAAAGCGGTAACAGCGTCTTTCTTCTGGACAACGGCAGGATCGAACCTTTTTCCTCAGATGCATACACGGCTTCGACCCTTTACCAGGGGGTTGATTCCTTCAGCGTCGAGTGCAGACTGGTTCGGCCCGAAGAGCCGGGAAACATGATTTTCGAAGGCAAGAAGCCTACAAAGAAGACAGTGCCTATCCTGGTCAGGAAAGACGGAGAGTGCGTCCTTGTGGATTCCTGGGAAGAGCTGGAATCGGAGCCCTCTCGGCTTGCTAACGTCCACGAGGTGCTCGGAGCATTGCCTGTGAAGCAGGTTTTCGTTCTCAAAAGGAAATAGGTCCGCCATCTGTAGGGTTAGTTACTGCTTTATTACTTCGATTTCAAAGAGAAGCGGCCAAAGCTTGCCGGTAACGAAGATCCTGTCTTTTTCCGCATGGAAGGCGATCCCGTTCAGTGCCTCGGCGTTGCTTGCGGGCGGCAATTCCCCACGCAAAGCCGACATATCTATCCATCCGGTGACCTCACCCGTTTGTGGGGATATAATTGCTACGAAATCTTCCTGCCAGATGTTGGCAAAGATCTCGCCTTTTATGTATTCCAGTTCATTTAAGAGGCGGACCGGCTCGCCGTTGTCCAGCACGCGCAGCGAGCGTTGCCGGACCAGTGTTGCGGGATTCAGAAATATAAGCTCTTCAGTACCATTGCTCATTATCAGGCTTTTTCCGTCATTTGTCAGCCCCCAGCCCTCCCCGGAATAGCTGAATTCGCGTTCTACTGCAAAACTCTGCACGTTATATACGAACCCTTTTCCAGAGGTCCATGTGAGCTGGATGAGAGACCCATGCCATAGAGTCAGCCCTTCGCCGAAGTACTGGAACGGCAGGTCGTATTTTTTCAGTACACGGCCGGTTTCCAGTTCCACCTGCCGCAGACTGGACTTGCCGTTCAAGCCTGTGCTTTCATAAAGGAAGCCGTTGGCGAATATCAGCCCCTGAGTGAATGCGCAGGGATCGTGGGGATACGTTTTGATGATTCTAACCTTAAACAAATGAGCAAAATGACGTTTGGCGGAGGATAGGGGTGCCGTTTCCGCTTGCCGTGCCAAGGCGGATTCGCTGCATAAAATCCGGTCCGTTCCGGGTGGGGTTCCCTGCAGGCCGATTGCCCAAAAAAAGCTCGCAAAGAAACAGAACAGGGCGGCAGCGCATTTAAACCTGAGATTTGCGGCCATTCATCGGCCTCTCCCTACGCTGTGGTAGCTGAATCCAAGCTGCTGCATCGCGGCCGGCCTGTAAACGTTGCGAAGATCGACGAACACAGGGCTTTTAAGAGCGTTTTTAATGCGAAGCAGGTCGAGCGCACGGTATTCGTTCCATTCCGTCATCAACACCACGGCATCAGCGCCTTGGCATGCTTCATAGGGACTTGGGCAAAATTTCACGCCTGCCAGTAATTTGGCTGCCTCCTCCATGGCCTGGGGGTCATGAGCGCGAACCGATGCGCCGTGTTCGACCAGCTTGGAGATAATGGTAATGGCCGGAGCGTCCCTCACGTCGTCTGTTTCAGGCTTGAATGCGAGGCCAAGGACAGCGACGGTTTTTCCGCCCTCATGACCGCCTAGCGCCTGCCGGATTTTTCGAGTCATTCGCGCCCTTTGGGCGGCATTAACTTCGATTACCGCCTCGACAATTCGGAAAGCTACCCCATTTTCCTGGGCTATTCTGAGCAGGGCCTGGGTGTCTTTCGGAAAGCACGAGCCGCCATAGCCGGGTCCGGCGTGAAGAAATTTTTTTCCTATCCTGCCGTCAAGACCTATGCCCCTGGCTACGTCCTGGACGTTGCCGCCGATTTCCTCGCAAAGGTTGGCGATCTCGTTTATGAAGCTGATCTTGGTGGCCAGGAAAGCGTTAGCCGCGTATTTTATAAGCTCTGCCGTCTCGATTGTAGTTATGACAAAGGGGGTTTCGATCAAATAGAGTGGCCTGTAGACTGATTGAAGCACCTCTTCGGCCCTCTTGGAATCGATTCCCAGAACGACCCGGTCGGGACGCATGAAATCGTTGAGAGCGGCCCCCTCCCGAAGGAACTCCGGGTTGCTGGCGACGTCGAAAGTGGCCGAAGGATTGGTTTCGGAGATAATCCTTTTGACTTGCGCCGCCGTACCCACCGGGACGGTACTCTTGTTCACCACGACCGTGTAGTCGCGAAGATGAGCAGCCATCTGGCGTGCGGCTTCATAGACATATGACAGATCGGCATAACCGTCGCCACGCCGCGAAGCCGGGGTCCCCACCGAAATGAATACGACTTCCGCCTCCGGAATGCCCGGGTCGTATTGGGTTGAGAAAATGAGGCGGCCCGCCTGAGAGTTCTTTTTTATTATTGCTTCCAGGCCCGGCTCATAAATGGGGATTTGCCCTTCGGCGAGCCGCGTAATTTTCGATTCATCATAATCTATGCAGGTGACCTCATGGCCGAATTCGGCAAAGCAGGCCCCGCTCACCAGCCCAACATAACCCGTCCCGATGACAGCTATTTTCATGAAGTGACCTTTGCAAGGGTTTACATAACGGCCCGCAGGCCGAAAGCGAATCGAGCCGATGCACTAAATTGCTGACTCGGCGGTGATTTACTTATCAATTTTGTGAAGGAAACACAAGAATATCTATTTAGACGCCGGTCAACCATGGACTTGAGGGGAAAGCCGTTCCCTGAGCAGGGTGAACCGGGACTGGATGCGGTTGTTTTTGACCGCGATCGCGAGCGCTTTCTTCGAGCCCACTATCACAACCAGTTTTCTTGCCCTGGTTACCGCGGTATAGAGCAGGTTGCGCTGGAGCATCATGAAGTGCTGGGTGAGCAGGGGGAAGACCACCGCCGGGTATTCGCTCCCCTGTGACTTGTGAATGCTTATGGCGTAGGCGTGAACGAGTTCCTCGAGTTCGGAAAAATCGTATTTTACGCTCCTGCCGTCGAATTCAACCCGGATTTGCCCGTCTTCATGGTCGATCCTTCGGATGCGGCCGATGTCTCCGTTGAACACGTCCTTGTCGTAGTTGTTCTTTATCTGCATCACTTTATCGTTTACGCGGAAAGTGCGGCCTGCTGACTCCAGCGTTATTCCCCTTGGATTGAGGGCATTCTGGAGAGCCAAATTAAGGTTTTGCGATCCGACCTCTCCGCGGTGCATGGGACTCAGCACCTGGACGTCCTCCATGGGATCGAGTCCGAAGCGGCGCGGAATCCTTTCAGTGCAGAGCTGGACTATCGTGTTCACCGCTTCTTGGGGGTCTTCTCTGCTTATGAAATAGAAATCCTGTTTTTGACTGCTGTCGGCCCGCAGGTCGGGGAAGGCCCCCTGCCGGATGAGGTGTGCGTTTGTAATGATCCGGCTTTGGCTGGCCTGCCGAAATATCTCTGTCAAACGGATTACCGGGAATCTGCCCGATTCGATAATATCGCCAAGCACCTTTCCGGGACCTACGGACGGAAGCTGGTCGGCATCGCCCACCAGGACCAGGACTGCCTGAGAGGGGACTGCCTTGAGCAAGTGGTTGGCAATTACTATGTCCATCATGGAAGTCTCGTCCACGATTACGAGGTCGGCGGGAAGAGGTTTTTGCTCGTTTCGCTGAAAGCCGCCCATTCGTGGACTGAATTCCAGTAGCCTGTGAATCGTCGCGGCAGGATGCCCTGTGGTCTCGGAGAGCCTCTTTGCAGCCCGGCCGGTGGGCGCCGCCAGGCTGACGCGCGCGCCCATACGCTCGTATATGGCAAGAATTGCCCGAACCAGGGTGGTTTTGCCGGTGCCGGGTCCTCCCGTTATTACGATAACTTTTTCGCGAAGGGCCAGCTTGACGGCTTCTTCCTGAAGAGGAGCGAGCGAGAAATTCAGGCGGCCGCGGACCCAATTGAGAGCTTCTTGCGAATCTATCCTGGGTTGTAGCCTCCTGTAGCGCTGGATGGCGGCAAATCGTGCGGCCGCGCCGACTTCAGAGGCATGCATGGGGCTCAGGTAGATCGCCCGCTCGTCTCCGAACTGTTCGGAAGCCGACAGGTGCAAGTTTTTCCTCCTTTATACGCGTGTCCGCCTTCAGGCGGGACAAGGCTTCTTCCAGGATATGCGTTTCAATCTGGAGTCTGTTGCGGCACCGTTCCATCAGCAAAAAACGGGGCATGCAGACGTGTCCCTCTTCGGCAGACTCATGCAGAACGAAAAGGATGCCCGCTTCGGCCCTCAACGGGGAGTCGGCGGCAAATCCGAGGTTCCCGGCGAGCCTGTCCGCAGTGAGAAAACCCACTCCAGTAATGTCCATTGCCAGACGATAGGGATTTTCCCTTACGATATCGACAGACTGCTGCCCGTAATTCTTGAAAATACGGGAGGCGAGGGCCGCGCTCGCCCCGTTGGAGCGCAGGAAGATCATTAGCGTGCGGATTTCTTTTTGCTCCTCCCATGCCTTTCGTATCTGCCCTATACGGTATTTGCCGATCCCGTCGATCTCCAGGAGACGCTCTATTTGGCTTTCGATGATATCCAGGGTTTTTTCGGCAAAACGCTTCACTATGCGTTCGGCCATTTTGGGCCCGATGCCGCGTATAAGGCCCGATCCCAGATATTTCCTTATTCCCTCAGCCGTTGAGGGTGCGGTTGTCTCATAGCGATCGACTCGAAACTGTCTGCCGAATCGGGCATGGGTGCCCCAGGTCCCTTCCATAAGAAGGGTCTCGCCGGGGCACAGGGAAACAAAATTTCCAACGGCAGTGACCAGGTCCCTGTATCCGGGGGCCCGGACCTTAATCACGCTGTAGCCGTCCTCTTCGCAGGTGAACGTGATCCGTTCAACCAGCCCCTGGAGCTTAGCGCTGTCATTTTTGAGCGAATTCTGGTTTTCCATTTGCAAAAAGCTGACAAGAGAGAGTGAAATGTTGTATAATTTAGTGACAGGTTCTATGTTTTTGAAAAATCCGGACTGTTCAACTTGTTGAACAGGTAAATTCGGCAGCGGAGAGGTTGCCCGATGTCCCTTTACATTAAAACCGACGATTATCGCAAACACGGAATAAGCAAATATTCCGACCCAGCCCTGATAAGGGCCGTAGTGCAAAAGGAGCTTAACATAGACCGGGTGTTCATTTCATTCGTAAACAAGCATGAATATATCAGAGTGGATTTCCTGCGGCCAAGACCCCACCGAAGATTTAACAGGCGGCCAAGCAGGCGGGCCCCTTCCAAGTAAGGGCTTGTCCGTAAATAAGCCTCTTAGGGATTGCGCCGGATTTTGAGACTGATTTGGTCGCGAAGATTGAGCAAAACCGCAGGCGTAGTTGTGCTACGTCGAGGATTTTGCGATTGAGGAGCGGCCAAAGCCGGCCAAAAGCCGGATGCTAGTGCAGCGTCAACTAAGTTCCGATAGGTAAGGACCTACAGCCCGTCATTCCGGCGAAGGCCGGAATCCAGCGTCTTTTCAGTTGGTTAACAGCACTGGACCCCGGCCTTCGCCGGGGTGACGATTCCTTGCAACATGTAATAACTTTGTTGACAATGTACTAGCGCAAAGGTTTTATTTACGGACAAGCCCTAAGAACCGGGGCGCCTTCGGGCGCCCTTTTTTTGTCCCTGAGGCGTCCTCCCCCTTCCGGCGGGTGCACCTCATCGCAAAAGGTGCGCACAAGGGGCATGCCCGTTTGACTGCTTGTGGCTCACCTGCTCTTTTTCATAGCATAGTCTTTGGGGACAATGAACAGCGCTGGGTCCAGAGACTTCTGCTCGATCTTTTTGAGAGTGCTCGCAACAGTTCCGCCCATCACATGGATGACGGTGTAAACCGGGAAACCGCCAAGCTTTTCGACCATGCCTGCGATATCGATCTGGGTCAACCACCATCCGAGCATTGGATTGTGCTCCGCGATGGCTCCCACTTTAGCCCCCAGGGCCTTGAGTTCCCGGTAGCCCCGCACATCTTTTGAAACCCAGTATTCTACGTTCATCACCGCAATACGTACATTATACTTGCGGCACTTGTAGCCTGCGATGGTTTTCATTTCATCTGTAGGAGTAACCTGGGTTGCCATCACCGCCCCGATTATTTCAGCCATTTTCTTGTTATCGGCAGGGGCCACGCCATGAAGCCCCGGCAGTTCACTTAAATTGTGCTCAGTAAAGGTTTTCGCTTTGGTGTCGAGCGAGTAGAGCTGCATGGCATTGTAGTCCACGATGAAGACCTTGGTATCATCCAATTGCACTCGGAAGGCGCTGGAGGTGAAATAATATTTCAGAATTGAGGTCCCGTCAGGCTGGCTTGGAACATTGGTGAAGACGTTTTCGGTTTCCCAGTAAAGATCGGCGTTGGCTGAGGGTGCCCATAATCCGGTAAACAGGGCCATAATACCCAGGCACAATGCCCATTTTTTCATCTTCATCCTTTTCCTTTCATTTTTCCTCTCAAGATAGACTGGTGTCCATCCGGAAACGCCGGACGAACACTAGTGTCCTGAGTCAAAGATCCACTACATAAGTCCCGAGTACTTAGGCCGTCATTCCGGCGAAGCCTGCCCCGGAAGTGTCTAGTCCGGGGGCCGGAATCCAGCGTCTTTTCAGTTGGTTAACAGCACTGGACCCCGGCCTTCGCCGGGGTGACGATTCCCTGCAAGATGTAATAACTTTGTTGACAATGCACTAGCAGTTTCCGATTCGGAAAGGAGGGATTTTTCGTCCTGGCAAGGAAATCGAGGACTTGCGCGGAGGCGTACATCGGTACGCCGCACAAGCAAGACCGGAGATTGACACCGCCAGGGCGGAAAAGGACCCTTTCCGGATGGAAACTAGACTGAGTACAATGTATTACAACCATTCCATACACATGATCCGGGATCAGGCATCGGGTAACAGGCATCCGGTTTTGCGTATCCATCATCAGGCGGCGCCGGACTTCATAAATTCCCTGAAGATGATGAGTTTCTGGACGTCCTGAGTACCTTCACCCAGAGAGGAGGCCCAGGCGTCCATAGGATATTTGTGGATGGGGTGCTCGAAGATAACCGAGGCCGCCCCGAACAGGTCTGCCGCCCATGTCCCCACAGCCCTTGCCAGCTCGACGGAAAGATATTTGGCGATCGAAGCCCCAAGCCTGAAATCGAGTCCCTGGTCTTTTTCCCAGCATGCTTTCCAGAGCAGTAACCGGGCCGCCTCGATTTTGCTGTAAAAATCGGCGGCTTCAAATGATTTCGCCTGGAAATCGATCACTCGCTGACCGAAAATCCGCCTCTTCTTTGCGTGTTCGATGCCGCTTCGGAACGCCCCTTCGGCCGTGCCCAGAGTTAGCGCGCTGATAGTGATGCGGCTGTTGGTGAATATCTCGAGCACCTGCTGAAGTCCGCGTCCGCGCTTGCCGACCAGGTTGGCCTCCGGCACGAAAACGTCGGTGAGCTGAATGCGCGTGAGGTCCGAGGGAATCCAGACTTCCTTGTGCAGCTTGGAGCGGGTGATTCCATTGGAGGACAGGTCGACGAGGAACATGGAAAGCCGGCTGTTTCGAGGCGCGTCCGGGTCCGAGACCGCCGTAATGAGGGCAAGGTCGCTTATATAGCCGTTGGTTACGAAGGATTTGATGCCACTGAGCGTCCATCCTCCGTCCACTTTTTTCGCCGTTGAAGCTATTCCCGCGACGTCACTTCCAGCGCTGGGCTCGGTATTGCCGAGACAAATCAGGGTTTCGCCTCGAGCGGCCGGGGGAAGGTAAAGGCTTTTCTGATCCGGGCTCCCGAAAAGAATTATTCCCTTTGCGCCGAGTGAGACATGAACCAGGACGGCCACCCCTACGCCGGGCGATACAGTCCCGAGATGTTCTTGCATGAGGGCCTCTTTGAGCGTCTGGTGCTCGCGGTAACCGTTGCCGTCCGGTTCCAGCCCCAACCAATCACGGGCGCCAAGTTGCCGGAAAAACTCCCGGGGGACCTGCTTTTCGGCGTACCATTTACTAAGGTCAGGGGTGAGGCGTTCGGAGAGGAACTTCTTATAATGCTTAAGGTTTTCTTCGAATTCGACCGGTATTCGGAAATCCATGTTGAAGCTCCTGTCTCGAGATGAGATGTCATTTTAGGTGTGCACCATCCACCATTCACTATTCAAAACCAGGAATAGATGCGTACTCCCGGTTATTCTGCTGCTTCTTTGGCCTCCTGAATCACGCCCGGTTGCCCCCCTGGACTGCCTCAGCGTGCGCGGCTTCACGGCATTTAACGAGCGAAACCGTAAATTTGGCCTTTGAGGCGAATTTGGAGAAAGAGAGCGTGCCGCCCATTTCCTTAAGAAGCTTAAATGTCGAGGGAATCCCGGTCCCCTCGACACCCTCTTCCAATGGCAGAAGCATAAGCTCGGGGTCCCAGAGTTTTTTCTCCGCGACCAGGCTGATCATGTCCACATAGACGCTGTGCTCGCCATAATAGGTCTTCACCGTCATCTCTTTTTCCAAGTCCATCATTTCCACGGCGTTTCGAATGATTGCGACAAAGACCTGGGTGAGGATGGCCGGGTCAACGTGCGCCGTGGGCAGATCGGGACAAAGATCCAAATGGATTTTTACTTTTTGCTTTTTCAGTTCCGCTGCGAGCAGAGCGACCGAATCGTTAAGAATCGCATTAACGTGGCATTCTCGTGGTTTCATGTCCACCGGGAGCAGATAATTGCGCAGCCGGCTGAGCATTGTTTCGAGCCGTTCGGTTTCCTGCAGAATGATCTCGGTCTCAGGAGATTCGGGATATTTTTTTCTGCAGCCGCCGAGCGAAGCCGCCTATTGAAACAAGGGGATTTCTGATCTCGTGAGCGACTTCAGCCGCTGTGGCGTCCAGCGTCTTGAGCTTTTCTCTTTGCACGAGCGCAGCTTGCGCCTCCTTGAGTTCACGTGTGCGCTCATACACCATCTCTTCGAGGTGTTCCCGGTATTCCCGGAGTTCCCTATCAGCCTTCTTACGTTCGGTTATATCCCTGATGATTCCTACATGCCCTCCGATTGCGCCCTCAGGCCTCGCGATGACCGAAAAGGTCCCCTCCACCGGGAAAACTGTTCCGTCTTTTTTCTTCAGCTCCCATTCCACCCGGAGAGGCCCCTGTTCAAAGACAGAACGAGCCAGTTTTCCAAAATCGACGAAGCTTTCATCAGAGGGGTGTAATATTCTTACAGATTGCCCGATGATTTCTTCTTTCGAAAAGCCGAAAAGGTCCAGAAAAGTATGATTGACCGAAACTATATCGCGGTTCTCGTCCACCATGAAGATAGCGTCTGAGGTGCCTTCCATGAGGGTTTTGTAGAGTTCCTCCGACCTTTGCAGGGCTTCTTCAATGCGCTTGCGCCCGGAGATATCCGCAACGAAACCTTCTCTTGCGATTAGCTGGCCGTCTTGGGAGTAAATGCCCAGGCCCTGCTCCCACACCCATTTAATCCGGCCGTCGGCGGCTTGGATTCGGTAGATCAGCTTGTAGGGCCGCCTGTTGGCTAAAGCGTCCTCGGTGTTGGACCTGACCATCTCGCGATCTTCCTCCAGAATCAGGTCGGTGAGCTTTCGTTTTTGACTCAATTCGGAAATGGAATATCCTGTCAACTCGACGGCTCCGGGGCTGACCAAATCGAGCGGGCAACCCTCGCCCCCGCAGCGGTAAAGCATTCCCGGAAGGTTCTCAAAGAGCGTGGATAGGCTCTTCTGGCCATCGGTGAGTGCTTTTTCGGACTCTTTCATCGATGAGATGGTCCTGTTGGTGAGCAGATAGATGAGCAGGGCGGAGGCGCCGACGAAAACCCAGCCTTTGACTGTTTGCGCCACGAGCGCCGCTCTGGACTGGCCGAAAATCAAATTCACCGCCAGATCGGAGGAAATGATCCACAGCGCTCCAACGGCTGCATAGATCAGCGCTATTCTGAGTCCACCCTGTGCGGGTGATTGTGTTGGTCTGGTTATAATCTTTTTCAATTGTCCCAAGCGACCTTTCGCCTTCAATGCGGACACGCCCGAATCCGTTCTTTAGATGTCTTGTAAGATTTGTGAAGGGACTTTGCAAGGATTGTTGAAAGCACGCCCGATAGCTACTATTGAAAAATTAGTTCTGGGTGCAGGTGAGCCACTTACATGTCCGAAGTGCCAGGGCGGCGTGGAGAAGCTGATGTCGTCGTTTAGCATCGATGTCCCCGACGAAATCTGCGCCAAACTCCCCCGAGGTGAACAAAGGGAGCGTTGCACCGCGTGCAATCGGGAGCCCACCCAATGCCCGTTGGCAGCCTGATACATGCTCTCTTCTAAAACTCGGTTTATACCCCGCACTCACCGGGGTCATATGGAGCCGAAGGATATCCTGTGTCTACATTGCGTAGAGCTTTTCGCCCTTTATGACCCGGACATCATTGTCCTTCAGAATTCTAAGCGCCTCACCGAGATTGTCGAAGCGGAATATGAGCACTGCGTGGGCGCCGTTTTGCTGGACAAAAGCGTACATGTATTCAACGTTGACGTTGGCCTTTTTCAGAATACGCAGGATATGATGAAGCCCGCCCGGCCGGTCGGAAACCTCGACTGCGACTACCTCTGTCTTGGCCACTGTAAAGCCGGCCTTCTTGAGTTCTTCCTTTGCCTTGTTGTTATCGTTTACTATCAGGCGCAAAATGCCGAAGTCGGAAGTATCCGCAAGTGAGAGCGCCCGAATGTTGATATTGGCTTCGGCCAGGATCCTGGTTACCTCCGCAAGCCGCCCCGCCTTGTTTTCCAGAAAAACGGAAATCTGTTCCACATGGTCCATGGACATCCTCCTATTTGAGCGTGAGAGCTGGTGTTTATCCGGAAACGCCGGATGAGTCCCGCCGGAGGCAGGATTCAGATTCGGGAAAGCACCCTTTCCGGACGAAAACGAGCTAAATCTTCCGATTGTCGATTACCCGCTGGGCCTTGCCCTCGCTTCGGGCTATTGTCTTGGGTTCCACCAGTTTCACCTTGGCCGACACTCCCAAAAACTCCTTTATGTTCTTTGAGATCTTCTTTTCAATATCCTGTAGAATGCGGACCTCGTCCGAAAAGAAGGACTCGCCAACCTCTACCATGACCGTAAGGGTGTCAAGATTATCCATGCGATCGACTACGAGCTGATAGTGAGGTTCGACCTCCCTCATTTCCATGAGCACACTCTCGATCTGCGAGGGGAAAACGTTCACTCCGCGGATGATGAGCATGTCGTCGGTGCGGCCGCTCACCTTTCGCATGCGTACATGAGTACGGCCGCAAATACAGGGTTCGCGGTTAAGCGAGGTGATATCGCGTGTTCGGTATCGGATGACCGGGAAAGCCTCTTTGGTGATCGATGTAAATACCAGTTCACCCTGTTCGCCGTTGGGTAGTGTTTCGCCGCTATTGGGATCGATTATCTCTGGTATGAAATGATCTTCAAAGATGTGCAGCCCGTTCCTGGCCTCCAGGCATTCGATGGAAACGCCCGGTCCGATCACCTCGCTTAAACCATATATGTCTATAGCGTTCAGGTGGAGTTTTGCCTCAATTTCGGCCCTCATCGCTTCCGACCAGGGTTCGGCGCCGAAAATACCCGATTTGAATCTGAGAGTGCCAAAGTCCACACCTGTTTCCTCTGCGACTTCTGCCAGATGAAGGGCGTAGGAAGGCGTGCATGTCAGGATCGTCGGACCGAAATCCTTCATGATAAGTATCTGGCGCTTGGTATTTCCCCCGGATATCGGGATCACCGATGCGCCCAGCTTTTCAGCCCCGTAGTGTACCCCGAGTCCGCCCGTGAACAGGCCGTAGCCGTATGCGTTATGTATAATGTCGCCTCGAGTTGCGCCCCCTGCCGCCAGCGATCGAGCCATAAGCTCGGACCATGTCTGAATATCCCGTGCTGTGTAACCAACGACCGTCGGTTTGCCGGTAGTCCCGGAGGAAGCGTGAATGCGGACCACGTTATCCATCGGGACCGCGAACATCCCGTAAGGGTAGTTGTCCCGCAGGTCCTGTTTGGATGTAAATGGAAGCCGCTTCAAATCTTCCAGCCTCTTTATGTCGGAGGGGATTACGTCGGCTTCATCGAATTTGCGGCGGTAGAATGGGACCGTGGCGTAAACCCTTTCCACGGTTTCTTTGAGGCGGCGGAGTTGAATAGCCTCGATCGCTTCCCTTGGCAGTGTTTCGAATTCAATGTTATAAACCATTCCCCGAACTCCTCCAGTTACTGAAAATACCCTTAAGGGGGGTAACAAAAAAGGCTGTGGATCGATGGAATCCACAGCCCCGAAAAAATGCAAACCATGGCCCCGGCGCCTTCTTCGCCCGCCCATGGCTATTATCTTCTAGTTCAGTTCAGATCGCTTCCACTTTTCTCCCACGGGCGGGCCTTTAAAATGAGAACCCGCTAAAAAAGAGGCTTAAGCAGAAGAAGCTGTTTGGCATAATCTCCTCAAATCCCTTTGAAATTAACCTTTTCTTAATATCTGCTTACACCCGGATTGTCAATTAAAATCAAATTTAAAATATTTCTGAAAACATAATGTCAGTGCGCTTCCAATAGTGGCGAACCCCTTTGAAAGTTGTTGCCGATGTGAAGTGTGATGAATTATATTTTCGATAATTTATCGAATTCAGCCACAAAGGGGCGTATGGGATGAAAAAGGATGAGTTCGTAAGGCACAGGCTGGACGAAATGGTCGATTGCATCCGCAATCAGTCCGGTCTCGAAGGGAAGTGGGAAAACCAGCGCAACACTATAGTTGAAAATCATCCTTATCTCATCGGCTACGTTTTATTGGCCGGCCTTGCGGTGGCATTCACTCTTTCTCACCTTCTGGTTTTCGCAATATCCTTTCTTTTCCTGTTCTTTATATCTGATTTCATGACCAGAGACGTCCACCGGATTGCCCCCTTCGTGCCAAAGGCTGTGCTCTTTTCGGTCCTGTACATCCTTGTTATTTGGGCCATCATAATGATTACTTATAAAGTCGTTCCGATGATGCTGAAGCATCTTCCGGAGCTCTCAAACCAGCTTCAGGTTCAGATTGTAAAAGAGCTCAAAGAGGCAAGCCAAAAATGGGACCTCCCGGCATATGTCGACGTCGATGAATTGAGGCGCTCTATTTTAAAGGCAAGCACAGGCATTTTGCAGTTCCTGGCAACCAGTCTGACCCCGCTTTATAAAGGGGTCATTCAGTTCGTCTTTGCGCTGGCAATCAACCTGTTTTTCTATTTGGAGTCCGAGAAGGTCGAACAGGCATTCACCCGAAATCCGGACAGCCTTTTGACCTTTTTGTTCAAGTTTGTGCAGATGAGATTGAAAATATTTTACGTCTATTTCAGATGGGTCATGGGAGGGCAGGTGATTATCGCCCTCATCAACACCCTGATCTCATCTGTTGTGATTTTCGGACTGGATCTCCGTCATCCATTCTTGATGGTTTTTGTGGTCTTTTTCTGCGGACTTTTCCCGGTGGTGGGAAATCTGATGTCCAACAGCGTTCTTACGATAAATGCGTTCGTAGCGACAGGAATGTGGGGAACGTTAATCTGCCTGATCCTGCTGGTTGGTGTTCACAAACTGGAGTACATTCTGAATTCCAAAATAATCGGCGGAATCGTGCATCTGCCGATGGCCGTTTCTCTGGGCGCGCTGATTTTTTGTGAGGTGCTGCTGGGAATTCCCGGCCTGATTTTGGCCATACCTCTTGCGCTCTTCGTTCGACATGAGTTCGAACACATCCGGGGACTCCCTCCAAATCTGCCTGAAGAAGGGGTCGAGCAGGCGGCCAAACCGGTCTGCGCCGCTCTGGGCGGCGCCACTGCGGAGGACCGGGTTAGCGAGCAACCGGCTGACACGGGCAGGCTTGCAGGCAAAACCAGATAAAGAAAACGCCCATGGCAAACACAATACAAGCAATGCCGAATCATCCTCAGGCTCAAAAAATAATCGACCTGATAGCCGGGAGCATTTCTCTTCGCCAGGAGAACCGTCATGAAGAAGCTCTGAGGCGTCTCGAAGAAGCAATCAGCATTGATCCCAAGTTTTTCCCGGTGCTCGTGGAAAAAGGAATTGTTCTGTTCGAATTAGCCCGGTATGAAGAATCGATCGAATGCTTTGATCTTTTTTTGAAACATATTAGTAACTCGCAAGTACGCGAGTTGCGCGATAAGTGTCTAAAGGATGCCTTGACAAACTATGACCGAATTCTTGCAGAGAGCCCGGCAAATGCAGAAGTGCTTCTCAAGCGAGGCGACATTCTACAGCGCCTGCACCGCTATGACCATGCTGTGTATAATTATAACCTGGCTTTGGAAATATACGTAAACAATGTTGTAGACGTTTTAAACAGGCGTGGGAATTCGTTATTATACCTTAATAGACCTGAAGACGCCCTTGAGAGTTATAATCGCGCCCTGGAACTGGCGCCGCGCAATGCGTCCTTATTATTTAACCGGGCCAATGTCCTGCAACAGCTTGCCCGCATGGATGAAGCCCTGGAAAGCTATGGCCAGGCATTGGCATACAACCCCGACTTAGCTGAAGCAAAGATGGAACAAAGTCATTGCAGGTTGGCCATGGGGGATTTTAAAAGGGGTTTCCGAGAGTATGAATCGAGGTGGGAAAACGCTCAACTAAAATCTGCCAAATTGAGATCATCCGAGCCCCTATGGCTTGGGGAACAGAGTCTGGCCGGCAAAACTATTCTGCTATGGGCTGAGCAAGGACTTGGGGACACGATTCAGTTTTTGCGCTATGTGCCGTTAGTAGCACAAACTGCCGGGCTGACGATTCTTCGTGTGCCCCCCCTGTTGCGGTCGTTGGCTCAGACACTCGATTGCCCCGTATCGATTATCACCTTCGGAGACCCATTGCCTCCCCACAATTTCAATTGTCCATTGATGAGCCTGCCCCTGGCATTTGGCACTACGCTGGAATCAATCCCCTCGGATGTTCCATATTTGAGCGCAAAAGCCGATCGGGTTGAAAACTGGCGAAATCAGCTTGGACCGCGCACCAG
This sequence comes from uncultured delta proteobacterium, assembly GCA_963757915.1. GTDB lineage: Bacteria > Desulfobacterota > Syntrophobacteria > Syntrophobacterales > Syntrophobacteraceae > SbD1. The sequence continues at coordinate 99,949 of CAVWTD010000016.1, read as the reverse complement.
GCTGAGGATTGGTCTTGTCTGGGCAGGCCGCAGGTACGAACCCGTCAACCGCACTCGCGACATGGGATTGGAAGTCTTGGATCCCCTGACGCGCCTTGACGTAGAGATTATGAGTCTGCAAAAGGAAATTCCCGACCAGGACAGAAGGGTGCTCGAGTCCATGCCGAAGATTGCTTGTTTGGGCGAAAAACTATCGGATTTCGCAGACACGGCCGCCCTGATTGAAAACCTTGACATGGTGATCTGCGTCGATTCGGCGGTTGTTCATCTCGCGGGTGCACTGGGAAAGCCTGTCTGGATTATGCTAAGACATTCCGGCGAGTGGCGCTGGCTTCTGGAGCGCAGTGACTCCCCCTGGTATCCCACCGCGCGGATTTTCCGCCAAAAAAACCCTGGCGACTGGGCTGGAGTGGTTAGTGATATTACCCAGCAGTTGCAGGTTTTTTCAGCTCAGAACCGATAGGATTTATTGTGCCTCGAAAAGTCAGTCGCCGTTAGCCCTACGTTGAGCTTCACATCGGTGAAGACATAGTCTTCGAACATTTCGTCGTTTCCATCGTAGAAAACATCCCCTACGGGAAGGAGCAGTTCTTTATCGATGTGCATAATAAATCGGGCGGAATAGTATTTCCTGTCTCCGTGCGAGAAGCATTTGCCCTCGACTACGGTCGCAGGTCTCCCATTGAAGGTCTCCTCGTTCAGCCGCATAATTTCAAGTTCTCCGAACCGGATAGCCGGTTCGATATTACGCCTGAATTCAGCGAGTAAAAAACCGAACCCGAGTTCCGTTACTGGGTGCCGATTCCCAGACATTGCCAGCGAACCCCTGGGGTCCAGCGACAATGTCATAACCCCCAAAATCCCTCCCCGCCTCACGAGCAGCTTATTCTCGTAACTGCCTTCCGCATAGAGGGCCTCCGTTCCCGTAGAGGGGCCGGCGATAAACTTCATATAGACTTTGAAGGGCTTTTGGAACTTGAAGAGTGCAGTCTCCCCCTCATGGAGCTTTCCGTCTATTCGTTCCTGTTTATGAAAGACTCCCACATAATCGTTCACCCTGGAGTAGCTTGAATCCATTTCATCGAGCAGCGTTAGCATCTCCCTTGGATCGAAGGCGTAGGCCGATGGCGCAATGCCCATCCAGAGAAATCCCAGGAGCATGACAAAACGGATCGACAGACCCGAAATCGATTTTCTTTGCACCATCATCTCCATTTCGCGCTATCCGCAGGACTTGCCGCCGAATAACGCATCAACCGGACCACCAATGGATCTCGAAGGGCATTTTGGGTTTGTATGCCGCTCTGAAGACCGCTCAGGACACATCGAAGGCCATAGAACCAGCCCATATCAGTGCCTTGATTTACGGCCTAACTATAATGAGATCTCGAGGGCTTGAGGTCAATATTTCAACTTCATGCGGAGTTATGAACACTGTGTCTTCGAGCTTGAGGGCAAGACCTTCGGGCTCCATCAGGTGCATTTCAATCGCCAGGACCATGCCGGCCTTCAGGACAGCCCGGCTGTTCCGGGCAAGCAAGGGAGGCTCATTGAGTTCGAGCCCGATGCCATGGCCGACGAAATATGCTTTGGTTCCCGAGTCGAAGTTCATAAAGGAATCCTCAATCCCGGATGTTTTTGCCTCGGCCGTTGCCAGAGCGAACGCCTCTGCGCAGGTCATACCATGATGCAGATTGCCGATCAGGCAGTCCGCCACCGAGCGTAGGCGCTGAAACAAATCCAACGCTCTTTGCTGAGCATGCCCGACGGCATAGGTGCGGCTTTGATCGGCGTGATAACCCTTGACGCACACCGGAATGTCAACCAGCACCATGTCTCCGGGTTCGATGATCCGCCGGGATGCGCCCGTTGGTATGGCTGGGCTTAACCCTGTGCCCGAGAGGGTAAAAAGAGTGCCGCTTGTATGACGCAGATTAAACCCTGAAGCCAAAGGCCCCCTGCTCATCACAAAGTCTGACGTCCGCATAAAAAAACAACCTTCGTGCCCAGCCAGACGTTGAGCATTCTCCACGGCAGCGGCCAGCTCAATCTCGCTCATGCCGGCGCGGAGACATGAAACCGCTGCAATATGGCCCGCATGGACAACAGAGCAGGCTCTTTTTATACTTTCCAGCTCTTGGGCATCCTTCACTGTGCGCTGTTCAAGTATCTCGCCGGAGATATCCACCAGTTCCCGCATGCCGAGGGCCTGATTCATCATGCGGGCCTGGACCACTGTCAGGACATCTATCTCCGTGCCCACCTTCGCCCCCTGTCCCTGCCCGGGAAACATTTGTTGAGCGATCGCCTCAAGAGAAGCCCCCTTGACGATGCGCTCTTTTTCATATCCCGACTCCATCAAGGCAATTTCATATCCCCTGCGGACAAAGAGCCTGTAATCATCAGGCAGGACAACCAGGTAGGCTGGCTGAGCCGTTCCGGAATAATAGTAAACGTCTCTTGAATAAAACAATATAGCGCCGGCCAGACCTTGCTCGCTAATCTTCTCTTGCAGTGAACGTATTCTGTTGGAATACGGCATCTGTTACTCCTAATGAGACTGCCCGAGGAAATCAACAATAGACTGTATACTTCGGCCCGGGCCGAATACTTCGAGAACCCCTTGACGTTTCAATTCCTTTGCGTCATCCGGTGGGACGATGCCTCCCACGACAACTGCTATATCACCGGCGTTTTTACTGCGAAGCGAATCGAGAATCGGGGGCACGGTTATCATATGGTTTCCGGAAAGACTGCTGATTCCAATGTAATCGACAGATTCCTGTATGGCAGCGGCCACAACGCCGGCTGGAGACAGGTTCCCGGCGAAGACGACTTCAAAGCCCGCATCGCGCAGAGCTCTTGCAATGACGATCGCTCCACGCCAGTGAGCATCCATGCCGACCTTTGCGATCAATATGCGTTGGTGACCCGCTCCCACGTGAACCTCCTTTAGCTTGATCGTCAATCCCCGTCAAAGTTCATGGGGTTTGTGTATGGGGCCGCCCCATGGCCTGCCGGTCTTCGGAACGTTTTTCAGAGCCGCAAAGGGGGGTCCCAGCAGCCCCATTCCTGCCTGAAGACTTCAGCGATTTCCCCTTCGGTAACCCATGACTTGGCGGCTTCGATGACGGAGGGCATGACGTTATCCATTCTCCTGCACGCCTCACGGATTTTTCCCAGCGCCGTCTGGACTGCCGTTTGGTCTCGCCGTTTTCTCAACTCGGCGAGCTTGGCCTTCTGCCGGTTAAGCGTTTCCGGTTGAGCAAAGATTTCTACCGGTTGATCTTCCATCGTATGGCAATTGACGCCCACTACCAACATCTCCCCGCTTTCAACGGCTTTCTGATATTGGACGGCGGAATCGGCGATCTCGTCGTGAACCCAACCTTTGTTGGCCGATTCCACAAGACCGCCCAGGCTTTCGATTTTGGCAATGTAGTCGGTTACTCTGCGCTCCATTTCGTGCGTCAGATTTTCTACGAAATACGACCCTCCCAGCGGGTCTACCGTGCTGGTTACGTTTGTCTCATGTTGAAGGACCTGTTGAGTGCGAAGGGCAATGAGCGCCGAAGTCTCGGTGGGGGTGCAGAGCGCCTCGTCGTATCCGTCGATGTGCACCGACTGCGCTCCCCCCAGCACCGCAGCCAGGGCGTGATAGGCTGCGCGAGTAATGTTGTTGAGCGGTTGCTGAGCCGTGAGCGCCGAGCCCGCAGTCTGAACATGGAAACGAAACTTTTTCGAGCGTGGGTCCCTGGCGCCGAAACGCTCGGTCATGATTCCGCACCAAAGCCTTCGCGCGGCTCTGAACTTGGCGATTTCCTCGAAAAAATCGTTATGAGAGTTGAGAAAAAAGGAAATACGCGGTGCAAAGTCGTCTACAGCCATCCCTCGCGAAAGAAGCTCCTCAACGCATGCGATGCCGTGAGCCAAACAGAGCCCGAGTTCCTGGACGGCGTTCGCCCCAGCCTCCCGATAGTTGTAGCCGGCAATGCTTATGGGATTCCACCTTGGAACATGCTTGACACAGTATTCGATGACATCACAGCTCAGCTTGAAAGAGTATCGAGGCGGCAGGATGTTCCAGCCAATGGTTACGGCCGTCTCCATAAGGAAATCGTTCTGGGTCGTGCCCGCCAGTTTCTCGAAAGAGATGTTGCGCCTTTCAGCCTGAGCGAGATACATGGCCAGCACGGGCACAGTGCCGACCGGCTGACACGTCACCAAAGAGACGCTGACATCATCAATGGGAATGCCGTCAAAGAGAATCATCATGTCTTCGAGGCTGTCGATTGCGACACCGCCCCGTCCAGTGTCGGCTTCCGCCTCAGGGTGGTCGGAATTGAACCCCCGCAAAGTGGGGTAATCAAAAACGCCATTGATACCGGTAGCCCCCTGTGCAAGGAGGAGTTTGTACCGTTTGTTGGTTTCTTCCGGAGGGCCAAAGCCGGCGAGTTGGCGCATGGTCCATAGCCGTCCCCGGTACATGGTCGGGTGAACGCCCCTGGTAAAAGGAGGTTCGCCGGGATAGCCCAGGTCTCTTTCATAATCAAGCTCATCGAGGTCTTCATTGGTGTAGACCGGCTGAATGGGAATGCCCGACAAAGTGCTGAACCGGCTCTTTCTCTCCATTTGAAACGGGTAACATTGCTTTATCCAACTGGCCTTCTTGGAATGTTTTTCCACACCTGAAGTCTTCTCCAACATACTCATCCTCCGTTTCGCCCACCGGTTCGGAGAAATAATCCAGCATCTTCTGCGGAAGACGATTGCCGCTTTGTCATTGACAAACCAAATATTCCAGGTCGGAACGTTTGAAGTCTTTGGCCAATAATGCTACCGTCCGGACGGTATATCTTACCATGTGAACCGGGGTAGAAAAGAGAAAATACTCTCAGATCATAGAGTACCTCTTACCACAAATAGGCATAAGATGTTGCAGCACGAACTGAAACGGGTTCCGCCATTATTTCCGTCTTCCCTCAAAAACCCGGGAACCTTTTTTGCTCGACGGTTGTCTACAAAGGGTAGTGAATTATGAAAAGGGTAAGTGATCCAAATCAAAAGAGGGGAAAGAAAATGAAGAAGGCGTTTACCGGTTTGTTGGTTATTACGGCGTTGCTTATTGGGATAACTACCCTTGCGCACTCCCAAATTACTTTGCCTGCACCTCTCAAAATCTCGAACAATGGCGGTGATTATTCCTCGCAGCATGGTGGAATATTGCACTTCGACTACGAGTACCAAATGGGGCCATACATACGGAGGACGAATGGAACAATCGAAGATCCTAAGGGATTCTGGCTTGCGCTTAGCCCTCTCCAGCCTCCACCTGGGGCAAGAGGAGGCTATGGACTGCTGGGCGATGACGGGCTTCTTGGACAAGCACCAGGGTTCGGGCTGAGGCAGTTGGGCAGGATTGCTCGCCATTTTATAACCTTTGATTCCATCTATGTCCTACAGCCGCCCGGATTTAGCGACATCGGCGTCCAGGAAGGGGTATTCACAAGCGTTGAGGAGTTGAATGATATCACCCTGGGGTGGGTTTTCTTTGATCTGCGGCCAAAATTTGAAGCTGACCTGATAAAGCGTCTTCAGATCAACCCCTGACGGAGGGGGAAGAAAAGGAAAAGGTTATGAGGAAAGGATGGCTTCTTGCGGTTGGGATCTGTCTTCTCTGGGTAAGTCTGGGCGTTACCCAAAATACTAAGGGGCAGGTCGATGATAATCTGCTCCTGGCAATGGTGCTTGAGAAGGCCTTTGGCGGGCGCGGGGGCTTCACTGTAGTCTCTCCGAAGACCTTTTTCCTGTCACACATGGCGCCCTTCCGCGACGGCGTCGAGCTGACTAAGGCTAAGCAAAAGATGAAGGAACATTTCAACAACGAAGGTTACAATATCGATTCGCTCGTTGATTTACTGTTCGAGCGAAACAGCAGGTCAGTAAGGCTAAGTCTCAAATCATGCCCTCAGAATGGATACTTTATAGATTACCAGGGAGAATACGCCAGGTATTTTAAGAAGAATGGAGGCGGGGGGGATAAGCGGTATAAAGAACATCCGGATGCCAGGGGTGATACTCGAATATCGCTTCCTGCGTATGATCCGGACCTTCACATTCTTCTTGTATATTTGGAGACACAGGCTGATGTGCTCGCTGGAGCCGGTTACGTCGTGGCCTACAGGTATGAAAATGCTCAATTGAATGAACTTGGCCGGATCACAATTTGGATATCATAACCCTGAAGGAACCTAAACCATGAAAATGTTAATAACTGGAGCAAAGTGGATCTTTGCGCTGTTCTTGACGGCAGCATGGATTAACGCAGCCTGTGCAGCTGAAATCAATCCGTATATTGACCCGGAGTCCTATTCTGCTGATAATGCAGTCTTCGAGATCGGCGCCTGCAAGATCACGGTCTTGGGAACTTACCTTTGGCGCGACTGGATGCCAATTGTCAGCGATCCGGGGCCTGATCGGGGCTCCCCGCTTCATGCGAAGGTCCAGTTGAACCTGGACAATTCATCAGGGGGCAGCAACAAGCTCTCTTTTCGAGCCGTAATCGTCGACAGAAAAGGGCAGTCCTACCCTGCCACCTTCCGCGTGCTGCCGAATTTCAGGGTTCTCCCGGAAACTATTGACAATCCGGAAGCCTGGCGTTCTCTTGATGATGAAGCCAGAAAGTCGGTAATCGAGCAATATAATGTATTCTGGAATGGTGAGCTCAAGCCGGGTGAGGTCAGGAGGGTTGAACTGCTTGCTGCAGATGGGCCGTATCTGCCGGTAAAAAGCGGGGCCGGCGTTGAAATAACACTAACTGACCAAAAGGGTGGCTCAGTAGTTGTGAAAACTCCAAATACTTTAATAAAACAGACCTACTAGCACTACAACGTTAAGTCATCACGCAAACCTTTACACATAGCGTAGGGTGGGTACGGTTTCATCGTGCCCACCATTTCGCGGTGGGCAACACTTGGCGTTTGCCCACCCTACGGTACTTGACGAAGTAGTGCTAGGCCGACTGCAAGACAAGCGAAACTGTGGAATCCCGGCTGAAATGCCAAGTCATAACCGGGCAGTTCTAATCTTCTGGACCACCGATCATATCATAGCCGATCCGGTTGAGAATCGCCCCTAACCGCTCGCCCCCGATGTTGTGAGAGAACCAGATATTCAGGCATCGCTCAATTATGGTCAGGACCTTCTCTTTGGAGTAAATCCCCGCCAACTCTTTTCCCAGTTGCGGATGACGGCCGAGTTTGCCGCCTACCATGATGCGCCAGCCCTTTTCCGCTTCCTCCATGGCGCCCGATGGGCATGCGCTGACGCATTTGCCGCACATTACGCATTTACTCCCGTCCATTGCCGGGGCATCCGCTTTGGGTTCCGCCTTGAGGGCGCTTTCAATGCATGAGGATGAGCAAGTTCCGCAGCCGGTGCAGGATTCAGGCGAAACCCGTGGGCGCAATGCTCCGATGATGCCGATATCGGCGATTTGAGGACGCGAACATGCATTCGGACAGTCGGAAAGGCAGATGCGGAATTCGTGGTGAATCTTCAAAGAGCCGCCCACCCGCTCTTTGAGAAATCCCGCGACATTTCGACTCAAAAGCATTTTTTCGAGTTCACCAATCAATGCCTCGCTTTCAATCACGCGGTTTTCACAGCCTTCTGCGCCAAAGCATGTCTCTATTTGGAACCCCTTGGACTCAACGGCTTTTCCGGAAAGAAATTTCCGCCGGCAATCCTGGACATGCTTCAGCAATACCCGAGTCGAACCCTGCTCAGAGGCTTCTTTTTCGACCTCCCGCCGCACTTTCCCGCGAACAAAGAAAGGGACCCCTCGTGTTGCCTTTTCAGCCTCTTCTGTCCAAATCATTCCTTTATCCCTGATTTTAACGAGCAAAAGTTTTCCTGCGCAGATTTCCAGGCTCTGCAAATAAATTCAGCTAATTATCTAAGTATATCCAATTTTATGCCTGTTTATTATTTTGCATATTGACTTAGGTCAATATTGACCCAAAAATATACTTCTCTTGAGCGTAGCCGCTCCAGTTAACCCTTCGATGGATTTATGCGACAGGAGGCCTGCAAATGAAAAAAGCGATCAGGGAACTCGCCGCCGCAATTAACAGGACAGACCCTAACGCCGCTTTTTCTTTCGAACTATGGGATGGAGAAGTCATAGGATACGGTGGCAAGCCGAAAACGACTCTGCTAATCAAGTCTGCAAAAGTTCTAGGGCAGATGTTCAGCAAAGGGTTTCTCGGGTTTGGCGAAGCATACGTCGAGGGCGACCTGGAGGTCGAGGGCGATCTTCAGGAACTGCTGCGGCTTGGCCTCATCGTGCAATTCGACGAAAAAGCCTTCTCAATGTGGCAAAAGATGCGGTTCCTTGCTTTTCGCCTGAAGACAATGGATACGGTTGGAAGGGCTCGTGGCAATATAGCACATCACTATGATCTCACCCCGGAATTCTACTCTCTTTTCCTGGACGAGAGCCTCACATATTCCTGTGGCTACTTCAGAAGTGAGGATGATTCGCTCGATGAGGCGCAACGCAACAAGTACGATTATATCGCCCGAAAGCTCATGCTCAGCCCCTCAGATACGCTGGTTGACATCGGATGCGGTTGGGGCGGGATGCTCCTGCGTTCCGCGAGCAAATACGGCATAAGAGGAGTCGGGGTTACGCTTTCAAGCAACCAGAGCCTATATGGCTCTCAGAGGATAGCAGAGCTGGGACTTGGTGAGCGGATCGAGGTTAGGTTGCAGGATTACCGGGAGCTTACCGGTAAATTCGACAAGTTCGTATCCATAGGCATGTTTGAGCACGTGGGGAAAAGATTCATTCCTGTCTATATGAGAAAGGTTGCCGGGCTGCTGAAAAACGGCGGGGTCGGCCTGCTGCATACGATCGCAAAAGAAGTCGAATCAGCCACTGACGCCTGGACGCTGCGCTATATCTTCCCCGGCGGCTACATCCCGAGTCTGTCGGAAACAATCCGCGAGATGGGCCGGGCAGGCCTGTGCGTTCTGGAGATCGAGGGGCTGCGGCTGCATTACGGCAGGACACTCGACTGCTGGATAGCTAATTTCGAAAGGAATATCGCCAAGATACGTGAGATGTTCGACGAGAGGTTTGTACGGATGTGGAGGCTATATCTCAACGTTTCATCAGCGGGATTCAAATACAACGGCACCCGGCTATACCAGATACTTTTTTCAAAGGGTCTGAATAACGGCCTGCCGATGGTGCGGGATTACATGTACCGTTCGGATTGAGAATTATTGGTGAAGTGCGGGATCAGGTCTGCAAAGCCTTGCGTATCGTTTTGGGAAAGGGCTTTCTCAACACCCCCACTTCGGTGATTATTGCGGAAATATACTTGTTAGGTGTGACGTTGAATGCAGGGTTGAGAGCGCCGACGCCCTCAGGGGCTATGCGTTTTCCGAGGAGGTGAGTAACTTCCTTGGGGTCCCTGTGCTCGATGGGGATTCCGCTTCCGTCAGGCAGCCCCGGATCTATGGTCGAACGGGGCGCGGCTACATAGAAGGGGACATCGTGGGTCCTGGCAAGCACCGCGACCATGTAGGTGCCGATCTTGTTTGCAGTATCCCCGTTGGCGGCGATCCTGTCCGCGCCCACCACTGCAAGATCGATCCTGCCCTGGCTCATCAGGCTTCCGACAGCATTGTCAGTGATGAGAGTAACGGGGATACCCGCCCGTTTGAGCTCAAACGCGGTGAGCCTGGCGCCCTGGAGGAACGGCCTGGTTTCGCAGGAAAAGACGCTGATCGTGGGGTCGGTCTCGAAAGCCGCCCGGATTACACCCACGGCGGTTCCGTAATCTGCGGTCGCAAGCGCACCGGCATTGCAATAAGTGAGAATTCTCGCCCCCTTGGGCACAACTTCACGTCCCCACCTTCCGATCTGCCGGTTTGAGACAACGTCCTCGGTCAGAATGGCGTTGGCCTCTTGCACAATGAGTTGCTGAAGTTCGGCAATGGCCGCTTTGGGGTTTTCCACCACCACGGAGTACAATCTTTTGACCGCCCAGCCCAGGTTTGCCCCGGTCGGGCGCGCTTCTCTCACTTTATGGCACATCCTGGAGAATTTTCGCCTGAATTCTTTTGGATCGCCGGTCTGGATAGACCCGGCCCCAAGGGCCAGGGCAAGCGCTCCTGCAACTCCCACAGCGGGAGCTCCGCGAATGGCCATCGTCTTTATCGCGCCTATCACCTGTTCAGGGGTGGTGCAGCGCAGGAACTTTTCCTGGTGCGGCAATATCCTCTGATCGAGTATCACCACGGCGTCACCATCCCAGTGGATTGGCGGTAACCATTGTTCGGGCATTAAAGTCTCCTGAAAAATTTTTCTCTTATACCTTAGCCTATGAGTTTTTTCCTGAGAATTTCATTAGCGAGCTGCGGATTTGCCTTTCCTTTTGTCTTCCTCATGACCTGACCGACGAAAAAGCCGAAGAGTTTGTCCTTCCCAGCACGAAACTGCTCAACTTCCTTAGGGTTTTCCGAGAGTACCTCATCGATTGCGGACTCGATTTCCGACTCATCGCTTACCTGCGCCAGCCCTTTTTCATCCACGATATGCCGAGCGGACTCGCCGCTTGCGTACATCTGCTCGAACACTGCCTTGGCGATTTTGCCGCTGAGCGCCCCGGAATCGAGCAGGTTCAAAAGCTCTGCCAGGTTCTCCGGAGATACCGGGCAGTCTTCGATTTCCCGATTATCGCGGTTAAGCTCGTGCAGAAGCTCGGACATTATCCAGTTGCTAAGCGCCTTGGGGCGCGCAAATTTTTTGAGCGCCGCTTCAAAATAGTTTGCAAGGGACTTCGATGAGATGAGCACCTGCGCGTCATAGGGCGGCAGTGCGTACTCTTTGATGAATCGCTCCCGCTTCGCCTCGGGGAGTTCGGGCAGATTGCTGCGAACCTCTTGGATCCAAGCCTCGTTTACCACCACCGGAACCAGGTCGGGGTCCGGAAAATAACGATAGTCATGAGCCTCTTCCTTGCCGCGCATACTCAGGGTCACATTGCGCCCGGCGTCCCAGAGCCTGGTTTCCTGAACGAGCGGTTGCCCGCGCTCGATCATGGCTTTCTGTCTTCGGATCTCGAATTCCAGGGCTTTCTGCACGTTTTTGAACGAGTTCATGTTCTTGAGTTCGATCTTGGTCCCAAGACCGCTCGTTCCGGTAGGTCGAAGCGAGATATTTGCGTCGCACCTCATGCTGGCTTCCTCCATGTTGCCGTCGCAGATCTCGAGGTAGCGTAAAATCTCGCGAAGGGTCTTGAGGTAGGCCGCCGCATCTTCAGGGGTAGCTATATCCGGTTCACTCACGATCTCGATAAGGGGCACGCCCGTTCGGTTGAAATCAACATAGCTGAGCATGTGGTATTCGTCATGAGTGAGCTTTCCGGCGTCTTCTTCCATGTGTATCCGGTGTATCCTGATCCGCCTCGGACCTCGGACGCTCTCGATTTCCACCCAGCCGTCGCGGGCAAGGGGAAGCTCGTACTGTGATATCTGGTAACCTTTGGGAAGGTCCGGATAGAAGTAGTTTTTCCGGGCAAACCGGGAGATCGGCGCAATTGAGCAGTGAGTGGCTAACGCCATTCTGACCGTGTATTCGACTACTTGGCGGTTGAGCACGGGGAGCGAGCCCGGCATCCCAAGGCACACCGGGCAGGTGTGGGTGTTGGGGCTGCCGCCGAATTTCGTTGAACACCCGCAGAAAATCTTGCTCGCAGTCTGGAGCTGAGCGTGAATTTCGAGTCCTATTACCGGTTCGTATTCCATTTGCGGCCGGTTTCCTTTCAAACAATTTTAGACTGTAGTCTATCACACTGAACATCGCTATTTCCATCGTTGTTAGCACTGTTTTGAATTCTGCCCGCAAACCTTTGCTTTGCCGAAAAGCAGGGCAGGGGAGCAGCGTTTGTGAAAACCCAGCCAAGTTTAGGTATGGAAGCCCGTAGACGCAACTGACGAGGCGGCGTGAGGAGTTAATGCGAACTGTTATATGCCGCGCCGAAGCTTTCTTGCCAACAGCGATTCAAACACAAAAGCGATAAACAAATGTTTGACATTGTGAGAATTTTCATTTAGGAATAGATAGATTCTCAGCAGTGGTTGGACTAGGGCTCTCGTTGGTGAGACGCGGTCTGCACATGATGAAGTTGTTCCGGTACAGCGAGGAGAAAAATGAAAATTCATGAGTATCAAGCCAAAGAACTGTTTCAAAAGTTTGGAGTCCCTATCCCTCGGGGGAAAGCGGCCTTCAGCGTTGGGGAAGCCGAGCAGATCGGGGCGGAACTGGGGAGTTTCCCGGTTGTGGTAAAAGCCCAAATCCATGCCGGCGGGCGCGGCAAAGGCGGGGGCGTTAAGCTCGCCAAAAACGCGGCTGAAGTTAAGCAATTCGCATCCAGCATTCTCGGGATGACCCTTGTGACCCACCAGACGGGTCCTGAGGGTAAGGTGGTAAAGAAGCTCCTGGTCGAAGAAGGTCTTCCAATTGAAAAAGAACTCTACCTCAGCGTGCTCCCGGACAGAGGGACCGCGAAGATCGTCTTCATGGCCAGCGAGGCAGGCGGCATGGACATTGAGGAAGTGGCCGCCAAAACTCCTGAGAAGATTATCAAGGTCTATATAGACCCGCTCGTTGGTATGAAAGGATATCATGCTAACGAACTGGCCTTCGGGTTGAACCTTACGGGGGATCTGGTAAAGCAGTTTGTCGCCATGGTCTCAAAGCTCTATAAACTGTGCGTGGACTACGACTGCTCACTGGTGGAGATCAATCCCCTGATCCTGACCAAAGACGGCAGGGTTATAGCTCTGGACGGCAAGATCAATTTTGACGACAACGCTTTGTATCGGCATAAGGACATTGTGGAATACCGGGACTTGGACGAAGAAGACCCCTCCGAGGTTGAAGCCTCCAAGTACGATCTTAATTACATCAAGATGCCGTCGGGTAATATCGGCAACATGGTAAACGGCGCGGGCCTGGCCATGGCCACGATGGACCTCATTCAGCAGGCGGGGGCGGCGCCGGCCAACTTTCTCGATGTCGGCGGCGGTGCGAGCGCCGAGCAGGTGGAAAACGGGTTTCGGATCATTCTGGCGGACCCGACGGTCAAGGGCGTGCTCATAAATATTTTCGGCGGCATCCTGCGGTGCGACAGGCTGGCGAATGGTGTTGTCGAAGCGGCAAAGAAAGTGGGAATTAAGGTCCCGATCGTTATTCGCATGGAAGGGACAAATGTTGAAGAGGGCCGGAGAATCCTGAATGAATCCGGGCTCAATCTAATAACGGCAAAGGACGTTTCAGACGCCGCCCAAAAAATTGCAGCGATTGCGAAGGGATAGGAGGATATCATGAGCATTTGGGTGGATCGGAATACAAGGCTTCTGGTTCAGGGTATTACCGGCCGCGAGGGCCAGTTCCATACGCTTAATTGCAAGAGCTACGGAACCAACGTCGTCGCCGGGGTAACCCCGGGCAAAGGCGGCCAGAACGTTGAAGGAATCCCCGTTTTCAATACAGTGGTAAAAGCCGTAAAGGAAACGGGCGCCAACGCCGCGATGGTTTTTGTGCCGCCGGCTTTTTGCGCTGACGCCATAATGGAATCGATCGACGCCGGCGTGCCGCTGCTGGTGGCAATCACCGAAGGCATCCCGGTCATGGATATGCTGAAAGTCAAGAACTACCTGAAGACGAGCAACAGCCGGCTGATCGGCCCCAACTGCCCCGGCATCATTACTCCGGGCCAGTGCAAAATCGGCATTCAACCGGGCCACATCCACTCGGTCGGTAACGTTGGGATCGTATCCCGCTCGGGGACCCTCACCTATGAAGCGGTGCACCAGATTCAACAATTTGGAATGGGCCAGAGCACCGTAATCGGCATTGGCGGAGACCCGGTAAACGGCACCAACTTCATCGACTGTCTTTCGGCCTTCCAGGCTGACCCGGAAACCCGCGCCATCATAATGGTGGGCGAGATCGGCGGATCGGCTGAGGAAGAGGCCGCCGACTTCATCAAGAAAAACGTTACCAAGCCGGTAATCGGCTTCATCGCAGGGCTGACCGCTCCTCCGGGGCGGCGTATGGGCCATGCGGGCGCGATCATCAGCGGATCGAGCGGGACGGCGCAGGGCAAGATCAAGGCGATGCGCGAAGCCGGAATCACAGTGGTGGAAAACCTGGGAGAAATGGGTGCGATCGCTAAAGATGCTTTCGCCTCGGCTCTTTCCAGTGTGAAGAAAAGATGAACAGGAGGCGCCGGTTAGAAGCGCCCTTAAGCAATTAGTGCGAGAGCCTCACGGGGAAGCGGACCGTTCCGCTTCCCCGGTTTCGTTACAGATTCAGCTTACCGTTTCTATCACCACCTCCGGATGCTGTTTTGCAAAGCCAAATCTCTCCGTGTTATAATTGAATTGAGCAAGGGATTTTGACATTGACGAACTTGGGAACTTGGTTTTTCACCACTCCTTCCGGCTAAGGCCGGATTACTGTTTACGCGATGGGTGGGGTGATGATTGACGAGCAAACTCTGCAAGAGATTGTCAAACGCATCGTGACGGCCACGGATGCCTGCCGAGTGATTTTGTTTGGCTCCTACGGGCGCGACGAGGCCGATGAAGATTCCGACCTCGATATTATGGTCATCCAGCCGCGAGAAACCAACCGTGGGGAAGAAATGGTCCGCCTGCGCCAACTGATCGGCGCCGTGGGGGCCGGCGTGGATGTGCTGGTATATTCGGAAGCGGAATATGAGCGGCGCAGCCGCGTGGCCGGAACGTTGCTCTACTGGGCGCGCAAGGAAGGACGGACGATATATGAAGCCCCACATTGAGGAGGCGCAACGTTCGCTCCGTATCGACCGCCTGCTACCGATGAGCAGATGAGCCTCCTAAATCCGTTCGCCGTTATGCTGCAGCTACGACGACATCGAGATCAACGTCATTTCAAGGCATGAGGCTGCGAATATAGTGACGCTTACCTATTCCTGGGCCGAGAAGCTGGTGCACACAGCGGCCGAAGGGCCGGCTGAAGCAGGGGACCATTGATCGCCGCATCATTTATTCGCGCCTTCGCGTCTTCGCGTGGAAAAATTCTTATTACCAGGAACGGCGCACTCTGACCCCGTTTTGTAAGAGAAAACCCTTTATCTGTTCAATGGTATAGGTCCCGTAGTGGACCATCGAGGCGATCAGCGCCGCGTCAGCGCAGCCCTGATTGAGCACGTCCAGCAGGTGTCGAGGTTCTCCTGCGCCCCCGGATGCGATCACAGGAATGCGAACATTGGTGGAAATCAGCCGGGTCAGTTCGAGTTCATAGCCGGTCTGAGTGCCGTCCGCGTCTATCGAGTTTAAGCAAATCTCGCCTGCGCCGAGCCTTTCAGCCTCCCTGGCCCACCACAGCGCATCTATTCCCATAGAGGTCCGGCCGCCGTTTATCACGATTTCGTAACCAGAGGGAGTCTGCTCTGAGATCTGGACCTTCTTTACGTCCATTCCAAGGACAATACACTGATTGCCGAAGGCTTGCGCCCCCTGCCGGATGATGTCCGGATTGAGCACAGCGGCGGAGTTTACGCTGACTTTTTCTGCGCCGGCAAGCAGTACGCCGCGCATGTCCTCGAGAGTGCGAATCCCGCCCCCGACCGAAAACGGAATAAAAATGGTCTCCGCCACCCGCCGTACTACATCGAGCATAATAGGGCGCCGCTCGCTCGATGCAGTGATGTCATAGAACACTATCTCATCGGCGCCCTGTTCGTAATAGTAACGGCCCATCTGCACTGGGTCGCCTATATCGATATTGTCCCTGAATTTGATCCCCTTGGTGGTCCTGCCGTCCCGAACGTCGAGGCAAGGTATAATGCGTTTGCTGAGCATGGAAGCCCCCGTTTTATGAAACGCCGTCCCAGCGGCAGAAATTGTCAAGGAGCCGCAACCCCGGCTTGCCGCTTTTTTCGGGATGGAACTGAACGGCGACAAGATTTCGCAAGGCTACCGCAGATGTGAAAGTTATCCCATATTCGGTCATCCCGGCAGATAGACCCTCGTTGGCTGGTTGCGGATAGTAGCTGTGAACGAAATAAAACTCGCTTTCCGCAGGAATATCGCGAAAAACGGCGTGACCTTTCTTAAATCTAACCGAATTCCAGCCCATATGTGGAATCTTCAGAAAATCCCCTGCCTCGGACGATATTTTTTCAGGGAACCTTCGCACTTCACCCGGAAGAATTCCAAGGCAAGTGGTTTGGTTTTCCTGGCTGACATCAAAAAGTACCTGCAGCCCAACGCAAATGCCCAGGATGGGCACTCCGGCACCGAAGAGTTCCCAAAGCAGTTTATCAAGCCCAAGCTCCCTCAAGCTTTCCATGGATTTCCCGGCGGCTCCGACTCCGGGGAAGACCACCTTATCCGCCTTACGGATTTCATCATGGGAGTTGGTGATCCGGCATGGAAATCCAAGATGGTCCAGTGCCCGCTTCACGCTGGTCAGGTTTCCCGCTTTGTAGTCGAGTATGGCTATCACGCCTCGGCGCTCCTTTGGCAGATATTATATTTTAGAAAGAATATCCCAAATTTGTGCGGCGGGTCAAGGTCGGGTTGCCTGAGCTGAATGAAATGAATAGTGACCAGGTGTGGCATGCAGTGCAGGGTAACAATGCGCAACAAAGAGTGATTGACAAATTAGCGGCTAATTGTTTATCCAACTATGATGGATTGGTTGCAGTAAACCACCGGGTGAATAGTGGAAAAGATAATCAAAGGAACGGATATCGAGCTTCGGGTTGAGAAGCTCGCATTTGGGGGCAAAGCAGTAGCCAAAGTGGACGGGTTTGTGGTTTTCATTGACCGGGCCGTTCCCGGGCAGACTGTCAAAGCCCTGATAACAAGGAAGAAGCGAAATTACGCCGAGGCGCGGGTAATCGAGACTCTGACCCAATCGCCCGACTATAGGGTGCCTGTTTGTCCGCATTTCGGGATTTGCGGAGGGTGCCACTGGCAGGATATCTCCTATGAGGCTCAGCTCTTCTGGAAAAGAGCCCACGTTGTAGAGTGCCTCCAGCATATTGCGGGGGCGGGCGAAACGGAAGTTGGGCCGATTATTGCCTCCCCCGAAAAGCTGCACTACAGAAATAAAATGGAATTTACCTTTTCGGAGAGGCGTTGGCTTCTTGCCGAAGAACTTGGCCGGGAATTCGGACGGGAGTCCCTTTTCGCACTCGGCCTCCACATAAGAGGGCTTTTCGACAAGGTATTCAATATTGATACCTGTTTTCTCCAGTCACTTGAGGCCGCCGCCATCCTGCGGGAAGTCCGCCAATGGGCGGTGAAAAGCGGACTTGCGGCCTACAGCATTCGCACTCACCAGGGTTTTTGGCGTTTTCTGGTCATAAGGGAGGCAAAGAGTACCGGCCAGATTCTAGTCCATCTCATCACTTCCGGAAACCCACGGGCAGACAACAGTGTGGACAGGCTTTCAGATCATCTCCGATCGAGATTCCCACGAGTTACGACCCTGATCCATTCCATAAATGATAAAAACTCTCAGGTTGCTGTTGGAGATTCGAGCCGCACACTGTTCGGTCCCGGGTTCATCGAAGAAAGGCTCGGGGAACTTCGTTTTCAGATATCCGCTCACTCCTTTTTTCAGACGAATACCCTGGGGGCGCAGAAGCTCTACGAAACCGTCAGCCGGCTTGCCGGCTTCGAGGGAACCGAAAAGGTCTGGGATCTCTATTGCGGAACGGGAAGCATCGGGCTATATATCGCCTCGCGTGTAAGAAGCGTTATTGGAATCGAACTGGTCGAAGATGCCTTACATGATGCGCGCGAGAATTGCCGGATCAATGCGATCGGCAACTGTTGCTTTTTGGCGGGAGATTTGAAGGACATGATCGGCAAGGCTTCGCAGATGGGACATCCGGACGTTGTGATAGTGGATCCTCCCAGGGCGGGGATGCATCCGAAAGTGACGCAAACCCTGCTGGAGGTCCTACCGGCGCGAATTATCGCCGTCTCATGCAACCCGGCAAGTCTGGCCAGGGATGCGGCCCTTCTTCTGGGGGCATACAACATAAAAGGGATACAGCCAATCGATCTTTTTCCACATACGCCGCATCTGGAATGCATTGTCAGGTTCGATAGAAAACCGAGATTCTCCACATGAATCTTTTTCTTAAGAAACCGAAGCGGCGCAGATACATACTGTGGGGTCTTTCCCTGTTCGTCCTCTTTTCCGCTCTTTTTGCCGCAAGCTTCTCATATTATCTTTACAACGAAATTAAGAACCGCTTTTCTTCGAGACGGTGGAGCGTGCCGGCGCGGGTTTTTTCATCAACCGTGCCCGTCTATCGCGGCCAGGCGCTTTCGCTTGGCCAGCTCAGGCATATGCTCGAGGAGCGCCGCTATAAAGAGGCCTCAAAAGAACCAGTGCTCGCCGGCGAGTTTAAATCTTCGGGCAACTCTCTGGTTGTGCACCTGAGGGATTTCCAGTTCCCTGGCGTCTTTCTGCCGTCACAGCTCGTCGAATTCGATTTTGAGCAAAACAGAATCACTGCTTTACACAGTCCGAAAGAAGAGATTTCGTTCCTTGAGATCGAGCCGCTGGAAATAGCGCGCCTCTACGGGCCCGAAGGCGAAAGCAGGATGCTCATCGATATCCGGCAGGTCCCGCAGCACTTGATAAATGCTGTGGTGGCGATCGAGGACCACCGCTTTTACGAACACAGCGGGATTGATCTTCTTGGAATACTTCGGGCCATGGTCGCCGATTTTAGAGCGGGCCGAGTCGTTCAGGGCGGCTCCACGATTACCCAGCAGCTCGTAAAAAACTACTTTTTGGAATCCGAACGCAATTTTCGTAGAAAATTCGTGGAATTCTCCATGTCTCTTATCCTGGAAGCCCTTTACAAAAAAGATGACATAATGGAGATGTATCTGAATGAAATCTACATGGGACAGGTGGGCAATGTTGCTATCCACGGCATTGGCGAAGCCTCCGCATATTACCTCGGGCGCAACGTCGAGGACCTGACCCTTTCGGAGGCCGCCACTCTTGCAGGGATGATTAGAGGGCCCAACAGTTATTCACCGCTTGTGAACCGCCGGGCCGCCCTTGAACGCAGAAACCTGGTATTGAAGCGGATGCTCGCGCTTCGCAAAATTTCGCTCTCCGAATATGACTCGGCGCTTCTGGAAGTCTTAAGGATGGCGCCCGCATCCACTCCCGCCCGCATAGCCCCGTATTTTGTGGACTATGTGCGTAAGCAGGCCCAGGAGCTTTACGCTCCGGAGACGCTCGCCTCGCAAGGACTAGCTATCTATACGACCCTTCAGCCTGAAATGGCCGCTGCCGCCGAAACGGCGATCCGTGATGGCCTTGCTGAAATTGAGAATGTGAGCGGCGAGGGATCGGACCCGGATCAATCCAAACCCTCTCGGCGGCTCCAGGCGGTTTTGATCGCCTTGCAGCCCAAAACGGGGGAACTCTGTACTTTGGTCGGGGGAAGAGACTACGCTGAGAGCAGCTTCAACAGGGCTCTTAAGGGACGCTACCGACCCGGGTCCGCTATCGAACCGTTCATTTATCTTGCTGCGCTCGATCGCTTTAAACTCAGCGACTGCCTCTTAGATCTGCCCGTGGCCTACGAACTTAACGGCGTCTCGTGGACCCCAAGAAACTACGACGGCAAGTATCGGGGGAAGGTCGCTTTCCGCGACGCCCTTGAGCAGTCGCTCAATGCCGCAACGGTAAGCCTTGCCGCCGAGACCGGCCTGAATGAAATAATCGGGACACTCAGGAGTTTCGGTATCGAATCGCCGCCCGATGATCTGGCGTCGCTTGCGTTGGGTTCCTTCGAGCTGACCCCCATGGAACTCGCCAGGGCATATGCGGTTCTGGGAAATGACGGGCAAAAGCCTTTCCTGCTCAGCCTCAAGGAGATCGTGGCAGAGAATGGAGACGTTCTTGAGCGGAGGCATATCGACTTTTCTTCAGTGACCTCTCCTGCAAAAGCCTTTCTCATAACAAGCCTGCTTGAGGGGGTGATGGAAAGAGGTGCGGCCAAGGGGCTGAAACGACTGGGGATTGACTTCAGGTGTGCAGGTGAGACTGGCACGACAAGCGAGTTCCGGGACTCCTGGTTCGTTGGATATACGACAGATCTGCTGGCCCTTGTCTGGGTTGGATATGACGACAACAGCCCGACTGGTTTTAGCGGAGCGCAGGGCGCGGCGATTATCTGGGCGCGGTTTATGAACCTGATGCGACCGTGGATTCAACCTCAAGAGTTCGATGTGCCGCCCGGAATCGTTGAGGAAATGATCTGCCCGGATTCCGGTCAACTGGCGACTGCCCAATGTAAGGAACGCAAGCTGGAGGATTTTTTGTCCGAAGCCAGGCCGAATGGTTATTGCACTATTCATAACAAATAATAAAATGGTAAAGATCTACTCGGGGCAATAAATTGCTGGAAAAGCGAACTTAGTCTATGCGTGGTTACAGAAAGACTTCAAAAACTGAGACGCCGCCCGCAGCTCAGCGGCGGGGCCGGAGGCGCTGCTGTCAGGGCATGCTGATTATCCTGTTAACGGCCATCGCCTTTTGTGGGTGCGAGCGAAAAGAAGTCCATATCCCCCCTGAATACAGTTGCCCTCCAGGCTCACTATCTTACTCAGCGCCGCAGCCCGTTGAGCCTCTCGTTCAACAGGTCCCGCCCGGAGCGCAAGCTCCTGAGGTTATGGGTCAACAGACGCCCTCCTCACCTCCACCTGCTCCGCCTCCGGCGCAAAAGAAGTCAGTGGCTCAACCGGCGCCAGCGGCCGCAAATAAGCAGCATCCGGGGAAATTGAAAAAACAGGAAGCGTCAAAATCGCCTCAGCGCCAGGCTTCGATGCAACAAGTCAATCAAGCCAGGGGGCAATTGGAGAGGGGGAAACCGGACGCCGCAATCCGGACACTCGAGAAGGCCGTCAGGATAGACGCCCGCAACGGTGAAGCTTTCATTGTGCTTGCCAGGGCATGGAAACAAAAGGGAGAAAAACTCAAGGCCCTGGAATTCGCAAAGAAGGCCGAACTCCTCTTTCAGAAACAACCTGCGAAACTGAAGGAAGTCTTCTTGCTCGAATCGGATCTCTATCGCGAACTGGGGGACGCCTCCAGTGCGGCCCAATCGAGCCGGAAGGCGTCAACAGTGCACCGCAGTAACTAATGTCCCTCCGGGACACCCTGAAACAATGAAAAGACCCGGATGGGTGGAGCGAAGCGCAACCCATCAGGTCTTTTCGTAACAGATCGGGAGTCATAGGGTATTTTTCAATCCGGTAAATCCTGTTAATCCTGTCAAAGTGGTTTTATCTCCGCGTCAGCGGTGAATGCGCATGGAGCCGATTCGTATGGCGGATACTGACAAGGCGCAACAAAGGGCCGGGCGAATAAAGGGCTACAGGGCATTTCTGCTCGTCGTGCTCGCTGTCTCTTTATACCTGGGATATCTAATTCTCTTGCCATTCATAGATACACTCATCCTGGCGATTATCCTGGCCTCCATTTTCAATCCTCTGCAAGTCTACCTCGATCGGCGCCTCAATGGGCGAAAAAACCTGGCGGCCCTGATAATCGCTCTAATAATAACCTTCGTGATAGCAATCCCCGTTTTTCTTTTCACTTCCACCCTGGTGGCGCAGGGACTTGATACGGTAAACAGGACCAACGATTGGGTCCGGGCCGGCAAATTACAGCAACTTGTCCAGGACCCCCGGATCAGCGAGTATCTGGCCAAACTGCAGGAGCGGTTTCCTTTTCTTGAGGTAAGCAAGGCGGATATAGCCAACGATCTGCTCTATCTGAGCAGGGACATGGGGCAGTTTCTGCTGGGGAAAGTCGCTTCCATACTGAGTAATGTGGCGAGTTTGGTTGTGCACTTTTTCGTGATGATTTTCATCGCCTTCTACCTGGTGCGGGACGGCAGGGAAATGGTGAGCAGCATCCGGGCCTACTTACCTCTCAGGGCCGAGCAGGAAGACCGGATTATCAACGGCATCAGGGTGGTTGCCAAATCTGTACTCCTGGGCACATTTCTTACTGCGATCTGCCAGGGACTGGTGGGAGGAATCGCCTTTGAGATCCTGAATTTCCCGGGACTTTTCTGGGGAACCATGACTGCTTTTGCCTCCCTTATCCCGCTTGCAGGTACTTATCTCATCTGGGTGCCAATCGCGCTCTATCTCGTCTTGCTGGGCCAGGTCAAATCAGCCGTTTTTCTGGCCGTCTGGTCGATAGGACTGAGCGGAATCATCGAGAATTTCGTCCGTCCCTTTCTTATGAAGGGCAAATCCAAGATGCCCCCCTTCTATATCTTGCTGGCCATACTTGGCGGTGTTCAGTATTTTGGGTTGAAAGGCATCCTGTATGGACCGCTCATTCTCAGTTTCGCCATGATAATGCTGTTCATATACGGCGTGGAATACAGAGACGACCTGATCGAATACAAACATCTCGGGGAAAACGGGTCAGTCGAAGAGGGCGAGTAGGGCGACTGGAAGCTCTCCTATCTATGGTCGTCCTTTTGTACCGAGAATTTTCTCGCGTGCGATATTTTGACGACTGCCTTTTAACGACAAGAAATTCCAAATCTCTGTTCATTTCCCAGTAAACCGAAATCTGCCGCCGTTTTTCGCGTGGAATGTCCGGATGTCCTCGGATGGCATGGAAGTTGATTAGACTTGTTCGGGCCGGCAATTCTATTGAGGAACAGTCTTGTTGTGAAAGAACTGCTGAGCCTGCCCTTGAAATATAGCAGGGTGACGAAAAAGGGTTCTCTGGTGGGAGAAATGCCTGAAAATTGCTAATTATTTGGTCATTCCGGCGGAAGCCGGAACCCAGGCTTTTTATCAACTACTTGATTTTAAAGCAAAAGACACTGGCCCCGGGCCCCCGGACTAGACATTTCCGGGGCAGGCTTCTCCGGGGTGACGTTTATAGGGTTTTTCGCTGTGATGTGGGGATTCCAATCCTTTTTCATCACCTTGATAGGAGCGGCTTCCAGCCAAAAAATTGACAAGAGCGGCAAGCAAGTCACCACTATTCATTACATTTGAGGAGCGAGGTTGACATGCCAATGCGGGCAAAATCGAGGCAACCCCAGATTCCAGTAGTCTGGAGCGGGCCTGCCTTCAACTCGAGCGGAATCGCCCTCGAATCGCGAAAATTCGTCATGAACATGGCCCGGGATATCCCGGTTTATTTGAGGCCCGCAGGAAATTATGATGAAGGATTCGTGTCCGGCATGGACCGCTACGAATTTAAGGCGCTGGCTTCCAGGGTCAAGCTGCCCGATTCACCCTATATTTCGGTCCTCAACATGCCCGCATATGCTTTCGAAAAAGACCCCAAAGCCCTCTATAATGTTGGAAGGACGATTTTCGAAACCGACCGGCTGAGCCCCGAATGGGTTTCCAGGTGCAACCTGATGGATGAAGTTTGGGTCCCCACGGAATTCAATGCGGCGAGTTTCCGCAAAAGCGGCGTCACTGTCCCACTTTTCATTATTCCGGATGGGATCGATTACAATTTTTACCGGCCCGGCTTTCATCCTGTTCCCGTTCCAGGTCGTCGGGGCTTCGCCTTCCTTTCGATTTTCGAGTGGACATACCGCAAGGGTTGGGACGTGCTTTTAAAGGCCTGGGCGGAGTCTTTTACGCCCGGCGACGACGTGTGCCTTGTCCTGCGATCCGATCACGTGAGGGGCACAGGGCCGGACGTTGAATCGCGGGTAGTTAACTTCCTGAGGTCCATAGGGCGCTCGAAAAACGATGTCGCGCCCATAATCATATTGCGCGAGCGGGTCCCTGAATTACGAATGCCGGCTCTATACGCTGCGGTGGACGCTTTCGTTCTTCCCTCCCGTGGTGAGGGCTGGGGCCACCCTTATATGCAGGCAATGTCCTGCGGAATTCCCGTAATTGGGACCCGGTGGGGCGGAAGTCTCGACTTCATGAACGAGCAGAACGCATATCTCATCGCGACGAAGGGCCTCGAACCGGTTGACGAAAGAATGGAGCTGCCTTTCTATAAGGGGCATTTGTGGGCTGATCCCTCCACGGAACATACATCATTTCTTATGAAACACGTTTTTTCAAACCGGCTAGAGGCCAAAAGAAAGGCGCAAAAGGCAAGGCAGGACATTGAGTCCCTCTGGAGCTGGAAAAAGGGCGCTGGGCTGGCAGCCGCCAGAATCCGGGAAATCTCTTCGAATCTTCTTCGCCCAGCCGCCGCAACGGTCCGGAACACAACGAAAGCAGGCACAAACAGCAGCTTTTGCGTTCGCTGGGAGGGACTCCAGTTTGCCTGGCACTCGCTGGCCCTTATCAACAGGGAGTTGTGCCTCAAGCTTATAGACGGGGGACACGAAGTCTCGATTATGAAATTTGTGCCGGAAGAATTCGGTGCGGAAGAAGATCCGCGCTTCCACAAGATTGCCGATCGTGTGGGTGCGCATCTTTCGCGACCGGCCGACGTTCACGTCCGCCACCATTTCCCTCCCGATTTCAACCCCCCTCCAGAGGGCCGCTGGGTCATGATCCAGCCTTGGGAATACGGTCGGTTACCGGTTGAATGGGTCGGTCCCATGTCGATGCTGGTGGACGAAATCTGGGTGCCGAGTAGTTACGTCATGCAATCGTATATAGCAAGCGGCGTCCCATCAGATCGGGTGAAGGTGGTGCCAAACGGCGTAAACACAGCGATTTTCAATCCTCAGGCAAAGCCCTGGCCGGTTCCGACAATAAAAAAATTCAAGTTTCTTTTCGTTGGTGGGCTGATCTGGAGAAAGGGGCTGGATGTACTGCTCCAGGCGTACCGAAGCGCTTTTTCGAAAACGGACGATGTTACGCTCGTAATAAAGGAAATCGGCAAGTCTAATTTCTACCAGGGAATGGGATCGGACCGCCTCATCCGGCAGATTCAGAACGACCCGCGCGCTCCCGAAGTCATCCATATTACGCAGATGCTCACTGAAAAGCAGATGGCCGGACTTTTCACGGGCTGTGACTGCCTGGTGCACTCCTACCGCGGGGAAGGTTTCGCCCTGCCGGTCATCGAGGCCATGGCCTGTGGTCTTCCGGTAGCCGTTACCGAAGGAGGCGCAACCGACGATTTCTGTTCGCGCGATACGGCATTTCTCATTCCTGCGAAACACAACGAGTTCTTTCACAAGCGGATCAAGTTTGCCGGTGGGCCCGGTTGGGTGCTGGAACCTGACCCTGCGGCGCTTGCCGAAATACTGCGCCATGTCCGTTCGCGCCCGGAGGATGCTGCGGCTAAGGCGCTGCGGGCCCTCGATCAGGCAAGGACGAAATATTCCTGGGATGCTGTCGCAAAACATCTTTTTAAACGAATCGATGCGCTCCGGTCAAAGCCCATCCGCAGGTCTGGAAGATGCCGGGCATAATGTAAACGGCGGCTAAAAAAAATATTTGGAGATTCTTGTTTAACAGACCCCGTTTCACGCCAGTGTACCTGATTTCTCAAGCAAACAATGCGAGCTTTTTGATAGACTGCACAGCCCCTGTGTACCCAGTGAAGCCTTCTGCCGATTCTGTGCAATTCGGGAACCATGTCTTGCGGGGAAGCAACAAATCGGCCTCGCGTTATTATTTTGACATATCCGTCATCGTTTAGATGTCCCTTATCCTCATTTAGGCAAAGGGATTTCAAAATCCATCCGTACTGGATCACCTGCAGGTTTCCGAATAGACTCCAACGTCCGGAAGTACATCCAGCCTTATGCCCGCCTTCTTGTGGAAAGATGGGACACTCCAAATACCCGGCTTTGGAACATGGCACTAAAATTGAATTCCACCTGCCCGGCTATTGATTTCTTTCGCGGGAGTTCCCTTTTATGTCAAGAAGGCCGTTGCGGATTTTGTTCGTTTATCGTTCGGATGTGGACAAAAACGGGGGTGCCGCCGGTGTAATGGTCAACACCTGCAACGCCGTGAAAGACCTCGGTGTGCAGGTGGAAATTACCTACGATCAATACCCGAAAACAGAGGGTTTTGACTTAGCCCACGTGTTCAATATCTGGTCGCCCCCGACTGCGCTTGCACAATTGAAGCATCTTCGCCGGAGCGGCATTCCGGTCGTATGGTCCCCCTTTTATCTGCACTGGTGCGAATGCGCCTGGGCCAACCTGGTTTTCGAACTCGTTTATAGGCAAGAAAACGCTCCGGCCGAAAGAGAAAAGATATTGAATGCTCTTGCCGCCGGGACATTGGAAATAAACGGCCTGGGCCGATGGAAGCCAAATGAGCTCTACACGGGATTTCACCAGGTTTTGAAAGAGATGCTGGCGTGCGTCGATCATGTGTGCCTGGCCAGTCGCAGCGAAATTCAAAAATTGAGTCTAATTCTCGGAGACCCTGGCGTTGGCTTCACGGTCACCCCGCATGGAGTCGATGCGCTGCAGTTTCGCAATGCATCCCAGGGGCATTTTGCCACCCGTTTTGGAATTAAGGATTTTATACTTTGCGTGGGTGCAGTGGACCGCAGAAAGAATCAGCTCATGCTGATAGAGGCCTTGAAGGGAACAGCGCTGCCGCTGGTACTGATCGGGCCTTCTTACGAGCAGGATTACCTCGAGGTCTGCAAAAGAGAGGGAGGCGGGCAAGTCATCTATACGGGCAGGCTCAGCCAGGAACTGGTTGCCTCCGCCTATAAGGCCGCGTCGGTGCACGTGCTGCCGAGTTTCGCTGAAGGCGCGGCATTGTCAAACCTCGAGGCGGCGGTTTCAGAATGCGCGATGGTTGTGAGCAACCGCTCCTCGGAGTTCGAATACTTTGGGGACGGGCCGTTTTACTGTAGCCCGAACGATCCCGGATCCATCGTCAAAGCGGTCCTGCTTGCCAGACAATCCTCACTGTCCGAAAAAGAGCGCTGGGCGGATCTTGCCGGGCATGTGGAAACGAATTTTACCTGGAAGCGAACAGCCGAGCTGACCTTTTGGGCATATGAGCGCACGCTGTCCGGGAAATCGAGGTCCAATGCACTCCGGGAGGAGTCCCGAAATGCGCAGAGTGCTCTCCGTTCGGCCGGCTCACTTCAGGTGCCGCCCGTGCTTTGGAGCGGGCAAGAACTTCGTGCATCTGGAAGGCCGTTGCGGACTGGGTAACGGGGCGGATGATGGTTCTTCGGTCGAAGCAGAGGCGACGAAATTCATTTTGAGTCGGACCTGCTGGTTCGAAAAAAAGGGCGGTTGACCCGGTTCACGAGGTTCCGGCCGCCGATTCACAGCGTCAAACCTAAGAGGGGTTAAGAGTTGAAGGTAGATTATCTGATAGTCGGGTCCGGTTTGACGGGAGCTACGATTGCGCGCGTCCTGAAAGACGCGGGGCGGGAGGTCCTGGTCCTGGAAAAACGCAGCCATGTTGGCGGAAATGTTCACGATCAGGCCCATCCCAGTGGTATCCGCGTCCATACCTATGGTCCGCATTATTTTCGGACGAATTCCGAAAAAATATGGGAATACGTCAATCGCTTTTCGAATTTTTACAAGTTCGAGGCTGTCGTCAAGTCCTACGTGGATGGAAACTACCAGAACTGGCCCGTTTCCGGGAGCTATATCCGGCAGGTGGCCGGAGAGAAATGGGAAAAGGGATTTCAGGGCGAACCCCGCAATTTTGAAGAAGCATCCCTGGCAATGATGCCGCGCGTAATCTACGAGAAATTTGTGAAGTGCTATTCCGAGAAACAGTGGGGTTTGCCGGCTAGCTCCCTTTCCGCTTCGCTTGCAAGAAGATTCGATATCCGCGAGGACGACGATCCCCGCCTCATGCGCCATCCTCATCAGGGCATACCCGTAGACGGTTATGCCGGTTTCATGTCGGCAATGCTCTCGGGTATTTCCGTCATGCTGAATACCGACTGGTTCGACGTGCGCCATGCAATCAAGGCAAGGAAGCACCTGATCTTCACCGGACCGATCGACGCCTATTTCCAAAACGACATCGGCCGTTTGGTCTATCGTGGACAGGTCCGAAAAACTACATACATACCGGATGTGGGATACGTCCTGCCCTGCGGCCAGGTGAACAACCCCGACCCCAGGCATGGCCCTCATATTCGCACGCTGGAATGGAAACACATGATGCCGGCGCATCTTGCGGCAAGTATTCTCGGTACCGTTCTTACGACCGAGGTTACCGTAACTCCCGCCAACGAAAATGGTTACGAATATCCTTTCCCTGATGAGAACAATGCCGATCTGTACAATCAATACCGGAAGCGCGCAAATATAATACCTGATCTGCTGATTTGCGGGCGCCTGGGGGAATATCGCTACTATGATATGGACCAGGCAATTGAAAGAGCGATGTATATTGCTGATTCCATCCTTGATAATCAGCATTCAATGATTTTTAGGGCGGCCTGATCGCTGGGAAGCAATATTTGAAAATTGCCTTTTGGAGGAGCCAACATGTCAAAACCTCGTGTCGCTGTCGTGATTCCTACTCATAACTGTCTGACGATGCTCAAGCATTGTGTCGGAAGCATTATGGATACCGCAGACTACCCGGATTGGGAACTCGTTATTGTGGATCACGGATCTACTGATGGCACCCTCCGTTGGGTTCAGAAACAGAAATATGCAAGGCTTGTCATAGAGCCCAGACGCGGCGTGGCTACGGCATTGAATTCCGCCTTCAGATCCACCGACGGGCGGGACGTTGTCCGCATCCATTCGGATGTGATTGCCGAGACTCAAGGCTGGCTGTCCATGTTGGTGGATGCTGCGTACGATCTGCCTCGGGCCGGCATAGTCGGGGCAAAACTCGTCTATCCCGATGATCGAATTCAGGCAGTTGGAAGAAATATCGTAACCGGACTGGGAATCAAAGACCGGCATGCCAACATCAAGGCTTTCCAAGCCGATAGCGCATCATTAAACAAGCCTGAGGAGGTGGATTGCGTTCCCGGTGCGTTTGCCTACTATAGGCGTGAAGTGATAGATGCAACTGGCGGTCTGGACGAAGGATACTGGCCGAAATACCTCGAAGATGACGATTTTTGCTTGATGGCCCGCCTGCGGGGATACAAAGTATATGCGCACGCAGGGGTGAAGGGGATTCACTTTACCCCGGCCCCCCTCTCGCCTACAAACTTCGTTGCCCTGAAAGACACCGAGGGCCTGCTGTCGAATGTACCCGTATCCATGCTGAAGCAATTAATTGTCGACGTTCACGTAACGCATTGGCAGGGCAAATGGGGATGGCACCCACAGTATCCCGATCTTGGCGAAATCCGCAGACTCTACGGTCACACCGAAATCTGCTGGCGGATCGGCGAACCAATGCGGTACCGGCCGGTAAATTGGCCTCCTTCAGTGGATGTCGTGGCGGTTACCTGGAATAATAAAGACCTGCTGCAACGGTGCGTGGAAAGTCTGGCAAAAACCGACTACCCGAACGTCAAAGTTCATATCTCCGACAATGGTAGTACCGACGGCACCCTGGAGTATTTGAAAGAGCTCGGGAAAGATTTTCCCTACCCGCTTTCCGTCTATCCTCTGGCTGTGAACACTGGAGTCACGGTTGGACTCAACTGGGCCATCGTGCATGGTGACAGTGAACTCGTTGCACGCATCGACGACGATATCGTTCTTTCGCCCGACTGGCTGAAGGTAATGGTTGAAGATTTTCGGCTGCGGCCTTTTGCGGGGGTTATCGGTCCGAAAATAATCAACGATACCGTAAATAGAGACATCCAGAGCGGACCTTACAGGCACTATCCTGGCATCTACGGACATGACGGGGAGCCTGACGCCGGGCAGGCGAACTACCTTTCAAGGGCTTCTCACGTAAGAGGCTGCTGCAATCTCTACCGGAGGGATGCCCTCCTGAACAGCGGTCTTTTCGATCTGCGCTTCAGCCCGACCCAGTTCGACGATCCCGATCATCACATCGCGCTTTTGTGTAAAGGGTATGAGGTCATTTACGACGGACGCGTCAACGTCATCCACAAATTGAGCACCGGCGCAGCAGATTCCTATGCCGCCATCAGCAATAAAAGATGCAACCATGAAAAACTCTTCGGCAAATGGGGCGCGGACGTATGGATGATAATAGACAGGGCCATAGAGCAGTCGGTTGAGGGACGCTACATTCCTCTGGATGCGGATTTATCGGAATTCTACGGGCAACTCCCCCCGCCTGAGAGCTATCCGCGGGATCATCGGGTGGTTCTGGATCAGAATGTTTCTGAAAATCTTCTGCAGATGAGCGACTTCATGCAGTTTGTCCTCGAGCCGGACGGACCCTTAGACTCTTTCTGGAACGATCACATTGCCTATGCGGCCGGTATGAGACGGGACGGCAATCCTTCTCTCGCAGCGGTAGTGTTGCGGGGCATACTGGACTATGCGCCGAGAAGAGCGGATTTGATCTACGAGTTGGCAAAAACGCTCGAACTGACAGGGGAGATCAAGCGTGCAGCCTTACTGGTAAAGCGGGCAATGCTCCTGGAGCCGGCAAACGAGGATTTCCGGGCGCTTTTGAAAAGACTGGATAATAAGAGTGGCAAAATAGCTTATCTGCCGCACGTCGGGAAAAGTCAGGCTCCAGGCGACAAATCGAGAGAAATAGGCGAAATTGCCCCTGTTTCCGGCCCGTGCATAAGCGGAGCAGCAAAGCTGCGCGTGCTCATGACCAACACTTTCCAGCAGCGGGCGCCGGGCGGAGATATGATGCAGCTTAAGAAGACAAAACAGTACCTTGAGAAAAAAGGTGTCCATGTCGATGTCAGTTACGTCCCCTGTCCCAATCCGAAAGGCTACGACCTGGTGCATGCGTTCAACCTCTGGTTCCCCTATCAGACTTTGCCCCAGCTTAAATTCATCCGCATGGCTGCCCCGAAGTGTCCCATCGTGATGACCCCCATCTACTGGGACATGCGGGAAAAAGCCTGGGCGGATCATGCTGTCCCCGAAGTCTTTGCCAATGCAAGGACGGAACAGGAATTGCTGAATGGCCTCTCCAATGTCACTGGACAGAGCCGGTACTTTAATGAGCGCTCCGCCTCCGAACGGCCGGAACCGAATTTCCCGGGTTATGAGGAGTATCAACGGCAGATCCTGTCGATGGTCGATCACATGTTTCCCCAGAGTGAGCGTGAGATGAGAGTTATGCATGAAATTCTCGGGACCAAACCGCCTTATACCGTGACCATGAACGCCGCAGAAACTGCTGTTTTCGATAAGGCTAAGCCGGACTGGTTTGTGGAGACATACGGAATTCGTGATTTCGTAATAACGGTCGGCCTGGTTGAACCACGAAAGAATCAGCTCATGCTCCTCTACGCTCTGCGCGACACAGGCATTCCCGTCGTGGTGGTCGGCCGGAATTATGATCGCAACTATTTCCGTCTTTGCCGCAAATATGCAGCTCCGACTACCATCTTCATCGACCACCTTCCTCATGAGCATCTTGCATCTGCACTTAAGGCCGCCCGTGTCTTTGCTCTCCCCTCATGGATGGAATGTGCCTCCTTCTCTAATATCGAGGCCGCCCTGGCCGGATGCTCCCTTGCGGTAAGCGACAGAACATCCGAGCCCGAGTATTTTGGAGATTGCGCGTATTACTGCGACCCTGCCGACGTCAATTCCATAAGAAACGCAGTGTTGCGGGCTGTGAATAAGCATCAGGCTGACGCCCTGAAACGCGAATGGCTTCGCGAACTCTTCACAAAGAAGTACACTTGGGATTTTGTAGCCGAAAAGCTCTTGGAAGGCTACGCCCAGGCAATGGAAAAACGATCGTGCGTTAGTGAACCGGTGATGGTTTGCAGTTCAAAATCGAGTCAACTTGCGTATTAATAGACGGCAAAGAACTGATGGACGCCTGTTTCGGCTCATCGGTTGTGAACATCAGGACTGATTGGCTGTCAGGAAAGTGAGATCTCCCAAAATGATCGATCTCTATAAACTTGCCTTTATGCGGCATATTAATTTCATGTTAAGGCGGGGGCCGGCGGTCATACTTTTTCAAAAGGCTAAAAGGCAATTCGTATTGAATCTTTTCACCGAATTGTCGATTCCACCGACGACAGAGGGGGTCATTCTCTGCTGTTATGATGAGCCCCTCATGGGCGAGCCGAATTTTAGGTTCTCCAGCTTCGAAGATATCATCAATGACTGCGGGCAGATCGGTGGCGTTATCATAGTTTCGGAAAATTTCGCTGAACATATGCTGCTTCAGAGAAGGTGCGATCGAATCAAACGCTGTCACGTACCGGTTGTTTCAGCTTTTGGGTACAGCGTCCTCCCCGGACCGCAAAATGTCTCATGGGCCGATACCGGTGTTACCTATCCTGGCATCTTTTCGCTTGCAGCCGCGTATGCAGCGAATTTGAGAGCGCCTAACCCGAGTTATGTCGAATTCGGCGTGCTGGAGGGGAGGACCGTGACCTATGCCTGGCACTTCCTCTCCAGAACATTAGCACATTGTAAATACTTCGTTTTTGACTCATTCGAGGGCGTTATCGGCAGCATGCCTTCGGAGGTGGGCTACTTCCATGAGGGCTCCTTTTTTGCCAACGAGGAAACCTTTTTTCATAACATGGAAGTCTCCGGCGTCGACTTGAAGAGGCTTACTGTCATAAAAGGGGACATTTTGGAAAAATGTGCCGAGACATCCCCAATTACTGCCGAAGTTGACTTCGGCAATGTCGTACTGGCGAATATCGATGTGGATATCTACGCACCCGCAAAAGCTGCGTTAAATTTTCTGGGGCGAATTATGGCCGATGGGGCGCTTCTTTTATTCGACGATTACGACGAGATGGGAGCCGACAACAAGCGGGGAGAACGTCTTGCTCTTAAGGAGTGGCTGGAGGAAAATCCACTATTTTCGGTCGAACGTTACAGAGACTACGCCCTATTCGGCAGGTCCTTCATATTCCACAGAGGGTGATGGCTTTGCAACAGGTCCCGAGTGGGAACCGGGAAAGAGAGAATATCTGAATGAGCAGTCGTTACGAGCGGATATGGGATGAATACAGCCGATGGTGGGACTCTCCGTCAGGATTGTCAAAACACTACACTTATCTTGGTGACGAATGGGGAGATGAAAGCTTCGTCAGGGACATCGTCGCGGCTTTTGTACGGCCGTATTTGAAAAAAGATGATGCTGTTCTCGAGATAGGGCCTGGTGGTGGAAGATACACTTCCTATCTGGCTGACCTGTGCTCCAGGGTGGACTGTGTCGACGTTTCGGGCCTGATGCTCGACAGGATAAAGACAAGATTTAAAAACCTGAACCACATAAGCTGTTTCAAAGGGAATGGAAACGACCTTGTGCCTGTTGGGGTCGAAAGCATCGACTTCGCGTTCTCATTCAACGTGTTCGTTCAGCTCGAATTTGAAGATTTTGTAAACTACCTGTTCGAGCTCAAGCGAGTACTCAAACCCGGCGGAACAGCAACCTTGAATTACGCCTCCATATCGACGCCGCGCGGCTGGGAATATTTTGTTCAGAACTGCAGTGCGTGGATGGATGAACCTAAACCCCGCGGGCGGTTTTGCGAATTATCCGGTGATATGGTCGATAATCTTGCCGAGCACCTCTGTCTGGAAGTACTGAAAAATGAGAACCTCAATCGCGATGGAGTTCTGGTATTCAGAAAACCGGACCAGCCGGAGCTACTGTCCACTGTAACAAAATCACCCGACTCCGTTCAGGACAATACATCTACGGGTTCTGGTGTTTCAGTGACCGAAGAATTGCCGCGCCGGGTGAGTTTGAGGTACCCTATTATTTTGCCGAAGCACACTGTTTTGCTGTTCATTACCGGCAGCATGAAATCGGGTACTACCTGGCTCATGAATGCTCTCGATGCACATCCGGATATTTGCTGCATGGGTGAAATGCATCCGGTTGAACAGATCGACGTGGACACACCCCCTCGGCCAAATCACACTCTCGAATCCCTTTCCCTTAACCTGGGCAGCCTGCGGGAATGGTATATGGCGGAGAATAGCACATGGAATTTGCCTTTCCGTGCCGGTGGCATGAGGGAACAGGTACTTAGAGATATGGAGAGGGATTTTGTGCGGTTTATGTTCGAGTGGACGATACATCGCTATTTGAAGACGGTTTCTGACAGAATTCCCAGGGTAATCGGTGACAAGACACCCTCTCATTCCAGCTTGACCGCGAGAAAGCTAAGCTATTATTTTAACGATTATAATACATACGTCGTCCACTTGGTCCGGGACCCCAGAGATGTAGCCGTTTCCCGCTGGTTTTTCACCAGGCGGTTGCAGCGCGATGGCTTGTTTCAATGGGTCAGGCAGTTCGAAAACGAGGAAGACAAGCGGATGTGTGAACTGCTGATGAACGATGAATCAAGTTTTGCCACCCGAGACGGTCGTTTCTTCCACTACGAGGGTTTTCTTGAGGACGTTTTCCGCGAATGGATCAACGTGAATGAGCACATGCATAGAGACGGAAAGCGGCTTTTCGATAAACGTTTCATGATGGTGAAGTATGAGGACATGAAGACCGGATTCGATGAAGTGATGTCCGGAATCCTCCAATGGCTCAAGGTCGATTCGAGTGAGGAAGTCATAAAATTTATGGATCGAAGCTCGAATCCCGCTACCGCGGCAGAGGTGCCATTCGTATTTCGGAAAGGCAATTCAGGGGACTGGGTGAAGTACTTTGGTCCGAAAGATATCGAGCTGTTTGAGAAGATGGTCTTGCCCGTCAGCCGTGATTTCGGATACCTTTGATTCGTGTCGATTCCCGTGGCGCCCCTTAAGTTACGGCGCTCGTGCTGTGGTGGGGGGGGGGAATTTCCGGCTGATGCTCGGGCCGCAGCAGATCGAAGAGTGATTTGACGGGGTTGAAGGCGGCTGCCGGGACTTCTATGAATAGGGTTACCCAGTGGGCCATGCCGCCGTTCCAGAGTTTGGGAAGCTCGAGGGCCTGAGCCTTCCCAACTCCATGAGGCGCGGGAAACGACCCATTAACTGCAAGGATGGTGGCAGTATGGTTTGAAATTGCCCAAATTGGTCTGATCGGCACTTTTCTTGCGCTAGACATTCCAAGAGCTTTTTCGGATGGAATCCGACCCGGCAATGCGGTTCGCCCCCAGTTGAGGGGCAAGTTGATGCATTATTAGGGATCAAAGGCATAAATTATGCCACTTTACTCTGTCGGCGAGCGCCTGAATGCCATCATCTCAAACGGTAACGCTGGACTCTGATATGCCCAAAATTGCCATACTGGGAACCTCCAATTCGATTCTCACGGAAGGCTGGACTTACGAGTTCAGAAGACTTAATACAAATGCGATCATTGAAAATTACTCTCTCGGAGCTAATACCTCTTTATACGGTATCTACGCATTATTGAAGTATGAAATTCCCTTTAAATATGATTACTGTGTGCTGGACTTCTGTCTCAATGATCAAAATTTTCTGGATAGAAATGCTATTTCCTGGGAATTTTTTACTGCTTCGATCACTGGTCTATTTGCTCCTTTTCTTGATGATAAAGCTACCTGTACACCAATCTTTCTATTGCTTTTCAATAAGCGCCATCTTTTAGACATGCACTTGAATATGTCTCGTGATGCCTACATCCACCTCTGTACCTACTATCAATGTCCGTACGTTGATGTTTATGACCTGATAACAAACTTCGCGAAATCAAAAGACTGTGCTCCAGATGTCATATTTTCTGACGGACTCCATTTATCGACTAACTTTGCGAGGCCTGTGGCACATGTTATTTCTCAATTAATGGATGTTGCCAATGACTATTGGATTTATAATAAACCTAAGTCAATAAGAAACGTTCGCATCAGATACCATTTGGTTCCTGAGAATCGGATTACTTATCACGGTTGCCACGACTTCACCAGGAGCACAAGTTTAGCTTGCCATCATGTTCATCAGATGCAGGCCCATTCAAGAATCGAGATAAAAGCGTACGATGATTTTTTGTGCGGTATTTTGTTTTGGGCATGTAAGGAAGCAGGTTCCATTTTCTGCCATGGCAAGAGAACGATAAGAAAAAACTTACACATGATGTATTCTGAAGCTTTCTTTTTCAGGAATTTTTTTAATCCGTTGGAACCGGACAGTGATGGATATTTTACATTGTCATCGTCCTATTCAGAAAGTTTTGATGAGGAGTACACACAGTCTGAAGAGCCCTATACCATATCCGGTGAGGTAGATAGTCCTAGGTTTGAAATAGTGGACTTTCTTTTCTCTCCAAGTAGTAATGGGGTTTTCCTTGCTGCGCTAATGAAAGACCTGGCTGCCGTGCCTCTCGCTCCACCATTCTTCGGGAATCGAGCAAGACAAATATACATTGAATCTTTGCTGTCCCGTTGTATGTAGTTGAGATTGCTCGACCATGGCGAATCCTTCTAGAGAAATTTTGTTTGAGGTTATTCTTCGGGCTTATTAACCCTGGTGTTCTGAGTTAGAGATCCACTACATAAGTCCCGAGTACTTAGGTCGTCATTCCGGCGACCCCAGCCGGGGCCGGAATCCAGTAATTCTAATAAATTTCAATCACTTCTGGACTCCGGCCTTCGCCGGGGTGACGTAGGCGTTGGCTCAATTCCCAGACTTGAATTATGTTATGAACTTTAGACTCAGGACACTAGCGGCATTGCCAATCAACTGATAGAGGGAAGTGATGGGCTCTTGGAGGAAATCCTGAGACCGTGAGGTTACGGCCGGACACTGTGCCGGTTTGTACTCAGAGCCCGAAAAGAGCACCATCTGACAAGGATCTTTGCCGCAATGCACGGTCACCTCTGTTGGTGGTAAATCCTCCAATTGATGGTCCGGCAAGCGCGTATTGAGCAAGACTCCTTGGGGCCTTGCATGGATGCATTTCTTTAACCTGGATTATGCGTGAGCATGCCGACAGTTATAATGTACTTGTCACAACTATCTTATATTATTTCGCAAATTCGCAAGAAAGAGGGAAAGTTGCAAGCGTGCAGTTGGTGACAAAAAGACGCGAACCATAAGGGCTGATTTCAGCAGATCCATCAGCATTGATTTTCAGGGCGCAAAGATCACCACCGATACCGGGTTTCTTCTAATGAGGGAGATCGATCAGCGATTTATTAAGTATCCTCAGTGGTGCTGTGTCTCAAATTGACGACCCGAGATCGCCTCGACATACGGAT
Organism: uncultured delta proteobacterium; assembly: GCA_963757915.1. GTDB lineage: Bacteria > Desulfobacterota > Syntrophobacteria > Syntrophobacterales > Syntrophobacteraceae > SbD1. The sequence continues at coordinate 62,694 of CAVWTD010000016.1, read as the reverse complement.
CATTCCTTGCTCCAACTGCTGCGGCAGAGAGTCTATCAGATTGCGGCAGGCTGTGAGGATTGCAATGAGCGCCTCGCGGATGGGTGGGCGGGTTGTGGAGTTTTTGCGTGAGCCTCCCCAACACCTCGATGGGCGGGAAGCAAGCTATTACCTGCGGGGATGGTGGTATGTCCTCAAATTGCCCAAATTGGTCTGATTGGCATTTTTTTTGCTTCTCCTCATTGCAATATCGTGTGATTGACGGAAATTCGGCATTCCAGGAGCTTTTTCGGATGGAATCCGAGCCGGAAATGCGGTTCGACTCCAGTTGTGGGTCAAGTTGACGCATTATTAAGGATTAGGATATCGTTCCCGAAGACGAGCTTGCTCGCTTCTATCGCATCCTGTTCGCCTGAGGCCGGCCGGCAGGAAACATGGCTGTCAACTGTGGGGTAGAAGGTATGCCCTTAAATTGCAATAACCAGTCTCCTTGACTGATCACTTGCATCTTCGATTGCGAATTGTATGGTTTTGTCGGCTTTAGGATTGTGCCAGAAGTTTTTTCGGGCAGAACCGACCCGAAAGTGTCGTTCGGATGCACAGCAGACAACTTGATGCATTATTCCGGTTTGTAAACAGGGGCTAATCAATGGTGAGTTTTATAGAACGCTATCACCAGTGGTGACGGAGAACGTTTCCTGCATCTGATAGCCAATTCGATTCTGTGGCCCATCTTGGGGCCAAAGTGGAAGATCCGGAGGGCCAACGTGGATGATAAGCTGAAAAAGTTGCTGAAATATGGAGTTTCATACGCTGACGATAATCAGATGCTCCCCCCGGTTGGGACTCCTTATGCATTCATCGACAAGACGTTTCTCTCGCAGTACAAATGGTGGCCAGAGGAGCAGGACAACTGGGAACGAGAGGAACTCCACTATGATGACCTTCTGCGCCGCGATCGAGCCCAAATGCCGGCAGAGGGGAACCGCGAGGGTTACTGCCCCGGAAACCATCTGCTCTACTGGCTCAGCGGCTATCGTGATTATCGCAGGGTACTTGCCGCTGTAGAGCCATACGGGATATCTAGTGGTAGATACTTTGATTTTGGCGGCTCTACCGGCCGTGTGTTTCGACATTTCGCCTTTCAGAGCGATAAATGGGATGTATGGGCATCCGATTTCAAAATTAGCTCTGTCGAATGGAATCTACGATACTTTCCGGCATCAATAAGAATAATATTGAACAATAGCAATCCATCACTTCCGTTGCCGGATAACTATTTTGATTTAGTGACAGCGTATTCAGTTTTTACGCACATTAACGAGACAGAAATATCTTGGCTCCTTGAACTCAGGCGGATTCTCAAGATTGGTGGTGTTGCTTACCTTACTATACACGACGAAGCGACTTGGTTAAATCTGTCGGAATATCTCCAGGACCAAATCGTCCGGTATCGTCCCGATATTGCAGGTCTTGCGGAAATGCCAAAAGGCAAAACCGTTGTGACATGGAGAGAGGACGACCCGTACAACTGTAACGTCTTCCTCAGTCGCGAGCACATAGAGAGAGTGTGGGGGCGTTTTTTTGAGATTTGTGAAATAAAATCACTCTACCATGACAAGCAGGCCGTGGTCGTATGCCGGAGACCGGACTAGTGCAGTACTTTGGTCCGAAAGACATCGAGCTGTTTGAGAAGATGGTCTTGCCCGGCGGCCGGGATTTCGGATACCTTTGATTCGTGTCGGTTACCGCGGCGCCCCTTAAGTTCCGGCGCTCGTGCTTTGGTGGGGGGGACTTTCCGGCTGATGCTCGGGCCGCAGCAGATCGAAGAGTGATTTGACAGGGTTGAAGGTGGCTGCCGGGACTTCTATGAATACGGTTATCCAGTGGGCCATGCCGCCGTTCCAGAGTCCGGGAAGCTCGAGGGCCTGTACGTCTGTTCCCTCTATTGATTTCCTGGTAATTATAACCGCCCTGGGATCGACGAATTCTCTCAGATCGTAAGGGTTTCCTTCAAAGTCCCGCGCGCAGCATACGATATCGACCGGGTTGAAATGGGTGGATGAATTCCATACGGCGCTCTGTTGGGAGGAACTTAAGTCCACCTGAGCCTTTTCGACTATCTGAACGGACAGGTTTCCATTTTCATCCTCGACCCAGAATGGCGCTCCTCCAGGTTCGCCGGCGTTTGGGACCACGCCGCAGACTCGAATGGGCCTGTTCAAAATATTGAGCAGAAAGGAGCGCTTCTTTTCTTCAGGCCATATTTCAAACCCTTCGGGAAAGCTTAAAAGAAGTTCGCGCGCTGCGAAACCGGCAGCCTCCCGGACCACCTGGCTCGACTCCGGACCCTGCATTCGGCGCAAGAGCGAATGAATTGTTTCCTGAATTGAGACCAGACGGCCGCCCAGCACCTTCTTCCAGAAGCAAACCGTCTCTTTGAGTCTGTCGGGAACGACGTTGTCCACGTTTTTTATGTAGATAAGGTCGGCGCCGAGCTCATTTAAATTCTCGATCAGAGCGCCGTGTCCGGCCGGTCTGAAATGAAGCCGGCCATGCCTGTCACGGAAAGGAAATCCCTTCATATCCGCGGCTAAAGTATCTGTCGAGGACTTCTGGCAGGAAAAAGAAACATCAAAAGTGGCGAAGTAACTATCCGCGTAACGGCGGCAAACGTCGTCCCTGAGCGCCTGGAAGCCTGTCTCGTGTTCCTCGGGGATGGTGAAGTGCAGGCTGCACTTGCCGCTGTTGGCCCCAATGTATGTTACCGACTCGGCAAGCTGCTCCTCGAAGGCGGTCCTGTGCCCTTCGGGGTAAGAGTGAAACAGGAGCATGGCTTTGGGAAGGTTCCCGTAGCTGAGTCCTTTTGCGGTTAGGAGATATTCCAGCAGAATTCTAAAATGGCCGTCGCGTACTATGTCATCGAGAATATACCCGTCGCAGGCCAGGGCATTCCGCAATTTGTGCACGAAAGGGAACCTGTCGAGTTTATCGACAAAACGCTTGAAGTCGCACGCGATCGAAACCCCCTGGTCCATTCTCTTTTGCAGCTCATCTCTTTCGAGATATTGGGGAAGATAGAAAATCTGGAGCAAAGACTGGAACATCCGGGTGGCCGCCCCGGACGCAGGAACGAATTTCATGAACCGGCCCTGCATGGCAGCAGAGGAGTGCAGATGGATATATTTTCCTAAATCGGCATCGTCAATTTTTTGAACGCCGTCACCAAGGGTGCACGGTCTTTTGAGGCGGACGAAAAAATCGGAGCGCCTGAATATGTCAATCTGCTCGAATACCCTGGCCTTACTGATGCCCAGGGTTTTCATCTGCTGACGGTCGGCGTTGGTAAACCTGATTGTCATTGTTTTACAAAGATCTCTATTTTGGCTTTTGATTTTAACGCTTCTACATATTTATGGTATTCCGTGGACATTTTTTCAGCCCTCAGTTGTTGTTCAATGCGGGGCTTGACTTCATCAAAGGACATCGTTCCCGCTTCTTTCTTATCGGTCAGCCTTATTATGTGATAGCCGAACTCAGTTTCCACGATATCGCTGGTCTCCCCCGGTTTCAGCGAAAAAGCGGCCTTTTCGAACGGGGGCACCATCTGGCCCTTGTGGAAAAAGTTCAGGTCGCCGCCATCATCCTTGCTCGGACAATCGGAGACCTCCTTTGCCACCTTTGCAAAATCCTCGCCACTCTTGATGCGTTTCTGAATGGCCTTGATCTTTGCCAGTGCTTTAGCCTTTTCTTCGTCGGAGGCTGCTTTATCCACTTTTACGAGGATGTGGCTGGCCCGTACCATTTCGGGAGTTTTAAATACGTCGGGGTTGCCATCATAGAAAGCCTTCACTTCTTCGGGGGTCACCACTATCTTCATTGCCAGATCCTTGTCCAGCAATGTCTTAATGGCGAGCCGATAGGCGAAGTAATCCTTCAACTCCGGTTCGGTCATATTCATCTGCTTAAGCGAGTTAGCGAAATTTTCTGGTGTAGTGCCCTTCTTAACAGCATCCAATTGAGCATTCACCTCGGCATCATCGGCCTTGATTCCTCTCTTCACTGTTTCCTGCTTGAGGAGTTCGCGGCCGATGAGCTCATCAAGAATTCTTTGCTCTAATGCCTGCATTTCTTTTTCGTCAGGCTGGCGCCCGGTCATGGATATCTGCCGGTGAAGCCGATCGATTTCCGCCTTATAATCCGACATCGTGATGGCCTTCCCATTGACTATTGCGGCATTGTTTGCTTCATTTTGCTTAGCGGCGTCGGCATCCTTTCCGGCGGCTTTCTCGGATGGCTTGTCGGCAGCGGAGGACAAATGAAAGCCATAGGCGCCTAAAAATACAAGAATCAGCAGTACGGAAGCGATTAACCCAGCCTTTTTCATTTCGTTCTCCTTATCAAAAAATTACCCACAGGGCTATCTGCCATCCGTGGGTGAATAATGCGATGCATGGCGTCAGAGAAAGGGCCGACGGACAGGTTTTAGCCGCTTAATATAATCGAGAGAAACGACCGGAGTCAATAACAGGGATCGCAAAATAAGGGCGGTCCCTGATGGCCGGCCAGGCGACCTTACCACGTGTGCATCCGGAAACACCGGATGACACAGTCGCAGTTTCCGATTCGGAAAGGATCCTTTCCGGACGGAAACTAACTGGGCCTGTCTAAAAAAGAATAGGGCAGTCCCTTGTTATGCAGTATAGTTGTCAGGGCGAAAACTCATGAGAAAGTACGGGAGAAATAAAGTGCTGGTCAGGGATATCGGAGAGTTCGGGCTGCTGGGCCGCATATCGGGCATGCTCGCGGAGCAGGCGACCGGGGTGGTCAGAGGAATTGGGGACGATGTTGCCGTACTCGATGCCTCCGGGCCGGAATACCTGCTCGCCACCTGCGACATTCAGGTTGAGGGTGTGCATTTTACCCGCGAGGCCATTACCCCGTATCAGTTGGGGCGCAAGGCGGCGGCGATAAATGTGAGCGATATAGCCGCAATGGGCGGCGATCCTCGCTGGGCGCTCGTCTCGCTTGCCATTCCCGGGAGTACTGAAGTCGGATATGTCGAAGAGTTGTATCGCGGTATGCGAGAGCAGGCGGCACTGGCGGGCGCGTCTATTGCGGGTGGGAATTTGAGCCGCATGGAATCCATCATAGTGGTGGATTTCACACTCCTGGGGTTAGTCGCACCTGAGCGGCTCACACTGAGGAGCACGGCCCGTGCTGGGGACGCTATACTGTTAACCGGCTCGCCCGGAGAGTCCAGGGCTGGTCTGGAACTGATCCTCCGGCCTGACCTCGCTGTGAGTTCTTTGAGCAGGCAGAAGCTTCTGGAAAGACATCTGTGCCCTCAGCCGCGTCTGGCCGAGGGACAACTTCTCGCTCGCTCCGGCCTGGTCACCTCTATGATAGACGTAAGTGACGGAGTTATTGGCGATCTTTGCCATATTTGCAAAGCCAGCGGCAAGGGAGCTGAAATCGAGGCCGCAAGCCTTCCGGTCAGCCCCGCGATTTACGAAGCAGCCCGGGGGGCCGGTGTGGATTGGCTTGAATGGGTCCTGTCGGGGGGCGAAGATTACGAACTCATGTTCACTTCCAGCCCCGGGGATGTTCGCAGTCTAAAAGAAATGTTGATGGATGCGACCGGGACCTCATGCGTGCAAATAGGAAGAATCACCGCCGAAATCGGTGAGGTGTGGGTCCGGCTTGCCGATGGAAAGCGGATTGCCCCATCGGTAAAAGGTTGGGACCATTTTGCTTGAAACCATAGGGTCTCTTAAAGATGAAAATACCCAGAGCGCTCACTATAGCGGGATCTGATTCGAGCGGGGGCGCCGGCATTCAGGGCGACTTGAAGACATTTTCGGCCCTGGGCGTTTACGCCATGAGCGCCGTAACGGCCCTGACATCTCAAAACACGCTGGGAGTAAGCGGAATTATCGAAATAGAGCCTGATTTCGTCTCATCGCAGATTCGCTCCGTTATCTTGGACATAGGAGCTGATGCCGTGAAAACGGGGATGCTTTCCAGTGCTGCGATCATATCTAGGGTCTGCTCCGATCTGAAGGACCTGGATCTCCAAAATGTGGTTGTCGATCCCGTGATGGTTGCAAAGAGCGGAACGAGGCTTTTGAAGGCAGATGCGATCGAGGTCCTGGTTTCCCGACTTTTCCCGATTGCATTGGTAATCACGCCGAATCTGCATGAGGCTGAAACCCTCACGGGTATGCGGGTCGAATGCGCTGAGGATATGAAGCGTGCTGCGGAGAAACTATGGCAGTTCGGGCCCAAATATGTGGTCATTAAAGGTGGCCACCTGCAGGGAAACCCGGTTGACCTGCTCTACGACGGCCGAAATTTTCGTGAATACCTCGGACCCCGGTATCATACACCCCATACTCATGGTACGGGCTGTACCTTCGCCTCGGCAATAGCGGCATTTATAGCGAAGGGATCGTCAGTGGAGGATGCTGTCGGAGGGGCAAAAACCTACGTAGCGGGAGCAATTGCCGGCGGACTGCCCCTTGGCCGTGGACATGGACCTGTACACCATTTCCATGAGTTCTACGGGTTTAAGTAGCCTGTATTGCTTGTACTTAGGGCTTGTCCGTAAATAAGCCTCTTAGGGATTGCGCCGGATTTTGAGACTGATTTGGTCGCGAAGATTGAGCAAAACCGCAGGCGTAGTTGTGCTACGTCGAGGATTTTGCGATTGAGGAGCGGCCAAAGCCGGCCAAAAGCCGGATGCGAGCGCAAAGGTTTTATTTACGGACAAGCCCTTAGGCACAAATTGGCGCGGGTGGCTTCAGTTGTGCCTGCGCTAAGCTTTGATTGAGGCGGGCGAATTTGGGCAGGGGCCATACAATGGTTGTAATCCAAGACCCATTCGTATATAAGAAACGAAAAACTTTTGACTCAGGAGCCCGGATGGCTGATCAGGTTCGCGTACTGCTGATCGATGATGACCAGGAGGATTTCCTCTTAATTTCCGATATGCTTGCCGAAGCGGAGAATACTAGATTCAAGCTTGACTGGGTCAAGACGTATGAGGCGGGGCTGGAGGCAATTTGCGAGGGAGAGTACGACGTATGTCTTCTTGATTATTTTATCGGGGCCCATAACGGTCTTGGTATTTTGAAGAAAGCCTTTGAAGGAGGTTGTAAGGCGCCTATTATCTTCCTGACGGCGCACGGGAACTATGAGATCGATCTGAAGGCCATGGAGGCGGGTGCATCCGATTACCTGGCGAAGGGCGAATTTACGGTCCCAATTCTGGAACGTTCGATCCGCTACTCCATTGTCAGCAAGCGTATCGAGGAAGAGCTTAAGGAGCATAGGAGCAACCTCGAGGAACTCGTCAGGGAAAGAACCATTCAGCACGCCGAAGCGCGGGCCGACGCCGAGAAGCGGGCGCGCGAGGCCGAAGGGCGTCAGGCGATCCTGGAAGCCCTGCTCGAACACATTCCGGTGGGCATCGTCCTTGTCAATTCCCCTGGTCTGCAGGTGCAGGCGCTAAGCAGGTACGCTGTCGACATGGTTGGCCTCGCCGGCGGGGAACAAACACGCATCCGGCCGCTTACCGATCTGGATTTGTCCGTCGCGGACCTGTGGCCTGAGAGCTCCGGTTTGCTGAAGCCGATAAAGGACGCCGCTCTGCGTGGAAAGATCGCCTCAGACCAGGAGCACGCTGTTAAGGTGCGCTGTGAAGACAACATTCCCGTACTGGTTAGCGCGGGTCCCATTAGAGATAGTTCAGGGAATGTAACCGGCGCGGTGGCCGCCTGGAGAGATATCAGCGAGTTGAAACGTATTCAAGAAGAACTGAGGATCGCCCGTGACAATTTGGAATTGCGCGTTCAGCAGCGGACCCGAGAGCTTGCGGAAACCCTTATGGAGCTGAGAGAATCCAGGGAAGAGCTGAAACTTCTGGCCTCACAGCTCCTTCGCGCCCAGGAAGACGAGCGAAAGAGAATCGCAAGGGAGATACACGACAGCATCGGCTCATCGCTCAGCGCCGTAAAGTTTTGCGTGGAGAACGCGGCGGCGCGGCTCTCTGAGAATCCTGAGGTCCGGGAAAGTTTCATGACACTGTCAAGGGCAATGGAGCAGGCGATTGATGAGGCCAGGCGCATCATGACCGATCTTAGGCCCTCGTTGCTCGACGATTTTGGAATAATTGCCACTATCGGGTGGTTTTGCAGAGGGTTTGAGTGCATTTACACCGATATCCCGGTTGAAAAAGATATCAGGCTTGAAGAGGCTCAGGTCCCGGAAAACCTGAAAATCATCATATTCCGAATCATCCAGGAGGCGATGAACAATTCGGCCAAGCATAGCCGGGCCAGGAAAATATCTCTGGGTCTTTCACTGGAAGACGGGTGTATTGCATTGCGCGTCAGCGACGATGGGGTGGGGTTTGATCGGGCCGCAGCCGCCTCAAAGGGACAGGGCGCCAAATTCGGCCTTTCATCCATGCGTGAGCGAGCGGAGCTGTCCGGGGGAGAATTTGAGATTGAATCCATTCTGAAAATCGGAACAACAATCACTGTTCGCTGGAAAATGTAGCAGTTTGACCCAGGTTTGTTCGATCGGGGTTATTCTTTCTTGTCCCTTTGCGTCCTGCCTCGAAATACGAGCCGCAAAGGTGTTTTATCCAGCCCGAAGCTTTCCCTGAACCTGTTTAGCAAAAAACGTTGGTAGGAAAAGTGGATGCTGTTGGGGTAGTTGCAAAACAGAACGAACATTGGGGGGCGGGTCCCGGTCTGCGTTCCGTAAAAAAACTTGAGCCTGCGGCCGCGGACTATCGGAGGCTCATGTGCGCTGACGGCTTCCTGAAGCGCTCTGTTGAGGATGCCGGTTGTAATTCGGCTGTTGTATTGCCCGAAAACCTCGCGTACCGTCGGGAGCACTTTTTGCGTGCCTTTACCGGTTAGGGCCGAAAAAGTCAGTACCGGGGCGAAGGGCATGAAGCGAAAACGCCACTTCAGATCTTCCAGAAAATTTTTGCGGGTTTTGGGGTTTGAGTCGAAGACGTCCCATTTGTTTACCCCGATCATGCACGCCCGATAGCGTTCCTGGATATAGCCCGCGATGTGGAGGTCCTGATCGGCCACGCCCTGGGAGGCGTCGATCAAAAGAACGCAGACATGGCTTTTGTCAATGCTTTGAAGCGCCTTGATGATGCTTAACTTCTCGAGCTTTTCCCGCGTTTTCCCCTTTTTCCTTATGCCCGCCGTATCTATTAGCAGGTATTTGCGGGCGTCGCGCTCAAAGAGCGTATCAACCGCGTCTCGCGTAGTTCCGGGGATTGGGCTGACAATGACGCGCGGGGCACCGAGAATTCGGTTCACCAGGGTCGATTTCCCTACGTTGGGTCGGCCGAGAATGGATATGCGGATTTCCGAAACCTCAGCTTCTTCACCGGTTTCCAGGCTGGCGGGTTCAGGTATAAGCTTGACCATATCCGAGACAAGTTCACCGACTCCAAACCCGTGTGCCGCGCTGATTGGGTAGATGTCCTGGACCCCGAGGGCGTAAAAATCGGCCAAAGGGCCCTGCTGCTCGGGGCCGTCTATTTTGTTTACTGAAAAAAAAATGGGCTTTGAGGTACGGCGGAGGATGTTGAGAAGGGCGGAGTCCTCGGGATGCAGCCCTGTTTTGCCGTCTGCCACGAAAAGAAGCATGTCGGCTTCCTGGAGGGCGTGGAAGATTTGCTCCCGTGTGCTCTGGTCGAAAAGGGAATCGTCCTTGATAATGAACCCACCCGTATCAACAAGCGTGAAGCTTTTTTCGTCCCACACCCCACGGGCATAATTCCTGTCCCTGGTGACTCCCGGCAGGTCATCGACCAGGGCCTTGCTGCTTTTGCTTATCCTGTTGAAAAGAGTGGATTTGCCGACGTTCGTTCTTCCAACGATTGCTATTATCGCCATCACTTGCCGCCTTTTCAGTATTTGTGTATCGATCAAATACCTGTTTAAGGTTTTTTTGCTCCCGTGTAAATGAGCGTATTTACCGGATACCCTTGACAAAGGGCCGGCCATGTGAAATAAAGCTTTAAATAAGTCGATCGATTGTGCCTGCAACGGATGAATAGCGGCCGGGATGAAATTGGGATCGATATGGGCTCTGAATCATCCGCAGACCAAAGTTACCATCCATTATCAAAGGAGAATTAAATGTACGAGAGACCGGAGGAGTATGCGAAATACTGGGTGGAACAGGCCATAGACTTTTACAAGTTAGTTGGCAAAGACATTGCTTTGGCTGAGTTTTCCAATTCCAACGGAATGTTTGTCCAAGGCGATCTGTATGTTTTCGTTTTGAGCACCGCCGGGATAATGCTCGCCCACGGGGTTAACGACAAATTCGTGGGACTTGATTTTCTTGGCGTTAAGGATTCCGACGGCAAAACGTTTAACAAGGATATTGTGGATAATGCCAAGACTAAAGGCAGCGGGTGGGTGGAATATAAATGGTACCACCCCAGAAGAAATAAGATTCTCCCCAAACTGGCCTATTTTCAGAAAGAAAATGATTTAATCTTTTGCAGCGCGGTCTACAGTTACGAGGACTAGTACTTTGTCAACAAAGTTATGACATGTTGCAAGGAATCGTCACCCCGGTCCAGTGCTTTTAACCAACTGAAAAGACTCTGGATTCCGGCCCCCGGACTAGACACTTCCGGGGCAGGCTTCGCCGGAATGACGGGCTGAAGGTCCTTACCTATCGGAACTTAGTTGACGCTGCACTAGTACGTTGTCAATAAAATTATTACATGTTGCAAGGAATCGTCACCCCGGCGAAAGCCGGGGTCCAGTGCTTTTAACCAGCTGAAAAGACTCTGGATTCCGGCCCCCGGACTAGACACTTCCGGGGCAGGCTTCGCCGGAATGACGGGATGAAGGTCCTTACCTATAGGAACTTAGTTGACACTGCACTAGCACTACTTCGTCAAGTACCGTAGGGTGGGCAAACGCCAAGTGTTGCCCACCGCGAAATGGTGGGCACGATGAAACCGTACCCACCCTACAGCTATGTGTAAAGGTTTGCGTGATGACTTAACGTAGTAGTGCTAGCGCGGCGCAAACGAGGTTTTTATACCAAGTTACCTAGAAAATAGTCTTAATTTTCATGCTTCGCGGGTGAGGCGAGCATCATGGAGAATTGCGTTCAAGATAAGGTGATTGGGGAGAGCATTAAGCCCTCCTCTACGGCTAACCTCGGGACCGATCGGTAGGGGCGGGGTTAATCCCTGCCCGATCTTGAACGCAACCTGGTATTAGGGGTTTAATCTCCTTCAATCAGCGAAGTTGGGCCTTGCTCGTTCTTTTACTACAGGGGGGGCAGTAACACCTCGGAGCTAAATTGACAAAGCACCGGCTCAAAGCCAAAAACGCTTCCGGGCAGGAAGTGTTACAAAAGAAACAGGCAAAACGCCAAACTCGTTTTGCCTGTTTCTTTTTAGCGTTTCCCTGAGGAAACGCAACGTTGCTTTTGGCTTTTCTACATTGGCGTACGAGGCTTTTTCCCTCGCGCCTCATGAACCTCCACCGGCTTTCTGGAGAAAGGAGTACGCCATTTGTAATTCAAGTCGATTGCATCGCTGGGGCAGCTAAGGACGCAGACTTCGCACACTATGCAGCGAGCGGGATGAAAGCTCAGCGTCTTGCTTTCCTTATCGATAGAAATCGCATCAGCGGGACATCGCAGAGCGCACACACTGCAAAGCGTACATTTGTCATCATTAAAGACAACGTGGCCCCTGGCATTTTGGAAAGACTCTCGCACCTGAATCGGGTAGAGCCTCGTTGCCGGACCATCCAACAAACTCCCCCCCCCCCCTCCTTCCGCCATCCACTTCCTCAGGACGGTGGGTAGCATCACAGGCATTGGTTCATATGCTCCTTTTGATTTCTTATCTCTCCGTACAAGAGATGCATGGATCAATGGAGAGGACATTAACCGGCACATCCGCCAACTGACAACCCGGCAACAGGACCAGGACCGACGGAAGATTGGCAAAGGTCGGCGTGCGTATCTTCATGCGTTCCAATTTGCGGGTGCCATTGCCTTTCGCATAGTAAAAGAGCTCTCCCCGTGGGGCTTCGGTGCGCATGACCGCCTCATTTGCCGGAGGATTGCCTTTTACCTTTACGGCTATTTCACCTTCCGGCAATTTTGACAGGGCCTCCAACTGCAGATCGATTGCCTGCAAAAGTTCCCTGGCTCGGACCGCCGCGCGTGCAAAACAGTCCCCGGCGTTTTCCACTATCGGTTCGAAATTCAATTCCCCGTATGCATGGTATTTGGTCAAGCGGGCATCTTCGGACACCCCGCTTGCCCTGAGCGTTGGGCCGACGCAGCCAAGTGAAATGGCCTGCTCTTTGGTGATGATCCCTACTCCAACAGTCCTTTTTTTGACCGTATAGTCGCCTATAAGGGCCTTTATCAAGGATTTGCTTTCTTTTTTCACCTCCGCAAGAACACTGACAATCATCCTCTTCTGCTGTTCATCAATATCCCGCCGCACGCCGCCAACGACGTTGACAGACTGGATAACCCTGTGCCCGGTAGTCTGTTCAAGAAGGTCGAGCACTTTTTCCCTTATGCGCCAGAACTGCATGAACATGCTCTCGAAACCGAACGCATCGGCCAGCAATCCAAGCCAGAGGAGGTGGCTGTGGGCACGGGCCATTTCAGACCAGATCGTGCGCAGGTAATTGATCCTGGGGGTCAATTCGATCGGCCATAACCTTTCCATTACCTCAACCACGGTTGCGCTGTGCTGATAGCTGCAGATCCCGCAAACGCGCTCGCAGAGGTAAATATTTTTGGCATATTCATTTAATTCGCAAGCCTTCTCTATGCCTCGATGGCCGTAGCCGATAACCGGCGTAACCTCCACCACCTTTTCATCTTCATAGGTGAGCCGCAACTGTACGGGTTCGGGAAGTACCGGATGCTGGGGGCCAAAGGGGACTACAGTACGCGTAGCCATTAGTTTTCTTCTCCTTTCGGCTCAGCCTTCTTTTCTTTCAACATGGGCGTGGTGGGACTGTCGTGGGCTAAGAGCATATGTCCGCCGTAATCGATGGCGATGCCTTTGACCTTCAAGCCGAACAGTTCCTGCAGTTCGTTTTCAATCAGCACCACGGAAAGAGTTTCGCCCGACAAGCTGGGGACTTCTTCACCTTTGGCAACCGTACACCGGAGGCCGTTCATTTCCGTGCCTCTGTTTGAGCTGAAGAAATAAGTTACTTCCATCTCTGCATCGAGATCATTACATACGGCAGTAACAAACTTAGCTCCGGCATCAAGCAATTTCTTGCCTTCGCTCACTATTGCGCTCTTGTCTATTTTTGTTAGATTCTCCATCGCTGGTCCGTTACCTCGTATTCTGTTTTACAATGAGGGCATGTCGCCCAAAGATGGCGCTGCCCGGTCAGGCCCTGGAGCGCCATGACAACTCCATCGATAATTGCTTCCGGACGTGCTGCACAGCCCGGAACATAGACATCTACGGGTATTACTTTGTCAACGCCGCCGAGGACGTTATAGCAGTTATGGAACACCCCGCCAGAAGAGGCACAGGTCCCAACGGCAATTACCATCTTGGGGTTGGGGACCTGCTCATAGAGATTCCTGAGCACGCGCGCCGTACGCTTGTTCACGGGTCCGGTGATCAGCAGGACATCGGCATGCTTTGGGTTGCCCATATTGACAATGCCGAAGCGTTCAATGTCATAGAGAGGAGTCAGACAAGCGAGCACCTCGATGTCACAGCCATTACACGAGCTGTTATCGAAGTGCATGATCCAGGGTGATTTCACGCGAGATTTTTTTATCAAACCCATTTGTCTTAAAATACCCCCTTCATGATATAGAGATAAGCAATATTGATGATTCCGAGAGTCAATCCAACCGACCAACTCAGACGCACCATCCACCGTGCTGTCATTCTCGCCGTGATGTTATCGACTACAAGTTCGAGCAGGAATGCGGCAAACGCGATCAACAAGCCTATCCAGAGGGGATTGGCCCAGAACAGGACTATTATGCCCAGCACCAGCACGATTTCATACCATTCCGCCAATTCATAGATAGCCAAAAAAGGACCGGAATATTCGGTGGTAATCCCCTTTACTATCTCCTGGTGTGCGTGGTGCGAGGTGGAAATATCAAACGGGGATTTGCGCATCTTTATGGTCAAGACATACAAGACCGCGATAAACAAAGGCCACAAAGTCAGGAGCAGCGGTTGCTGGTGGCTTATGATCTCGCTAATGAGAAAGGTCCCGTTTTGTGCATAAATCGCTATTGCCAGAAGCAGGAGCACGGGTTCGTAGGCCAATATCTGAAGCAACTCCCTGTTGGCCCCGAAATGGGAGTAAGGAGACTTGGTGCTGAACCCGCCCAGAACCAGTGAAACACCGGCAAATCCCAGCAGGAAGACGAGCACGAGAAAATCCAATTGCAAAACGAGACAGAGCAGGCTCGCGATCATCAAAATCAGATACGCATAGATCCACACGAACTGCATATTGCTCACTGCTATGCTCTCTTTGCCCAGGAGCTTGAAGATATCATAGAAAGGCTGCAAAATGGGGGGACCGAATCGACCTTGCAACCTTGCAGTAATCCTTCGGTCGATCCCGAAAAGCAAGCCGCCGGCAATGGGAGCAAGAACTATTGTTGCGATGACTAATATGAGCTGATTCATTTCGAGATCACCCCGCATGCAATCATGATGGCCAGAAGCAAAATGGCTACGGTATTTACCCAGGGATTCAGGGCTTTTTCGCCGAGTGTTCCCTGGAAGTAGTAGCCGCCCAGTATGAACTTAGTCTTAATATCGGCTTCAGCGCACCATTCATCCGTATCGGTGCCGCCTGTCTGCTCGCCGCACAGATAGACCTGCCGCAACTGTGTGGACTTCAATCCGAAGAACAACATGGGCAGGAACAAGGCAATACCCAATACCACGTAGAGCGCCCATACGGGGAAAGATCCCCGGACCGCAACCCCTGTCTGAACGGCTGAAGAGCCTGCCAGCACGATGTTAGCCCAGCCCGATCCGATCATGCCGTTACCGGCGATGACGTTGCCGGTGGCTGATGCGATGAAGTAATTATAAATCGGCCCGATCCCGAAACCGACGACAAAGATACCTATAAATAAAGTCCACAGGGGAACCGAGTAGCTGGGGGAAAGCTTTTCAAGCGGCCATCCCAATTTCGGTACGACCTGCAGAAGTCTCCCCAGCCATTTTGTCCAAAAAACGATTGTCAAAGCGCTTGCCAGTACAAAGAAAACTGCCGCCAGGGGAACTTTGTAGGCCGCTTCGATGGCTATCCATTTACCAAGCATCATTCCGAATGGAGGCAGGAACATGGACAGCATTCCCACTGCGGTAATGAGGGTGACAAGAGGCGCTTTGGCGGCCAGGCCCTCCATGTCTTCGATCTCGCGGCTCCAGATCTGGTGCTCGATCGTCCCGGCGCAGAGAAACAGCATACCTTTGGAAATGGCGTGGAAAATGATGAGCAGAATCGCTGCGGCTATTGACAACGGGGTGTTTATGCCGGCACAGGCTATGATCAGGCCCAGGTTGGCAATGGTCGAGTAGGCGAGGACCCGCTTACCTGTTGTCTGGCTGATTGCAAGCGCGGAGGTGCCAAAAAAGGTGAATGCCCCGACTATGGCTATGGCGGTGCTCAACAGAGTTCCGGCATAAGCGGGGGCAAGCCTGAGCACCAGGTACACCCCTGCTTTAACCATGGTGCTGGAATGGAGCAGTGCTGAGACCGGCGTGGGTGCAACCATTGCTCCCAGAAGCCAGGATTGGAACGGCATTTGTGCAGACTTGGTGCACCCGGCGAAGCAAAGAAGAGCTACCGGCAGGATCAAGGCCGCACTATGTATGTCTCCTCCAATGATGTTTTGAACCGAAAGGGCCGAAGAACCCCCTTGCGTCAAGTAAAGATAAATGATGGCCAGGATGAATGCCGTTCCACCGGTGGAATTCATCCAGAGGGCTCGCGCGGCATTTTCCAGGGCTATCTGTGTCTTGTCATGCGAAATCAACATGAAGGAACACAGTGTGGTGACTTCCCAGAAAAAGTAGAGCCAGAAAAGGTTGTTGGCGAAGACCAGGCCGTTCATGGCTCCCAGGAACAAAACAAGCCAGAACAGAAACCTTGACTGCCTGGACTTATCGACATGAGCATGCTGCTCATGGTCACGCATGTACCTGATGGCGTAGATACAGATAAGAGAACCGATAATGGAGATGATCAAAGTCATCACTATGGCCAGATGATCGACCACGAAAGCCGGTCTCAGGTCCATATGGGCCTTCATAAAAAATTCAAAATAGAGGATAGGTACGATCTGGGTCACGGAGAAAATCAGGACCAGCCAGTTGCGTAATTTAAGGCCCAGTACAAGGTAAGTGACAAGAATGGCGTAGTCCAGGACCGAAATGAGCGTGCCCCAATCGAAGCCTGCAGGGGGAGTATAGGTCAGGGGCCCTTTTGCGGCGAAAAGGATGCTGTTTGCGATGAGCACTACAGCTGTTACAACAACAACGACCCCTCGCGCAAAATAATCGCGAATTGCGAGAATCAGGAAGCCAGCCACTACCGGAAGCAAGATGGCGACCGCCATCATTCCATCAGTCATAATCCTATCTCCTTAGTAAATTTGGTCCATCTTGAAAATCTGAAACAGCGCTTGAGTAGAATTGGAAATGTGAACCAGGCAACAGGGGCCTCGCCAGGGTAGATCGTCGCCCCGTAGGCTTTTCGCGCAAAGCCCGGAGCAATTCACCTCCGAGGTCTAGGCAAATCTGCGAACGCGAAAAATCACTGCACCTGAACTCTTCATCTTCAGGTGGATACGCCCAGAGATAGTTTTTGAAAGAGCAGAGGCTTTCATCCTTTGTTGCCCATTAAAAAATAGGCGTTGCGAAATGTCAAGTAAAACATTTCACACACTAAAGAATTTCCACAAAAATTGATCAATATTCGCTAACATATTGTAATAAAATGACTTCTTGGGTTTGGAAGAACTCTTGTAAAGGTGCGTCTTATCTTGGCGTCCGTGATTTTTCCCCTCGCATTGTGCATTTTGTTTCATGCGTGCAAGCCCAGGCGAGGCATTCCGGTCTTTACGAGCGAATCGACCGCTGTCGGCCGCCATCATCGCGGTCGGGAGTCCAAGGCTAATCTCGACTTTGGGTTTATTAAGGGCTTGTCCGTAAATAAGCCTCTTAGGGATTGCGCCGGATTTTGAGGCTGATTTGGTCGCAAAGATTGAGCAAAACCGCAGGCGTAGTTGTGCTACGTTGAGGATTTTGCGATTGAGGAGCGGCCAAAGCCGGCCAAAAGCCGGATGCTAGCGCAAAGGTTTTATTTACGGACAAGCCCTAACGGCAGAGAACAATTCGAGGTCTTATTCAAGGTCCTGCGGCAGCAAGCGCCTCTGCTGTGGACTGCACTACTGCGGCACATGTTTGTACATATGCCCTCACTTGGCGCCAGGTTTCAACGAGAAGGCCGCAAAGGCGGAATTAATCCCGCGCTTTTCAATGCTTCGTTCTGTATCGGGTTCATTTTGTTCCCTATCGGCATTCAATTTGGTATAATCAGAAATATGTCATTGTAATATTATGTGGACAGGATCAACCATAATTTGAATGGAAGTACTGTGGCAAAAGACTCAGACGCGCTGGGAACCACTCTATCACCGCAAACTGAAATTATTTTGAACAGCATTGCAGACGGAGTTTTCACTGTAGACCCCGAATGGCGAATCACGTTTTTTAATCGTGCGGCGGAAAAAATTACAGGGGTTTCCGCATCGGAAGCAATTGGTCGCCCCTGCTGTGAAGTCTTCCGGGCCAGCATCTGTGAATCAACCTGCGCCCTGAAAAGCACACTGGAAACAAAAAAACCGGTAATCAACAAGCCTGTAATGATACTTCGGGCTGACAGGAGGGAAATCCCAATCAGTGTAAGTACGGCTTTGCTGCAGGACGAATCTGGCCGGATTATCGGCGGAGTCGAGACATTTCGCGATTTAAGTCTTGTGGAAACGTTGCGCAAGGAAATCGATCGCCAATATCGCTTTCAGGACATCATTTCCAAATCCCCCGCAATGAGGGAGCTTTTTTCAATTCTTCCGGAAGTGGCCCAAAGCGAAAGCACGGTGCTTATTGAAGGAGAAAGCGGCACAGGGAAGGAACTGCTGAGCCGCGCCGTCCACAGCCTAAGCCTCAGAGCCAAGGGACCGTTTGTTGCGGTAAACTGCGGGGCGCTTCCCGACACGCTCCTGGAATCTGAACTTTTCGGCCACGTTGCTGGAGCATTTACCGATGCCAAACGTGACCGCATGGGTCGTTTTGCAATTGCCGAAAAAGGAACGCTTTTTCTGGATGAAATTGGAGACATTTCACCTGCGCTGCAGGTGCGTCTCCTGAGGGTTCTGGAAGAGCGCACTTATGAACCGCTGGGGTCTTCAAGAACTGTAAGGGCTGATGTAAGGATCGTTACCGCATCAAATAAGGACCTGTTTCGCCTGGTCGAAGAGGGTTCTTTCAGGAAGGATCTTTATTACCGCATCAATGTAGTAAAGCTGAAATTGCCGCCCCTGGCGCAGCGGAAAGAAGATATTCCTATCCTTGCTGAGCATTTTATCGAGCGTTTGAATAAACTCCGAAACAAAAGCGTGACTGGACTTAGTCACGAAGCTCTCGCGGTCTTCATGCGTCACGATTGGCCTGGAAACATCCGGGAGCTGGAAAACGTAATAGAATATGCATTCATCCTTTGCCGCGACGGACTGATTCAACCCAAATGCCTCCCCGAGCACCTCAATACCAATGAATGTCGACTTGTCGATTTTGCAGGATTTACCCTCCTTGATGCTGAACGGCATACAATAATGGATGCCCTTAACCGTAACGGTTGGCGCCGAATGGCTACCGCGCGGGAGCTTGGAATAGACAAAAACACCTTGCGGCGCAAGATGAATAGACTAAATATTGTTCCGGAAAAAACGGTTTCTGAAAATGATAGGAATTAAGGATCCATCGAAACCTGATCGATGGGGTCCCTCTTCCCTGAAAGACTCCTCTTCCATGTCTCCAGGATTATTTCGGAACTTACGGCGGCAAGCCGAAGAAATACGTCACAGAATTTATAAAATTGCCAACTTAAAGAGGATCAAAATACACGCGATTTAAGACGTGCGGTTACCGGCAACAGGCTGATAAAGGGGAACTTCCACTCCGAACGTTGTCCCTTTTTTGCTTGTTTCCTTAACCCAGATACGGCCCCCGTTTTCCTTTAGTATCCCGTACGCGGTGCTCAACCCCAGACCGGTGCCTTGTCCCGGACCCTTAGTTGTAAAAAAAGGGTCGAAAATAAGGGAGAGGTTTTCCTGCGGAATGCCGCAACCCGTATCGGAGACTTCCACGTACACTTTCTTTGCCGGCTTGTCTCTAAACGTGCGAAGAGTAAGTATCCCTTTTCGGTCCATGGCATCGGCAGCATTCATAACAAGATTCAAAATTACCTGGCTCAGTTGATCTCTATCACCCTGGATCAGCATCATCTCTTCGGAAAATTGTTTTACGATTCGGATGTCCATGAAAAGTTTGCTGTCCCGCGCCAGACTCAGACTATGCTCAAGAAGCGTGTTGATGTGGAGAATTTCGTTACTGGGACTTGCCTGCCTACTATAGGCCAAAAGGCTTTTGACAATCTTGCCGCACCTCTTGGCGTCTTCGAAGATGCATGCTATCTTGTAGCGCCGTGGATCATCTTCTTCGAGGGTTTCCAGTACAAGATTGGCGTAGAAAATAATACCGGTCAGCGGGTTATTGATCTCGTGAGCGGCTCCGGCCGCGAGCTGTCCCAAGGAGGCCATTTTCTCCGCCCGTGATATACGTATGGCCATCTCACGCGTGCTTTGCTCCTGCTTGACCTTCTCTCTTAAATCATTGAGCAACCCAACGGTGGCCACCTCCTTATCACCCTCATAGATGATCGCGGCAGTGAGGTCAACGGGGATCTCTTCGCCTTGTGCATTAATAAGGGTGAATGCTGTGAGGTGCAGCTTACCTTTGCCACCCATACGCTCATCTCTCAGAATTTTCATGACCTCTTTTGCCTGCCCAGGGGGATAAAGATCCTCCGCGGTTATTTTTTCCTGTGCCTCTTTAAGCGAATATCCCAGGAGTTCTTCAGCGGCAGGGTTCATAGTTAGGATCCTGCCTCTCCGGTCCGCGGCAATTATGGCAGTGGTTGAACTCTCGATGAGTTTTTGGGTGAGGTCTTTGGCGCCCGAGAGTTCTCGCTCGAGCATCTTGATTGGGGTGACATCATGAATACATTCCACAATATACAAAACCTCGCCGGCCTCATCCAGGATCGGAGAGAAAACACGATTATCCCATTTTTCCATTCCCGCATTAGTTGTCACATACTTCAGAACGGAATGGCCATGACGGTCTGCAATCACCTTGGCGAGAGCGCAAGTTTCCAGCGGACAAGGCTCCAGTGAGTGGTAGAACAAATCGTGACAAGTCTTCCCGACTACATCCTTTTTATTGGCCCCGAACTTCTCCAGGAAATTAGCGTTCACGTCCACTATGATCTTATTGGGTTTCAGGATCAGGGTAGGAATAGAAAGGCAGTTGAAAAGCTCTGTTTTCCAATCTTTCGGAGTTTTCATTTTCGGCCTCTTGCCGCACCCACTTTCGTTGAAGTTCAAACTTGCGCGCCACCGGTCCTGCTGATAGCAGTACTAATGTTGTAATGTTTAATTTTGCTGTGTAGTGTAACTCTGCTAATTTCCAGAGCTGCCGCCGCTTTGGAGATATTCCACCCATGGAGATTGAGAATCCGCTCTATATGCTGCTTTCTCGTTCTCTCTTAAAGATTGAGGGGTATCCTGGGCTGAGGATCTAAAAAGAAATGCAAAATCATCTTTTGTAAGGTAGCGTCCTTTGGCCAGCACGACGGCACGTTCAATAGCATTTTCCAACTCACGGACATTTCCGGGCCACGGATAATTATTAAGAGATTTGATCGCTTCCTGCTGAATCCCCGCAACCGGTTTGTTTGTTTCTTTTCGGATACGTTCCAGAAAGTGCTGTGCCAACTCGGGAATATCATCGATTCGAGCCTGAAGAGGCGGAATTTCCAACTCAATGACATTCAACCTGTAATAGAAATCCTGACGGAAGGCGCCGCGCTCGATCTCCTTTGCAAGATCCTTATGAGTGGCGCAGATGAGGCGAAAATCAACCGGAATGTCTGCTATTCCGCCGACACGATGAAAGGTTTTTTCCTCTAGAACACGAAGAAGATCGATTTGCATCTTCAAAGGGATTTCGCCGACCTCGTCAAGAAAAAGGGTCCCTCCCTGTGCCATCTCCAGCCGCCCTTTTTTGGCCCTTCTCGCCCCGGTAAACGCCCCACTCTCGTGTCCGAACAACTCGCTTTCCAGTAGCGTCTCGGTAAAAGCCCCACAATTTATTGGGATAAAAGGCCCAACGCAGCGCTCGCTCGCAGCATGGATCGCCTTCGCCACCAGTTCCTTTCCGGTTCCCGTTTCTCCTCGCAGCAGAACGGGTGAATCGAATGTTGCGACCTGTTCGATCAGTTCAAACAGTTGCCGCATGCAACTCGATGCTCCAATCAAATCCTCGAAGCGCACCCGGCATGCCACCTGCTCTCGCAGGATCACATTTTCATCGAGGGTCCTTTTTTGTTGCAGGAGTCTTTCCAATAGACAGGCCAATTCATCAGGTTCGAAGGGCTTCGTGAGATAATCGCAAGCTCCACGTTTCATTGCGTCAACCGCGGTTTTAATCGATCCATAAGCTGTAATCATGACTACCATTGAGTACGGGCAGTTCGCCTTTACGTAATCGAGCACTTCCAAACCGTTCACATCGGGCATCATGATGTCCAAGAAGATGAAATCGTAATCCTTACGGTCCACCACATCGAGAGCATTCCGGCCTCCATCGGCACCGTCCACGTCATAGCCCGACTTCTTGAACCAGGCCACAAGGGATTCCCGTACGATCATTTCATCATCGACTACCAGGACCTTCAATCTTCCGGTCATACATCCCCTTTCTAAAAAATGTTGCGGACCCAAGGGAGAATGGGATGACGAGCTTCGAATCGCCTCAGTATCAGGTGCGCCCCGCTTGAATTGAGTCAGTCCATATGGATGAATTCACTTGTAGATACTATACTCCCAATCTGTGTGCAAAATGGATGCCCAATAATAACAATCATAAATAATGAATGTCGCCGCGCCCGTGCGGCGCAATATTTTTGGAGCGTGCTTTTCCATCCTCCCTTTCATCGGCCGGCCGATTATCTTGCGTGAGAACAGGTCAAGGATCCCTTTCTGTCGCCTGAATATGCAGGGTGTACAAATTCTTAACACCTTTGCACAAAAACTGTACACCTTATGAACTGGCTGCACAGAAGACGTAAGAGAGGCTCAAAGCGAAGCAGACCAAGAAACTTAACAGTTGGAACATACCTCATGGAGGTTAATGCAGATTCCTATAACTCTTCTTTCTTGCTGTGTCCTCACTTTGCGGCATCCAAATTTCGTACGGCGCGGCAATGCTTGCTCAATTTGAGCTTGGCATGGATCTTGTGAATATAAGAGGTATAGCGAGAACCAATGCAAATTGTTATTTGGCAAACTGGAGAGACCTTGCTGTATTGCGGTATTGGAAATGAAGGAGGCTGGGTATGAAAACAAAAGAGAAGGCGAAAGGACCTGGAGTGCGGATTATCCTCACGACCGAGAGCCAGTGCGTCTGGATGAAGGCCGGAGTGGTAAATTTCAAAACCTGCGAAAATGCATTCGACTGCACTTCCTGTGCGTTCGATAAGGCGATGAGCAGGGGATTGGTTAAAAAACCAACTGCCCTGGTAAGTTGGAGAGAGGTCAAGCGGAATCAACCTTACTTACAGAGGGAATGCAGGCACATGCTCACGGGCCGCGTCCAATTCAAATTATGCGCCCACAACTACGAATGTAAAGACTGTGGTTACGACCAATTTCTGTATGACGAGGATCTGTTGCATCAGGATTCCGCCGTTCAGGTTAAAAAGGTTGCCGGCTTTTCTGTTGCCGATGGCTATTACTACCACAAAGGGCACAGTTGGGCGCGTATCGAGCATGGAGGATTCGTACGCTTGGGCGTCGATGATTTCGCATGGAGGCTGCTTGGGGGGCCTACTGATATCTCCCTTCCGAAAATCGGCTTTCAGTTGAGGCAGAACGAGAAAGGGTGGTGTATTAAAAGGGAGGAGAGGAGCGCTGGGGTGCTCTCGCCGATGAATGGTATCGTTATGGCGACCAATCTAGACGCTTTGAGGCAGCCTCATCTTTCTAAAAAAGACCCTTACGGAAAGGGCTGGCTGATCGTCATAGACCCGCTTGGCGGCCTGAAGAAGAAAACAAGGAGCCTTATGTTTGAACAAACAACAGTTTCATGGCTCGCTGCCGAGGTAAGAAAGCTTGAAGAAATGGTGATGAATGTCTATGGAGTACCGCTTGCCGCTACAGGCGGAGAAGTGGTCGAAGACATATTCGGGAACCTGCGTAATCTCAAGTGGGAAGACCTCGTTCATGAGTTTCTTCTTACATGAGTGCTGGACAGAACGATTTGCGGTGTGGCGCGGGCGGCTATTTATGGGGTCTTCTCATATTCTGGCGAAGTACGAACCTGCACCGCTCACAAAAAAAGATGTCCAACTCGTCGAGGTGGCTGAGTTTGGGGCTTAATCGCATGAGGCATTTGGGAGTCTCGCAATGGTAAAGGGAAAGAGTGTGAGCAATCTCGTGCAGGGCGACCTTGGCCAGACGTTCGTAATAGATGCCCTCTGAGACCGGAATCCCATCTTCCCCTTGCTTTAGGCGGAAATCGGAGACGATTGCCAGCCTTAGTCCCAACTCCGCTTCACCGAATACATAGGTCACAATTGGATTGCAAAGGTCCACGTCCGTGATGGCAAGGATGCGCAAGTGATGTGGAAAGGAAAATTCGGCGATGTACTTCAGGACCAATCCGGCATCATACTGACATCGACGGGGTTGAAAAGCTTCTTCTGGGATTGCAATCGCAGCCAGCATTTCGACAGGAACTTCCAACATCGTTTGAATGTTCGCTGCTATCACGCGAATCGCCGTCTGCGGCGTCCGGCCCATATTTATGATACCGACCGAGGGGACATGTTGCTTTTTTCGCTGTGCTGACGGCATATCGACTAGCGGGGAAAACTATGGTCGAGCAATTGCTTGGCGCCGACCATACTTCCGGATGATGATATGAGTTGCATTAGAGACGAGCGGGACATCGGCTGCCTTGCCCTCCCGGATCGGTGAAGCCCCGAATAAGCCCAAGAAGCAACACCGTTTTTCGCTCAAAATACCAAATTTTTTCAAAGAGAGCAAGGGTGCGGGACAGGGTACAGGAACAGACAACTGGACCCATACCGTTGTAGCTCCCATGTCGACTGCAAACGGAACAAGTCGCAGAGCTTGTTCGAAGGTGTTAGCGGAGAAACTTTCACGAATCTTTTTTTGGAAGGCGGGGTTATAAAGACCGGCCCTCCTCGACCCGAACGGTTATCCCATCCGGGTCGAAGGTCACTTGCCCGGTCATTGTAATCTGCCTTGCATTGGACCTACTGATTCCCTTCTATCCCGGATTCCAATTCTTGTATCCGCTGTTTGATTCCATTCAGGGTTTCTTCCAAATGTCCGGCTTGGGCCTTTAGGGTTTCTAACTGAGGTTCCGGCACAGAGTCTGAATCGGAAGTGGAAAAGCCACCGGGTCCACGCCCGAAGCCGAACCTGGCCGAACGCTGCCACCCGGTTAGTCCGGTCTGCAAAAACCTGTTGCGCCGGCCTTGACCGCCACCGCCTCTCCCTGGGGAAGCAAAATTTTGAGAACGATTGAAAGTCCCAGCGATACCAAAACCCATGCAAAAACCTTTCATCCTGCCTGTCCTGGGGCCAGCCCCAGTTGGTCCTGTTCCGTCACCACGCGGCATGTCTGATACCTCCTTTCCTCTTTCCGGCTTTCCAAATGAGACCGGCCATCCGGCCTCACCCGCAAAACCGCGGATTGGTTCATCCGTGTTATCAGGGATGCTCAGTATGCAACTCCCTGAACGTTTTCCCGTCATCGGCCCTTTTCCCCTGGGCCCCGTACCGTCGCGGCCTGGCATGACATTCCCTCCGGTAATGGATTGCAGTCTGTACGCTTCAACTTCATTCTGCAGCCAAGAGACTACAATCTCTGTGCCATGTCCCGGATCTGCTCGCAAATGGCTGACAAAGGAGTTTGATCTTTGAATGAGTGGAAACAATCTGCACCTTTGTTTGCAGGCAGAGGGGACGATATGTACCTGTCCAGGCTTGCTCCATTGCTGGAAGGAGTTGAGGAAGCAGTGTCAACCTTGCTTATGCCTAATTGGTCCGGTTCTTGAAACCTCTCGAATAGCTCCACAGTTTGGGCCGGCCTGACGAAGAAAAATGGATGAGGAGGAGGCTATGTTAGCCATTCCGGTTTTTCGCGCCCGCGTAGCGCCTGTACTCGACTGGTGCTCGAAAATCATCATCATCCCGGAAGAGGGAGCGGATGCCGCATCAGGTCGACAAATCGATGTCATGGAGGAAAATATATTTAGTCTGATGCGAACGCTGCGGGAGAAAGGGACAAGAACTCTCATCTGCGGGGCCCTGAGTCCCGAGATGTTGAACTATGGCGAAAGCATTGGTTTGAGGATCATCCATGGGATTGCGGGCGATATTGAAGAAGTCTTGCAGGCTTATCGCGAACGGAAACTGGACCGGCCCCAATATTGGATTCCCGGATGCCGTGGACAACGCCGGTACAAGGGTGGGGCGAGGTGCACCGGCAGAGGAAAGGACGGTATCACAAGCCGGGGAGAATCGGGTGGCTCCGGAAAGGGTCCGGTCCGCAAGGGTCCCGGCGATCTACAGTGGGACAAGGCGGCAAGGGGCCAGGGAGGATTCTGTGTCTGCCCGAAATGCGGATCGAGAAAACAGCACGAACGTGGAATACCATGCTCACAAGTCCGTTGTCAGGCATGCCACAGCTCAATGACCAGGGAATAACAAAAAAAATGGCAACAATCCGTTTTTCTCCTATAGGCGTTATTCGCTCTCCGTTCAGAGAGATCGAGGATATGCCTGTTCAGGCGAAAGCGGCCGCGGGTATTCCGGGGAAGGTTGAACTGGCTTCAAAGTTTGTAGCCAATGTCAGGTCGGATAAACGTTTCAAATAGCTGGGGACGGGTTAATCCACCAGCGAAGGGGTACAGCATGAGTAAGATTGCAATAACGAGTGAAGGTCCCGCTCTGGATGACCTGGTGGATACCAGGTTCGGCAGGGCGGCTGGTTTCGTTCTAGTCGATCTCGAAAGCATGGAGACCCGCTATGTTGATAACGGACAGACTCAGGTAATGGCCCAGGGCGCCGGCATACAGGCGGCCGGATTGATGGCCGGGGCCGGGGTCAGTTTTGTTCTCACAGGGTTTGTTGGGCCAAGGGCATTTCAAGCGCTTTCCGCTGCGAAAATAAGAGTTGTGCAGAACCTGGAAGAGGGCATCACGGTGCGCCAGGCCGTTGAGCTATTCCAAAGTGGGGCTGTGAAGTTTGCCGATGGGCCAAACAGGAGACCGGGGCGATGATTGTTTCAATTGCCAGCGGCAAAGGAGGCACAGGCAAAACCACTGTAGCCGCTTCTCTCACCAGGGTATGGGAAAAGCCCTTGATCGCCGTTGACCTGGACGTGGAGGAACCCAACCTGCATCTTTTCCTTCGTCCGAATATCGAGGAAAGATCGACTGCCTGGCTGGAGGTCCCGGTCGTTGACGAATCAAAATGCACCTTATGCGGCGCCTGCTCCGAGTTCTGTCAATTCAAGGCAATCAGCGTAATGGGCACATTGCTCCTCACATTTCCGGAAATGTGCCACGGATGCGGCGGCTGCATCGCTTTGTGCCCCGAGAGGGCGCTTTCCCAGGGCAAACGGGAACTGGGAGAGATAAGCCGGGGCAGTGTGAACGGGACCCAATTTCTCATGGGCCGTTTGCGCGTAGGGGAAGCAATGAGCCCGCCCTTCATGCGGCAGGTCAAATCCAGGCTCAGGGATATAATTGCCGCAAATGGCCGCGATGCAGTCATCGACGCGCCTCCGGGGGTTAGTTGTCCGGCCGTGAGCGCAGTGATCGACAGCGATGTTATTGTCCTGGTAACCGAGCCCACTCCCTTCGGTTTCCATGATTTTAAGCTTGCCTGCGAGGCCTTTTCCCCGCTGTGCAAACCAATGGGCGTGGTGATAAACCGTGCCGGGATCGGCAATGGCGAGGTTTACCAATTCTGCAGGAAAAAAGGGATACCCATTCTGGCTGAGGTTCCTTTTGAGCGGGCCGTTGCAGAGGCCTATGCCCGAGGCCGGGTCATTGCGGACCTGTCGGCCGAATTCAGGCAAATCTTCCTTTCCATGCATGCAAAGATTTGCGAATTGGCTGTGAGACCGGCTCTCGGGGAGGCGGCCCATGCGTGAAGTGCTCATTATCAGCGGCAAGGGAGGGACAGGCAAGACTTCGCTCACAGGGGCATTTGCTCACCTGGCCTCAAACAAGGTCATATGCGATCTGGACGTGGACGCCCCGGACCTTCACCTGCTCCTCCATCCTTCGAAAAATCGCGATGAACAATTTCATTCCGGGTACGAGGCTCAAATTGTCAGGGAACAATGCACCGGTTGCGGGCTGTGTGCATCGATGTGCCGGTTCGATGCCGTGCGCAATAACGGAAATGGTTTTTCGATTGATCCTCTCCGTTGTGAGGGCTGTAAGGTCTGCGTCACTTTCTGCCCAGCCGGCGCCATCCGGTTCCCGCTGAAGCACTGTGGCCATTGGTACGTATCATCCACACGATTCGGACCCCTGGTTCATGCTCAGCTCTTTCCCGGGGCGGCGAACTCGGGGCGCCTTGTAATGGTCCTAAAGCAACAGGCCCGGGAGCTGGCCAAATCCCTCAGGAGGGATCTCATTCTTTGCGATGGAGCCCCAGGCATTGGCTGCCCCGTAATCAGCTCACTTTCCGGAGCCAATCTGGCGGTTGCGGTAACCGAGCCGACGCCCTCGGGGCGGCATGACCTCGAGAGGGTGGCTGATCTGTGCAGCCATTTTCAGGTCGCTTTTGCGGTCATCATCAACAAATACGATCTTAACCATGAAGAGGTAGACAAAATCGAAGCCTTTTGCCGATTGCGGGGCTATCCCGTAATCGCAAAGCTCCCGCACGATCCTGTTGTAACCAAAGCAATGGTGCATGGGTTGGTCGTTACGGAATTACCCGAAACAGACTTCAATATAGAAGTCCGGCAGGCATGGCTCAGGATTGACGAGCTTGCACGCTTTTGGCGGTGAGTCTTCCGGCAGATCATCCGATCCCATGTTTATAGTTGGCGGGCATTTGCCCGTCGTATTTCGTGTCATATTCGATTGCAAGGAGAGAAAATGAAAAACATCACTGTAGCCGTTCCATCAACCCACCCGGGAGGGCTCGACTCACTTCTTGGCGCTCACTTCGGACACTGCGATCTCTACACCCTCGTGGAAGTCACGGACGGACAGGTCCAAAATGTACGAACTTTGCCGAACGTACCTCACCAGCAGGGCGGATGCATGGCCCCGGTCAATCACCTGGCACAAAACGGAGTACAAGTACTTATCGCAGGCGGAATGGGCATGAGGCCGCTCATGGGTTTTAACCAGGCGGGAATCAATGTTCTCTACGGCGGCGGCGTTCAGACGGTCGGAGAGGCTGTCGATGCTTTCCTGAAAGGAAACCTGCAGCAGTTCACGAATGATTTCACATGTGGCGGCGGCGGTGGCGAGGCCGGGCAAGCCGGCAGGTTTTGATCATCGGGATAGGAGAAGATAGCGGTGTCAAATGGCGATTTTTCGCTGCCGGGCCAAGTTGGAGAGCATTTTCTCCAGCTGGCGAGGCAGCCTGAAAATATCGGTTCCATGGATAATCCCAGCGGCAAAGGTAATGCTGTCGGCCAGTGCGGAGATTCCGTTGAAGTCTTCCTTCAAGTCACCGGGGGGGTAATTGCAGACATCAGGGTATCCCCACGTGGCTGTGTCTACACCCTGGTTTGCGCAAGCGCGATGAGCGAACTCGTCAAGGGGAGCAGCCTGGACGACGCGCTCTACCTAGAGCCCGATGAAGTCGCAGCGGCCCTTGGGGGCTTGCCCGAAGCCCACATGCACTGTGCCCGATTGGCGGTTAATACATTAGGAGAAGCCATAGCGGACTATTATAAAAACATCTCAGAGCGAAGTGTCAGCCGAACCAAATAACCCGAGGTAAACAGCTTGAAGCATGTAGTACGGGATTATGTCAAGGGCTTACTGGAAGCGGTGAGACGGAAATATGAATCACCAAAAGATTATGCAATTGCTTCGTGATTGGGGATTTGCTCGAACTGAGGAAGAATTGGAGAGTTTTGCTTTTATGTATCCAAAGGTCTATATAGAACTCGCTGAAATAGAGGAAGGTACAAAGGAATACCAGGAGTTTATTTGCTGGTATTGGAACTACAGGAGACGAAGCTATGGAATGCAGAATTACGGTTCTTTGTGAGAACACCGTCCAGGGACTGGGCTTCCTTGGCGAACACGGGTTCGCCGCATTTATAGAAATCCCCGGGCAAAACATTCTTTTCGATACGGGGCAGGGTTTCAGCCTTATTCAGAATTCCCTGCGGCTTAAAAAGGACCTCAGGCAGGTCTCAAAGGTCGTATTGAGTCACGGCCATTTGGACCATGTGGGAGGACTTCTGGCTTTCCTGGGAGTGAAAGGCCCATGCCCGATCGCCGCCCATCCCGATCTGTTTAACGAAAGGTTTTGGCTCATGCCTAAGCCCGACGGAGAGGAAAAACCCGTATCCATCGGCATGCCATGGCCTCAGGCATATCTTACGACCCGGGGCGCGCAATTCGAATGGCGCCGGGATTTTGCGGAAGTCGCGCCTGGCGTTTACGTGACAGGCGAAGTACCGAGGAAAACGCTTTTCGAACTGGGATCTCCAAAATTTCTCGTCCCTCGGGATGGCGGCTGGACCCCGGACCCTTTTCTCGATGATTTTTCGATGGTCTTGAAGACCTCGCGAGGGTTGGTGATCGTGCTGGGGTGTGCGCACGCCGGAATCGTGAATATTCTCAATCATGCGATAGACCGGACAGGAGAAAACCGCATTCACGCAGTTCTTGGGGGCACTCATCTTGGTCTTTCCCCTGAGCCGCAGTTCGACCCGACAATTGGGGCGCTTAAAGAATTAGACATCCGGATGCTTGCGGTCAGCCACTGCACCGGCCAGGGCCCGGTCGCACGGCTGGCATCCGAATTTGGCGACAAGTTCGCCTTCGGACGTGTGGGCTTCGTGCTCGAGGTCTAGGAAAATACATGCTGCACATTCTTCTGGTTACCGTCCGGCAGGAAATCTTTCATTCGTTCGCCGGAGGCCTGTCCTCGGACCCTGAAGTTTGCCTGGATCAGGTTACTTCAGTAGCCGAGGCCCTGAGCATTGTGCGTACCAAATGTCCCCATCTGGTAATCGTTGATTCCGGATCTCCGGGCATTGATTGGCTCGATGTGGTAAAAGAAATAATTAGCGCCGATGCCATGGTGAATACCGCTGTGGTGAGTGCCCTTTCGGACCGTGAATTCCATGAAGCGGCCGAGGGATTTGGAATCCTGTGTCGGCTCCCCCTCGACCCCGGTCCGGGTGAGGCTGACGGACTGCTGAAGAAATTGAGAAGCGTTTTATTGTAGGTGGCGGCCTGTGTTTGATTCAAATGAAAGGAGAATGAGGGTGGCGAATTTTCTTTTTGTTTTAAGCAAGGATGACAACGAGGCAGCGACCAGATGTTTCCAGCTTGCCAAGATTGCGCATACAAAGGGGCACAATGTTAACCTGTTCTTTATTGATGGCGGGGTTACCTGGGCAAACAAGACCAGAGACTTTGGATTAAAAACCGTCACTGGTGATTGTCCTAATGACTATCTGCCTTATCTGGTCGATAAGGAAGTCCCCATTGGGGTCTGAATTCCCTGCGTTAACGCTCGTCAGGTTGACGAGTCAAAATTCTTCTCCAATATGGCTCTTGACGGAGGTCCACATCTGATCGATCTAGCCGCGGAAGCCAGGTTGTTCAATTTTTAGCGGCACGGGCGAATTTTTAGGTCAATAACTCATAACAAGAGGTGGAATTATAATGCCCATATTCGAGTTTCTTTGTACGTCCTGCGGCAATGTCTTTGAAAAGCTCGTATACGGAGGCAGTGAGGAAGTGTCCTGCCTGAAATGCGGGAGCTCTGAATTGACAAAACTGCCGTCCAAGTCTTCCAGCCTCTCGGGAGCTAAACAGGAGGGCAAAGTCCCCGGAATTGGAGATACCGGGTGTTGCGGGTCTGCCCCTTCATACCAGGGCTGTGTTCCCGGAAGTTGCTGCGGTAAGGCCAATTCCTGAATAGGCTTGTCGTTATCAAATTGATTAAGTGAGAAGGAGAAAAAGTGATGAAAGATGGAATTCGGGTCCTGATAATCGGTGGTGTGGCCTGCGGGCCAAAAACGGCATCACGTCTTAAACGCCTTATGCCAAACGCATCTGTCACCATGATCGAACGGGGTCGTCTGGTGTCCTACGGGGCATGCGGGCTTCCATATTATGTGGAGGGCATGTTTCCTGACGTTGGGATGCTCTGTGAGACCCCGGTAGGGGTCAAGCGAACACCTGTCTTCTTCGAAAAAGTGAAAGGCTTTCAGACCCTCACCAGAACGGAAGCCGACTTGATAGAGAGGGACAGAAAGATCGTTCGGGTACGTAATTTGGATTCAGGATTACAATCGGAGCTTCAGTACGATAAGCTCGTTCTCGCGACAGGAAGCCGACCGATTAGGCCGCCCATCAATGGAATTTCTCTTAAAAACGTCTGGTTCATGCGCCACCCCGATGACGCTGAAAGCATGGTTGAGCAGATAGATAACCAGAAACTTCGTCATGCCGTACTGGTAGGGGCCGGATACATCGGCATTGAGATGGCGGAAGCTTTGAGAGGCCGAGGTCTCGAAGTTACTATTATTGAGATATTCGATCAGATCCTGCCCCAGTTTCTTGATTTTGAGATGGCGGCGTTGGCTGCCAAACACCTTCGGAGTAAAGGGGTCAAGTTGATCCTGGGCGAAGGGGTCAAGTCGCTTGAAGGAAATGGTGCAGTTTCGGCCGTAGTTACTGAAAATAACAGAATTCCTGCCGATTTGGTCGTGATAGGCGCCGGTGTGCGTCCAAACGACGAACTGGCCAGGGAGGCCGGGCTGGCATGCGCCCCAAAAGGCGGTATAATCATTAATAGCTATTGCCAAACTAGTGACCGGGACATTTATGCGGGTGGTGACTGCGTTGTTAATCCATGTATCGACCCTATGATCAAAGACCCTTTATTTGTCCCCCTGGGTTCTACTGCAAATAAGCACGGCAGGACCATTGCCGATCATATAGCCGGTATTTCTGCACCATTTCCCGGCATTTCGGCAACCGGCGTATGTAAGGCGTTTGATTACAACCTGGGGCGTACCGGCCTTACCGAAAAGCAGGCTAGACAGCTGTACCCGGATATTGAAACAGCAATCTGGTCCGGACCTGCACTTCCGCATTATATTCCCCAGAGCAAGCCGCTGATAATCAAAATGGTTGCATCCCGCCGCAACCGGAAGCTGTTAGGCCTACAGGTCGTAGGTATGGGAGATGCAGCCAAGCGCGTTGACGTTGCTGCAACCGCCCTTTTCTTTGGAGCAACGGTAGATCAAGTGGCGGCCTTGGACCTGGGTTATGCTCCCCCGTACGCTCCTCCCATAGATCCTATTACTGCGACAGCACACCTTCTTGCAAACAAGCTCGATGGCCTGGCTCGAGGCATCTCTCCTCTGGAGGCTAGAATCCGCATGCAAAACGGTAATGACCTTGTTCTTCTCGATGTGCGCACTCCGGATGAATTCAGGATGGTGCGCCTGCCGGATGACCGGGTCGTTCATATCCCGCTGGGCGCGCTTCGCGAAAAGGTTTCGCAGCTTCCTCGCGACAAGGACATTCTCGCTTTCTGCAAAGTGAGCATGAGGGGGTATGAGGCGCAGAGAATTCTGAATGCAGAAGGGATGGATCGCGTTTGGTTTATCGAAGGAGGATTGGTGGGCTGGCCATTCGAGTTGGCTGAGTAAGGGGATCGGGCGTCTTGCTGTAATTCTTGTTTAACAGAGGCATTCTGAATGCCACTCTTCCCATTGCGAAAGCGAAAGGTATGGCGATTGATCAAGACAAACTTCCTTTGATTATTCTATGCTGGAATATCAGGAGTCCACAAAACAGCCCATGGCAAGAAAGCCAAACCTTTTGTTGGAGGAATTTCTGGATAAAAGCGTTCCTTTACCCGAGATCTATTGGGAGACTGTCCCTTTGGGCATAGACCCTTTTGTCGTATGGGAAGGCTACGATGAAGGCGTAGAGGGATGGGTGCCCATCTGGTTTCCCAGTCTATGAAAAGCAGTGGAGGTCAGTAGCCTTGCAGAATGTACTCAGAGAGATGTCTTGCGACAAGCCGCCTCATTATTGATGAAATCAGGATGGCTTTGCTGCCCTAAGTGACAACTGACCCACACCCTCAAACGAAAGGATCTCCTTATGGCTCTCAAGACCTCTCAGGAATATCTGGAAAGTGTAAAGAAGCTCACCCCTAAAGTTTACGTGGGCGGCAAATGGGTTTCGAACCTGCTGGACCATCCGGTAACCAGGTCGATGGTCATGGCCAATGCTGCTATTTACGACCTGGCGCAGCAGGAGCCATTCCAAAGCGTCATGGTTGCCACCTCTCACCTTACCGGAAACCCGATCAACCGAAACGTTAACGTCTGCCGCAGCAATCACGATCTGGACATGCGGCAGGAAATGGCCCTTCTTACCAGCCAGACGGTCGGAACCTGCAACTACCGTTGCGTCGGCTGCGACGCATTAAACGGCCTCGCCTCCACTACATGGGAAATGGACCGCGCCCTCGGAACGAAGTACAACGAGCGCTTCAATAGATGGCTTGCCGGCATTCAGGAGAAGGATCTGGCCGTTTCCGGGGCAATAACCGACGCCAAGGGCGACCGGAAAAAACGCCCGTCCCAGCAGGACGAACCGGATGTGTACGTGCACGTCGTCGAGAAACGCAGCGACGGGATCGTAGTCAGGGGCGCAAAGGTCAGCCAGAGCGGGGCGATAGGGGCGCACGAAACGCTCGTTCTTCCCGGCGGGGCGCTCAAGGAAGGCGAGGAGGACTTCGCTGTCGCCTTTGCCGTCCCGAACGGATCTCCCGGACTGACTTACATCTGCCAGTACAATGCATACTCGGCCGAAAGGGAGATGGCCGAAGACGAATCGGAGCTTGGAAACCCGGTATTCGGCCAGCGCGAGACCTCCACCATGGTTTTCGACAATGTTTTCATCCCCTGGGACAGGGTTTTCCTTTGCGGCGAAACGAAGTACTGCGGAAGGCTGATCACGAGATTCGCCAAATCGCACCGGATGAACTGCGGAGGGGCCTGCAAGGTGGGATTTGCCGACCTCATTATCGGTGCGACGGTCCTGGCAGCTGAATACAGCGGTGTAGAGAAGATACCTCACATTCAGGATAAGCTGATCGAAATGGTGCGGCTGAGCGAAACCTCCCACGCCTGCGCTATAGCAGCGGCGGTGAAGGGCAGGGAAGAGCCGGAAGGCTCGGGCGTTTTCATGCCCGACGACCTCTTCGGCAACGTAGCCAAGCTGAGCATCGCCCACGGCTTCTGGGAAATCATGAAGCTTGCAGGCGACATCGGGGGCGGGTTGGTTGTGACAATGCCACGGCTAAAAGACTTGGAGCACCCCGAGGTCGGGCCTCTGCTCAAGAAATTCTTTCAGAGCGCAGCACCTGCGGGCAAGCGGTTAAAGGTAGCCAAATTTCTCCAGCACTGGACCGCCGGCCTGCATGGCCCGGGCACCTGGCACGGAGCGGGGGCGCCTCAGACCCAGCGCGTAATGATTTCCTACCTCACCGACTTTGAGTCCAAAAAGAAGATGGCAAAAAAGCTTATGCGGATGGAAGAAGAATAGGTGGAGTGACGGACAATTGGCATGGGTTCACCGCAAACGCAAAAACGCAGAGGACCCAGAGAAAATGCGGAGACTATTTGCTTTTAGGCGCCTCCATTCCTAACATGCAAATTCTTGAGATTTTGGCAGGCATATGGCGCCAAGCCGTTGTTTTCTCTTCGTTCTCTGCGCGTCTGGGCGAAATGATTTTCACCCTTTGGTTGCGGCCTAAGGTTGCTGTGATCTTCCCGTATTACTTGAAAAAGGCCCAAACGATGATCACAGCCGAACTTTCATGGTAGGTGACGGTTGCCGGCTCTTCAATGTGGCTACCGTTAGCCTTGTATTACCAGCGGTCTCTTTTTGACTAAGATTCGGTCGCATCCTATATGGACAATGAGGAGCAGGGATGAGCAAATGCGAGAAATGCGGTGCCTTGATCGAGGCTCAGGAGACCTATGAGTTTGCCGGTGAGTCTCTTTGCGAGGATTGTTACCTGGAGCAAAGGGTAAAGCCCGTCACGTGTGATCCTTGGGCCGTTTACAGTGCCGGGAAGACCAAGGGAAAAGCCCCTCAACTGACCGAGATTCAAGGGCGGATTTTGAATCTAATCAAAACCAAAGGACCCCTTGAAGCCTCCGAGATTTGTAGACACCTCGGCATAAGTGAAGATCAGTTTCAAAACAACTTTGCAACATTGCGGCACATGGAGCTTGCCAGGGGCTTCAAAGATCGCGATAAGGTTCGTTATACACTTTTCTGACGATCGCATGGCATCCAGGCGAAGATGAACCGGCGCAGGAGGTAAATTCCTTCATCCTTTCTTTCCACTTCTGATCACGCTGTCCCTCAAGACCCTGACTTCGCGGTACCTTTTCGAATCGCATCTTGCGAAACACTTACGGGAACTCCTTCGTAGGGCGTTCTTCTATTGCTCTTGAGGGTCTTCGGGTATCTGAGTTGCTTCAATACCTCGATGCTGTCCTGCAACCCTTTATAAAGAGCCATCTCGATTGCCATTGCAGCCATGGAGGCATAGCCTGAATAAAATTCATACAGTTGCGGCACAGTAATATTTTGGATCTTTCGGTTGGGACTCTGATCCTCTTCACAGTTTTGAAATACCGTTCAAGGGTGTTTCTCACGTGCCGCAAGATCGCAATTGCCCTCTTGACGCACACAACCGGCCCTGTAATAACTTTCCATTCCCCTTACTTCAAGATTCAGATGCAATTGCTTGCGGTCATTCCGTGCTGGTCTTGGGTCAACTTTTCCATATTCCGTGGATTCGATCCTGCTTCAGGCCAGACTATATTGTGACGCCTGCGGCAGTTTCAAAAGGTGGGGGTCCTCCGGGCTTGGCATGTGTGCAAGGACGGTCCGGTATTCACCCTCAAACGACTGGCGGGATTACCTGCCGAGTATTGACCTGTTTGAAAAATATCTATATCATCGGCTTAGGCTTCCCAATCAAGTCCATAGCTGTTGCGCTTCAGGTTTCCGGGGGCCTGATCGACTTAAAAGAGGGCGCCCGGTTTTTTAATCTGCGAACCCAATCGGTTCCACTATCAAAGGGCATGCGTCATGGATTCCGCAACTTGCTCCAAAAGCCGCAAGTTCAGCATAGGCATGGTGCTCAACGGGTCCTGTCTCAACACTATCATGGAAAATCTCCCCGCCATCGAATCCTCAGGCCTGCGATTGGTGGCGGTCGCCGATGTTCAAAAACCTGTCCTGCGCCATAAAGGCGCGGAAGAATCGGGGATAAAGGTATTCGGTGATTATCTGGATCTTTTGACAGTTGAGAGCCTGGACATGATCCTGGAGTGTACCGGCGACGAGCTCATTCTATCCGACATTAGCAGGCGGAAACCGCCCACCGTGAGTTTACTCGACCGACAGGCTTCCCTTCGGTTGATTGAGATGGCAAAGGGCTATACGCACAATCCGCTGGCCGCTACCCTGCTGGAGGCCTCGCCGGATGGTGTTCTTGTCATCAGCAGGAAATTCCTTGTTACAGACTGTAACCAATCGGCCCAGATCCCCGGCAGTGCAAACAAGGGCGACATCATTGGCAAACATTGTTTCGAGGTGCTGTATCGCAAATCAAGTCCGTGCCGGTTTCCTTCAACGATCTGTGTCGCTAGAGAAGCCCTGCGTACCGGCAAGCCGGCCCGTGCGATATATGAACTTGATGATTTGAACAATACTTCACAGTTTCGTCAGGTTACCGCATACCCAATTCTTGACCGGCGTGGGGAGATCGCCCAGTTCGTACTGACGATCCGGGATATGACCAAGGATTTGGGCAAAAAGATCGAAGAGCGAACCATAGCGCTCAAAAAAGATTTCGCCCGTTTGGCTCAGGAAGATCGGCTCAACTCTCTTGGGCGGCTCGTTGCTTCGGTTTGCGACGAGATCAACAACCCGATCACCAGCATCGTGACCTTCAACAGGCTTGTCCAGTGTATTCTGCAGCCCAAGACCGGGCAGAGCGGGCCGTCGGATGTTGATATGTCGAATGTGGCGCGATATCTGGACCTTTCTTTTCGTGAAGCGATGCGCTGCGGGTCTATTGTCAAGAACCTGCGTATCTTCGCCCGGCCCAAAAGCGTAGAAGCAAAGCTTATAGAGATTCCCGAACTGGTCGATACAATTCTGCTCCTGACGGCGAATCAGCTCGAGCTTGCCAATATCGGCTTCAAGGTCCATTTCCCGCCAGGTCCGTTCAACGCGTGGGGAGATTACGCCCAGATTCAACAGTGCTTGTTGAACCTGATATTCAACTCTATTGACTCAATGGCACACGGAGGGACCTTAACGATCTCGGGCGAAATCGACGAGAGCGCCGGTCTCATTTGCCTGGCGGTAGCCGACACAGGGTGTGGAATTGATCCTGAAGAGCTGCCGCGGATTTTCGAACCATTCTACTCCACCAAAACCGATGGGAAAGGCAACGGCCTCGGATTGGCAATGGTCTACGGCATCATACGCGAACATCATGGAAAAGTGGAGGTCGAAAGTGAGCCTGGCAAAGGATCGACATTCAGAATTAAACTGCCGCGGAACCCGGTGAACGGCCGGGATGGAGGGCATGTTCCGGGCAAGGCTTCCACCTCGTTGCAGCAGGACCAGTCCCAGGCGAAGGAATTGAGTCCATTGAGGGAGGGAGGAGAAGCCTCCGTATGAAATTTCCGACGTTTTGAAAAAATATTAATAGGTATCGATATCTTACAAAGGTGAGGCGTATTGCGCCACTGCGAGGCGATTTGCACCACTTTGCTATCATCGCAGTAACTCACGTCCCGTTGGGACGCCCTCAACCATGAAAAGATCAGCAGGGTGTTTGGCTAACACTACAACGTTAAGTCATCCCGCAAACCTTTACACATAGCTGTAGGGTGGGTACGGTTTCATCGTGCCCACCATTTCGCGGTGGGCAACACTTGGCGTTTGCCCACCCTACGGTACTTGACGAAGTAGTGCTAAGCGGAGCGCAGCCCACAAAGTCTTTTCTAGACAGATGGGCGGAACTCGTATTCACGCTCATCGACCTGAAAAACGACTTTGTCTTCCAGGTTCTCCTTTATCCTGCCTTCCAGGACTCTCCTGCAGCCGAAGCAAAAGTAGGTTATCTGGTGTGTAGGCGAATTCTCTTTGCCCCCGGCGCCTTGCTCGTGGCCCGCCAGTGGCGCCATGGTCAGCTTTTGGCAAAACTCCTGCTTCTCCGCCCCGCCCTGGCGGGTAATGACCTTGTAGCTGCCGACAAACTTCAAGGCATCTTTATGCTCATGATTTCACTCCAATGGAATCGGCAAATCAGTTCGCCAGCGTGCCTTCCAACTTGTCGAGGAGCCTTATCGGCATGGGATAGGCGTCCTTTTTAAGATAGAGTCCCAGTACCATGGGATTGAAGGAAATGGCGTCAGCAACCGTTGCAACGCTCATCCCTTTTTCTTCCATTTTTTCAATGATTTTCAGCTTTCGTTGTTCCATTTCAGACTCCTCTGTCAGGATAAATCAAAGACTTTCATAATATCGCATACCTTTCTTCAAAAAAACAAGTCCTGAGCAAAGATTTCCGGATAGGCAACAATATGGAATAAGATATGGAACTCGGGGTTTGGGACTCCAACCGGCGATTGCTTTTTAAGGGGTTCAAAAAGTGAAAGGCCATAAGGGGTTTCCTTATGGCCTTGAAACAGAGGAGACTCACAGAACCGATTAAGACAGAGAGAAAGTTTCCACCACTAACGGGATTACACATCGAGCATTCGAATCAACTTGGTCACAGGAGTTTCAGCATCCGTTCGAGCCCAGCATGGAGATAATTTCAGAGCGACAACATGAACCTGAGCTTGGTAAGATTAACTTGAGCTTTCCTTTTTCAGCATCTCCCTTCACATGGGAATTTGAGCTTCAGCGTGATTCAGTGTTACTGTCCAGTTCGGTTTCCGAGAGTTCCCCGTGCAAATTTGGAGGCAGACGCGCCTTCGAGTTTTACTTCCGGCAGCCATTGACCCTTCCCTTGATTCCTGGTGGCTTTAGCGCAGGCAGAGCACAGAGCAGCTTCAAAATCAACGAGATCAAAGGGTTTCTTCAGGAACGTTTGGATTTTCACTCGATCCAGATCATCAGCTACAGCTTGAAAATCATATTCAGATAGAACAATCGCAACGGCTTCGGGAGCAACGAGATTGAGCTTTTCTATAAGAGAGTGGCCATTAGCATCTGGAAGATGATATTCAAGAATCACAACATGAGGAGGAGCTTTCTGAGCATGAGCCAACGCTTGAGAAGCTGTTGAGCAGCTATGAAAGGCATATCCGGCCCGATCCAGGAATTTTTCCAAAGAGCGTCTCAATGAAGCATCGTCTTCAACAAGGAGCACAAGATTTTCAACACGCACTTTCGCCTCCGTTATCTTCCTGAGAGCAAGCAACGTGCCAGGATAGCGGAATCCTCAGATCGCGGCCAACAGCGCGCACTTGGAAGGTTGGCTCTTTGATCGGCGGTAGGGCCTTATTTGGATAATATTCTACATCTTTTCAGGTTATCGCCCATCAGAGATGCAGGGGCTGCTTAAAAAAAGCAATTACTTCAACACCTTGCTTCTAATATGTAGGATATTGTCCACAACAGGAAGATATTGGAGCATTTTGTTCAAAGCAAATAGTGGCAAGAGAGCAAGAGGCCGCGATTTATTTGCTTCAAACTTCTATTCCATACTTTTTGAGGCGATAGAGAAGTATGTGGCGGGGGAGTTGGAGGAATCGCGCCGTTTTGGATTTATTGGCGCCGCATTTTTCGAACGCCTGAAAGATGACCTCCTTTTCTATCTCCTCGAGACTAACGCCTCCATCGGGCAAGACCATGCTGAATTTTCCCGATTGAAAGGCGCCCGGCTCGATCCGGTCCGGCTCGAGAAAGTAAAGATGGTGTCCAGCGATCATGTCGTCATTTTCCAGCAGGACGACCCGTTCGATGGTGTTGCGCAGTTCGCGTACGTTGCCGGGCCACGAATGATTTGTCAGAAGATGTTCGGCCTTGGGATTGAAGCCTCGGAATTTCTTTCCGTATTTGTCGTTGAACTCCTCCATAAATATACGCGCAAGCAGAAGGATATCCTCACGCCGTTCGCGCAAAGGGGGCAGGTTGATCTTTATCGTTGCGAGCCTGAAGTAGAGATCTTTGCGGAAGCCGCCCTGCTCGGCCACATGCCAGAGGTCCTGGTTGCAGGCTGAGACAATCCGGATGTCCACCTTCTTTTGCCGGGTTCCCCCCACGGCGAAGAATTCCCCTTCTTCCATTACCCGAAGCAACTTAGCCTGGATTTCAGGGTGGAGATCCACTATTTCGTCCAAAAAGAGGGTCCCGCCATCGGCAACCTGGAGCAACCCTTCTTTGCCTTCTGATTTGGCGCCCGTAAAAGCTCCCTTTTCATACCCGAAAAGCTCGCTCTCTATGATTTCAGTTGAAAAAGCAGCACAATTGAGCGCCACGAATGGATATGGAGCCCGAGGGCTCCTGGTATGAATGAGCCTGGCAAAAAGTTCTTTTCCGGCCCCGCTCTCGCCCTGTATCAAAACACCCGCGTCACGGCTCTGCGCGCTCTTTATGGCGAGTATCCTCGCTTCCAGAAATATATGATCTTTGCCGATTAACCGATCTACTCCCTGGAGCCTCCGGACTTCCTGGCGCAGGCGGCTGACTTCATTTTTCAGGCCGGCGTGTTCGAGAGCGTTCTGGATTGTCAATTCAAATTCATCGAGGTCGACGGGTTTGACCAGGTAGTCGAAAGCGCCGTGCTTTATTGCTATAACCACATCTTTTACCCGCTCGTATGCTGTTATTATGACAACGGTCGGGGAAGGACGCATTTCCTTGAAACGGGGCAGCAACTCAAGGCCGCTTCCGTCGGGGAGTCCGATATCAAGCAAAACGAGATCTGGATCTTCGCGCTCGGCAAGCGTTAGCCCGGCTGCTCCGGTATCGGCTTCCAGAATAATATGAGTTTTCCCCAGGAGTCGGCGCAATGCTGAGCGGAAGGGGGCCTCGTCGTCAACAATCAGAATCTTGTGTTTTTCGCGCATGATATGCTCTCCGAGAGCGGAATCTGAACAATTCTGAAGATACTGACGATTGTAAACGAGATTCTTAAAAAATCTGATTAAATTCTGCACCCCTTTTGTTTCTGTGATTTCAATAATTTTTCCCTGCAGCCCGAACCGGGTTCTGAAATGCACGGAATCTTCAACATATCTGCCCTGGACCATAACGGCCACAGCAAGCGGGACCGGGAAACGATCGTGGTGAAGGTCGGCAGGTGGACGCTGGCAAAATAGGCAACTGAGCGGACTGAGGCAACACCCAAACCTATGGAAGAAGGCGTGTAAGTGGTATTTTTGACGGGAGAGAAATCAAGCCTTCTCTATGAGCTATGTTTGCAGGTAAGTCTAATTTGTGAAGA
Source organism: uncultured delta proteobacterium (assembly GCA_963757915.1). Lineage (GTDB taxonomy): Bacteria > Desulfobacterota > Syntrophobacteria > Syntrophobacterales > Syntrophobacteraceae > SbD1. The sequence continues at coordinate 20,483 of CAVWTD010000016.1, read as the reverse complement.
CGGTAACAACCGTCGAAAGGGGTAATCCACTTCTAGCGCCAACTACAGGCAGTAACCATCAAAGGGATAGCCATATGATAGAATGTTATAAAGTATGGGGAGACTGCAGGTTGGACCGCCTCACGTAATGGTCTCGACCGTTTTGGTCAACCGACGCTGTAGGATGTCTGTCAGTATTAGAAGCCCATGCTCTTGCCAGAAGAGTTTGTTAAATTGATATAATCCATCTCGTTTCCATGTGAAAACAGAGTCTTGAGAATAACCGTCATATTGGGTGTGCCAGCCAAGTTTATTACGTTCGTAAGGAGACCAACGGGCCGCTCGGTCGGATATAATCTTTTTTTTGCCATGCTCCGAAGAACGAATCGGATAATGCTGTAAGATAAATTTGTACGGAAAGTCGGTTGCTTCCGGAAAGATTGCTGAATGCCCCCCGCTGGATGCCAAGTCAACTTTGCGCTCTCCCTGGAGCCACGCTTTTTTCTGCAGGAAGTGGCCGGGGCGCGTACCGTATTCAAAGTAGGTGAAATGGGTCTTGAGTGATCCAGGCTGGTAAGGGGTGTCATCGACTGGACGGAAGTTGACCACATTAAAACCAACTCGATTTGCGCCAGTCTGTTGTGCAACCGTCAGCGCTTGGGCTAGGGTCATCTCGGGGAATGGAGACCTGCGGATTTCATCCGCATCTATGTGGATGATCCATCGGCCTGGAAATTGTGCCGCAATAGTCTCCTTGCGGCGGAGTTGTTTCTGCAAGCAGAAATGGGCATCAGGCCCTCGGTTAGGGAAACGCTCAACGAGTACACGTGAAGGATGTTGACCGGCAAGAGCCTCCAATACCTCCCAAGTGCCATCATTCGACCAATTGTCGATTGCAACGACGTCGCAGCCCTGAGCCAGAATATCCTCGATTACCTCCTTAATTACGTCGGCTTCGTTATAGGCCGCAAGGATGGCGAGAGGGCGTTGGTTATTGACTGGCGCGGATCGCGCGCAATCAACCTTGTGATCATGGATGGTAATTACGGTCTTCATCTCTCGATTTATGTTGTTGTTGAGCGTGTATCCCGCGTAAACCGCCGGCAGTCCGCATTCGGCCATGAATGCCACATACTCGTCAAGCGTCCATTCGCGGATATGGGATGGGTTAGACGGCGGCCCTTCGCCATCTTTTCCATGGACCCGGATGCGATCCGGCGTGCTGGTGATGATGATCGCGCCACGGCGATAGTAGGCGGAGAGCAGCGCCAGCAGAGGCAGAGGGTCAAGCAGATGTTCGATAACGCCCGCACATATGACCACGGCATGCTCGTCTGCTAGGCCGGCAAGAGCTAAACACCCGTCTTGAGACAAATCAACATCGTACCACTCTCCCCATTTACCATGTTGATCGCGACACCAGGAGATGTCTGGGCCAAAATCGATGCCAATATGACGTTTGGCTGGAGCATCCCGCAACTTACGGCCATTTCCGCAACCAACGTCAATCACAGTTGTTCGCCCTGTGGCTTGCAGGAAGTAATAAGCAGCATCATAAAGCTCCGGATGGTATATTATTTCTGTCGAAGCGAAGCGAGGGTCATCGAAATAATTCGGTTCTTGGCGCTCAACATAATCGGGCGGTAGCCCGAACGAAGACTTTGGTACGCCAGATGGGGTATTTTTGCCAAACCTGAAAAGGTGCAATAGTGACTCGAGTGCTCTTCTCCATAAAACTGAAAAGCCGTAAGTTTTTGTTCTCCTACTCATTAGTAGAGACCCACTTATAGTAAACATTCGGCATTAAATATCATATCATATTCAAATGTGAAATAAATTACTTGGAAGTGATTTCATTACCTGAATATAGGGCAAACGAAGCCGGCCCGTTGCTGGCGAATCACTTTGATCGCGAGCAAAACCGCGCCTGTGGTCCGGAATAATGCATCAAGTTATGCCCTATGCATCCATACCACATTTCAGGGTCGGATTCTGCCCGAAAAAACTTCTTGAACAACTCCAACGCCCGCGCAACCATAGAATTTTCCAATCGAACATGCAAGTGATAGGTCAATGAGAGTGGTTTATGCAATCTCAGGAAACACCTCCTTCCCTGCAATTGATGGTCTCGTTCCACCGCACCATAGTGCTGGTTATGGCCGGGCGAATAAGACGCAATAGTAACGGGTGAGGGAAAGAGCCGACGCAATATGGAGGTACCCCTCTCTCCGCGAGGTGTGGGCTCACGCCTGAGCCCTGCCCAACGAGGTGGGAGGGGAAAAAGGGGGTTATCAACTGTAGTGACGGAGGTGTGTCCTGAAACTGCCCCAATCGGTCCCATTGGTTTACCGCTTGAGTGTTTCATAGGGGTATAGGATAATTAAATAAGCCTTCCGGGTGTTCCAAGAGGTTTTTCGGGTGAAGTCTGGGTGCAAAGTGCGCCCTAGCAGGTTGCTGAAAAAATCACTAATATAAGTGCATTTTTGCCGGCTTTGATGTAGTATCAAGCCACTGAATTTACACGCAAAGCCGACAAGGAAACCGATGAGAAAGCCTGACCACCAACAGCCGAGACTCTTTTATTCCTTCTGCCCTGAGAGCCTGATCCCGGAGGACCATCCCTTGCGCGCCATCAAAAGGATGGTGGAGGAAAGCCTCAAGGGCCTTGACGAGCAATTTGCTCGAATGTACTCATCCTATGGCCGGCCGGGTATCCCTCCCGAAAGGCTGCTCAAGGGTTTGCTGCTGCAAATCTTATTTACCATCCGCAGCGAGCGAGCGCTCATGGAGCACATCCGATTCAATCTTCTCTACCGCTGGTTTGTTGGGCTTGATTTGCAAGACTCCGTCTGGGACCCCTCCACTTTCTCCAAAAACCGCGACCGGCTAATTGAAGCGGATATCGCCGTAGAATTCCTCAGAAAAGTTCTTGCCAAAGCCGATGAAGAAGCATTGCTCTCGGCTACGCATTTCTCTGTGGATGGAACTCTCTTGGAAGCTTGGGCTTCGCTGAAGAGTTTTCGTCCGAAAGACGCCCCTCCTTCAGAAGAGTCTCCTGCCCGGCAGGGTCGGAATGAGGAAGTCGATTTCCATGGAGAAAAACGCTCCAATACTACACACGCTTCCACAACAGATCCGGAATCCCAGTTGGCCAAGAAGGGGAAAGGCAAGGAAGCCAAGCTCTCCTACACTGGCCATGTACTCATGGAAAACCGAAATGGTTTGGCAGTCGATGCCAATGTAACCCAGGCCACGGGAACTTGCGAACGGGAAGCAGCACTTGAGATGATCGAAGCGATCCCCGGTGATACCCGGATCAGCGTGGGAGCCGATAAGGCATACGACACCAAAGATTTTGTTAACCGCTGCCGGGCTAACAATGCTGTCCCGCATGTGGCTCAAAAGAAGAACTCAGCCATCGATGCCCGAACGACCCGTCATGATGGCTACGCCGTGAGCCTGCGCAAGCGCAAAAGAATAGAAGAGATCTTCGGATGGCTCAAGACAGTAGGATGTCTGCGCAAGACCAGGCACCTGGGAGCTAGAAAGGTTCAATGGATTTTTACATTCGCTGTCGCGGCCTACAACCTGGTTCGCATGAGAAATCTGGGAGTCAGTGCAGCCTGACGTGGGGCAAAACCCCACGTATAAGGCCCTCAAGGGAGGACTGGCCCTCCATTTCTCCCATAGTTCGAGCATGAGGCGGTGTAAAAGCTGAAATTTGGATCTTTTTTCGATATTAACTATTATCAAAGAGCGTTTCTTGAAAAACTTCAAAAATACTATCGCTTAGAAGGGTCCCTTTTTTCAGCATCCTGCTAGAATCCGTTGGTGATTAAGTTGGCCCATTTTTCAAGGGGTATATGTGAAATGAGTTGGTTGAGCGCGGCTTTGCGGGAAGGCAAGGCTAGATGGTATGTATTGTATGAAAGGTTATACAGCCGTCCGGTTCGAACGGTCCCTGATGCGCCGCTTGTCTCCATCAGTTTTGACGATGTCCCCCTGTCCACATTCCATTACGGCCGTCCGGTGCTGGATCGTTACGGCATCAAAGCAACTTTCTATGTCTGCTTGGGAATGCAGGAAAAATCACTATTCTTGGGGCCGCAGGAAGTGCGCACCCTGCATTTGGAAGGGCATGAAATCGGTTGCCACACATACGGGCACTACAATCTGATACTTGGATCGGCTCGGGGTATGGCCGCTGATGCGAAACGCAATCGTGACGAACTCGCGAAGATATTCGACGGAGTGCCGCCGCTTAGCTTTTCATATCCGTCTGGATATGTCTCCGGCGGGGCCAAGCGTAAGCTCGGCAAGCATTATCATACGCTGCGCAGCAGCAGGCCGGGGGTTAACTCCGGAACATCCGATTTTAACTGCCTGAGTGCTATTGCGCTGAATAGCAAAAATTTCAGCACCTCTTTGGTTGATTTCTGGTTGGACGAGGTAAGCAGGTGCCGGGGGTGGCTGATATTTTATACACACGGTATTTCGCCTGAACCCGGTCCACATGACCTGACTCCGCACTTGCTGGAGGCGCTGTTAACTGGCTGTTTGCGTCGTGGGTTACAAATCCTGCCGGTAGAAAGTGTTGCTCGAATGTTGACTGCGTAAACGGCTGATAGAGTTTAGCGCCCATCTGCTGGTAATAGGTACTCAAATAGCGCTCAATCCCACAAGCACTTTCGAGTTCGAAAGGAAACTATACAGAGGGGCCCAATGTCGGGAGCGGGCTGATGATGATCCTGATTCCAGCCGCAAGGAGAGACTCCTGAGTTCCACAGATAATCATTCAGCCTTTGATTTGCGAAAGAATCTCTCGTGCAGCTCCTTGGATTAACGGCAAATCGGAAGACGCAATCGAGTCAATACTGCCCTCCAACCGACGTCTGCATGACAAACAGCCCTCTCGGGAGGGGGGAAAAGTCCGTGAGAAAGGGTTCTGAAAAAAAGCGATCGACATCATCTTGCGTAAAACAGGATATGAATTGAAGCAGGCGCCTCGAACTCACGGGCAAGTTGAACCCGGCAGGATTTAAACTTCTTTAGCCGCTGTGGTCTGGCGGCTTGTATGCTATGACGTGTTATTGGGACATGGGACTCTCATGATCGTGCAATTATTTCGGGAAAGGTATTTTATTAGTCCCAAGTGTTGGGCGCGATGTTGAACCTGGCTTTTAGCCTTTTGGATTCGCCGTAATCCAATAAATCATAGTCCAGTTCTTGAGCTAACGCCAAGTGAAGGCTAAAGCCCACGCTGGAGTCTTGCTGGACCCATTCCTTGCCAACGGTTGCTGAAAGTGATAGATGAACCATGAACTGGAAGGGGCAGCCTGCCGGTCACGGCCTGCCGAACTAGGCTTATGGAATCGAGGAGTTTTTATCTTATGCACAAGTTGAATCTGCACGCTCTCATGCTGGCCGCAATTTGCATACTGCTGGCAATTGCCGCCCAAACACTCCTGAAGCTGGCCATCGTAAGGTCAGGGGGCATGCCGGTCCTGGAGATCGGCATTGCCGGTTTGTTCCGGAAGTGTGTGGCCGTCCCTTACATTTTTGTCGGATTTGGGCTCTACGGCGTAAGTGCAATTCTTTGGCTGGAGGTACTGTCGAAACTTGACATCAGCGTGGCATTCCCGATGGTGAGCCTGACCTATATCGGGACCCTGTTCGTTGGCCGCTTTCTATTTAGCGAGCCGGTCAGCCTCTGTAGGGTACTCGGGGTGCTCCTCATTTGTTCGGGGGTCTTTTTGGTGATTCAGAGCCAATGAAACCGGAAACCAATCAGCTCTTAAGAATCTTGTCGCCGGTCATTAAGAACCGGCTGGTGCAGGGCTGGTAGGAGCCTGTGGTATAAGCATATGCTGAGCCGGTCGCGTGCCGAGCGGGATCTTGATTAAAAGAATTGGTGGGAATGATAGACCAGCTTTTCAGAATCGTCCGAAAGGATTCAATAAAAGCCTGCCTGGTGTTAACCCTGCTCATAGTTGTCTGTTTTTTCCCTCAGGTTGTCGGCAGAAAAACCTTGTTGGACAGCGCTTGGGATAATGCCAGCATCATGCAGAATGGGGCCTACGGTAGCATGCCCCAGGGTCGTCACTTGGCCCGTTCGCCGGACCCCGCAGCTTCCGCGTGGCAGGCGGAACCATGGTTAAAGATTGAATCGCACCAATATAAGAAGGAATTGAACCTTCCTCTTTGGAATCCACACAGCGGCTTTGGTACCCCGTTTGCGGCCGATATGCAATCTCAGCCATTCTACCCCCTGACAATGCTGTTGACGTTGCATCTCACACCCTACACTTACAACTTATTCTTGTTGGCACGACTGTTCGTTGCCGGCATCTCCATGTTCCTGTTTATGCGTTGGTTTATGCCTTTCCTCCCATCGCTCTTCTCCGCAGTGGCCTTTATGTTGACGGGGTATTTCATTGCCTATCTCGACATTGCCCATCTCAGTGTGGAGGTGTTGCTGCCGGCCGTTTTTTGGGCGTTTGAAGGAGTGCTCCGCCGAAAATCCTTCGGGGCTTTGGCCGCAGCGTCCGTCGTGGTGATGATGTCAATAATTGGGGGTATGCCGGAATCGACGTTACTTATCCTTACCTTCGGATACGCCTATTTCTTTGTGAGGATGTTTGTGGATGCGAAGTTCGGCCGGGAAAAGACTCTACACCTCAGAAACTTTGTTTTGATGAATTTATTTGGTTTTGCTCTCGCGGCTTTTCTCCTGTTCCCTTTTATGGAATATATGAGAATTAGTCACGACGTGCACCAGCCTGCCAATGTAGGAGGCTTTAAAGGCGGCCTTCTTTTCGATCGGAATCCCGGCGGAATGATCCATTATCTTGTTGGCGGGTTCCCCGCAAGCACAAGCCATTGGGGCTTGTTGCCCGTGTTGTTCGCCATCTTTGCACTGGTGCGATATTTTCCCAAGAGCCGAAAATCTTTGGAGCAGCCCTTTGTTCAAATCTCGATGTTTTTCGGAGCGGCGATCCTTCTTATGTTGCTGAAACGGTTTGGCTGCCCGGTTGTCAATTGGGTTGGCGATCTCCCGCTGTTCGTCCTGGTCCTGTTTCCAAAATATCAGGAACCGCTCCTGGGATTTTCGTGTGCTGTTTTAGCGGGTATTGGCTTCGGTGTGTTCATGGAGGGAAAGATCGGGCCTCGCTTTTTCTTCCTTAGCGTCGTATTCGTTTTGGCGACGATATTGGGTCTTTATTCGTTGTCTTTGTGGGGAATTCTTCATGGAACATACCCTTGGGCTTTTCCCCTTAATGTTGTTTTGGGTATCGCTTTTCTGTTCATCGTTTTACGTCTCTATTCCAAGTTCTACAAGGAAGGAGAGGGGTTTTCGGGACTCGGTCCAACGCGGGGCAGTGGCGCTGTTGGCTCTGGAGATGTCATTTTTTGTGATCCCGTCCTTTTATTTATTCAATAACTTGCCTCCACCGGAAGCTAACCCCTATCTGGGTTCGCCTTATTTGACTTTCCTCAAGAACGAGGATACTGACCGGTCGCGGGTGTTCGCCAGAGGGGGCTTGCTTCATCCCAACTGGGCTGGCGTTTTTGATTTGGATGACGTACGTTCCATAGACGGCATGTACTATCGTAAATACATGCATTTTATCAGGAATTTCCTCATGAAACCTGAGTATGAAACCTGCTACCACGGCGATCTGGCCGACCGTTTTACAGGGTCTGATCTCCGCTATTCATACGATTTTGACAGCGACACAGAGAAACGTTTCCTGGAGCTTTCTTCCATTCGATACTTGATAACGACTTGTGATTACGGAAAGCCTACCCTAATCAGCGACATATTTGCCCAAAATGAACACGACTACATGCGGGTTTTCGGTGTAGAGGTTGCGCGGATGGAGGGGAAAGCCATCCCCGTAGTCCTTCTGCGTCCAGCTTCCCACCGGCTTACGTATCGTGTCAGAATCGACGAGAAGAAGCCTATTCTTGAATTCTGTGTCCTCATCAAGCCGGTAGACCAGGATAAAATCGATGGTGCCGGATTTCTTTTGGAGCTTCGCAGAGACGGTGGGGTGGATGAGCTTTTCTCGGCAACCTTAAGGCCAAAGACCTGCCCTGCCGATCGGAAAGCCATTTATGAACAAATCGACCTTAGTAAATACGCCGGCCGGGAGGTGGAGCTTATGTTCTCGACCGATCCCGTCCCTGGCGTCAATACCAAGCACGCTTGGGCCGGTTGGGGGGACATCCGGTTCACCTCGGCCTTCAAGGAGGAGCCGGCTTCCTGCTCATTCAGAGAGATCTATAACGATGAAGTCAAAATATTTGAGTTCCCGCATGTTTTGCCGCGAGCAACCATTTATTACGGCATGGATTTGATGGATAACGCTGACGACATTTTAAGGCGGCTGAAGGATCCCTCTTTTAATGTTTGGGGAAAAGCGTTAGTGTGGAAAGGAGCCCTTCACGTCGAGGATCGCACACGGCTGGAGCGGCTTGGGTCAGGTCAGGGCCGAAAGGCCGTCCCGGCACGGATTGTCTCCTATCAGTCGCAGCGCGTTGTCATAGAAGCCTCTGCGGACGAACCGTCTCTTCTTATGCTCAATGACGCTGACTATCCAGGCTGGAAAGCCTACGTCAACGGGCGACGTGAATCAATATTGAACGTGGACTATTTGTTCCGAGGTGTCATTTTACCTCCTGGGAACTGCACGGTAGAATTTGTTTACAGGCCCTTTTCTTTTATGGCCGGGTCAGTGGTGTCTCTCCTGGCCGTGATTACGGGGCTGGTTTTCTTCATTTTCAGGCTGAGGAAAGGAAGGAGGAAGGTTGCCTGAGTGATCAGGGAGTTGGCTCTAGTACGTCCATTGGGGCCAATGTGTGTCGGGCCATGGATCTTAAGGTGGACCTGTACCCCGTTAAGGGCAACTTTTTTGAGGCCGCCGGATCCGCAACCATCACCACTGGCCTCATGGTTTTTCCCTTTGAATTGTGGCCATGCCGTGCTTTGGGCTGCTTTGACATTGGAGTAAACTCGCTCCAAAGGAGGGTGTAAGAGGGGATATGATGCTGCACCATCACAATGAATCTTCACTATATTATATGCATACCGGCAGGCTCCCCTTGGCGTCGAGGGTGTCTCTATATGCTCGAAGGCAAATGTTCGCGCTCTTCATGGAGACGATGCGTCCGACTGTGAATAGTTCAATTCTGGATCTAGGGGTAACCTGTGACAATGTCTACCAGGAATCAAACTACTTTGAACAATTTTACCCATTTAAGCATAATATTGTTTGTGCCGGAACCGAAGACGGGAGTCATTTGGAACATCAATATCCGGGATTAATATTCGTTCCTGTGCAAGCTAAGCAGCGCTTGCCATTTTCAGATAAACAATTTGACATAGTGTTCAGCAATGCGGTCATTGAACATGTCGGAGATCGCAATGAACAACGAGACTTTATTAAGGAAATGCTTCGGGTTAGCCGACATTTCTTTCTAACAACTCCTAATCGATGGTTTCCAGTCGAAATGCATACTGGATTGCCTTTATTGCACTATTTGCCAATGCGTTTGTATCGGGTCATAATTGCTAAGACATGGTTGCGATACTGGTCCAATGAAAAGAATTTACATTTGTTAGATATTAAAACGTTGCAGCGCATGTTTAGTCCATTCGTAGGTGTCAATACTTTAAAGATTCGACTGTGGGGAATCCCATCTAATCTTGTGGCATATGGTAAGAGTCCATTACAAGTGTAAATGCAATGATAGGAGTCTAGCAGTCGTTAAGACGCCTTAAGGAGCTTATATAAATGTTAAAGGTGAGGTCGTTATGTTTGAAGGAAAGAAATTTATTATTACGGGGGGTAGTAGTGGAATTGGGAGGCAACTGGCAAAAGATCTCCTTAGGGTTGGTGCTTTGGTCACCATAGTCAGCAAAAATCACGAGCGCTTAAAGAGGACGGAACTAGAACTAAAGGACACTTGGCATACTGTGGATTCTATTGTGTGCGACATATCAGACCTTAAACAAGTCAGAGGCATGATTAGTATATATAAATCGAACCATGGGAGTCCTGATGTTCTGATCAATAATGCAGGATTTGCCGTTTATCGTACATTTGAAGAGAGCTCATCGGAGGAGATAGGGCGCTTATTAAAAGTCAATCTTTTAGGTGCTATGTACTGTACCAGTGAAGTCCTGCCTTTAATGATCGAGAAAAGAGCGGGACACATCGTGAATGTAGCTTCAATTGCCGGTAGGTTACTCATCACTCCAAATGCAACCTACTGTGCTGCAAAACATGGTATGATCGCATGGTCTGAAGCTCTAAAGGTAGAGCTTGTAAGATTCGGGATAGGGGTACATGTCATATGTCCAGGACGTGTAGAAACTGAATTCTTTGCACACGAGACGTTCCAGAAGCGTGCGCCAAGAAAGGAAACCGAATACACGGTTCCTGTTGAATCGGTTTCTAGAGAGATCTTGGCTGCAATCGAACATGATAGGTTCATTACGTTCATACCCAAGAGTTTTGGTATCTTGGTTTGGCTGACTAATGTTTTCCCATGGCCGGTTAGAGCAGGCGTCCGCCGGCTAATGAGATCCAGGATAGAGACCCTCTATGCTTCGAAGAACAACCATAGAATGGAGCAGGAGTAAACCGTATGGCAAATACTGCACTCAAACGTGTGCCGTGTAAGATATGCGCTAATAATGCCAAGCTTTATTGTGTAAAGGAATCAGTATCCTACTATATTTGTAAAGAGTGTCATTCCATCTTTCAATATCCGCTACCCGAATCCAGGCATATGGCAGAGTACACGGACAATCAGTATAAATTTGGCAATTATGAAAGATATGTTGCCGCGAAATATATTAAGCATTGTCATTTTCGTAACAGATTAAACCAATTTCGTCAGTATTTTCCATCGGGGAAACTCTTGGATGTCGGCTGTTCCTGTGGATATTTCTTGGACGTTGCTCTTGAATATGGCTATGACGCCTATGGAGTGGAGTTGTCCGAAACAGCGATTGCGGCTGCTGATCCTGCAATCCGCCTGCGGATTGCTAAGGAAAGTGTTAACGTCTTAGGATCTCACAAGCTGGGGAGTTTCGATTTGGTGACCGCATTTGACATTATAGAACATACAGATAACCCTGTTGAATTTCTGCGACAAGTAAAAGCATTACTTAAGCCTCGAGGAGGTTTAGTGCTCAGCACGCCGGACACGGGGCATTTTCTGCGTTATATGCTGGGCAAGCGCTGGGCTATGCTGCAACCCATGCAGCATACCGTGCTATTTTCTAGAAAATCTCTAAGGACTGCGTTAGAGCACACTGGATTCAAGGAGATACATATTATCACAGCCTACAAAACGGTGACTATAGACTATCTAATGCAGCAGATAAATGAATACAATCCTGTTTTTTTTCGAGTTTATCGCATGCTCAACTCTCTGATTCCAATTGTGGCTCGTGAATCATTACTAACCGTAAATATTGGAGAAATGCTTGCAATCGTAGTTAATTGAGACTTATGAGAAATGTTAAAAGAGGCGAAGTTGTCAGAAATGATAGATGAACAAATCGATCGTGAGATTGTAAGGCTGCATAAGGTATGCCCAATATGTGGAACATCCGAGCTGGAATATGAATTCATTGTAGATAAACATCCTATTTGCCAGTGCAAAGGGTGTAACTTGATGTTTATCAACCCTCAACCATGTATTAAGAGCTATACTCAGAAGGATCCATTTGTTGAAGAGCATAGTTCGAATGGTAATTGGAGTGAAAGACACAAACGCAATGCGGCGTCTTATCTAAACCGACTTGCAAATTACTCCGACAATCCGATAGAAAAGCTGCTGATAGTTAGCGATAATGGCATTCATATAGCGGATGTGGCCAAACGAAGAGGATTTGATGCTCGTCAAATGACCCCGAACGAGTTCTCTCAGTATTGTCTCCATAATGACGAAAGACATTTATATGATGCTTGTATGTTAATATCTGTACTGGAGCGATGTGCAGAACCTGAGACGGTTTTACATAAAATAAAAAATCTATTAACTGTCAACGGATGCTTGATGGTAATTTATCCATCCATTGATAGTTGGTCTGCACGCCTTTTCGGTCCAAAATGGTGGGAATTTTGCCAGGAAAACCTGTTTTACTTTGACATAACTACTATGCAAAATCTTTTGCTCAAGGTTGGATACGAAGCCCCGCTCATCTTCCCTGACTATAGAAATGTATCCCTAAGTTATGCAAAGGTAAAGCTTGGGAGTATGCGAAAGGGGCTTTTGCGTGTTGGACTAGCTGCATTATTATGGATGGCTCCGAGGGTGTTCTGGGATTTTCCGTTTCGATTTTGGGATAGTCGAAAGATTGTGATTTCTCGGCCTAAAAGAGTTTTGAGTAATGCCAAGCTCTCGGTTATCGTGCCTGTTTATAATGAGAAGGCGACTTTTTCCCAATTGATTGAAGTCGTACTGGCAAAAGAGATTCCAGATATAGAGATAGAGGTAATCATCGTAGAAAGTAACTCTACTGATGGCTCCAGAGAAGACGTGATTAAATATCGAACACATCCCAGAGTTAAAGTGGTCCTTGAGGATAGGCCAAGAGGTAAAGGGCACGCGGTGCGTACGGGACTCAACCATGCCAAAGGTGAGATTATATTGATTCAGGATGCGGATTTAGAGTACGATATCAATGACTACGATGCATTGGTTGATCCCTTGCTGCGACACAAAGAATGCTTCGTGATTGGCTCTCGCCATGTGCGCACGAAGCAGGTTTGGAAGATTCGGGAATTCAATGATGCACCGGTTTTGTCTTCGATTTTTAATTTCGGTCATTCTATCTTTTTGGGTCTCTTTAATGTCATTTATCGGCAGTCTCTAAAAGACCCATTTAGCATGTTCAAAGTATTTAGGAGGGAGTGTCTCTATGGTTTATCGTTTGAGTGCAACCGGTTTGATTTCGATTTCGAGATTGTGATAAAGCTTTTGAGAAAAGGGTATAGAGCGGTTGAGTTGCCCGTAAATTACCGCGCTCGTTCCTTTCAGGAGGGTAAAAAAGTTAGCATGGCACGTGATCCGCTCACGTGGTTGCGCGCTTTAGTCAGGTTCCGGTTCTCCCGTTTATACAAGAAGCATTGAGGACGTTGGGGTGGTGGTGGAGGCCATCCATCAGGTTCTTCTAAAGGGTCTGGATTTGGATGACGTATTAACCTGATGCCATGACGACGGTGATTGTTGTGCCTGCCGCAAACGCCGACCGGGCCTTTTGCTGGCTGCCGCGGCCAGCCACGCCGTTATTCTGGGTGAAAGCTTCATGATGGGTGACAGGTGGCGCGATATCGAGGCTGGTCGCAACGCCGGTTGCTCCACCATCTTGATCGATTGCGACTGCCTGGAACAGGCGCCTCCCCGGGCTTCTGATTTAGCGAGCGGCTTCCTATCGGAAGCGGTCGCCTGGATTTTTAACCAAACGAGGAAGACGCATGAAGAAAGTATCTGATCTAAAGATTAAAATTTTCGCGGACGGCGCCGACAAAGCCGGTATGCTGGAGATGTACGCCCTGCCTTATATCCAGGGCTTTACCACCAACCCCACCCTAATGAACAAGGTTGGGGTCAGGGATTATGAGGCCTTCGCCCATGATATTCTCCGGGTGATTCCCGACCGACCTATTTCCTTTGAAGTCTTCTCTGACGACTTCGCTGAGATGGAGAAACAGGCCCTGAAGATCGCAGGCTGGGGAGACAACGTGTGTGTCAAAATCCCTGTGATGAATAGCCGAGGTGAGTCCTCAGTACCATTGGTTCGCAAGCTGGCCGCGTCCAGGGTCAAGGTCAACGTCACCGCAATAATGACCCTGGAGCAGGTTGAGGCCATGGTAGCTGCCCTGGCCGGTGGGCCTGCGGCCTATGTCTCGGTCTTTGCCGGACGGATTGCTGATTCCGGTCGAGACCCGGTCCCTATTATGGCCGAGGCCATTGCGCTCTGCGGTCTGGCGCCCAACGTGGAACTCATCTGGGCCAGCCCCCGCGAACTGCTTAACCTGTTCCAGGCTGACGCCATCGGCTGCCATGTCATCACCGTGACGAACGACATTCTGAAGAAACTGAGCCTGGTGGGGAAAGACCTCCATGAATTCTCTCTGGATACGGTGAAGATGTTTCGCAATGACGCTCTCCAGGCAGGTTATTCCTTATAAAGATGATGGCGGAACGCCTCCATCTTGTCAGTGGGTATGGTCTCTGCAGGCAGAGCAGGACGGAGGCAAGATTTATTTTCGTTTATTCTTATTGCGAGATGAGAGTAACCGATCATAGCACTTATAAATCATTTGATATCTGTTTTGCAGGCGTATTTTGAACAAATCCGCTTTAGCTCTACTGAAGAATTCCGCTTCGTCTTGCATGAAACTTTGCAGACCGTTGGCGGATGCTTCAATGGCCTCATTAAAAAGAATCGCATACACACTTCCACCAAGCATGATTCCTTTAAACTTAAATGAGTTTTGAAGCAAAAATTTCCTAATTTTTAGGATTCCGCGAAAAATAAATGTGGCATCGTGAAAAGCAATTATCGCATTAGTGTCACATACATCTAAACAAAACATAAAGTCAGAGTATACTGCATGGTTGGTGTGCTCAGCGTCTATAAACATAAAATTTGGTCTATCTATTATCTCATGTTTATTTATTTTGCTTGCATCGCAATCAAATGTCTTAATCTTATATCTATCTATCATGGGGTAAACAGCTTGGATACCGAGAAGCATTCTATTTGTAGAGTTATCTGGATATTTGAATTTAATGCCTCTTTCGTCTGGCATACGTAACGGTCTTTTATCAATCGATATTATCATTTTACAAAGTGGATCTACATAATGTGGCTGTATAGTTCCTCCTAAGTGAGAACCTATTTCTAGATATACGTATGGCCCGGAACGCCTAATTAAGCGCTGAAGCTGTAAAAGTGATCTTCTATCCTCGTCTGTCGTTTCGGATAAAATAGCTTCAAAAAGACTCAGATCAAGCGATTCTATTCTTTCTTCGAATGACTGCATTTATCCCGCCTCTAATACAGAATTTTGATACACAGCTGCACCGCGAAAAAACGGTTGTTACAAGTATGCGCGTTTTCGCCTTTCTTTAAATCCCATCCGCCTGGCTATTTTCCCCAACCATCCCGGGTAATTGGTTTTCGAAACGTAGCCCAGTGGGGGTTGAGGCGGTTCTTCGCTCAGGACTTCATATCGAATTCCAGGCGGATGGAAATACCAGGAAAACGGGCGGTCTGCGATTTCTTGAAGCGCCCGAATGGCAGTCTCGGTGTTGTCGTCGGGCAACCTTTTTAGGACAACGAGGTTACGTCGAAACCATGAAAGTGTTGCGAGGCTTCTCATAGCGAGACTATCGCCCAGATCGGGTCCCCAGCCTAGACTTCGCCACCTTTGCAGCCAATCGATAATCGGTCTGCAGTTGATATGACCGTTACCAGGTTGCCCTGGTTCAGCAGCAGAAAAGATGATTATTTCGGATGAGTGGCTGTCGATGTCCGAAAGCAATCGCTCAGCATGGTTGTCTTTGATGTGTTCAGCAACTTCCACACAGACTACCAAATCAAATTTGCGGCCCAGGCGGAAGGTCCCGGATAGGTCGTGGACTGCGTATTCCGTCTCATGGAGTACGGTGGTATCGGCAGGTATAGTGTCTATGCCGAATATTTCCGTCGCGCCAAGGCTCTGGAAAATTTTCAGGTATGCACCGATTCCGCAGCCGACATCACAGACGCTGTCAGGAAGATATTTCTCGAAAATGTAACGAAACGGCGGAATATCAACTGCCAGATTGTCCCAGTGCCACAATGGATCGAAGGAAGTTGATACGGCACTCGGCGGAAAACTTTTCGACCTGTCGGGAGGTTTGAGATTGATAACCGGCCGAGGCGGGGAAAGTGAACACTCCCATGCTTTGGCGAGGATCGAAATGGGTTCACCAAATTCTCCGGTTGAGTATTTTCGAATGTAGTTAGCGGGTGGACTGGAAGACACGATGTCTTCCGGCAATTGAGTAGGGGAGCGCTCCAGAGCGTATTGAATAGAGGATTCGCACACAAGAGAGTAAGGGACATTGGGATCAGTCGAAAAAAGATCAAAATTGTCGCGCCATTGGTAGCCTTCGCTGCTCTCGCGCGCATTGGGATTCTTGCGGACATATGCCATCCAGCCTATTATGCTTTTAACCAGCAGTTGATTTTTGCTCCGTACCGGGAAATGAGCCAGGGCAAGTCCATTAAGGTCTATGCAGGGCAACTCTCTGCCTGTTGTCGAAAAAACGGAGTGGTTTCCTTGACTTATTTTCAGGTCGTGGAAGTGGGAGCCGTCCGGACGAAGAATTGCTTTCTTATAAGGAGGTTCGGAAGTGCGACTCCATTTAATTGATCGCGGAGGGTCTAGTGTCGCCTCTTCTCCTTCCTCTGGCATGAGCACAAATGTTCGCCAGGGGGCAAGTCCAATACCGCCCGGCATAATTGTTCCGAGAATGGACTCGAAGGTCATTCTATCGGGAACATCTATAAACTCATCGGCATCGATGGGCACTATGTAATCAGCGAAAAAAGCTGTTTGGCAGAAGTGCAGCAGCCTAGTCATGCGCTCGGATTGCCAATAACCAAAATCAGATTGGTCTGCCAGCACAACATTCCCGAGTTCTCTCATCAGCTCCGAAATAATATTTCGCGTCGCATCGTTGGAACGATTGTCGAGAATAATCATATAATCCAAAAAAGCGATATTATGACGGATGAAAGGTTCTATGATATCTTGCTCGTTTTTCACCATCGATAGGCTTATAATTCTCGGTGGAGTTCCTGTGGTCAGAAACATAAATTTGGCCTTACTGTCAAAAGTCTCTAAACTGCGGGGTGTTTAAATAATCCACAAGCCAAAAGCTGCTTTCATCCCCTTGACCCTCCAGGTGTTGTTGGTACGTTCATCTCACCAAGATATGTCATCTGAAAAACCCCCGGCTACCTGATTGGGCGATGCATCAGTCGCTATTCCGTGACAAATGGTTCGCTTTTTTTATGAAAACAATAGAAGGAGTAATGATCATAGTTGCAAACCGTGATGCTCTCTTTGATTTACCATGAAGTTTTTTTCTTGTAACATCAGGCGCCGCCTGCTCATCTATCAACTGCTTAACGAAACCAACCATCCCGTAACTGTGACACGGCCAAGATGATTTCGATAGCAATCTCCTCGCTATCCTTAACCAAATTGAGCTATGTATCAGTCCTTTCCGGTAGGGTACGTCAAGCTCGAGACTTTTTCCGTCAGGCCAGTCATCCCAATACCCGGTGCCCCAATCTTCAATGACATAAAGGCCATCAGGTTTAAGGTATACTTTACAAAGATAGGGACACGGCTTCACCCGGCATAATGCATCAAGCTGTGTGCTGTGTGTCCGAACCACATCGTCGGGTTGGATTCTGCCCGAAAAAACTTCCGTGACAATCCCAAGGCTCGCAAAATCATACGATGTACCAATCGAACATGCAAGCGCGGAAACTTATCAGATCATTTCGACAGTTTCAAGACACACCTACGTCACTACAGTAGATAATCCCGTTTTCCCGCCCCACCGTATTCGAAGGGCCTCAGGCGCAAACTCCCTATCCCCACACTCCGCGAGGTGTGGAGATTGGGAAAAGCCGACGCAACATGCAAGTACCCCACGCCTTGCGAGTTATGGTGGACCACCCTGGCCCCAATCTTTACGAGCCGCTTGAGGATCGAGTCTCTGGACGGCTTGACGCCCTCGCCGGAAAACGCAGCATCCCCGACCATGTTGAGCAGAGTGCAGGCAAGACATCTTACGAGGAGCCTGGCCTGATTGGTTTATGTGCGTGCTCAATGACTCCGTCAAAAGAGGATCTTCCTTTACATGGTTCTGACAACCCCATCCTTGCGGAAATTTTCTGAGAGCACCCTGAGCTTTCATTTCTGCGGCGATGATGATAGAAGTGTGGGTGTAAGTAGACCACTTGCGGGAGAGGGGGAAAAAGTGAAAGCTTCCTGCGTGTTTATTCAGGGAATCATCGTCCTGGAGCCACGTATCTTTGTCGACGAGAGGGGATTTTTCTTCGAAAGCTACAACAGGAAAACTTTGGCCGCTCTTGGCATCGATGTCTCATTTGTGCAGGACAATCACTCATTGTCTCGCCGTGGTACTCTCAGAGGCATTCATTACCAGATAAAAAATCCCCAGGCGAAGCTGGTTCGTGTCGTGAGCGGAGAGGTATTCGATGTGTCGGTGGACTTGAGAAGGTCCTCACCAACGTTTGGCCGCTGGTTCGGTTTGACTCTTTCGGCCGCAAACAGGCTACAAATCTATATCCCCCCAGGTTTTGGCCATGGTTTTCTAGCGCTTTCAGATATGGTCGAAATGCTTTATAAAGCTAGCGATTTTTATGCTCCGGAGCATGAAAGATGTATAAGGTGGGATGATCCCGACCTGGCCATAGACTGGCCCCCGGATGGAGAGAGGACCATTTCCGAGAAGGACGCGAAAGGCAGTTTTTTTCGTGAGGCGGATTTACCAGCTCAGGATACTTGAGGATGACTCCTGATCATACCAAAAAACGTAATGTCGTAGTCGTTGGAAGCGGCGGGATGCTCGGCTGGGAGGTCGTCGAGTCGTTGAAAAGCGCCGGTCTCAAAGTTGCACCCCTGGACATCCCTCTGATCGATATAACTAAACGGGAAAGCGTTCGTTCGGTCTTGGGTGGCATCCGTTCGCCCGGCCTTCTGATAAACTGCGCGGCCTATACCGCCGTAGATAAGGCCGAATCGGAATCTGAGGCCGCCTTTGCGGTTAACCGGGATGGGCCGGCCAATCTTGCCGATGAGTGCGAAAGGCTGGGAATACCGCTCATCCATATTTCCACGGACTATGTTTTCAATGGTAAATCCGACCGCCCCTATAGAGAAGAAGATGCCGCCGATCCCATGAACGTCTATGGCCGGAGCAAGTGGGAGGGAGAGGAGGCTGTGCGGTCCCGGCTTGCCCGGCACCTAATAGTGCGGACTTCATGGCTTTACGGATCAAGGGGCCAGAATTTTGTAAAGACGATGCTTAAGCTCGGCACAGAGCGGGAAGAACTGAAAGTTGTCTCCGACCAGTACGGATGTCCCACGTGGTCTTTTGACCTTGCCGGGTGCCTGGTCCGGATTGGGGAGCGCGCCCTCTCAGGTTCAGAAGAGGTCCCCTGGGGGACCTATCATTTCTGCGGAGAAGGCATCACAACCTGGTATCATTTTGCCGTGGCCATTCTCGATGAGGCGCGGCGAAGGGAAGCAGCCCGGATTGCCATGGTGTCGCCCGTGCCGAGCAGTTCCTACCCGACCGTTGCGGCGAGGCCACGATATTCCGCGCTCGATTGCGGAAAGATAGGGATGAGTTTCGGAATAGCGCCCCCACCCTGGAAGATGAGCCTTGCCAGCCTGATAGATGGATTCTACAAATCTTCCGAGGGCGCCGATGTCGTGAGAGCGCCTTTAGGATCGCCAGCCATAACGGGTTGCGCAAAAATACGGCGCCCTGCCTGGAAAGCATTTTCACCAGGGGCGTTACACCCGAAGAGATCATAGAAGAGGGGCTCACCTGGGTTTCAGACAGCCTGTGAGAAAGATTCGAAACGGAGATGCTGGGATTTTTCTGCGTGCCCTTGCGCCGGGATGTTCTTGATATGCACGGAAGGCCTATTCGTATATCACAGGGGAGGGGGCCCATTCGGCCGGCTCGGAAATGACACACGGAAAATAATGAAGGAAAACCGCAAGAAACTGGAAACCAAATACTCCCGCCCCCTTAACGGACTCATCCCAGACAGCGGCAATTAAGGGTGATCGAAGGTTGTTTAGGCGGTGTGGCCCTTGCCTGGGTGGGCTTCCGGTCCGCCACTCAGGAGTCAATTTGAATCCCTGCCTGCAATACGGAATATCCAACTACATCAGGGCGATCGAGTCCCAAATGCCGCGGGGAGTATTTAAGAGGTGGGTTTCTAATCGGAGCTTTGGAAGGCTGAAAGAGCTTGTCGGGCCATATGGCTATAACCTGAGTTGGTCTACGCTCCGCAATCCGCGAACTGGCGCTCTCAACCTTCGATATCGACCGCTATGTCGCTCGACTCGATCAAGTGGCTGAAAAAGCCGCCCTCATCAAGGATGCAGCAGCGGGAACTTACGTGCCGGGAGTCACCCGATGACCGGTTCTTCCTGTAATATTGGGGGTTTTTGTTGCGTCGTGCCGGGTGGGGCGGGGGCTTTATGGGCGCAAATCTCTGCCTCGCTCTCGCCGGAAGCGGCCTCAAGGTTCGGGCTTTCGGCCGCTTACGCATAATAAGCGCTGTCTGCAATAATGTGACCTTGATGAATGGTTTGTTCGATAATCCGGCGGCAGTCGTCCGGGTGGTAGAGGGCAACGATATCGTTTCA